>JAWKIM010000026.1:0-127348 GCA_041394365.1 Acidimicrobiales bacterium
ATCGCGCAATGATGTGGTTGAACGCCCGTTCGGGCGCTGAAACACATCATTGCGCGAAGGGTAGGGGCGCGGTCACGTGCCCGGTTGCTCGCTGCGTTCCGTTTGGTCCCGTAGCTCGCGCTGGGCGGGATTCTCGTTGCTGACGCTGCGGGCCCGGGCGGTAGCGTCGGGCGTCGTGAACGACCTCGAAGAAGGCCTCGCCCTCCAACTCGACTTCGGCAAGCTGGCCAAGGTCGCCGCCACCGGTGCCGAGGTCGTGCCCGTGGTGCTGCAGCACGCCGACACCGGCGAGGTGCTCTACATCGGCTACGCCAACGAGCTCGCCGTGCGGGAGACCTTCGCCCGCAACAGCGCGGTGCTGTGGTCCACCTCCCGCAACGAGCTGTGGCACAAGGGCGCCACCTCGGGCGACACGCTCGACCTGGTCGACGTGCGGGTGAACTGCGAACAGAACTCCCTGCTCTACCGGGTGCGGCCCCGCACCGGCGGCGTGTGCCACACCAAGGACGCCTCGGGCACCGCCCGCGGCACCTGCTACTACCGGGTGGTCGAGGGGTCGGGCGAGCTGCGCTGGGCGTGAGCCCCCGCCGCCGGTGGGCAACCTCACCCGGGTCGCCCACCGCGAGCACCACAGCGGGCATGATGACCGCATGATCGTGCGGGCGCCGGAGCTGATCGGCCACGGCGGTTGGATCGGCATCGACGGCGAGCTCTCCCTGCAGGCGTTGCGGGGCAAGGTCGTGGTGCTCGGCTTCTGGGCGTTCTCGTGCGCCAAGTGCAGCCGGCTGCTCGACGAGCTCGCCCGCCTGCAGGATCGCTTCCCCGACGAGGTCGCCGTCATCGGCGTGCACAGCCCGAAGTTCCCGTACACCGGTGGTCACGAGGCGGTCGTGCGGGCGGTGGCCCGCCTGGGCGTCCCGTTCCCGGTGCTCGACGATCCCGAGCTGGTGACCTGGCAGCAGTACGGGGTGCGGGGCTGGCCCACCGTCGCGGTGGTCGACCCGCGCGGCAACGTGGCCGGCGCCCTGGCCGGCGACGACAAGGGCCCGCTGCTGCACCAGGTGGTGCAGGACCTGGTCGACGAGCACCGTCGCAAGACCCACCTCGTCACCGGGCCGGTGCCGGTGCACGAGCCGGCCGAGCACCGTCGCCGCCGGCCCGGTGCCCTGCGCTTCCCCTCCAAGGTCGCCACCGACCGACGGGGCCGCCTGGCGGTGGCCGACACCGGCAACGACCGGGTGGTCGTGATCGAGCTGCTGGGCGAATCCCGGGGCCGGATCACCCACGTGCTGGGTGGCCTGCGCCGTCCGCAGGGCGTGCGGCTGTACGGCACGACGCTGGTGGTGTGCGACACCGGCAACGACCGGGTGGTGTCCGTCGAGCTGGCCCGGCGGCCGGGCGCCGATGTGGCGGTGGTCCCCGACCTCGCCGGCATCCTGCGCCTGCGGGTGCTGCCCAACGAGGTGATCGCCACCGACCTGGCCCAACCGTGGGACGTGGTGGCCGACGTGGACGGGTCCTACGTGGTGGCCGAGGCGGCCGGCCAGCGGCTGTGGCGCATCCCCGCCGACGGTTCGTCACCGGCCGTGATCGCCGGGGATCGCTACGAGGGCCTGCTCGACGGGCCGGCCGACGAGGCCGAGCTGGCCCAGCCGTCCGGCCTGGCCCGCCTGCCCAACGGCATCGCCTTCGTCGACGCCGAGAGCTCGTCCCTGCGCCTGCTCGACGGTCGCGGCCGGGTGGGCACGCTCGCCGGTGAGGGCTTGTTCGACTGGGGCAAGCGCGACGGCCGCCCCGGCCTGGCCCGCATGCAGCACCCGCAGGGCGTGGCCGCCGCCCTCGACGGCACCTCGCTGTTCGTGGTGGACACCTACAACCACGCGCTGCGTTGGTGGCTCGACCGTCGCCTGGTCACGCTGCCGGTGCAGGGGCCCGCCGGCGATCCGGGGCTGTGCGAGCCGTCGGGCCTCGACGTGCTGCCCGACGGCCGGCTGGTCATCGCCGACAGCGCCAACCACCGCATCGCGCTGGTCGACCCGGTCGACGGCCGGCTGGAGCCGCTGGTCATCGAGGCGGTGGCGCTGCCCGACGCCGAAGCGGAGCTCGTCTGGGGCGAGCCCATCGCGGCCGGCGTCGGTGAGCAGCTCGACGTGCCCTTCGCCGTGGACCTGGCCCCGCTCGAGCTCGATCTCACCGCTGATCCCCCGGTCCGGGTGGAGGTCCAGGCCGATCCGCCGTGGCTGCTCGACCACGGGCCGACGGCCTGGGCCCACGCGGCGGCCACCGGCCACCTGCCGCTGCAGGGCGGCTCGGTGGGCTCGGGCACGCTGACCGTGCGGGTCACCGCTCGGGCGGCAACCGATGGGCTGGTCGGCACCCGGCGGTCGCTGCGCCGTCATGCCCTCACGGTGCGCTAGCGGGCCGTCCAGCCGCCGTCCACGGCGATGGTCTGCCCGGTCACGTAGCTGGAGGCGTCGGAGGCCAGGAACAGCAGCAGCCCGTCGAGCTCGGCCAGCTCACCCGGCCGCCGCATCGGCGTGTTGCGGGTGATCCACCCCATGCCGGACTCACCGGCGAACATCTCCTGGGTGAGCTCGGTCTCGAAGTAGCCGGGCCCGATCGCGTTGACCCGCACCCCGCGCTTGGCCCACTGCAGGGCGAGCTCGCGGGTGAGGCCGACCACGCCGTGCTTGGACACGACGTAGGCCAGCTGGTTGTTGGGGCTCGAGCCCACGAAGGAGTGGGCGGAACCGATGTTGATCACCGAGCCCCGGCCACGCTCGAGCATGTTGGGGGCGCACAGCGAGGCCAGCACGAAACAGGCGTTGAGGTTGACCTCGATGACCTGGCGGTACACGTCGGGCGGCTCCTCCTCCGCCTTCCACGGGGCGTCGGACAGCCCGGCGTTGTTGACCAGCACGTCAACCTGGCCGAAGTGCTCGAGCGTGGTGGCCACCAGGCGCCGGCAGGCGTCGTCGTCGGCCACATCGCAGGCCACCGGCAGCACGCCGGGCACCTCGGCGGCGAGCGCCTCGAGCCGGTCGAGGCGGCGGGCGGCGGCCACCACGTTCGCGCCGGCGGCCCGCAGCACCCGCACGAAGCGGTCGCCGAACCCGCTGCTGGCGCCGGTCACGATGGCGACGCGCCCGGTGAGGTCCCACATGGTGCTGAGGTCGATGCTGCGGTTCTCGTTGTTGCTCACGGGCCGGGATCGTAGGCGGCTCGCGGGTTGGGCGGCGCAGGTCGTAGGCTCCGGCCGGGATCCGGCGACCGACTCCGCGCCGGTGTGACCACGGGGGTGGCGACGGTGAAGATCCGCATCGGCTACGGGCTCGGGGTGAACAGCCTCACCAACGATCAGGACCGCTTCGGCCACTTCGTCGACGAGTTGGAGCGGCTGCGCTTCGACTCGCTGTGGGTGTCCGAGCGCATCGCCGGGCACTCCTCGGACCCGGTGGTGGCCATGGCGTTCTGCGCGGCCCGCACCGTGAAGCTGAAGTTCGGCATGTCGGTGATGGTGCTGCCGGGCCGCAACCCGGTGCTGGTGGCCAAGCAGCTCGCCTCGCTCGACCGGCTGTCGAACGGTCGCATGCTGCCGGCGTTCGGCCTCGGCGCCCCCACCCTGGCCGAGTGGAGCGCGTTCTCGGTGCAGCGCAAGGAGCGGGCGCCCATGTTCGACGAGGCGCTGCCGCTGCTGCGTCGGCTGTGGACCGAGGACTCGGTCAGCCACAGCGGCCGCTTCTACAACTTCGAGAACATCCGCGTGCTGCCCAAGCCCACCCAGATGCCGCCCGACGTGTGGCTCGGCGGTCAGGCCCCGTCGGAGCTGCGCCGGGTGGGACGGTTGGCCGACGGGTGGCTGCCGTCGTTCACCACCCCGGCGGAGGTGGCGGCGGGCATGGACACCATCAAGCAGGTGGCGGCCGAGCACGAGCGCGAGATCGACCCCGAGCACTACGGGGTGCTGATCCCGTACTCGCACGGGCCGCTGTCGGACGCCTACGTGGCCGCGTCGCGGGCCCGGCGGCCCGAGGTGGACCCGGCCGACATCGTCCCCATCGGCATCGACGCCATCCGCCGCCAGATCACCCGCTTCATCGACGTGGGCGCATCGAAGTTCGTGCTCATCCCCGTGGAGGAGCCGCAGGACTGGTCCGCCGAGCTGGAGGAACTGGCCGCCGAGCTGCTGGGGATGCAGACCCGCTGACCGGGAGGGCGGCGCCCGACCGCCCTGCGCCGGCGACGGCGGAGCGCGGGCTCAGGCCGCCCAGTGTCGGGCGATGACGGTGCGCACGTGATCGGCGGAGGTCCCGACGCGATCGGCGACCTCGTCGAACGTGGCGCGCTCGCCGGCGGGCCAGCCCGACAGCAGCGCGTCGTTGTACGAGGCGACGATGGACGTGTCGGTGACCCTGGCCGGCCGGGGCATGGCCAGCACCGGGGCCGAGCGGCGTCGGGTGCGGCGCATCGCCACCCGGACCCGGGTGAGCGCGAACACGACCAGCGCCAGGCGTGCGGCCATCAGAAACGGTTCCGCCATCACGTCCCATCCGCTCACGCCTCGAGCTCCTTTCCCACGGATCCGTCGGCAGAACAACGACGGGGCTGAGGGAAATCGTCAGCAGATCGGGCGTCGTTCACCCATCCGTGTGACCGATCGGGCTGCGGAGCCCGCATCGAGGCCCGACGCGGGGACGAACGGCGAACGGGGTACCACCGATGGCGCGAACAGCGATCGGGGGGTGACGGTGACGAAGAGCCCTACGGCTCGTCGACGCCGTCGGGCCCGGCCTCCGGGACCGCGCCGGGCACGGCGGGCAGCGCCGGCAGCACCGCCTCGACCAGACGGGCCAACCCGGCGATGGCGGCGAACAGCGATTCGTTGCGGCCGGTGGGCGAGCCGAGCTCACCGAGCAGCTCGATGCCCAGGAACAGGGCGCTGACGGCGGAGGCGAGGTCCTCCAGCGGCAGGGCGGCGGCGAGCGGGGAGTCACCCAGCGCCCGGCGCAACGCCCGGTGGACCACCCCGATCCACGGCTGGAAGATCTCGCCGATGTCCTTGGCGAAGGCCTCGTCGCCGGCGGCGGCCGCCATGACCTGGGAGAGGATGTGGATCGTGCCGCTGGCCACGTCCTCCTGGTGGAGGCGGGCACCCACCTCCACCAGCGCCGACAGCGAGGTCACCTCACCGAGGTGCTTCTCGTAGCGGGCCAGGCGCTCCTCGCTCATCTGGATGAGGGCGGCGAGCACGGCGTCGTTGATCGACCCGAAGTGGTAGTAGATCGACGCCTGGTTGAACTTGCCGGTGCGGGCGATCGCCCGGGCGGAGGCGCCGAGCATGCCCTCGGTGCGGATGGTCTCGAGGGTGGCGTCGATGATGCGACTGCGCGTCGCTTCGCTGGCGGCGCCCCCACGTGCGCTCCGCTGTCTCCCCCGGGCCATCCGACCAGCTTTCCACCACCGTGGGTCGAGTGGGGAACCGGAGGCGTGGGCGTTTCCCGGACGCCGCGAGCGGACGGGCGGCAGCAACTAGCCTCCGTCCATGCGCCCAGGTGCCGACTACAACTTCGTCCCCGGTCAGCCCACCCCCCAGGTCGTCGCCACCGAGGGCGCCGAGCTGGTGCTCTCGGACGGGCGCCGCATCCTCGATGCCGGCGGCGGTGCCATCGTGCTGAACATCGGGCACGGCCGCCCGGAGATCGCCGAGGTCGCGGCCCGATCGCTGGCCGTGGTGGACTACGTGATCCCGCCGTGGTCCACGCCCGACCGCCAGGGCCTGGTGGACCGCCTGGTGCGGTCGTGGCTGCCGGCGGGCATCGACCGGGTGGCGCTGATGTCGGGCGGGTCGGAGTCGGTGGACTCGGCGCTGCGGCTGGCCCACTCCTACCACGTGTGCAACGGCGAGCCGGATCGCTGGAAGGTGATCGGCCGCTGGCCGTCGTACCACGGCGTCACCATCGGCGGGTTGTCGGTGGGCGGGCACCGCGCCCGCCGCGCCGGGATGGACCGGCTGCTGCTCGACTTCCCCCACGTGGCCTGGGACGACGCCGACGCGGTGGAGGCGATGATCGAGGCCCAGGGCCCGGAGACGGTGGCGGCCTTCATCGCCGAACCGGTGATCGGCGCCGCCGGCGGGGCGCTCGTGCCCCCGGCCGACTACTTCCCCCGGGTGGCCGAGATCTGCCGCCGCTACGGGGTGCTGTTCATCGCCGACGAGGTGATGACCGGCTTCGGCCGCACCGGCCGCAAGTTCGGCATCGACCACTGGGACGTCGTGCCCGACATCCTGGTGGGCGGCAAGGGCCTCTCGGGCGGTTACGCCCCGATGGGCGGCGTGTACGCCAAGTCCTCGGTCACCCAGACGCTGGCCGACAAGGGCCAGGGCTTCATGTTCTTCACCTACGCATCGCACTCCAGCGCCTGCGCCATCTCCGACCGGGTGCTGGAGATCATGGAGCAGGAACAGCTGGTGGAGCGCTGCGCCACCGTGGGCGCCAAGCTGATCGCCCGGCTGCGGGAGGTGTTCGCCGAGCACCCCCACGTGTCGGAGGTGCGGGGTCTGGGCCTGATGATCGGCCTGGAGCTGGTGGCCGAGCGCTCGCCGCAGCGGTGGTTCCCCGCCGGGGCGCAGTTCGCCGCCGCGGTGGTGCGCGAGGCGCTCGATCGCGGGGTGTGGGTGTACCCGGCCGGCTCGGGTGACCCGGTGCAGGACGCGGTCATGTTGGGCCCGCCGTTCACCATCACCGACGCCGAGATGGATCGCCTGGTCGAGGTGCTGCACGCCGCGGTCGACGCCGCCGCGGCGTCGATCAGCGCCTCGGCCTGACCCCACCGCCCGGCGGGCCACCGCTGCCGGGGGCCGGCCGCGCCGGCGCCGGGCAGCAGTCCGCTGCGCACACGTCGGGCCACACCCCGAGCGACGACAGCGCCGGCCGCTGCGCTGCCGGTGGGGCCGAGCGCCGTTCGTCGACCAGGTCGAGGACCATGCGCACGAACCGCGCGTCGGTGCCCACGGTGGCGGCGCGCCGCACCACCATCCCATTGGCCTCGGCGATGGGCACCGCCACCGTGTCGAGGTCGTACACCACCTCGAGGTGGTCGGACACGAACCCGATCGGCACCAGCAGCACCCGCCCCACCCCCTCCGCGGCCAGCTCCACCAGGCGGTCTCCCACGTCGGGCTCCAGCCACGGCACCTGGGGCGGCCCGCTGCGGCTCTGCCACACCAGCTCCCAGGCGGGGCCGGCGCCCCCGGTCCCGCCGGCGGGATCAGCGGGATCAGCAGGATCGGCGGGATCGGCGGGGCCGAGCCGTTCGGCCACCAGTGCGGCGGCGGCGCGCAGCTGCTGCTCGTAGGCGCAGCCGGCGGCGAGCGACCGCGGGATCGAGTGGGCGCAGAACAGCACCCGCAACCCCTCGCGGTCGCCCGGGGCGGCGCGCAGCTCGGCCAGCGCCGCCCGGGCCCGCTCGGCCACCGGTTCGATGAAGCCGGGGTGGTCGAAGTAGACCCGCAGCTTGGCCACCGGCGGGGCCCCGGGCACCGCCTGCCGGGCGGCCTCGATGTCCTCGAGGTACTGGCGGCAGGCCGAGTAGGAGCTGTAGGCCGACGTCACGAACGCGTAGACCCGCTCGACGCCGTCGGCGACGAGCTGCTCCATCGCCTCGCGCAGGTACGGGTGCCAGTTGCGGTTGCCCCAGTAGATGGGCAGGGTGCGGCCCTGCCGGTCGAGCTCGCTGCGCAGGGCGCCGATCAGCGCCCGGACCTGGTCGTTGATCGGGCTGCGGCCGCCGAAGGAGAGGTAGTGCTGTTCGACCTCGTCGAGCCGTTCGGGCGGCACGCCCCGCCCCCGGGTCACGTTCTCGAGGAACGGCCGCACGTCGGCGGGCCCTCGGGACCACCGAAGGACACGATGAGCAGGGCTTCACGGGTGTCGGCGGCGGCAGCGGCGGTCACCGCGGACAGCATGCCCGACCCGCTCGCTGTGTGAGGAATTCCACCCAACGCGGTGCGTGGAGTGGCGATTGGGTCACCCGCGTTGGACCACCGGCGTTAGCATGTGGGCACGTCGGAGGAGGGCGGGCAGCGGGCTCGTTCGGTGCCGACCTTCGTGAAGGCTGAGCATGCCCGTCTCGTTGCGACTACTCGACGCCACCGCGGCCGGAACGCAGACCCTGCGCCTGCTGACGGCCCTGGTGTGTTCGGTCAGCGTGACCACCGCAGTGGCCGGGCCCATGGCCTACCGGGCGATCGAGTTCCGCAACAGTGCCGACGACGCCGCCTCGGTGCTCGTCGTCGACGACCCGGCCCGGGTCCCCGCCTTCGCCGTCGAGCGAGGGGTGCTCGATGCCGGCCAGCAGTTCGCGGTGGCCGGGGCCAGCGCCGCCGCGGCCGCCACGAGCACCTCGGCATCGGCGGCGACCACCGCCTCCACGGCATCGGCCACCGCGTCGACCGCCGCCGTCCGCAGCGGCGAGGTGTCGACCACCTCCAGCAGCCCGATCCCGCCCGACCTGCCGCCGGCCGCCGCACCCGCTGCAGCCCCACCCGCCACCGCCGTGCCGCCCGCAGTGCCGGTGGCCGTGGCCCCGACCACGGTGCCCGTCGGTGCGGTGGCGGGAACCCCGGCCGTGCAGGACGTGGCGCCGCCGGTGGCTGCGCCCACCACGACCACCGCGCCGAACAACGCTCTCGATGAGTTCAACCCGCGGCGTGCTTGTGACGATAAAGCGCAGGAACTGAACGTCGGCAACGACAACACGGTCTGCAACCCGACGTCGCAACCCTGAGCGCGGGGCCGCGGCGGCCGCAGGCTGCGTGAGCCACGAACGAAGCTCGAGGGAACCGGCCATGAACCGATCGGCCATGACGTCTGGACCGCAGCGATGACCCGCCGTGCCCTGAGCCGGCTGCTGGTCACCGTGGCACTGCTCGTCGCCACCGTGGCGTGGGCGGGCTTCACCCTGCAGCGCACGGTGTTCGACAGCACCCGCACCGAGCGGGTCCTGCGGGTGCTGCTCGATGACGAGACGGTCCGTCGGGCGCTGCTGCAACAGGTGGTGTCGAAGGCCGATGCGGCCATGCCGGCGGAGCTGCGGGCGCAGGTGTCGCTCGAGCAGCTGACCACGGCGGGTACCCAGGCGCTCGACGACCCGCGGGTGCGCACCGCCATCGAGCAGGCCCTGGTGGGCAGCCACCAGTACGTGATCGGCGAGGTGGACCAGCCGCCGGTGCTCGACGCCTCGTTGCTCGACGCGGTCATCCGGGAGCAGGTCAACGCGGTGCGGCCCGACCTGGGTGAGCTGATCCCGGCCACCCAGCCGATCGTGATCGAGCTGCCCTCCACCGGTCTGAGCGCCGTGCAGCGGGTGCACGACCTGACCACCGAGCTCACCCCGCTGCTGGCCATGGCCGCGGCCTGCGCGGCGTTGGCCGCGCTGGTGATCACCAACGACCGGGCCTCGGTGCTGCGCCGCATCGGGTTCTGGGCGGTGTCGATGGGCGCGGTGTGGATCGTGCTGCGCTTCGCGCTGCCGTTGTTGATCGAGGCCGTGCTCGGCGATGGCGGCGCCATCCTGGGTGCGCTGTCCTCGGCCATCGCCGGCGGCATGGGCGTGCCCGGCACCGTGCTGTTCGTGGCCGGGGTGGCGCTGGTGGTCGGCTCGATGGCCGTGGGCTCGGCCGAGCACGCGGTGAGCAGCGCGGCCGCTGGTGCGGAGGCGCGCCGGCGCAAGGCGGCCAAGGCCCGCGACCGTTTCGACAAGCAGCAGGCCAAGCAGTCCCGACAGGCGGCCCGGAGCGGTCGGGGCGGCTCCACCGCCACCGTGGCCGGGTCCGTCGTGGCGGGTGGCGCGGCAGGTGGCGCGACGGGCGCCGTCGGCCACGGTGGGGTGGACGGCGGACCGGTGGTGGCGCCGGCCATGCCCTCGACCCAGGCGAGCCCGCCGCTGACCGACACGTTCAGCCGGGGTGAGATCCCCGCCGATCCCGCCACCTACGGACCACCGGCACGGCCGGCGGTCAGCACCATGGGCCCCCATCCGGGTGCGCCCAGCATCACCGGTGGGGTGGCGTTGCCGCCGGCGGCGCGCAACCCGGCCGGCGGTGTGCCCATGGCCGGCGGCGCTGGGGTCACCGCCGCCCCTCTGGGCCGGGGGCCGTTGGCGACGCCCGGCACCGGGCCCGGAGCGACGCTCGGGGCAGCGCCGGTGGCCCGCCCGGCGGTGACGAGCAGCCCCGCCGCCGAGGTCCCGGCGCCGCCGGTGATGCCGCAGCCGCCGGTGCGCAGCGGCGAGGTCCACAACAGCGAGGCCCACAACAGCGAGGCCGACGACCACCCGACGTCGGACGACGCCGAAGCGGCGGGCGCCACCGAGTTGGCGCCGCCGGTGCTGCCGAGCCCGTCGGCCACCCGGCTGACGGTGGCTGACCGCCCGGTCGTGCCCCTCAGCGAGGGCGACGCCTCCGATCCCACCATCTCGATCCCGCTGCCCCGCCGCAGCCGCGAAGGCCGCGAGGGCCGCGGCGGCCGGGCGGGTCGCGGCGATCGCGCCGGCTCCGGTGCCGCTCCGGCGGCCGAGACGGCGCCGGCGGCGGAACGAACCGCCGGACCCGAACGCTCGCCGGTCCGGGCCGCGCCGCAACCCGCCGAGCGCGGCGGAGAGCGGCCGACACCGAACGAGTGGTTGGGCGGGTTCTCGATGAACCCGAAGGACCACCCGCGGGTGGCCGACCCGGCGCCGGCGCCGCCCGCTGGATCGAGGGCGTGGGCTACGTCTACGACTACGCACCCACCGACTCGGCCCGCTGGATCGACGGCCTCGGCTACGTGCTCGACGAGGACTGACCCGCGGGCCGGGAAGGTTCGGGTCCGCCGGCGGGCGGCGCGGGCGTGATCGATCGCTCGGTCGCGCCGACCCCGTGGGATGCCACCGGGAGGTCGAAGCCGACCACGCCGGCGCCGACGCCGGGCACCACGTACACCCGGCCGCCGCAGGACTCGACCACCTGGCGCACGATGGCCAGGCCCAGACCGGAGCCGGGCAGCGAGCGGGCCTCGGCGCTGCGGTAGAAGCGGTCGAACACCCGGGCGGCGTCGTCCACGGCGATGCCGGGGCCGTGGTCGCGCACCTCGAGCCGCCCACCGCTGACCGCGGCCTGCACCGCTGTCCCGTCGGGGCTGAACTTGACCGCGTTCTCCAGCAGGTTGCCCACCGCCCGGCCCAGCGCCACCGGCGGGGCCAGCACGGTGGCGCGGTCGCCGGCGACCTCGATGGTGCGGCCATGGCGGCGCCCCACCCGCTCGGCCACCCGCGCCACCAGATCCCACAGCACGACCGGCTCGGGGTCCTCCCGGTCGGGGCCCTCGGCGGCCACGGCCACCAGCTCGTCGATCAGGAGGCTTAGCTCGCCCAGCTCGGCGCGCAGCTCGGCCACCACCGCGCCGCGCTGGGCGGCGGGCAGGTCGGGGTGGCGGGCGAGCACGTCGAGGTTGGTCCGCAGGCTGGTGATCGGGGTGCGCAGCTCGTGGCCGGCGTCGTCCACCAGGTCGCGCTGCTGCTGGCGGGATCGGGCGAGGGCGGCGAGCATGGTGGCCATCGAGCGGGCCAGCCGGCCGGTCTCGTCGGTCTCGCGGGCCGGGATGGGCACCGGCAGGGTGGGGTCGCCGGTGGCGGCCACCCGCTCGGCGCTGGTGGTGAGCGCCTCGAGCGCCCGGGTGCTGCGCCGGGCGATGTGCAGCCCCAGCCCGGCGGCCACCGTCACCACCCCGGCACCGACGACCGCGAACTGTCGCTGCAGCCCGGTGAGCACCCGGTCCCGCTCGGTCAGCGCCCGGGCCGTCTGCACGGCGCCGCGCTCGAGCGACAGGGTGACGAGCCGGTAGCGGGTGCCGTCGAGCTCGACGGTGGCCAGCCGGGTGCGCTCGCGCCGACCGGCGGCACCGTCCGGTCGGTCGGTCTGGCCCGACCCGGCGGTGTCACCGGGTCCGGCGGCGGCGACGGGCACCTCCACGGGCAGGTCGAGCGCCGCGTTGGCAGCGATGACCGCACCGTCGGCATCGAGCAGGCGCAGCACGGTGTCGGGGTCGAGCAGGGCCGCCGTGCCGAACGACATGATCAGCGGGCCCCGCCGTTCGGCACCGGAGCGGACCAGCGAGGCGACGGTCTCGGCCCGTTCCGTGAGCGCCCGGTCGATCTCGGTGTCGAGCCGTTGGCGGGTGCTGGCGTAGGCGATGGAGGCGGTGGCCACCGTCGCCAGCGCGGCGAGGGCGGCCAGGGCGAGCGACAGCCGCCAGCGCAGGCTCATCGGTGACCGCTCAGGGCCGCAGGGTGTAGCCCACGCCGCGCACGGTGTGGATGACCCGCGCTCGCCACCGTCCTCGGTCTTGCGGCGGAGGTAGCCGATGTACACGGCCAGGTTCTTGGAGTCGGGGCCGAAGTCGTAGCCCCAGATCCGCTCGTAGATCGTCGAGGGGTCGAGCACGATGCCGGCGTTGCGGACGAGCAGCTCGAGCAGGTCGAACTCGGTCTTGGACAGCTCGAGCTCGCGCCCGGCCCGCCAGGCCCGGCGGGCCGCCGGCTCCATGACCACCTCGCCGGCGGCGACGCGGGCGGAGGCGGGGTCGGGCTGGCTGCGCCGCATGAGCGCCCGCAGCCGGGCGAGCAGCTCCTCCAGGTCGAACGGCTTGGCCAGGTAGTCGTCGGCGCCGGCGTCGAGGCCCGACACCCGGTCCGGCACCTCGGAGCGGGCGGTGAGGATGAGCACGGGCGTGCGGTCCCGGGCGGCGCGCAGCCGGCGGCAGGTCGACAGCCCGTCGAGCACCGGCATCATCACGTCGAGGATGACGGCGTCGGGTCGGTGCCGGGCCACGGCATCGAGGCCGCGCTGGCCGTCGGGGGCCACGATGACGGTGTAGCCCTCCAGCTCGAGCGCCCGGGCCAGTGCATCGCGCACCGCCCGGTCGTCCTCCACCACCAGCACGCTGGCCCGCTCGCCGGCGAGGGGGCCCAAGGCGGGCACGGCGAGCTCGGGGACGTGGGGGTCGATCGGAGGTGCGGCGGCGTTGGGCACGGCTGGTGGGTGCTCCATGGTCCGGGTGCGGTGCCGGCACCGCAGTGAGGCGGTTCCCCGCCGGGGAGAGGAGCCGGCGGGGAACCGTTCACGGTGACGACGTGTGCGGGCAGCATGCGCCCGCCGACCTAAGGCTGAGCGAAACGCCAGCCGGGTGCACGGCGGGCAGGCGAAGGCCCGGCGGATCGGCGAGGATCTGGGGGGTGCCGCCGCGATCGGTCCGCCGTGATCGCTCCGCCGTGATCGGTCCGCCGTGGGGCGGCACGGTACGCTCGGGCGCTGAGCGCGCTCAGTTCGGCCGCATCGCGAAGGGACCCTGATGAGCTCCTCCCCCACCATGGTCAAGCCGGCAACCCCCTACGAGCGGCTGACCACGCCGCTGGTGCGCGACGGCGGCGTGCTGCGCCCGGCCACCTGGGAGGAGGCGATGGCGCGCGCCGCGGCCGGCTTCCGTGCGACCGTCGACGGGCACGGCGCCGATGCGGTGGGCATGTTCTCGTGCTCGAAGGCGACCAACGAGATGAACTACGTCGCCCAGAAGTTCATGCGGCTGGCCATCGGCACCAACAACATCGACTCCTGCAACCGCACTTGACACGCTCCTTCGGTCGTCGGTCTGGCGACGGTGTTCGGAGCGGGGGGCGGCACGTCCTCCTACAAGGAAGTGGAAGATGCCGATGTGATCGTGTTGTGGGGCTCCAACGCCCGCAACGCCCACCCGATCTTCTTCCACCACGTGTTGGCGGCGGTGCGCCGCGGTGCCCGGCTGTTCGTGGTGGACCCGCGCCGCACCGAGACGGCGCAGTGGGCGGACCTGTGGCTCGGTCCCGACGTGGGCTCGGACATCGCCCTGGCCAACACCATGGCCCGCCACATCCTGCACCGGGGCCTGCAGCACCGGTCCTTCATCGAGCGGGCCACCGCCGGTTTCGACGCGTTCGCGGCGTCGGTGCAGGACTGGACGCTCGAACGGGGCGAAGCGGTGACCGGCGTGCCGGGCTGGGCGATCGCCGAGCTGGCCGAGGCCTACGCCCGGGCCGACCGGGCCCAGCTGTGCTGGACGCTGGGCATCACCGAGCACCACAACGCCACCGACAACGTGCTGGCGCTGATCAACCTGGCCCTGCTGTGCGGCCACGTGGGCCGCTACGGCTCGGGTCTGAACCCGCTGCGGGGCCAGAACAACGTGCAGGGCGGTGGTGACATGGGCGCCATACCGAACCGTCTGCCCGGCTTCCAGGACCTGCGCGATCCCGAGGCCCTCGAGCGGGTGGGGGCCGTCTGGGGCGCCCGGCCGCGGCCCGAGCCGGGGATGCACCTGACCGCCATGTTCGAGGCGATGGGCACCGGCCGCCTGCGGGCGCTGTACGTGGTGGGTGAGAACCCGGCGCAGTCGGAGGCCGACTCGGCCCATGCGCTGGCCCGCCTGGGCCGGCTCGACCACCTGGTGGTGCAGGACATCATGCTGACCCGCACAGCGCAGCTGGCCGATGTGGTGCTGCCCGCCACCGCCGCCTGGTGCGAGACGGAGGGCACGGTGACCAACAGCGAGCGTCGGGTGCAGCGGGTGCGCAAGGCGGTCGAGCCGCCGGCGGGCGCCCGCGACGACGTGGCGCTGCTGTGCGAGCTGGCGGCTCGGCTGGGCCGGCCGCTGTTCGGCGACGACACGCCGAGCGCCGAGCAGGTGTGGGACGAGCTGCGGGCCGTGTCCCCCATGCACGCCGGTATGTCCTACGAGCGCCTGGAGCAGTTGGGCGGGATCCAGTGGCCCTGCTACGACGAGCACAGCCTCGAACCGTCGTTCCTGCACGGCCGGCTGTGGGCCGACGACCCGGCCGATGTCGGGCCCCGGGCGCCGTTCTCGGTGGTGCACGACGAGCCGCCGGTCGAGGCGCTGACCGAGGGTTCCCGCTGCGGTTGACCACCGGTCGACGGCTCGACTCCTACAACACCGGCGTGCAGAGCGGGGCCTTCGCCTCACCGTTGCGCCGACGCGAGACCATCGACGTCGGACCGGCCGACGCCCGGCGCCTCGGCCTGGCCGAGGGCGAGGTGGTGCGGGTGGTGTCGGCCGCGGCGCCGTGGAGGCCCCGGTGCGCATCGACACCGGCCTGCGCGAGGGCCTGGTGTTCATGACCCCGCACTTCCCCGACGAGATCGACGTGAACCTCCTGACCATCGAGGCGACCGACCCGCGCGCCGGCACCGCCGAGTTCAAGGCGGCGGCGGTGCGGATCGAGAAGCTGCCCGCGGGCGTGGCCACCGGCGCACCGGCGGCCACCGCCCCCTGACCGAACCGGACGGTATGGACCTCAAGCCGATCGCCGACGAACCGAGCCCCGCCGAGCGCGCCGCGGTCGACGCCGCCCTGGGCGGGCCGGCCGATGCCGTGCTGGGCCCGGCGGGCGGTGACCGGGCGGCGGTGGGCGCCGGGTTGCGGGCCGAGCGCGGCGGCGCCGCGGTGCGAGGCCGCCGGCACCGGTTGCTGCCGGCGTTGTGGGCGCTGGTGGACCGGGTGGGCCACCTCAGCCCCGGCGGCCTGGGCTACGTGGCCCGCCGGCTGGGCGTGCCGCCGGCCGAGGTCTACGGGGTGGCCACGTTCTACGCCATGCTGCCCACCACGCCCAGGCCCACCGAGCGGGTAGCGCACCTGTGCGTGGACCTCGCCTGCCGCCTCGATACCGAGCGGCATGGTGCGCTGCGCCACCGGCTGTCGGCCGACGCCGGCACCACCGTGGTGGACAGCCCGTGCCTGGGTCTCTGCGAGCGGGCCCCGGCGGCGCTGGTCTCCACCGCCGGGGTCAGCCCCCACCACCTGATCGACGCCGCCCCGGCGCTGCCGCTTCCGCAGCGTGGCGATCCCTCGCTCGTCCTGCTGCGCCGGGTGGACGTGGCCGACCCGACCGATCTCGACGCGTACCGGGCGCACGGCGGCTACGCCGCGCTGCGCCGGGCGTTCGACATCGGCCCGGCCGCGGTGCTGCGCGAGCTCGACGAGTCGGGCCTGGTGGGACGGGGCGGCGCGGCGTTCCCCACCGGGCGCAAGTGGCAGGCGGTGGCCGCCCAGCCGGCCCGGCCGCACCACCTGGTGTGCAACGCCGATGAGTCGGAACCGGGCACGTTCAAGGACCGGGTGCTGCTGGAGGGCGACCCGTTCGCGGTGGTGGAGGCCATGACCATCGCCGCCTTCGCCACCGGTTGCGAGCACGGCTGGGTGTACTTGCGCGGCGAGTACCCGCTGGCCCGGCAGCGGCTGGAGGGCGCCATCGACGCGGCCCGGGCCAAGGGCCTGCTCGGTGCCGACGTCATGGGCCGCGGCCTCTCCTTCGACATCGAGGTGTTCCGCGGCGCCGGGGCGTACATCTGCGGCGAGGAGACGGCCATCTTCAACTCGATCGAGGGGTTCCGGGGCGAGCCCCGCTCGAAGCCGCCGTTCCCGGTGGAGGTGGGCTTGTTCGGCCGGCCGACGGTGGTCAACAACGTGGAGACGCTGGCCAACGTGCTGCCCATCGTGCAGTTCGGCGCCGCCGCCTACCGCCGGGTGGGCACGGCGGCGTCGCCGGGCACCAAGTTGTTCTGCCTCTCGGGCCCGCTGCAGCGGCCGGGCACCTACGAAGTACCGTTCGGTACGTCGCTGCGGGAGCTGCTCGAGCTGGCCGGTGGGCTGACGGAGGGCCGGTCGCTCGACGCGGTGCAGGCGGTGCTGCTCGGCGGTGCCGCCGGGTCGTTCGTGGGCCCCGACCGGCTGGACCTGCCGTTGACGTTCGAGGACACCCGGGCGGCGGGCAGCACCGTCGGCTCCGGTGTGGTGATCGTCTTCGACGACCGGGCCGACCTGGTCGACACCGTCGGGCGCATCGCCGCCTTCTTCCGGGACGAGTCCTGCGGGCAGTGCGTGCCGTGCCGGGTGGGTACCGTCCGCCAGGAGGAGGCGATCGTGCGGTTGACCGAGCGGCGCCGCGGCGCCGCCGTACCGAGCAGTACGGACGACGACGTACGGCTGCTGCGCGACGTGGGCCGGGCCATGCGGGACGCGTCGATCTGCGGGTTGGGCCAGACGGCGTGGAACGCGGTCGAGTCCGCACTCGACCGCCTCGACGTGTTCGGCGCCGGCGGCGACACCGCCGGGGAGGTTGCTCGATGACGACACAACCGGTGCAGCCCCCGCACCGCCTGGTGCAGGTCACCATCGACGGGGTGGCGCACACCGCCGCCGAGGGCGACACCGTGCTCGACGTGTGCCGGGCCGCCGGCCTCGACACACCGACGCTGTGCTACGGCGACACGCTCACCCCCCGCAACGCCTGCCGGGTGTGCGTGGTCGAACTGGAGGGCAGCCGCACGCTGGTGCCGGCCTGCTCGCGCCGGGTGGAGGACGGCCAGGTGGTGCACACCGACAGCGAGCGGGTGCGGCACAGCCGTCGTCTGGTGCTCGAGCTGCTCGGCTCGTCGGTCGATCTGTCGCTGACCGAGGGCGTGGCGGACTGGAACGAGCGCTACGGCGCCGACCCGTCACGCTTCGGGCCGGCGGCCGCCCCGGCGCCGGCCGGCGCCCGGGAAGCGGCGGTGACCGGTGAGCACCACCGTCCCGAGCCGGCGGTGGCGGCCACCGTGGCCCAGCCGGTGAAGGAGGACAACCCGCTCTACATCCGGGATTACGCCAAGTGCATCCTCTGCTACAAGTGCGTCGATGCCTGCGGCGAGCAGTGGCAGAACACGTTCGCCATCAGCGCGGCCGGCCGTGGCTTCGATGTCCGCATCGCCACCGAGTTCGACGTGGCCCTGCCCGAGTCGGCCTGCGTGTACTGCGGCAACTGCGTGGCGGTCTGCCCCACCGGCGCCCTGCTGCCCACCGCCGAGTTCGAGCTCCGCCGCCGGGGCGACTGGGCGCCGGAGCGCCAGCACGCCACCACCACGGTGTGCCCGTACTGCGGGGTGGGCTGCAACCTGACCCTGCACGTGCAGGACAACGCCATCTTCCGGGTGTCCAGCCCGTCCGACCACTCCGTGACCCACGGCAACCTGTGCATCAAGGGCCGCTTCGGCTACACCCACGTGCAGCCACCCCGTCGGCGGGACCGCGAGGAAGAAGGCGGACCCGACGGGCGCGCCCCGTCCTGACCGCCCCCGGCCCCCGGCCGGCCGCAACGTCGTTCGGTTCCGAACGACGCGGACGGCGTCGACCGGTTAGGTTTCGCTGCGTGCCGAGCGCTCCCCTGCCTCCGATCGGCTCCGACGTCGAGCTCGAGCTCGGCGATGACCGGGCCGACCTCGTCTCCCACGACACGTACGTGCACGGCGTCCCCCACGCCACGTTCGCCCGGCTGCGCCGCGACGACCCGGTGAGCTGGGTGGACGAACCCGACGGGCGGGGGTTCTGGGCGGTGACCCGCTACCACGACGTGTTGGCGGTGAGCCGCCAGCCGGAGCTGTTCTCGTGCGCGCAGGGCATCCGCCTGGAGGACATGACCGCCGAGGAGTGCGAGGCCCGCCGCACGTTGATGGAGATGGACCCGCCCCAGCACACGGCGCTGCGGCGACTGGCGGTGTCGCGCCTGTTCGGCCGCGGCGTTGCAGCAGTACGCCGAGCTGGTGCGCGAGCTCACCCGCGACGTGCTCGACGAGCTCGATGGGGCCGGGCAGGTCGAGTTCGTGTCCCAGGTGGCGCGGCAGGTGCCGCTGCGGTTGCTGGGCCGGCTGCTCGGCGTGCCCGACGCCGATGGCGAGTGGCTGGTGGAGCGCGGCGACGCGCTCATCGGCAACACCGATCCGGAGTTCACCGAGTTCGTGGTGGACCGCACCGACACCGATCCGTTCCGGCTGCTGCCGTTCCGCAGTCCGGTGGCGTTGGAGCTGTTCGACTACGCCGCCGGGTTGATCGACGAGCGGCGGGCGTGCCCGGGCCACGATCTGATGAGCGCCCTGGTGGCGCCGATGGCCGACGGCTCGGTGCTCGAGGACCTGCAGCTCAAGAACTTCTTCACGCTGATGGTGGCGGCGGGCAACGACACCACCCGCTACTCGATGGCGGCGGGGTTGCAGGCGCTGGCCGAACGGCCGGCGCTGTGTGCGTCGCTGCGGGCCGACCCGGACCGGGCGGAGCGACTGCCGGCGCTGGTGGAGGAGATCCTGCGCTGGTCCACGGTGACGATGCACTTCCGTCGCACGGCCACCACCGACACCGAGCTCGGGGGTCGACGTATCCGGGCGGGGGACAAGGTGGTCATGTGGTTCGTGGCCGCCAACTTCGACGACGCCGCCTTCCCGGTGCCGTACCGGTTCGTCGACGACCGTGACCCGAACGACCACACCACCTTCGGCCGTCACAGCGCGCACCTGTGCCTGGGCGCCCACCTGGCCCGCCTCGAGCTGCGCATCCTGCTCGAGGAGCTGCTCGATCGGGTGGCGGCGTTCGAGGTGGACGGGCCCATCGAGCGGCTGCGCTCCAACTTCATCGCCGGCATGAAGCGCCTGCCGCTGGCGATGGCGTGGGGCCCGGCCCGGTGAGCGCCCGGCCGCTGATCGGCATCACCGGCCGGCGTTGGTCGCTGGCCGCCCTGGGCGACCGGTTCCCGGCCGGGTACCAGGACGGTTCGTTCGACCTGCACGTGACCGACTACAGCGCAGCGGTGGCGGCGGCGGGTGGGCTGCCGGTGCAGCTGTCACCCGATGCCGAGCCGGAGGCGCTGGCCGACCGTCTGGACGGGGTGGTGTTCTCCGGCGGCGCCGATCTGGACCCGGCCCGTTACGGGGCGGCCCCTCATTCGGAGCTGGGTGCGGTGGAGCCGGCCCGTGACCGCTTCGAGCTGGCATTGCTGGAGGCGGCCATGGTGCGGCGGCTGCCGGTGTTGGGCATCTGTCGGGGTCACCAGCTGCTGAACGTGTGGGCGGGCGGCACGCTGTGCCAGCACGTGGGCCCCGAGGAGGGTGACGGCCATCCCCGCTTCGGTGAGCACCGGGCCCGCCGCTCGCACGCGGTGCGGCTGTCGGAGGGGTCGGTGGCGCATCGGTTGTACGGCCCGGAGGTCGAGGTGAACAGCCTGCACCACCAGACGGTCGACGTGGTCGGCGCCGAGCTGCTGGTGACCGGTCGGTCCCCCGACGGCACCGTGGAGGTGCTGGAGCACCCCCGGTTGCCGGTGCTGTCGGTCCAGTGGCACCCCGAGGCGCTGCAGCCGCCGGATCCGTCGGTGGCGTGGCTCGTCCAGGAGGCGGTCGCGCTCAGGCTGAGCCGCTGAGGAGCTGGTCGACGGGGGCGTGGTCGTCGGTGAGCACATCGACGCCGGCCAGGAAGGCGTCGAGGTCGGTGATGCGCCGGCCGCCTTGGGCGCCCTCGATGAGCACGGCGTCGATGGCGGCGGTGTCGATCGGTTCGTCGGCGGCGTAGATGATCGAGTTGCCCCGCTGGCCGTCGACGGCGAGCGGTCCGAGGATGACCTCGACGTGGTCGAACACGGCGGCCAGGGTTGCGGCCTCGGCGCGCAGGAACCGCTGTTCGGGGCCGTCGATGATGTTGGCGGCGTACACCCCGTCGGGCCGCAGGACGCGGCGCACGTCGGTGAGGAACTCGCGGGTGGCGAGGTGCCAGGGCACCGCCCGGGAGCCGAACGCGTCGCCGATGATGACGTCGGCGCTGTCGTCGGGGAGCGCCCGCAGGCTGAGCCGCCCGTCGCCGGTTATGACCTCGACGTCGGGTCCGGGCGGGAAGCCGAGGTCGCGCTCGACCAGTTCGACGAGCTTGGGGTCGATCTCGAGCACCTTCTGCTCGCTGCCGGGGCGCACGGCGCGCAGCCAGCGGGGCAGCGTGAAGCCGCCGCCGCCGAGGTGGACCACGTCGACCGTGCCGTCGGGGGCCTCGTTGCGCACGGCGTCGGCCAGGCGGCGGATGTACCAGAACCCGAGGTAGGTGGGGTCGTCGAGGTCGATGGTGCTGTGGCGGAGGTCGTCGAGCACGAGGGTGCGCCGGCTGGGATGGGCGGGGTCGGGGTCGGCTACGACGCTGGCGCAGTAGTAGGCGGTCTCGGTCTGGCAGGGGCTGTCGATGGCGACGACGCCGGTGAGACCGAGGGCCCCGAGGGCGAGCGGGGCGAGCAGGCTGTTGGTGGCCTCGGCGGGGCGGGTGCCCGGGCGGCCGAGGAGGGCGAGGGCGAAGCCCAGGACGATGAGCACCAGGCCGACGGCGACGACGAGGGTGGTGACCGCCGCCCAGCGCACGAGCACGAAGCCGGTGAAGAACGTGGCGATGATGGCGCCGCCGGTGCTCCAGCCCGACAGGGTGCCGACGGTGGCGCCGGCGCGGTCGAGATCGCGGAGCTGCAGCTTCACCACGGCCGGGGGCACGGCGCTGAGCACGGTGGCGCTGGGCAGGAACCCGAGCGCGGTGAGCACGATGATCTCGGCGCCGCTGCCGGGGGCGCCGGGGCCGCCGGCACCACCGATGGTGCGCACGACGGGCAGCACGATCAGGGCCAGCGCGCCGGAGAGCACGAACAGCAGGGGCAGGAGGCGGCGGGGGTCGTAGCGGTCGGCGAGGGTGCCGCCGAGCCAGGCGCCGATGGCGATGCCGGCGAGCACGGTGCCGATGATGCCGGTGTAGGTCTCGATGCTGACGCCGACGTAGGGGGCCAGGAGCCGACCGGCGAGGATCTCGAGGATGAGCACCGATGCCGAGGCGGTGACGACGAGCCCGACCGCGAGCGGGGGTGGGAGCGGGCGGGCGGAGGGCGGGTCGGTGGGCATCGCACGATCTTGCCCTGCCGTGACCGTGGCGCAGCGTCATCGCCGCCCCGCTAACCGGGCGCGGCGTCCCGAGTCCGGCACGCGGCGACCGACCGGGAGCCGGGCAACAAGCACGGAGTCCCTTCGGGCAATGATGTTTCTGAGCGCCCAAACGGG
Organism: Acidimicrobiales bacterium; assembly: GCA_041394365.1. Taxonomy (GTDB): domain Bacteria; phylum Actinomycetota; class Acidimicrobiia; order Acidimicrobiales; family CAIXPF01; genus CAIXPF01. The sequence goes on from JAWKIM010000026.1 coordinate 21,965, forward strand.
CCTCGAATCGCATCATTGCGCGATGCGCTGCCACACCCCCACCCTCAGCGCCCACCGCCCACCGCCCACCGCCAAGGCACTTTCGCGGGACGTCACCGGATGACGGTCGGCGCTGGCGCCGCACCGAGACCTGGGGAGCGGCACTGCTCAACACCCGGGAGGGCGCCAGGTCGGCGTCGCGAGCGCCAGCGAGCCGCCGGCAGTCGCCGAGCGACAGCGAGGCGACCAAACAAAGACTGTCACACCCCCGTGGATGATGGCGGCCATGGCTGATCCGACGGTGAACGGGGTGGCGCACGGCGCAACGGCGGCCGACGCCGGTGAGGTGCTGGCCGAGGTGGCGATGGGCATCGGCTGGGCCCGCAGCGGGGATCGGGCGGGTGCGCGTTGTTGTTCGCGGCGCTGTGGGAGCGGGTCGGGGCCCGGGGCGATGCGCTGTGCCGTTGCGCCATCGCCCATTCGATGGCCGACGTGATGGACGACCCACGGGCCGAGTTGCGCTGGGATCTGCGCGCCCTCGACGCCGCCCGTGAGCTGGAGGACGGCCGTCTCGCCGAGGCGGGCATGGCGGTCACCACCGCGGGGCTGTTCCCGTCGTTGCACCTCAACCTCGGTGATGCCTACCGACGGGCGGGGGACCGTGAGCAGGCCTTGGTGCACCTGCACGCGGGACGGGAGGCGCTCGGTCGGCTGCCGCCCGACGATGGTGCGGCGCAGGTGCGCGACGGTCTCGATCGGCTCGCCCGACGGCTGGAGGAGGACCGGTGAGCGCGCCCTGCTCAGCCGCTGGTGCCGAGGTAGGCGGCGGCCACGGCCGGGTCGGCGCGCACCTGTTCGGGCGTGCCCTCGGCGATGATCGCTCCCTCCGCCAGGGCGACGACGTGGTCGCTGATGCGGGTGATGAAGGCGAGGTCGTGGTCGATGACGAGCACGCCGGCGCCCACCATGGCCGCCATGGCCCGCACCTGGTCCACCATGGCCTGGCCCTCGTCGTCGCTCATGCCCGATGTCGGTTCGTCCAGCAGGAGGAACTCGGGCGACAACGCCGCCGCCCGGGCCAGTTCGAGGCGCCGCTGGTTGCCGTAGTCGAGGGTGCGGGCGGGGCGATCGGCCACCTCGGCCAGGCCGGCGGCGTGCAGCAGTGCGCCGATGTCGACGGGCGGTTCGCCCCGACGGTGCCGGCCGGTCACGAGCGCGGCCACGGCCACGTTCTCCCGCACCGGCAGGTTGCCGAACAGCCGCAGGTTCTGGAACGTCCGGCCCACACCGGCGCGCGCCACCTGGGCGGGGCTGGCGCCGGTGAGCTCCCGCGAGCCCAGGTGCACGGCACCGCTGCTGGCCGTCACCTGGCCGGTGAGCACGTTGAAGAACGTCGTCTTGCCGGCCCCGTTGGGGCCGATGATGCCCACGACCTCCCCTGGACGGACCCGCACCCGGGCGCCGTCGAGGGCGACGAACCCGCCGAAGCGCACGCCCACCCCCTCGGCGGTGAGCTCGGCCTGGCGCGGGGGCACGATCCGCTCGGTGGGCGGTGCCGGCCGGTGGGTGCGTCGGCGCAGCCAACCCAGCAGATCGGTGTCACCGAGCAGCCCGCCGGGCCGGGCGAGCATGACCGCCAGCAGGGCGACGCCGAGGAACAGGTCGGGGAAGCGGTCGATGTCGAGGCGCTCGGGGTCGCCCAGCTGCCGGAACACCTCGGTACCGGCGGTGATGAGCACGGTGCCCACGACGGCGCCGCTCACCGTGCGCATACCGCCGACCACCAGCATGGCCAGCAACAGCACGGCCACGTCGAGGGTGTACTGCCGGGGGTTGGTGGAGCCGATCACCTGCACCCGGAGCGCTCCGGCCAGGCCCACCAGCACCATGGACACGAGCCACGCCCCGTAGCGGGCGCTGAACAGACCGATGCCGAGGGCGGGGGCGGCCACCTCATCCTCCCGGGTGGCGATGGCGAAGCGGCCGGGTCTCGATTCGGCGAAGCCGTGGGCGACCAGCAGCGCGCCGATCACCGCGAGCCACAGCCAGGCGCTGCCATCGAGCTTCGGCACGCTCGACAGGCCGCCTGCACCCTTGGTGAGCTGCTCCCAGTTCTTGACCGAGCTGTCCACCACGAACAGCACCGCCAGGGTGATCATGGTGGCGGCCAGTCCCCCGGCGCGGGCCACGGCGATGCCGATGAGGGCGCCGAAGGCCAGGGCCACCAGCACGCCCACCACGGTGGCTGCACCCGGGCCGAGGTGGACCTCTCCCAGACCGAACGGTATGTCCGGCAGCGACCGGGCCTTGCGGGCCACCGGGATGGCGGCGATGGCGGTGCCGTACGCGGCCAGCTGGGCGAAGGCGAGGTGCCCGAACGACAGCACGCCGGTGTTCCCGATGAAGACCTGCAGGCCGAGCACGAGCACCAGGTTGATCAGCAGTTCCTTCACCAGCAACTGGCGGGCGCCGCCGCCGGTGGCCTGGTAGAGCTGCGCACCGGCGAACAGCACGACGGCGAGCACCGCGGTGGCGGCGGTGGAGCGGCCCAGGCGGACGAGGAGCGGATCGGTGGCCATGGTCCCCTACACCCGCTCCGCCGTGCTGACCTTGAACAGGCCCTGCGGCCGCACGATGAACAACACGGCGATGAGGGCGAACACGAACGCATCGGTGAGGCGCTCCGGCGTGCCGGCGGGCAGGTAGGAGCGGAAGAACACCTCGGCCAGGCCGAGGGCCAGGCCGCCGATGACCGCCCCGCTGAAGCTGCCGAGGCCGCCGATGACCGCGGCCACCACCGCCTTGAGCAGCCAGTCGGCCCCGAGGGTGGGCTCCGCCGTGGGGCTGCGCAGCAGGATCATGACCGCCGCCACCCCGGCCAGGAAGCCGGCGTAGGCGAACGCTCCGGAGATCACCCGGTTGGCCCGCACCCCCATGAGCCGGGCGGCGTCGAAGTCCTCGGCGGCGCCCCGCACGGCGATGCCGAACAACGTGCGGGTGAACACGAGCGCGGTGAGGGCCAGCACGGCGACGGTCACGGCGATGGTGAGCAGGTCCATCAGCTCGAAGCGCACCCCCGCCGCCGTCCAGGTGTTGAACGCCCACGACGGGCCCCGGAAGCTCTGCTTCTTGGGCGACACCAACACCTGCCACAGCGCATGGGAGAGCCGTTCGATGGCGAAGGAGGTCAGCAACATGGTGAAGGGGTTGGCATTGCGGACCCAGCGGAACGCGAGGCGCTCGACCAGCACCGAGGCCGCCACCGCGCTGGCGACGATCGCCACCGCCAGCACCCACCAGTTCACGTCGGCCCGGGCCAGGCCGTAGGCCACGTAGGCGCCCACGGTGATCAGCTCGGCGTGGGCGAAGTTGACCAGGTGCATCACGCCGAAGATCAGCGAGATGCCCAGCGCGAGCAGCGCGTAGGTGCTGCCGCGCCCCAGCCCGTCCACGATGTTCTGCAACAGGGTGGTCATGGCCGCGCCCTACCCGCCCAGGCCGACGAACGCGGCGAAGAGGTCGGCGCGGGCGGCGAGCTCGCCGCCGGGTCCGTCGGCCACCAGGTGACCGGTGCGCAGCACGTAGCCGCGGTCGGCCAGCTCGAGCGCCCGGCGGGCGTTCTGCTCGACCACCAGGATCGTGCGGCCCTGCGAGCGCAGGGTGGCGAGCAGCTCGAAGATCACGTCGACCAGGCGGGGGGCGAGGCCGAGCGTCGGTTCGTCGAGCAGCAGGAGCCGGGGGTCGCTCATGAGCGCCCGGGCCACCGCCAGCTGCTGGGCCTCCCCGCCGGAGAGGTAGCCGGCGGCCGTGTGCCACTTGGTGTCGAGCACCGGGAACAGGGCCTTGGCCTCGGCCAGGCGGGTCCGGCGCTGCCCGGCGCTGGCGGTGATGCCGGCCAGCTTGAGGTTCTCCTCGACGGTGAGGTCCCGGAAGATGCGCCGCCGCTCGGGCACCAGCGCCAGACCGCTCTTCACCAGCGAGGCCGGGTCCCGGCCGGTGACGTCGGCGCCGGCCAGCCGGATGGTGCCGGTGGCCGGGCGCAGCAGCCCGGCCACCGTGTTCAACAGGGTGGTCTTGCCCGCCCCGTTCGGTCCGACCAGGGCGACCACCTCACCGTCGTCCACCCGCAGGGACACCCCGTGCAGGGCGGTGATGGCGCCGTAGCGGGTCGTCAGCCCCTCGACCTGCAGCACGTGGCGCCCGCGTCAGTCGGCGGGGATGAACGAGGGGCGCAGCGTCGTCTCCAGCGCCGGCGCCCCGTCGGTGACCGTCAGGATGGCCACGTCCTTCTCGGGGACCCCGCCGGTGCCCGCATAGGTCACCGTGCCGGTGGTGACCTCGAGGTCGGTGATCGCATCGATGGTGGCGATCAGCTCGGCGCCGTCGATGCTGCACGCCGTCTCGGCGGCGTGGGCGATGATCTGCACGGCGTCGGCGGCGAGCGCCCCGAAGCTGATCGTCTCCAGCTCCACGCCGGCGTCGGAGGCGGCGTCGAGCAGCGCCTGGACGCCGTTGTCCTCCGCCGGGAACGTGTGGGCGGTGAAGTACACGCCCTCGGCCACCGGGCCGGCGCTCCACACCACGGTGGCGTCGAAGGAGTCGGCGCCGATCACGAGCAGCTCCACGCCGGCGGCCTGCAGCTGCTGCAGCAGCGTGCCGATCTGCGGCATCACCATCGGCGTGAACAGCACGTCGGGCTTCGGGTCGAGCTTGGCCAGCTCGTTGACCTGGGTGGAGAAATCCTCGTCGGCCAGGCTGAAGGAGAAGTCCCGGGCGATGGTGCCGCCGCCCTCCTCGAACGCCTCGGCGAAGTACTTGGGGTTGCCGGAGAAGTACACGTCCTCCGGCGAGGAGAACAGCACGGCCGTCTCGGCGCCCTGCTCGGCGGCGAACTCGGCGGCCGCCGCCGACTGCACCGGGTCGCTGAAGGAGGCCAGGAACCCGCCGCGCTCGGGATCGGCGAGCTGCGGGTCGGTCGAGGCCATGAAGATGATCGGCACCTGGCCGTCGACGGTGTCGAGCAGCGGGATGCCGGTGTTGGCGAACGGCGGGCCGATCAGCGCGCTCACCCCGTCGTCGAGCAGCTCCTGGGCCGCCCGTTGGGTGGCGGCGGGATCGCCCTGGATGTCCTTCACCACGTACTCGATGGGCTGGCCGCCCACACCGCCGGCCTCGTTGAGCAGGTCGACCTGCACCTTGGCGGCCTCGCTGCCGGGCTGATCGGAGAAGGCACCGAGCTCGCCCAGATCGGCGGCGAAGCCGATCTTGAGCGGGCTGTCGAGCGTGCAGTCACCACCCCCGGCACCGCCTCCCGCGGTGGCTGCGGCGGTGGTCCCGGAGGACGTGTCGGCACCGTCGTCACCGCCGCCGCACGCAGCGGCGACCAGGGCCAGCGGTACGAGGGCCAGGGCCATGCTTCTCTTGCTCATCGAACTCCCCGGGGACTGCGGTGCCGCTGGTGCGGCGCATCGGGCGGACTGTACTGGAAGGCGGGCCGATCGTTTGGTCCCGAACGGCCGGGCGGAGCAGGTGGGCACCGCTCAGAGGAACGGCAGGTACTCGTTGCGCTCCCAGTCGGTGGTGGCGGTGACGAAGCGCTGCCACTCGGTGCGCTTCACGGTGACGTGCTGGCTGACGAGCTCGGCGCCGACCGCTTCGACCAGCGCCTCGTCGGCCACCAGGGCGTCGAGCGCATCGCCCAGCGACGCCGGGCAGCACACGTCGGTGTTGACCTCCTCCATGCCGTCGCCGGTCTCGGGCGGGGGCGCGACGAGCTCGTGCACGGATCCGAGCCGGGCGGCCTGCAGGATCGCCGCCATGGCCACGTGGGCGGGGGCGGCGCCGTCAGCGAGGCGGTGCTCGAGCCGGGTGGCGGCGCCCCGTTCGGGTGGGATGCGCACGGTGGCGGCGCGGTGGTCGTAGCCCCAGTTGGCCCAGTAGCCCGACAGCGACGCCGGCTGCAGCCGCTTGTAGGCGTTCACGGTGGGGGCGCACAGCCCGGCCAACGCCCGGTGGTGGGCCAGCAGCCCGGCGATGCACCGGCGGGCCAGCGCCGACAGGCCGTCCTCGGCGCTGGCGTCGTGGATGGCGTTGCCGCCGTCGGGCCCGTTGAAGCTCACGTTGAAGTGGGTGCCGCTGCCACCGCGGTCGCTGAGCGGCTTGCCCATGAACGTGCACAGCAGGCCCTTGCTCTGGGCGATCTCCCGGGCCAGCACCTTGAACAGGAAGGCGTCATCGGCGCTGCGCAGCGCATCGCGGTACTCGATGGTGAACTCGAACTGCGGGGTGTCGTACTCGCTGTTGACCGATTCGAGCGGGATGCCGGCCGCATCGGCCGCCCGCCAGATGTCCTCGATCACACCGTGGGGGTCCACCGAGGGGCCGGTGCCGTACACGAACGAGCCGGGGGCGTCGAGCGGTCGCCAGCCGCCGTGGTCGTCCGGTTCGAGCAGGTAGGCCTCGAGCTCGATGCCCACCATCGGGGTGAGGCCGAGCGCCTGCCAGTCGGCGATGGCCTTGCGCAGCGCGGCCCGGGGCGACACCGCCACCGTGTCGCCGTGGCGCTGCAGGTCGGCCACCACCACGCCCACGCCCGGCTCCCAGCCGGGCCGGATGTCGCCCACGTCGAACGTGGCGTCCATGTCGGGCAGCCCGCCCTCCAGGTTGGAGCCGGGCGTACCGGGCGTCATGTTGCGGTCGTAGCCCAACGCCCACACCCCGGTGCAGTGCCGGACCCCGCGCGACGCCAGGCGGGCGGGGATGTACTTGCCCCGCGCCAGGCCGAGGTGGTCGGGCCACAGCACCCGGATTCGTTCGAACGCGTCGGTCACGTCGCCTCCTGCAGTCGGTCGTTCGCCACCGAACGGTACTCCAACCGACCTGCGCCATCGACGGGGTCGATCAGCGCCGGTGACCGGCCGCTCGGCGCGACGCCGGGCCCAGGACGCTCAGGACGCCTCGTCCATGGTGAGCGTGATCTTGCGCAGCAGCCGGGCCAACTGCTCCTGCTCCTTGGTGGACAGCGCCGACGCGGCGATGACCTCCTCGGCGTTGAACCGTGGGAACAGGGTCTCGATCAGGCGGCGACCCCGGGCGGTGAGCTTCACCAGCACGAGCCGGCCGTCGGAGGGGTGGCGGCGACGCTTGACCAGCGAGCGCCCCTCGAGCGTGTTGACCACGCCGGTCAGCGTGCCCTTGGTGATGCCGGCCTCGGCGGCGAGCGCCCTGGTCTCCTGCTCGTCCCAGATCCACAGCACCCACAGCACCGTGAACGCGGCCCACGACAGGTTGCGCTCGGCGAGCACGGATTGCTCCATGTGGTTCCGCACGCTGGTGGCGGCCCGGTAGATGTTGGAGATGGCGGCCATCGCCCGGAAGTCGAAGGGCTGATCGCCGAGCTTGGCGCGGATGTCGCGCTCGGCCCGACTCAACTCGTCGGCTCGCGTGCTCGCCAGGCGTTTGGTCACGGCGGCCACCCTAGGCCGCGCACCCCGCGGCCCGGGAACGCGATCGCCGGTGGCGGCAGCCCGATCAGCTGCGCAGCGTGCGTGATGCCTCGGCCGCCACCTCACGCACCCGCTGCAGCAGCGATGTCTCGCTGCGATCGCCGGGATCCACCGAGGAACGGGCCGCCCAGTCGTCGTCGTCGAGGCGGCGCAGACGGTCGGCCACGCGCTGGCCCATGGGCAGGTCGAGGTCGCCCTCGCCCATACCGAGCAGTACGAGCTGTTTGTCCAGCTCGGCCAGCTGCAGCTCGATGTCGCGCCGGGCTTCGTCCACCTCGCCCTCGGCGGGGTTCGGTCGCTCCTCGAGACGGCGGTCGAGCGACGCGAAGAAGGCGGCCAGATCCACGGGTTGCAGGTCGGCGGTCATGGTGGGCCGCTACCCGCGTCGCGCCGCGAGCAAACCCGTGCCCGAGCCGGGCCGAGCCGTGCTCGAGCCGGGCCGAGCTGCGTGGAGCCGGCCCCGGCGACGGGCCACCAGGGCCGCGCCACCGATCACGGGCCGCTGAGCAGCTCCCGATCGAGCTCCTTCACCGACGTCACCCCGCTGAGGGACATCGTGCGCTGCATGCCCTCGTGGAGGAAGCGCAGCACGTGGTCCACGCCGCGCTCACCACCGGCGCCCAGCGCGTAGAGGTAGGCCCGGCCGATCATGCAGGCGTCGGCGCCCAGGGCGAGCGCCTTGACGATGTCGCTGCCCCGGCGCACCCCGCCGTCACAGAAGATCGAAGCCCGGCCGCCGACGGCGTCGGCCACCGGGGCGACGAGCTCGATCGGGGTGGGGGCGCCGTCGAGCTGGCGCCCGCCGTGGTTCGACAGGGCGATGCCGTCCACGCCGTGGGCCACCGCCAGCTCGGCGTCGGCCACGGTCTGGATGCCCTTGATCACGATCCGACCGGCCCACCGGGAACGGAACCACTCGATGTCGTCCCACGACAGCGCCGGCTCGAACTGGCTGTTGATGTACTGCGAGAGGTTGACCGCGGTGTCGCTCCCGTCCGACGCGCTGCCGCCGCCCCCGCCGCTCACGTTGGCGAAGCGGATCGGCTCCGCCCGCAGGAACGCCAGCGTCCACGCCGGCTTGAGGGCACCGGCCACGAACGTGTCCAGCCCGACCTTCGGCGGCAGGGTGAACCCGCGTCGCACGTCGCGCTCCCGGCGCCCCAGCACGGCGGTGTCGACGGTGATCACGATGGTCGAGTAACCGGCGGCTGCGGCCCGCTCCAGCATCGAGGTGGTCAACCCCCGGTCCCGCCACACGTACACCTGGAACCACAGGTCGCCGTCGGAGACGGAGCGGACCTCCTCGATGGAGCGGGTGGCCAGGGTCGACAGCGTGTAGGGCAGCCCGGCCCGGCGGGCGGCGCGGGCCACGGCCAGCTCCCCCTGGGGATCGGCGATGCGGGTGAAGCCGGTGGGCGACAGCACCACCGGGAACGGCAGCCGTTGGCCGTAGAGCTCGATGCTGGTGTCGATGTCGCTGACGTCGCGCAGCACCCGGGGGGCGAAGCCGATGCGGGCGAACGCCTCGGTGTTGGCCCGCAGGGTGCGCTCGTCCTCGGCGGCACCGTCGATGTAGTCGAAGACGCCGCCGGGCAGGCGGCGGCGGGCCAGCCGCCGCAGGTCCTCCACGTTGGCGGCCCGGCCGAGACGCCGTTCGACGCCGTCGAGCTCGAGGGGGCGGAACTGGATCACGGAGCGGAGGGTGTCGAGCACCGGCCCATTCTGCCCCGGTCGATCGACCGCTGTCGGGCCGGCCCCGCCGTTCGTACCGTGCCAACGGGTTGTGACGGGCGGAGGACAGCGGTGACGGTGCTCACGGTGGTGTCGGCGAAGGGATCGCCGGGGGCGACGACGATCGGGTTGCTGCTGGCCAGCGCCGGGGATCCGGTCCGGCTGCCGCTGCTGTTGGAGGCCGATCCGGCCGGCGGGGATCTCGCCGCCCAGCTCGGCACGCTGTTCGAGCCGGGCATGGCCACCCTGGTGGAAGAGGCCCGCTGGGAAGGTGAGGGCATCCGTCGGCGGCTCGACGCGTTCTGCCGGGTGCTGCCCACCGGCGCCGGGGTGATCGTCGGCTCGGTGCAACCGAAGCAGGTGGCCACCTACGTCGACGACGCACCCGCCCTGCTCGGTGCTCACCTGCGGGCCCGCGGCGGGCTGGCCATCGTGGATGCCGGGCGGTGGGGCAGCGAGTCGGCGGCGCGTTGGGCCCAACACAGCGACGCCCTGGTGGTGGCGGTGCGGCCGACGGTGGACAACGCCGAGCACGTGGCCGTGCGGCTGGGACCCATGGCCGAGGTGGTGGGCCACGTGCACGCGGTGATGATCGACCAGGGCCCGCTGTCGGCCGCCGACGTGGCCGAGGTGCTCGAGTGGCCGGTGACCGCGCTGCCCGCCGATGCCGATGCGGTGCGGCGCCTGGCGGCTGGCCGGCTGGACCACCACGAGCTGCGCCACCTGCCCATCGGGCGGGCGGCGGCGGCGCTGCTGGAGGCCCTGCTCGACGCCTGCGCCGCCGTCGACCGCCCTCGCTGAGGGGCCGGCGGTCGATGCCGCCCCTCGCGCCGCTCAGATCAGAACGAGCGGTGGAGGGCGTCGACGAAGCGCTGGAAGAGCCCGGCGAACTGCTCCCGCTCGGCGGGGTCGAAGGCCTCGAGCAAGCCTTGCAGCCATTGGCGGCGGGCGGTGCGCAACACCACCAGCACCCGCCGGCCCTCCGGCGTCAGCTCGTGGCGCATGACCCGGCGATCGTCGGGGTCGGGCCGGCGGCGCACCAGGCCGTGGGCCACCAGCCGGGCGATGTGGCGGCTGGCCACCGCCGGTTCGAGGTGGGCGGCGTAGGCGATCTCGCCGAGCTCGGCCCCGTCGAGCTCCTCGATGCGGGCCATGACCACGAACCCACCCCGCTCGACGTCGACATCGGCGCAGTCGCTGAGGTAGCCCACCAGCCCGGGCCCGCCGATGTCGCGCATGAGCCGCACGAGCGCCGCCTCGACCGCGTCGAGGGCACCATCGGCGGGCGGCGCGGTCACGTCGAGCACCGCCTCGTCCGGATCCGCCTGGAAAGGTGGATCGGTGACTGCCATCCGGTAAGCCTACCGGAGCCCGCCCCGATCTCGACGCGTCCGGTCCAGGGCCGTCCGGTCGCCACCGTCCGGGCGGTACCGTGCGGTACGCCGGGGTGGGCGCCGGTACGGCGCGACCCGGCCGGCTGCCCGCTCAGCCGTGCAGCTGCTGCTCGAGCTGCGCCATCGTCCGGTAGCAGGGCAGCACCGCCGCCACCGAGGCGTTCGGCTCGCGACCCTCGGCGATGGCGGCGAGGAACTCCCGGTCCTGCAGCTCCACCCCGTTGAGGGACACGTCGATGTGGGTGACGTCGATGGGGTTGTCCCGCCCGTCGACGAGGTCGTCGTAGCGGGCGATGTACGTGCCGTTGTCGCAGATGTAGCGGAAGAACGTACCGAGCGGTCCGTCATTGTTGAAGCTGAGGGCGAGCGTGCACAGCGCCCCGGTGGAGGCCTTCAGCTGGATCGACAGGTCCATGGCGATGCCCAGCTCGGGGTGCGGCGGCCCCTCGATGGCGTGGGCGGCCACCACCTCCCCACCGGTCTGGTAGGTGAACAGGTCGATGGTGTGGGCGCTGTGGTGCCACAGCAGGTGATCGGTCCACGTGCGGGGCTGGCCGAGCGCGTTGATGTTGGTGCGCCGGAAGAAGAACGTCTGCACGTCGAGGTGCTGGATCTGCAGCTCCCCGGCCAGGATGCGGCGGCGCACCCACTGGTGGCTGGGGTTGAAGCGGCGGGTGTGCCCACACATGGCCACCAGCCCGGTCTCGGCCTGCAGGGCGACGAGCGCCTCGGCGTCGGCCAGGTTGTCGGCCATGGGGATCTCCACCTCCACGTGCTTGCCGGCCCGCAGGCAGGCCATGGCCTGGGCGGCGTGCATCGGGGTGGGGGTGGCCAGGATGACGGCGTCCACGTCGGGGCGGGCGAGCACGGCGTCGAGGCTGGTCTCCACGGCCGGCACGCCGAAGCGTTCGGCCACCGCGGCCACGTCGTCCTCGGGGCGGCTGGCCAGCACGGTGACCTCGACGTGCTCGATGGCGGCCAGCGACTCGAGGTGCTTCATGCCGAACGCGCCGGCGCCCACCACCGCCACCCGGATCTGCTCGTTCATGGGGTCGCTCCGTTGCTGTCCGGTTCCTCGAAGATGATGTGGCCGAGCGCGGTGTTCGATGCGGGCACGTGGTAGAAGCGCCGCACCTCCCGGGCGTCGGCCGACAGCGCGCCCCGCATGACGTGCCACATGACCAGCTCGACGCCCTCGGAACCCGCTTCGCGCAGGTACTCGACGTGCGGGGTCTCGGCCAGCGCCTCGGGATCGGCGCTCAACCGGTCGAGGAAGGCGGTGTCGAAGGGGGTGTTGATGAGCCCGGCGCGCGGGCCCTGGAGCTGGTGGCTCATGCCCCCGGTGCCCCACACCTGCACGTCGAGGTCCTCGTCGTAGGCCTCGATGGCCCGGCGGATGGCGTTGCCCAGCTTGAAGCAGCGTCGGCCGGTGGGCGGCGGGTACTGCACCACGCTGACCGCCAGCGGGATGATCCGGCACGGCCAGTTCTCGGGGCTGCCGAACAGCAGGGACAGCGGCACCGTCAGCCCGTGGTCGACCTGCAGCTCGTTGACCAGCGTCAGGTCGAACTCGTCGAGGATGAGCGACTCGGCCAGGTGGGCGGCGAGCTCGGGGTGACCCTGCACCGCCGGCACCGGCCGGGGTCCCCAGCCCTCGTCGCACGGCTCGAACCGTTCGGCCATGCCCAGCGCGAACGTGGGGATCATCCGCAGGGAGAACGCGTTGGCGTGGTCGTTGTAGACCAGCACGATCACGTCGGGGGTGTGCTCGGCCATCCACGCCTTGGACCACTCGAACCCGGCGAAGACCGGCTTCCAGTACGGCTCGTCGGTCTTGCCCAGGTCCCAGGCGGCGCCGATGGCGGGGATGTGGCTGACGGCGAGCCCGGCGGTGACGCGCGCCATCAGCGGCCCTCCCCCACGAAGCGGTTGCCCTCGGGCGAACGGCCGCCGGCCAGCATCATGGCGGCGTAGTCCTCCTGGGTCATGCCGGTCATCGACGCGGCCAGGTACTGGAAGGAATGGCCGTCGGTGGCGCCGATCTTGGCCAGGAAGTAGATGTTCCCGCCCAGTTGCAGGCAGCGGTTGAGGTCGCGGTCCAGCACCGCCTGCTTCTGCTCGGCGGTCATCGGCCACTCGTCGAGGTAGGCGCGCTCGTCGGCCTTGAACCGCTCGCGGTTGGCGGCGTGCATCAGCGACATGCAGAACTGGTTGAGGTGGTAGCCCTTGCGGGCCTGTTCGGCGTCGAACACGATCGTGCCGGGTATGTCGGCATACGGCCGGGTACGGGGCGAGGCGGCACCGGGTGAGGCGGCACCGGGTGAGGGGGTCGGTGGCGGTGGGGCGTCGGCCATCAGGCGCTCCAGTACAGACGGGGCGGGTTGTCCACCAGCAGCTTGCGCTGCAGCTCGGCGGTGGGGGCGATGTGCACGATGTGGTCCACGAGCAACCCGTCGTCGGGCATGTGGTCCTTGAGGTTCGGATGGGGCCAGTCCGTACCCCACAGCACCCGGTCGGGGAAGCGTTCCACCAGGTGCCGGGCGAAGGGCACGACGTCCCGGTAGGCGTTGCGCTGCCCTTCGAGGGCCGGCGGGCCGCTGACCGACAGCCGCTCGGGGCAGGACACCTTGGACCACACGTTGGGGTTGTCCTCCATGAACCGCACGAAGCGACCGAACCCGGGGCCGTCGAGCGGTTCGGTCACGTCGGGCCGCCCCATGTGGTCGACCACCACGTCGGTGGGCAGCGACGTGAAGAACGGCTCCAGCTCGGCCAGGTCCGGCGCCTCGAAGTAGACCACGACGTGCCAGCCCAGCGGGGCGATCCGGGCGGCGATGGCCTCCAGCACCTCCCGGGGGGTGAAGTCGACCAGGCGGCGCAGGAAGTTGAACCGCACGCCGCGCACACCGGCGGCGTGCAGCTCGGCCAGCTCGTCGTCGGTGACCTCGGGGCCCAGGCTGACCACGCCGCGGGCGCGGTCGCCGGCGGCGCGCAGGGCATCGACCAGGGCCCGGTTGTCGTTGCCGTGGCAGGTGGCCTGCACGATGACGTTGCGGCTGATGCCCAGGCGGTCCCGTAGGGCGAACAGCAGGTCCTTGCCGGCGTCGCATGGCGTGTACTTGCGCTCGGGGGCGTAGGGGAACGTGGACGCCGGGGCCGAACACGTGGCAGTGGGCGTCGACCGTACCGGGCGGTAGGGCAAAGGCGGGCACCGACGGGGCGGGGTGGTACGGCAGCCAGCCCGGCGTCATCTCGAACGCCGGCTCGGGCTGGGGCCGGTCGGCGCGCAGCGCTCGGCCACCTCAGCACCCCGGGCCCGCAGGGCGGCGTCGAGGCGGGGGTACACCCGACGGACGTTGCCCTCGTACACGGCGCGGCGGCCATCGCATCGAGGGTGCGGCGTCGCCTCGACATACCGCTTGGTATCGTCGTAGTTGAACCCGGTGGTCGGGTCGATGCCGCGCACGGCGCCGATCATCTCCGAGGCGAACAGCACGTTGGGGGTGGGCATGACCTGCAGCAGCAGGTCGAGGCCGGGCTGGTGGTACACGCAGGTGTCGAAGAAGATGTTGCCGAGGATGTGCTCGTCGAGCGGCGGCCGCTTGAGCTCCTGGGCCAGGCCCCGGAAGCGGCCCCAGTGGTAGGGCACCGCGCCACCGCCGTGGGGATGACGAAGCGAAGGGTGGGGAAGCGGCTGAACAGGTCCCCGGTGATGCACTGCATGACCGCGGTGGTGTCGGCGTTGAGGTAGTGGGCGCCGGTGGTGTGGAACGCCGGGTTGCAGCTGGTGGACACGTGGACCATGGCCGGAACGTCGAGCTCGACCATCGCCTCGTAGAGCGGGTACCAGTGCTCGTCGGTCAGCGGGGGCGATGTCCAGTGCCCGCCCGAGGGGTCGGGGTTGAGGTTGACGCCCACGAAGCCGTACTCCTGCACGCAGCGGCGCAGCTCGGCGACGCAGGTGGCCGGGTCGACGCCGGGCGACTGGGGCAGCATGGCGGCGCCCACGAAGTGGTCGGGGAACAGGGTGGCCACCCGATGGCAAAGCTCGTTGCAGATCGACGCCCACGTGGCGCTGACGGCGAGGTCACCGATGTGGTGGGCCATGAAGCTGGCCCGGGCGAGAAGATGGTGAGATCGCTGCCCGCTCGCGCATCAGGCGCAGCTGGTTGGTCTCGATGGCCTGCGCAGTCGTCGTCGCTGATGCGCAGCTCCGACGGGCTGGGCGCGTCCGCCGGGTTGCCGATGGCGGCGATCTGGCGGTTGCGCCAGGCCTCGAGCGCCGGTGGCGCGGTGGTGAGTGCCCGTGGCAGTCGATGATCATCGCGTGGTGGACCCTGGCTCTGACGTGCTGGCCGCACGCTACCCCGGCGCTGAGAGTCGGTGGGCGCCCGGCGGGCGGACGCCGGGCTTGACGGTGAGGTCGGCCGCTTGGTGGATCCGGCCGATGCCCCACCTGTTCTCGCCGTTCACCCTGAAGGGGTGACCCTGCGCAACCGCATCGCCATGTCACCGATGACGATGTACCGCTCGGTCGACGGCTTCTTCGACGACTACCGTCATGTATCTGGGGGCCGGGCGGCGGGCGGGTTCGCCTGGTGTTCCCGAGCAGATCGCCATCACCCCCGATGGGCGCACGTCGGTGTCCTGTGCCGGTCTCTGGGACGACGCCCACATCGAGGGCCACGCCCGTGTCACTGGCATCGTCAAGGCGATGGGGGCCGTCCCGGCGATCCAGCTGGGCCACACGGGCCGCAAGGGCAGCGAGGCACCGCCGCACCAGCAGCCCGAGGGTCGCGGTTCGCGCCGTGCGCTGGCCCCCGACCACCCCGACGGCTGGCTGTGCGTCGCCCCGTCGGCCGTCCCCTACGGCGGGGACCACCACCACCCGGTGCACGAGCTCACCCGGGAGGAGATCGCCGGGCTGCACCGGCGCTATGCCGACGCCGCCCGCCGTTGCATCGACGCCGGCTACGAGTGGCTCGAGCTGCACTTCGCCCACGGCTACCTCGGCGCCAGCTTCCTGTCGCCGCTGGCCAACCAGCGCACCGATGAGTACGGCGGCAGCGTGGCCGGCCGGGCCCGCTTCCTGCTCGAGGCGCTCGATGCCGTGCGCGCCGTGTGGCCGGAGCGCCTGCCGCTGACCGTCCGGCTGGGCTGCGATGACTTCCACCCCGACGGCGTGCAGCGAGCACTCGCTGGAGGTGCTCGGCTGGATGCGCGACCGCGGCCTGGATCTGGCCGATCTGAGCTTCGGGTTCAACACCGATCGCATGGTCGACCCACCTTCAGCCGGCCGGCCGCCTTCGTGCCCCATGCCGCCCGGGTGCGCAGCGAGGTCGGGCTGCCGGTGGCCACCAGCTGGAACCTGGGCCGACCGCAGGTGGCCGACTCGGTCGTCCGCGACGAGCTGATCGACGTGGTCATGCTGGGCCGCCCGGCGCTGGCCAACCCGCACTGGCCGGTGTGGGCGGCCCGGAGCTGGGCCATCCCGATCCCTTCGGGCTGGTGCCGACCGACTGGGCGTGGTGGCTGCGCAACTTCCGTGGCGACGGCGACAGCATCGGCCTGCCGGCCCCGGGGTCGGCCGCCGGGTCGTGAGCAGATCGCCCGCTGCGGCGGTGCCTACCCGACCACGCCGCAGAGGAGGCGATCGCAGGCGTTGCCGGTGTTGGCGGTGGCGGTGACCGCCTCGGGGCTGTTGGGCGAGTACTGGTTGTCACCCGTACCAACGGGTACGTTGCCGAAGTTGTCGGGCCCGGCGTGCATGATGACCGCCTTGCCGGGCAGCTGGTCGAGGTCGATGCGGTCGGTGACGAACCGGCTCTCGGCCACCCCGGCGCTGGTGATGAGCAGGCTGGGCAGATCGCCGTGGTGGCCGGCATGGGTCTGACCGGCCTCCTTCCAGTGGCCGTCGGCGGACACGAACCAGGTCTTCGGCTCCGCCGCCGGGTCGGCCACGCAGCCCTCGCCGTTGGCCGGGTCGTCGTTGGCGTGGATGTGGAAGCCGTGGAAGGCGTCCACGGCCACACCGTCGATGCCTTCGTTGATGCGGGCCTTCACCTCGGTGTGCTCGCCGGTGTTGCGGAACTGCACCGTGCCCCGGGGGGCGCCGGTGGCGTCGCGCAACACCACGAGGACCTCGTCGCCCCCACGGGCAGCGGCCACCGTCATGCCGATCCCGGTGACCACCGCGCTCAGCGCCACGGCCGCCCCCAGGGCGGCGGCGAGCTTCGTCGTCCGTGCCATCGCTCACTCCTCGCTCGTCGCGTCAGCGTAGGGATGAGGAGCGCAGTGCCGCACGGCGGATACCGGCACCCGGCCGTCGCACGCCGGCCTCGCCGTCGTTGGCGAGCCGTCTGTCGGTCAGCCGGCGACCACCACGGTCTTCTCGTTGACGAAGGAGCGGATGCCGAGCTCGGCCAGCTCCCGGCCGTAGCCGGACGCCTTGATGCCGCCGAAGGGCAGGCGCGGGTCGGAGGCCACCAGGGCGTTGACGAAGCAGCTGCCCGCCTCCAGCTCGACCGCGGCGAGGCGCCGGCCCCGGGCGAGGTCGCGGGTGAACACGGCTGCGCCCAGCCCGAACGGCGTGTCGTTGGCCAGGCGGACGGCGTGGTCCTCGTCGTCGGCGCGCAACACGGCGGCGACGGGGCCGAACACCTCCTCGTCGGCGGCCGCCATGCCGGGCTGCACCTCGACGAGCAGCGTGGGCGGGTAGAACGCGCCCGGCCCCTCGGGCACCGACCCGCCGAGCACCAGCCGGGCACCCTTGTCCACGCTGCGCCGCACCTGGTCGTGGACCTCGTCGCGCAGATCGATCCGGGCCAGCGGTCCCATCGTGGTGTCGGGCGCCCGCGGGTCACCGGGCACCGCCCGGCCGAGCTCGGCGGCGAAGCGGTCCACGAACTCGTCGTGCACGGAGGCGTCGACGATGAACCGCTTCGCCGAGATGCAGCTCTGGCCGCTGTTGAGCAGCCGGCTGCGGGCGCACACCTCGGCGGCGAGGTCGAGATCGGCGTCGTCGAGCACCAGGTAGGCGTCGCTGCCGCCGAGCTCGAGCACGCTCTTCTTCAGTGCCCGCCCCGCCCGGGCCGCCACCGCTCGGCCGGCGGGGCCGCTGCCGGTGAGCGTGACGGCCCGGACGAGTTCGTGATCGATGAGGTCACCGATGCGATCCGATGCCAGCAGCAGGCTGCGCCAGGCCCCGTCGGGCAGGCCGGCGTCGGCGAACAGCTGCTCGATGGCCAGGGCGCAGCCGCTCACGTTCGAGGCGTGCTTGAGCAGGCCGACGTTGCCGGCCATCAGCGTGGGGGCGGCGAAGCGGAACACCTGCCAGAACGGGAAGTTCCACGGCATGATGGCCAGCACCACGCCGAGCGGCTCGCAGTGCACGAAGCTGTCGGGGTGCTCGGTGGCCACCGGGCGGTCGGCCAGCTGGTCGGCGGCGGCACCGGCGTAGAAGCGGCAGGCGGTGGCGCACTTGGCCAGCTCGGCCCGGCCGTCGGCCAGCGGTTTGCCCATCTCCCGGGCCATGAGGTCGGCCAGCTCGTCGCGTCGCAGCTCCAGTTGCACGGCCACGGCCTCGAGCACCTCGGCCCGTGCGGTGAAGCCGGTGCGGCGCCACCGGTGGAAGGCGGCGTCGGCCTGATCGACCGCCGCCGCCACGGCGGCATCATCGTGCGCGTCGTAGGTGGCGAAGCACTCGCCGGTGGCGGGGTCGACCGATCGGAGCATGGATGGCCGCTACCCGTGGCCGCCGGGCCCGCAAACCGGGCGATCGGTCACACGGCCATGGTGGGTACCGACAGGTACGGCGGGCCCGCCGGCCGGGGCGGCTGGGCGCCCGGGGCTACGGTGGCCGCCGCCGCCCGTCCGAGCAAGCCAGGAGCCACCGCCGTGAAGATCGGCCTCATGTTCGCCAGTTCCGCCTACACCACCGCCGAGGAGTGCGCGGCGGTGGCCGAGGTGGCCGAAGAGGTGGGCCTCGAATCGCTGTGGGCGGTGGAGCACGTGTTCGTGCCGCAGGTGATCCGCACGCCGTACCCCTACACCGCCGATGGGGAGCTGGCCGGCGTGGCCGACGCCGTGCTGTGCGACCCGGTGGTGTGGTTGAGCTTCATGGCCGGCATCACCCGCACGTTGCGCCTGGCCACCGGCATCATGATCCTCCCCCAGCGCAACCCGGCCTACGTGGCCAAGGAGTGGGCGACGCTCGACCGGCTCTCCGGCGGTCGGGCGATCCTGGGCGTGGGCATCGGCTGGTTGACCGAGGAGATGGAGGCGCTCGGCATCCCGTTCTCGGAGCGGGGGCCGCGCACCGACGAGGCCATCGAGGCCGTGCGCTCGCTGTGGGCGCCGGGGGCCAGCACCGTGCAGGGGCGGTTCCACCGCTGGGAGGACATGGTGTGCAACCCCAAGCCCGCGCAGGCCGGCGGGGTCCCGATCGTGGTGGGCGGGCACGCCCCGGCGGCGGCGCGGCGGGCGGCGCGGCTGGGCGACGGGTTCTTCTGGCCGGCCAACCTGTCGGGGCGCATCACCGTGCCGGGCGAGGACCCGGCGGCCGATCCGTTCGCCAAGGCGCTGGCCGCGCTGCGCGACGAGTGCTCGAAGCTGGGTCGGGACCCGGCGGAGATCGAGCTGACCACCGGCGGGTACCAGCTCGACGCAGCGGCGCTGGACGAGCTGGAGGCGGCCGGCATCGCCCGGGTGGTGGTGCCGTCCCCGCCGATCGCGAAGCTGCGGGCCCGCTTGGAGCCGCTCGGCGAGCTGTTGCGTTCCCGCTGACGCCGACCCCGGACCCTGGCCACCACCGATCGGCTCGGGCACCCCTCCGCGGCCACCGATCGGCGCACGCCGCTGCGGGCCGGCCACCCAGCGGCGCACGCCGCTGCGGGCCGGCCACCCAGCGGCGCCCCTCCTCCGACCGGCGCCCTGGCGTCCCGCCGACACCATCGCGGGCGATTCGAACTCGATTCGACGCCCTCTGCTGGATCGAGTCGGTTGACCACAAGGGGCGGCAAGGGCCCACGCAGCACGCCCACCGCCACACCGTCGGCGCCGGATCTTTGTGTCGAACGACCAATTCCGAATCGTCGTCGAATCGAGCGCGACGGGTTGTCGGGCACCCGACCAGGTGGGCCGCCACCGCCTCGTCCCCCTCGAGAGAAGGGCGCTTGGCCGGAGCGGCGAGGCCGCGCTTCACGACCGGCGCGCTGATGGGGCATCGTGTGGCCATGCCGGCCGTCGCCCGTTGCCCGATCCACTTCGATCCGTTCAGCTCGCCTTACCTGGACGATCCCTACGCCGTGTTCCCGACGCTGCTCGCCGAGGACGGCCCCCGTTACTGGGAGGACCTCGGGTACTGGCTCGTCGCCCGCCACGAGCAGGTGGAGGCGATCTTCCGCGACCCCGAGACGTTCTCGGCGGCCATCGCCCAGGACCCGCTGCAGGCGCCGCACCCCGACGCCGCCGCCGTGCTGGCCAACGGCTTCCGACCACTGAAGACGATGTCGAACCTCGACGGCCCCGAGCACACCCGCATCCGCCGCCACACCCAGGTCGGCTTCGCCCCCCGCCGGCTGCGGGCCATGGAGCCGATCGTGCGGGCCCAGGCGGTGGAGGTGATCGACGCGCTGCCCCTGCTGGGCGAGGTGGAGCTGGTGGAGCGCCTCACCCACCCGCTGCCGGCCACGGTCATCTTCCGGCTGCTCGGCTTCCCGCCCGAGGACACGCCCATGCTGAAGAGCTGGTGCGGTGACCGCATGGCCTTCAGCTGGGGCCGGCCCGATCGCGACGCCCAGGTGCGGATCGCCTCGGACATGGTGGCCTACTGGCAGTACTGCGAGCGCCACGTGGCCACCCAGCTCGCCGACCCGGGCGACCACTTCACCGGCGACCTGCTGCGCATCCACCTGGCCGACCCGTCGACGCTGAGCACCGCCGAGATCACCAGCGTCATCTACGGGCTGAGCTTCGCCGGCCACGAGACGACCACCAACCTGTTGGGCAACACCATCCGCCGGCTGCTGGCGCACCGCGAGCGGTGGGGCGAGATCGTGGAGGACCCGGGCCGCATCGACGCCGCCGTGCTCGAGGCCGTGCGCCACGACTCGAGCGTGGTGACCTGGCGGCGCATCACCACCCGCGACGCGGTGGTGGGCGACGTGACCATACCGGCCGGTTCGAAGGTGCTACTGCTGTTGGGCGCGGCCAACCACGATCCCGCCCGCTTCGAGGCCCCCGGACGGTTCGACCCCACCCGCGACAACGCCGCCGACGCGCTGTCCTTCGGCTGGGGCAAGCACTACTGCCTCGGTGCCGTGCTGGCCAAGCTCGAGGTGAAGGTGGTGCTGGAGGAGCTCGCCGCCCGGCGACCGGGGCTGCACCTGCTGCCGCAACGCTTCGAGTTCAACCCCAACGTGTCGTTCCGGGGCCCCAAGCGGCTGCGGGTGGAGCTGCGCTGATCGACGGACTGGAGCTGGAACACCCGCGGCCGGGCTCAGCGGGCCTCGTCGAGGTAGCGGGCGATCATCAGCTTCTGCACCTCGGAGGTGCCCTCGTAGATCTGGTAAACCCGCACGTCCCGGTAGAGCTTCTCCACCGGGAAGTCGTTGAGGAACCCGGCGCCGCCGTGGATCTGGATGGCGGCCGACGCCACCCGCTCGGCCACCTCGCTGGCGAACAGCTTGGCCATCGACGCCTCCCGGGCGCAGTCCAGGCCGGCGTCGCGGCGCGCCGCGGCGTGCAGGTACAGCTGCCGGGCGGCCTCGATCTCGGTGTCCATCTCGGCCAAGCGGAACAGGATCGCCTGGTGGTCGATGATCGGCCGCCCGAACGTCCGGCGCTCCTTGGCATAGCGCAGCGCAGCGGCCAGCGCCGCCCTGGCCCCGCCCACCGCCTGGGCGGCCACCCCGATGCGCCCGAGCGACAGGTTGGCCAGCGCGATGCCGAGGCCCCGGCCCTCCTCGCCGAGCAGGTCGGTGGCGGGGATGCGCAGGTCGTCGAAGGCCACCTGGCAGGTGTCGTTGGTGCGGTGGCCGAGCTTGCGCTCCTTGGCGATGACCCGGTAGCCGGGGTTGTCGGTGCGGGTGATGAAGCAGGAGATGCCGCGCTTGCCGGCGGCCGGGTTGGTCACGGCCACGATCATGGCCACGTCCGACAGCGAGCCCGAGGTGATGAACGCCTTGGTGCCGTTGAGCACCCACTCGTCACCGTCGCGCACCGCCCGGGTGGTGATGGCGGCGGCATCGGAGCCGGTGTGCGGTTCGGTGAGGTGGAAGCTGCCGATCCACTCGCCGCTGGTCAGCTTGGTGAGGTGGTCCCGGCGCTGCTGCTCGGTGCCGTGCTGGGCGATGGCGGCGGCCACCGGTGAGTTGTTGGCCGCCATCACGTTGCTGACGCCACCGTCGGCCGCCGAGATCTCCTCGATGGCGAGCACATAGCTGGTCACGTCGAGACCGGAACCGCCCCACTGCTGGTCCACCAGCATGCCCATCAGGCCGACGGCGGCCATGCGCTCGTAGAGCGCTCGGGGGGCGCCCTCGGCCCGGTCCCACTCGGCGGCGTGCGGCGCGATCTCGGCCTCGGCGAACGCCCGGGCCGCGGCCCGGACCGCTTCCTGTTCCGGTGTCAGCAGCACGGCGCTTCCCCCACGTTCCCCACGTCGATCGGTTCGGACCTCAGATCATCGCATCCGGCTGCTCCACACCGAGCAGCACCTTGCCCTGGACCTCGAGGGTGGTGTCGAGATCCAGCATGGCGTGGTGGGTGCCGGTGTTGATGTTGCGGTACACCTGCTGCAGCGCGTTGCTCTCGTGGGCGGCGCCGGCCCCGGCCCCGCCGTAGAGCCGGTCGGTGGCCCGCCGGCACAGCTCAGCGGCGTAGGCCGCGTTCCAGCGGGCCTGGGCCCGGGCCTCGGTGGCCATGGGCGGGCGATGCTGCATGGCCTGCTCGAACAGGTCGCAGTTCTGCTGCACCAGCGTCCATGCATGGGCGATCTCGGCGTTGGCCTCCGCCGCCCGCCGCTGCAGGCCGACGCTGTTCACCTTGCTCTCGCCGGTGTAGGCATCCCGACGGGTACGGCTCTGCTCGACGAACAGCTCGAAGCCCCGCTCGGCCATGCCCACGATCGTGCCGCACAGCATGGTGGCCAGCACCGCGCTGATCGGCAGTTGGTACAGCGGGATGTCCACGCCCGGCACCGTGCCCACCCAGGCGTTGGCCATGTCCACGCCGCGGTGGGCGGGCACGAACACGTCGGAGAGCACCACGTCCTTGGAGCCGGTGCCGCGCATGCCCATGGTGAACCAGGTGTCGTCGATGACCACATCGGCCTTGGGCACCACCACCAACATCCCGGGGCACGGCTCGCCGGCCTCGTTGCGGATTCCCCGGCTGCCGAGCATGACCCAGTCGCCGTGGTCCACCCCGCTGGCGTAGGACCAGCGCCCGTTGAGCACGTACCCGCCGTCCACCTTCTTGGCCGTGCCCTGGCGGGACGGCACGCCGGGGATGAGCATGCCGGGGTCGGTGCCGAACACCTCGGCCTGGGCCTGCTCGGTCATGCGGCCGGCGATGAACGTGTGGGCGCCGCACACCATCAACACCCAGGAGGCGGCCGGGCTGCCGTGGGCGGTGACCCGCTCGGCCTCGATGAGCGCCCGGGGCGACAGCTGGTGGCCGCCGAAGGCGGCGGGGCTGACCAGGCGGGTGAGCTCGGCCTGGTGCAGCAGGGCGGCGGCCCGATCGCTCAGGCGGCGCTGCTGCTCCGACTCGGCGTCGGTCTCCCGCAGGGCGTCGACGATGGTGGCGGCGTTGGCGGCGGCATCGACCGTGGCGATCATGGCGGCTCTCCCCTTGACTCCAGGCCGCCGGCGGGGCGGGCGATGCGGCCCACCCTCGCAACTCGGCGACTAGTATACTAGTGTAGGAGTTCGTGGCCACCGTGTTCAAGGTCGATCTGCCCGAGGCGCCGGCCGCGCTGCGCGGCGCCAACCCCCGGCTGCACGATCTGGGAGGTTGCCCAGCTGACCGTGGAACTTCACACGTGTGGGCCTCGGGGGTGATGCTATGCGACGGCTTCGGGTCGGTCGAGTGTTCGGGGCTGGAGTGCGGCGGCGAGGGCGGGGAGTTGTCGGTGGCCTTTGACCCGGCGGTATTGCTGCTCGGCGGCGAGGAGTCCGGCGGCGGCCCAGCGCAGGCGCATGTCGGCGGGTCGTTCGCGGTGGCCGCGGCGGTCGGCGTTCCAGTTCTTCACGTTCTTCGCGTGCGAGCGGACGATGTCGATGGAGGACTCGATCGGGTTCGTGGTCGCCAGGGTGCGGGCGAGGGTGCCGGTGATGGCGAGCCGGTTGATGGTGATGGTCTCCTCGAGGCCTTCGCGTAGCGACCCAGCGGCGTCGGGGTTGAGCCGATCCAGCTTGCGGGCCAGCTCCTGCAACGCGGCGCGGGCTTCGGTGGGGTCGGGTTCGGCCCAGGCGGCGGTGAGCTTGCGGCGCACCCAGCCCTTCTCCGCGGCGGGCAGGTAGCCGACGATGTTCTCGCACTTGTGACGCCTACACCGCTGGATCTGCACGGGTTGACCGTCGAACACGTCACGGACGGCGGCGTGCAAGGCTTTGGCGCCATCCAACACGAACAACAAGCCGGCGGAGGCGTCGAGGCCGCGTTCGACGGCCTTGGTGAGCAGGTCTGCGCAGACGGTCTTGTTCTCGGTGGTGCCTTGCATGATCCCGAGGGGGCACTTGTTGCCGTCGGTGTCCACGCCGAGGGCGCCGATCATGGTCTGGCCGGCGAACTCGAACCCGTCGACGTACACGACCAGCCACCGCCGGCCGGACAGGTCACGGTTGCGGAGCTCGTCCAGCCGGGCGCGGGTGGCGGCCACGAACCTCGCCGACACCGTCGACTTCGCGGTCGAACGGGCGGCCACATCACCGACCTGCTCGAGGGCGGCGTGCTGGTAGTGCCGGGTCGACACCCCGGCCAGCGCAGCGGCGACCATGTGCTCAGACAGCAGATCGACCGCCTGCACCGCGTCCCACGTGTCCAAGCGGATCTCACCAGAGCCGTCGGTGGCGCGTAGGCGGGGCTTGTCGACGGGCACCCTGCGGCCGCCCAACGGCACCGTGGCCTGCTCCGTGCCATGGCGGACCGCAGTGCGCTCGGGATTGTGGCGGCCCTTCGGCCCGGCCTTCTCGGTCACCTCGGCGGCCAGGAACTCGCCCAACACGCCAAGCCCGACCGCGACCGACGCAGCCAGCAGGCCGTCGCGCATGCGGGCCTGGAACGCCTCGAGCTGCTCGGCCGCGATGCCCGCCAGCCGGTCGGTCAGCTCAGGGTGGTTGAGATCGACAAGCCCGATCCCGGGCAACAACTGCAAGCGCGGTTCAACGCGCTCGCTCGTGGGAGACTTCGGCACGACGGTGGTCCTCTTCCTCGACGTTCGACTGGTTCAGCGACCTCGAGCTTGCCCCAACAAGGGCAGACCGAGGCGGAGGACCACCGCCATCAAGTTCTACGGATCACCGGGCAACCTCCGAGGCGCCGGCCGCGCTGCGCGGCGCCAACCCCCGGCTGCACGATCTGGCCTATGCGTACCTGAAGGGCCTCCTGCTCGACGGCGGGCTCGACCCAGGTGATCGCATCTCCTCGGAAGGCGTCGGCCGGGCGCTGTCCATCAGCCGGGCACCGGTGGGCGACGCCATCCGCCGCCTCACCATGGACGGGCTGCTGGAGGTGCTGCCCCAGGTGGGCGTGCAGGTGGTGACGCCGGTACCCGGCGAGGTGGCTGACTTCTACGAGCTGTTCGCCGCCACCGAAGCGGTGATCGGCCGGTTGGCGGCCGCTCGGCGCACGCCGGCAGAGGCCACCGCACTCCGCCAACTGCTCGGCAACCTCGCCTCCCGGGCCGATCTGCCCGACGATGCGGACGCCCGCGCCGCCGAGCTGCGCCAGCGCAACCGCCGCCGCTACGAACGGCTGCACGAGCTGGCCCGCTCGCCGCTGAGCACCGGCATCGGCGAATCGTTCTGGGACCGCAGCGACTTCTTCCTGCGGGTCGCCTTCGGCCGCTTCCAGACCCCTCGGTATGTCGCGGGGTCCTACCGGTTGGTGTTCGACGCCGTGGTCGACGGCGACGCCGCCATCGCCGAGCACGAGATCCGCCAGTACCTGACCCGCCTGGGGGGCGACGTGGCCGAGGCGCTGGCCGCCCGCACGACCACCCGCTGGCCTCGAGCCCCCGGTGTCGGCGCCGCTCCTCCACCGCGGTGTGTGTGCGCTGGCGGTCGACGAACGGGCGAGCAGGTCGTCACCGCAACCCGCTGACCAGGGCGTTCGCCGAACGCACCCAGCAGTACGAACAGCGCCGATGACCGCCGCCGCACAAGCACCGATCGCGACCGCCCCCCGTCCCACGCAACGGGACAGCAGGTCAGTCGGCGATGCGCACGATGCGGGTGCCGATGTTGCCGCCGGCCAACAGGTCGACGAAAGCGGCCGGCGCCTGCTCCAGACCGACCACCTCGTCGTGGATCGACTCGACCATGCCGGCGTCGTGCCACGCCCGCATCCGGGCCCGGGCCTCGTCGTACCGATCGGCATGGTCGAAGACGAGGAAGCCCTCCATGCGCACCCGGTTGTTGACCAGCAGGCCGGGGATGCCCCGCGGGCCGGGCTGGGGGTCGTCGGTGTCGTACTGGGAGACCACGCCGCAGCAGACGATGCGGCCGTGCACGTTCATCCGGCGCAGGGCGGCGCCGAGGATGTCGCCGCCGGTGTTGTCGAAGTAGACGTCCACCCCGCCGGCGGTGGCCGCCTTGAGGTCGTTGCGGAACGTGGGCGAGCGGTGGTTGACCGCGGCGTCGAAACCCAGCCGTCCGGTCAGCACCGCGCACTTGGCATCGGAGCCGGTGACACCCACCACCGTGCAGCCGTGCACCTTGGCGAACTGGCCCACCAGGTGGCCCACCGAGCCGCTGGCCGCGCTGACGAGCACGGTCTCGCCCGGCTTCGGATCGCCCACCGAGAACAACCCGAAGTAGGCGGTCAGGCCGTTGGTGCCGAGCAGCGACAGGTGCAGGGCGGGGTCGACGTCCTCCTCCACCGGCCGAACGTCGCGCGCCCGCAGCGCGCTGTAGTCCTGCCAGCCGGTGGGGCCGACCACCAGCGCACCCACCGGCAGGCCGGCGGCGTTGGACGCCTCGACGCGGCCCACGCCGGTGCCGCCCATGACGATGCCGGTGGTCGGCGCACCGGCGTAGCTGGCCGACCCCTGCAGCCCCGCCCGCTGGCCGGCGCCGATGGTCAGCGCCAAGGTCCGCACGAGCACCTCGCCCTCGCCCGGCGTGGGCACCGCGCCGCTGCGCAACTCGTAGTCGGTGGCCTGCAGTGCGCCCTGCGGCAGCGAGGCGACGACGATCTGGCGGTTCTCGGTCATGGGATGCTCCGGTGCTCGTGGACGACTTCGGTTGGTGATGCCGGTGCCGGGCGCGGCGGCCGTGTGGGCACGCCGCTCACGCGAGATCGAGCCCGAGCCACCCTGCGGCGTTGTCGGCCAAGAAGGCTTGCACGGTCGACGTCGAGGCGCCCGCCGCCCCGAGCGACTGCTCGAAGCGACGCAACGGTTCCCGGCCGCCCTCGGCGTGGGGGTAGTCACTCGAGAACAGCAGCAGCGCGGGATCGGCGGCGCGGGCGAGCAGACCCACGTCCTCGAACGGATAGGGCGTGAAGCGCAACTGCGCGGCGGCCTGCTCCGACGGTGTGCGTGCGAAGCCGGCGAGGCGTGGTTCGGAACGCTTCCAGATGGCGACGGCATGGTCGAGGCGGCGCAGCAGGTCGGGCACCCAGCCCGCGCCCATCTCGATGGCGCCGCCGCGCAGCTGCGGGAACCGCTCGAGCACCCCGTCGAGGACGAGCACCGAGAGGAACCGGGCGGCGGTGTGGTGCACCACCGCGAAGTCCTTCGCCCCGATGATCTCGGCGCCGGCGAACTGTTCCGTCGGCGGGCGGCCGTCGTGCAGCCAGGCGTCGCCGATGCCGAGGGGGCCGCTGCCCACGTGCAGCACGAAGGGGACGCCGCGTTCGGCCAGGCGGGCCCAGAACGCGTCGTGGTCGGGGTGGCCCGGGGCCCGTCCGCCGGGCGCTCGGGCAGGGATCCACACCAGCCGCAGGCCGAGCGCCAGCGCGGCGTCGAGCTCGTCGAGGCTGCGGGCCGGCTCGTCGAGGTCGCACAGCGCCACGCCCAGCAGCCGCGGGTCGGCGGCGCAAAAGGCGGCCACCGCCCGGTTGTGCGCCCGGTACGCGCCGTAGCGAAGTTCGGGCTCGGCGATGTCGAACAGCGGTGCGCACAGCGACGAGAAGATGACCTGGTGCTCGAAGCCGAGCTGGTCGAGCGCCTGGGACCGCTCGGTCGGGTCGACGGCACCGAGGGCGGCATGCCACTTCGGGCCGCGCCGGATCAGATCGGGTCCGAGCTCCACGAGCGTCCGCCGCTCCTCCTCGGACCGGCCGCCGGCGGTCAGGGTGAGCCCCGAACGGCCGCCGGTGAGCGGCGGCATGGCGGCGCGCAGCGCCGGATCGGCGTGGTCGACGAGGAACGTGGGCCACTCCATGAGGTGGCTGTCGGCGTCGACGATCCTGCGGCCCTCGGCGTAGGTCATGGCCCGTGACCCTATCGACCACTCGAACCCGGTGTCCGCACCTGCGCCGGCCCACGAGCATGTGGTCTGCGGCGCCCTGAGGTGTTCCGCAGCGCGGGACCGGAGCGTTCACCTGAACGCTCCACACCCCCGGCACGGATGGATCGCCAACCGGCGGCGCTGCGTGCCGACCACACCTGTGCGGTGAGGTGGACCGATCGGGCCGACCGGGCCACAACCCGGCGGTACGCTCACGCCCGCAGTGCACTGGTGCGCCTGCTCGTCCTGAACGGGGGAACGGCTGTGGTGACCGACCGTGTGGTGATCATCGGTGGCGGGATCGGCGGGTTGTCGATGGCCCTGGCGCTGCAGCGGCGCGGCGTGGCGGTGGCGGTGTACGAGCGGGCGACCCGGCTGCGCGAGATCGGCGCCGGCATCATCATGCAGCCCAACGGTCGCAAGGGGCTGGTGGACCTAGGGGTGGACGGCGCGGTGGCGGCGGTCTCCAGCTGCATGACGATGCTCCACGCCTGCCACTACGCCACCGGCGAGATCCTCGGAGCGAGGCCGAACGCAGCGATCGCCGAGCAGTACGGGCTGCCGTCGCTGGCGGTGCACCGCGGCGATCGGCACAGCGTGCTGCTGGCCGCGGTGCGCGCCGAGGATGCGGCCGCGGTGCACGCCGCCCACGAGTTCGTGTCGCTCGAGCAGGACGAAGCCGGCGTGACGGTGCAGTTCGCCAACGGGGCGAGCGATCGGGCCGAGGTGGTCATCGGCGCCGACGGCAACGGCTCGGCGGTGCGCTCCTTCCTGTTCCCCGGGGAGCCGGCCCGCTTCAACGGGCAGGTGGCGTTCCGAGCGGTGCTGCCCGACGAACTGGTACCGCCGCTTGTGCGCGAGCGCGAGCTGGCCATGCACCGGGGCCCGGGGCGCTACCTGCTGCACTACCCGCTGCGGGGCGGGCAGCTGATGAACCTCATCGGCTGCGGCCACACCGAGACCTGGGAGGAGGAGGGCTGGTCCATCCCGGCCACCAACGAGCAGTTCCTCACCGCCTACGCCGACTTCGCCCCGCACCTGCAGGAGCTCATCGCCGCGGTGCCCGACGGCGAGCTGTTCAAGTGGGGCCTCTATGACCGGGCGCCGCTCGAGTCGTGGACATCGGGTCGCGTGGCCATCCTCGGTGACGCCGCCCACCCGATGACACCGTTCCTGGGGCAGGGGGCGGCCATGGCGGTGGAGGACGCGGTGGTGCTGGCCCGGGCCATGGCGGCATCGAGCTCCGTGGAGGAAGCGTTCGCCCGATACCGGTCGGTACGGTGCGAGCGCGGCAACAACGTGGCCCGCTGGTCGCTGGAGGAGGGCCGGGCCCTGCAGGACCCGACGATCATGAACAAGGGCGCCGCCGGCTACGGCCTGCTCGACTACGACCCCGCCACCGTCCCCGTGTGACCGGCGCGCAAGCGGTCTTCACCGGACCGGCCGCGATCGCCGGCACGAAGGGTCAGCTGCTCGGCGTCGAGCGATGGCGTTGTCGGGCCAGTTCCCACAGGTCGACCGGCGGCGCCGGGTGCACCGGGTCCTGCAGCAGGGCGGCACCGCGGTACACAGCGTCATCGGGCGCACGGCGGCCCACCGCCGGATGGCCGGGTGGGTGGTCGCGCACCAGGTTGGGGGTGACGAACTCACGTATCGCCTCGATGGCGGTCTGGCGGTGCAGGATGCGCCACTCCCCCGACCGCCGCTCGAACACGTCGAGGTAGCGGCCCTCGCACTGCTGATCGATGAACGTCGCATCGTCCCAGGCGATGCGATGCAGCACGTACCACTGGCACTCGGCGAACGCCCGGTCACCGTCGAGCTCGATGATCGGGTTCGTGATGGAGTGCTGCGAGTTCGGGATCGCACGGAGCAACGGGATCACGTGGTCGGCGAAGGCGGCGCCGGGCGTCTCCTGTCCGGACCTTAGAGCCAGAGCGTGGCGTGTCGCTCGAAGATCAGCGGGTGAAGGTGAGGTGGGTGACGCCGCTCGGCGTGGAGACGACCTCCACCTCGTAGCCCTGCTCCAGCGCTTCCAGCCCGTCCCACAGGCGCACGCCGCGGCCGAGCAGGATCGGCACCTGCACGAGGTGGAGGTGGTCGATCAGACCGGCGGCGAGGAAGTCCCGGACGACGGTGGGTCCGCCGCCGATGCGCACGTCCCCGCCGGCGGCCGCTTCCCGGGCCAGGTCGAGCGCATCGGCCGGGGAGGCGTCGAGGAAGTGGAACGTGGTGCCGCCCTCCATCCCGATCGGCGGTCGGGGCCGGTGGGTCAGCACATACGTAGGGGTATGGAACGGCGGGTCGTCACCCCACCACCCGCGCCAGGCTGGGTCGTCCTGCCAGCCGGGCGGGCCGAACTTGCCGGCGCCCATGATCTCGGCGCCGATACCGGGCGCGAACCCGGCGGCCATGGCGTCGTCGATGCCGGCGGTGCCACCGGGCTGGTCGAGGATGGTCCGGTGGGCGAACCGGGTGGCGAGCATCCACTCGTGCAGCCGGTGGCCTGCATGACCGAACGGCGCCTCGAGGGTCAACCCCTCACCGGTGCCGAACCCGTCGAGCGAGATCGAGAAGTCGTGGACACGCACGCGTGACATCGGCGGCTCCTTCAGGCGGGTCGTTGCTTGGACCGAGGCGACGGCACACGGTTTGGACCGATCCGCTGTCCGGAACTCATCGGTGGGCCGTTCGTCGAGCTCGGACCCATCCGCCTCATCCGCCCTCCCGCAACGATGGGGCGACCTGCACACCAGATCATGGGCGGCTCACCGCTTCGACGAAGCCGAGCCAGATGGGATGTGGTGCGGCGGCGGTCGTGGACAACTGTGGCTGGAACAACGTGCCGACGAAGAATGGATGACCGGGTCGCTCTACGGCGCGGACCTCACCGGTCTCGTCGATCGCCGCGACCCGCATGCCGTGACGGCCGGCGATGGATGCGTGGTCGGGGTCGAGCCCGTAGTTGCAGGTGGTCCGTTCGATGGCGGCCCCGGCGTTGTAAAGGCTTCGCAACCGGGACCCGGCGCAGAACTGCACGGCGATCTCGTTGTCAGCGAGCG
Source organism: Acidimicrobiales bacterium (assembly GCA_041394365.1). Taxonomy (GTDB): domain Bacteria; phylum Actinomycetota; class Acidimicrobiia; order Acidimicrobiales; family CAIXPF01; genus CAIXPF01. The sequence goes on from JAWKIM010000026.1 coordinate 53,314, forward strand.
AGCAGGCGAGCAGCGAGACCACCGGCGTGCCCGATCGACCGTACTCCGCGTGCACGGCGTCGCCGATACCGCAAAGGTTCCGAGCGTGCTCGACCAGCACGTGTTGGAACCCGCCTCAAGTCGCGAGGAGCGGAACCGCTGCGAGGCGTGCGCGGCGGATCACGTCCTCCACCGCGGCCGGGTCTCGATACGGGGAGCCGGGACCGATCACGATGCCATCGTGGAGCGAACCGATCCGATCGGTGGTGACCACCTCGACGTCGATGCTCCGGCCGAGGTGGTCGCCGGCATGGCGGATGGCATCCAGCGTGGCGTCATGGAACCGATGGTCGGCTGGGAGATCGATCAGAACGGAGATCGTTGGCGCCATGGTGCCGACGGTAGCCAACCCGCTCGGCCATCGACAGCGACTTCCAACCGCGAGCGGTTCGCTCCGAACGGCGTGGGAGACTCCGTTGGTGCCACAGCGTTCCGCCCAGGACATGGTCTCCTACGCGTTGGAGATGGACCCGGCGCTGTTGCCCTACGCCTCGGAGCTGCTGGCCGACCTCGACGCGCTCGGTTCGGATGTGTCCTCGATCCTGGGCGCCATCGCGGAGCTCGGGCTCGGCGCCGCCACCGTGGTGGACCTCGGTTCGGGCAAGGGGGCGGTCGCCATCGCCCTGGCCGGCGACATGGGGCTGACGGTGCACGGGATCGAGCTGTTCGAGCCGTTCGTCGAGGTCGCCCGCCAGGCCGCCGCCAAGGCGGGCGTGTCGGACCGGTGCCGGTTCAGCCACGGCGACATCGCCGCCATGGCATCGACGACGGCACCGGTCGATGTGGCGGTGTACGCCGCGCTCGGCGATGTGCTCGGTCCCCTGGATGTCACCGTGGGGATCATCCGCCGGTACGTGCGGCCGGGCGGCTTCCTCGTGATCAACGACAGCTGCCTGCGGGACGGCGTGACCGAGTCGTTCCCGGGGTTCGAGCACTGCGGCACGCTCGAGCAGACCCGCACCCTGCTGCAGGCGCACGGTGACGAGCTCGTGGCCGAGCTGCTCGAGGCCGAAGACGACGGCGATGATGAGGATCATGCCGGTGGCGGTGATGCTGCCGGCATCGACGAGGCTGCCGTGATCCGGGCGAGGGCCGAGGCGTTGGCGCAGCGCCACCCGGAGCTGGGCGCGCAGCTCCGGGCGTTCGCGGCCTCCCAGCTGGCCGAGTACGAGTACCTCGAGCGCCACACCACCGGCGTCGTGTGGGTGCTGCGCCGCCGAACCTGAGCCAGACCCGCCGGCCTCGCCGGCCGTAGCGGAGAACTGCGCCCACCGGCGCCCGCCAACCATTGTGACGTAGGCCTGATGGTGTCATGGTCGCGGCATGGCACGAACCCGCCTGAGCACGGCCGTCGACCAACGCCTCCTCCAAGAAGCACGGAACGCCCGTGCTTCGGCGATGGACGCCGAGCTCATCGACGAGGCGCTGGCAGCACTCCTCGCACGCGATCCTGCCGTCAAGATCGATGCGGCCTACGCAGCGGCGTACCGCGAGCATCCTCTCGACGAGCCCGACGAGTGGGGCGACCTTGCTTCGTTCCGAGAGGCGGCCGGGCGATGACCGACCTTCCCCGGCGCGGTGAGCTGTGGTGGTGCGAGCCGCCGGAGATCGGTCTCCGACCCGTTGTCGTGTTGTCGCGTGATGCGGCGATCCCGAGGCTTCGTCGCACGCTCGTGGTGCCGTGCACGACGACCATCCGACGGCTCGCCAGCGAGGTCGTGCTCGAGCCGGGCGACGATCCGGCGCCACGCCGAACCGCGGTCAACCTCGACTCGGTCGAATCCGTCTCCGTCGGACTGCTGACCGAGCGCCTCGGCCGCCTCAGCGACGCCCGCAGGCGCGCCATCTGCGCTGCGCTCGAGGTGGCCACCGACTGCCGATGACCGGAGCTCGCCGTGCACGTCCGGGCCAACTTCGAGCGCGGCGTCCGTGCCGCCATCGCGGTCTCGGTGCCATGCGGGCTCGTGTGGACAGCGGCGGCCGTGCTGGCGACGGCAGGAAGTCGGACGGCGGTCCGGCCCTTGCTGCTCATCCTCTTGCCCAGGACGAACGTCCTGCTCGTAGTCAGTGCCCGGAGCGGGACTCGAACCCGCACGGTGTTGCCACCAGAGGGGTTAAGTTGATACAAGTTGATGCTATCTGGTGTCGGGAGATGCCGGATTGTGCCGCTGAGCTGGGCTTGTGTTGGAGCGCTCCTGATGCCTCGTGCCGTTCAGCATCACCAAGTATCACCCCATTCGCGCCTAGTCCGCGACTATCCGTGGCCAAGGCCGAGACCGGCAGCCGTCGCCTTTCGTGAGTGCGCGGACGCGATGAGCGTGCAGAGCGGCCGCGGCCTCGCCGTCAGGACAGGTGCAGCACCGAGACCGGCAGGTGCGGGGCGCCCGCCATCTTGCGATCGCCGGTGAGCAGCGGGGCGTCGAGGATCCTGGCCAGGACGACGTAGAGCGCGTCATGGACGATGAGGTTGGCTCGAAACGTCCATGCCTCGGCGATCAGCGGATGGCTCCGGGCTACGACGACGGGCAGGGACAGGAGGCGATCCAAGGCGGAAGCCGCCCGTTGCTCGTCGATGAGCTTGCGCAACAGCATCCTTCGGATGGCGCCCGCCGCCTCGAGGTGGAAGTGGTCGGGCACCCACCACGTCCGATCCTGCGGGACCAGAGCGAGCAGGCGCCGGCCGACCGTCGTCCGCACCACGATCTCCGCTCCGGCTGAGGCGTCGAGAACGACCGCCGTCACGACTCGCGTCGCGCGGTCCTCGCCGACCAGCTCGGCGGCGGTCACCGGCAGATCGATCCAATCGCCGTCTTGCTCCAGCGCGGCGATCCACGCCGCGACAGCAGCGGCGGAGGTGTCGTCATCGGGGTTCACGACCTCGAGGATCGATCCCCGTCCATGCTCCTCACGCCATGCCACGCCACCAGCGTACCCACCCGCACTCCGCCCGACGGCGCGGCCCGTCCTGCAACCCTCCTTCTCGAGCGGTCTCCCGAACGGCGCTCGGGGACGGGGGCCCGGGTCAGGGTGACACAGGCGAACAGACCACATCGGGGGCAGGGACGGTCGGGCGCACTTGGCGGATGGTTGGCTTCGTCATCGGCGACATGGACGGTGGGCAGCGATGATCGAGGACCCGCACCTTCGGGCGGCCGTCGAGCAGCTGTACGAGGTGTTCGCCAGCCACCCCCTCCGCCGGTGCACAGACCCCTGCCTCCACTGCAGCGCAACCCTCGACGAGGAGGCCGCACTGCAAGCGGCACCGCTGCGGGAGCTGTCGCCCACCGTCATCCGGCGCTACGCCGCCAGCGCGATGACCACCTGGGGCGACGAGCGGGACCTCGCCCACTTCCTGCCCCGGATCCTCGACATCGTCGCCACCCAGGACTTCGGTTGGCCCTGCGTCGAAGTCGTGTTCGCAACACTCCGCCACGCACACTGGCACAGCTGGCCGGAGGCGGAACACGCCGCCATCCAAGACTTCCTGCTCGCCAAGTGGAAGCACACCACCAGCCAGGAAGAGCCCCCACAACCCGTCGACGGGGTCCTGTGCGCCATCGCCCAAGCCGAGGACGACCTCGCTACATACCTAGAGGTATGGCAAGAGTCGCCCCACCCCGTCGCGGCTCGGCACCTCGTGCGGGTCGTACTGCGGTCGTGGCGACCGATGGACCAACAGCACACCAACCCCTTCTGGAACGAGCGCCCAGAGCAAGCGCGGCACGTCGTCGACTGGATGCACGCCGACGCAGTCAGCGACCTGCTCGCCGACATCGCCACCGCGCCTCCAGCGACCTCTCCAGCGACGCGCCCATCGGCCTCCAAGCCGTCAGCCGCGAGTAGGCGGATTGGCAGGCCTCACGCAGCGGCTGCCTGCCGGAGCGAGTGTTCGAAGGACAGGGCCCACCGCACGTCGGCGACGTCGAGGTCGAACTGCTCGGCGACTTCCTGCTCGTCCTCGCCGGCGTCGAGGTGTTCGACGATCGCCTCCGTCGAGATGCCACGGATGGCCGGTCGACCGAACCGGGTCACCGGCGAGCAGCGCACCGGCGACGAGCTGTCCTCGTGTGGCCGCCACGCCGCCGGGAGGTTGTTCGGATCCCAATCCACGCGACGCAGGAACGCCTCGGCCGCCGGCGTCCAGATGAGCTGGTTGGACGTGATCGCCACCAAGGAGAGGTCGGCGCGCAGACCCGCCTGCTCCTGGGCGTCAAGGATGACCTTCGCGCCCTCGCCCGCAGTGCCGGCTGAGGGCCCGGCCAGATCTGCGGACACGACCAGGCGGGCGCCCTCGCCCACCGCGGGGAGGTAGCACGCCAACGGGTAGGGCACGCCGAGTTGGTCGCGCAGGATCTCGATGAACCGGCGCAGCTCGGCGAGCTTCACGTGCAGCTCGCGTCGGTACTGACGGAGCAAGCCGGCCTCGATGAACTCAGCCCACGTGACCGCACGCTTGCCCGTCGGCTCGGCACGGATCACCGGCGGGTAGGACCGCCCGCTCCGCACCCCACCTTCGAGCCACCAATGCAGCGTCGACTGCGGCACTTGCAGGATGCGGGCCGCCTCAGCCTCGTTGTAGATCTCCCGGTCCAGCGTCGCGACGTCCACGCCACACATCATGCCCCGCGACGTGCCTGTGGGCGCGCTTGGTTCCGGCGCACGCACCTCTCCTCAAGGGATCCGATGGCGCCGACCTCGCCGGGGCCCCGGCCCCAGGAGGACCATGATGTGGGCCGATCGCTTGGCGGCAAGGCCCCTCGACCCACAGAAGGCGGACCGGTTGACCAATTGAGGCGGGACATGCGAGTAGCTCTGGCGTGTTGCCATGCGCCGTGCGATCCGGGACACTAATGACATGGCTGGACGGAAGCACCGAGTTCGAACCCGCGCCGCAGATATCGACGAGCGACTACCCGTGAAGAGGTGGCCTACCGCAAAGCGATCGGTTCCGTGCTCGGGTTGCTTGCTCTTCCGCTTCTCGTACTTGCCATCCTCGGCGGAGACGCCCTGTTTGGACCAGCAGCTGGGCGCTGGATTATTCGCGCGTCGGGTTTCGGCTTCGTTGTAGTCATTATCTGGCTGGAATGGCGCGTCGGCAGCCGCAAGGATCAGCCTCGCAACGGGTGGAGCGGAAGCTGGCTCGACAAGCCGCCCTATCAACCTGAGCGGCGAAAGAGTCGGTGGTGGTAACAAGCGCTGCAAACTCCCGTCTAGGTCACCGCTCAAGCGCACCCAGCACGGAACACACCAGCGAAAGCACGGAACACTCCAGCGAAGTAGCGCTCGCTACCCCTGCCGCCCTCCCACAGCAGAGAGCCGGAGGCAGCAGACATGCCGGGCTCCTCGTGCCTCACGGCCGTCCATGTGCACGCTCTTCAAGGCTGGAGCGGCCTGCGTGGGGGCGATCACGCCGGCCACGCGCACGAGACCGGGGCCCAACCTGCGAGTTTGCGAGCGGGGCGGGAGCGCGGTGCTGTCACAGGCTGATGCCGTGCCCGAGGGACCGGTCGTGGTCGAGCTCGTTGTGTCGCACGTTGGGGCAGGTCGTGTTCTCGGCCGAGCTGGTCGGCGGCGTTGCTGACGTCGGCGGCGAGGGCGGCCCAGCGGTGGTGGTCGCGAAAGCGGCGTGCGAAAGGCCTCGTTGCGACGGAGCGGCTACTCCTGACGGCCCCCAATCGGACCCAGAATTGGCTGCGGACTAGCCATAGCCGACTCCGAGGAAGCCGTGCGGGCAACGCAGCAAATCGTGGGCTCGTTTGAGCTGCCACCAGCGACCGAACAGGCGGCGGACACAACCGCCGTTGACCGCAGGCGGGGCATCAGCACTTGCTCGGACCACACCTTCAACACCCTCGTAGCCGTCCGACCGCTGACTGAAGTGACGGAACTCAACAAACTGCCCGCCCTCGTCTGGACCGCCGACGCACACCGCGTCGACATCACCGACGTCGCCCATCGAAAGCTGCGCACCGGGCGCATGACAGCCATTGACACCGCGGTACGGCAACAACGCCAGCACCCGTTCCGCCTCGGCTTCGAAACTGGCCAAGTTCGATCGCAACGGCGCCTCCGCGCTCGGCTCTCGCCCACAGCCACTGAGGAGCGTCGCCAACGCCGCCGTGGCGGTGGCGGCGAACACCATCCTCGTCACCGCCATCGGCGGTTGCTGCACCCGTGTCGTGGATAGCCGCACGGACCGACCGTAGCCAACCCTTCAGCAGCCATACTCGGCGCCTCACCAGCGCGAATCGCCATAGATCTCCCCGCGAGGGGCGATTCGTTGCCCTGCAAGCCGTCGAGCAACTCTCAGCATGGTCGGGCGAGCCCAGCGCCGCTCGTACGGGCCGCCGAGGTGGGCGGCATTCTGCGCGGTCTGCAGAGGGCCGTTCGCTTTCGGTACGCACGTCAGTTCCGAGCGCCCAGACGATGCGGCAAGGCGATGGCCGGTCGCTTTGGTCATGTGAACATTGTCGATTCGGTTGCCTTCCTCAGCCTCTACGGCGCCGGGCCTTCGCTCGCGCCTGGCATCGCTCGCTGCAGAACCGCCGAGTAGCGCCCTGAGAGAGGTCGATGTAGGCGTCGCGGCAACGGTGGGCAGTGCAAACGCCAAGTCGTGCCAGCGTTGGATCGGATCGGGCGTGTTGCAGCAACGCCGCAGCCGCAAGCGCCTCGATCCTCAAGGCTTCGTCGGCCACCCACCACAGCCCTGGGGCGCTTCGAAGCACGGGTCGAAGGTGAGCGGCAGTGACGCACTCATTGGCGCGGTGGAGACGCTCCTCGATGAGCAGCGAATACCAGGTAAGCCTGGCCGGCGATCCTCGCCAGGGCGGGATCGGGGGCCGACGCGGCGCACGGGATGCCGAACCGCTCGCTGAAGGTTGGCCACGCCGGGAAGGAGCGACCGGCCGCAGGGGCCGGATCGTGGTACACGGATTCTGCCCAGGTGTTCACGAACTCGCTCAGAAACTCGATGGGTGGGCTCTGGACGACCACTGGCATGGCCGGTAGCGTACCGTACCTGCCTCACAACTTCGAGGCAGGTACCGATGGATCGGAGTTCCGATGTCAATCACAATGCCAACACCCGTGTCGATCGATGACGCCCTGGAGTCGCTGACCTTCCTCCCCGACCGAACTCCCCTGACCAACCGCGGCGACTACTTCGCTGTGCTGACGCCATACCGCGACGGCGCGATGTTCCTTGCCCACTATGCGGGCGCCACGGAATGGGAACGACACAACACAGGCGACGAAGTCGTTCTGGTGCTGGAAGGGCGCACCACGCTGATCTTGCTGATCGACGGCAAGGAGCTCGACCATCATCTGTCACCTCGGGAGCTCCTCGTCGTTCCCCAAGGTGTGTGGCACCGCTTCGAGACTCCGGACGGGGTCAAGGTCATGAGCATCACCCCACAGCCCACGGACCACCAAGCCGAGCGGCCGTAGTCGTTCCGATAGCTCCGCTGGCTCCGAACTTCGCATACTCGGCGTTGCCGGGTAGGCCTCGGGCCGATCTACCCAGGACAAAGGACGGCGAGATGCTCCAACCGCCGCAAAACGCCGAGGCCCGACCGGCCCAGCTCTGGCATGCCACTCGGGAGGGGCCGAAGTGCGGCACAGGTCGTGCCCACTGGTCGTCGGGCTGGGACGCCCCGCGGCGAACACGAAGCAAGATGAGCGCGAAGATCGGCCCGAACCCGGCGAGGGTCGTGGCGGTTACTCCGAAGCCGAGCGCTGTTGTCCGGCGCAGTTTCAAGCAAGCTGTGTGGATGCCGGAGCGCGTCGTCAACCTCGACCTGGGCGTCACCTGGGAGCCCAATGCCCCCAATGCTGCACTAACCGCCTTCGACAACGGCACCACAGTCCTGCGGTTGGCGGCGCACCCCTCAGAGAACGACCAGCGCGATGTGCAGCTCGTTTGGAGCGGAACCCAGGTTACTCGTGATCGTGACCCGGTTTCGTGGACACGGGGTTATGACAGATCGAGGCCTTCGTGGTCTCGTCGCCACTTGTCAGCGTGCTCAGCTGGGGTGAGGTGGCCGAGTCCGCTCTGGTGGCGCTGACGGTTGTAGAACACTTCGGTGAACTCGAACAAGTAGGCGTGCGCCTCGGCCCGGGTGGCGAACCAGATCGACCCGCGGATCCACGCGATCTCGACCTTGAGGCGAGCCCAGAACGTCTCCATCGCAGCGTTGTCGAAGGCGTCGCCGGTGGACCCGAACGACAGAGTCATCTCGGCGTTGCCGGCCGCGAAGGCGAAGTCCAGCGACGTGTAGATCGAGCCCTTGTCGCTGTGATGGACGACATCGGCCGGGTGCCCGGTGCGGGCGAGCGCCATCGTCAACGCGGACACGACGAGCACGGCGTCTTGGCGGCTCGAGGTGTCCCAGCCGACGATCCCGCGGTGGAACAGGTCGCGCACCGCGGCGAGGTACAGCTTGCCCTCGCCGGTCACGAACTCGGTGACATCGGCGACCCAGCGTTGGTTCGGCGCTGCGGCGGCGAAGTCGCGGTTCAACAGGTCCGCGACCCCGCCGGCGTCGGGCCGGCCACGCCGCCACTTCTTCGACGCGTGCGCGCCGACCAGGTCATCGGCGCGCATCAGCCGCGCAACGCGCGACCTCGCGACGCGTCGGCCGCTGCGGCGGAGCTGCCCGTAGACGCGCGGCACCCCGTAGGTGTTGCGCGACCGGCGGTAGATGTCGCGGATCACCTCCAGGAGCTCGGCGTCGGCGACCTCGCGCGCCGAGGGCGTGTGGTTGATCCACGCGTAGAACGTCGAGCGGGGCACCTCGACGAGCTCGCACATCCGCTTGACCGGCAGGTCGGGGTTGTCGCGGACGAAGCACAAGCGGATCAGCGCATCGTCTCCCGGGCGAAATACGCAGCCGCCCGGCGAAGAATGTCGGTGTCGGTGCGCAGCTCGAGGTTCTCCTTGCGCAACCGCCGCAGCTCGTCGCGCTCGGACTCGGAGAGCGCGTCCGGGTCACCGGCTCGCTCGGTCGCTTCCCGGCTGGCCTTCACCCAGTTCCACAACGTGCCCTCAGCGATCCCGAGGGACCGAGCGACATCGGCGATCGACCGGCCCGAGGACTCGACGAGCTGCAACGCGTCGCGACGGAACTGGTCCGGATACTTCGGTGGACGACCCATGACGGGCTCCCTTCTACACGGTCTCCCGCGTAATCAGGTGTCCAAGAAACCGGGTCACGATCATCGGATGCAACCACCGAATGATGAGTCGATCGGGGGTCACCGTCTCTATATCGCCGGGCTGTCCGACGTTCGCTGGATCGGCGAAGTCTTAGGCAGCACATTGGTAGCGGAGCTCGAACGGACCAACAGAGTTCACCCCCGACACGACCCGAAGCGCTACGCGTCACTCAGACACTGGATCGTGTTGCTCAAGGAATGCACCGTCGAGATCGTTGGCCTATCGCTCGAGACGCGTCGCGAGAGCACCGCCGTCCCGTCCGATCCTCCGCACGCTGGGGTACGACGAGCGCCATAGCCGGCGCTGCAGCGCGTCCGTGGGGTAGATCTCCCCGGTCCGACGGGACAGCGCCTCGATATCCGCCGCCGGGCAGGCTGAGTCTTCGGATAGCGCTCGAGAAGGGCCGAAGTCGGGCGGCCTACGTCGGCATGAGCGAATTCACCGATCCATGGGGATTGACGTGGTCGAGCAAGATGTACGCATCGTCTGTCGGTGGACAGCGCGAAGGAGCGCGGCGAGCGTCACGATCCCCATCAAACCGATCAGCGGAAGCACCGCTGATCGATGGTCGGTGTCGTCGAGGACAACACAGAGGCAGGCCACGAGCCACGTCGCGCCACTCAACACCGCGAGCAGGCCAGCAACCCGGCTAGGTCTCGCTGCAACGATGCACGCGGTGGCCGGGAGCAGGGCGATGGAGGCGAGCACGGCGGCGAAGACAGCCCAGAAGGCGGGCGAGTTGTCGTTGGGGACAAAGACCAGTGCTGCTGAGAAACCCGACCAGCCCGCAAAGAAGATGTTCACAAGTGCCGCGAGCGAAATCGCTACGTATCGTGCCACCATCACCAGGGCCTGTCCCATACAGACCACAGTAGGGGACAGCCGATCAGCCGGTAACCATTGACGGGGCGAACGTCGACAGAGCCACCCAGGCCCCACAGCCCCGCCAGCAGGCATCGTGCTGACCCAACGGCCCGACGGGCGCCCATAAACGGAGCCGGTGTCTGGTGGCTGTCGGTGGATCTTCCCGGTTCGGGAGCGGCGCCTCGCCTCAACCCCTGCACGGCGCCGAGGGGCGTTGTGGGTCCTCGGGAAAAGCGCTCGGGTAGGGCCGTGACAGGGCGGGTGAAATGCCGGGCGCCGGGAATGCCGGGTCACCCATCCGGAGGGTTCCTTCGGAAGGGGTCGGTATACGCTTTCACCTGTGGCCAGAGGTCTGACGGCGTGCATGCTCGGTGTTTGTCGTCGACGGCTGAAAACTGACCCCCAGGCGACGGGTGAATGTTGACCCCTTGCTGTGAGGTCCACCACGGTTGGTGGTGGGTCATGGACTCTGGCCCGATGGGTCAGGTGGCGAGAGATGATCAGCGTGGAGGACTGGGCTGAGGTTCGGCGCCTGCACTTTGCGGAGGGTAAGGCGATCAAGGTGATCGCACGTGAGCTCGGGCTGAACGGAACACGGTCCGTGCTGCGGTGCGGTCCGCTGACCCGCCCGCTATGAACGGAAGGCTGTCGGGTCGGCGGTGGACGTGGTCGAGCCGGAGATCCGGCGGTTGCTGTTGTTGGAGCCGTCGATGCCGGCGACGGTGATCGCGGAGCGGATCGGCTGGGATCGGTCGATGACGGTGTTGAAGGACCGGGTGCGGGAGTTGCGCCCGTTGTTCCTGCCGGCCGATCCGGTGCAGCGCATGACCTATCGGCCAGGCGAGTTGGCGCAGTGGGATCTGTGGTTCCCGCCCGTGGACATCGCCGTGTCGCCGGCGCAGCGGGCCCGGCCGCCGGTGATCGTGGGCGTGTCGGGGTTCTCCCGGTTCATCGTGGCCTGCATGATCCCGTCCAAGGAGTCAGCTGACGTGCTCGGCGGCCACCTTGCCGGGCTGGTCCAGCTGGGCGGCGTGCCGCGCAAAGGGGTCTATGACGGTGAACCGGCGTTCTCGGTCCGTCGAGAGGGCCGGGTGGTGTTGACCGACGCGTTCCAAGCGTTCCGGGGGACCCTCGGCATGGGCGCCTACGTTTGCAGGCCCGCCGATCCCGAGGCGAAGGGTCTGGTCGAGCGGGCCAACAAGTTCCTGGAGACCTCGTTCCTGCCGGGCCGCCACTTCGACGGGCCCGACGGGTTCAACGAGCAGCTGTCCTGCTGGCTCGAGCGGGTCAACGGCCGGGTCCATGCCACCCTCCGACAGCGGCCTTCCGAGTTGGTCGTGGCGGATCGGGCGGCGATGTTGCCGTTGCCGCCGGTCCTGCCGGACCCGTCGCTGCGCTGGACGGTCCGGGTTGGACGGGACCACTACGTGCGGGCTGGGACCTGCGACTACTCGATCCACCCCAAAGCCATCGGCCGCCGCGTCGATGTCCGGCTTGATCTCACCGAGTTCGTCGCCACGGCAGGCGGCGAAGTCGTCGCCCGCCACGCCAGGGCCTGGGGCCGTCATCAGGTGCTGACCGACCCCGTCCACGTCGCCGCACGAGAGCAGCAGCGCCGTCAACGAACACCCGTGATCGCCCAAGATGCCGAGGTCGAGGAACGCGATCTCTCGGTCTATGACGGGCTCGGAGCAGCCTGATGGCCGCCATCTCGAAACCGAAGGCCGATCTGGCGTTCCTCTGCCGAGCGTTGAAAGCACCCTCGCTCGCAGGCTCATACGAACGGCTCGCCGAACGCGCAAGGGCGGATGGCTGGTCCTTCGAGGACTACCTCGCCGCCTGCTTGGAACGAGAAGTGGCCTCAAGGCAGGACCACGGCGGCGAGATCCGCATCCGTGCTGCCCGCTTCCCGTCCCGCAAGACCGTCGAGGAGTTCGACTTCACGTTCCAACGCTCCCTGAAACGGGAACAGGTGCTGCACCTCGCCACGCTCGACTTCGTGGTCGAACGGCACAACGTCGTGTTCTTGGGGCCGCCCGGCACCGGCAAAACACACCTCGCGATCGGGCTCGGTGTTCGGGCCTGCCAAGCCGGGCACCGGGTTGCGTTCGCCACCGCCGCCCAATGGGTCGCCCGCCTCGCCGACGCCCACAACAACGGACGCCTCCAGGCCGAGCTGGTCAAGCTCGGAAGGATCCCGCTGCTCATCGTCGACGAAGTCGGCTACATCCCCTTCGAAGCCGACGCCGCCAACCTGTTCTTCCAGCTCATCTCCTCCCGCTACGAACGGGCGTCCATCGTGGTCACCTCGAACAAGCATTTCGGCCGCTGGTGCGAAGTGTTCGGCTACAACGTCGTCGCCGGCGCCGCCATCGACCGCCTCGTCCACCACGCCGACGTCCTCTCCCTCAAAGGCGACAGCTACCGCCTCAAAGACAAAGACCTAGGAAGGAGACCCACCACCGACGACGGAACGTGACCACCCGGGGTCAATATTCGACCGTCGCAAGAGGGTCAATTTTCGACCGTCGTTGACACGGTGTTGCCATCGCAGCGGTGTTCCTTGGCTGCACGGATAGTGACAACGGACCATTGGATAGCGGTGGCGCGCGGAACGGGGTCGAGGCCACCTCGGCTTCGGGCGAGCAACACCAGACGTCACCGGCGTTGACGAGCCCTCCTGTCACAAACATCGGGCGAAGCCCGAAGTGGCGCAGTCAGCGCGAGGTACTGCTGGCCGAACGCCAGGCAGCAGTCGACGCCATACCGACGATGTACGACCGCGCAAGTATTGTCCACCCGCCGGACGTCTACCTCTCCGACCCTGTCGACATCAGTGGCCCCGGTACCTACTCGGTGCGCTTCGCCATGCCGCCCGGCACGACGCTGTCCGGCTGGGGCATCCGCCAGCCCCCCGACCTCATGGCCAACCTGCTGTTCGAGCCCGCCAGCCCGACGGCTACCGCAGAGGGCTTTCTTGAGGGCAGCCTGCACGTTTCTTCGAGAACCAGCGACCCTACGAGCCCCATCTATCCCGGCCTCACCCTCTGGCTCGTGTAGCCAACGCGGCCGAGCAGGCGAACAGAAGCGGCAACCGTGCAGGTCGGCCGCTCGATAGCCGGCGCTGTCGGGTGGCCTTCGGGGGTGGATCTCCCCGGTCTGCGGCGCGCCGCCCAAACCACCGCAAGGCGCCCGAGGGGCGGTCTGGGCGCTCAGTATGGGCCGTTACCGGGTGGACGTCGGGGCGTGGCGGCCAGGTTGCGGAGTGTCGATATCGGGCGGCGAGCGCGGTGGCGCGGGCATGTAGTGCCGATGGCGGCTTATGGGCGCGACCTACTCGGCTCGCCAGGTCGGACGTCGCGCGAATCGGCAGATCTGGCGCGATTGGTCATGTCAGCCCGGCGAGCTGCAGCCCGATTGTGACTTCGTGGTCGGCCGTGGCCATACAACGATCGATCGATTCGCTCAAACCAATCGGCGGCGATGACTGGAACAGGTAGGGACCGATGGCGAACAGCAGGTGTTCGAGAGTCTCGTCATCGCCAGCCGCGTCTGTCACCGCGAGAGCTCTCATGACCATCGACACGGAGAACTCGGTGGGACTGTCGAGCAGAGCCGCAGCCGTGTTCATGCTCACGGCGGTGTTTTCCTTGTCGATCAAGAGCGCCAGTAGCACCGTGCGGTACGCCGGCGTGGCGTTGGCCGCCAGCCACTGTCCGGCCGCCACCCGGACGTCCCAGTGGCCGGAGGCCGCCACGAGAGCGTCGCCCTCGGATTCGACGTTCACGCGATCGCGCTCGCGACACCCGTACATCCCTCACACCGTCGTCGGCTTCGCCCTGTTCGTGATCGCCATGCAGGCCGAGCTCACCCAGCCGCCGTTCGACCATGAGTGGCCCACATTGCATCGATGACGCACGAACGCATGGTGCCCTGATCTTGCGGGCCCTAGCAACAACGGAAGGGCCCTATCTCCCAAGGCACTCGATTTCGCCGGGATAGGACAACTGAGCGACCGACGCACTTCCGGCGAAGCGGCTGCTACGCTGCCGCCCTGCGGCAGCAGAGTGCCGGAGGCATCAGACGCTGGCGCCCCGTGCCTCACGGACGTTCATGTGCAGGCTCTTCAAGGCTGCGGCGACCTGCGTGGGGGATCGTTCAGGACGGCGAGCACGAGACCGGGGCCCAACCTGCGAGCTTGCGAGCGGGGCGGGAGCGCGGTGCTGTCACAGGCTGATGCCGGTGCCCGAGGGAGCGGTCGTGGTCGAGTTCGTTGTGTCGCACGTGATGGGGCGGAGGTCGTGTTCTCGGCCGAGCTGGTCGGCGGCGTTGGTGACGTCAGCGGCGAGGACGGCCCAGCGGTGGTAGTCGGGATGGCTGCGTGGGGACGGCCGCCAATCGGCTGGTGGTCACTGGTGATGGCGTGGATCGTGCGATGTTGCTCGACGCGCTCCACGGTGTGGTCCCACAGCTCCGCCAGCTCGGGCTGATCAGGCCGCCAGCGTGATCGCCCAGCCGGGCGCCGGGTCGACGCCGGCCTGTTCGATGCGGGCGTCGAGATCTCGGTCGAGCTCAACGTAGAGGCCGGGGAGGCGGTCGTGGTCAGTTGATGGCGGTCGAAGCTGCGCCTGCCGCTCGATGACGCGCATCGGCGGCAGCGACCCGGCTGGCGGTGTCCTCCACGGTGTGGCGGTCACGGGCCACGGCGCGGTTCGCGGTTCGGTTTGTCGGCTTCGAGTTGGCGTTGCTCGGAGGATGTGGAAGGGGTTCCACGGCGAGAGTTCGGCGAGTCGCTCGCCGATGCGATCTCGTTTCGTCTTCGCCTCAGCGAGCCCGCCGTGGCCTGTTCGTGCCGTGCTCGCTGGCTGGCGGCGTGATTGAGATCGCGCTGCAGCCCTTGACCAGAACACCACAGCCAGCGCCTCGATGCGGGCGACCTCCCCGGCCAGCGCGTTTTCTCGCAGCTCGGCAGCTTCCAGCGGCGGCGGTGAGACCGCTGCGGGGTGCCTGCCGCCGGACGGCCGGGTTGCTCGAGCTGCTGGCGGTAGACGGTGGCGGGGATGTCGGCCCAGTCCCGATTCACGGCCTCGGCCAACACCTCTCGAGCGGGTGCGTGCGTCGTCGGGCTCAAGCGCGACGTAGGCGTGGTTGGCGCTGGCCTCTGCGGAGCGGCACGTACACGCCGCGGTTGTCGACGGTGCCGTCCACGACGAGCAAGGCGTGGTCGACGGTGCGGCCTTGGGCGGCGTGTCCGGTCTGGGCGTAGGCCAAGTCGACCTGCTCGGCCACGTAGTCGGCGGGGAGGTGCACAGTGCCCGAGCGGCCGGAGACGACGACTCCGCCGTCGCGGTCGATGCGATCGATCCGCCAGTGGTCTCGGTTGCGGACCATCTGCCCGGTGTCGGTGCGCAGTTGTCGGTCGTTGCGGCGGGTGGCGATCTCATCGCCCACGAGCAGCCGGTAGCCGGATTCGGTGCGGGCGGCTGGACCGTTCGGGTCCAGCTCGCCGAGGTCGATGCGGTGTTGTTGGGCGCGGTGGTTTAGCCGGTGGACGGTGTCGTTGTTGGCAGCCAGAACCGCGACCGTGTGGCCGTTGGCGCGGAGCTGTGCCCAGTGGTCGATCACGTCGAAGTCGACCTCGCCCGGCTCGCCCTCATGCAGCCGGCCGTGCTGCTCGTAGACGGCGAGGGCGTCGACCTGGCCGGCGCGCAGGGCAAAGGAAGCGTCGCGCTCCCACGGTTCGGTGAAGCGATGGATGCGATCCAGTTCGACGGCGTGACCGTGCTCGACCAGCCAGTCGAACATCCCCGCCCGCCCTACGGGTAAGTACTGCAACGGATCGCCCACCAACACCACCCGCCACCTCCGCCGATCCGCCAGACGAGCCAACTCCGCCAAGGTGGGAGTGGCCACCATCGCCGCCTCGTCGACCAGCAGGGTGCCGCCCGCCGGGAGCTGGTAGCGGGCGGCGGGGCCGCCCTGGCGGCGGTGCTCGACCAGGAGCTTGTCGATCGTGTCCGCCGCCACGCCGGTCTCCTCTGCCAGCACCGCCGCCGCTGTCGCCGTCGGTGCGACCGCGAACACCGGACGGCCCTGGCACGTGAGGCTGTCGATCCCGGGCCGCAACGCGGTGGTCTTGCCCGCACCGGCCGGGCCGACCACCACCACCAAGCCGGCGTCCCCCGCCACCGTCCTCGCTGCAGCCACCTGCGCATGATCAAGCCCAGCCGTCTCAACCACCCCCACCCGGCCGGGTTGATCCCAGCGGCGGCGGGCCCAGTCGGCAAAGTTCGCTTCTTCTTCGAGGATGTAGCTGGTGGTGAAGCGGCGCTCCAGCGGGGACTCCCACGCCGGACGACCATCGCTCGAGCGCACCGCCACCTCCTCGGGCAACGGCCGGGCCAGCTCCACCAGCCACTCCCGCTCGAACGGCACCACCGCCGCCTCCAATCCGGCGACCAACTCGCCGGCCGGAAGTGCCGTGTCGGTCGGGGTAGCACGGGCCAACTCCCGCAGCACCTCCGGTCGACGCCACGTCGACCGCGACTCGGTCAACACACTCAACGCCGCCTCCGCCGGCCCACCCCACGGATCCACATCAAGGGTCATCGCGGGCTCGAGGACCCGACCGACCGTCTCGCCCACCAGCTGCTGCCGGTCGAGCCCGAGCTCGGCGAGCTGGGCATGCCAGCGCTGCTGCAGTACGGCAGCGTCGATCGCTTGAGGCTTGGAGCGGCGGGAATCGACAGCGGCTTCACGTTCGAGCCGCCACCGCTCCCGACCGGTCGGCTCACGGTCCATCATCTCCCGGAACCGGGCCAGCTTCACCGCCAGACGGGAGGTGACCTGCGAACTGCGCTGAGAGAACGCATCGAGCACCTCCCGCTCCACGCCGGCCAGTTCGGCGATCCCGTTGTCCACCTCCCCCCACCCCACCCCAAGACGGGAGGTGAGCTCCGCCCGCAGCCCGGCGTGGTACAACGCCGACAGCACCGTCTGGTCCTTCATCAGCGGTCGGGCGTCCAACGCCAACCACCTCCCGTCCGGCGAAAGGACGCGGTTGGCGATCACGGCGTGGGTGTGCAGCTGCGGGTCCAACTCCCGCGACACATGCTGACGAAACACCCCCGCCACGATCCCCTCCGCATCCACCGACACCACCTCGCCGTCAACCCGGTAGCGGGTCAGGGCATGACGCTGCACGTAGCCGAGCACCGCGCCGACCGCCGCGTCATGCGCAGCATGCACCTCAGCTTGACGGCGGGGCGCCGAGAACGGCGAGCAACGACACACCCTTCGGCGCCGAGAACGTCACGTCATACCCACGCACCGACCCTCACCAAACGGACGCCCCAACTCAACACCGGCGGACGGATCGATACCGGCCAGTACGGCAACGAACGCAGCGTCATCAAACGACACGCCGAGCCCCAGACGAGCGGCGCCATCACCGAACCAGCGGCCCGGCGGCTCCCCCGCCGCCACGTAGTAGCCACCCGGCTCGGCCACGTAGTACTCCCCCGCACCCGCACCCTTCAACGACGTCACCCGAACCGTCACCTCCCACCTACCGACCGGTATGGCGCCAGCTCCCGAGCACGACACGTGCAAACGTCTGTCTGCGGTAGTGGTTCGGTTGCGTTCTGGAGGTGGACTTGGCGTTGCATCGGTCAGGACGGCTCGTCGTCGGCCGGGAGCAAGGAGAGCTGTAGCGGCAAGGTGGTGGCGGGGCGGCGGGCTTGGCGACGATTGGAGCTGGGCTGCGGTGGCGGCACGCTCGGCATCGCCTGCGACGGCGCGCGTGCATCGCTGCGTTGGTCGCTGCCGGCGAGGGTCAGGTCACCCCGTAGGATCCGGTGCAACTGGTAGGCGGGCACGACGAGGCGGCGCCCGAGCCGTACGACCGGCAGGCCGTGGGTACCGCCGCTGGCGAGGTATCGGTTGGCGCACGCGTAGGCGAGCCCGCGGCTGATGCCAAGCAGCTGCGCCGCGTCGCTCACCGTGAACGTCTGCGCTTCGCCATCGTGATCTGCCAACCGACTCCCGCCTCCTCGATGGCTGGGACCATCTAAGGTCGGAAGCTACAGAGTGTTCTGCGCAATGCAATGCCCGTTCTGTGAAGTAGCAACGGACAACAAAGGTCCACAGGCGGTACCCAGCGACATCAGACGGCACCAAGCGGACGGGAAGAACCCGCACGCGACCGAACGACACCTGTTGCCGTCTGATTACGATCGCCTCGTCGCACGGCGTGGTCTCCCCGATCGGGCCCAGCCGGTGGGCGAGTGGTGGCGGTCCGTGCTCCGGGTGCGGCGACCGGCCGGCAAAGTCATGGTTGCCACAACCGGCTCAGCCGTCGCATACTCAGAGGGCCTCGGTGAGCAGCCGGGGAAGTGAACCCGTCGGCTCTCCGGATGGTGGGCGCGGCGGGTTCTGCGCGTCAGGGCCGCACCGTGCGGACGTCGTCGACCCCCGCCGCGGCGCGCGCCCGCCAGTCGCCCCCGGCGCCGACGGCCCAGGCGTAGGCATCGGGCAGCCACAGCAGCGGCTCGTGGGCAGGCACCAGGTGCTCGTAGAGCAGCCTCGGGGTGGGCGTGCGGGTGGCGGCGATGGTGCGGGCGTCGTCGTGGTCCATCGAGTGCCGCGACTCCAGCACGATGCGCTCCACCTGTTGCGCCAGCAGGTCACGCACGAAGGCGGCGAGGCAGGCAGCCCGCGCCGCATGCTGGGTGACGGCGGGACCGATCGGGCACACGTTGACCAGGGTGCGCTGCGGCAGCGCGTTGAAGGTAGGGAGCAGCTGGCGGCGCCGAGCGACCGATTCCTTGACGAAGTGGATCCGCTGGCGGTCGGCCAGCACCAGCGCCGCCAGCTCCCGGCGAATGTCGGCCAGGTGGCGCAGCTCGACGATCGTGCAGGCCAGCAGGTAGCGGGCAGCGCGGGTCGACTCGTCGACGAAACCGACCGCGGGACGGATGGTTGCCGTCACCCGGCCTCCGGCCGCGGGACGCCGTCGGGTTCGAGCCCTTCGGCGGCGTCGTCGAAGAGGCGACCGAGCAGGTTGGCGGCGTCACGGTCGGCCTCGACCACGAACTGGGCGTAGACGTTGAGGGTCGTGGCCGCGTTGCGGTGGCCGAGCCGTCCGGCGACAGTGCGGACGTCGACGCCGGCGGTGAGCAGGCGGGTGGCGACGTAGTGGCGGAGGTCGTGCAGTCGAACGTCGGTGAACCCGGCTTGCCGGCACAGCCGACGGAAGGCACGGGAGGTCGAGTCGGGCCGCCAGCACTCGTTGCCGGCGATGTCGCCGCTGAACACGAACCCGTTGGTGTGCACCGTCATGGCACACAGGCGGGCCCGCTCGTCCACCCGGCGGCGATGGAGGCGGAGCTGCTCAACGGTGGTCGGATCGAGGGAGATGCGACGGGTGGCGTGGGTCTTTGTGTCCTTCTCGACCAGCCCGTCGGGACCCAGCACCACTCCTCGGCCGATGGTGACGGCGCCGGCCTCGAGGTCGAGGTCGAGCCAACGGAGGGCGATCACTTCGGACCGGCGGGCCCCGGTTGCGGCGGCAACCATCACGAACAAGGCCAGCTCGGGATCGCGTTGCTGGGCCATCGCGAACAGCTTGGCGACGTCGCCGGGGGCGGGCAGAGCCAGGTTGGCGGAGGGCACCCGGGGCGGTGAGCAACGGCTGGCCGGGTTGGCGGCCAGCCATCCCCACCGAACGGCCTGCTCGAGGGCGCGACGCAGGATGCCGTGGATGCGGCGGATCGTGCCGGGAGCCAGTCCGGCGCCTCGGATGCCGCCTCCCGGTCCTTGAAGGCGCACGTAGAAACGATCGATGTCCGCGGTGCGGAGCTTGGCGAGCTTGATCGACCCGAGTCCCGGCTTGATGGTGCGCTCGATGAAGCCTCGGGTCTCGAGCACTGTCTTCGGCGAGAAGTCCCGCGACGCCTGGGCAAGCCACGCGTCCAGGAGCTGCCCGACCGTGCTGTCGGTCCGGGCGACGTGGCCGGCGTCGGCCTCGTAGACCATCTTGGCCAGCTCACGCTCGGCGTCGCGCTTGCCGCCGCGTACTGTGCGGGTGGCGTAGCGCTTCTTGCCGGTGACTGCGTCGGCGCCCAAGAACACCCGCAGTTCCCAGGCGTCGCCCCGCTTGCGCATGAAGCCCTTCATCGCCGTTGCCTCCCAATCTGAGATTGGCAAGAGATTGGCAGACGGCTGTGGGCAAAAGGTCAGGGGCCCCCGAAAGAGCCCCTGACCTGCGCTTATGCTTGCACCCTAACGGGATTCGAACCCGTGTCTCCACCTTGAGAGGGTGGTGTCCTAGGCCCCTAGACGATAGGGGCGGGCCGCTCGCTCGACGAGCGAGCACAGAGAGGTTAGCGAGCCCATCGGGTGATCGCAAAGCCACATCGAGGCCGGATCGAGCGAGCGCCGTTCGGCCGCCACCGGGGCGCCCGACGCCCGGGTTGCCGAGGCCGGGTGTTCAGCTGCACACGTGCGCAGCCGGCGGTCCTCCTGCTCCGGCTGGTCGAGCGCCCACGGCCGGGCGTCCCGGGTCCCGGGTGTCCCGGGTGTTCCGGGGTCCCGGTGTCCCGGGGTCCGGGGGTCCGGGGTCCGGGTCCGGGGGAACCGTCGCGCTCGATTCGACGTCGATTCGGAATTGGTCAGATGACACGAAGTTCGCGCACGGAGGGCACGGTGCCGGAGCCAAAGCGTCGCTGCCCGTCACCGGTGGTGAGTGGTCGTACCCCGCCCGTCCAAGGCGTCGAATCGATATCGAATCGCCCGCGAAGGAAGCGGCCGGACCACCCGGTACGGCGCCCCGGCCACAACCGCCACCGTTCCCGGCCACAACCGCCACCGTTCCCGGCCACAACCGCCACCCTGCCCCCGGGCGGGCTCAGCCGTTCCAGGGCTCCCCGAACGCATCGTCGTAGGCCAGCTGCGACACCGGCTGCCGGGTGATCGGTCCGTGGCCCTTGCCGACGGGGTACCCGATGGGCACCAGCGCCAGGGTGGCCCACTCGTCGGGGATCCCCAGCGCCGCCTTCACCTCGGGCTCGCGCAGGCAGTGCAGCGTGGTCAACGTGCAGCCCAACCCCTCGGCCCTACACGCCAGCATCGTGTTCTGCACCGCGGTGTACACCGACCCGCCGCCCACCATCGAGATGCGGTCGAGGTTCTTGTCGGTGATGGCCATCTTGGCCGGGTCGGCGATGAACAGCAGCAGCACCGGCGCCTCCGCCAGGTGATCGGCCAGGTGGTCACCAGCGGCGTAGATCCGCTCCATGGCGGCCAGCGCCTCGCCGGTGACGCCCTGCTTCTCCGCCCGGCGACGGCCGAAGCCCACGTAGGTGTGCCACTCCGGCGCGTAGATGTCGGCCAGCGCCTGCTTGCGCTCGGGGCTGCGCACCACGATCACCTTCCACGGCTGCATGTTGCCGCCGGTGGGCGCCCACGCCGCCGCTTGCAGCACCCGGCCCAGC
Source organism: Acidimicrobiales bacterium (assembly GCA_041394365.1). Lineage (GTDB taxonomy): Bacteria > Actinomycetota > Acidimicrobiia > Acidimicrobiales > CAIXPF01 > CAIXPF01. The sequence continues at coordinate 74,923 of JAWKIM010000026.1, forward strand.
ACGTCGTCGGGGATCGGATCCGGTCGCAACCGGCGCACCGCCCGCAGCGTGCTCATCATCTCGTAGAGGTCGTGCACCTGATCGCTTGCCATCGACGCATCCTTCCAGCTCGCCGCCCGCTGCGCCCGAACCAGCCGCGCCGGCGAGGAGCCCCGCCACCCGAGCCGCGCCCCCGGCGGGCCCGGCCCGCTACTGTCCCGCCCCGAGACATCCCAGGGAGGAACCAATGGCAGACCGACTGGCCGGCAAGGTGGCCGTCATCACCGGAGGCGCCAGCGGCATCGGCGCCGCCTGCGCCCGCCGCTTCGCCGCCGAGGGCGCCGACATCGTCATCGCCGACCTCGACGCCGAACGGGCCGCACCCACCGTCGCCGACGTCGAGGCCGCCGGCCGCCGGGCCCGCTTCGTGCGCACCGACACCTCCCTCGAAGCGGACAACGTGGCCATGGCCGACGCCGCCATGGAGGCCTTCGGCCGGCTGGACTGCCTCGTCGCCGCCGCCGGCATCGCCAACGCCGACTACGTGAGCGGCCAGGACAGCACCGCCACCAGCGCCCGCGACGTGCTGCGCCAGCCGCTGGCCGACTGGGAGCGGGTGTTGGCCGTCAACCTCACCGGGGTCATGCTCAGCGACCGGGCCATCGCCGCCCGCATGATCGAGGCCGGCAACGGCGGTGCCATCGTCAACATCGCCTCCTCCGCCGCCGCCATCCCGCTGCGGGGCGGCGCCGACTACTGCGTGTCCAAGGCCGGGGTGTGGATGCTGACCAAGGTGTTGGCCCTCGAGCTCGTCGGCCACGGGATCCGGGTCAACGCCATCGGCCCCGGCTTCATCGAGACGCCGATGACCTCGGTCATGCGCACCGACCCGGCCGGCGAGGCGATGATGAAGCGGATGACCCCGATGCGTCGGCTCGGCCAGCCGGAGGAGATCGCCTCGACCGCCCTGTTCCTCGTGTCGGAGGACTCGTCCTACCTCACCGGCCAGCTGCTGTTCCCCAACGGCGGCATGTTCGTCGGCTGACCGGCGCCGCAGGACCACGACTCACGAGCACGACGAGGACCACGCAGACGATGACGATGAGCCCGCTGAACGACGCCGACCGCCACCGGGTGAGCGACGCCCGCCTGGCCGCCGCCGATGCGGTCCGGGAGCTGGCCCACAGCCTCGTCGCCTTCGAGGCCGACGACGAGCTCCTCCGCGAGGTCGCCGCGCAGGCCGAGGCGTTGCGGGCCCGGCTCGGTACCGGCGCGCCGCGGGTCAAGCCCGATGACGGCCTGACCCGCTGGGAGCACGCCCGGCCCGACGGCGCCGAGCTGTCCTGCTTCGCCGACTGCATGATCGCCGGGCCGGCCAACCCGCTGTCGGCCGGCGGCCAGGCCCGGCGCGACGGCGACGAGGCCGTGCTGCGGGTGGTGCTGCGGCCCGGCTTCGAGGGCCTGCCCGGCCGCTCGCACGGCGGCATCGTGGCGTCGCTGTTCGACGAGGTGATGGGCCAGGCCCTCTACATGGAGGGCATCCCCGCCTACACCGCCTGGCTGCGGGTCGACTTCCGGGCGGCGGTGCCGGTGGGCGAACCGCTCGAGCTGCGGGCCCGGGTGCGCAGCCGCGAGGGCCGCAAGTGCTTCATCGAGGCCACGCTGTCCGCCGGCGGCGAGGTGGGTCCCACGGCCGAGGCGCTGTTCATCGTGCCGCGCGAGCACGCCCGCTGAGCACGTCCATACCAATCGGCATGGGCGACGACCCCGATCGGGTCAGCGACGGGTGGCGGTCTCGTGGAGCTGGTCCACGAGCTCCACGAAGCGGGCCCGCTGCGGTGCGCTGAGCACCTCGTAGGCGGCGGCGGCCACGCGATCGGTGATCACCTCGGCCTGCTCGCGGGCGGCGGCCAGTTCGTCGGCCTCCTCGTAGGGTCCCACCCAGCCGAAGCGCTCGGCCCGCTCGGCCCCGCCCCGACCGGCCGGCGCGTGCATGATGGCCGCCACCGGGCTCATGCCCATGGCCATCACCCCGGTGATGTGGGCGCCACCGCGGTGCTCGCGCAGCACGTGCAGCGCCAGCGCCGCCCGTCCGGCGGCGTCGAGGCCCGGCACCGGCAGGGCACGCCAGCCGGCGAACAGCGCACCCACCGCCGGCCAGGCCGCCGCCGCCACCGTCTCGGCCAGCGAGGCCATCTCCACCAGGTCGGCCTCGGGCACCTTCGACCAGGTGCGCCGCCCACGCCCCCGCTGCGTGGGCGTAGTAGCGGGCCGCCTCGTGCGGATCCTGGCCGGCCGGCCGGCTGTTCCACAGCGGCACCAGCGTCTCGGGGTTGACGAACCCGAAGGCGGCCACGACCACGTCGGCGTCGACCGCGCCCAGCACCCCGCCGCGGCCCACCGCCCAGAACGACCGGCCGGGCAGGCCGATCTCGCCGCCGAAGGCGGCGGTGCCGGGATCGAGCATCCAGGTGGTGCCGATGAGCAGGATCTTGATGCCGGTGGCGTCGACGACGTCGTGTGCGGAGAGGCTGGTCACGGCCCGGACCCTACCGGAAACGGCGACGGCCACCCGGTGGGACCGGATGGCCGTTGCCTGCTTCCTCGAGCTCGGGGGAGAGGACTCGAACCCCTAACAACAGGGCCAGAACCTGTCGTGTTGCCAATTACACCACCCCCGAAGGGCGAAGGTGCAGGCTACCCGGTGATGGGCCCCGAAGCCAACTGTTCTGTGGTGGCGAGCTGTTCGCGCAGGCGGAACTTCTGCACCTTGCCCATCACGTTGCGGGGCAGCGCGTCGACGAAGACCACCGCCGCAGGGTGCTTGAAGCGGGCCAGCCGACCCTCGAACAGCGCCCGCACCGCGGCCTCGTCGATGGTCCCCGGCTCCTTGGGGACCACCACCGCCACCGGCACCTCGCCCCAGCGCGGGTCGGGCCGGCCCACCACCGCCGCCTCGGCCACCTCGGGGCAGTCGGCCAGCACCACCTCGAGCTCGGCGGGGTAGATGTTCTCGCCGCCGGAGATGACCACGTCCTTGCTGCGATCCACGATGCGCCACCAGCCCTCGGCGTCGCGCACGCCGATGTCACCGGTGCGGAACCACCCGCCGGGCAGGAACGCCGCCGCGGTGGCCTCGGCATCGCGCCAGTAGGAGCGCAGCACGTTGGGCCCGCGCACCACCACCTCCCCCGCCCGGCCCTCCGCCACCTCGGCCCCGACGTCGTCCACCAGGCGGACGTCGCAGTGCGGGGCCGCCCGGCCGCACGAGCCGACGCGGTCCATGGCGTGCTCGAAGCGCAGCACCAGCGCGGTGGGCCCCGTCTCGGTGGCGCCGTAGATCTGACCCACCGGGACGCCGCGCTCGTGGAACGGTCGGATCAGCGCCTCGGGCACCACCGACGAGCCGGCCATGATGCCGCGCAGCGACGACAGATCGGTCTGCGCCCAGGCCGGATGGCGCTGCAGCGCGGTCATGGTGGCGGGCACCAGCAGGCTGGTGGTCGGCTGCCAGCGCTCCACGTCGGTCAGCCAGGCATCGGGGTCGAACACCTCGTGCAGCCGCAACGCCGCGCCGGCCAGCACCGCCGGCAGCGTCTGGATGCACAGCCCGCCCACATGGAACATCGGCAGCACGGTGAGCACCCGGTCGGCCGGGGTGAGGTCGTGGGCGAACAGCCCGTTGAGTGCGGTGGCCAGCAACGCCCGCTGGTCGAGCACCGCGCCCTTCGGCCGGCCGGTGGTGCCGGACGTGTAGACGATCAGCATCGGGTCGCCGTCGCGGCCCTCCACCGGCGCGGTCGGCGCGACCGGCCCGGTCACCTCGGTGGGTTCCGGGGCTTCGACCGGCTCCGGCGGCTGCACGCCGAGCGTGGGCCACGGGCCCACCAGCTCGCGGAAGCGGTCGGCCACCACCACGACCACCGGCTCGGAGTCGGCCAGCTGGTAGCCGAGCTCGGCGGCGGTCAGTCGCCAGTTGAGCGGGACCAGGGCTGCCCCAAGGCGGGCGCAGGCGAAGAACACGAACAGCTGGCCCGGGTGGTTGTGGCCCAGGTACGCCACCCGGTCGCCGGCACCCACCCCGTACTGGTCGCCGAGGAGGCGCACCCAGCGCTGCCCCTGCCCGGCGAACCCGGCCCACGACCATCGTTCGGACCCGAACGACAGCGCCTCCGCATCGGGGCGGTGCTCGGCCCAGGTGTCCACCCAGGCCGACAGCGGCCGGCCCACCCCTGCGCTCACGCGCTCACCGCCGTTCCCCGGCCCCGTCCCGCTCGCCGGGCTCGTAGAGGCTGTCGAGCCCGAGCCGCTCCAGGCAGATCTCCGCCGTCCACGGCAGCATGAGCGAGCCGCAGCGGCTGTCGCGGTAGTAGCGCTCCAGCGGGAACTGGCGCGAGATCGAGCCGCCGCCGCAGGTGCGGATGGCCAGCTGGCAGATCTCGTTGCCCAGCTCCATCACCGTGTACTGGGTGGAGAAGGCCCGCATGCGCACGTCTCGGGGTGGGTCCACCCTGGCCTCGGTGATGGCCCGTAGGAACATGGCCCACGCCTGATCGAGCTTGACCCGCATCTCCGCCACCGCCAGCTGCTTGGTGGTGCTCGAGCGCCGGGGCTCGCCCTTGGTGCCGGGCACCTCGCCGCGCAGGTAGGCCACGGTGAAGTCGAACGCGGCCTGGGCCACACCGATGTAGGTGGGGCACAGCGTCATGAACATGTGCGGCCAGCGCTGGGCCATCTGGGCGAAGATGCCGCGCGGCATGACCTGACGCTCCTCCGGCACGAACACGTCGACCAGCTCGAGCGTGCGGCTGACGGTGGCCCGCATGCCCAACACGTCCCACGTGCCGGAGATGGAGAAGCCGGGGGAATCGGCCTTGACCCCGAGGAACAACGTGTCGGCGTAGCTCGGCTCACGGCCCGGCACCGCCTCGGTGCAGGTGATCGTGTACACATCGGCCGCGCCCGACAGCGAGGCGAAGTGCTTGCGCCCGTTCAGCAGCCAGCCGCCCTCCACCGGGGTGGCGGTGGTCTCCCACGCCTGGGGGCCCTTGCGCATCTTCGAGCCCGGCTCCGAGAACGGCTGGGCGTAGAGCGTGCCGTTGTCCACGATGTCGCGGTACATCACCGTGCGACGCTCCTCGTGGGCGGCGCGCGTCTCGGGATCCATGTCGAGGTCGTCGCAGAACGCCGCCGACCACAGCACCGAGACGCTGTGCATGTTGAACGACAGCGTGGTCGCCCCGCAGTGGCGGCCCAGCTCGGCGGCCACCAGCATGTAGTCCCGGTAACGGGCCCCCATGCCACCGAGGTGCTCGGGCACGCACAACGCCAGCAGGCCGTGGTCGCGCAGATCGGCGTAGTTCTCGAACGGGAACGTGCCCTCGAGGTCGTAGGCGGCGGCACGAGGGGCGAACCGCTCGCGGCCGAGGCGGCCGGCGAGCGCGATGGCGTCGTCGAGGTCGGGGGTCATCGTTCGGGCTCTCCGGTGGGGATCGGGGTTGGTCGACGGCGAGGCGGGACGCTCAGGCCAGCTCGCCCTGCAGCACACCGCGGTCGACCACCACCGTGCCGTCGAGCGCCACCGTGCAGTTGCGCAACGGCAGATCGAAGTGGCCCTGCGTGTAGCGGCCCGCCTTCTCGTTGGCGCCGGTGGAGTACAGGAAGTTGCCACCGAAGGCCCGCTGCTCGGTGCCGTTGGTCTGGCTGCGGTCGTACATGGTCATCGCATCCCAGCGGGCGGCCTGGTTCATGCCCCAGCCCACGTGCGAGGTGGCGTACGCCTCGCGATCACCCCAGGCGGCGAAGTAGGAGCGCATCAGGTCGGCGTCCACCCCGCTGCCCTTGATGTCGACCACGTAGTCGTTCTCGATGGTCAGCTCGATGCTGTTCTCGAGGTAGCGCTTGAACGTCAGGTTGATGTCACCGGGTGCCATCACCACCCGGCCGTTGACGGTGTCGGGCAGCGGGAAGCACAGGCACAGCCCGCCGGGCCAGTGGCTGATCGAACCCTTGCGGGTCGTGTAGCCCCAGCCACCGCCGCAGACCGCCTCGGCGATGTCGACGGTGAGATCGGTGCCAGCCTCGGAGGTGACCCGCATCTCCTTGGCCGCCATCAGCAGCTTGACGCCGGCCTTCACCTTGCCTTCGAGTGCCGGATCGGGCTTCATCCGCTCGAGCAGCTCGGGGTGCTCGTTGGACACCATCAGGATGCGCGTCCCGCCGGCCAGCACGCGGGGCAGCTCCGGCGTGCAACAGGCCCTCGACGGTGCAGTCGACCACGAAGCTCGAGGAGGCCAGCGCACCGACCACCGGGTCGAGCCCACCGAGCGCCACCGACGCACCGGTGGAGCGGACCGGCACCACCGCGGTCTGCCGCGGGGTGGGCACGACCACGTGGTACGGCACGGCGCCCATGCGCTGCAACGCGAGCTCGGCCAGGTTGACGTTGACCTGGCGGCTCTGGGACTCCGACAGGATGGCGCACACCTCCCCCGGCTCGACGCCGCACAAGGTGAACACGTCCACGAAGTTGTCGATCCACTTGCCTTCGATGCGCTCGATCAGCATGGCGGGATGTTAGAGCTGCGCGAGGCGTCGGAACCCGATCAGCTGGCCGGCCGCCACCCCGAACGTCTCCCTGCCCAGGTCCCGCCACGAGCTGCCGCTGTCGGCGGCGGCCACGTCGGCGTCGATGCCGAGCTCGGCGGCGGTGCCCAGCAGCCGGCGGTTGTGGTACGGGTCAGACACCAGGATCACCCGGTCGATGTCGTGCTCGTCGAGGATGAGCTTGGTGGCCAGCAGCTGCTCCCAGGTGTTGGTGGACGTGTTCTCCACCAACAATGCCTCCTCCGGCACGCCGAGCTCCCGGAGGTACACGAAGCCGGTCATGCCCTCGGTGGTGCGGTCACCGGGCTGGTTGCCGCCGGTGACGATGATGCGGTCGACCTGACCGGCGGCGTACAGCTCGGCCGCTCGATCCAACCGGCCGGCCAGCGCCCCCGACGGCACCCCGTCGTACTGGGCGGCGCCCATCACCACCGCGGCGTCGGCCGGCCGCTCGCTCTGGCGGCGGGCGGCCGCCTCCACCTCTACCGCCACCGCGGCGAGGTAGACCAGCACCAGCAGCACCGCGCCCACCGCCAGCGCCCGTACCAGCCGCAGCGGCCACGGCAGCCGGCGGCGGTGCTGCGGCCGATAGCGCCGGCCCCGGACGCCACCCCGGCGGGGCGAGCGGGCGCTCCGCCCACGCCGCGGCGCCCGTCGCCGGCGGCGTCGTGGTGGGGGCGCCGCTCCGCCGATGCCCGCGGCGGCGCCTCGAGCGACGGGGGCACGGCCGGCACCCCTTACAGCCTCGCCCTCGCCGCCCGCAGCCGGGCCAGCGTGCGCGGGCGGCCGAGGACCTCCAACCCTTCGAACAACGGCGGGCCCACCGAGCGCCCGGTGACGGCCACCCGCACCGGTGCCTGGGCCTTGCCGAGCTTCAACCCGTGGCGCTCCCCCACCGCGGTGAGGGTTGCGTGCAACGTGGAGGCGTCCCAGGGGCAGGCCTCGAACGCCTCGATCGTACCGTCGAGTATGTCGGCGGCGGCGGCCGTCTTGGTCACACCCTTCGCCCACGAGTCCTCGTCGATGGCCACCTCGTCGCCGAACAGCCAGCCCACCGCCTCGGGCAGCTCGGCCAGCACCTTGGTGCGGCTCTGGATGTCGGCCAGGTAGCCGGCCGGCAGCGAGCCCAGGTCGAGCCCGTCGGCGAACGGCTCGGCGGCGGCCAGGAAGGCGGCCGGGTCCATGGCCCGGATGTACTCGTGGTTGAAGTGGGTGAGCTTGGCCACGTCGAAGAAGGCGGACGACGAGTTCACCTGCGACAGCTCGAAGCGGGCGACGATCTCCTCGATGGGGCGGATCTCCACACCGTCGGCGCTGCCCCAGCCCAGCGTGGCCAGGTAGTTGCGCAGCGCCGGGGCCACGAAACCCCGGTCGCGGTAGCGCTCGATGGCCACGTCGCCGAAGCGCTTGGACAGCTTGCGTCGCTGCTCGTCGACCAACAGCGGCAGGTGGGCGTACTGCACGTCGCGCTCGATGCCCATCGCCTCGAGCAGCAGCAGCTGCTTGGGCATGTTGTTGATCATGTCCTCGCCGCGGATGACGTGGGTGATGCCCATGTCGACGTCGTCCACCACGTTGGTCAGCAGGAACAGCGCGCTGCCATCGGAGCGGCGGATGACGAAGTCCTCGATGTTGGCCCGATCGAAGCTCACCGGCCCCCGCACCACGTCGTGCCAGCCGATCGTGCCTTCACCGGCCACCCGCAGCCGCACGGCACCGTCGTCGACGTAGGCCCGGCCGGCGGCCAGCAGCTGCTCGATCACCTCGTCGTGGCGGGCCGCCCGCTCCGATTGGAAGAAGGGGCCCTCGTCCCAATCGAGGCCGAGCCAGCGCAGGCTGTCCACGATGTTGGTCACCAGCTCGGGCTGGTTGCGGCTGGCGTCGGTGTCCTCGATGCGCAGCACGAAGGCGGCGCCGCTGTGGCGGGCGAACAGCCAGTTGAACAGGGCGGTGCGGGCACTGCCGACGTGCAGGTAGCCGGTGGGCGACGGCGCGAAGCGGCAGCGCATCGGCGGACCGGCCTCAACCATCTTGATCACTGGCAAGCTCAGTCATGGGCGGCGCTGGGCGCGTCGAGCGCCAGCAGCGAGCGCCAATCGGTCTTGTTGCGCCGCTGGACCTCGGCCGGGGTGAGGCGCAGCGTGGACTCGGGCACGGCGTCGGCGATGCGGCGCAGCTCCGGGTAGTGGTGCGGGTTCGACACCTCTTCGAACAGCTTGGCCCGGGTGCGAACCAGCTCGGCGTCGGGCTGGTCATCGAGGAAGCCCCACACGGCGAAGGCCACGGTGAGGTCGTGCACCACCGGCGCCCGGCCGAAGATCGCGCAGCGCTTCATGGCCACCGACAGCACGCCGGCCACCACGTCGTCGTCGTGCTCGCCCTCGGCGGTGAACACCTTGCCGGCGAACAGCCGGACCAGGCGGTACGCGTAGCCCTGGTCGGGGCCGGGCACACCGAGCCGGGTGCCCTCCGGCTGGCCCTCGCCGCCCAGGTCCCCGGGCCGGGTGGCGACCCACGAGCGGTCACGACGCGGCGGCGAGTGGTAGGAGCGCACGAGCGCGGTGGGCGAGGTGGGGACGTAGTGCGGCGCAGACATGGCGGGCCCAATCTACCCCGCCGGCCGGCTGCGGTCAGCGGTTCCCGCCGGCGCCGGGCCGCTACGTTCGACGGCGTGCCCACACCCGAGCCGCCCTCCGAGCGCCCACCCGCCGAGCGGGACCTGTCGCGCCTGCTGGCCACGCTCGATCCGGTGCGTCGGCCGGGCACCTACACGTTCGTCACCCTGCCCGCCGACCGGTCCCTGCCCGCCGGGGTGACGCCGGTGGCCACCATCGTGGAGGACGAGGGTCTGTCGTTGGTGGTGGACGTGGCCACCGCCAGGGCCCGGGGCTGGCCGGTGGGCTTCGAGGCGGCGTGGTTCACCTGCACCGTGCACTCCGCGCTCGACGCGGTGGGCCTGACGGCGGCGATGGCCGGCGCCCTCACCGCCGCCGGCATCAGCGCCAACGTGGTGGCCGGCCACCACCACGACCACCTCTTCGTGCCCGCCGACCGGGCGGCCGAGGCGCTGGCGGTGCTACGCGCGCTGCGCGCCGATCACGACCTCGATCACGCCAGCAGGCCGTAGTTGACCGCGTCCACCAACGCCTGCCACGACGCCTCGATGATGTTCTCCGACACGCCCATGGTGGTCCACTTGCGCACCCCGTCGGTCGACTCGATGAGCACCCGCACCACCGCCCCGGTGCCGCCGTCGGTGTTCAGCACCCGCACCTTGTAGTCGCTGAGGCTCACCCGCTGCAGCGCCGGGAACCGGTGTCCCACGGCGGCGCGCAGGGCGGCGTCGAGCGCGTTCACCGGGCCGTTACCCTCGCCGGTGGCGATGACCCGCTCGCCGGCCACCCGCAGTTTGATCGTGCACTCGGTCTCGATGCCGTGGGCGTGGCCCAGCGGGTTGGTGACCACGTCGCTGGTCACCCCCGGGCGGTGCTCCACCGACACGCGGAAGCTCTCCAGCTCGAACGCCTCCGGGCGCCAGCCGGTGGCCCGGCGCATCAGCAGCTCGAGGGAGGCGTCGGCCGTCTCGAAGTGGTAGCCGGCCGACTCCAACTGCTTGAGCTGCTCGAGCACCGAACCGAGCTGCTTGGGGTCCAGGTCGATGCCCCACTCCTTGGCCTTGAACTCCATCGTGGCCCGGCCCGACAGGTCCGACACCAGGAACCGGGTGCCGTTGCCCACCAGGGCGGGGTCGATGTGCTCGTAGGAGTCGGGCCGGCGGGCGATGGCCGAGGTGTGCAGCCCCGCCTTGTGCGCGAACGCCGACTGGCCCACGTAGGGCAGCTGGTTCTGGTGGGGCAGGTTCACGATCTCCGCCACCCGCCGGCTGATCTCCGTCAGCCGCTCGAGATGGCCCGCCGGCAACGTGCGGATGCCCATCTTGAGCGTCAGGTTGGGCACCAGCTGCACGAGGTCGCAGTTGCCGGTGCGCTCGCCGTAGCCGTTCATCGTCACCTGGACCTGGGTCGCCCCGCCGATGACGGCGGCGATGGCGTTGGGCACCGCGCAGCCGGTGTCGTTCTGGGTGTGGATGCCCACCTGGACGGCGCGGCCGAAGTGGCGGCTGACCTCGCGCACGATCGGCTCCACCTCGTGCGGCAGCGAGCCGCCGTTGGTGTCGCACAGCACCAGGCAGTCCGCCCCGTTGGTGGCCGCCGCCTCCAGCACCCGCAGGGTGAACTCGGGATTGCGCTTGTAGCCGTCGAAGAAGTGCTCGCAGTCGAAGAACACCCGCAGCCCGGCCGCCTTGAGGAACGCGACCGACTCGCCCACCATGGCCTCGCCCTCGTCGAGCGTGGTGCGCAACGCCTCGAGCACGTGGTAATCCCAGCCCTTGCCCACGATGCAGGCGGTGGACACGCCCGCCTCCACCAGCGTGCGCAGCGTCGGGTCGTCGTCGGAACGGCCGAGCGGCTTGCGGGTCGAGCCGAACGCCACCAGCGTGGCGTTGCGCAGCGACAGCTCCGAGGCCGCCCGCCGGAAGAACTCCTCGTCCTTGGGGTTGGCGCCGGGGTAGCTGCCCTCGATCCAGTGCACACCGAGGTCGTCGAGCGCCTCGGCCACCGCCAGCTTGTCCTCGACGGTGAGCGAGATGCCCTCGAACTGGGCGCCGTCGCGCAGGGTGGTGTCGAAAACGTCGACGGCCTCGGGCCACGACGGGTCATACCGGGGGGAACGGTCGACGGGGCCCATCGCCTCGTCTGCCATGGCGTCGTCTTGCATGGGGGTGCCTCGATGCGTCCGGGGTGGGGGTCGAGCCGGTGGACCGGCGGGGAGGGGCGCCGGGAGACGCTCAGACCAGGGCAGCGATCCGGTCGCCCACCTCGGTGGTGGAGCCGGTGATCTCGCCGGCCATGGACGGCTCGCAGGCCTTGCGCACCCGCTCCGCCGCCTCTGCCTCGCCCAGGAAGTCGAGCATCATGGCGGCCGACAGGATGGCGGCGGTGGGGTTGGCCTTGTTCTGCCCGGCGATGTCGGGGGCGGAACCGTGGACCGGCTCGAACATCGACGGGCCGGTGCGGGCCGGGTTGAGGTTGCCCGATGCGGCGAAGCCGATGCCGCCGGTCACCGCGCCGCCGAGGTCGGTCAGGATGTCGCCGAAGAGGTTGTCGGTGACGATCACGTCGTAGCGCTGCGGGTTCTCCACGAAGTAGATGCAGGCGGCGTCGACGTGGTTGTAGGCGGTGGCGATGTGCCCGTAGTCGGCCGCGTGCACCTCGTTGAAGGCCCGCTCCCACAGGTCGCCGGAGAACGTGAGCACGTTGGTCTTGTGCACGAGCGTCAGGTGCTTGCGGCGCGCCGGCGAGGCGGCCAGGTCGAAGGCATACCGCACGGCACGCTCAACGCCCATGCGGGTGTTCACCGAGCCCTGGGTGGCGATCTCGTGGGGCGTGCCCTTGCGCAGGAACCCGCCCTCACCGGCGTAGGTGCCCTCGGTGTTCTCGCGGATGACGATGAAGTCGATGCCCTTGGCGGTGTCCACGAACGGGCGCTGGTTGATGTACAGGTCGAGATCGAAGCGCATCTTGAGCAGCAGGCCGCGCTCGATCACACCGGGCGGTACGTCGGGGGTGCCCACCGCGCCGAGGTAGATGGCGTCGAGCGAGCGCCACTCGTCGAGCACCGAGTCGGGCAGGATGGTGCCGTCCTTGAGGTAGCGGCCGCCGCCGAGGTCGTAGTCGACGGTCTCGAGCTTCACGCCCGTGGCGTTGATGACCTTCAGTCCCTCGGCGATGACCTCCGGTCCGATGCCGTCCCCGCCGACGATGCCTACCCGGTGCGTGCTCATGTCGATGTGTTCCTGTTCTGCTGCGCTGCCCTGGCGAGGGCCCCTCAATGAAAAAACCGCCCACCACGGTGGACGGTTGCGACGCGCACGCCGGGGCCGACGTGCGCTACGGAATGATGATGGTACGGCGGTTCCCGCGCATCGCCGCCCAGTCTCGCCCAGCGCTCCGCGCGGCGTCAATCAGAGCCGGCCGGCACCCGGTGGGCGCGCCGGGGTCGTTGTGTTCTCGCCGCCCGTCAACTTCACTAGGGCCGTGCCATCGAGACGGGCCGAACGATCACGCAGCGCAGCCGGACGGCTGGGTCGCGGCAGGGCGGCGTTGCTGGCGGCGATGCTGTTGAGCACGGCGACCGGGGCCTGTTCGAAGATCGCCGAGCTCGACGGCGCGGCGGTGACCACCAGCACGCCCGGCGGCGCGCTCACCGCCGAGCTGGCCAGCGGGGGCCGGGTGCTGCACGGCAAGGCGCTCGGCCGCAGCTGCGACAACGCCAGCGTCAGCTGCATGCTGCCCATCGAGCCGGGCGCCCTGCCCCGGCGCCAGCTGCAGTACCAGCTCGCCCCCGGCGCAGTGGTGGGGCACCGTCGAACGCCAGCAGCAGTGCGACGACGGGGGCGGCGCCACCCACGGGGAGGCGGTCAAGGCCACGGTGCACGCCGAGGTCACCGCCGCCGACGCCGCCGGGAACATCCTGCTCGAATCGACGGTCATGGACGTGGAGGTGTCCGACCCCGAGGTGGACTCGACCACCGTCCTCGAGTTCCCCCTCGGCGCCCGCAGCACGTCGCTGTTCTCGGTGAGCGGGCTCTACATCCGCCCGCTGCAGCCGGCCACCTACGCCGGTGCGCTGATCACGCCGCTCCCGCCCGGCGAGGTGGGCCTCGGCGCCACCTGGGAGGTGCGCTCCCCCGGCAGCGACGACGACAACGTGCGCCAGTTCCGCCTCAGTGCGCTCGACGGTGACCGCTTCACCGTGGAGGGGGTCTCCGGTGACTGGCTGGACCCCGCCCACACCCGCCAGCAGATCACCGGCGCCACCACCACCATCGGCGACCTCCGCTCCCCCGGGCCGATCAGCCGGGCCGTCGAGGTCGAGGCGGGCGTGGGCTGCTTCCGGGGCACGGCGGTGGGTCCGGTGCGGTACTTCGTCAACCGGACGGAGGCGCCCGACCTCGACGGCGACGGCTCGCCGGGCTGACCTACCGGCAAGTCGGCACCCGGTGGCCGCTAACATCTCCCGGGTGACCGAAGTCCATGAATTGTCTCGCGCCGCCTACGAGCGTCTGCAGGCCGAGTTCGAGGATTTGACCACGCGCGGCCGGGTGGACATCGCCCGCCGCATCGAGGCGGCTCGCGAGCTCGGTGACCTCTCCGAGAACGGCGATTACCACGCCGCCAAGGAGGAGCAGGGGAAGATGGAGGGCCGCATCGGGCGGCTGTCGGTCATCCTCAAGAACGCCAAGGTCGTCGAGGAGGGCGAGGCCGGGGCCGACCAGGTCCGGGTCGGCTGCGTGGTCTCGGTGCGCTACGAGGGCGACACCGACGTGGAGAAGTACCTCGTCGGCTCCATCGAGGAGCGCAACACCGAGCACCCGGTGATGTCGCCGGGCTCGCCGCTCGGTCAGGCGTTGCTCGGGGCCCGGCCCGGCGACGTGGTCAGCTACGAGGCCCCCGGCGGCCAGCTGCGGGTCGAGGTTGTCGGCATCGACACCTGAACCCCCGCCCAGCGGCGCCCACCCGCCGATCGGCGGTCCGCCCCCGCTGCCCCGGGGCCGGGTGGTGCCGGTGGCCGGCCGCGGCGAGCTGTTCGTGCGCGAGGTGGGCCGGCCCCGGCCCGATCGCCCGTCGCTGGTGCTGCTGCACGGCTGGACGGCCACCGCCGACCTCAACTTCTTCCCCTTGTACGCACCGCTGCGGCGCGACGGGCGCCACGTGGTGGCCTTCGACCTGCACGGCCACGGCCGCGGCCTGCGACGCCCGGATCGGTTCCGGCTCGGCGACTGCGCCGACGACGCCGCCGCGGTGGCGGCTGCGCTGGGCCTGAGCCGGATCGTGCCCGTCGGCTACTCGATGGGTGGCCTGGTGGCCCAGCTGCTCTGGCAACGCCACCGCGACCTGGTGGCGGGCCTGGTGCTGTGCGCCACCAGCCGCAACTTCCGCGGCAACGCCGGCGACCACCTGTACTTCGGCGGGCTCACCGGCCTGGCCGCCGCCGCCCGCCTGGCCCCGGGCCCGCTGCGCGAGCAGGCTTTCGCCCGCTACCTCGACGCCCGCATGGACCGCTCGGCGCTCACCCCGTGGGCGGTGGCCGAACTGGCACGCCACGACTTCCGCACCGTGCTGGAGGCCGGCGCCGCCATCGGGGCGTTCACCTCGCACCGCTGGGCCCCCGACATCGACGTGCCCACCGCGGTCGTCGTCACCACCGGCGACACCAAGATCCCGCCGCACCGGCAGCGGAGCTGGCGGCCGCCATCCCGAACGCGGTCACGTTCGAGGTGGCGGCCGACCATCACGCCTGCCCTCGGCAGGCACCGCTGTTCCTGCCCGCCCTGCGGCGGGCCGTGCACCACGTGCTGGAGGGCACGAGCGCCGGGGCCACCGACCGCTGAGCGAGCCGATCGGGGGCGCCCGCGCCCTGCTCAGGCGTCGGGGCTGGTGCCGGCGGACAGCAGGCGGTGCAGCGTGCCGTTCAGCCAGCGGGAGTAGAAGCGGCCACCGGGCCCGAGGTCGGCCATCGGCGGGCCGGTCACCAGGTCGAGCTGGTTGGGGCCGTCGGTGTCGGTGACGGTGAGGCGCAGCTCGAAGCCGCCGTCGGCGGCGAGACCGAGCAGCTGCGGCTCGTCGGACCCGCCGTCCACCCGGCAGGCGCCGTCGATGCAGGTCTCGTAGTCCACCAGGGTCTGCTCGGCCCCGGCATCGAACACCACCGACGTGGTGGCGTACTGGGCGAAGCTGATCTGGCAGTCCTCGGCGCCTTCGGCGAAGGCGTCCCAGTGGGCCCGCACCACCGCACCGGGCAGGGCGACGAGGCCGTCGAGCGTGGTGGCCTCGGGCCCGCCGTCGACGGAGAACGTGAGGCCCACCAGCAGGTCGTCGGTCGCCTCGCAGATCTCGGCGTCGCCACCGCCGTCACCACCGCCGTCGCCGCCACCGTCGCCACCGCCGTCATCGGGGGTGGTGGCGGTGTAGACGGCGTCGTCGGCGTCCTGGACGGTGCGCGCCGAGCCGCCGGCGACGGTCGTCGTGCGGTGGGTCACGGTGCCCGCTTCGGTCACGGTCGTCACCGGTGCGGTGCACACCATCGACGCCGCCACCTCGAGCACGT
This sequence comes from Acidimicrobiales bacterium, assembly GCA_041394365.1. GTDB lineage: Bacteria > Actinomycetota > Acidimicrobiia > Acidimicrobiales > CAIXPF01 > CAIXPF01. The sequence goes on from JAWKIM010000026.1 coordinate 90,679, forward strand.
CGGAGGGGCAGGTGAGCCCACCGGCCACGCTGTCGGTGACCGTCACGCCGGCCAGCCGTTCGTCGCCGGTGTTGGTCACCCGGGCGGTCAGCGCCACCTCGTCACCCACCTGCAGCGCCACGCCGGGAGCGACGTCGGCGTCGAGGTCGTTGATGGCGTTCTCCACGTCGATGGCGGGGGCGGCCGGCACCTCGGTGCGGACCACCACGCTCGCCTCACGGGTGACGGCCGGGGTCGGGCCGAACTCCGAGGTGCCCACGACGGTCAGCGCGCTGAGCACATCGGCGGTGACGCCCTCGAGCGAGCACACGAACGAGACCGACGCACCCACCGCCAGCGCGGGCAACGCACCGGCGCAGTCGGGCACCGTCGGATCGGTCAGGGTGCCGCCGGTCAGCGCCACGTTGCCGGCGTTGGTGATCGTGGTGGTGAACACCGCGGTGCCGCCGCTGGGCACCGACGCCTCGTCGACCTCGTGGGTCACCGTCACCGCCGGGCGGGCGATCGTGTAGCTGACCGCGGCCTCGGCGTCGACGAAGGGGCCCTCGCTCTGGGCCAGCGCCCGCACGTGCACCGTCACCGATGATGCGCCGTCGGCCGCGGTCAACGCCGCGATGTCGCACTGCAGCGGCGTCACCGTCTCCTCGCCGGGCGCCAGCGCGCTGATGAAACCACCGTTGCAGTCGCTGCCCGCATCGTCGCTGAGCGCGATCGAGGTGAGCGCCAGCAGGCCGGCGTTGCGCACGACGAGGCTGAACGACGCCGGCGCCCCGGCCGCCACCACCGTCTGGCCGGGGGTGGCGCGCAGTTCGACCGCGGCGGGCAGGTACTCGTAGTCCACCTCGACGTCGATGCCGACGGCGGCGGCGGTCTGCAGCGCCTTGGGTTCGCCACCGATCGGCAGCACGTCGATGAGGCCCTGCACCGGGATCACCAGATCCTCCGTACCGACCAGCATGGCGAGGGCGTCCTCGTCGGTGATGGGGACCGGCCGCACCGACGAGACGGGGATCTCGATGGTGGTGCCCGACGGCCCGGCGAAGTCGGTCACGCCGTCGTAGGCGGCGAGGGTGACCTGGCCCAGCGCAGCGGTGGCCGTCAACGCCCGCGGGAAGCCGGCGGCCAGCAGTTCGTCGGGCACGGCGGCGTCGGCGAGGTCGGCGGTGCCGGCCACCTCGATCTCGTAGCCGTCGGGATCGCCGGGCACGCTGGTGCGGGGCCGGTCGTCGAGGTTCTCCAGGCGGATGGTCGCCCGGTTGGTCACCGTGAACGTGAGGGTCGCGCCGGTCAGCTTGCCGAAGCCCGGATCGAAGCGGGGAAGGTGCAGCGACCCGTCCCAAGGGGCCGCAACCGGTTGGATCGTGCTCGTCGCCCCGGTGGTGAGGGCGCCGGCCACACCGGCCTGCCACCCCACCCCTGCCGCCGCCAACAGCACGGTGGCCGTGGAGGCGCCGATCGCTCGTCGCAGTCGCATGTGGTCGTTCTCCCTTTCCGCCGGAGGGACGACCTTCCGCCTGGCGCGCCCCGTCCCAGTGCTTCGGCGCGGCGGCGGCGCGGGTTGAGAAGACCATGACCATCGGCCCAGCGCCGACGCCGTAGGCGCAGGTGGGCGCGGGTGCGCGCCATGCGCCGACGCCGGGCGCGAACGCTCAGCGCAGGCCGGCGGCGGCCTCCACCGAGCGGGCGGCGGCCATCACCGCGTCGGCATAGCGGCGTCCGGGCTGGCGCCCGGTGCGGTCGACCGGACCGGACACGCTGACCGCCGCCACCACCGCCCCGCCCTGCAGCACCGGGGCGCTGACCGAGGCGACCCCGGGTTCGCGCTCGGCCACGCTCTCCGACCAACCGGCGGCCAGCACGCCCGGGTCGGCCAGCAGCACCTTGCCCGCCGAGCCGCGGTGCAGATCGAGCACCGCGCCCAGGGGCACGATCGTGCGCAGCCCATGGGGCGACTCGGCCACCGCCACGCACACCCGGCCGTCGCCATCGCGCACGTAGAGCTGGGCCGACTCGCCGGTCTCGTCGCGAAGCCGCTCGAGCGCCACCCGGGCCGCCTCGGCCAACGGCAGGGCCTGGGAGGCCGCCCGGCCCAGGGCGATGAGGCGCAGCCCGGGCAGGTAGCGCTGCTCGCCGTCGCGCCGCAGCAGCCCGTGCTGCACCAGCGCGGCGGCCAGCCGGTGGGCGGTGGGCCGGGACAGGCCGGTCTGCGCCACCAGCTCGGGCAGCGTGCGGGCGCCGGCCTCGACCGCGGCCAGCAACGCCATCGCTTTGTCCAGCACCCCGACCCCGGTTACGATCCCATCCATCAGTCGGAATGTTGTCTCAACATTTGAGACACAGGCAAGTGCGCCGCCGCCCCCGGCGCCGGAAGCGAGGTCGGCCCCATGACCCAACCGCGGACCCTGGCCCAGAAGATCTGGGACGACCATGTGGTGCACGCCGGCGGCCCCGGCGAACCCGATCTGCTCTACATCGATCTCCACCTCGTGCACGAGGTCACCAGCCCGCAGGCGTTCGACGGCCTGCGCCTGGCCGGCCGCACGATCCGCCGCCCGGATCTCACCGTGGCCACCGAGGACCACAACGTGCCCACCACCAAGGTGGACGGCATCGAGGGCATCGAGGACCCGATCTCCCGTCGCCAGGTGGAGGTCATGCGCCAGAACGCCGACGAGTTCGGCTTCACGCTGTACCCGATGGGCCACGAGGGCCAGGGCATCGTGCACGTCATCGGCCCCGAGCAGGGCCTGACCCAGCCGGGCATGACCGTGGTGTGCGGTGATTCGCACACCTCCACCCACGGCGCCTTCGGGGCCATCGCCTTCGGCATCGGCACCAGCGAGGTCGAGCACGTGCTCGCCACCCAGACACTGCAGCAGGTGCGCCCCAAGCAGATGGCGGTCAACGTGGAGGGCACCCTGCCGCCCGGCTCCACCGCCAAGGACATCACGCTGGCCGTGATCGGCGCCATCGGCACCGGCGGCGGCATGGGCTACATCATCGAGTACCGCGGCTCGGCCATCCGGGCGCTGTCGATGGAGGGCCGGCTCACGCTGTGCAACATGTCGATCGAGGGTGGCGCCAAGGCCGGCCTGGTCGCCCCCGACGAGGTCACCTTCGAGTACCTCAAGGGCCGCAAGCACGCCCCCACCGGCGCCGCCTGGGACGAGGCGGTGGCCTACTGGCGCACGCTGCGCACCGACGACGGCGCCACCTTCGACAAGGAGGTGACCCTCGACGCCTCGCTCATCACCCCGCACGTCTCGTGGGGCACGAACCCCGCCCAGGTGCTGCCCATCGAGGCCGACGTGCCCAGCCCCGACAGCTTCGAGGACCCCTCCGCCCGCGACGCCTGCGCCCGGGCGCTGGAGTACATGGGGCTGCAGGCGGGCATGCCCATCCGCGACATCGCCGTGGACTACGTGTTCATCGGTTCGTGCACGAACTCCCGCATCGAGGACCTGCGCCTGGCCGCCTCGGTGGTGCAGGGCCGCCGCATCGCCGAGGGCGTCACCGGCTGGATCGTGCCCGGTTCCTACGCGGTGAAGCAGCAGGCCGAGGCGGAGGGCCTGCACACCGCCTTCGTCGATGCCGGCTTCGAGTGGCGGGAGCCGGGCTGCTCGGCCTGCCTGGCCATGAACCCCGACAAGATCCCGCCCGGCAAGCGCTCCGCCTCCACCTCGAACCGCAACTTCGAGGGCCGCCAGGGCCCCGGCGCCCGCACGCACCTGGTGTCGCCCGCCGTCGCCGCCGCCACCGCCATCGCCGGCCGGTTCACCACCCCGGCCGATCTGTCCTGACGACCGTACCGAGCAGTCTCCGTACCGAGCAGTCCCCATACCGAGGAGTACCCAAATGGAAGCAGTACGCGTCGTCACCGGCACCGCGGTGCCGCTCAACCGCTCCGATGTGGACACCGACCAGATCATCCCCGCCTCCTGGCTGAAGCGGGTGGAGCGCACCGGCTTCGGCGTCGGGCTGTTCTCGGCCTGGCGCGACAGCCGCGACTTCGTCCTCAACGACGAGCGCTACAGCGCCGCCACCATCCTGCTGGCCGGCCCCAACTTCGGCACCGGCTCCTCCCGGGAGCACGCCGTGTGGGCGATCATGGACTACGGCTTCAAGGCGGTGATCTCACCCCGCTTCGGGGACATCTTCAAGAACAACTCCGGCAAGAACGGGCTGGTGACCGCCCAGGTGGACGCGGCCGTGGTGGACCAGCTCATGGCGGCCGTGCAGGCCGATCCCACGCTGGAGCTCACCGTCGACGTGGAGCGCCTGGTGGTGGCGGCCCCGGCGCTCGGCATCGAGGCGCCCTTCCCCATGGACCCGACCACCAGGGAGCGGTTCCTCGAGGGCCTCGACGAGATCGGCATCACGCTGCGCCACGACGACGAGATCGGCTCCTACGAGGCCGGTCGCCGTTCGTTCAAGCCCAGCCTGGCCTGACCACACCCGACCAGCGACGGCGCCGTGGCGCACCGATCGGCCGGCTCACCGGAGCCGTACCGAGCGGTCGGTCGCGGCGCCGTCGGCGCGCCCGCTGCTAGAACCGGGCGCCATGGCCACCTGCACCACCACCGACGGGCTCACGATCGGCTACGAGACGATCGGTGACCGCAACGCCCCGGCCGGCCCCCTGCTGCTGGTGCAGGGGCTCGGCGCCACCCGGCACAACTGGCGCGACGAGTGGTGTGCGGCGCTGCTGGCCGCCGGCCACTTCGTCATCCGCTTCGACAACCGCGACTGCGGCCGGTCGAGCCACCTCGAGGGGGTGCGGGTGGACCTGACCGCCGTGATGGCGGCGTGGAACGGCGTCGAGGGTGCGGTCATGCCCGCCGTGCCCTACCTCCTGTCGGACATGGCCGCCGATGCGGTGGCGGTGCTGGACCACCTCGGCCTCGAACGGGCGCACGTCGTGGGGGCATCGCTCGGCGGGATGATCGCCCAGGCGATCGCCATCGAGCACCCCGACCGGGTGCTGACGCTCACATCGATCATGTCGACCACCGGCGACCGCGCCACCTACCAGAGCGACCCGGCGGTACGGGCCCTGCTGTTCGCCCCCCAGCCGACCGAGCGGGAGGCGCTGGTCCGCACCCGGGTGGAGACGATGCGGGCGCTCGGCTCGCCCCGCCACTTCGACGCGGTGGACGCCGAACGGTTCTTCCGCTGGTCGCTCGACAACGACCCGCCCTACCCCGAGGGCATCCTCCGCCAGACCGCCGCCATCCGGGCCTCGGGCGCCCGGGACGACGCGCTGCGCCGCCTCGACGTGCCCGCGCTGGTGATCCACGGCGCCGATGACCGCCTGATCCTGCCGGTGGCGGGCGCCCACACCGCCGACTGCCTGCCCGGCAGCCGTTTCCTGCTGGTCAAGGACATGGGCCACGACCTGCCCCGGCCGCTGTGGCCCATCCTGGTCGACGCCATCGCCAGCCACGCCCGCCACCGCATCTGAGCATCTCGATCTCGATCTAGAGTCCGCGCCATGCGGATCGGTGTGGTGTTCCCCAGCAACGAGATCGGTGGCGACACGGGCGCGGTGCGGGCCTTCGCCCAGGCGGCCGAGGAGCTCGGCTACGCCCACCTCGAGGCCTTCGACCACGTGGTCGGCCAGCCCGGCGACTACGCCGGGCGGCTGTGGCGGGAGCCGTTCGTGCTGTTCGGCTACCTCGCCGCGCTGACCGAGCGCATCGAGTTGGCCACCGGCATCATCATCCTGCCCCAGCGCCAGACGGCGCTGGCCGCCAAGCAGGCCGCCGAGGTCGACCTGTGGAGCGACGGGCGGCTGCGCCTCGGCCTGGGCGTGGGCTGGAACGCGTTCGAGTTCGAGGCGCTCAACCAGGACTTCACCCGGCGGGGCCGGCACATGGGCGCGCAGATCGCCGCCCTGCGCACGCTGTGGTCGGCCAAGGTGGTCGACGTGGACATCGCCATCGGGGACGAGCACGTCCACGGCGGCGGCCTCGACCCGCTGCCGGGCCGGCAGATCCCCATCTGGATCGGCGGCCGCTCCCCCGCCGCCTACCGCCGGGCGGTGACGCTGGGCCAGGGCTGGCTGTCGAACTTCCAGGACCACCTGGCCAACGACCGCGAGGCGTTCGTCGCCGCCAAGGCCGAGCTGGAGGCGGCGGCCGGGGGCACGCTGCCCGCCGGCTTCGGCATCGAGTCGTGGACCAGCCCGGGTCGGACCGATCCCGACACGTGGGCCGGGGAGGCCGCCGGCTGGGCGGAGCTGGGCGTCACCCACCTGTCGCTGCGCACGGACGAGTCGCGCCGCGACCAGCCGGTGCAGCCGCGCTCGCTCGACGAGCACCTCGACCTGCTGCGCCGCTACGCCGAGGCCGTCCCCAACCTGGGTGGTTGAGGCGGCGTCGAGCGGCACCACCGTCGCCGAGGGCGAACTCTTCCGGCACGCTGGGAACCGCCCGGGCTGCGCTGAACGTCACAGCTGCAGTCCCACCGTTGCACCGGAGCCGATCATGCGACCCACCCGTCGACCCCTCTCCCTGGCCATCGCCCTCAGCCTCGCCGCCGTGCTCGGCGCCTGCTCGTCCGCCGACGGCGACACCGCCACCGGTTCGGGGACCGGCGACGGCGGCCGCGCCGGAACCGGCGGTGGGGCGCTGGCCTCGCTGCAGCTGGCCTCGGCCCTGCAACCGTTCAGCTCCTGTGATGCCCTGCTCGAACACCTCAAGACCGAGGCCACCGCCCGGGTCACCCCCTACGGCCTGCCCGGCATGGGTTACGGCGGGTACCGCTACGGCGTGCCGGAGGCGGCGCTGTCGGCCGAGACCGGGGCGTTCCCCACCACGATCGCCGCCTCGGCGCCGGTGGCGGCGGTCGAGGACAGCGCCGGCTCGGGTGACGCCAAGTCGTCCTCGGAGACCCCGGCCTACTCGGGCACCAACACGGTGGAGAAGGACATCGACGAGGGCGACCTCGTCAAGACCGATGGCACGCACCTGTACCTGATCGACTCGAACACCGGCACCCTGCGGGTGGTGGCGGCCAACGGCGGCCAGCCGGCGGAGGCGGCGTCGCTGTCGCTGCCCGGCTACCCGTCGCAGCTGGTGCGGGTGGGCAGCACCCTGCTGGTCACCGGCAGCCCCGACGAGACGGTGACCGGCCGCCTCGATGAGTCGGCGAGCAAGGGCGCCGAGATCATGCCGGTGTGGACCAGCCCTCGCAGCGTCGTGTGGGAGGTCGACATCAGCGACGCCGCCAACCCCCGCCTGGTGCGCCAGCTGGTGCTCGACGGCTCGGTGGCCAGCATCCGCATGACCGGCGACGTGGCCCGCATCGTGGTGCAGACGCCGCCCGAGGACCTCGGCTTCGTGCAGCCCTCCAACCCGGCCGGTGAGGAGCGCGCGCTCGAGGCCAACAAGGACGTCATCGCCGGCTCGACGATCGACGACTGGCTCGGCGCCTACCACCTGCTCGACGCCGACGGCGAAGAGCTGAGCAGCGGCCGTCTCACCGGCTGCGATGCCGTGGGCCGGCCCGCCGACTTCCACGGCTTCTCGCTGACCAGCGTGCTGAGCGTGGACGTCACCAAGGGCCTGTCGGATCCGAACGCCGCGGGCGTGCTGGCCGACAGCCAACAGGTGTACGCCTCCGCCGAGCACCTCTACGTGGCCATCGGCGCCTGGCAGGACCCGATCATCCTGCCCGCCGACGTGGTGGTGTCGGACGATCAGGCCACCTCGAGCGATCAGGCCACCTCGAGCGACGAGCGGGACGACGCCACCACCGCCATCCACCAGTTCCGCTTCGACGGCGACCGGGCCACCTACACCGCCACCGGCGAGGTGACCGGCAGCCTGATGAACGACTTCTCGATGTCGGAGCACGACGGCGTGCTGCGGGTGGCCACCACCGCCGGCGCACCCTGGCTGTGGGGCAGCGGGCCCGACTCCGAGAGCTTCGTCACCACGCTGCGGGCCGACGGCGCCGAGCTGCGCCAGGTGGGCCGCGTCGGCGAGCTGGGCAAGGGCGAGCGGATCTACGCCGTGCGGTTCATCGGCACCAACGGCTACGTGGTCACGTTCCGCCAGACCGATCCGCTCTACGTGGTGGACCTCGCCGACCCGGCCGCCCCGAGGGTCACCGGCGAGCTGAAGATCAACGGCTACTCCGCCTACCTGCACCCGCTGAGCGACGGCCGCCTGCTGGGCGTGGGCCAGGACGCCACCGACGAGGGCCGGGTCACCGGCGCCCAGGTGTCGATCTTCGACGTGTCCGACCCGGCCGCACCCACCCGGACGGCGACGTTCACCATGCCGCAGAGCAACCTCAGCACCGAGTACGACTACAAAGCGTTCCTGTACTGGGCCCCCGAGGAGCTGGTGCTGCTGCCCTACAACAGCTACGGCGACGACGGCTCCTCCGAGAGCGGGGCGCTCGGCCTGAACATCGGCGAGACGATCACCGAGCGGGGCCGCATCGTGTCCACGCCCATCCAGCAGGACTGCGGGTACCCCACCCCGCTGCCCACCGTCATCGATGACGAGACCGGCGCGGACGGGTCGGAAGGCGGGTCGGTGGACAGCGGGTCGGTCGAGCCGTCGGCGCCCGTGACCACCCTGGCCGAACCCGGCGGCGCCGGGGTCTCCTCGCCCGGCTTCCCCGGCAGCGACGCCCCGGTCTACTGCCCGAGCTGGGCGCCGCCCATCGAGCGCACCGTCGTGATCGGTCCGTCCGTGTACGCGGTGGCCCCCGGCCACGTGCAGGCGGCCGCCATCGACACCCTCACCGCCCAGGGCAGCGTCGACTTCTCGTGAGGCGGCCGGCCGGCCGTCGGGCCGACGCGGGGGGTGCTTTTCCGCACCCTCCGCGTCCCCATGTTCGGCCTCTGATGGATTTGACCGCGATGTAGCGCCGTTCCGGTTGCTAGATTCACACTCCGTAGCAATGTTCGCTCGGGGGTAGGTCCCATGGCAGCAGTACGAAGACGGCTTGGCGGCCACCCGGAACGGAGCTCCTGATGTTCGTGACGCTGGTCTGGACCATCATCGGTGTCGCCATCGGGGCGATCGGCTACCACACCGCGGTGGTCCGGGCGCCGGGCCGGCCGGTGGGGCCCTACGAGCAGGCGGTGATCAAGAAGCACGGCCAGCCGGTGCTGATCGACGGCCCCGCCTGGCTGTCGGTGTGGGACTCCTACAACGTGGTCGGCATCTACGACGTGACCGACAAGCGGCTCGCCGTGCAGGTGGAACCGGCCTACGCGCTGTTGCCGCCCAGCGACGACCCCGACGCCCTGCCCCGCCAGCGCTTCTACGCCGAGATGGTCATCGTCTACCGGCCGGTCGACATGGTGAAGATCCTCCGGCTCGGCGACGACATCGACGAGTGGCTCGCCTCCCACGTGCGCACCGCGGTGCGGGCCCATGCCCTGACCCAGAAGTGGGACGCCCAGGACAGCGGCGAGCAGTACGCCGACGCCGTCCGACAGCGGCTGCTGCCGCTCCAGGTCGATCGCGGCATCCGGTTGGTGGAGGTGTACTGCGAGCGGCTCGGGGTGCGCACCCCCGGCGAGATGGAGGCGCGGGCCAAGGGCGGCAAGGCCCGTGAGCTGGGCCGGGAGGGCCTGGTCCTCACCTACCTCGAGACGCTGCAGGAGATGGCCACGTCGCCGTCGACCAAGATCCTGCTGCCCACCGAGCTGTCGGGCGATCCCGACGCCGTGCTGCGGGCGCAGCAGCAGTAGACGCCGCCGTCAGCTCTGCATGACGTGGACGCTGACGATGCCCTCGGTGCCACGCAGACGCTCCACCACCTCCGGCGGGATGGGCCGGTTGGTGGCCACCACCATGGTGGACGGCTCGCCGGCCGGGTCCCGCCCGACGTCCATGTCGTCGATGTTCACGCCGGCCTCGCCGAGGATCGTGCCCACCCGGCCGATCATGCCGGGCTTGTCGTCGTTGCGGACGTAGAGCATGTTCAACGACGGCGGGATGTCGACGATGTTGTCGTCGATGCGGGTCAGGCGCTGCTCGCCCGACAGGCCCACGATCGTGCCGGCCAGCGAGTGGTGCCCGCCCCGGATGGTCAGCAGGCTCACGTAGTCCACCGCGGTGGTGCTGCGGCTCTCGCGCACCTCCACCCCGCGGTCGGCGGCCATGAGCGGCGCGTTCACGTAGGACACCGGGGTGGCCGAGCCCCGGGCGAACACGCCCTTCAGCGCAGCGACGGTGAGGATGCGGGTGTCGGCGTCGGCGATCTGGCCCTGAAGCTGACGTCGAGCACCGGGGCACACCCTCGTTGAGGGCGACGAACAGTGCGCCGAGCCGCTCGGCCAGCGCCAGGAACGGCTTGGTGGTCTCGGACACCTCACCGGCGGACACGTTCACCGCGAGGCACGAAGTCGCTGTTGAGGGCGAGGCCGACCATCTCGGCGATCGTCTCGCCCGCCTTGTCCTGGGCCTCCCGGGTGGAGGCACCGAGGTGCGGGGTGACCACGACCTGGGCCAGCTCGAACAACGGTGAGTCGGTGGTGGGCTCGGCGGCGAACACGTCCAGGGCGGCCCCCGCCACCTGGCCCGAGCGGATGGCGTCGGCCAGGGCGGCCTCATCGATCAGGCCACCGCGCCACGTTGATGATCCGCACGCCCTGCTTGGTCTTGGCCAGCCGATCGGCGTTGAGCAGGCCCACCGTCTCGGGGGTCTTGGCCACGTGCAGGGGTGACAGTCGGGCCTGGCCAGTAGGTCGTCGAGCTCCACCACATCGATGGAGAGCCGGCGGGCCCGCTCGGCGGAGACGTAGGGGTCGTGGGCGATGATCCGCATGCCGAACCCGGCGGCGCGCTGGGCCACCAGGCGGCCGATGCGGCCGAGCCCGATCACGCCGAGGGTCTTGTCGGCCAGCTCCACGCCCTCCCACTTGGAGCGCTCCCAGCGCCCGGCCACCAGCGCGGCGTGGGCCTGGGGCACGTTGCGGGCCTGGGACAGCAGCAGGGCCATGGTGTGCTCGGCGGCGGAGAGGATGTTCGACTCCGGCGCGTTGACCACCATCACGCCGAGGTGGGTGGCGGCGTCGACGTCCACGTTGTCGAGCCCGGATGCCGGCTCGACCCACCACCACCAGCCCGTCGGCGGCGGCCAGTGCTCGGCGGCGGACCTGGGTGGCGGAACGGATGATCAGCGTGCTAAGCCCCCTTGATCACGCTTCCAGGAGCCTGCTCGGGCGAGGGGGCGATGCACGTCCACGTGGTGGCCGGCGCTCGAGCAGCCGGTCCAGGCCGGTGTCGGCGATCTCCTCGGTGACCAGGATCCGAGCCATGGCAGCGACGTCCTTCACAACTGGCGGAATCGGTTCGTGTGGGCAGCGGCGTCACGCCGCGGCGCCCGGGATCTCCTCGGCGCAGGCACGGCGTCCCAGCGTAGGGTCGGTGGCCGTGGTGAACCCAACCGTGATCGTGGGGCTGGCCTGCCGGCCTGGTCGCCGCCCGGCGCCTGCAGGACGCCGGTGTGCCGGTGGTCGTCCTGGAGGCGGGGCCGGCGCCCGGGGGCCGGCTGGCCACCAGGCAGCACGAACGACGGGTGCTCGACCACGGCGCCTGGGGTTCACGGTGCGGTCCGACACGTTCGGCGAGCCTTGGGCAGGCGCCGGCGAGGCGGGCTAATACGAGTGGTGCCGCTGGGGCTTCAACGTGAGGTCGACGGCTACCTGCTACGCAGGCGCGGGGTAGCGGCGCTGGCCTGTGGCTGGCCGACGGGCTCGACGTGCGCACGGCCACCGCGGTCGGGGCCATCCGGCCGCAGGACGGCGGGGGCGCACGGTTCGCCGTCGAGCCTGGTCGGCGGTGGGTCGGTGACCGCCCGCTCGGTGTTGCTGACCCCACCGGTCCTGTTCACCGGGCGCCCTGCTGGCGGCCGGCGGCATCGCCCTGGACCCTGCTCTACCGCCATCACCTACCACCGGGTGCTGGCGCTGCTGGTGCAGCCTCGACCGGCTCCTCCGGGGTGGCGGTGCCCGGTGGGCACCAGTCCGAGGAGGCCGTTCAGCTTCATCGGCGACAACCACCAGAAGGGCATCTCGGAGGTGACGGTGACGTTCCACACCAACCACCGCCTCTCCAGCACTGGGACGATCCCGACGACGAGCTCACCGCCTCGGCTGCTCGCTGGGCGGAGCCATGGCTGGCGGGAGCCACGCCGCTGGCGGTGGAGCTGGTGCGCTGGGCGCATTCCGGCCCGCTGCAGCCTCACGTGGAGGCGGTGGCCACACAGGTGCGGGAGGGTTCGCTGCTGGCCGGCGACGCCTTCGCCGGGCCCAAGGTGGAGGGGCCTACCTGTCGCGGGCCGCCGGCGCCGCCCTGCTCGGTTTCGGCCTGACCACCGGCGCTTCGACCCTGCGAGCCTTGCCGCAGGCGCTCGGCAGGCTCCCTGCGCCTGCGGGGGCCGGCGCGCGCAGCCGGGCCGGCACCCCCGCCAGCACCGTGCTTCGACGGCGATCGACGTCGATTCGACCGCATCGACCGGTCGGGTCCGGCCACCACCGGGGTGACCACGACCTCCGGTCAGTGGCACAGCCACACCGACGGTGGCCAGAATTCGTGTCTCACGACCAATTCCGAATCGATACCGAATCGAGCGCGAAGGGAACCCGCCCAGACTCCCGGCCGGACCCCCACCAACCCCCAACCACCAACCACCAACCACCAACCACCAACCGACGCTCCGTTCAGCTGAACGCAGGCGTCCTGCACCGCGGAACACAACGAGGGCGCGCTCGAGAACGGGCCTGGTCCGCGGCCAGGCGGGCCGTCCTGACCGGTACGGCAACAGAGCGTGCTGCCGAGCACGCGAGCACCGGCACCGGCACCGGCACCGGCACCGGCACCGGCACCGGCGACGGATCAGTACTGGGCGACGATGAGCAGCAACAGGCTGACCGCCATGGCCAGGCCCAGCAACAGCACGGCGCCCAGCAAGGTGCCGCCGGCCGCTGCCGTGCCAGAAGTCGACCGGCGGCGGCGCTAGCTGGCTCACGCCCTCGTCGATCTCGGCGAACAGCACGGCAAGCGTCAACGCGTCCTCACGATCGGCGGCGCGGACCATCACCGTGGGGCCGATCGGCGGGGCATCCACTCGGCAGGTGCACGGCGGCCTCGTCGGCCTCCCACACCCGCGCACCGACCCCCTCGGCCCGTAGCCGCACCGCCAACCGCTCGGCCGCGGCCCGCGACACGAAGTCGGCCAGGGCCACCGGCGTGTCGTCGCCGGGGGGCCGGGGCAGGCGCAGCGCGGTCCGCATCACGAGCTCACCGACGCCCCGCCCGACGTCCGCTCACAGCCGCTCGGCAAAGGTGACGGCCACCGGCTCGACGGCGTCGCCGAGCTCGAAGTGGAACACCTGGGCGTAGAACGACAGCTCCGACTCCAACGCCTTGACGATGTTGGCCGCCTGACGGAACCCGTGCTGCTCGCCCTCGAACTCGAGGTAGGCGTGGGGGATGCCCTTGGCCTCGAGGGCGGCGGCCATGGCCCGGCTCTGCGACGGCGGGACGATCACGTCCTCGCTGCCCTGCAGCAGGATGAGCGGGCAGTCGAGGCCCTCGGTATGGTGGATCGGCGAACGGGCCTGGTACACCGCGGCGTCAGCCGGGTACGGCCCGATGAGCCCGTCGCAGTAGCGGGCCTCGAACTTGTGGGTCTCCGCCACCAGCGCAGCCAGGTCACCGATGCCGTAGTGGGAGGCGCCGGCCTTGAACGTCGAGCGGAACGTGAGCGCGGCGAGGGTGGTGAACCCGCCGGCCGAGCCGCCGCGGATCACCATGCGCCCGGCGTCGCAGCGGCCCTGCGCAGCGAGCCACTCCGCCGCTGCGCAGCAGTCCTCCACGTCGACGATGCCCCACGCCCGCTCCAGCAGCTTGCGGTAGGCGCGGCCATACCCGGTGCTGCCGCCGTAGTCGACGTCGACCACGGCGAAGCCGCGAGAGGTCCAGTACTGGATCGACAGGCTGAGCGACGGGTTGGCCGATGCCGTGGGTCCGCCGTGGGACAGCACCACCAGCGGCGGCAGCTCCCCGGCCGGCGCGGTGAACGCCGGGTTGGCGGGCGGGTAGAACCAGGCGTGGGCCTGGCGGCCGCCGACCGAGGGGAAGCTGATGTGCTCCGGGGTGGACACGATGCCATCGGGCAGGTCCAACACCCGTGGCGGGCGGATCCGCCGCAGCTGCCCGTCAGGCAGCGAGATGGCCAGCACGGCCGCCTCGGTGGCGAAACCGGCCCCCACCCCGACCACCTCCATACCATTCGGTCCGGTACGGACCCGCAGCGCCTCGAACGTGGCCAGACCGGTCTCGATGGTGGTGAGCCGGTGCGTGGCCAGCTCCAGCACACCGAGGTGCAGGTGCTCGTCCCCGCCGTGGGCGAAGACCACCGATGCGCCATCGGCGTCGAAGCCGTAGCGGCTACGGCCGAACACCCAGCCGGGCAGGGCGATCTCGCTGTCGAGGGTGGTCAGCGGCACCGGGAACCCCACCGGGCCCTCGTCGCGCCCGCAGCTGAAGCGGTACAGGTTCCACCAGTTCGACCGGTCCGAGCAGAAGTAGAGGTTGCCGTCGGGGCCCCACTCCGGCTGCACGATCGATTCACCGGCGGAGGCGGCGATGAGGCAGCGGGCATCGCTGATGGCGCCGTCGGCGAAGCGAGCCACCCACAGCTCGGTGTCGTCCCAGGGCATGTTCGGGTGGTTCCACGCCACCCACGTCAGCCACGAGCCATCGGCGCTGAGCCTCGGCGAGGAGACGAAGTCGTGCGCGTCGTGCAGCACCACCGGCGGGCCGCTGCCATCGGCGGGCAGGGCCACCACCGCATTGACGGGCTCGGCGTGCCCGCCGCCCTCAACGCCAGTGCCGCCGGCGGCCGCCTCATGGTCCTCGCGGATGCACACGATCCACCGCCCGTCGGGGCTCACCCGGCCGTCGGCGTAGCGCAACCCGGCCGGCACGGCGGGCTCCGGCGTGATCGGGCGTGGCGCGGTGCCGTCGGGATCGAGACGGTGGAGGCGCTGGTCCGACCAGTTGGCGAAGTACACCGTCTCGCCGTGCAGCCACCACGCGCCACCGCCGTACTCATGCACCCGGGTGCGGGCCGAGAACGGCGCGCCGAGCAGGTCCACGCCGTCACGCACCAGCTCCACCCGGCCGGCTTCGGTGGGCCGCAGCTCCGACCACCAGGTGTGCGCCCCGTCGACCCACACGTCGCCCAGGCCGACCGCAGCGGACACGATCAGCTCGGCGGAGATCGGTGACGACCAACTCCCGTACGGGGCCTGCGCCACACCGGCGGTGCCGCTCATCGCCGGCTCAGGACCGGCGGCCGAGCAGCTCGGCCACGCGGCCCACGCCCTCGGTCAGATCAGCGTCGGACAGGGCGAAGGACAACCGCATGTACCCGGGGGCTCCGAACGCCTCGCCGGGCACCAGCGCCACCTCGGCCTTCTCCAGGATGACCTCGGCCAGCTCCACGGTGCTGCGCGGCGTGACCCCGCCGACGGAGCGGCCCAGCACACCCTCGAAGGACGGGAAGCAGTAGAACGCGCCCTGCGGCTCCAGAGCGGTCACGCCGTCGATCTCGTTGAGGAGCTTGTACATCACCTGCCCACGGCGCTCGAACGCGGCCCGCATCATCGCCACCGCCTCGAGATCGCCGGCCACCGCGGCCAGCGCCGCCCGCTGGGCCACGTTGGACACGTTGGAGGTGGTGTGGGACTGCAGGTTGGTGGCCGCCTCGATCACGTCGTTCGGGCCGATCATCCAGCCCACCCGCCAGCCGGTCATGGCGTAGGTCTTGGCCACACCGTTGAGGATGACGGTCTGATCGGCCAGCTCCGGGACGAGCCGCACGATCGAATGGTGCTCGTGGGTGCCGTAGGTCAGGTGCTCGTAGATCTCGTCGGTGATGACCCACAGGCCGCGATCGAGCGCCCAGCGGCCGATGGCCTCGATCTCCTCCTTCGGGTACACCGCGCCGGTGGGGTTGGACGGCGACACGAACAGCAGCACCTTGGTGCGCTCGGTGCAGGCGGCCTCGAGCTGCTCGATCGACACCCGGAACCCCGACTCCACCGTGGTGGCGATCTCGGTGGTCACGCCGCCGGCCAGGGCGATGGCCTCGGGGTAGGTGGTCCAGTACGGGGCGGGCACGAGCACCTCGTCACCCGGGTCGAGCAGCGTCTCGAAGCTGGCGGCCACGGCGTGCTTGCCGCCGTTGGTGATCAGCACCTGCGACGCCGCGACCGCCACCCCGCTGTCCCGCTTGGTCTTGTCCGCCACCGCCGACTTCAGCTCGGGCAGGCCACCCGCCGGCGTGTAGCGATGGTTCGCCGGATCGTTGCAGGCGGCGACGGCCGCGGCGACGATGTGCTCGGGGGTCGGGAAGTCGGGTTCGCCGGCGCCGAAGCCGATGACCGGTTTGCCCGCCGCCTTGAGCGCCTTGGCCTTGGCGTCGACGGCAAGGGTGGCCGAGGGGGCAATGGCGCCGACACGGCGCGACACGCGGGAGGTGGGGGACGTCACCCTCCTGTTCTACCGCAGCCGGCGGGTGATCCCGGAAGCAGAATCGCCCCGATGGCACGAAGCGTGCCGTCACCGTGACCGAAAACGTGCGGGCGCGCCGGAAACGTGCGGGTGCCCGAAAACGTGCGGGTGCCCCGGTCGGTCCCGGCAGAATGGGCCCGTGCGCCAACCCATCACCATCCCTGCGTCGCTCCTGCCCGCTGACGGCCGCTTCGGTTGCGGCCCGTCGAAGGTCCGCCCGGAGGCGGTGGCGGCGCTGGCGGAGGCGGCACCGACGTTCCTCGGCACGTCGCATCGCCAGGCCGGGGTGCGCTCGCAGGTCGGCCGGCTCCGAGCCGGGGTCAGCGAGCTGTTCGGGCTGCCCGACGGCTGGGAGGTGGTGCTGGGCAACGGCGGCTCGACCGTGTTCTGGGACGCGGCCACGTTCGGGTTGATCGAACAGCGGAGCCTGCACCTGTCCTTCGGTGAGTTCTCCTCCAAGTTCGCCGCTGCCGCAGCCGCGGCGCCGTTCCTGGCCGACCCGGTGGTGGTGCGCAGCGAGCCCGGCACCCACCCCGAGGCGACGGCCGACGCGTCGGTCGATCTCTACGCCCTGACCCACAACGAGACCTCGACCGGGGTGGCCATGCCGCTGCGCCGGCCCGACGGGGCCACCGACGGCCAGCTGGTGGCAGTCGACGCCACCTCGGCGGCCGGCGGCCTGCGCTGGGACCCCGCCGAGGTGGACTGCTACTACTTCGCGCCCCAGAAGTGCTTCGCCTCCGACGGCGGGCTGTTCATCGCCTGCTGCTCGCCGGCCGCGGTCGAGCGCATCGAGCGGCTGGCGGCCTCCGATCGGTGGATCCCGGCGTCGATCGATCTGAAGATCGCCCTCGACAACTCGCGGCTCGACCAGACCAACAACACCCCCGCGCTGGCCACCGTGTTCCTGGCCGTGCACCAGACCGAGTGGATCAACGGCAACGGCGGGCTCGAGTGGGCGGCGTCGCGCTGCGACCGCTCGGCCGAGCTCATCTACGGGTGGGCGGAGAAGTCGTCGTTCGCCACGCCGTACGTGGCCGACGAGGCCAAGCGCAGTCACGTGGTGGCCACCATCGACCTCGACCCGTCGGTCGACGCCAACGAGGTGGCGAAGATCCTGCGGGCGAACGGGGTGGTGGACACCGAGAGCTACCGCAAGCTCGGCCGCAACCAGCTGCGCGTGGCGCTCTTCCCCGCCATCGACCCGGCCGATGTGGAGGCGCTGACCGCCTGCATCGATCACGTGGTGGGCGCGCTCGGCTGATCCGCCATGACCCTGGCGGGACCGAGGGCTCGGGTCAGTCGTCGGGATCGAGCCCGGCGGCGCGGAGCCGCTCGGCCAGCCTCGCCGCCCGTGCCGCCTCGGCGGTGGCTCTGGCCGCCTCGGCCGCGGCGTGCAGGGGGAACGGCGTGCCATCGGCGAAGACCGGCTCGACGGTGCCGCCCCGGGGCTCGAAGCGGATGTCCTCGAGCGCGGCGCAACTCGGCGCCGGGACTGGCACGAAGGCACCGTCGAGCACGATGAAGCGCTCGATGCTGCCGGTGCGCACGTGGAGGAACCACAGCTCCTCGGTGCCCAGCTCCAGGTGCCTGCCCAGCTTGGTGGCGTTGATCTCGTCGGTGTCCATGGACGAGACGACCTCGAGCACGACCCGGGGGGCCGGCCCGGTGGTGCCCACCCGGTAGGAGCGGTGCTGCTGTTGGGGCAGACCGAACACCACAGCGATGTCGGGGATCATCATCCGACCACTGGCGGTCATCGTGGTGACCTCGGCCAGCACCAACCGATCGGTGCGGTCGGCGAACAGCAGCCGCAGCCCCTCGTAGAGCCGGGTCACCAGATCCCGGTGTTGCTGGCCCGCCATGCTGTAGTGCTCCCGTTCGACTTCCGCCTCCATCGCGGCATCAATGGTCATGACCATGTCCTCACGCTAGTCATCAGAACGGGTGTTCGCACGCGCAAACACGATGGGGTGCCGTTTCCAGTGTAGGAGCACATCGCCCGCCCGCTCCGGCGCCAACGGTCCGGCGCCGCCGCGTCGGGCGCGGCTCAGCCGTAGGGCGAGCGGTACGTGGGCAGCGGTGGCGGCAGCGGCGGTGGGGCGGGCCGGCCGATGACCAGGCCGGCGACCACGCCGAACACGAACCCGCCCACGTGTGCCACCCAGGCCACGCCGGAGGCGGCGTCGGTGAAGAACTGCAGGACGAACCACAGGGCGAGGAACCACTTGGCCCGCACGGTGGCCGGCAGGAAGAACAGCACCAGCAGCCGCACCGGCGCGTTCGGGTACCACACGAGGTACGCGCCCATCACCGCGGCGATGGCGCCGGACGCGCCGATCAACGGGATCGTGGAGCTCGGCTGCACGGCGATGTGGGCGACGGTCGCCACCACCCCACCGGCGAGGTAGAACAGCAGGAAGCGGAACGAGCCCAGCCGGTCCTCGATGTTGTTGCCGAAGATCCACAGGAACAGCATGTTGAAGCCGAGGTGGGCCAACCCGCCGTGCAGGAACAACGACACCACCAGCGCGGCGTAGACGCGCTTGTCCGGCAGGAACAGCGGGTCGTCGCGGTTGCCGCGATCGCAGGCGGTGTCGTCGCCCTGGTTGTAGGTCTGCACGATCTCGCGCACCGACAGCGGCTGGGCGCTGGTGATCTCGCAGGGCACCGCCGCCCAGTGCAGGGTGAACGCATCGGAAGCGGGGATCTGCACCACACCGACCTCGGTGCGCACCAGCGTGGGATCGGAGTTGACCTGGAACCCGACGTAGACGCCCACGCAGACGAGCATGATGAGCACCGTGACCACCGGCGGGCGCCGGGCGGGGTTGACGTCGCCGATGGGCAGCATGGATGTCCCCGGGGGCCGGGCCTCAGCCCGGTGAGCGGTTGTACCAGTCGTCGGGGTCCATGCCGAGCTCGATCATCCGGGCGACACCCCACTTGGGCGGGGGCACCAGCTGCCCCTCGTCGAGCCGGTGGAACATCGGACCGTCCTCGGCCCACACGTGGCAGGTGTTGCGGTTGAACTGCAGCCGCTCGCGCTGGGCGTCGACGGTCATGGCCACGGGGGTCTCGCCCTCGGCGGGCGCCATCATGGCCCACACGGACTGGATGGCGACCGGCGCCATGGCCTGCAGCAGGGCGGTGCTGTGGGTGCAGCCCCGGGGACCGCCGAACAGCTCGCGCACCTGGTGGGTGAAGCCCCGCATGATGGACAGGCCGACGAGCTTGGCGTAGTGGTCGACGACGTGGGTGCACTCGTCATGGGGGTGGGTCTGCATCTGCAGTGACGCCTCGGTGATGACGAGCTCGGGCATCTTCACCACGATGTCGAGCACCATGTCGTGGATGGTCATGGGCTTGGGGTCGTGGGGGATGAAGGTGCCCGGCGGCTTGACGTCCGTGACCCGTCCGCGGATGAGGACCTCGGTGTCGCTGCGGCGATACGAGCGGACCTGGTAGGCGCGGTCGTGCAGCAGGGGGAGGTCGGGCTCGTCAAGCCGGGGGGAGCTCATGGGTGCTGACGGTACCGTCAGGTGCCGCCGAATCCGGAAACGGTGACCGCCGTCCACGCCGCGAAGCGACACAGGTCACACACCCGGGCCGATTCGGCGGCGATCCGCCGTGAGCGGGCCGAGCCGGGCGACGTACCGGTCGGCACGTCGCCCGGCGGTGCGTTCAGCCCTTGGCGGCGCGGAAGCCGGCCTCGAGATCGGCGAGGATGTCATCGATCGACTCGATGCCGACCGACAGCCGGATCATCCCCGGGGACACGCCCGACAGCGCCATCTCCTCGGGCGTCAACTGGCTGTGGGTGGTGGACGCCGGGTGGATCACCAGCGAGCGCACGTCGCCGATGTTGGCCAGGTTGGAGTGCAGCTCGAGCGAATCGGCGAACCGCTGGCCGGCGTCGGCGCCGCCCTTGATCTCGAAGGCCAGCACCGAGCCCGCACCCCGGGGCAGGTACTTCTGCGCCTTGGCGTACGAGGGCGAGGACGGCAGCCCGGCGTAGAACACCTGGGACACCTCGTCGCGGCCGGCGAGGAACTCCGCCACCCGCTGGGCGTTGGACACGTGGCGCTCCATGCGCAGGCTGAGGGTCTCCACGCCCTGGAGGAACAACCACGAGTTGAACGGCGTGGTCGACGCCCCGAGGTCGCGCAGCAGCTGGATCCGGGCCTTGACGATGAAGCAGCCGGCGCCGAGCATCGGCCAGTAGTTGAGGCCGTGGTAGCTCGGGTCGGGCTGGTTGTAGTTGGGGAACTTGTCGGCCCACTTGCCGAAGTCGAAGTTCCCGCCGTCGACGATCACGCCGCCGATGGCCGCGCCGTGCCCGCCGATGAACTTGGTGGCCGAGTGCACCACGATGTGGGCGCCGTGCTTGATCGGGTTGCACAGGTAGGGCGAGGCCACGGTGTTGTCCACGATCAACGGCGCACCGACCTCGTCGGCCAGCGCGGCGATGGGCTCGATGTCGAGCACGTCGTTCTTCGGGTTCGGGATGGTCTCGCCGTACAGCGCCTTGGTGTTCGGCCGGATCTTCGAGCGCCACTCGTCGATGTCGTCGGCGTTCTCCACGAAGGAGACCTCGATGCCCATCTTGGGCAGCGTGTAGTGGAACAGGTTGTAGGTGCCGCCGTAGAGCGAGCCGGAGGAGACCACGTGGTCACCGGCCTCGGCCAGGTTCAGGATGGCCAACATCTCCGCCGCCTGGCCGGAGCCGACCGCCAGGGCGCCGGGCACCATGCCGCCGGCGGCGGTGGGGATGCCGCCCTCGAGTGACGCCATGCGGGCCTCGAACACCGCCTGGGTCGGGTTCATGATCCGGGTGTAGATGTTGCCCGGCTCCTGCAGGGCGAACAGCCGTGCCCCGTGGGCCGAGTCCTCGAACACGAACGAGGTCGTCTGGTAGATGGGCGTGTTGCGGGCCCGGTACGGCGGATCGGCGCTCGCCCCGGCGTGGACCTGTCGAGTCTCGAATCCCCAGGCGTCGTTGCTCATTGGGTGCGCTCCCCCTCGGATCGGCCGACCGACGGGCGTCGGTGGGTGTGCTCTGGTGGCCGCGAGCCTAGTCGGCGTATTCCCGACCCTCCCAGTCGGATTTTGGTGAGTTGCCGGCGGCGATGCGACGACGGCGGAGATCGTCGGTAACCTGATCGTCATGTCATCGACCGCCGGCGTGTGGGGCGAGTCACCGTGATGCTCACGGTGCGACGGCGTCCCCAGGGAGCACCCGGGCGGCGCACCGCCTGGATGGGTGCGTCGTGGATGGTGGCCGCCGTGTGCTCGGTGGGCGCGCTGGCGGTGGTGGCGGTCGGCGGTGCCGGCGGTGCCGACCGCGAGGGTGAGCTGGCCGGGGCGGCCACGCCCACCGGCGCGCCCGCCGCCAAGAGCGCCGAGGACGCCGCGGGCGCGACCAAGCCGCGCGAGTCCGTCGGCGACGCTGCTGGCACGGAGGCGGCGTCCGGCGGCACCGGCTCGGTGACCGCATCCACGGCGAGCGAACAGGCGCCTGCCGGCTCCGGCACGGGCGACGCCGGGAGCGGCGCCGGCGCTGACAACGCCGAAGCAGACGGCGCCGGTGCGAGCGGCGAGCAGCCCGCGGGGAGCGCCACCGGGAACGGCGGCGCGGCGCCGGCTGGAACGGGCGGCAGCGGGGTGGGCGCCACCGGCGGCACGAGCCCGAGCGGGGCCCCCGTGGTGTTGGGATCCTCGCAGTGCAGCGACCCCGATGGTGAGGCCACCACCGAGAACCTCGGCGACATGGACCTGCGCGCCGTCGAGCTGCAGCGCGAGGCCGGCGGCCTCCGGGTCCGCTTCCGGCTGGACGGTGCGGTGCAGGCCGATGCCGGCCTGACCGGCGGTGCGCCGGCCACCAACCTGTGGCAGCTGCTGCTCGCCTCGGGTGACGAGGTGCTCTACGCGTTCTCGGTCACCGAGCACGGCACCGTGTGGGAGACCAGCCTGGTCGATTTCGCGTCGGCTTCGGGCGACCGGCTCGGCACGATCGCCGCGCAGTCGGGCGACGTGGTCGAGGCGCTCATCCCCAACGAGCACCTCTCGCGGCTACCGGCCTCGTTCACGTGGTGGGCGCTGACCAACACCGACCGCCAGCCGCCCGCCGGCCCGTACATCGGCGACGACTGCCCGAACGGCACCGGCGATCTCGATCCCACCCAGCTGCTGCCGCCCGAGAACAGCCGCGCCGTGTACTACGGCTGAGCGCTAGCGAAGCCGGGCGACCGAGCGAGCTCGCGAGCCGGGCGCCGATGGGGTCTGGGGGCGCAGCCCCCAGCAGCCAACACGGCTGAGCTGTGCTTGCTGGCGGCTTCCGCCGCCCCGGATGGGGCCCCAACCCCATCCTCCTCCCGAGCACGGGGCCCCTACCCCATGCCGGGCCGTGGGCGAAGCCGGGCGACCGAGCGAGCTCGCGGAGCCGGGCGCCGATGGGGTCTGGGGGCGCAGCCCCCAGCAACCAACACGGCTGAGGATGTTGCTGGCGGCTTCGCCGCCCCGGGACGCGCACGAGCCCGGCGCCGAGGCGCCGGGCTCGTGTCATCACGATTGGTCGACGGGGGCTCAGCCCTGGCCGCCGGAGGCGTCCTGCACCTTGGTCTTGCCCGCGTCGATCCAGGGCATCATGGCCCGCAGCTCCTCACCGACCACCTCGATCTGGTGCTGCTTGCCCTCGGCCTCGAGACGCAGGAAGTTGGGCCGGCCGGTCTTGGACTCGTTGATCCACTCCTCGGCGAAGCGGCCCTCCTGGATCTCCTTGAGGATCGTCTTCATGTTCTGCCGCACGTGGTCGTCGATGACGCGGGGGCCGCGGGTCAGGTCACCGTACTCGGCGGTATCGCTCACCGAGTAGCGCATGCCGCTGATGCCCTGCTCGTACATCAGGTCGACGATCAGCTTCAGCTCGTGCAGGCACTCGAAGTACGCGGCCTCGGGTTGGTAGCCCGCCTCGACCAGCGTCTCGAACCCGGCCCGCACCAACTCGGTGAGACCGCCGCAGAGCACGACCTGCTCGCCGAACAGATCGGTCTCGGTCTCCTCCTCGAACGTGGTCTCGAGCACGCCGGCCCGGGCACCGCCGATGGCATCGGCGTAGGCCAGGGCCAAGCCGCGGGCGTTGCCGGTGGCGTCCTGGGACACGGCGATGAGGCACGGCACGCCACCGCCCTCCTCGTAGGTGCGGCGCACCAGGTGGCCGGGGCCCTTGGGGGCGACCATGGCCACGTCGACGTCGGCCGGCGGCTTCACCGTACCGAAGCGCACGCTGAAGCCGTGGGACACGAACAGCGCCTTGCCGGCGGTGAGGTTGGGCAGGATCTCCTTCTCGAAGATCGCGCCGTGCTCGGTGTCGGGCACCAGCATCATGATGAGATCGGCTTCGGCGGCGGCCTCGGCCATGGGCAGGACCTTCAGGCCCGCCTCGCGGGCCTTGCCCACCGATGACGAGCCCTCGCGCAGGCCGACCCGCACATCGATGCCCGAGTCACGCAGGTTGAGGGCGTGGGCGTGGCCCTGGCTGCCGTAGCCGATGATGGCGACCTTGCGGCCGGCGATCAGCGAGCGGTCGGCGTCCTTCTCGTAGTAGATGGTGGCCACGGGGGAGCTCCTTCGAGCGGTCGAACGAAAAACCGCCCGCACCCTTGCCGGTGCGGGCGGCTGCCGATCATAGTGCCGACGGCGGCGCCGCTCACCAACGCCGTACCGCCGGGCGTGCCGACCGCCGGTGCGGCCGGCACGCCACCGGTTCAGATCGTGAAGTACCCGGCCACATCGAGGATCAGGTCGGTGGTGCCGCCCTCGTTGTAGAACTTGGTGAAGCCGTCGGAGCTCGTGCCCGCATAGATCTGGTTGGGCCGGGTCTCGCCGGCCAGCCAGTTGAGGTTCGACGTGAACGGCGGGATCAGCTCCGATGCGGGGAACGCGGTGAGGAACCCGGCGGCACCGGTGTTGGTTGCGGTCATGTTGGCCGCCACCGAGGTGTACTCGAAGGGGTACTTGCCGGTGAGGTGGAGCAGCGACAGCTTGCGCGACTCGTTGTTGGCCAGACGGGTCAGGCCTTCCCGGCTGTCATAGGCCCGCACCGGGTCGACGGCGACGTAGCGGCCGGAGGTGTCGCCGCCACCGTTGTCGAGGACGTAGGTGCCCACCAGGTCCAGCACCACGTGGGTGGTGCCGGCCGGGTTGTAGAGCTTCACCACGCCGTTGTCGGCCTTCATCACCACCAGGTTGGCGATGGTCTGGCCGGCGACGAAGTTGAGGTTCGACGCGGTCGGTGCGGTGGCGGTCGCGCCGGGGAAGACGGTGAGGTAGCCGCCCTTGGTGGGCGCGGTGACCGTCACGTTGAGCACGACCGCGTCGGCGGTGGTGCCGAGATCGATCTGGCGCGTCTCACCCTCGGCCAGCGGGGTCAGGCCCGGCAGGCGGGTGTCGTACTTGCGCTGCGGGTTCTGCGCCACGAACCGGTCGCCGCCCGCCGCCGTGTTGTCGGCCGCGTAGTACCCGACGACGTCGAGCACCGCATGGGTGGTGCCCTGGTCGTTGTAGAGCGTGATGGCGTTGTCGGCGCCCACCTTCACCGTGGCCAGGTTGGCCACGGTGTCGTCCTTGCGGGGGTTGAGGTTCGACACCACGGGCCGGCTCTGGCCCTTCGGGTACAGGGTGAGGAACGTGTCCGCGCTCGGCGCCACACCGGTCACGTTGACCACGACGGCGAGGGCGTTGGCCGGCACGCCGCTGCTGTTGGCGGTGATGTCGATGTCGACGCTGCCGGCCGGACCGAGCGCGGTGGTGGTGCGGGTGTCGAGCAGGCGCACCGGCGCGATCGGGGTGAACTCACCGAGCTGCGGGCTGCCCAGCGGTCCCAACGGCTGCTGCCAGTAGGCGAAACCCTCGGCGCTGAGCCCGCTGTCGTTGGCGCAGTCCACCTTGAACCGGACGGCCATCGCGCTGAGGGCACCACCGCCCCCGCCGAAGATGGCGCTGTCGAGCGTGAACTCCCCGGTCGGCGTGGTGCAGGTACGGCCCTGCCGGGTCAGCGTCAGCTGCGCGGCCTGCGCGCTGGCCGTCTCGGCGGTGGCGGTCTCGGTGGCGTTGGTGGTGCCGAACGAGCTACCGGTCTTCGGGGCCAGCTGCAGCGTGAAGTCATCACCGGAACCGACGCTCATGATCACGGTGATGCCGGCGTCGTTGCCGGAGGCCGACACACCGGCCTGTGCGAACGCATACTCACCGGCCCCGAGCGCACTGCCCGCCGGGGCCGTGAGGTACGCATCGGATGCGGTGGACTGCGCTCCCGCCGTCGTACCGCTCAGCGCGGTGGCGCCGAGCCCTACCAGCAGCGATGCCGCCACGGCACCGCGCGAGAACTTCGCTTTCGACATGGACCACCCGATCGTTCGTCGTTGCCAGGCAACCGCTTCCGCGATGGGCCACAGGTACCCACCGCAGGTCCGCACCGAAACGGTCTCGACGCAGTGTAGAGACACCTTCGCAACACGAAACACCGTTTGGAGAGAAAAGTTGACCCCACCGGGTGCTATCCGGGAGCGAAGCCGGGGAGATCGGTCCGGCAGCGAGCACACGGAACGCCGTTCATCGCCGAGGCCATACCGTGGCGAATGGTGTGGAGCATCCGGAGCAGACACGCGAAACGGGCGCGGGCCCCGAAGGACCCGCGCCCGTCTCAGAGCGATGTCGGTTGGATCAGCGGGTGAACCAACCGGCGATGTCGACGATGACGGCGGTGCTGCCGGCCTCGTTGTAGAAGGTGTTGAACCCGTAGGAGTCGGTGCCCATCATCACCAGGTTCGGACGGATCTCGCCCGCCTTCCAGTTGAGGTTGGACGAGCCCGGGCGACCGAAACCGGTGGGGTGCACGGTCAGGAAGCTCTCGGCGGTGGTGTCGGCCACGGTGACGTTGCCCACCCAGCCGCCGAACTCGAACGGGTAGGCGTTGAGCACGCCGAGCAGCCCGAGGTCGCGGCTGCCGCCGGCCCCGAGCGCCCCGACCGGCTGACCGGGCAGGATCGGCGTGCGGCTGTCATAGGCACGGGCGGGCGTGATGGGCACGAACCGGCCGCCGGCGGGGGTGGGGCCGGTGGTCTTGAACGTGCCCACCAGGTCCACGACCAAGTGGGTGTTGCCGGCCGCGTTGTACAGGTTGGCCTTGCCGCCGGTCAGCTTGACCACCACCAGGTTGGGGATGGTCTGCAGCGGGCTGACGTTGAGGTTGGACACCACCGGCACGGCCTCGCCGAACGGCGACACCGTGATGTAGGTGGCGGTGTTGAGGGCGATGCCGGTCACGTTGAGCACGGCGGCGTCGGCGGAGGCGTCGACCACCAGCTCGCGCGACTCGCCGGGCCCGAAGGCGGTGCCGTTGCGGCTGTCGAGCAGGCGCTGGGGGCTGATCGGGTTGAAGCGCAGACCCTGGGCGCCGTTGTCATCGGGCAGGTAGTAGCCCATGACATCGACCACGGCGTTGGTGGTGCCCGCCTCGTTGTAGAGGGTGACGTTGCCGCTGGTGCCCACCTTGACCGTGGTCAGGTTGGGGACGATGTCACCGGCGGCGGGGTTGAGGTTCGACACGGTCGGCTTGGCCGAGCCGGTCGGGTAGACGGTGAGGAACGTGGCCTGGCTGGGCACCACGCCGGTCACGTTGAGCACCACGGCGATGGCGTTGGCGGGCACGCCCGAGCTGCCACCGGCCACCTGCAGGTTGGTCGACCCACCGGGGCCGAGCGGGGCGCTGTCACGCGTGTCCAGCAGGCGCTTCGGGGTCATCGGGTAGAACTCGCCGACCTGCGGCGTGCCGATGGGGCCGGCCGTCTGACCGAAGTAGAACATGCCGCTCGAGACGGGGTTGTTGGCCACCGACGTGCAGGTGAGCCGCCAGGTGGCGGCCATCCGGGTCACGTTCGGTCCGGTGAACCCGATGTCGCTGACGGTGAACTGACCGCTCGGCGCGTTGCAGATCGCCGCGCCCTTCGCCACCTTCAGCATCGGCGCGCTCGCCGTCGGGGCGAGCGCGGTGCCGGTGTAGGTGCCGACTGCCAGCGAGCCACCCGTGGGCGGGGCGAGGTCCAGGGTGAAGGTGTTGGCGCCTTCGGTCAGCGTCACGGTGACACCGGCTGCGGTGCCCGTGAGGGTGACCCCGGCCGAGTTCGTGCGGTAGTAGCCGCTCGGGGCCATGACATCCCCGGCGGGGACGTCCACGACACCGAAGTTCGGCACGATCGGCGTGGACTGGGCGCCGGCGGGCGTGCCCGCGGCCCCGGTGGCCACCGCAGCGGCCGCGGTCCCGAGGACCAGTGACGCACCGATGGCGCGCCAACGACGTTGACGTTGCATTGCTCCTGTAGCTCCCACCTACCCGAATTGATGCAAAGGCCCTTGGCGCTGCATGACGGTGTTCAACGTTTCCGGACCTCGGCGGTGTACGGCGTGTGTTGCAAGAGCGGCGCGGATCGTCGACAAAGCGGCAGGCCCGGTCGCTCGAGGCGACCCGGGTACGCTTGCCGTGGCGTCAGCGTGTGGCGGCGCTACCCGACCACCCGCAACGTCGAACCGGCCGCCCGGTCGAGACGGGGCAACGCCACCCGGCCGGTGCGCTGGATGGCCGAGATGCCGAAGGGGCGGAGCAGTTCCTCGAAGTCGTCAGGCTTCTTCGGGGAGCCGGCGAGGCGGACCATCATCTCGGTGGCGCCGGTGTTGAGCACCTTGCCGCCGAAGATCTGGGTGAGCTCAGGATCTGCGTGCGCACCCGGCCGCAGCCTTTACCGTGGCCATGAGCAGCTCCTGCTCGACGGAGTCGGCGGCACGAAGCTCGTTGATCTTGACCACGTGGATCAGCTTGTACAGCTGCTTGACGATCTACTCCACCGGCACCGGCGGTGTCGGCCACGATGGTGATGCGGCTGACCCGGTCGTCCTCGGTGGGGGCCACGGCCAGCGAGTGGATGTTGAAGCCGCGGCGGGCGAAGAGGCCCGCCACCCGAACCAGCACGCCCGGCTTGAATTTCCTCCACCAGCACCACCAGGGTGTGGTAGCTGGGCGCGTTCGTCTCCGGTGGTACCGGTCGGGACCATCGCGCTCACCGCCCCAGCGACCGCAGGCGGTCGAGATCAGGCTGCTGGGTCGGGTCCACGACGACCTCCGAGTTCGTCTTACCGGCCACGGCACCATCGGGAACACCTTCTACGTGCATCGGTGCGGAACTCGATGACCACCGGACGGTCGTTGATGCTGTTGGCCTTCTCGATCGGCGTCGACCTCGTCGGTGGACTCCACCCGCATGGCCACGCAACCCATCGCCTCCGACCACTTCACGTAGTCGGGCGGGTCAGGAGAGAAGTACACCTCGGAGTACCGCTCGTCGTAGAACATCTCCTGCCACTGGCGAGACCATGCCCAGGTAGGCGTTGTTGAGGATCGCCACCTTGATCCGGGATGCGCTCGGCCGATGCGGTGACCAGCTCCTGGGCGGTCATCTGGAAGCAACCGTCGCCAAATGCGACGGCCCACACCATGCACGGTCAGGACGGCCCACCTTGGCGCCGATGGCGGCGGGGATGGAAGAAGCCCATCGTGCCCAGGCCGCCGGAGTTCACCCAGGTGTAGGGGTGGTTGAACTGGTACTGGCTGGTCCACATCTGGTGCTGGCCCACCCCGGAGGCGACGATCGTGTCCGACGGCGCCGGAAGGCTGCGCAGGCGCTCCAACGTACTGGGGCTTGACGTGGCCCTCACCGGCCTCGACGTTCTCGTAGGTGAGGGGAAGCGCGCTCGCGCCAGCCCGACTGCAGCTGTTGCTTCCAGGCGCTGCGATCGGGCTGGGCGTCGGCACCGCCGAGCGCCTGCAGCGCCTTCACCATGTCCTCGATGACCAGGCGGCAGTCGCCCACGATGGGCACGTCGGGCCGACGGATCTTGCCCAGCTCGGCCGGGTCGATGTCGACGTGGATGATCTTGGCGTCGGGGGCGAAGCCGTCGAGCCGTCCGGTGTCGTCGAACCGGGTGCCCAGCGCCACCAGCAGGTCGGCCTCCTGCATGGCGTTGACGGCGGTGAAGTTGCCGTGCATGCCGGGCATGCCCAGGCACAGCGGGTGGTCATCGGGGAAGGCGCCGCGGGCCATGAGCGTGGTGACGACGGGGATGTCGCACAGCTCGGCCAGCGCCCGCAACGCCTCCGCCGCCCTGGCCTTGAGGATGCCGCCGCGGCGTAGATGACCGGCCGGACGGAGCGGTTGATCAGCTCGGCCGCCTCGCGGATCTTCAGCGGATGGCCCTTGGTGGTCGGCTTGTGGCGAGGCAGGCTGTCGGCCACCTCGGCGTCGGAGGGCCGGTGCCGTATGAACGGGGGTTCATGGGGTCGACGATGTCCTTGGGGATGTCGACCAGCACGGGCCCGGGCCGCCCGGTGGTGGCGATGTAGAACGCCGGATGGCCATTGGGGATGTCCTCGGCCCGGGTCACCAGCTCGTTGTGCTTGGTCACCGAGCGGGTGATGCCGACGGTGTCGCACTCCTGGAAGGCATCGGTGCCGATGAGCACCATCGACACCGGTGATGCACACCATGGGCACCGAGTCCATGAAGGCGTCGCAGAGCGGGTTGACGATGTTGGTGGCCGCCGGGCCCGGGTCACCATGGCCACTTCAGGCATGACGGCCGTGGGCGAAGCCCTCCGCCATGTGGCGGCATACCTCGTGCCGCACGAGCACGTGGCGGATGGGGCTGTCGATCAGCGGGTCGTAGACCGGCAGGATCGCACCACCGGGCAGGCCGAAGATCACTTCGACGCCCTCCATCTCGAGCGCTCTGATCAGCGCCTGGCCTCCGTTGGTTCCCATGGGCGTGCTCCTGGTGGGTGGTTCTTGCGGTGTCGGGTGGGCGGGTGGTGCGGTGGGCGGGTGGTGCGGTGGCGGGCCGGAAAACCGAAACGACCTCCCGGCGGGGAGGTCGTGCGCGTCCGGGTATGTGGGGGGCGCGCTAACTGGGTACGAGAAGAATCGAGACGGCGGTCGGCGCGCGCATACGCTGCAGTCTATGGCAGGCAAGGCCCCGGGGCGCAACACCGTTGGCGGCGCCGAAGCCCCCGCCGCCGGCGGCACCGGCGGCCCTCCCCCGGCCGGCGGCCCGGGGCTGGTGATCGCCATCGAGGGTGGCGAGCGGTTCCTGCTGGGCGGCGCCAGCGTGCTGGTCGGCCGGGCCCCGGACAACGACCTCGTGCTGGCCGAGCCCAGCGTGAGCGCCCGCCACGCTCGCATCGACCTCGAGGCCGACGGCGCCTTCCTGACCGATCTGGGCTCCACCAACGGCACCTACCTGGCCGGCCGGCGCATCACCGGATCGGTGCCGGTGGCCATCGGCGACACGGTGCAGTTCGGCCGCATCACCGCCCGGGTCGAGGAGGCGCCCCCCGAGGCGACGCTGGAGGGCGACAGCCCGCCGTCCGCAGCGGCGCCCCCGCTGCGCAGCGGTGCGGTGATCCCGGCCAAGCGCAGCCTGCGGTTGCTGACCACGTTCGACCAGGCCGACGCACCGTGGGGCGAGCGCATCGTGGAGCGGCTCGAGCGCATCGGGCACGACGTGGCCGTCGACCGCTCCAACGGCGGCGACGGTTGGGCGGGGCGGCTGCTCGATCTGATGTGGACCCGCGATGCGGTGCTGTTCGTGGTCTCCGCCGCGGCCGCCACCTCCGAGCGGGTCCACCGGGAGGTGCACCTCGCCGGGGCCGAGCACACCACGGTGATCCCGGTGGTGGTGGGCGACGCGGACCTGCCCGACGACCTGGCGTTCTACCTGGAGCGCCACCAACCGGTCGACCTGCGACGGGACCCGGCGGCCGGCCTTTCCGAACTGCAGGCCCGCCTCGACACGGTGCGACCCAAGCGCGTGGCCCGACCGTGGCAGCTGGCCCGGCGGGTGGCGGCGGTGGTCGCGGTCTTGGTGCTGGTCGCACTGGCCTACCGGCTGGTGCGCGGCTGATGGGCACTTCGAAGCCGCGGCGCGGCGTGTACCCCGGCACGTTCAACCCGCCCACCCGGGCGCACCTGGCGGTGGCCGAGGCCGCCCGCCACCAGCGCCGGCTCGACCGGGTCGATCTGGCGCTGTCGCGGCGGCCCATCAACAAGGAGCACGTGGACGTGCCCAGCTTCGAACACCGGGTCGAGGTGCTGGAGGCGTTGGCCGCTCGGCTCGGCTGGCTCGACGTGGTGGTGACCGAGGCAACGCTGATCGTCGACATCGCCGCCGGCTACGACGTGGTCATCATGGGTGCCGACAAGTGGGAGCAGGTCAACGACGTGCGCTACTACGAGCACGAAGGCGCCCTGCAGGAGGCGCTGCGGCGCCTGCCCGAGGTGGCGCTCGCCCCCCGGCCGCCCCATACCATTCCGCATGGTATGGCACTCACCTTGCCGGCGGAGCTCGGGGAGGTCTCCTCGAGCGCGGTGCGGGCCGGGCGCCACGAGTTCATGGTGCCCGAGGCCGCCGCCTTCGACGCCCACACGGGTGCGTGGTCCGAACCGGAGCGATACCGTCAGTGGTCGGCGGGCTGACCGCCACCCCGTTCGGTCACCGCGATCCCGACCATCACCGGCCGTTTGCCATCGTTCGGGCCGCACGCCGCGATGCATGACGCCGCGGGAGACGTACGCTGCCGACATGTCTCGCACGATGCGTGCCGCCGTCCTGCTGAAGGCCCCCGGCCCGCTCGAGATCCACGAGCTGACCATCGACGAGCCGGTTGGTCGGGAGGTCCTCGTGCGCACCGCCGCCGCCGGGTTGTGCCACTCCGACTACCACGTGATGGAGGGCCGCATCACGCGACCGCTGCCCGCCGTGATGGGCCACGAGTCCGCCGGCGTGGTGGAGGCGGTGGGTCCGAACGTCACCTCGGTGCGCGTGGGCGACCACGTGGTCTGCTGCCTGTCGGTGTTCTGCGGCAACTGCCGGCGCTGCCTGGCCGGCGAGACCTGGTTGTGTGACGACAAGGCCGCCACCGCCCGACCCCCCGGCGCACCGCCGCGGCTGCAGCTCGACGGGCGGCCGGTCACGGCGTTCTCCCACGTGGGCGGGTTCGCCGAGTACCTGCTGGTGCACGAGAACGCCACCGTGGCCATCCCCCGGAGCCTCCCGTTCGACCGTGCCGCGCTGCTGGGGTGCGGGGTGATCACCGGGGTCGGTGCCGCCCTCAACGCCGCCCGGGTCCGGCCGGGGTCGACCACCGCGGTGGTGGGCTGTGGGGGCATCGGGCTCAACGCGGTGCAGGGCTGCGCACTGGCCGGCGCCGGGCGCATCGTGGCCGTCGACCGCGTGCCGGCCAAGCTCGAGCTGGCCCGGGCGTTCGGCGCCACCCACCTGGTGGACGCCGGCCGTACCGATCCGGTGGCCGCCGTGCGGGAGCTGACCGACGGCGGGGTCGACTACGCCTTCGAGGCGATCGGGACCGCGGCCACCGTCGAGGCCGCCTTCGGCATGCTGCGGCGGGGCGGGACCGCCTACGTGATCGGGGTGCTGCCCGAAGGCAGCTCGGTGCAGCTGTCGGGGGTGGACTTCCTCGCCTCCAAGGGGCTGGTCGGGGTGTTCATGGGCTCGAACCACTTCAAGCTGGACCTGCCGACGTACATCGAATGGTACGAGCAGGGCCGCCTCCACCTCGACGAGCTCATCTCGGCCCACATCGGCCTCGAGGAGGTCAACGACGGCTACGCCGCGCTGGTCGGCGGGGCCGTGACGCGGTCGGTCATCGTCTTCGACGCTTGACGTGCAGCGAGCCCGACCGGCGGCTCGGGCCGACGTCGCCCGCGCCACCGGTGCGACCACCCCGCGCGCGACCGCGGTGCGTCGGATCGCAGCGCTCCGATGCCGGCCGGGTTCCGGCGAATCGGCGACGACTCACTGCGGCCCGGCGCTCCCGGCGAATCGGCGACGAATCAGCGTTGGGTGGGTATGGGTCCTATTCCCAGCTCTTTGTTCCGGAGGTCGGGACATTGCTCGGCGCAAACGCGGGGTTCTGTACGGAAGTTGCCACGCTGCACGGCGCAACACCCGCCGGACCTGCAACGTTGCATCACGCGACCAACAGCCGGTGGTCGTTTCCGTACAGACCTTCCCCAACAGGGCACGCGCCCGCAGGCTCTCGCCGCGGACCGAAACGACGCCGGCACGCCGCGTACGCCTCCCACCGGATCGCCGCCGGATCGCCGCCGGATCGCTGCGGAGCAGGCCGACAGCCGGGCTGACTCGGCACGACCGACCGATGCGATTGTCGACGAAGGGAGCGAGCGCAAGCGCCGATGGTCGACGAATCAGCATCGCCGACCCGTTTCGTCGTGGCGAATCCAAACGAGACCGAGGCCACGACGATTCTCCCGCCCCACACCGCCCCGTCTCCGCGCGGATAGCGTCACTGTCCTCACGATGTGCGTGCGCATCAGTGCGGCGAGGATGGCGCCGGTCACGCTTGCACACCGACCCTGGTGCAGGTACGGCCGGGCATCGCTCCCCGAGCGGTCGGAGGCCACCGGACGCGTCGCTACCCTGCACCGGCGTGTCGACTGTCAGCGAAGCAATCCAGGACCCCACCCGTCGCCAGGCCATGATCGCCGACGGCATCACCGAGCTCGAGGCCGAGCTCGACGAGCGGTCCGGGGTCACCGCCATGGCGATGCGGGCCGGCTACAAGACGCTGCGCAAGGTGCGGCCCAACATGATCGAGTCGAACCTCGACCGCCTGCTGCCCATGTGGGCCCCGGTGCTCGACCCGCACGTGTCGGCCGGTCGCGCCGACGGCAGCGTGGACGCCCACTTCCGCGCCAACGCCGACTCGATCGCCGAGGGCCTGCTCGGCGCCACCGACCGTCGCGCCGCCGAGGCCAACAACCAGCTGGCGGTCAAGGCGTACAACAAGCTGCGGCCCAAGGCCAAGGACCAGGTGGTGGCGGGCATGCCCCGCTTGGCGCGCCTCGTCGACAAGCACGTCTGACGACCCGCGCGCCCACCCGGCGTCGATGGCACAGCCCGGGCGGAGCGCACCGGTAGGCTGACCGGCCGATGCAACCGCAGGCGATGGTCGAACCCGTCATCGCCGCCCGCGCCGTGGCCAAGGGGTACGGCGCGGCCCCGGTGCTGCGCGACGTCAGCGTGGACGTACCGCCCGGTATCACCGGGCTGCTCGGGGCGAACGGCTCGGGCAAGACCACGCTGATCGGCTTGCTGCTCGGCCTGCACCGGGTCGACGCCGGTTCGCTGAGCGTCTTCGGCATGGACCCCGGCCACCGCGGCGCCGAGGTGCGCGCCCGCATCGGCTACGCCCCCGAGCACCACCGTCTCCCGCCCGACATCCAGGCGCTCGACCTGGTCCGCCACCTGGCCGAGATCCACGGGCTGCCGCCCCGCGAGGCGATGAGCCGGGCCTCCGATGCGCTGTGGCAGTGCGGCCTGGGCGAAGAGCGCCTGCGCCCGGTGGGCACCATGTCCACCGGCCAGCGCCAGCGGGTGAAGCTGGCCGCCGCCATCGCCCACGACCCGCGCCTGCTGCTGCTCGACGAGCCGACGGACGGCCTCGACCCGCCGCAGCGCGACGCCATGCTGGCGCTGATCCGCCGCATCGGCCACGACTTCGGCATCGACGTGGTGCTGTCGTCCCACCTGCTCGACGAGGTCGAGCGCACCTGCGACAACGTGATGATCCTGGCCGACGGGCGCATCATCGCCGCGGGCCCGCTGGCCGAGCTGCGCCGCGGCGCCTCCGGCGTGGTCGTCGAGCTCGAGCACGGGGTCGAGGCCGTGGCGGCCTCGTTGCGGGAGGCCGGGTGGACGGTGCGCATCGAGGGGTTGCGGGTCGACGTGGCCGCCGATCCCGCCCACGAGGCGGCCGCCTTCGACGCCGTGCGCGACGCGGTCGCCCGCTGCGCCGTGCCGGTCCGGCGGCTACACCCGCGCCGGGCGTCGCTCGAAGAGGTGTTCCTGGGGGCGACGGCATGAGCACCGCCGGCCCCCCGCCGCCCCCGGCCGGATCCGACCCCGGCGCGGCCCGCATCATCGACCAGGGCTACCGCCGCTACGACGGTGAGCGCCGGGGCATCGGCGGCGCCGTGCGCGCGGTGCACAAGGCGGCCGTGCAGCGGGCGCTCGGACTGAAGCGGTCGGCCCGCTTCAAGGTGGTGCCGCTGGCCACCGCCGTGCTGTCGTTCCTGCCGGCCATCGTGTTCGTGGGCGCGGCGGCGCTGCTGCCCGAGGAGTTCCGTGACGAACTCCCCTTCGGCTACGCCGACTACTACGGCTACATCACCGCCGCCATCGTGCTGTTCGTGTCGTTCGTGACCCCGGAGATCCTCTGCACCGACCGCCGCACCGGCATGCTGGGGCTGTACCTGGCCGGACCGATCGATCGGCTGCGCTACCTGCTGGCCAAAGCCGCGGCGGTGGGCACCGTGCTGGCCACCGTCACGCTCGGCCCCACGCTGCTGCTGCTCATCGGCTTCACCCTGGCCGACAACGGCCCCGACGGCGTCGGCGGCACGCTGGGCAC
Source organism: Acidimicrobiales bacterium (assembly GCA_041394365.1). Classification (GTDB taxonomy): domain Bacteria; phylum Actinomycetota; class Acidimicrobiia; order Acidimicrobiales; family CAIXPF01; genus CAIXPF01. The sequence continues at coordinate 126,789 of JAWKIM010000026.1, forward strand.
CCTGGCGCGGATCGTGGGCGCGGCGGCCGTGGTCAACGTCTGGTACACGACGCTGTCGATGGCCGTGTCGAGCCTGACCGATCGGCGGGCCTTCGCCTCCGCCGGGATCATCCTGACCGTGCTCGTCTCCTCGGCGGTGGTCAACGCGCTGGTCGAGAACGGGCTCAGCTCGAACCTGCTGCTGCTCGATCTGTTCGGCCTGCCCTTCGAGCTCGTCCGCCGCATCTACGGCGAACAGGGCGGCGACACGATCGGCGAGCTGTCCACCGCGCCGATGGCGGTGGCCGCCGTCGCCCTGGTGGCGCTGTTCGTCGGCGTGTTGGCCGTGCGCTACCGCCGCTTGGAGGTCACCAAGTGACGGTCGCCCCGCCACCGCCACCGCCGACACCGCCGCCCCCGGCTCCCGTCCCCGCCGGCGGTGCCGTACCGGGCGGCATGCCCGTCCCGTCGGTGCGGGCCGACCGGCTGTCGAAGTGGTACGGCGACGTGGTGGCGGTGTCGGAGGTCAGCTTCACGCTGTGGCCCGGTGTCACCGCCCTGCTCGGCCCGAACGGCGCCGG
>JAWKIM010000027.1:0-124196 GCA_041394365.1 Acidimicrobiales bacterium
TGGGTGGGCTTGAGCCCGTTGAGGAAGCAGTTGGCCAGCCCGCGGCGCTGCAGCTGCGAGGTGATCGTGGCGGTGGAGACCGAGTTGAGGATGGCGCGCACCTCGTCGGTCAGGGTGTACGGGCGTTGCGTCCCGGTGTCGGTCATGGAGCCCCCTTGGCTGCGGTGGATGGTGCGGGTCGGCGTCGCCCTGTCTGGCCCGGGAGGTGGGCCGGCGGTCACCGGCGGACGTGCGGAGCGAATCTAACCGGCCTGCTCGGGGCGCGGAAGCGGTGGCGAAACGTCGCGCCACCCGGGACGACCAGCGCTGTCGTGGCCGCATCGCCGTCGACCAAGCACTTGCTCGCCAGTTTGACCCGTCTGTGACCTCCGCAACATGATTGCGCTCAGACGGATCGGCCTCCCCTCGGCGGCCGCGCCGGTCCGTGCTCAGGCCCGGACCGTGGCGGTGCCCGCCGGCGGTGCGCCGGGACGTCCACCGGTGTGTCGCAGGGGGTCCGTCCGGTCCCGCGGTGGTGCACCTCGACGGTGAGGACGGGAAGCCGATGCCACGAGATGGACTGCGACCGCCGCTCACCACCGCCCCGGGTGGGTCACGTACCGGTCACCGGAACGCTCCCGTCCAGGGTCCGCCGTCTGACCTTGGACGTTCCGCATGGTGCGTTACAGTCCGCCCGCCGGTCCCAGGGACGGGTCGGCGTGTCGTCTCGATTTCGAACCGACAGACCTTTTGTAGGAACAACCTTTGGCTGCAACAAGCGGCCACTTCCTGACCAGGGGGAAAGAATGCTCAAACGAGCAGCGGCCCTCGCCATCATCGGCGCCTTGCTGATGTCGGCGTGCGGGAGCAGTGACGACTCGTCCGACGAGACGACCACCGAGACGACGGCTGCCGCCGAGGAGGGCGGCGCCGCGACCACGGCGGCCGGAGGTGCGGCCACCACGGCGGCCGGAGGTGCGGCCACCACCGCGGCCGGCGGTGGCGGCGGTGAGAGCGCAGCCGGCATGGCGGCGACCGCCGGCGAGGGCTGCGGCCTGGACAACGGCAAGAAGGCCACCGGCGAGCCGATCGTGGTGGGCAACGTGACCACGTCGATCCCCGGCATCGACTTCTCGACCGGTGTGGTGATGATGGAGGCGTACTTCAAGTGCGTCAACGACAACGGTGGCATCAACGGCCGACCGATCGAGATGATCTGGGAGAACGACAACGGCACCCCTGAGGACGCCGCCGCCGCCGCCCGCAAGCTCATCGAGACCGAGAAGGTCGTCGCCGTGGTCGGCGGGTTCTCCATCCTCGACTGCCCGGTCAACGCCAACTACTACGCCGAGAAGGGCTACAACGTCATCGTCGCCGGCGTGCCGGCCGAGTGCTTCAGCTCCCCGGCCCTCGCTGCGGTCAACGCCGGCCCCGCCTACTCCGCCCTCGGCGCCGCGCAGAAGATGATCGAGAAGGGCGCCAAGGGCAAGATCGTCTCGTCGTTGCCCCGCACGCCCACCGCCGACTACGGCAACTCGCTGGCCGGCATCTACATCAAGGAGAAGGGCCTCCAGTGGGAGGACATCCAGATCGACGCGCCGATCTCGGATCCGACCTCGGTCGCCCGTGACCTCGTCAACCGCGCCGGCGAAGGCGGCGGCGTGCTGCTCAACTACACCCCGCCCGAGGGCCTGAAGATCCTCAAGGCGGCCGAGGAGCAGAACCTGATCGACAAGGTGGTGTGGGGTTCCTCCACCCCGCTCAACGACACCTCGGTGGCCGTTGCGCTGGGCAGCAAGTGGAAGGACAAGATCAACATCAACGCCGAGTTCAGCCTGCTGGACGACCCCCGGCCGGAGATGGAGCTCTACCGCCAGGTGTCCGATGAGTACAACCCGGACGCCCCCTACGGCAGCTTCCAGCAGATGGGCTTCGTCATCGGGCGCATCGTGGTGCACACGCTGCTCCAGATGGACCCGGCCGACCTCGACGACCAGAAGGCCGTGAACGCCGCCATCGGCGACATCAAGATGTTCGCCAGCGACCACCTGTGCAAGCCGTGGTACTTCGGTGGCCTGCCCGACGGCAACGTGCCCAACAACTGGGACTACAACGTGGTGCCCGGCGACGGGAAGATGGTCGACGACAGCGGCTGCTTCGAGATCGCCGCGGTCGAGCCGATCCTGGAAGCCGTGCGGGAGGCCGAGGCCAAGGGTGGGCTGACCACCGCCGAACCCAACAACTGACGGCGAGCGCTCCGATGCCCAGCCTTTCCATGCTGTTGCCCTTCATCATCCAAGGCCTGGCCTTCGGAGCGATGTACGCGGTGACCGGTACAGGCGTTGTCGTCCTGTACCGGACCACCGGCGTCGTCAACCTCGCCTTCGGCGCGATCGGCGCCATGGGGGCCCACCTGACGTGGTCCCTCATGGGCGGATCGCTCGCCGTGCCCGAGCCGCGAGCGTCGGGGTTGGGCATCCTGCTCTACCCCGGCCTCGTGCTCATCTGCGCCCTCATCACCCTGGCCTACGGGTGGTTCCTCGCCCCCAAGCTCGACCGGCGTGACCCGCTGGCCAAGTCGCTCGGCATGGTGGCGGTGGCGCTGTTCCTCATGGGGATCATGAAGGAGCGCTGGGACACCTCGAAGCCCCGCAGCCTGCACTTCCCCAACAAGACCTTCACCGTGGCCGACACGGTGGTCAGCACCACCCAGATCCTGGCGTTGGTCTTCGCGCTCGTGGTCGTGGTGGCGGTCAGTCTGTTCCTGCAGCGCACCTCGATCGGCACCGCCATGCGGGCCATCGCCAACAACCGTGAGACCGCCGCGCTGCTCGGGGTGCCGGTGCGGCGCATCGAGGCGATGGCCTGGTTCGGCGCCGGCCTGCTGTGCGGCTGTGTGTTCCTGCTGCTGCCCGCTTTCGTCAAGAGCCTCGATCAGGGCACGCTCACCTGGTTCGTGATCCCGGCGTTGGGCGGGGCCATCGTCGGCCGGTTCCGCTCGCTGTGGATCACGTTCTTCGCCAGCATCGTCATCGGCGTCATCGAGTCGTTCCTCACGCCGTTCAGCGGCGGCCTGCAGTTCCTGTCGGACTTCCGGCGCGTCACCCCGGTGGTCGTCTCCGTGCTGGCCATCCTGTGGATCTCACGCCGCCGCACCGTGGTCCTCGCCGGAAGGGAGATGTCCTGATGGGTGCGATCTTCAAGCACAAGGCGTTCGAGCCGGGCGCCATCGCCGTGCTGGTGGCCTTCGCCCTGTTCGTGGCCCCGGCCATCTTCGGGGCGTTCTGGATCACCAACCTGACGCAGATGGCGGTGTTCGCCGTGGTGGCGGCCAGCGCCGGCATGCTCTACGGACGCGTCGGGCTGGTGTCGCTCGGTCAGGTGGCGCCCTACGGCATCGGCTGCTGGGTCACCATGCGCCTGGCCTACGCCACCTCGCTGCCGTTCCCGGTGCTGCTGCTGATCGGGGGCCTCGTGGCCGCCGTCATCGGCGTGCTCATCGGCTTGCCGGCCCTGCGGGTCAGCGGGCTGTACCTGGCGCTGGTCACCCTCATGCTCGCCGCCGCCATCGAGACGGCGCTCGGCGTGCTCAAGTTCCCCAACGGCGGCGGCGGGTTCAAGGGCGTGGTGACCTCGCTCTCGGACCTCGCCCCCATGCGCCGTCCGGGTTTCGCCGAATCCGATCCCGCCTACTTCCGCTTCTCGGTGATCATCGCGCTGCTGCTGTTCCTGCTGGCCTACGCGTTCCTGGCCGGCAAGCCCGGTCGGGCGTGGGCGTCGATCCGCCAGAGCGAGCCCTCCGCCATCGCCGCCGGCATCGCCATCACCCAGTACAAGCTGATCGCCTTCGCCCTCGCCGCCTTCATGGCCGGTGTGGCCGGCGGCCTCTTCGCCGGCAGCGTGCGGCAGTCCATCGGCATCGACCAGTTCAGCCGCCAGGCCGCCCTCTTCCTCATCGCCGTCGCCCTGATGGGCGGGGTGCACTCGCTGTGGGGGGCCGTGCTCGCCGCCTTCTTCTCCAAGGTCATGCTCGACCTGCTCACCACCTACATGGTCGGCGGTCAGTTCTGGAACGACTTCAGCCTCTCGCTGTTCGGCTTCGGCCTGATGATGAACCTCATCCAGTCCACCAAGGCGATGGAGAAGAAGGGCTTGCTCGGATGAAGGTCGAGGTGTCCGACGTGCGCGTGCAGTTCGGTGGCGTCATGCCACTCGACGGCGTCACCGTCACGTTCCCCGGCGGCACCTGCGGGCTCATCGGACCCAACGGTGCCGGCAAGACCACGTTCTTCAACGTGCTGTCCGGTTACGTGACGCCCGTCAGCGGTTCGGTGCTCTGCGACGGGGTGGAGCTGCTGTCGATGCCCGACTACAAGCGGGCCCGTTGGGGCGTGCGCCGCACGTTCCAGACCGAGCAGGCCATCGAGGGTCTGACCGTGTTCGACAACGTGCTCACCGTCTACGAGCACACCGCCAAGGCGTCGCGGGCCAAGAAGAAGGCCGTGGTCGAGGAGGCGCTGGAGTTCTGCGGTCTCAGCGCCGTGGGCCAGCAGCTCGTGCGCACGTTGCCGGCCAAGGAGCGTCGCTTCATCGAGGTGGCCCGCGCCGTGGTGGGGGAGCCGAAGATGGTGCTGCTCGACGAGCCGGCGGCCGGTCTGCCCGAGGAGGAGACCAACGAGCTCAGCGCCATCATCCGCGCCATCCCCGAGCGCAGCGACGCCACCGTGATCCTGGTGGACCACGACATGGCGCTCGTGCAGGCGTGTTGCGAGTGGAGCGCGGTGCTCGACTTCGGGCGGCTGCTGGCCAGCGGGCCCACGGGCGACGTGCTGCGCGACCCCAAGGTGCTGTCCGCCTACCTGGGAGAGGACGAGCTGCTGTGACCGAGCCCCAGCGCACAACCGTGCGTGACGGCCTGCTGGTCGTGGACGACGTGACCGTGCAGCGCGGCGGTCGGGCCGTGGCCGAGGGCATCACCATCTCGGTGCCCGCCGGCGAGGTGACCACGCTGTTGGGGCCCAACGGGGCGGGCAAGTCCTCCACCGCCGCCGCCATCGCCGGGCTGGCCCGGGTGGCGGCCGGGTCCATCAAGGTCGACGGCACCGACATCACCAACCGCCGGCCCGATCGGGTGCGCGCCGCCGGCGTGTCGGTGGTGCCGGAAGGGCGGCGGCTGCTCACCGATCTCAGCGTCGAGGACAACCTCAAGGTGGCCACGTTCTCGCTGGGACGGGCGGCGGCCAGCGACGGTGTGGCCTACGCGCTGTCGCTGTTCCCGGAGCTCGAGAAGCGTTGGAAGATCGGCGGGCGTCTGCTCTCCGGCGGCGAGCAGCAGATGGTGGTGCTCGCCCAGGCGCTCGTGTCCAAGCCCAAGGTGTTGGTGGTCGACGAGCTCTCGCTCGGTCTGGCCCCGGTGGTGGTGAAGCGGCTGGTGCCGGTGCTCACCGAGGTGGCGTCCTCAGGGGTGGCGGTGCTGCTCATCGAGCAGTTCGCCCACATCGCGCTGAGCCTGGCCACCGACGCCTACGTGCTCGAGAGCGGCCGGGTGCGCTACTCCGGCACCGCCAAGGAGCTCAACGACAACCCCGAGCTGCTGCACTCCGCATACCTCCTGCGCGACTGATCGGCGGCGCCCGGTCGCACCCATCGGTGGCGGCTGTTCCGCCCTGTGGACTGGAGGGCCCGGCCGGGTCCGATGAGCCCTCGGTCACGGACCAACGGCCCTGCCCCGACGTCGTTCGCCGCGCCTGAATGGGTCGAACAGCGACCAACAGGAGGACCCGCATGGGTGTCATGCGCCTCGGATACGTCCACGTCCGCGTCACCGATCTCGACGCCGCGGCCCGCCATTACCGCGACACGCTGGGCATGAAGCTCACCGCCGACACCGGGTCCGCCCGTGCCTTCAAGGGGTGGGACGAGTTCGACCACCATTCCGTGGTCATCGAGGACGGCGGCGTGGGACTGGCCAAGATGGGCCTCAAGTGCCGCTCCACCGATGATCTCGACACCTACGAGCGCCGCCTCGGTGCGTTCGGCATCACGCCGGCCCGCATGAGCAAGGGCGAGACGCTGGCGGTGGGGGAGGGCCTCCGCTTCCAGCTGCCCACCGAGCAGACCGTCGAGCTCTACACCGACATGGAGTTCCTCGGCACCGAGACCGGCACCCTCAACCCGTTCCCCGCCCCGCGCGACCCCGCGGCGTGATGGTGCCCCGCCTCGACCACATCCTCATCGCCGGCGAGGACCCGGCGCTGGTGGAGCAGCTGTTCACCGAGGTGTTCGACTTCAACGTGTCCGAGCGGTTGATCACCGACCCGGGCCAGAACGAGCTGGTGGCCAGCTGGATGTTCACCGGCAACTCGTCCCACGACGTGGCCGTGCTCAAGGGTGACAACGGCAAGCTCCACCACTTCGCGTTCTACGTGGACGAGTGGAAGGACGTGCTGCGCGCCGGCGACGTGTTCGCCGCCGACGACGTGTCGGTCGACTACGGGCCCACCCGCCACGGCATCACCCGCGGCATGACGATGTACTTCTTCGATCCGTCGGGCAACCGCAACGAGGTCTTCGCCGGCAGCTACAAGGTGTACGCCGACACGCCCACCATCACCTGGACGATGGACGAGTTCGCCCGCGGTCTCTCCTCGCTGCAGCGCGAGGTCAACGAATCCTTCCTGTCCGTCTTCACGTGATGCCGGCTCTGGCCGAGCGACCGCGCGGCGAGCAACGAGCTGCGCGATGCGCTGCTGCAGCGTCACCCACCGAGACCGGCTGCGACGTCACCAGCTGCGCACCCCGGACAGCTCCTGCTCACGCCAGTTCGATGATGATCGGTACGTGATCGGAGTATCCGGGCGCCACCCAGTCGTCGAACGTGCCCACCTCCACCGCACGCACCCGTTCCACCAACGACTTCGACACGAAGCAGAAGTCGATGTGGAACAGGTGCCCATGTTGCGGTGGTGGTAGTACGTGGGCCGGGACTCCGCCCCGTAGGGCTCGTGCCGTACCAAGTGGTACGCGCTGGTCAGGCCGAGGCCGTGCAACCGCTCGGCCAGGCGCCGGAAGTCGCCCGAGCGGCGGCGCAGCGCCCCGGCCGCATCCACGTTGAAGTCCCCGGCCACGATCACGTCCCCGTCGGGGTGGAACCACCGCACATGGGCGTCGACGGCCCGGTGCACCTCGCGGGCGTAACCCCCACCCGACGGGCAGGACCACACGCCGAGCACCGTCAGCCCGCCGCTGCGCACCCCGATCGACCAGCGGCCCGTCGCCTCGGCGGCCAGCACGCCGCTGGGTGCGGCGAAGGTGGTCACCGCCAACCCCTTCTGCGGGTTGACCCCCACCCAATGCCAGTGCGCCGTCGGCTCGAGCAGCGAACCGGCCGCCCGGCCCGGTGCCCGGGCCGCTTCCGGCAACACCGCGACGTCGGCCTCGAGGCTGCGCAGCGGTCCCACTTGGCATCGGTGCCGCCACGGAGGTTCCAGCTGACGGCGCGCACGGCGCGAACCTAGCCTCATCATGGTCTGATCGGTGACGGAGCGGCGCCCGTCCCGGGCGCCGGTATCCTGACCGCACGGTCCCCTCGGTCCGGTGGCGAGCATACATTCCGGTATGGATACCGGTGGGTATGAGACGAGGGTGGCCGCCGTCCGGTGCGAGGCCCGCTGGGGCGCGGGGTGAAGGGGAGATGATGCGCACAACGGTGCTGGCGGCTGCGCTGACGGTCATGGTGGCGGCGGCCGCGTGTGGCGGCGACGAGATCCGGGGTTCGGGGCCCATCACCACCGTCGACCGATCGCAGGCGAAGCTGACCGCGCCCACCGAGCCGATCGGCCCCACCATCAAGCTCGGCGCCGTCACCTCGCTGACCGGTGCCAACACGTTCCCCGAACCGACCGCCGCCGCCCAGGCCGTCTTCGACGAGGTGAACGCCGCCGGAGGCATCGCCGGCCATCGCCTCGAGCTGGTCGTGGCCGACGATCAGAACACGATCGAAGGGGCCAGGGCCGCCGCCCGCCAACTGGTGGAACAGGAGCAGGTCCTCGCCATCGTCGGCGGTGGCTCGGTGGTCGACTGCCTGGCCAACGCCGACTACTACGCCGCCCAGGCCATCCTGAACCTCGCCGGCGTGGCCGCCTGCGGGCCGAACGCCCCCAACGTGGCCTCGATGAACACCGGCCCCCACCTGGGGGCGATGATGACCATGAGCTACCTCATCGAACAGCGCGGCGTGGAGAAGCTGTGCTACTCGGCGCTCAACATGGACATCGCCACCGTCTTCCGTGACGTGTACCTCCCGGTCTGGGAGCAGGTCACCGGCCACCGCGTGCACTCGCTCATCTTCACCGACCCCGGCGCCGACCTGACCCCGGCGGTGATCAAGGCCGCCGCCGACGGTTGCGACGGGGTGATGCTGGTGTTCACCGAGCCCGACTACATCCGCTACGCCGAGCTGGCCGAGGCCCAGGGTCTGCTCGACGGCGACATCCAGTACGCCATGCTCACCTCCGGCTACGACGACACCGTGCTGCGCGATCTGGGGCCGCTGGGCGAGGGGTGGATCACCAACTCGGAGTTCCTGCCCTACACCGAGGCGGGCGACACCAGCGCCGACCTCGCCGAGTTCAAGCGCGTGCTGAAGGTGGCCGGGCTGGAGGAGACCTCCTTCGCCCAGGGCGGGTACCTGGCCGCCCGGGCGACGGTACAGGCGCTGGGCGCCGTCCAGGGTGGCTACACCCGGGACTCCGTGTCGGCGGCGTTGCGGGCCATGGACTACCGGACCGAGCTGCTGGGCGGGCCGGCGCGTTGGGTGCCCTACGAAGGGGCCAACCAGCTCAACGCCTCCTCGAAGATCGTGCAGATCCGCAACGAGCGCTTCGTCACCATCACCGACTGGGTGTCCTGGCCACCCGCCCGTTGAACCGGCGCCGGCGGTTCGACCGGCGCTGCGCATCGAGCCGGTGCCGCCCGCTCGGCCGCTGACCGCTGACCGGTCCAACCGCTACGGTCGGCGCCCATGACTGGACCGTTCTCCGGGGTGCGCGTCGTCGAGGTGGCCAACATGATCGCCGCCCCGTCGGCCGCCGCCGTGCTGGCCGATCTCGGCGCCGACGTCATCAAGGTCGAACCGCCCACCGGTGACATCCTGCGCGGCTCGCACCGCCCGCTCGACCCCGCCGTCGGGCCCGGGCCGCACCCCGACGGCTACTTCACCGTCGACAACCGCGGCAAGCGCTCGCTGGTGGTCGACCTCAACCACGACGAGGGCGTGGCGCTCGTGCACCGGTTGGTGGCCGGGGCGGAGCTGTTCATCACCAACCTGACCGAGGACCGTCGCACGCGGTACCGCCTGCAGCCCGCCGACCTGCTGGCCGTGCAGCCGACGCTGGTGTACGGCTCGGTGGGCGGGTACGGGAGCGTCGGCCCGGCCGCCGGCAAGCCCGGCTACGACTGGACGGCGTTCTTCGCCCGTGGCGGGGTGCAGTCGGTCATCGGCGAGCCCGACGATCCGCCGCTGGCGTTCCGGCCCGGCCAGGGCGATCACACCACCGCCCTGGCCCTGCTCGTCGGCCTGCTCAGCGCGATGCGCGAGCGCGACCGCACCGGCGCCGGCCAGGTGGTGGAGGCGGCGCTGTTCCAGGTGGCCTGCTGGACGCTGGCCAGCGACCTCGCCGTGTCGCTGGTGGACGGCGCCCAGCCACCCCGCTGGGGCCGGGCGTCGTGGCCGAACCCGCTGACCTGCCGGTACCGCTGCGCCGACGGTCGCTGGGTGGCGCTGTGCATGCCCGGGCCCCGGGACTACTGGGACGGGTTCTGCGTGGCCATCGAACGCACCGAGTGGATCTTCGACGAGCGCTACGCCGACGTCACCGTGCGCCTCACCCACAGCGAGGCGCTCGTCGCCGCCATCGACGAGGTGCTGGCCCAGCGGCCCCGGGACGAGTGGGCGGCCCGCTTCGACGAGGCCGGGGTCATCTGGGCGCCGGTGCAGGACCTGCCCGAGGTCATCGCCGACCCGCAGGCCGAGGCGCTCGGGATCTTCCAACCGGTGCGCGACGACGCAAACGGCTTCCGGTTCCGCACGGTGGGCGTGCCGTTCCGCATCGCCGGTGCCGACATCGCCGTGCGCGGCCCCGCCCCGGCGCTCGGCCAGCACGGCGCCGAGGTGCTGGCCGAGGCCGGCGTGGACGCCGCCACCATCGAACGGCTCCACGCCGAGGGCATCATCCGTCCCGCCGGGTGACCGAGCGGGATGGCCGGCGGGCCCGCCCCACTAGCTTGTCCGGGGTGACCGCACAGCTCCTCGCCGGCCAGCCGGTGGCCGACTCCGTCCTCGCCGATGTCAAGACCCGCACCGAGGCGCTCGCCGGCCGTGGCGTGGTGCCCGGCCTCGGCACGATCCTCGTCGGCGACGACGCGCCGTCGGCCGGCTACGTGGCCAAGAAGCACGAGACCTGCGCGGCGGTCGGCATCCGCTCGCACCACCGGCACCTGCCCGCATCCGCCGGGCAGGCCGCCCTGCTCGACGCGGTGGCCGCGTTCAACGCCGACCCGGAGGTCCACGCCTACCTGGTGCAGCTGCCGCTGCCGGACGGCTACGACCTCGACGCCGTGCTGTCGGCCATCGACCCGGCCAAGGACGCCGACGGCCTGCACCCCACCAACCTGGGCAAGCTGGTGCTCAGCGAACCGGCGCCGGTGCCGTGTGCCCCCGCCGGGATCCAGGCCATGTTGGTCCACTACGGCATCGAGACCGCCGGCCGCCACGCCGTGGTCATCGGCCGTGGCCCCACCCTCGGCCGGCCCATGGGCCTGCTGCTCGGAGCCAAGGGACCGGGGGCGGACTGCGCGGTGACCACCGTGCACTCGGCGGTGCCGAACCTCACCGACTTCACCCGCGCCGCCGACATCGTGGTGGCCGCTTTGGGCCGGCCCAACGCGGTCACGCCCGACATGGTCAGGCCCGGCGCGGTGGTCGTCTCGGGCGGGATCAGCTGGGAGGGCCGCAAGCTGCTGCCCGACGTGGCCGAGTCGGTGGGCGAGGTCGCCTCGTGGATCACCCCCCGCCTGGGTGGCGTCGGACCCACCACGGTGGCCATGCTGCTGCGCAACACCGTCATCGCCGCCGAGGTGGCGACCCAGCCCAAGGGGGAACGTTCATGACCTACGACGTGCGGGACAAGGTCGCCGTCATCACCGGTGGCGCGTCGGGCATCGGGCTGGGCATGGCCCGCGCCTTCGCCGGGGCCGGCGCCAAGCTCGTGCTCGCCGACATCGAGCAGGCCCCGCTCGACGCCGCGGTGGCGGAGCTCACCGCCGCCGGCCACGCCGCCATCGCCGTGCGCACCGACGTGTCCAAGCTGGCCGACATCGAGGCCCTGGCCACCGCCACCATGGACACCTACGGCGCCGTGCACGTGCTGTGCAACAACGCCGGCGTGGGCACCTCCGCCCCCATCGGGCAGACCTCGCTGGCCGACTGGGAGTGGACCCTCGCCATCGACCTGTGGGGCCCGATCTACGGCGTGAAGACGTTCCTGCCGCTCATGGAGGCGCAGGGCGAGGGCCACATCAACTCGACCGCGTCGATGGCCGGCCTGTTGGCCACCGCCTCGCTGGGCGCCTACAACGTGGCCAAGCACGGCGTGGTGGCGCTGATGGCGTCGCTCGAGCGCGACCTGCGGGTGGCCAAGTCGCCGCTCAAGGCCTCGGTGCTGTGCCCCGGGCCGATCAACACCAACATCGTGCACTCCGACCGCAACCGCCCGGCCGACTCGCTGGCCGAGCACATCCAGACCAAGCAGGGCGACCGGTTCTGGCAGATGCTGACCGAGCAGCTCTCCCAGGGCATGGACCCCGACGACGTCGGCCGCCTCGTGCTCGACGCCGTGCAGACCGGGCGGTTCTGGGTGCTGACCCATCCCGGGATGGCCAAGATCGTGCAGGCCCAGCTCGAGGCCCTGATGAGCGACGGGTCCCTCATCCGGGCCTGACCCGGCCGTCCGGGCCCGCGGGCATTACCCGACGGGTCATCGCCCCGCCTACCTGCGCTGCGTAGCGTCGTGCCCATGACCAGCCGACGCGGTGTGACGCAGGGGGCGGGGCCGCTCATCCGCCAGTGGCGGACGCGGCGCCGGCGCAGCCAGCTCGACCTCGCCCTCGACGTGGGCGTGTCCACCCGCCACCTCAGCTTCGTGGAGACGGGCCGGGCCCGCCCCAGCCCCGAGCTGTTGATGGCGTTGGCCCGAGGCCTCGACGTGCCGCTGCGGGAGTGCAATGCCTGGCTGCTGGCCGCCGGGTACGCCCCGCGCTACCCGGAGACCCCGCTCGACGCCGAGTCGATGGGTCGGGTGCGGGCCACGTTGCAGCGGTTGCTCGACGGCCACGACCCGTACCCCGGCGTGGTCATCGACCGGTTCTGGAACGTGCTGGTGGCCAACCGGGCGGCGCTGCTGTTCCTCGGCGGGGTGGCGCCCGCAGCCCTGGCCGAGCCGCTCAACGTGTTCCGCCTGTGCCTGCACCCCGACGGCCTGGCCGCCCGCACCCGCAACTTCGAGCAGTGGTCGGCGTACCTGCTCGGCCAGCTGCACCGGGCGGCGCTGGTCACCGGCGACGCCAGCCTCGCCGGTCTGGCCGACGAGGTGGCCGGCTACCCCAACCTCGACGGGCTGGCCGACTGGCGGCGGGAGGCGGCGCCGCGGGACACGTCGCTGCTCGTACCGTGGGAGCTGGGGCTGCCCGGCGGGCGGGTGCTGTCGCTGTTCGGCACGGTCACGACGTTCGGCACCCCGCAGGACGTCACCCTGGCCGAGCTGGCGGTGGAGCTGTTCTACCCGGCCGACGAGGCGTCCGAGCAGCTGCTGCGGGAGGTGGGGTCCTCGGTGCTCAGCGGCCACCGCTGACGTCGACGGTGGTCCCGGTGATGTACGAGGCGGCATCGGACAGCAGGAAGGCGATGGCCTCGGCCACCTCCGCCGCGGTGCCGGGCCGTTGCATGGGGATCGTGCCGGCCAGGCGCTGCGCCCGGTCGGGCTGGCCGCCGCTGGCGTGGATCTCGGTGTCGATGATGCCGGGCCGCACGCCGTTGACCCGGATGCCGTCGGTGGCCACCTCGAGCGCCAGGCCGACGGTGAAGGTGTCGATGGCCGCCTTGGAGGCGGCGTAGTCGACGTACTGGTTGGGTGAGCCGAGCCGGGCGGCGGCCGAGGACAGGTTGACGATGGCGCCTCCGCTGCCGCCCCGGCTGATGGCCATGCGCCGGACCGCCTCCCGGGCGCAGGCCATGCTGCCCAGTACGTTCGTGGTGAACAGGCGGTGCCAGCGGGCCCAGGCCATGTCGGCCACCGGCTGGGCCACGTCGACCACGCCGGCGTTGTTCACCAGGCCGCCGATGGCACCGAGCTCGTTCTCCGCCCGTTCGAACAACCGGACCACGTCGGCCTCCACCGCTACGTCGGTCTGCACGGTGATGGCGCGGGCGCCCAGCGCCCGGCACTCGTCGAGCACCCGCTGGGCGGCGACCTCATCGGTGCGGTAGGCCAGGCACAGTGCGTTCGTGGCCGCCAACCGGCGGGCGGTCGCCGCGCCGATGCCCCGGCTCGCCCCGGTGATGACCACGACGGGCGGGATCGCCTCGCGGGCCGCGGCGGACGACGGGATCATGGTGCCGACCATGGGCGCAGGCTAGCGCCCTCGCCGGTGGACCGGTGCACCGGTGATCCCCGTGCTGCGGGCGAACTAGCGTCGGGCCGATGGGACGACGTGAGGATGCGGGCCTGCTGCGGGGGCGGACGACGTTCGTGCGGACCTGCCCTTCGAGGACGGCGCCCACGTGGCCTTCGTGCGCAGCACCATCGCCCACGGCGAACTGCGCGGCATCGACGCCTCGGCGGCGCAGGGTGCGCCCGGCGTGCAGGCCGTGCTCACCGCCACCGATCTCGGCCTGGCGCCGTTCCGGTTCTTCGACCCGATCCCCGAGGCCTTCGCCCGGCCGCTGCTGGCCGAGGGTCGGGTGCGCATGGTCGGCGAGCTGCTGGCCGTGGTGGTGGCCGACACCGTGGCCCACGCCGTGGACGCCGCCGAGTTGGTGCAGGCCGACATCGACCCGCGGCCGGCGGTGGTGGACCCGCGGGCGGCGGCCGCGCGCCGCCGTTGCACGACGGTGCCGACTCGAACGTGGTCATGAGCTACGACCGTGGCCGCATCGAGGACCTCTTCGAGCTCGCCTCCCACGTGGAGACCGGTCGGTATCCCAACCAGCGCCTGTGCTCGGCGCCGCTCGAGCCCACCGGCGTCATCGTGCGGCCCACGCCGGAGGGTGGGCTCGACGTGTGGGCCACCGGGCAGGGGACCCACACCATCCGTCACGAGCTGTGCCGGGCGCTGGGCCTGGACGAGGCCGCGGTGCGGGTGCGCTCGGTGGCGGTGGGCGGCGGGTTCGGCGGGCGCCACTCGGCCCCCATCGAGGTGCTGGTGGTGGCCGCCGCCGCCCGCCACCTCGGCCGGGCGTTGCGCTGGGAGGAGACCCGCACCGAGAACCTGACCACCATGGTCCACGGCCGGGCCCAGGACCACACCGTCGAGCTCGGCTTCGACGACGACGGTGCCATCGTCGGCCTGCGGGTCCACAACCTGGCCGACTGCGGCGCCTACCCCCACTTCGGCCCGCTGATGCCGTTCATGAGCCGCAAGCTGGCGCCCGGGCCGTACCGGGTGCCGCGGGTCGACTACGCCTGGACGGCCGTGGCCACCACCACCAACCCGGTGGGGCCCTATCGCGGTGCGGGCCAGCCCGAGGTGATCAACGGGTTGGAGCGCACCATCGAGAACGCCGCCCGCTCGCTCGGGCTCGACCCGCTCGAGCTGCGACGGCGCAACCTGCTGCGCCCCGACGAGCTCGACCGGCCGACGGCCACCAACCAGCGCTACGACGCCGGGGACTACGCCGCCGCCCTCGATCGGGCCGCCGCCCTGGTGGACTACCCCGCGGTGCGGGCCGAGCAGGCCCGGCGCCGGGCGGCGGGGGAGCGGCTGGAGCTGGGCGTCGGCTTCGCCTGCTACGTGTCGGTGGTGGACACCAGCCCCGAGCACGCCCGGGTCGGGGTGGAGGCCGACGGCTCGGTCACCGTACGTTGCGGTACGTTCAGCCACGGGCAGTCCCACGAGAGCACGATCACCGAGCTGGTGGCCGGCGTGCTCGGGGTGGCGCAGGAGCGGGTGGGCTACCACGACGGCGACAGTGACGGCACGCCGAGCGGGGCCGGCACCGGCGGTTCGCGCAGCGCCCAGATGGCCGGTGGGGCGGCGGTGACCGCGGCCCGGGCGGTGCGGCAACGGGCGCACACCCTGGCCGCCGCGCTGCTCGAGGCGAACGTCGAGGACGTGGTGGCCTGGGCGGCGGCCGACGGGCGCCCCGCCGGGCTCGGCATCGCCGGGGTGCCGACCTCGGTGATCGGCTGGGACCGGTTGGCCGCCGAGGCGGTGGCGGCCGGCGCACCGCTCGTCGAGGCGGTGGACCACACCGCCGGCGGGGCCAGCCACCCGTCGGGCACGCACGCCTCGGTGGTGGAGGTCGACACCGAGACCGGGGCGGTGCGGCTGCTGGCCCATGCCGCGGTGGACGACTGCGGCACGGTGCTGAACCGCCCCGTCGTCGAGGGCCAGCAGCACGGCGGGGCGGCGGCCGGCATCGGTCAGGCCCTGTTCGAGGCGTTCAGCTACGACGCCGACGGCACGCCGCGCACCGTCACGCTGGCCGACTACCTGCTCCCGTCGGCCGCCGAGCTGCCGTGGTTCCACACCGCCACGATGGACATCCCCAGCCCGACCTCGGTCACCGGGGCCAAGGGCATCGGGGAGAACGGCGCCATCGCCGCACCCACCGCCGTGCAGAACGCGGTGGTGGATGCGCTGGCGGGGCGGGGCGTCACCCACATCGACCTGCCGATCACCCCTGAACGGATCTGGCAGGCGTTGCTCGACGTCGGCGCGGGCATCGGGTCGGGCTGACCCGCCGCCATGCTCTGTGGTATGGCGGGAGCCGGATCGGCCTGGGGCGTGTCGCAGCGATTCGCCGCGGGTTCGGCCGCGGCGGCGGGGCGGGACCTCCGCCGAAACCGGTTCGCTGGCAACGGGGACCTGCTATTGGATCATTCCCGTCGTTCTCGCTGATACGAAGCCTTGTGTGAGAGCGCCGAAGCTAAGGCGGCTCGAGTTGCAGGTGGCGTTCTGCGGCCTCGTTGGAATCGACAAGTGCGTTCGTTGCCCGCAGGAGCCCGTCGACATTCTCGCGGCCGTCCCAGTTCATGGCGGCGGTCCATCGCCACGCGTGCGACATGACGCGCACAAGCGCAGTGATGTCACCCTCGTTGTTCGACGCTCGACGCAACGACGAGATGTACTCGTTGCGGATGACTGTCGGCACAACGATGCGGCAGCAGTCGGCGGCTTCGAGCTCGGCGTTCAACATCAGACGTGCCGCTCTACCGTTCCCGTCGGTGAACGGATGCACCTCTGCGACCACGAACATGGCGTACACCGCCCGAGCGAACCCCGGAACCAGCTCGTCAAGCCCGGAGAAGGCGCGCATCAGCGTGCCCTGGACCTGTGAGGCTGGCACGAACGTGGTGCTACCTGCCCGGTTGTCGGACAGCTTGAACTGGCCGGGCCCGATGTCCGGTCGGCCCGCCAGCATGGTCGCGTGCCGCTGGCACATCAGTTCGATGACCTCGTCCGGGTCCGCCGATGCTCGGGCGTCCGACCGGGTCGACCACACACCGGTAGGTGCCCAAGATGTCGTGGCCGTCGGCGCTGCGCATCGCCGGCGGGCGTTGCGTGTCGACGATGACGCGGGCGTCCTCGACGGTGAACTCGGTGCCTTCGATGTAGTTGGAGAAGTACGCCTCAAAGAACGGCAGCTCCGTTGCGGGCTTCGGGATGGCGAAGGAGATGGGGTCAAGGTTCGACAGCTGCGCTCGGACGCGATCGAACATGCGGACGCGACGCCTGTCCCACGCCTCGCCGGCGACAACAGCGGCCGCGAACGTGTCGCGCTTCGGGATGGCCTCCGGGCCTTCCAGCTGATCGAACAGCCGCACGATCTTGAGCGCCCGGGGGTCTGTGCCGCTCAGGCCTCTCGCTGAGATGCCGCAAGCTGTCGGCGCGAAGGCGCGCCATCCTCTCCGAACCCCAGGCGAGTGCCTTGTTCGCCAGCCAGTCCAGAAGCTCGTCGTCGTTGAGTGTGCGTCCGACAGCGGCCCTGCGGGCACGAGACGGAGCGGTGTTGTCGGCGAGCGTCCGCGCCGGAGAGGCGATCGTGAGCCCATGCACCCACACCATGTCGTCCTCGGCTGCCTCTCTGGCCCGCACCAGAATGGTGATGTCGCCGGGCAGCTCGAGCGGGTCCTTCCTGCCGTCGGTGGACACGGTGACAACACCGCGGTCGATCTTGCCGTTGTGCGCGGCGGTGCGGTCTACGAGGATGGCGTCGGGAAACACACGACTGACGATCAGCCACAGGTTCTCGGCGACGATCTCCCCATCCGGTGAGATCGTGTCCGCGGTCCACACGCCGGTGACAAGCCGACGGATCTCACCCCGTTTTGCAGCAGCGGCCAGGGTTGGACGGCTCGCCACGTCGTCGAAGAACACCGTTCTGGGGCCTTGTGGCCACCGCGGTCGCGGGGTTGCCCCCTTCCCGGGTTTCGCCGTCACGCTTTCCATTTTATCGGCTTAAGTGGCCCCGGCCGCGAGCCTGGAGGGCAGATAGCGCTCCTCAATTGTCGCCAGGTCGAGATAAGCCCCCGTCGGCCCGGTCGAACGCCGTGAGGGTTTGCGGTGCGACGCTGCAGTCGTCGACAACGTACCGACCGGCGATTCGCCGTGATACGGGGCCTCGCCGCTCACTGAGGGTGCCGGTGTCGGCGGGTTCAGTGGGTGTCGAAGATGGCCTGGTAGCGGGCGACGGCGGCGATGGTGGCCGCGCGCTCGGCCGCCGTCGGGAAGCGCGGGTCCAGCGCCGGGGGCAGTGCCCCGAAGCGCAACAGGCACGCCATCAGCAGCAACCGGGCCTTGGTGGCGGTCAGGTTGTTCCCGGTCACGAAGTGGGCGTCGAACTTGTAGGCCATGCCACCGGTGTTGCCCCGCCCCACCCGTACCACCGGCATGCCGCTGAAGATGGCCAGCTCGAAGGCGGTGTCGGTCTCCGGGGTCATGATCCCGTAGGGCGACATGCCCTCACCCACGAAACCGGCCAGGGGGCTACCGGCCAGGTTGGCGGCGATGCGAGCCAGGATCTCCACCTCGTCACCGCCGTCGGCCGCCGCCCCGGTGGCGTGGTAGCAGCTGTACTTGACGATGCTGACGTGGGGCAGGGCGGTGGCCAGCAGGTCCCCGGCGGCGTCCTTGACCGTCACCGCCACGGTGCCGGCGGTGATGGCGGTGCCGTCGGCCGTGCCGGTGACGCCGGTGGTCGACGTCGGCAGCTCGCTGAGGCGAACCTCGGAGGTGTGGGTGTGGCGACGGGCCGGCACGTAGGTCAGCTGCGGCGGGCCGTAGCCGCCCAGGTCGGCCACCACACCGCCGTGGCCGCCGGTGGCCTCGTAGCCGCCGGGCCGGGCGTCGGTCTTGGTGATGTCGCGGGCCGCGAACACGAGCTCGTCGACGATCATCACCGCGCCGATGCGATCGCGGCCGCCGTCGTCGAGCGAGACCCCCGACAGCAGGTACTTGACGCCGTCGACGATGTTGCGATCGCCATCGGCGCCGAGGGACTGGTGCGGGCGCTGGGCCGAGTGGCCGACGATCGGCAGGTGGGTGTCCACCAGCAGCCCGAACCAGTACATCGACTCCTCGTTGGTGGGGCTGCCCTCCAACCACTGGGCGCCGACATACCTCCCGGTATCGAGGGCCCGCTGCAGGGCGTTGGTGGCCCGGGCCAGGGCGGCCAGGTGGGGCTCGGCCCGGAGGTGGAACGGGAAGTAGATGAAGTAGTCCTCACCGAGGACCTCGGGCGGGATGTCACCGTCGCCCACGTCGGTGCGCCGACCGGCCGGTAGGCCCTTGGTGTAACCGCCGGAGGGCGCCGGGCGGTAGAAGTCGAACTCGGCGCCGCCGAACACGCCACCGTGGCCGTCGCCGCCCACCCCGAGCCGCTCGATCTCCTCGTAGATGCGGCTGGCATCGGGGTAGAACGGCTGGCGGGCCCGAGCCGCCGGTGCGAACGGCTCGGTGACGGCGTCCTCCCACGCCGAGCCGTCGGCCTGGCGGGCCAGGTAGGGAAGCGGGTAGAGCCCGTCCTCGGGCCGCAGCTCCACGACGTGCACCGGGGTGCCGCCGCCGACCGGTTCGACGGCGTGGAGGGTGCCGCCGGCGTCGAGCCAACCGTCGGGCGGGGCGTAGAGCTCGGCGGCGTCGGCCTCGAGGGGGTGGGCGCTGAACGCCTCCACGTACACCGTCACCGGCGCGGCGAGCCGTTGCGGCCGCAGCACGTCGACCCGCAGCTCCGGTCGCAGCGGCAGCCCGTGGCGGGCCCGGGCCTTGTTCGAGGTGACGAGCGGCGGGCTGTTGCCGATGGTGGCGGTGGGTCCCGCGAACACGGCGATGCGTGCCGGCGCACCCGGCGGGGTGGGTCCGGTCGGTTCGGAGGTGGCCATGGCGGCGGACCCTACGACCGCTCGTGGCGGTGACCGGGCGGCTGGATCGGGCCGGTCCACCGTCCGATCCGGCGGATCCGCGGCGACGGTGCAGGTGGCGGCCGCCCGGCGCCGGCGGATCGGCCGACCTCGTCAAGATCGGTGCAAGCCGACCTTCACGAAACCGTCGCGCGGGGTGCGCCTCAGCGGGGTGGCGGCGAGCCCAGTTGCCGGCGAAGCTCCACCAAGCCGGTGCGCTGCCGGCCGCCGGCATCGAAGTTGTCGGGTCGGAGCCAGGCCTGCAGGGCGGCGTCGACGAGCGGCCAGTCGTCGTCGATGATGGCATACCAGGCGGTATCGCGGCTGCGGCCCTTGTAGGTGGTGGCCTTGCGGAACGTGCCCTCGTAGGCGAACCCGAGCCGCTCGGCCGCGGCGCGCGACGGTGCGTTGAGGGCATCGCACTTCCACTCGCAGCGGCGGTACCCGGCGGCGAACACGTTGGCCAGCACCAGCCACAGGGCCTCGGTGGCGGCGGTGGTCCGCTGCAGCGAGGGGCCCAGGCAGATCGAGCCCACCTCGCACACCCCGTGGGCCTGCTCGACGCGCAGCAGCGAGGCGAAGCCGGCCGCCCGACCGTCTACCGCGATGGCGAAGGGCAGCCAACCCGGCCGGGCGGCCAGCTCGGCGAGGTCGCCGGCCAGCGCCCGCGGTGCCTCGAACGGTCCGATCGAGAGGTAGGTCCACAGGGTGGGCGGGGCGGGGAGCAGCTCGTCGAGGAGCGGTGCGGTGTGCCGCTCGGCATCGAGGGGCTCGATGGCGGCCAGCCGACCCCGGGCGTGCACCGACGGCAGGGCGGGCGGGCGCCACGCACCCAGCGGCGGCCCGACCGGTTGCCCGAGATGGTGCAAGGGTGCGGGATCCGGCGTCGGCATGGCCGCACCGTACCGCCGGCTCCCCGCCCGACGCGAAGCATATTGGCGTGGCGGTGCTGCTTGCCCGGCGGGGTGCGCCGGTCCCGCTAGGCTCGGCGCTGTGGATACCGAGCGGTACGCGCTGTTGCTGCGCGGCGTCAACGTGGGCGGCGTCAAGCTGCCCATGGCGCCGCTGCGCACCGCCCTGGCCGACGCCGGCTACGCCAACGTGGCCACCTACATCCAGAGCGGCAACATCGTGCTCGACGCGGCCGCCGACGATGCCACGGTGGCCGAAGGCGTGGGCGCCATCATCACCGAGCGGTTCGGGCTGCAGGTGCCGGTGATCGTGCGGCGCCACGGCGAGCTGCTCGGTGTGGTCGAGCGCAACCCCTTCCCCCAGCACACCGACGAGCCGGCCAAGTTGAGCGTGGGCTTCGCCCCGGTGGCGCTGCCCACCGAGTTCACGCCGGTCGAGGGCTCCGTCGACCAGGTGGCCATCATCGGCCGTGAGGTCTACTTCTACTGCCCGAACGGGATGGGTCGGGCCAAGCTGCCCAAGATCGAGCGCCGGGGCGCCCCGCCGGTCACCGTGCGCAACTGGAACACGGTGCTCAAGCTGTGCTCGATGACCGAGCCGTGACCGGCGCCGCCGCCAGCGCCCGGGTCAACCGCTTGATGAACACCCCCAGCACCAGCTTGTAGAACCAGGCCGTGCCCGGCACCTTGCCCCGGAACGTGGAGCGCCAGGTGATGCGGGTGCGGCCATCGGCCATCGGCTCCAACGTCACATCGGCCCGGTAGTCCCGCAGCGGCAGCCCCTCCACCAGGGTGTAGCCGAGGTGGCGGGGCGCCTCGTGCGCCACCACCCGCTCGATGCTGACGTTGCGGCCGCTGCGCAGCCGGCGCAGCGCGCCGAGCCCGTCGCCGCCGCCCGGCGCTTCCTCCAGCAGCCCGCCCTCGTCGAAGGCCGACCAGGACGGCCAGGTGCGCACGTCGGCGAGCAGCTCCCACAGCTCGCCGGCGGAGGCGGGGCTGTGGGCCACCGCGGTGATCTCGGTCTTGTGTACCATGTGGTACATCCAACACCAGATGTACCAGTTGGTACAAGGGGGTTTCGGCGTCCGTGGCCGACGATCGATCGACCGATGCCGCCACGGTGTCGAGCAGGACCGGCACCGCCGGCACCGTCCCGCCCCGCCAGCGCCTGCTCGATGCGGTGATCGCCGAGCTCGACCGCGGCGGCCTCGGCGAGCGCTCCCTGCGGGATCTCGCCACCGCGGTGGGCACCAGCCACCGCATGTTGATCCACCACTTCGGCTCCCGCGAGGGTCTGTACGTGGCCGTCGTGGAAGCGGTCGAGGCCACCGAACGGGAGCGGGCGGTGGCCCTCCATGTCGAGGTGGCCCTCGAACCCGACGACCCCGACGACCCGATCGCCACCATGCGCGCCACCTGGAGCCGACTGTCCGACCCGGGCTTCGCCGGGCGCGAGCGCCTGTTCTACGAGTGCTATGCCCGCGGGCTGCAGGGCGAGGCCCCCTTCGACCGCCTGCTGCCCGCGGCGGTGACCGACTGGTTGACGGCGCTGGAGCTGCCCCAGCCGCTGCCCGGCCTCACCCGGGCCCAGACCCGTGCGTTCGTGCGCCTCGGCCTGGCGGTGGTGCGCGGCCTGCTGCTCGACCTGCTGGCCACCGGCGATCGGCGCGGCACGACGGCGGCGTTCGAGGCGTGGCTGCGGCTGGTGTCCGCCGGTTTGGGCGATCCCCCGGCCCCGGGGCGCTGACCGGCTGTCGGGCGCTAGGGTCCGGCCGTGCTGTACATCGACGGGCAATGGCAGAAGGCGGCGAGCGGGAGGACGTTCGCGGTGACCGATCCGGCCACGGGACGGGAGCTCGACCAGGTGGCCGACGGCGGCGCCGAAGACGCCAAGGCGGCCATCGACGCCGCCGCCCGGGCCTTCGACGGCTGGGCCGGGCTCACCGCCTACCAGCGCTCGGAGAAGCTGTACGCCGCCCACCAGCTCATGCAGGAGCGCCGGGAGGACCTGGCCAAGCTGATGACCACCGAGCAGGGCAAGCCGCTGCGCGCCGCCCGCAACGAGGTGGGCTACGCCGCCGACTTCCTGCTGTGGTTCGCCGAGGAGGCCAAGCGGGTCTACGGCCAGACCATCCCCTCCAGCCGGGCCGACCAGCGCTTCATGGTGCTGCACCAGCCGGTGGGCGTGTGCGCCGCCATCACGCCGTGGAACTACCCGGTGTCCATGCTCACCCGCAAGATCGGACCCGCCCTCGCCGCCGGCTGCACGATCGTGCTCAAGCCGGCCGAGCAGACCCCGCTGTGCGCCATCGAGGTGTTCAAGATCCTCGACGAGGTGGGCCTGCCCCCGGGCGTGGTCAACCTGGTGCCCACCGCCGACCCGGTGCCGGTGGCCCGTGAACTGCTCGACTCGCCCGCCGTGCGCAAGCTCACCTTCACCGGCTCCACCGAGGTGGGCAAGCTGTTGATGGCGCAGGCGGCGCCCACCATGAAGCGGGTGTCGATGGAGCTCGGCGGCCACGCCCCGTTCATCGTGTACGACGACGCCGACCCCAAGCGGGCCGCCACCGGTGCGGCCATGGTCAAGGTGCTCAACACCGGCCAGGCCTGCATCTGCCCCAACCGGCTGTACGTGCAGCGCGGCATCGCCGACGCGTTCGTGGAGGCGCTCGCCGCCCGCATCGGCAAGATGCAGGCCGGCTCCGGTTTCACCGAGGGCGTGCAGATCGGCCCGCTGGTGGACCAGCCCAGCCTCGACAAGGTCGACCGGCAGGTCCGCGACGCGGTGGCCAAGGGTGCCACCGTGGTGACCGGTGGGCAGCGCCTGACCGACGGGCCCCTGGCCGACGGCTACTTCTACGCCCCCACCGTGCTCACCGGCGTGACCGACGAGATGGTGATCTACCGCGAGGAGACCTTCGGACCGGTGGCCCCCGTCATCGTCTTCGACGACGAGGCCGAGGTGCTGGCCATGGCCAACGACACCGAGTACGGCCTGGCCAGCTACGTGTACACCAACGACCTGGGCCGGGCGTACCGCAGCATCGAGGCGCTGCGCTTCGGCATCGTCGGGGTCAACGACATCAACCCCACCGCCGCCGCCGCACCGTTCGGTGGGGTGAAGGCCTCCGGCCTCGGCCGGGAGGGCGGCCAGGACGGCATCGTCGAGTACCTCGACACCAAGCTCGTCGGGCTGAGCTTCTGATGGCGGCCGGGCTGCTCAGCGCCACCCGTTGCCCGGCCTGCGGTCGGGTGGCCTCGCCACCCGAGCCGTACGGGTGCGAGGGCTGCGGCGCCCCGGACGACACGCTGGCGCCCGCCGAGCTGCAGGCGGCGGGGACGGTGCGGGCCACCGCCACCGTGCACCGCCACCACAAGGCCGACCCGCCGACGCCGTTCACCGTGGTGGAGGTCGTGCTCGACGGCGGCGGCCCGGCCCTCAAGGGCGTGCTGGCCCCGGGGCTGCAGCCGCCGGCCATCGGCGAGCGGGTGCAGGGCGCCGTCGTCGACGGACGGCTGGTGTGGGAACAGGAGGGCTGAGCAACATGGGACGCAACATCCTCGCCGACCGGGCGGTGCACGTGCTCGGCATCGGGCTGCACCGCTACCAGGCGGCCAGCGAGACGCCGTTCGTGCAGCTCGGGCTCACCGCGGTGCGCGACGCGCTGGCCGATGCCGGCATCGGCTGGCCATCGGTGGAGGCCGCCTTCGTCGGCTCCGCACTGCTCGGTATGGCGCCCGGCCGGGTCATGCTGTCGCGCCTCGGTGCCACCGGCCTGGCCATCCAACAGGTGGAGAACGCATCGGCGTCGGGCTCCACCGCGGTGGCCATGGCCGCCCTCGAGGTGGCCTCGGGCCGCTCCGACGTGGTCCTGGCCATGGGCGTGGACAAGGCCGAGGGCTGGCGGGTGGCGCCCAACTCGGCGGGGCTGGGCACCTACGAGGGCGGCACCGTGGTGCCGTTCACCCACTTCGCCCTGCTGGCCGACGACTACATGCACACCTACGGCACCACCGTGGAACAGGTGGCCCGGGTGGCGTACAAGAACCACGCCAACGGTGCCCGCAACCCCTTCGCCCAGCGGCAGAAGGCCCGCACCATGGACGAGATCCTCGCCGATCCCATCTCGGGCAGCTTCACCCGCCTGCAGTGCTGCCCGGTGGGCGAGGGCGCCGCGGCGGTGATCCTGGCCTCCGCCGAGGCGGTGGCCCGCTTCGGGCTCGACCCGGCCCGCTGCCCGCGCATCACCGCCTCGGTGACCCGCAGCGAGGCCGCCTACCCGCCGGGCACCCCCATCGACGCCACCCTCACCGGCGACACCTGCCGGCTGGCGTTCGAGCAGGCCGGCGTCGCACCCACCGACCTCGACGTGATCGAGGTGCACGATGCGTTCTCCATCGAGGAGCTCCTCTACCTCGAGGCCATGGGCGTGTGCGGGCCCGGCGAGGCCGGCCCCCTGACCGAGGCGGGCACGTTCGACATCGGCGGCCGGGTGGCGGTCAGCCCCTCCGGCGGCCTGCTGGCCATGGGCCACCCGCTGGGCCCGACCGGCTGCGGGCAGGTGGCCGAGGTGACCCGCCAGCTCCGCGGTGAGGCCGGCGACCGCCAGCAGCCGGGGGCGCGGCTGGGGTTGACCCACATGGTCGGCATCGGTGCGGTGTGCGTGGTGCACATCCTCCAAGCCGGCACCTGAGCGAACCCGCCGTCTGACAGACGCTGATCGATCAGGCCCTGCGGCCCACGCGAGCGGCGCTAGCGGCGCGGACCGGGACCGCGATCCTCCCGCCGGCTGGGTGCCGATCGCCAGCGGTTCATACCCCGTGAAGGGGGTTCTCGTTCCGGCTGGGAGCAGAGGCTTCAGCTCGATGGCACCGAACCCGATCACGCTCGTGCAGCCCAGTCCACGAGGTACGAGTCGTGATCACGGACGATCCAACGCTTGCTGCGGAGCCGTCGCCGCGGCCCGCCGCCCACCACCGACCGGCGGCCCCGGCCACCGGGCTCGGCCCGAGGGTCTGGGTGGCCTACATCGCCACCGCCGCGGTGGCCGCCCTGCTCTACTTCCTGCTGCCCAAGTCGCTGCCGACCAAGATCGTGCTCTACAACGGCGTCGGCCTGTCGGCGGTGGTGGCCCTCGGTGTGGCCATCCGCCGCAACCGGCCGGAGAACGCCCGGGCCTGGACGCTGATCATGGCGGGCGCCACGTCGTTCCTGACCGCCGACATCGTCTACTACGTGCTCGAGGCGGTCAGCGAGACCACCCGTTCCCTCGCCCGCCGACCTGTTCTACCTGGGCATGTACCCGCTGGTGATCTCCGGGCTCGTCTCGCTGTTGCGCCGCGACGCCCCCGGCGGGACTGGGCCGGCCTGATCGACGCCGGCGTGGTGGCCGTGGCCACGTTCGGCGTGCTCGGTGCGCTGGTGATGGACACCTACATCGAGGACCCGACGCTGGCGTTCGGGGGGCGGCTCATCTCGCTCGCCTACCCGGTGATGGACGTCGCCCTCATCGCCGTGGCCGCCCGCCTCAGCGCCGTGGTCCACCTGCGCCACCCGTCGTACGCCCTGCTCACCGGCGGCCTGGTCAGCCTGCTCGTCGCCGACGCGATCTACGGCATCCTCAACTCGGCCGGCATGTTCGAGACCGGCGGTGTGGCCGACGCGTTCTGGATGGGGTTCTACGTCCTCATCGGCGCGGCGGCGCTCCACCCCGCCAGCGGTCGCACGGTGCCGCGGCGCGAGATGAACCGCGGCCACCTGTCCGCCACGCGGCTGGTGGTGCTCTGCCTGGTGGTGGTGACCATGCCGGTCATCGACCTCATCTGGGGCAAGCCGGTGGACAAGTGGCTGACCACCACCGCCTCGGTGGTGATGTTCCTGCTGGTGCTGGCCCGGCTGATGGGCCTCATGCGCATCGTGCAGGACAAGGAGCGCCAGGCCCGGCGCGACGCACTGCACGACCCGCTGACCGGCCTCGCCAACCGGGTGCTGTTCAACGAGCGGATCGCCGAGCTGGGCAACAGCGCCCCCGAGCGCATCGCCGCCGTGCTGTTCATCGACCTCGACGACTTCAAGCTCGTCAACGACAGCCTCGGCCACCAGGCCGGCGACGAGCTGCTCGGCATCGCCGCCGGGCGCCTGCTCGAGTGCGTGCGCCCCGAGGACGTCGTCGCCCGGCTCAGCGGCGACGAGTTCGCCGTGCTGCTCGTGTCCGCCGTCGACCGCCAGGACGCCGTCACCGTCGCCCGCCGCATCCAGGAGGCGCTCGCCAGCCCGTTCTCGCTGTCGAGCCGGGACGTCACCATCTCCGCCAGCGTCGGCGTCACCGTCGAGCAGCGCGGCGAGATCGTCGAGCCCGAGCTGCTGTTGCGGGCGGCGGACGCCGCCATGTACCACGCCAAGAGCCAGGGCAAGGGCCGCTTCGAGTTCTTCGAGCCGGCCATGTACCTCGAGACCGAGGACAAGCTCGCCCTCAAGAACGATCTGCAGTCGGCGCTGCAGCGCGGCGAGTTCGAGGTCCTCTACCAGCCGATCGTGCGCATGGCCGATCGCCGGATCACCGCGGTCGAGGCGCTGCTGCGCTGGCACCACCCCGAACGGGGCCTGGTGTCGCCGGACCGCTTCATCCCGTTGGCGGAGCAGAACGGGCTGATCGTGCCCATCGGGCGGTGGGTGCTGCGCGAGTCCTGCGAGCAGATCGCCCGCTGGCGCCGCCTCGATCCCGCTCGTGCGCCGCAGCGGGTGTGCGTCAACCTCTCGGCCCGCCAGCTGAGCGATCCCAACCTCTTCGCCGATGTGGCCGACGCGCTGGCCGACAGCGGCATCGAAGCCTCCGCCCTCACGCTCGAGCTGACCGAGAGCATGCTGATCGAGGACACGGTGCGCGGCACCAAGGTGCTCGAGCGGCTCAAGGCGATGAACGTGCGCATCGCCATCGACGACTTCGGCACCGGCTACTCATCGCTCAGCTACCTCAGCCGCTTCGCGGTGGACACCATCAAGATCGACCGGTCCTTCGTGCAGGAGGTGGAGGACGCCGGCATCTCCAGCGCCCTGGTGAAGACCATCATCGAACTGGCCCGCACGATCGGCGTGGACGTGGTGGCCGAGGGCATCGAGACGGAGGCGCAGTACGAGGTGCTCGAGGCGCTGCACTGCACCTCCGGCCAGGGCTACCACTTCGCCCGGCCCCTGGGCGCCTCCGCCGCCGCCGAGCTCATCATCGAGCGCAACGCCGCCATCGACGCCGAGAGCCCCGCCGTGGGCGCAGCCGCCGCACCGGCGACGACGTCGGAGCCGTCGGAGCCGGCGGCGCCGGAAGGACCGGCCGAGCGCGCCAGCCGCGGTCGGAGCGCGGCCCGCGCCAACGCGGCGGCCAAGCGCAGCGCGCCGGCGGTGGAGCTGCACCGGGGCCTGCACGCGCTGCGGGGCGCGGGCGGCGCGCTGGCACCGCTGCTGCGCGACCTCGGCGCCCCGGTGGCGGCGCGGCCGCCGTGGCTGCTGGCATGGTCCTCGGCCCGCACCGACTGGGAGCCGCTCACGTTCCTGGTGCGGCGCAGCGCCCGGGCCCGCATCGAGGCCGCCGCCCTGCTCGCCCAGCGCGACGGCGAGGTGACCTCGCTGGTCGCCCTCGGCGACGGGCCCATCGCCGTCGCCCCCTTGTTCGCCCGCTCGCCGGCCGGCGCCCGGACCCTGGCGGCCGGGGTGGCCGAGCACCTCGACGGGCTCGACGGCCCGTGGGAGCTGCGCATCGGGCAACTGCCCGCCCACAGCCCACTGACCGGCGCGCTGGTCGACGCGGTGAGCGGCGCCGAGCTGCTGGCGGTGGAGCCGGTGCCGTCGCTGGTGTTCGGCTCCGATCGGTCGCTGGCCCCGATGCTGTCGTCGAACATGAGCCGGCAGCTGCGGCGGGCCCGGCACCGACTCGACGCCGACGGCCGCACCATGCTGCTCGACACGCTGGCGGGCGAGCGCTCGGTGCGCGCCATCCTGCCGGTGCTGCGCACCATCCACCTCGAGCGTGACCACGCCGCCGGACGATCGAGCGACCTCGACGACCACAGCCTCCGCCGCTTCTGGGAGGAGGTCGTGCTGGCCCATGCCGGCACCGGTGAGCTCGAGGTGACCACGCTCGCCATCGACGACGACATCGCCGCCTATGTGATCGGCTTCGTGGACGCCTCCGCCTACCGGGTGTTCGACGGGCACTTCGACAGCCGCTTCGCCCGCTACTCGCCCGGGCGGTTGGTGGAGGCCACCGTCATCGAACGGGCGATGGCCAGGCCCGAGCTCACCGAGCTGGACTGGATGGCCGGGGTGGCCGCCGAGAAGCTGCTGGCCGCCAACGCGCTGGTGGACCGGGTCGAGCTGATCGCCCGGTCGCCCCGGCTCCCGGCCGACGCCGACGCCGGCGCCGAGGTGAGCGACCTCGCTGTCCAACAGGCCGGCTAGCCATGGCGATCGTCCTGGCCCTGGCCGCCGCGCTGGGTTGGGGTGCGTCGGACTTCGCTGCCGGCCGGGCCAGCCGGCGGGCCCCGGTGGCCGCGGTGGTGGTGCTGACCTACCTCACGTCGGCGGCGATCATGGCCGCGCTGTCGATCCGCTGGCCGTCGCTCGGCGTCGCCCTGCGGTGGGGCACCGGCACCGAGCTCGGAGTGTTCTCGCTGCACCTCGGCCGGCCGGCGCTGTCCGGTGCGCCGGCGGCGACGGACCTGCTGTGGGGCGCCGCCGCCGGCATCGGCGGCGGGGTGGGGGCGGCCCTGCTGTTCCGTGGTCTCAGCCGGGGGTCGGCGGCGGTGGTGGCCCCGGTGACGGCGCTGGGCGGCGCCGCCGTGCCGTTGCTGTGGGGCGTGTCCCGGGGCGATGCGCTCGGCGGCGGGGTGCAGCTCGGACTCGTGCTGGCGCTGGCCGCCATCGTGCTGGTGTCCATGAACGCCCCGGCCGACGGGACGGCCCCGGCCGACGGGACGGCCCCGACCGACCGGGCCGAGGTGCCGGCGGTCCTGGCCCGCGCCGCGAACCCCGATGCGCCGGCACGCGGTGCCGGGCCGCGTGACCGTCCGGCCCGCCGGGCGCTCCGGGCGCTGGCGCTGTCGCTGCTCGCCGGGGCGGCGGCCACCACCGCCCCGATGCTGCTCGCCCGGTGGCGAGGTGTCGCCCTGTCGGCGCCGGCGTTCGCGGTGATCGGCGGCGCGGTGGCGGTGGTGGCGGTCACCGCGACCGCCACCGAGCTGCGGGCCTTCGCCGCTCCGTCGGACGGGCGGTCCGCCGGGCGCGGGCTGGCCACGGTGCGGGGCCAGGTCGGGCGTCGCCGCTCGATCCGACGACCGACCGTACCGGTCGGTCTGCCGGAGGCGGTGCTGGCCGGCTTGGGCTTCGGTTCGTTCTTCGTGTTCATCGACCACACCGGCGGCGACGGCGGTCTCTGGCCGCTGGTCAGCGCCCGGGGTGCGTCGGTGGTGTTGTTCGTGGCCGCCGCCCGATGGGGTCGCACCGCGGCGCTGCCGGGCCCCGGTGCCCGGGGCCACGCGGTGCTGGCCGGCCTCGGCGACGCCGCCGCCGCCGTGCTGTACCTGTGGGCGTCGCAGGCCGGGCTGCTGTCGATCGCGGTGGTGCTGGCGTCGCTCTACCCCGGCGTCACCGTGCTGCTGTCGAGGTTCGTAGACGGTGAGGCGCTGTCGCGCCGCCAGTGGGCCGGCCTGGCGTTGGCCGGTGGCGCCATCGCCCTGTTGGTGGCCGGGCCGTAGCGGCGACCGTGCGGCCATGGCTGAGGACCTCCTGATCGAACGGCACGGCCACGTCGAGCTGATCACCATCAACCGGCCGCACAAGCACAACGCGCTGCGCTGGCAGACCTACGACGAGCTCGAGGAGGCGTTCCGCACCTCGAGCGCGCGCTGCATCGTGCTCACCGGCGCCGACCCCTCGTTCTGCTCGGGCGACGACGTCAAGGAGATCATGGCCGGCGGCAGCGGCGACAAGCCGTTGGTGGTGGCACCCCGCCTGACGCCGGCGGCGGGGGCGATGCTGCACACCAACGTGCCGGTGATCGCCGCGGTCAACGGTGCGGCGGTGGGCTGGGGCATGGAGATGGCCATGATGGCGGACATCCGCATCGCCTCGGAGCGGGCCCGCTTCGGTGAGCTGTTCGTGCTGCGGGGCCTGTGCACCGACGTGGCCG
The DNA here is from genome assembly GCA_041394365.1 of Acidimicrobiales bacterium. Taxonomy (GTDB): domain Bacteria; phylum Actinomycetota; class Acidimicrobiia; order Acidimicrobiales; family CAIXPF01; genus CAIXPF01. The sequence continues at coordinate 30,748 of JAWKIM010000027.1, forward strand.
GCATCGGCCGGCTGGCCCAGCTCGTCGGCCGGGAGACGGCGGCGGAGCTGCTGTTCACCGGCGATGTCATCGACGCCGACACGGCCAAGCAGATCGGGCTGGTGTCGCGGGTGGTCGCCCACGACGAGCTGGTGGCCACCGCCCTGGCGCTGGCCACCAAGATCGCCGAGCGGCCGCCGCTGGCCGTGCAGAAGATCAAGGAGGGGCTGCGCCTCGCCGTCGACCCCGACTGGACGAGCCTGGGGGAGTGGGTCTCACGCTCGCTCACCGAGCTGTTCAAGACCGAGGACCACAAGGAGGGCGTCCGCTCGTTCCTCGAGAAGCGCCCGCCGAACTACGTGGGGCGCTGAGCGGTGCACGAGACCGACGAGGCCGAGGTCGTCCACTTCGAGCGACGGGGCCGGGTGGCGTTGCTCACCCTCGACCGACCGGGCCGGCTCAACGCGCTGGGCAGCGACATGGCCCGCCGCCTGCACGCCATCCTCGACGAGCTGGAGACCGACCCGACGGTGCGGGCCATCGCCATCACCGGCGCCGGGCGAGCGTTCTGTGCCGGCGCCGACATCACCGAGCTCGACACGCTGCAGTCCCCGGCCGACTTCGCCCGCTTCGTGCGGGGCCTGACCGATGCGCTCGACCGGCTGGCCGCCAGCCCGCTGCCGTCGATCGCCGCCGTCAACGGCCTCGCCCTGGGCGGCGGGTTCGAGGTGGCCCTGGCCTGCGACCTGCGCATCGCCGCACCGGAGGCCCGTTTCGGGGTGCCCGAGATCAAGTTGGGCGTGCTGCCCGCCGCCGCCGGCACCCAGCGCCTGGCCCGGGCGCTGCCCGCCCGCTGGCCAAGCAGCTGATCATGACCGGCGAGCCGCTCGATGCCGCCCGGGCGCTCGCCCTCGGGCTCATCAACGAGGTGGCCGACGACGCGCTCGCCGCCGCCCTGGCGCTCGGCGAACGCCTGGCCGACGGCCCGCCGGCCGCCCTGGCCGCGGCCAAGCGCCTGGTCGACGTGGGCGTCACCATGCCCCTGGCCGCCGGGATCGTGCTCGAGCGCGAGACGGTCGCCGGGCTGTTCGCCACCGAGGACCGGGCCGAGGGCATCGCCGCCTTCCTCGAGAAGCGTCCGCCGAGCTTCTCCGGCCGCTGAGCTACGTTGCTCCGCTGACGCAAACGAACGCGACGGGCCTGGCGGGCCGACCGCCGGGGCCCGGGCGACGGACGCACGGTCCGAGCAGGGAAAGCGAGCAACGATGACCGAACGGGTGGCGCTGGTGACCGGTGGTGGGCGGGGGATCGGCCGGGAGATCTGCCTGGCCCTCGCCGCCGACGATCGTCGGGTGGCGGTGGCGGACCTGCGCGAAGCGGAGGCGGCCGAGACCGTCGAGCTGGTGCGCCGGGCCGGCGGTACCGCGCTGGCGGTGGCCATGGACGTGACCGACAGCGACTCGGTGCAGCAGGGGATCCTGCAGGTGGTCGACGAGCTCGGCCCGATCGAGGTGTTGGTCAACTGCGCCGGGTGGGACGAGCTCAAGCCGTTCCTGGCCACCGACGAGGACTTCTGGGACCGCATCATCGAGATCAACTACAAGGGCGTGCTGCGCACCGTGCACGCCTGCCTGCCGTCGATGGTCGAGCGCGGCTTCGGGCGCATCGTGAACATCGGCTCCGATGCCGGCCGGGTCGGCTCGTCGCTCGAGGCGGTGTACTCCGGGTGCAAGGGCGGTGTGATCGCCTTCACCAAGACGATCGCCCGGGAGATGGCCCGCAAGGGCATCACCGCCAACACGGTGTGCCCCGGGCCGACCCAGACGCCGTTGATCGACGAGATCGTCGGCGCTTCGAGCGACGGCAACAAGGTGATCGGGGCCATGGCCGGGGCGGTGCCGATGAAGCGGTTGGGCCAACCCCACGAGGTGGCCTCGGCGGTGGCCTACTTCGCCTCGGAGGCCGCCGGCTTCGTCACCGGCCAGACCCTGTCGGTGTCCGGCGGGCTCACCATGGCCTGAGCGCGTCGGACGCGTGGCGTCAGGCGGCGGTCCACCCGTCCGGGCGGCGGCTCACCAGCCGCCGCCGGGCAGGTGTCGCCGCCACGCGAGCCCGGCGCTGGTGTCGCCCCGCGGCCGGTACTCGAAGCCGAGCCACCCGTCGTAGCCGCGCCCGGCCAGCCAGGTCACCGCGTCGAACAGCTCGGCGTCGCCCTCGGTGGGTTCATGGCGGTCGGGCGGCCCGGCGATCTGGCAGTGGCCCACCCACGGCCACGCCCGCTCCAGCTCGGCGAGCACGTCGAGGCCTTCCTTGGCCGTGTGGTAGAGGTCGAACTGCAGGCGCACGTTGGGCAGGCCCAGCTCGGCCACCACCGCCAGCGCGTCGGCCGGCACCGCGTAGCAGTAGCCGGGGAAGTCGAACCGGTTGAGCGCCTCCAGGGTGACGGTCACGCCGGCCTCGGCCGCCCGCTCGGCGGCCCAGCGCAGGTTGGCCAGCAGCGTCCGCCGGGCCGACGCGTCCAGACCGTTCGGTACGGTCCCGGCCATGGTGTGCACCCGCGGTGCGCCCAGCACTCCCGCGGTGCGCAACGCCAGCTCGAAACCGGCCCGGAAGCGCTCCTCGGCCCCGCTGACCGCGGCCAGGCCCCGCTCGCCGGCCTCGCCCGGTGGGGTGTTGATCAGCACCGCTTCGAGCGCGCAGCGATCGAGCTCGGCCCGCAGCGCGGCGGCGTCGACGTCGTAGGGGAACAGCACCTCGATCCCGGCGAAGCCGTCGGCGGCGGCCGCCGCCGGCCGCTCGAGCAGGGGCCGGTCGGGGTACAGCAGCGACACGTTGGCGGCGTACTTCACGGTATGGCTCCGGGTGAGGTGGGTGGCGGCGGCAGTGTAGGCCCCCGACGCCGGTCACGTTCGGCCGTCGCCGCCGCTGGGTACGACGCCACCATGGCTGACCACAACGACAGCACGAACCGCAACGCAGACCGCGGCAGCGGCGGCGGCACCGAGACCAGGACGGTGGCCGAGCTGCTCGACGCCGGTGACGTCGTGATGGTGACCACCCGCGACGGCGCCTCGACCCTGTCGGCCCGGCCCCTCACCGTGGCCGAGGTGCAGGGGCCCACCGTGCGGTTCCTGGTTGACCGCAACGCCCCGTGGGTGCACGCGGTGCGCAACGGCGGTCCCCTCAACGTGACCGCCACCGACGGCGGGCACAACGTGTGGGCCTCGCTCTCGGGTGCCGGCACGCTGCTCGAGGACCGGGTGCTGGTGCAGCGGCTGTGGTTCAAGCCGGCCGGTGCCTACTTCGACGGGCCCGACGACCCCGCCATCGCCGTGCTGCAGCTCGACGTGCGCGACGGCGAGCACTGGAGCGCCCCGGGCGGCGGTGCCGTCGGCCGGCTCGTCTCCTTGGCCGCCTCGGCGGTGGGCAAGGGCGAGCGGGTCAACGAGCACGGCCCCGTGCGCGGCTGACCGCGGCGGCCACCACCCGGGCGGTGAGCGGCACTACGGCGGCGGCTGCGCCGAGCTCGACCGTGGTCCTGCGCAGCAGCGCACCGGCCCGGGCGATGTCGCCCGCCGCCGCCGCTCCGCCTGCCCCCAGCACGCCCCGGTCCTCCAGCCGATCGCCATACCGGTTGGTACCGCCCAGGAGCACCCCGAGGTGGTGGGCGTAGGCCGCCTCGATCAGCCCACCGTTGGGCGAGGGGTGCGCCACCGCCTGGCGCCGAACGCAGGCCAGGACCTCCCGGCGCGGGCGGCCGAACGGATCGCGGTGGGCCAGCACCAGCAGCGTGGTGAGCCGTGCCGGTAGCCAGGCGGCGGCGTCGTCGAGGCGGGCCGCCGCCCACCCGAAGCGCTCGTAGCGCTCGTTGCGATGGCCGACCATGGCATCCATGGTGTTGATGGCCCGGTGGGCGAACACCGCCGGCGCACCACCGACCAGCGCCCAGAACACCGGCGCGGTGACGGCGTCGACGGTGTTCTCCGCCACCGACTCGATCACCGCCCGGCAGATCGCCGGCTCGTCCAGCTCGGAGGGTCCCGGCCCACCAACGCCCGCAGCGCACGGCGGGCGGCGGGCAGGTCCCCGGCATCGAGGTGCGCCCCGATGCCGCGGGCCTCCCGTTCCAGCATGCGCCCGGCCACCGCCACCCCGACGGCGATGGTGGTGGCGGCCGGTCCGCCCACCAGGTGGTCGAGGGACCGGCCGACACCGACGCCGAGGGCGACACCGGCGGCGCAGTACAGCAGGCCGCGCCGACGGGTCGGTGCGTGGACCCGGCGTTCGAGCGCCCCCATCGTGGTGCCGAACCAGGCGACGGGGTGCAGCGCGGTGGGCGGCTCCCCGAGCAGCCGGTCGGCGGCCAGCCCGGCCGCCACCGCCAGACCCGCCGCCGTGCCCGTCGCCCGACGCCCTCGCGTGCGGCTCACGATCCCGGCGACGGGCACGATCCCGGCGACGGGCACGATCCCGGCGACGGATCGGACCCGACCTCGGCGAAGGCCCGCACCACCGCCGCCAGCTGCGCCGGTCGGGGCAGCGCCACCCGGTAGACGTCGTGCAGCCCGAACGAGGCGCAGTCACGCACGATGACGGCCCGGCGGGCCAAGGCGTCGCGCAGCCCCGGGCGGCGCACCAGCACCCAGTTGACGTCGGTGTCGATCACGTCGAAGCCCTCGTTGCGCAGCGCGGCGCCCAACTCGTGGCGCAACGCCGCCGTCGCCCTGGGCCAGCGGTCGAGCTCGCTGCGCGCCAACAACACCGGCAGCGCGGCCAGCGCCAGCCCGTTCACCGCCCAGCGAGGCTGCGCGGCGCGCAACGCCGCTGCGGTGACCTCGTCGGGAGCGATGGCGTAGCCCAACCGAAGGCCGGGGCAGGCCCACAGCTTGGTCAACGACCCGAGCCGCCAGCCGCCCCCGTCGCCGCGGGTCCACGCGCCGGTGGCGATGGCGTAGAACGCCTCGTCCCACACCCGGGCGGTCTCCGTCGCGCCGGCCAGCCGGCCGAGCGGGTTCGACGGGTTCGATCGCCAGCGCGGCGCGTCGGGTGCGGCCTCGGCGAGGTGGCGGCGGTACAGGGAGAACTCCGGGTCCGCCACCCACCCGCGCCGCTCGAGCCCGGCCACCAGCGCGATCGCCTCGGCCCCGCCGTTGGTCAGCACCAGCCGGGCGGGGTCCACCCCGATGGCGTCGGCCAACGCCTCGGTCGCCGGGCCGCTGTCGGGGTAGGCGCCGAGCGCATCGGGCCGGCGCTGCAGCGTCGGTCAGCACGGCGCCGACGTCGGGGGCGAAGGGGTTGAGGCTGGCCGACAGATCGATCACCGCCGCGGGGTCGAGGCCGAGGAAGCGGGCCAGGCGAACGCCGTCGCCGCCGTGGGTGCCCGCCGGCACCACCCCTGCCGGTGGCACCACCCCTGCCGGTGGCACTACCCCTGCCGGCACCACCCCTGCCGGTGGCACCACCCTGCCGGTGGCACCACCGCCGGTGGCACCACCCCTGCCGGTGGCACCACCCTGCCGGTGACGCCGGGTCGATCCGTCGAGCGCGCACGCTCAACCCTTGTCGGCCACGCCGGCCGCATCGAAGGTGGCCATCTCGGCCATGACCGCCGCGGCGGCCTGCACCAGCGGTGCGGCCAGTGCGGCGCCGCTGCCCTCACCCAGCCGCAAGCCGAGATCGATGAGCGGTTCGACCCCGAGCCAGGCCAGCGCAACCGAGGCGCCGGGTTCGGTGGAGCGGTGCCCGGCGATCAACCGCGGCGGCAGCGATGGGCACAACCCGCTGGCGATGCACGCCGCGGCGAGGGTGATCACCCCGTCGAGCACCACCGGCACCTCCAGGCCCGCCGCCCCCAGCAGGAAACCGGCCAGTGCGGCGATCTCCAGCCCGCCCACCTCGGCCAGCACCTCCAGCGGCGAGGCGCCGGCGGCGCGGGCCATGGCGTGGGCCACCACCTGCTGCTTGCGGGCCAGCACGCCGTCGTCGATGCCGGTGCCGCGCCCGGTGACCGCCGCCGCGTCCCGTCCGGTGCAGGCACCGATCACCGCCGCCGACGCGGTGGTGTTGCCGATGCCCATGTCACCACCCACCAGCAGGTCGGCCCCCTCGGCCACCAGCGTGGCGGCGGTGTCCGCCCCCACCAGCACCGCGGCCGCGGCCTCGGCGAGGGTCATGGCCGGCCCCTGCGCCAGGTTCGCCGTACCGTTCCGAATGGTACGGCGGTGGAGGGCCGGGTGGTCGGGCAGGGTGGTGGCCACCCCCACGTCGATCACCGCCACCCGGGCGCCCAGCCGGCGGGCCATCGCGTTGATGGCGGCGCCGCCGGCGCAGAAGTTGAGCACCATCTGGCCGGTGACCTCCTGCGGCCACGGCGACACCCCTTCGGCCAGCACGCCGTGGTCGGCGGCGAACACGGCGACGACCGGCTGGTCGGGCACCGGCGGTGGCACCTCGCCGGCGATGGCGCAGAGCTGGGCGCCGAGCGCCTCGAGCCGCCCGAGGGACCCCCGCGGTTTGGTCAGGCGGTCGTGGTGGGCCTCCGCCCGCCGGAGCAGCTCATCGTCGAGCGGGGTGACGGCCTCCACCAGGGCCACGAGCTGTGCGGCCACGTCGGCGGGCAACCGGTCCAGGGCCGGGTCGTGCATGCGGGCTCCAATCCTCGTTGGTCGGGCCCGAGGGCCCGCGGCGCCGCGCCGGTGTCCTGGCTCCGGATCGTCGCTCGCTCCCGCCTTCCAGCCGTCAGGCCGTGGCATCGCTGGGAGTCCGCTCCCGGTCACAGTTGCGGGACAGCCCCGGATTCGCACCGGTGTTCCCGTCGTGGCGTGGACCAACGTAGCCGCACCCGGCCCGCCTGCTCCCAGTCGTCGGGCCGCCGGCCGGTTTCAATCGGCGGGGCGGTGCCGGCGTCGGTCGCCTCCGCGTCGGCCGCCTCGGCGGCGAACGCCTCGGCGATGCGCAGCGCCTCGGCGCGGTCCTCGGGGGCGACGATGACCTCCACCCCGGCGTCGGTGGTGGGGAACAGGTCCGGCGCGATCGACCCGGCGGAGAACGCCGAGGCCCGGATGCCGGCCTCGGCCAGCCCGGGCGACCAGCGCGTTGGCGTCGTGCACGGTGAGCCCGGCGAGGACGTCGCGGCGCTCGTTCTGCTGGTGGCGGGCCATGGGGCCACGGTAGCGGCCCCGGTAGGTTGGTCCGCCGTGCAACCGGCAGCCCACGGCGGACCCCTGCGTCGGCTGACCCCGTTCCTCGCCCCCAGCCGGCGTGACCTGGCCCTCTCGTTGGGCGCGGCGATCACCGGCCAGGTGCTGTTCGGCCTGGCGCCGGTGGTGCAGAAGGTCGTGATCGACGACGTGATCGACGTCCGCCGGCGCAGCGCCCTGCCGTGGCTGGCCGCGCTGGTGGTCATCGCGCTGGGCGGCTTCGCGCTGGCCTTCGTCCGGCGCTGGTTCGGCGGACGGGTCGCCTTCAGCGTCCAGCACGAGCTGCGCACCGCGGTGTTCGAACGGCTGATCCGGCTCGACTTCGCCGGGCACGACCAGCTGCAGACCGGGCAGTTGGTGTCGCGCTCGTCGGGTGATCTCGGGCTCGTGCAGTCGCTGCTGTCCACGCTGCCGCTGCTGTTGGGCAACCTGGTGCTGCTGGCCGTGTCGCTGGTGGCGATGCTGCTGCTGTCGCCGGCGCTGACGCTGGTCACCGCGGTGACGCTGCCGGTGCTGGCGCTGCTGTCGTTCCGGTTGCGGCGCACGGTGTTCCCCGCCACCTGGCACGCCCAGCAGCGGGCGGCCGAGGTGGCCGGCGTGGTCGACGAGGCCGTCTCCGGTGTGCGCATCGTCAAGGGCTTCGGTGCCGAGGCCCGGGAGACGGCGAAGCTGGCCGCCGCCGCCGAACGGCTCTTCGCCTCCCGGATGCGGCTGGTCCGCGTGCAGAGCCGCGCCACCGCCGCGCTGGCCACCGTGCCAGCGCTGGCCCAGGCCGGGGTGCTCGCCTTCGGTGGCTGGCTGGCACTGCAGGGCCGGCTCAGCCTGGGCACGTTCCTGGCGTTCGCCTCCTACCTGGTGAGCCTGGTCGGGCCGCTGCGCTTCAGCGCGTCGATCATCGCCTCCATGGAGCAGGCCCGGGCGGGAGCCGGCCGCCTGCTCGACATCCTCGACGCCAACGCCGAGGTGCGCGACCGCCCCGGTGCCCGCCCCCTCGACGAGCTCGCCGGCCCGATCCGCGGCGAGGTGCGCTTCGAGGGTGTCCGCTTCGGCTACGAGCGCTCCCACCCGGTGCTCGACGGGTTCGAACTGACCATCGCCCCGGGGGAGGTGGTGGCGCTCGTGGGCGCCAGCGGCTCGGGGAAGTCCACCGTCACCGCGCTCCTGCCCCGCTTCTACGACGTGGCCGGCGGTCGGGTCACCATCGACGGCGTCGACGTGCGCGACGCCACGCTGGCGTCGCTGCGGCGCCACGTCGGGGTGGCCTTCGAGGACGCGTTCCTGTTCTCGGACACGGTGCGGGCCAACATCGCCTACGGCCGGCCCGACGCCACCGACGCCGAGGTGCGCGCCGCCGCCGCGGTGGCCGGCGCCACCGGCTTCATCGAGGCGCTGCCCGGCGGGTTCGACACGGTGGTCGGCGAGCGGGGCATGACGCTGTCGGGCGGGCAGCGCCAGCGCATCGCCCTCGCCCGGGCGGTGGTGACCGACCCCCAGATCCTCGTGCTCGACGCCGCCACCTCTGCGGTCGACACCGCCACCGAGGAGGCGATCCACACCGCGCTGGCCGAGGTGCTGGCCGGCCGGACGACCATCCTGGTGGCGCACCGGTCCTCCACCGTGCGGCTGGCCGACCGGGTGGTCGTGGTCGAGGCCGGGCGGGTGGTGGACCAGGGCACCCATGACGAGCTGCTGGCCCGCAGCGCCCGCTACCGCAGCCTGCTCGGCCACGACGACGTCGGCGGAGACGTGGTCGACGGGGCCGAACCCGGGTCCGACGACGGTTGGCGGCCCGGCACGGTGTCCGCCGCGGCGTGGCCCGTCGTCGCCGCCGACGCCGAGCCGCGGGCCCGCTTCGAGGTGCCCGCCGGCGGGCGGTGGCCTCGGGCCGGGCCGCGGCGGTGGTCGGGGCGGGGGCGGTGGTGCGGGCGGAGCACCGGCGCTGGCCGCCACCCCGGCGCTGCTGGCCCAGCTGGCCGCGCTGCCGCCGGCCGATGACCGCTCCGGCGTGGATCCGGTGGCCGCCGCCGCCGAGCCGGCCGAGCCGTTCCGCATCCTGCGCTTCGTGCGGCCCTGGCGGCGCCGGTTGGCGGCGGGGGTGGCGCTGGTGGCCGCCGATGCGGTGTTGACGGTGCTGGGCCCGGTGCTCATCCGCCACGGCATCGACGAGGGGGTACGGGCGGGCAGCGAGAGCGTGCTGTTCGTGACCGCGGGGGTGTTCGCTGCGGTCACCCTGGCCGACTGGGCCGTCACCCTCGCCGGGGCGCTGCTCACCGGCCGCACCGCCGAGGCGATGTTGTGCAGCCTGCGCATCCGCATCTTCGCCCACCTCCAGCGGCTGTCGCTCGACTACTACGACAACGAGATGGACGGCCGGATCATGACCAGGCTGACCAGCGATGTGGAGGCGCTGTCGCAGCTGGTGCAGACCGGGCTGGTCACCGCGGTGGTGGCCAGCGCCACCTGCCTGGGCGTGGCCGTGTTCCTGGTCGTGCTCTCGCCGGTGCTCGCCCTGGCCGCCGCCTCGGTGCTGCCGGTGCTCGTGGCCGCCACGGTGTGGTACCGGCGGCGGTCCACGGTGGCCTACCGCGACAGCCGTGAAGCGATCGCCTCGGTCAACGCCAACCTGCAGGAGAACCTGTCGGGGGTGCGGGTGGCCCAGGCCAACGTGGGCGAGGGCCGCAGCGCCGCCCGCTTCGCCGAGCTGTCGGCGTCGTACCGGTCGGCCCGCCTGCGGGCGCAGAAGCTGCTGTCGCTCTACTTCCCCGGCATCGGGTTGCTCAGCGACCTCGCCGCGGTGGCCGTCCTGGCCGCCGGCGCCGAGCTGGTGGGCGCCGGCCGCACGACGACGGCGGTGGTGATCGCCTTCCTGCTGTACCTCAACCTGTTCTTCTCGCCCATCCAGCAGCTCTCGCAGACCTTCGACGCCTGGCAGCAGGCCACGTCGTCCACCGTGAAGATCACCGAGCTGCTGACCACCGCGTCCGCCACCCCGAACCCGCCCCAGCCGGTGGTGCTGGAACCGTTGCGCGGCGAGCTGGCGTTCGACGGCGTGTCCTACGCCTATCCCGGGACCGACGTCCAGGCGCTGCGTGGGGTCACGCTGACCATCGCGGCCGGCGAGACGGTGGCGCTGGTGGGGGAGACGGGCGCCGGCAAGTCCACCATCGTGCGGTTGGTCGCCCGCTTCGCCGATCCCACCGCCGGCACGGTGCAGGTGGACGGCGTGGACCTGCGACGGCTCGACCTCGAGCACTACCGGCAGCGGCTGGGGATGGTCCCCCAGGAGCCGTTCCTGTTCACCGGGACCGTGCGCGACAACATCGCCTACGGCCGGCCCCACGCCACCGACGCGGAGGTGGAGGCGGCGGCGCGCTCGGTGGGCGCCCACCGCTTCATCGCCTCGTTGCCGAACGGCTACCGCACGGCGGTGAGCGAGCGGGGCCGTTCGCTGTCGGCCGGCCAGCGGCAGCTGCTGGCGTTGGCCCGCGCCGCGCTGGTGCAACCGGCGATCCTCCTGCTCGACGAGGCCACCGCCAACCTCGACCTGCGGGCCGAACGGGCGGTGCGCCGGGCCATGGACGAGGTGGCGGCGGGACGTACCACGATCCTCGTCGCCCACCGGTTGGCCACTGCCCGCAGCGCCGATCGCATCGTCGTGCTCGACGGCGGGCGGGTGGTGGAGGTCGGCCCGCACGACGAGTTGGTGGCGGCGGGCGGGGCCTACGCTCGCCTGTGGGCGGCCAGCAGCGGTCGCCCGCCCGCCGAGGAGGTGGCCGCCCATGATCGTCGAGGGTGACTTCGAGCGCGACGGCGTGGTGTGCGTGCGCGGGGCGTTCGACGCCGAGGACCTGGCCCTGGCCGCCGCCGCCATCGACGCCAACCTCGCCGATCTGTCGCCGTTGGCCAAGCGGGCCAGCGCGGCGGACGACGGCGCTTTCGTCGAGGACTTCTGCTCGTGGTCGCGCATCGAGCCGCTGGAACGGTTCATCCACCGCTCGCCGGCGGCCGCCATCGCCGGGGAACTGCTCGGGGCGTCAGTGGTGCGGCTCTACCACGACCACGTGCTGGTCAAGGAGCCCGGCACCCGCCAGCGGACCCCGTGGCACCAGGATCTGCCCTACTACAACGTGGACGGCGCCCGGAACGTGTCGATGTGGCTGCCGGTGGACCCGGTGCCGATCGAATCGACGCTGCGGTGCATCGCCGGCACGCACCGCGGCCCGTGGTACCTGCCGCGCACGTTCCTCGACGACCAGGCGAAGTGGTTCCCCGAGGGCTCGCTGGCGGAGCTGCCCGACTTCGACGCCGATCCGGCGCGGTTCCCGGTGCGGGCCTGGGCGCTCGAGCCCGGCGATGCCGTGTTCTTCCACATGCTGACCGTGCACGGGGCCGGCGGGGTGTCGGGTCCGGGGCGGCGTCGGGTGCTGTCGGTCCGCTTCCTGGGCGAGGACATGGTGCACGCGCCACGGCCGTGGGTCACCTCGCCGCCCTTTCCCGGCCTGCTCGACGAGTTGCCGGCCGGCGCCCCGCTCGACCATCCCCTCTTCCCCGTGCTGTGGCGTCGGGCCTGAGCGGCGGGGAGTGCTCTGCGGAGGGGAACCGGGAGAGGCTTCGCGCAATGATGTGTTTCAGCGCCCGATCGGGCGGTCGATCACATCATTGCTCGACCAGGGCTCGGACCGCACTGGGAAGGGGATCGCCGCTGTACGGCCGGTTCGCCGGCCGCCGGCTTGGACCTTCAGGTGAACCGGCTCAGGAACGCGGTGATGGCGGCGGCCACGGCCGCCCCGTCCTCCATCGGTGCGAAGTGCGTCAACCCGGGCATCGTCAGCAACGTACTGCCAGGTATGGCATCGGCCACCAGGGGGGCGACCAGCGGCGGGATGTCGTTGCCCATGGCGATCTCGGCACCCGCCGCCACCACCACCGGGCAGGTGATGGCGGCGAAGGTGGCGAAGTCGAGCTGCTCGTTGGACTCGTAGATCCGAGCCTCCGTCTCGCCCGAGCAGGTAAGCCGGATGGTGCCGTCCGCCTGGGGGACGGAGCCCACCTCCACGTACGCCCGCACCGCCGCCTCCTCGCAGTCGGCGAAGGGCGGCTTGGAGCGGAACCGGGCCACCGCCTCCTCCACCGAGCCGAAGACCAGCCGCCGCCGGCGTGAGGCCTCGATCAACTGCGACGGGGGCCGGCGGTCGGCGCCGAACGTGTCGGGGATCAGCACCGGCTCGAACGCCCACACCGCCCGCAACGTGCCCGGGAACTGCTGCTCGGTCCGCAGCAGGGTGGCGGCGCCCAGCGAGTGGCCGGCGGCCAGCACCGGCGCACCGCCGATGGCCTCCACCGCGTGGCGCACCTCGGTGGCGAACCATCGGCGCCCCACGTCGAGGTGCTCCTGCTGCTGCTGCGAGGCGCCGTGGCCCCGGAAGTCGAGCCCGTAGCAGTGGAACGCGGCCTGCAGACGGGGCACCGCAGTGGCCCACATGCCGGCGTTGAGCCCGTTCCCGTGCGTCAGCAGCAGCGGCGGGCCGTCGCCGCCGAGGTCGTGCAGCGCGGCGCTCTCGCCGTCGTCGTCGGGCAGTTGGCGGACGGGGTGCGCACCGGTTCCCATAGCGGCTGCGGACCCTACCCGAACCGGCCCGAACCCGCCCGGTAGCATCGACCGCATGTCCCCCCGGTCCAGCACCAGCGCGATGAGCCGCCGTTTGCGAAGCTTCGACCCCTGCTGGTGCGGTAGCGGTGTCAAGCACAAGCGCTGCCACGGCGACGCCCGGGCGCTGCGCCGCCCGCCGGTGACCCCGGGCGCGGTCGGCCCGCCCCGTGCCGTACCTGACGGTATTGCCAGGCCCGATTACGTCGGCGGGCGGCGGCCGTCGTCGGCGCCGTTGCAGATCTTCACCGACCCGGAGGAGCTCGCGTGCTTGCGGCGGGCCGCCACCGTGGCCGCCGAGGTGCTGGCCGAGACGATGGCGGCCGTCGCCCCCGGCGTCACCACCGACCACCTCGACGCCGTCGCCCACGACGCCTACCTCCGCCGCGGCGCCTACCCCTCCACGCTCGGCTACAGCTCCTACCCCAAGTCGATCTGCACCTCGGTGAACGAGGTGGTGTGCCACGGCATACCCGACGGTCGGCCGCTGCGCGACGGTGACATCGTCAACATCGACGTCACCGCCTTCGTGGACGGCTTCCACGGTGACACCTCGGCCACCGTCGCCGTCGGCACCATCGACGAGGCGACCGCCGGCCTGGTGCGCAGTGCCCGCGAGGCGATGGAGATGGGCATCGCCGCCGTCCGGCCCGGTCGCCCCGTGCGCGACATCGGCGCCGCCATCGAGCAGTTCGGCCGGCAACGGGGCTACGGCGTGGTCCCCGACATCGGCGGCCACGGCATCGGCCGGGTCTTCCACGCGCCGCCGCACATCAGCCACGTGGACGACCCCCACAGCACCACGATCATGGTGCCCGGCATGGTCTTCACCGTGGAGCCCATGCTCAACGCCGGCCGGCCCGAGCACCTCTCGTGGGACGACGACTGGACCATCGCCTGCGTCGACGGCCTGCCCTCCGCCCAGTTCGAGCACACCGTGCTCGTCACCGACGACGGCGCCGAGGTCCTCACTGTGGTCCCCGGCCGCTGAGCGCCGCTGAGCGCCGCTGAGCCCGGACCGGCCGGCTCAGCGTCGCCGCTCGTAGGGGATCGACAGCGCCGCCGGTGGCCGGGCCCGGCCCCGTTGCACGGCCAGCGCAACCAGGGCGATCAGGTACGGCAGCATGCGCAGCACGCTCGGCGGGAAGTTCACCTGCCACGCCGGGAGCTGGCCCTGCAGGGCGTCGGCCAGGCCGAACACCCCGCAGGCGGCGAGCACCGCCCAGGGTCGCCAGCGCCCGAAGATCACCGCGGCGAGGGCGATGAAGCCCTTGCCTGCCACCATGTTCTCGGTGAAGCCGCGCAGCTCGCCGATCGACAGGGCGGCGCCGCCGAGCCCGGCCAGCGCCCCGCACACCAACATGGCCTGCACCCGCACCCCGTCGACCCGCACGCCGGCGGCGTCGGCGGCGGCGGGGGTCTCTCCCACCGCCCGCACCCGCAGGCCCCAGGCCGTGCGCCGCAGCACGAAGGCGGAGGCGGCGGTCAGCACGAGCAGGGCGAAGAACGTCAAGCGTTGCCGGAAGAACGCCGGCCCCAGGAACGGGATGTCGTCGAGGAAACCCAGCCGCAGCGGGTCGAGCCCGGGGGCGAGCGCGACCGTGCGCACCGACTTGAACACCAGCGTGGTGGCCCCGAGGGCCACCAGGTTCATGCCCAGCCCGACCACGATCTGGTTGGCCCGCAGGCCGATGCACAGCACCGCCATCACCCCGAGCAACCCCATACCGGTCAGCATGGCGACGAGGAAGCCCACCAGCACCGAGCCGCTCTCGGCCGCCGCCCACGCCCCGGTCAACGCCGAGCCCAGCATCACCCCTTCGAGGCCGATGTTGATGATGCCGGCCGCCTCGCCGAACGTCTCGCCCAGCGCCACGAACCCGATGGGCGTGGCCAGGCGGGCGGCCGAGGCGGCCAGGTCGCTGGCCGCGCTCGCCCCGATCGAGATCGCCAAGATGCTCACGCGTTCGCCTCCACCAACTCCGGTTGCGCCGCCGCCACCACGTCCGCCCCGGCCCGGGCCCGCAGCGTGCGCTCCACCCAGTAGGCGGTGGCCGCCACCGCCAGGATGATCACCCCCTGCACCACCAACACCAGCGCCTGGGGCACCTGCACGGCCGCTTCCAGCCGCAAGCCACCGGCTCGCAACGCGCCGAACAGCAGCGCGGCGGCCACCGCACCGCCCGGGGTGCTGCGGGCCAGCAGCGCCACCGCGATGCCGTCGAACCCGAAGCCGGGGGAGAACTCCGGTTGCAGGCGGTACTGCTCGCCAAGCAGCACCGACGTGCCCGCCAGGCCGGCCAGCCCGCCGGAGAGGAACATGACCAGCACCACCAGCACGGCCACGTTCACGCCCGCCCGCTCGGCCATCGCCGGGTTGAACCCCAACATGCGGATCCGGAACCCGGCCACCGTGCGGCGCAGCAACACGCTGACGGCCACCGCCGCCACCACCGCCAGCACGATCCCCAGGTGCACCCGGTTCGGGGAGTCCTGGACCAGCCGCGGCAGCCGGACCACCTGGGCCAGCAGCGGTGACTGGGGCAGGCTCGCCGAATCGGTCACCGGTTCGCGCAGCAGCGCCGGTTCCTGCACCGTCAGGTTCGACACGGCGATGCCGACGAAGTTCAACAGCAGCGTGGCGATGACCTCGTTCACCTCGAAGCGGGCCCGCAACCAGCCGGCCAACGCCCCCCACAGACCGCCCCCCACGAAGCCGGCGATCAACGCCAGGATCAGACCGGTGGGTCGGGGCAGGCCGTCGAAGGCCAGCGCGGCGGCCACCGCCATGGTGCCGCCCACGTACAGCTGGCCCTCGCCGCCGATCGACACCAGCCCGGCCTTCTGGGCCACCAGGAACGCCAACGCCACGAACAGCAGCGGCGTGGCCTTGTTCAACGTGGTGCCGATGGCGAACGCGCTGCCCAGGGAACCCTCGTACAGAGCGCGCAGTGCGTCGCCCACCGGCTTGTCGTACAGCGCCACGATGGCGGCGGTGGCGGCGAGGGCCAGGCCGAGCGCCACCGCGTTGACGCCCACGATGATCAGGCTGCGCTGTAGGCGCCCGGTGGGACCCGCAGCTCCGGTGCTCATGCCACCACCTCCGCCTCGGTGTCGAGGTGGCCGGCCAACAACGGGCCCAGCCGGTCCAACGTCGCTTCCCGCTGCGACAACACGGCCAGCAACCGACCGCGGTGGATGACCGCCACCCGATCGGACAGGGCCAGGATCTCCGCCAGGTCGGAGGAG
The DNA here is from genome assembly GCA_041394365.1 of Acidimicrobiales bacterium. Classification (GTDB taxonomy): domain Bacteria; phylum Actinomycetota; class Acidimicrobiia; order Acidimicrobiales; family CAIXPF01; genus CAIXPF01. The sequence continues at coordinate 46,822 of JAWKIM010000027.1, forward strand.
ATCAACAGCACGGCGGCGCCGCCGTCGCGCGCCGCGATCACCCGTTCGGTCACCTCCTCGATGGCGCCCACGTCGAGGCCGCGCGTCGGTTGGGCCGCCACCAGCACCTTCACGTCGGCGGACAGCTCCCGGGCCAGCACCACCCGCTGCTGGTTGCCGCCCGACAGGGCTCGGGCGGCGGTCGCCGGGCCGGGCGCCTTCACCCGGAACTCCCGGATGAGCCGCTGGGCGTGGTCGAACAGCCGGCCGAAGGACAGCAGCCCCCGGCGGCTGAACGGATCGCGGTGGATGCGGTCGGTCACCAGGTTCTCGCCGACCGACATGTCGAGCACGAGCCCGGTGGCGTGGCGGTCCTCCGTCACCACGCGCACCCCGGCCCCTTGCAGCGCGAGCGGCCCGGCACCGGTGAGGTCACGGCCCCCGACCGCCACGCGGCCGCTGCTGGGCCGGCGGGTGCCGCAGAGGATCTGCACCAGCTCCCGCTGGCCGTTGCCCTCCACCCCAGCCAAGCCCACGACCTCACCGGCGTGCACCGCCAGGTCGACGGCATCGAGCCGGGTGGTGGTGCCGTCGATGGCCCCCACGCCGCTGAGCTCCAGCACCACGGCGCCCACCTCGTGGGGGGCCCGGTCGTCGAGGGCCACATCGTCGGCCCGGGCCACCACGGCCGAGCGCAACGTGACCGCCCGCCCGACCATCAGGCGGGCCAGGCCGGGCGGGTCCACCTCCGCGGTGGCGAACGTGCCCACACTGCGGCCGGCCCGAAGCACGGTGATCCGGTCGGTCACCGCCATGAGCTCATCGAGCTTGTGGGTGATCAGCACGATGCCCCGGCCCTCGGCGGCGAGCGTGCGCACCGTGGCGAACAACCGCTCGATCTCCTCGGGGATGAGCACGGTGGTGGGCTCGTCGAACACGATCACCCGCGGCTCGCGGAACAGGCACTTGAGGATCTCCACCCGCTGCCGCTCGCCGATGGACAGCTCGCCGACCAGCGCGCCGGGATCGAGCTGCAAGCCGTAGGTCTCCGCCAGGGCGCCGACGCGCTGCTCGACCCGGGCCGCCGAGAACACCGCCCGGCCCTCCTGGCCCAGCAGCACGTTCTCGGCGACGGTCAGGGTCGGCACCAGCGCGAAGTGCTGCTGCACGATGGCGATCCCCCGGCCGAGCGCCGCCCGTGGGCTCTCGATGCGCACCGCCTCACCGGCGATGCTGATCGTGCCCTCGTCGGGTTGCTCCAGGCCGTAGAGGATCGACACCAGCGTGGTCTTGCCGGCGCCGTTCTCGCCCAGCAGGCCGTGGTCCGCACCCCCCGCCACGGTGAGGTCCACGCCGTCGTTGGCGCGCACGCCGGGGAAGACCTTGACGATGCCCCGCAGCTCGACCAGCGGCGGGCCGGCGCCGGCATCCTGGGCGGTCACGTCAGCGCTTGACCGGTGAAACCGTGACGTCGCCGGCGACCAGCTTCTCGATGGCGTCGTCGATCTTGGTCTGGGTGTCGGCCGAGATGTCGCCGTCGCACAACTTCAGCTGGAACGACTCGGGGTACTCGATGTTCGACTTCTTGAAGCCCGGCTCGAGCTCCCCGGCCTCGATGAGGGTGACGATCTTCTCCAGGGCCGACGGCGTGTTCGACGAGGAGACGCCGAGGTACAGCTCGCCGACGGCGGGGTCCTCGCACTTGTCGGCCACGTTGTTGACCAGCAGGCAACCCTCCTCCTTCGCCGCCTGCTCGGTGCCGACGATGGCGTTGTTCATGCCGGTGAGGATGACGGTGGCCCCCGCCTTGCACGCGGCCGACGTGGCCTCCTTGGCTTTGGCCACGTCGTCCATGTTCCCGGTGGAGGTGTCGATGTACTCGATGGCGGGATCGACGGTGCGGGCCCCGTCGATGAAGCCGTTGCCGGCGGCGATGAGCGGGGTGATCTCGATGCCGAACACGTGGCCCATCTTCTTGGGCTTCGCCTCGGACGCGGCGGCCATGAGTCCCGCCCAGGTAGGCGATCTCGCCCTCCGCCAGGGACCACGACGACAGGTTCTCACCCTGCTTGGTGCCGTTCACCAACACGAAGTGCACGTCGGGGAACTCGGCGGCCACCGCCGCGCCGGCGTCGGCGAACTGCCCACCGAGCCCGATCACCACCTTCGGGTTCTGCGAGGCCAGGTTCCGGAACGCCTCCTGGGCGTTGGCCACCTGCACGTTCTCCTGGAAGATCACCTCGACCCCCAGCGGCTCGGCCCCGGCCATCAGGCCCTCGTAGCCGGCCTGGGAGAAGCTCTTGTCGTCCTTGGATGACGGAAGCACGATCGCGTAGGTGGCGTCGCTGTCGGCGGCGGCGGTGGTGGCGGCACCGTCGCCGCCGGCCTCGCTGGTCTCGCTGGCGGACCCGGCCGCGGTGGTGGCGCTCGAGGTGTCCCCGCCGCCGTCGTCCCCACCGCAGGCGGCCGCGAACAAGCTCATGGCGAACAACGCCCCCACAGCTCGGACCGACCGCTGCCTCACCAGCCGCACGCTCATACCCACGTTCCTCCACGGATCACCGACGCCGACCGGGCGGTACGGCGAGTCGTGCGGCAACGTACCGAGCCGTTTGTTTCCGCTCATCGACATCCGGTGAACGCAGCATTACTTCACTCGGAACAGGTGACGGTGGTCTCGCCGAGGTCGCGTGCGCTCCTTGCGTCGCCCGGTGCGCGCTGGCCGGCGCCGCCCTCGCCGTCACGCTCCGCGCGCGCAGCTGGGATCGAGAATGGGGCGGGCGCAGGGCGCCGAGGGCTCAGGCCACGAGCACGAAGCCCGTGCCGCGGTCGTGCGCCAGCAGCAGCGCCAGCCGCCCGAAGGCGCGCTCCCGGGCGGGCACCGGCTCCCGCGGATCGGTCAGCACCGCGGCCAGGACCGGGGCCAATCCCTGTTCAGCGGCGTGGACGGCGACGCTCGCCAGCTCGTCGGCCGGCACCGAGGCGATGCCGTGCCGCTCGATGCGCCAACCGAGCTCCTCGAGGTCGATGACGGCTCGCTCCGACGATGACGGCATGGTGGGCTCCGGGTGGTTCGTGCCGGGCAGCCTGCCCGACGCGGTTCCTGCCGACCACAGTACGCAGCCAGGGTCATCATGGATAACGATTCTTCTTGCTCGTCATGATCAGCCCAGCTGATGCTCATCGGTAGGCTCGGGGCCATGGCCGGACTCCGTGATCTGGAGATCAAACACCTGGTGGCGCTCGAGGCGGTCGCCAGCGAGGGCACCTTCGCCCGCGCCGCCGACCGGTTGGGCTACACCCAGTCGGCGGTCAGCCAGCAGATCGCCGCCCTGGAACGGGTGCTGGGCGACAAGGTGTTCGACCGGCCCGGCGGCCCCCGCCCGGTGACGCTGACCCCGCTGGGCGCCCGGCTGCTCGACCACGGCCGCGGCGTGCTCGGCGCGGTCGACGCCGCCGCCCGGGACCTCGAGCGCTTCCGGGGCGGGGAGGTGGGCCGCATCAACATCGGCGCCTACCAGAGCGTGTGCGCCGCCGTGCTGCCGACGGTGGTCAACCGGCTCTACGTCGAGCGGCCCGAGCTGGAGCTGCGCGTCGCCGAGCGCGACCAGGACGAGGTGATGCTGGCCGAGCTGGCCGACGGCTCGATCGACCTGTGCTTCGTCACCGGCCCGGTCGGCCCCGAGGTGGACACCCGGCACCTGCTCGACGATCCCTTCGTGCTGCTGAGCCGGCCCGGCCAGTTCCCCGCCGGCCCGGTGCCGGTGGCGGCGCTCGACGGCCAGCCGATGATCGGCCAGCACGTGTGCAGCTGCCAGGTGCTCAACACCCAGGGCTTGCAGGCCAACGGCTGCGAGCCGAACTACGTGTTCCGCTCCAACGACAACGGCACGGTGGCGGCCATGGTGCGCGCCGGCATGGGCGTGGCCGTGCTGCCGTTGCTCTGCGTCGACCTGGAGGACACCCGCATCGAGCTCCACGAGCTGGCCCCCGCCATACCGGGCCGTACGGTGTCGCTGGCGTGGCGGGCCGATCGGAGCCTCGGTGCGGCGGCCCGCCGGTTCATCGAGCTCACCGTCGAGGTCTGCGTCGAGCTGGAGGAGCGCTTGGCGCGCGTGCCGTGAGCCTCGCCGCGCCGGCCGCGGCCCTCAGCCCGCGGGTGGGCCCCCGAACAGGCCGGCGAGGTCGTCCCAGGACAGCGGCGGGCCGGCCAGGGCCGCCGGTCGCAGGCGGGCGGCGGCCGTCCGCAGCGCGGCGCGGTCGGTCGGGTCGAGCTGCTCTCCGTCGCCGATCACGCCGAGCGTGCGGGCCAGCGCCGTCGTGATCGCCACGAGTCGGGCGTGCCGTGCCGCGGGGTCGAGGCCCTCGCACAGCTGGGCGAGGGTGACCGCACCGTGGCGTTTGGCCAGCCGCTGCCCGTCGGCGCCCAGCACCAGCGGGACGTGCAGGTAGGTCGGCGTGGGCAGGCCCAACAGGCGCTGCAGGTGGATCTGGCGCGGCGTCGAGCTCAACAGGTCGTCGCCGCGCACCACCTGGCTCACGCCCTGGGCGGCGTCGTCCACCACCACCGCCAGGTTGTAGGCCGGCACGCCGTCGTTGCGGGCGAGCACCACGTCGTCGACCCGGCCCGCGGTGGGACCGGCCACCTCGTCCACGAAGGAGATCTCCTCCCCGTCGGTCCGCAACCGCCAGGCCGGCCACCGGCCCTCACCCTCCAGGCGGGCGCGCTCGGTGGCGGTGAGCCGGCGGCAGCGGCCCGGGTAGGCACCCTCGGGTAGACCGTGGGGCGCGCTGGCCGCCCCCCGGATCTCCTCCCGGATCTCGCGCCGGGTGCAGTAGCAGGGGTACACGAGGTCGGCGGCGCGCAACGTGGCCAGCGCCTCGAAGTACCGATCGAACCGCTCGCTCTGGCGCACGACCGGGCCGTCCCAGTCCAACCCGATGGCGGCCAGGTCGGCCAGCTGCCCGGCTTCGTGCGCCGCCGACGCCGTCACCCGGTCGAGGTCCTCCATCCGCACCAGGAACCCGCGGCCGCCGCCCCGCGCTGCGCACCAGGCGGCGAGCGCCGTGCGCAGGTTCCCCAGGTGCAATGCCCCGGTGGGCGACGGTGCGAAGCGGCCCGACATCGCCGTCGATCATGCCCAACGCATCGCAGCGGGGGCGAGCGCGCCAAGCTGGAGGGCGATGGCGTCCTCCCCTCCCGACGCGCCGGGCGACGGCGGCCCGGTCGGGCGTGCGCTCAACCGGCGCGAGCGGCTGGCCGCCATCCTCGAGCGCGACGGCGGGTGCTGCATCTGGTGCGGGCGCGCCCTGCAGGTCGGTCTGGTGCAGGCCACCACCGAGCACCTCGTTCCCCGGGTCAAGGGCGGGCCGAGCTGGCTGGAGAACGAGGTGGCCGCCTGCCGGCGCTGCAACGGCGGGCGTGGCCACCGCACCCCGGCCGAGTGGTTGGCCGAGTGCCGGGGCCGGGGCTGGCAGCCCGACGCCGTGCTGCTGGTGCGCACGCTCGAGATGCTCGAGCGGGCCATCGGCGAGCGCGGCGGGCAGCGCCGGGCCCGCCCGTACATCGAGTCCCAGCTCCGCCGGCTCCGGCGGATGGTCGAGCCCGCCGGCGAGCGCTGAACCCGGTCGGCCCGCGCTGCCGGGAACCGGTCGACGCGGCCCCGGTCGACGGACACCGGCGTCCCGCGGGACAAGATGTGGCGTCGTCCACGACCGGGAGGAACGGTGGCCCAGAACGAACCGGCGCGGCGATCGTGGGTGGTGCGCAGCGGCGTCTGGCACCGCCACCCCGGCGTGCGGAAACCCGCCGAGCTCACCCTCGGCGAGCGCGCCGCCGACAAGCTGCGCAGCGGCATGGAGCTCGTGGATCTTCGTGTTCGGCGCGCTGCTGTTCCTCGCCGGGTGGATGGTGGGCAACCGCAACGTCGGCTTCGACCCGTACCCGTTCATCCTGCTCAACCTGCTGCTGTCCTGCCTGGCCGCGCTGCAGGGCGCCATCTTGTTGATCGCCGCCAAACGGTCCGACCAGATCGCGTCGGAGCTGGCCCAGCACGACTTCGACACCGACACCGCCGCCGCCCGTCGCATCGAGGAGGTGCTCGCCCGCCTCGAGGAGCAAGGGCGCCACGACGAGCGGCGCGATGCCGAGCTGCGGCGGATCCTTGACACGGTGCTGGCCCGCCTCGACGGGCCGGCCGACCAGCGCTGAACGGCGTTCGGGTCGCTTGCGCCGGCGGCGTCGCTGGCCGAGACTGATCGACCATGGTGCTGCTGATCGACGACGACCAACGCGTGCGGACCGTGCGCATCAACCGGCCGGCGGCCCTCAACGCCATGGACAACGCCACGTTCGCCGCCATCCGCGACGCCCTGGCCGCTGCGGAGCAGGACCCTGCGGTGGCGGTGGTGGTGCTCACCGGCACCGGCCGGGCGTTCTGCGCCGGCCAGGACCTGACCGAGATGCTGGCCACCCGCGGGGAGGACGCCGAGCCCCACCAGTTCCCCTCGATGATCGAGATGGTCACCAGCTTCCGCAAGCCGCTCATCGCCGCGGTCAACGGGCTGGGGGTGGGCATCGGCATGACGATCCTCGCCCACTGCGACCTGGTGCTCATGGCGTCCACCGCCCGCCTGCGCACGCCGTTCCCGCAGCTCGGTCTCGCCCCGGAGGCGGCTCCAGCTGGACCTTCGCCAGTCGAGTCGGCTGGCAGCGCGGCGTCGATCCTGCTGTCGGGCCGCTGGTTCGACGCCGAGGAGTGCCTGCGCATGGGCTTCGTGTGGAAGGTGTGCAGAACCCGACGAGCTCGAGCGCGAGACCATGGCGGTGGCCCGGGAGTGGGCGGCCCAGCCCCATCCGTCGTTGATCGCCACCCGGAGCTGATGCTGGCCGCCGGCCGGCGAAGGCGATCGCCGCCCACCGGCGGGAGCTGCTGGCCTATGACGACCTCATCGGCGCCCCCGCCAACCGGGAGGCGGTCGCCGCCTTCCTCGACAAGCGGGACCGACTTCTCCTCGATCCCGGGTCTCTGACCGGCCGGCATCGCCACGGCCACGGGCTTCGGCGGGTACGCCACCGGCATGCGGCTGATCCACCTCTCCGACCTGCACGCCACCACCCGGCGCCACAGCTGGGACTACGACGGCCGCCTGCGCCGCCACCGCACCCGCAGCCGGGAGCGCCTCGCCCTGCTGGCGGCGTTCCTCCACCGGCGCTGCGCCGAGCTGGCGGCGCGCCGGTGGTCATCACCGGCGACGTGACCGACCGCGGCGACGCGGCCGGCCATCGGCTGGCCGCCGCCTTCCTTGCTGCCCTGCGTGCCGACGGGTACGGCGTGCACGTGGTGCCGGGCAACCACGATTGGTTCTGGAAGGGCAACCGGGGTCTCGGCGCGGCTGCACCGCCGATGGGCCGGAGGCGTTCGATGGGTCGGTCGGGCGTGGTCGTCGACCCGCCGAGCAGGCCCCGTCCACCCCTGCGGCACGGTTCCGCGAACTGGCCGGCCACCCCTTCCCGCACGCCGTCGACGTGCCCGGCGGGCGGCTCCTGCTGCTCGACAGCCTGGCTGGTCATCGGTGGGAACACTCGTCCGATCAGCTGGCCCAGGGCCGGCTGGGTGCTGCGCAGCTCGCCTGGCTCGAGGCCCAGCTGACGACGTACCAACCGGTACGGCAAGGGGGTCGCCGGCTGGTGGTGTGCCTGCACCACCCGCCGTTGCACCCCGTCGGTCCCGTTGCGCCGTCGAGCCCGCTGCGGCGGGACCGATGGGCCGGCCTACGGGAGGCGGAGGCGTTGCTGGCGGCGCTGTCGGGCCGGGTCGATGCCGTGTTGTTCGGCCACAGCACCCCAGTGGGGGTGCTGCACCGCCACAGCGCGCCGGCCGTCGCCCCCGCCGACGAGGCCTACCGCACCGCGGGCCGGGACTTCGCCGTGCCGCTGCTGCACTGCGTCAACCTGGAGCATGCCGTGCTGGACGGGCCGGGAGCCCACTGCCCCGTGCCGTTCATCGACCTCGACGGCGCGGTGCTGTCCGTGTACGACGCCTGCGCCCCCACCGCCGGGCCCCGGGTGCAGCCCCTCGGCGTCGCGCAGGCCGTCGGCGTCGCGCCGGCCGACAGCCGGGATGAGGTGTGCGGACGCAGCCGGGTGGGGTAGGAGCGAGCCATGACCGAGCAGCGGCGACCGAGCCCCGACGCGGTGGGCGATGAGCTGGACGACGACGTCGACGAGTCGAGCGAGGAGTCCTTCCCGGCGTCGGACCCGCCGTCGTCGTGGTCGGGTGAGCCCGGGCAGGACCCGGTGGTCCGGCCCGGGGGCGACGGCGCCTGGGTGCCCGGCGGTGCCGCGCCCGAAGGTGACGGCGGCGCCGGGCCATCCTGAGTGACCGCCGTCAGCGGAAGGCGGGCATGACGGCTTCGGCCAGCAGTTGCTCGTTGCGCTCGAGGTAGTCGTTGTCGCACGCCGAGCTCAGGAAGATGCTCGATGCACCGGCGTCGATGTACTGGCGCAGCCGCTCGGCGCAATCGTCGGGGGTGCCGGCGATGGCGTACTTGCCCACCAGCTTGGAGAAGTCCTGGGCGTACTGCTTCGACAGCCGGGCGATCGCCTGGCGGTGGGCCTCGTCGCGGTCGCGGTGCACGCAGAAGAACAGGTACTGACCGGCCCGCACCGGATCGCCGGCCCGGTCGGTCTCCGCCCGCATGGTGGCGATGGTGGCGAGCGAATCCCGCAGCATCTCCGGGGTGTACATGTACGGCATCCACCCGTCGCCATACCGAGCGGTACGGCGCATGGCCGCCTCCTTGCGACCCGACACCCAGATCGGTGGGTGCGGCAGGCTCGTCGGTTGCGGCGCGATGGTGATGTCCTCCAGCGTGTTGAACCGGCCGCTGAAGCTGACGTGCTCCTCGGTCCACAGGCGGCGTAGCAGGCCCAGCGCCTCGTTGGTGCGGGCGCCGCGCTCGTTGACCGGGACCCCACAGGCCTGGAACTCCCGTGGGTTCTCACCGCCCACCCCGACGCCGAGGTGGAAGCGACCACCGGAGGCGACGTCGAGCGACGCAGCCAGCTTGGCCAGCAACGTGGCCGGGTACAGCGGCACCAGGGCGATGGCGTTGATCAGCTTGATCCGAGTCGTCGCCCCCGCCGCCACCGCCAGAGAGATGAACGAGTTGGACACCGGCACGTTGAAGCTGACGTGCTCACCGACCTGGACGTAGTCGTAACCCAGGTCCTCCGCCTTGCGGGCGAGCTCCGCCACCGCATCCATCCGGCGCAGGCCGATACCGAACTCCAGTTGGCTCATGCGCCGCTGCCTACCACAGTTCAGCCCGCCGCGCCGCCGGCCGCACGCAACAGCCGACGGTGGCCGCGTCGTCGGCCGTGACGCCTTCGGGCACCAGCGCGTCGGCCAGCACCTTGGCCCGCAGCTCGGTGTCGACCCACGAGGCCACCGGACGGAACCTGCGCGCTCGTACACTGCCGCCAGCGGCTGGGCGCCGAGTGCAGCCCAGCACGGCGCGGTGCGGCGGGCCGTACTTGGCCACCACCGTCGCCCCTCGGGTATCGGCCCAGGTGAGGAAGCTGTCGAGCAGGGCGGCACCCACGCCCTTGCCCTGGTAGCGCTCGTCGCGGACGTCGGTGTCGTCGAGCTGGCCGACGTGGTAGCAGAACACGGCCAGGACGGGCGTCCGTCGCCCGGGTCGCCCGAAGTTGCCCGAGCGATCGGCTGCTGCGGGAGGGAACGGCTCGAAACCGTTGAAATCCGCCCAGTAGAGCGGGTGGAGCAGCCCGTCGGGGGACACCGTGCTCGGCTGGTAGCGACGGAACTGGAGCTGGCCCACGTGCTGCGCGCTGTCGAAGCACAGGATGGCGCTGGCCCCGAGATCGGCGATGTGGCCGCAACCTCCGCCTCGTCGCCCTGGTGGCCGATCGGGACCTGTCCGAGGTCGCGTCGCGATCATCGGGCGGCAGGTGAGCCGGCTGCGTCGATCACCGCACCAGGATGCTGCATCGGGACGCCGGAGGTGGTCGCCCGGCCCGCCCGGCAGAGTGGTCGGTGTGGAGCGGGTGACGGGAATCGAACCCGCATAGCCAGCTTGGAAGGCTGGAGCTCTGCCATTGAGCTACACCCGCAGGGCGGCCCAGCCTATCGGCCGGGCGGCCGGCGCACCGCCATCGTCCGGCGGAGCGCCCGATCAGCTGAAGTAGCCGACCACGTCGATGATCACGTGCACCGCCCCGGCGCTGTTGGCCACGTCCACCTGGCCGTTGGTGCCCACCTTGACCATCGCCTGGTTGGCCCGCGTGGTGCCCGCCACCGTGTTCTGCACGGACGCCCAGGGCTGCGCCTCCCCGCTGGGCCAGGCGGTGATGAACGCCGGGCCGGCAGCCTCGGTGACCGTGAGGTTGCCCACCACGGCCACCGCCCGCGTCCACGCCCGTCGTGGCCCCGGCCACCGTGGCGCTGACGTACGAGCCGCCCGCCACCGGCAGGCGCCCGGCGCGATCCGGGTGTCGAGCGTGCGCACCGGCGCCACCGGGTGGAAGCGGGCGCCGCCCGCCCCGGTCTCGAACCAGCCGACCACATCGATCACCACGTAGAGGCCGCGCCGACCGCGTTGAACACCTCGATGCGGCCGTCGGTGGCGCGAGCGGCGGCGTTGGCCACCGTCTGGCCGGCCCCGAAGTTCGCGCTCGACACGTAGGGCACCTGGCCACCGGCCGGGAACACCGAGACGTAGCCCGCCTGCGTGGGCGCCGTCACCGTCACGTTCACCGCGACCCCGGCGACCGATGCCGGCGCAAGCCCGAGCGCGGCGGCCACGTCGACCGGCCTGGTGGCGCCGCCGCCGATGGGCAGGCCCGTGCCCTCCCGGGTGTCGAGCGCCCGCACCGGGTTCACCCCGTGGTAGCCGCCGTTCGCCGCCGCCGTGCTGTAGTAACCCACCACGTCGACCACGAGTTGCGCAGCGCCGTCGGACACGAGCAGCTCCACGGCCCCGTTGGCCCCCACTGCGGTGGTCACCAGGTTCGGCACCGTGTCGCCGGCGCGGAGGTTGAGGCTGGAGGTCGCCGGGGCGGCGTTGCCCGCCGGCCACACCCGCACGAACGTGTCGGCGGTCGCGGCGGTGGCCGTCACGTTCAGCACCACCGCCTCGGCGTCCGCCGCCACCGGCGTGCCGGCGCCGCGCACCACCAGCGTGCGGGCCACGCCGGCGGTGACCGCCCCGCCCGACGAACGGGTGTCGAGCAACCGGGTGGGCGTGACCGGCACGAAACCGGCGCCGATCGGCGGCGTGCTCGGCCGGAACGTCGTGCTGGTGGTCGACGGCATCGTCGTGCTCGTGGTGCTCGACGTGCTCGACGTGCTCGACGAGGAACTGCTCGACGTGCTGCTCGATGCTGAGCTGGACGTGCTGGTCGATGTGGTGACCACCCCACCTGGATCGATCGAGCCTTCGGCCTGCGTGTTGATGGCGGCGATCAGACCGCCCGCCGTGTCCCCCGAACCGGTCTCGAGGATGCCGTAGGTGAACGTCTGGGGACCACCCACCAGCGGGCCACCGCCGCCGGCGAGCGTGCGCCCGAAGCCGAACACCACCATCGAATTGCCCATGATCTGGTGGCTCTCGACGCCGTCGGTGCTGTGGTGGCTCATGAAGAACGAGCGGTTGCCCACCGCGTAGCTCACCCAGCTCGGGTTCTGCGCCAGGTCGATGTCCCACGGCGTTGCGAACGCCCCGCTGTAGCCGTCGGAGCGGGTGACGGTGCCGGTGCCGCCCGCCTTGATGAACGTGTCGCCGTTGGGTGAGCCCTCGTAGAGGTACCACCACGGCGTCGACCCGCCGCTCGCCGGAGGGGTCACCGTGGCCCGCACGAACGTCGGATACACCTCGAAGCGCTGGGTCCAGCCGTTGGTCGACGTGGCGTCGAACACCGCCTTGAGCGGTCCGCTGGCGGCCTCGTCCCTGGTCACCCCGCCGGTCTCGGTGCCGCCGGGGTGGAAGTACTCGTCGGTCAGCTGGCCGATGCCCCGGAACTCGCCGTCGAAGCCGTTGCCGGGGTGGTAGCCCACCCAGTCGACACCGTCGGCGTCCACCACGCTGGAGAACGACGCCCCCTGCTTCTGCAGGTACCAGTCCGCCCGTGGCGTGGAGATCTTGAACGCGGCCTGACCCTCGTCGCTGGTGTCGGTCACCGTGACCTGGCCGGCCGGACCCACCTGCGGAGCGAACGACGAGCCATCGCCGATCTCGATGGCGACCCGGCGGGTCGTGCCCGCCGGTAGCTCGCCCGGCAGCTGGAACAGCAGGGTGCCGCTGCTCGCACCGGGAGCGTCGGCGTTGAACTGGGCCGCCAGCGGACCCCCGACCGCCTTGCCCTCGGCGTCGGTCTCGTGCACGACCACCGCTGCGGGATCGAGCGGTCCGGCCGCCGCCACCTTCGACCACAGGGCGGCGAGGTCCACGTGCTCCTCGACGATGGCATCGGTGCGCGACACCGCTCCGGCCGACACCGTCATCGGCAGCACGTAGGCCGCCCCGGTCACCGACGGCTCGGCATCGGCCGTGATGGTGGGCAGGACCACCGCGGCCCCGAGCAGCAAAGCGGCCGCCGCGAACGTGGCCGCCCGCAGCCGGCCCGAGGCCCGCCGCCGGCGCGCCGGGCGGCGCCCGGGGTCAGGCGCCGCGGCGCCCGAGCAGGGCGCGCCGATCGATCGAACCTTCCGACCGGCCGAAGACATCTCCGGCCGGTATGACGACGTCGCCAATGTCGAATCCCGCCTGTTCCGCCGCGGCCCGCACCAGATCCACCAAGGCGCCGAGCAGGCCGGGTTCCTCGTGGCTGGTGCGGGGAAGTGGGGTGAACACCTCAGCGGTGAGCGTATCCAACCGGTGCGCTGACGCACTCGGACCACGCAACGCCGCCGCCCGCTCCCACACGGGTCCCGGTCGCCACGAGCGTTGCGGGCCTCGGCCAACACCGCCGGCGACGTGGCGCGAGAACTGGTCGAACAGGGCCAGCTGTTGCTCGTCGGCCGGCGTCACCCCCGACCAACGGGTCGGGTGCTCCACGAACTCGCGCACCGCATCGACCAGCCGGCCGGTCAGCTGCGCCACCGGCTGCAGCTCGCCGTAGCCGTCCTCGCCCGCCGCCACCCGCCGGCACAGCGCCTGCACCTGGCGCCAATGGGTCCGCCGCAGCTGGACCGGCCAGGAACCGGCGAACTGCTCGGTCACCGCCGCCAGCCGGGAGCGCAGATCGCCCAACCGGTACACCGGCCGGAACGACGACGTGTCGATCGGCACCGCCTCGGTGCGCAGCCAGCCGAGGAGCCGGCGCAGCTCGGCCACGGTGTGGGCCTCGTCGTCGACCCGGGTGTCGAGGCGGCGATCGAGGTGGCCCACCACGAACAACCGCTCGTCGAGCTGCCGGGTGAGCCCGGCGAACGCGCTCGGCCCGAGGTCGTCGCGCAGCGACGCCAACGCCTGGTTGGTCGCCCGTCGCAGCACCGCCCGGCGGTCCGCCGCCGACGCGATGTTCGGGCCGCCCACCTCGTCGGCGTGGGTGAAGCACACCGCCAGCTTCTCGAGCTGGCCGGCGATGACGAGCTGGCGGAGCGCGGCGAGCGGCGCGGCCTGCATCGGGTGGGTGGCGTCGTCCACGATCAGCACCCGGTCCGCCCGCTCCAGTTGCTCGAGCACCGGCACCGGCAGCGACGCCGCCGTGGTGGGGACGTGGCCCAGCCCCTCGGTGTCCACGACCATCAGGTAGGGGATCTCCGACGCCCAGGTGGGGTGCAGCGGACCGCGCACCCGCAGCGCCTCCACGAGGGGGGACAGCAGCGTGCCGTGGCTGCCGCGCTCGTTGCCGGCCAGGCGCCGCACCGCCGACCACAACACCGCCCGTTCCTCGGTGGTGAACCGCCAGCAGCGGGGCCAGGTGGCATCGTGCTCGGTGAGCAGCTGCCCGTACCGCAGCGTGCTGAAGCGGGTGGCCACCTCGGCCAGCAACGTCTCGACCAGGCCGGTGATGGCGGCGTCGCCGCGCAGCCGTTCGGCCAGCTCCTCGCCGCTGCCGGTGCTCGGGGCCGGCACCGCGGCGGCGGCGACGGCGTGGGTGATGGCGTCGGCGATGGCGGTCAGGGCGGCGTCGATGCGGTCGGCGCCGAGCACGTACTCCAGCCGCAGCCGTTCGTCGGTGTGCGCGGCGAGCGCGTCCCGGGCGATCTCCGCCGGCCGCCCCTCGGCCAGCGCCACCGCCGCGCCGAGCACGCACTCCTCGATCTCGGCGCGCACCCGCTCCCGGTCGGCGAACACGGCGACCGCGTAGTAGTCCCCGGGGGCGCACAGCACCTCGGTCTCGGCGGTGGTCGTCTTGAACGTCGACGTCGCCGGGAACGGCTCGTTGGTGGGGTCGGTGCCGATCAGCTGCCGGATCAGGGTGGTCTTGCCGGCGCCGGTGGTGCCCACGAACAACACGGTCCGGTAGCCCGTGCTCGCCACCGGTCCGGGGAGCAGCTGCTCCCGCCAGTAGAGCGACCGGCGCTCGCCCGCCGCGGCCCCGCCCGCCTGCTGCCTGCCGTGCTGCATCCGCACGATGGTACGGGTGGCGCCAGCGCGGCTGGTCGATGCTCCGCCCCTGTTCGCGCGGTGTTCACCGCAGCACGTGGCGCCCGGTGTCGGGGAGGGGAGATTCGAACTCCCGACCGCCTGCTCCCAAAGCAGGTGCGCTACCTGGCTGCGCTACTCCCCGTGGACCCCGACACGCTAGCGCGAGGCCGTCCGGCCGCCGCCCTCCTTTCCCGTGGGCGACACGCCTCCGTAGGAGATAAACGGCTGGTCAGCGTGCGGCGTCGGGCAACCCCCGTCGTCCCCGCGGCTGTGGCGCATGTCCCGCTACCCCGGGTCCGCTCACTACACTGCCTCCCCTGTGAAGAGCACGGTCGAGACCCTCGAGGGAAACAAGGTCAAGTTGTTCATCGAGGTGGAGGCCTCGGAGATCGACCAACAGGTCGATGAAGCCTTCAAGCGCCTCGCCAAGCAGGTGCGGTTGCCCGGCTTCCGGCCCGGCAAGGCGCCCCGCAAGGTGCTCGAGGCCCGCCTCGGCCTCGGTGTCGCCCGCCAGGACGCGCTGCGCGAGTCGCTGCCCGAGTACTACGCCGAAGCGGTGAAGAACCACGAGGTCGACGCCATCGCTGCGCCGCAGCTCGAGATCACCTCCGGCACCGAGGAGGGCCCCGTCGCGTTCGAGGCGGTGGTCGAGACCCGCCCGCTGCTCGACCTCGACGGCTACCAGTCCCTGCAGGTGACCGTGCCGTCGCCCGCGGTCGACGAGGCCGAGATCGAGGCCCGCATCGAGCGCCTGCGCACCCAGCACGCCGAGCACGAGCCGGTGGAGCGGGCCGCCGAGGACGGCGACCAGGTGCTCATCGACATCGCCGGCGCCCAGGGCGGCGAGCCCGTCGAGGGCCTCACCGCCACCGACTACCTCTACGAGGTCGGTTCGGGCGGCGTGGTCGCGGAGATCGACGAGAACCTGCGCGGTGCGGTGGCCGGCGCCACGCTCGACTTCGACGCCGCCCACCCCGAGGAGGGTGAGGAGGACCTGCACTTCACGATCGAGGTGCAGGAGGTCCGCGGCCGCATCCTGCCGGAGCTGACCGACGAGTGGGTGGCCGAGGTCACCGAGTTCTCCTCGGTCGACGCCATGCGCGACGCCTACCGGGACCAGGAGTCGCGCCGCAAGGTGGTGGCCGCCAACATGGCCATGCAGCAGAAGACGGCCGAGGCGCTGATGGAGCTGGTCACCGACGAGGTCCCCCAGGCGCTGGTCACCAACGAGCTGTCGGCCCGGCTGAACAACCTCGACAACCGCATGCGCTCGCAGGGCATGGATCTCAACCGGTACCTCCAGCTGACCGGTCAGTCTGCCGAAGACCTCGTGGCGGAGTACCGCTCCGCTTCGGAACAGGCAGTGAAGGTGGATCTGGCGTTGCGTGCGGTGGCCGAGCGCGAGGGCTTCGAGGTGGTCGAGGAAGACCTCGAGAAGCACTTCGCGGAGCTCTCCCGCCGCTTCGGTGCGGAGGCCGAGGAGATCCGCCAGAACTTCGAGCGCGCCGGGCAGATGCTCGCTGTACGCTCGGACATCAAGAAGACCAAGGCCCTCGAGTGGCTGCTGGAGCGGGTCTCGCTCGTCGACGAAGACGGCAACCCGATCGACCGGGCTTCCCTCGATCTGTCCAACGATTCCGACGACACCGAGAACGACGACCCGGCCGAACCGGGGGAGGACGCGCAGTGACCAAGAACCCGGGAGCCCGCCTCGCAGAGGTCGCCATCCGCAGCGAACGCGACGTGCGGATGATGAACTACCTGGTGCCGACGGTCGTCGAGCAGACCAACCGGGGCGAGCGCGCCTTCGATCTGTACTCCCGGTTGCTCAAGGAGTCGATCATCTTCCTGGGGACCCCGATCGACGACACGATCGGCAACCTCGTGTGCGCCCAGCTGCTGCACCTCGAGTCGGAGAACCCCGACAAGGACATCAACATCTACATCAACAGCCCGGGCGGTGACATCAACGCGATGTTCGCCATCTACGACACGATGACCTACATCCGTCCCGAGGTGTCCACCATCTGCTTCGGCCAGGCCGCTTCCGCCGCTGCGGTGCTGCTGGCCTCGGGCGCCAAGGGCAAGCGCATGGCGCTGCCCCACTCGCGGGTGATCATCCACCAGCCCCACGGCCAGTCCGGCTACGCCCAGGCGGCCGACATCGAGATCGTCGCCTCGGAGATCATGCGGCTCAAGTCGCAGCTCGAGGAGATCCTCGCCCATCACACCGGTCAGCCCGTGGAGCGGATCCGCAAGGACACCGATCGCGACTTCGTCATGACGGCGGAGATGGCCAAGGAGTACGGCATCGTCGACGAGATCCTCTCGTCCCGGGAGCTGGTGGACCGCACCGGCCCGATCCGCTGAGCCGGTTTTTCTGGTAGAAGCGGGCACCGGCTGCAGGCCAAGGAAGTAGGAGACCGGGGTGGCCAAATTCGGCGAGGGCACGGAGCTGTTGAAGTGCTCGTTCTGCGGCAAGTCGCAGAAGCAGGTGAAGAAGCTCATCGCGGGCCCAGGGGTCTACATCTGCGACGAGTGCATCGACCTGTGCAACGAGATCATCGAGGAGGAGCTCTCCGCGCAGTCGGAGGTGCGCTTCGACGAGTTGCCCAAGCCGCGGAGATCTACACGTTCCTGAACGACTACATCATCGGTCAGGACCACGCCAAGAAGATCCTCTCGGTCGCGGTCTACAACCACTACAAGCGGGTCCAGTTCGGTGCCAACAACACCGAGGACGTCGAGCTGCAGAAGTCCAACATCCTGCTCATCGGCCCCACCGGCTGCGGCAAGACGCTGCTCGCCCAGACGCTGGCCCGGATGCTGAACGTGCCGTTCGCCATCGCCGACGCCACCGCCCTCACCGAGGCCGGCTACGTCGGTGAGGACGTCGAGAACATCCTGCTGAAGCTCATCCAGGCCGCCGACTACGACGTCAAGAAGGCCGAGACCGGGATCATCTACATCGACGAGATCGACAAGATCGCCCGCAAGAGCGAGAACCCGTCGATCACCCGTGACGTGTCGGGCGAGGGCGTGCAGCAGGCGCTGCTGAAGATCCTGGAGGGCACCACCGCCTCGGTGCCGCCGCAGGGGGCCGCAAGCACCCGCACCAGGAGTTCATCCAGATCGACACCACCAACGTGCTGTTCATCTGCGGTGGTGCCTTCGCCGGCCTCGACCAGATCATCGCCAACCGGCAGGGTCGCAACTCGGTCGGTTTCGGCGCCCGCATCCGGGGCAGCGAGGAGAGCTCCTTCGACGACCTGATGGCCAAGGTGCTGCCGGAGGACCTGCTCAAGTTCGGGCTCATCCCCGAGTTCGTGGGCCGGCTCCCGGTGATCGGTGCGGTGTCCTCGCTGGACAACGACGCCCTGATCCGCATCCTCGTGGAACCGAAGAACGCGCTGGTGAAGCAGTACCAGAAGTTCTTCGAGCTCGAGGACGTGGAGCTCGCCTTCACCGAAACGGCCCTCGCCGCGGTGGCCGACCAGGCGCTGCTGCGCGGCACCGGCGCCCGAGGGCTGCGCGCCATCCTCGAAGAGGTGCTCCTCGGGGTCATGTACGACCTGCCCTCCGAGAAGGACGCCGTGCGCGTCGAGATCGACGAGCACCACGTGCGCGAGAAGGTCTACCCCACGGTCGTGCGGCGTCCGCAGCACGTGCGGAACCAGCCGCGACCGCGGCGCGCCGCTTCCTGAGCGGACGTTCAACCCGCTGAGCACCGGGTAGCGCTGCAAGATGGACTTCGACGACGCGCTGGCCTACCTCGACGCGCACATCAACCTCGAGGTGCGCACCGGCAACTACGAGGGCCTGTCCCTCGACGCCATGGCCGACATCATGCGGTTGTACGGCGATCCGCACACGGCGTACCCGGTGATCCACATCACCGGCACGAACGGCAAGGGCTCCACCGCCCGCATGATCACCCGGCTGCTGATGGCCCACGGTCTGCGCGTCGGCACCTACACCAGTCCCCACCTCGAGCGCTACAACGAGCGCATCCGACTCGACGACGACGAGATCGACGACGAGACGTTCGCCTCCCTGGTGGAGGAGCTGTCGCTGCTCGAGCCGATGCTCACCCATCGACCCAGCCACTTCGAGTGCCTCACCGCCTGCGCGCTGGCCCTCTTCGCCGCCGAGGCGGTCGACGTGGCGGTGATCGAGGTGGGCGTGATGGGTCGCTTCGACGCCACCAACGTGGTCACCGCCGACGTCGCCGTGGTGACCAACGTCGGGCGTGACCACACCGACTTCCAGGGCGACTGGCGCCGAGCCATCGCCCGCGAGAAGGCGGGCATCATCAAGCCCACGTCGACGCTCGTGCTGGGGGAGACCGCCCCCGACGTGCGTCCGATCTTCGAGGCCGAGGGCGCCGCGCGCACCCTCGTCGCCGGCGAGGACTTCGAGCTCGAGGCCAACCGGCTGGCCGTCGGCGGCCGCCTGCTCGACCTGCGCACCCCCTACCAGCGCCTGGAGGAGGTCTTCCTGCCGCTGCACGGCGCCCACCAGGGGGTCAACGCGTCGTTGGCGCTCATGGCCGCCAGCGCGTTCTTCGAACGGGCGCTCGACCGTGACGTGGTCGCCGAGGGCTTGGGCCAGGTGGAGGTGGCGGGCCGTTTCGAGGTGGTGGGCCGCAACCCGCTCATCGTGCTCGACGGTGCCCACAACCCCGACGGGGCCGAGGCCGCCGCCGCCGTGCTGGAGGAGGGGTTCGCGGTGGAGGGCCGCCGCATCCTGGTGTGCGGCATGCTCGAGGGCCGCGATCCGGTGGCCATGCTGGAGGCGTTCCGCGCCGACGGCTTCGACCAGGTGATCACCTGCACACCCACCTCCCCACGGGCGCTGCCGGCCGATGAGCTCGCCTTCGCCGCCGCCGGCCTCGGGGTGTCCTGCCGGGTGGCGAAGTCGATCGAGCAGGGCATCGGCTGGGCGCTCGACGCCGCCACGCCGTCGGATCTGGTGCTCATCACCGGGTCGCTGTACCTGGTCGGCTCGGCCCGGGCCATCGTGCGGGCGTCGCTGCGTCGCGGGCACTGACCCGGCGGCGCGAACGGCCCGATCTGCGGCGGACCTGCGGCGTCGCCGGCAACTGGCGCTAGCGTTCCACCCTCGTGGATCGCACCCTCGTCATCTGCAAGCCCGACGCCGTCGCCCGTGGCCTCGTCGGGGAGATCATCAGCCGCTTCGAGCGTCGCGGCCTGCGCATCGTGGCCATGGAGCTGCGCAGGCTCACCGAGGACGTGTTGAGCCGGCACTACGCCGAGCACGTCGGCAAGCCGTTCTACCCCGACCTGGTCGCGTTCATGTCGAGCGGCCCGGTGGTGACCATGGCCATCGAGGGCCCGGAGGACACCTACGAGGTGGTGCGCACCATGATGGGCGCCACCAACTGCCGCAAGGCGGCGCCGGGCACGATCCGGGGAGACCTCGGCATCGACTTCACCCAGAACATGATCCACGGCTCCGACTCGGCCGAATCGGCCGCCCGGGAGCTCGAGATCTTCTTCCCCGGTCTGGCCGCATCCTGAGGCTGCAGCCCACGGGGCGCCTCGAAACACCGCCGATGCGCCCGAGCACGCCCGATGCGCCTTGTGGATGAATGGTGCGCCTCCTAGGCTCTGCGGTGTTCTTGCTCGCCAGATTGGGCGGTTGCCATGGCTGACAGGCTGACCGGATTCGTGGGCCGCGACATGGCGGTCGACCTCGGCACGGCCAACACCCTCGTCTACGTGCGAGGGCAAGGGATCGTGCTCAACGAGCCGTCGGTGGTCGCCATCGACATCCACGACGGCCGCCCGCTGGCGGTCGGCACCGAGGCCAAGCGGATGATCGGCCGGACGCCGGCCAACATCCAGGCGGTGCGTCCGCTGAAGGACGGGGTCATCTCGGACTTCGACATCTGCGAGAAGATGCTCCGCTACTTCATCCACAAGGTGCACCACCGCCGCTGGGTGAAGCCCCGCATGGTCATCGCCGTGCCCTCCGGGATCACCGGGGTGGAGCAGCGCGCCGTGCTCGAGGCCGCCGAGTACGCCGGCGCCCGCAAGCCCGCCCACATCATCGAGGAGCCGATGGCCGCCGCCATCGGCGCCGGCCTGCCCGTGCAGGAGCCCGCCGGCAACATGATCGTGGACATCGGCGGTGGCACCACCGAGGTGGCGGTCATCTCGCTGGGCGGCATCGTCGCGTCCGAGTCGGTGCGCGTCGGCGGCGACGAGCTCGACGACGCCGTCATCCAGTACGTCAAGAAGGAGTACAGCCTCGCCCTCGGGGAGCGCACCGCCGAAGAGGTCAAGATGGCCCTCGGCAGCGCGTGGCCCCTGCGCGAGGAGCTGCAGGCCGAGGTGCGCGGGCGCGACCTGATCTCGGGCCTGCCCAAGACCATCACCATCACCACCGGCGAGCTGCGCGAGGCGTTGGCCGAACCGGTGGCGTCGATCGTCGACGCGGTGAAGGTCACCCTCGACAAGACCCCGCCGGAGCTGGCCGCCGACATCATGGAACAGGGCATCACCCTGGCCGGCGGCGGCGCCCTGCTCAACGGTCTCGACCGGCGGTTGGCCCACGAGACGGGCATGCCGTTGCGCATCGCGGCCAACCCGCTGTACTGCGTCGCCCTTGGCTCTGGTCAGGCGCTGGAGGAGTTCGAGGCCCTCAAGAACGTGCTGTTCTCGTCGTCGTTGCCGTAGGCGACCTCCGGCGAGCACCGCCCGTCTGGCATCATCGGACCTCCGTGCTCCAGCAGACGCGCACCAGCCGCTCCCGGTTCCTCCTCTTGCTGGTCGTCGCCACCGCGCTCTCGCTGCTGACGCTCGACTTCCGAGGTTTCGGCCCGCTCGAATCGGCCCAGAACGGGCTGCGGGCCGTGCTCGAACCGGTGGTGGGGGCCGTCGATTCGGCGCTCGAGCCGGCCCGCAACGGCTGGAACGGGATGCTGCACTACGGCGACGTGAAGGCCGAGAACGAGCGGCTGGCCGCCCGGGTGGCCGAGCTGGAGGCCCAGCCCCTCAAGGAGGTCAACGCCCAAGCCCAGCTCGACGAGCTGAAGAAGCAGATGGACATCGCCACCGCCAACAACCTGCAGACGGCCACCGCCCGGGTGGTGCGGGGCCCGGTGGCCAACTTCGAGAACAACGTGCGCATCGACAAGGGCAGCGGCGCCGGCATCCGCCGGGACATGGTGGTGGTCACCAGCGCCGGCCTCGTCGGCCGGGTGGTGGATGTCACCGCCAACGAATCGGTGGTCGAACTGGCCGACACCCGCAACTTCGGGGTGGGTGTCCGAAAGGCGAACGACGCCACCCCGTCCAGCTTCACCCTGCGCGGCCAGGGCCCGGGCGACCCGCTGCTGGTGCAGGGCGACCTGGCGGTGGACAAGGTGCAGGAGGGCGACATCGTGGTCACCTCGGGCATCGACGGCAGCGTCTTCCCGCCCGACATCGTCGTCGGCCGCGTCACCCTGGTCCCTCCGCCCGACGGCACCTCCAACGGCGCCTCCCGGGTCAGCGGGGTGGAGGTCTCCCTCGAGGTCGATCCTGGTTCGCTGTCGTTCGTGACCGTGCTGCTGTGGCAGCCCGCGGGATGAACGGCACCCAACCGGCGCCCGGGAGCCGGCGATGACGGTGTCGAAGGCCGTGGTCATCGGCCGCTGCGTGGGCATCGTGCTGGTGGCGGTGATCCTGCAGCTGAGCCTCATGTCCTCGTTGGGGGTGGCGGGGGTGCGGCCGGAGCTGACGCTGCTGCTGGCGGTCGCCGCCGGCGTGGCCGCCGGACCCGACCGCGGCGCCGTGCTGGGCTTCGCCCTCGGGCTCACCTACGACCTGTTCCTGCAGACGCCGCTGGGCATGACCGCGCTCGTGTACGCGGTGGTGGCCAACGTCGCCGGCCGGCTGCAGCTGCAGATGGCCACCACCCGGCGCTCGGCGCGGATGCTCTTCGTCGGGGTCGGTAGCGCGCTCGGTGTCGTCGCCTGGGTGCTCGTCGGGCGGCTGCTCGACGCCGTCGGGCCGTCGCCGTTGACCGTGCTCAAGGTGGCGCTCGTGGTCGGCGGGTTCAACGCTGCCGGTGCGCTGGCCGCCACCAAGCTGTGGACCTGGGTGTTCGCCCCGGACGCCCCCACCCGGGTCCCGTCCTGACCGGGCGGGCGCACGGGCCGCGGGCGGGCTGGGCGGCCGGTCGCGAACTGCCCGCTCACCGGCCGATTTCGCCGCCGCGAGCGTGCTCGGCTGACCGGAGCTGCTGAAATGGAGCCCGATGTCCGACGAGCAACCCGCCCTTCGCGTCGCCTTGGTGGGCATCGTGGTCATCTCGCTGTTCGCCGCGCTGTTCGCCCGCCTCTATTACCTGCAGGTGCTGCGCACGACCACCGTCGAGGAGGTCTTCGGGACCGCCCGCTACCGCGACATCTCCTACCAGGGGCTGCGAGGGCGCATCCTCGACCGCAACGGCGCCGTCCTGGTGGACAACCGCGAGTCCATCGTCGTCACCGTCGACCGGCGGCAGTTCGACGCCCTCGATGACAAGGAGGGCCTGAAGCTGCGCCTGGCCCGGGCGCTCAACGATGCCGGCTTCCCCACCAAGGTGCGTGACATCACCGCCCGCATCGAAGACCCCCGCTACGACCCGCTCAAGCCGGTCCCCATCGCCGAGGACGTCAGCCCGCAGCTCGAGTCGTACCTGCTCGAGCGGCTGCACGAGTTCCCCACCGTCGACGTGGTGCGCACCGAGGTCCGCAGCTACCCGCAGGGCAAGCTGGCCGCCCACCTCATCGGCTACACCGGGTCGATCAACAGCGAGGAGCTGGAGGCGCGCGCCAAGGACCCGAAGGGGTACGAGCCCGGCGACGAGATCGGCAAGGCCGGGGTGGAGCGGATCTTCGAGAGCGAGCTGCGGGCCAAGCCCGGCGTGCGCACCGTCGAGGTCGACGCCACCGAACGGGAGGTGGGCACCCGATCCGACGTCCCGGCCGTACCGGGCGCCGACCTGCAGCTCACCATCGACGTGCAGCTGCAGAAGGCGGTCGAGACGCTGCTCGAACAGACCCTCGAGCAGGCCCGGCTGCAGAAGAAGCGACGGGAGACGGACCCGCCCCTGCGGGCCCCCGCCGGCGCCGTGGTGGTGCTCGACGCCGAGACCTCCGAGGTGCTCGCCCTGGCCAGCTACCCCACCTACGACCCGTCGGAGTTCATCGGGGGCATCAGCGAGTACCGCTACGACGAGCTGACCGCCCCCGGCTCGTTCCAGCCGTTCACCGACCGCGCCATCTCCACGCCCTACGCGCCCGGCTCCACGTTCAAGCCGTTCACGGCCATCGCCGCGCTGGCCAAGGGCCTCATCACCCCCGGCGACGTGATCGTCGACAACGGCAGCTACGAGCTGGAGGACTGCACCGACACGTGCGTGTTCACCAATGCCGGCAACACCCGCTACGGGCGGGTCGATCTCGAGCGGTCGCTGGTGGTGTCCAGCGACGTGTACTACTACCGGATCGGTGAGGCGTTCTACCGCCAGCGGGGCGTGGTGGGCGACGACGCGCTGCAGCAGACGGCGCGATCGTTCGGCTTCGGCACCGCCACCGGCATCCAGTTGCCCGGTGAGCAGGAGGGCCTGGTCGGTGATCCGGCGTTGAAAGCGGCGCGCAACGCCGACAACCCGGAGGCCTACCCCTACGGCGAATGGTTCACCGGCGACACCGTGATCATGGCGATCGGCCAGGGCGAGATGCAGGCCACGCCGTTGCAGCTGGCCAACGCCTACGCGTCGCTGGTCAACGGCGGCGCCCTGCACGCACCGTCCATCGCCAAGGCGCTGCTCGACCACGACACCGGCACCGTCACCCGCGAGTACGGGGTCCGCACGCTCGCCACCGTGCACCTGCCGCCGGAGATCCGCGACCCGATCCTCGACGGCCTCACCGGCGTGGTGGCCGACGAGGAGGGCACCGCCAACCCGGCCTTCGCCGGGTTCCCGCTCGAGCTGGTCCCGGTGGCCGGCAAGACCGGCACCGCCGAGGTCGACGGCAAGGCCGACACTGCGCTGTTCGCAGCCGTGGCGCCGGCGAACGACCCGAAGTACGTGGTGGTGGCGGTGATGGAGGAGTCCGGGTTCGCCTCGGAGACGGCCGCCCCGCTGGTCCGCAAGATCATGGAGCACCTGCCCGAGGTCCGGCCGTACTTCGAGCAGCGTGCGGCCGCGCCGAGCACCACCACCGGCTCGACCTCGACGACGGGGCCGGCCTCGGCCGACGACGGCGCCGAGGCGGGCGGCGCGGCCGCCGGCGATGCGGAGGACGACGGCAGCGCCGGCAGCGAGGAGCCCACCGTCGCCGCCACCACGACCACCTCACCGCCGCCGGCCACCACGGCCGTGGATCCGCCGACGACCACCGCCGCCCCCGACCCTCCCGCCACCGAGCCCACCGCCGCACCCACCACCGCCGCCGCCGTGAACGCGGCGCCGGCCGACCAGCAGGGCGCCACGTTCGCCCCTGCGCTGTTGGCCCTGGCGACAGCCGGTGGCGCAGCCGTCCGCCGGCGGGCCCGACGCGGCGGCGTCGCTCGGCGGCCGCGGGTGCCGCAGGGGAGGGCCTGATGTCGTTGCTGGTCAAGCCGGCACCGTCGGTCGAGTCGCTGCGGCGCGATCCCGGCGCCCCCCACCGCCACCTCGACTGGAGCCTGCTCGGGCTCAGCGTGGGTCTGGCCGTCGTCGGTCTGGCGATGATCTTCAGCGCCACCAAGGGCAGCGGGCCCACGCCCTACACCGGGATGGTCGCCCGCCAGATGATGGCCCTGCTGCTGGGTCTCGCGGTCATGGGTGCGCTCGCCTTCATCGACTACCGGCGGCTGCGGGAGTGGGCGCCGCTGTTCTACGCGGGAGCGCTCGGCCTGCTCGGCGCGGTGCTCGTGCTCGGCCAGAACGTGAAGGGGGCCCAGGCCTGGTTCGCGGTCGGTGGTTTCCAGCTGCAGCCATCCGAACCGGCCAAGCTCGCCATCATCGTGGTGCTGGCCGCCTACCTCGCCGCCCACCGCGACACGCTGGGGGCGGGCCACCTGGTCGCCGCGCTCGCCCTGGCGGCCGTGCCGATGGCGTTGATCCTGCTGCAGCCCGATCTGGGCACGATGTTGGTGTTCGCCGTGGTGGCGCTCACCCTGCTGGCGGTGGCGGGGGTCCGGGCCCGCTACCTGGCCGCCCTCGTGCTGCTGGGCGTGATCGGCACCGTCGTCGTGCTCAACAGCGACCTGCTGGCCCAGTACCAGCGCGACCGGCTGCTGGTGTTCATCGAGCGCTCCTCGGACCGCGACAGCGGCCTGGCCGAGAGCTACAACGTCGACCAGTCGGAGACGGCCATCAGCCTCGGCGGGTTGACCGGCCGGGGTTGGGGCAACGGGCCGCAGACCCAGGAGGGCCGCGTCCCCGAGCAGCAGACCGACTTCATCTTCACCGTGGTGGGCGAGGAGCTCGGCTTCATCGGCGCCTCGGTGGTGCTGGGCATGTTCCTGGCGCTGGCCCTGCGCATCTGGCGGGTGGCGCAGCTCGCCAAGGACGACTTCGGCGCGCTGCTCTGCTGCGGTGTGCTGGCCATGCTGGTGTTCCAGGTGTTCGAGAACGTGGGCATGAGCATGCGGATCATGCCGGTCACCGGGATCCCGTTGCCGTTCCTGTCCTACGGCGGCTCGTCGCTGCTCACCTCGTGCGCCGGCATCGGCATCGTGCTGTCGGTGCACATGCACCGCTTCCGCTGACCGTGCACCCCCGGCGAGCTGCGCTTCCTCGCCGCGCGCAGCCGGTGGCCGGCGCCCGCGGGCCTCTGGCTTGACAGGGAGGTCGAGTAGGGTGATGCCGTCATGTCCACCGTCTGGCCCCTCCTCGAACCCCTCCTCGCCCGAGTGGAACGCCCCGCCCGGTACATCGGCTGTGAGGACGGCGCGCAGTCGCCTGTGCACGCTCCGCACAAGGTGGCGTGGCTCCTGCTCTACCCGGACACGTACGAGGTGGGCTTGCCCAACCAGGGCCTGCAGATCCTCTACGAGATCCTCAACGAGCGTGATGACGCGGTCGCCGAGCGGTCCTACGCCCCCTGGACGGATCTCGAGGCCGAGCTGCGCACCCACCGGGTGCCGCTGTTCTCCCTCGAGCACCACCGGGCCGCCGGCAGCTTCGACGTGCTGGCGTTCAACCTGTCGGCTGAGCTGACCTACACCAACCTGCTCAACTGCGTGGACCTCGCCGGCGTCGCGGTGCGCGCCGAGCATCGTGGCGACGACGCACCGCTGGTCATCGCCGGCGGGCACTGCACCTACAACCCGGAGCCCCTCGCCGACTTCGTCGACGCCTTCGTCCTCGGCGACGGCGAGGAGGTCGTCGGTGAGATCAACGAGGTGCTCGCCCGCTGGAAGCACGCCGGGAAACCGGACGGCTCCCGCGGCGCCGTGTTGCGTGAGCTGGCCGCGGTGCCCGGTGTGTACGTGCCGTCGATGTACGACGTGGTCTACGACGGCCCGGCGTTGGTGTCGATCACGCCTCGCCACCGCGACGTGCCGGCGCTGGTCGAGAAGCGCACGATCACCTCGCTCGAGGACTGGCCGTACCCGCGCAACCAGCTGGTCCCGCTGACCGAGGTGGTGCACGACCGGCTCAACGTCGAGGTGTTCCGGGGCTGCACCCGCGGCTGCCGGTTCTGCCAGGCCGGCATGATCACCCGCCCGGTGCGGGAGCGTTCGGCCGAGCAGGTCCGCACGATGGTGCGCAACGGGTTGCAGCGCACCGGGTACGACGAGGTGACCCTGACCTCGCTGTCCACCGCCGATTTCTCCGGCGTCGCCGACGTGGTGACCGACATCATGGGCTTCGCCGACAACGTGTCGGTCTCGCTGCCGTCGCTGCGGGTCGACGCCTTCACCGTTGGTGTCGCCGCGCAGCTGCAGCAGGCCCGACGGGCCGGGCTCACGTTCGCGCCGGAGGCCGGCACCTGGCGCATGCGGCAGGTGATCAACAAGCTCATCCGCGAGGAAGACCTCTACGCCGCCGTCGAAGCGGCGTTCTCCAACGGGTGGCGGCGGGTGAAGCTCTACTTCCTCACCGGCCTGCCCACCGAGACCGACGAGGACACGCTCGGCATCACCGAGCTGGCCCGCAACTGCGTGGCCATCGGCCAGCGTCACCAGCGCGGCGCGTCGGTGACGGCGTCGGTGGGCGGGTTCGTGCCCAAGCCGTTCACCCCGTTCCAGTGGTTCGGGCAGAACACCGTCGCCGAGCTCGATCGCAAGATCGCCCTGCTGCGGGCCGACGCCCAGAAGTCGCGCGGCGTCCAGCTGCGCTGGCACGATCCCAAGGCCACGCTGATCGAGGGGTTGATGTCCCGCGGTGACCGCCGCGTCGGTCGGGTCATCGAGCACGTGTGGCGGGCGGGGGGCACCTTCCAGGAGTGGACGGAGCACTTCCGCATCGACCGGTGGCTCGAAGGGCTGGCCGAGGCCGGCCTCGACGCCGACTGGTACGTGCATCGCCACCGCAGCGAGGACGAGGTCCTCCCCTGGGACCACCTCTCCGCCGGGCTGCACAAGGACTTCCTGTGGCAGGACTGGCAGGACGCGCTGGCCGAGGTGGGCCTGCCCGACTGTCGCTGGACGCCCTGCTACGACTGTGGGGCCTGCACGGGTTACGGGGTGGAGCACGTGGTGGCCTCGGCCGTGCCGCCCGCCGGGGGCAGCCAGGGCACCGGCCAGGACCTCGGTTCCGGTCACGTCGTACCGGTGGAGCTGCTCGGCCGCAGGCCGGCGGTGAGCGGGAGCCTGTCGTGATGCGCGTCCGGGCCCGGTTCACCAAGACCGGCAAGGTCCGGTTCATCTCGCACCGCGACGTGGCCCGGATCTGGGAGCGCGCCCTGCGCCGCACGGAGCTGCCGGTGGCCTACTCGGCGGGGTTCTCGCCCCGGCCGAAGCTGCACTTCGGGCTGGCGCTGTCGGTGGGCCACGAATCCTGCGCCGAGTACCTCGACATCGACGTCGCCGACGAGCTGTCCGACACCGACGTGAGCGGTCTCCCCGCTCGGCTGAGCGGGGCGTTGCCCACCGGGATGGTGTGTACGGCGGCCGCTGTCGTCGCCGCCGAGGACAAGACGTCGTTGCAGGAGGCGGTCTCCAGCTGCACCTGGCGCCTGGAGCTGGCCGGCGGGGACCGGGCCGGCGCCTCGGCTGCGGTCGAGGCGCTGCTGGCCGCCGAGACGGTCGTGATCGACCGTGAACGGAAGGGCAAGACGTACGTGGACGACATCCGTCCCTACGTCCGCCACCTGGAGCTCGACGCCGGTGACGGCGGCGCAGCAGGCATCGAAGATGGTGCCGTCGTGCTGCTCGCCGACATCGGCACCCAACCGCGGGCGCTGCGCCCGGCTGAGTTCGTCGCCGCCCTCGGGGCGGGCTGGACGGAGCGACGCGTGCGTCGGTTGGCACAATGGATCGACCACGACGGCGAACGCCGGGAGCCCCTTCGGGCGGCAGACGGCCTCGCCGGGTGGGAGCGCACGACTGCGTGCGCCACATGAGAAGGAACGCACACCATGGCAGAGATCCCGGTGACACCCGGATCCGAGTCCGGCGGCCCCCCTGGGGCGGCCGCCGTCCCCGGCGCGGCCCGCGCCGATGAACCACTGACGTCCCCGCCGGCTCCGCCGGCCGCACCCTCCGACGCTCGCGCCCCGGGCAGCGCCTCGCCATCCACCGGGGCCGCCGCGGCGAGCCCGGCGCTGTCCAGCCGCATCGCTCCGAGCAGCCTCGCCCCGGTGGACAGCACCGCCGCCGCCCCAGCCCCGGCAGACACGTCCGCCGCCACGGCGGCGCCGGCGGGGTCGGACAGCCCGACGGGGCCGGTCAGCCCGACGGGGCCGGTCAGCCCGGCGGCCGAAGCCGCCGCCGATGCACCAACGGGTGAGGCGGACCAGCCGAGCCGGGCCCGTCGCAGCCGGACGCGCGCCCGTTCGAGCGACGACCAGGATGTCGCCCCCTCCGTCGAGGGCGAGGCGATCGCCCGCACCACCCGCGAGGGGACCGACGCCGGCGGGGACGACGCAGGCGGGGGCGACGACGCTCGGCCCGCCCCGGCCCGCCGCCGAGGCCGCGGGCGCAGTGGCGCCGGCCGCGACGGCGGGGGCGACGCAACCGGTGAGGCGTCGAGCCCGGCCGAGGACGGCGGCGGTCGCCGCACCACGTCGACGGCCCGGCGGGCGAGCGCCACCCCCGATGCCGAGCCGGCCGATGCCTCGGCGGCCGCACCGGACGATCCCCGCAACCCCGAGCTGCCCGACCGCCACTTCGAGGGCAAGCCCAAGTCGGTGGAGGCCGCCGAGCGGGCACTGGTGCCCCGCAAGCCCCGCATCGGTGACACGATGCCCGCCCCCCCGCCACGACCTGCCCCGGCGGGGGAGGACGGCGGTGACGCCGACGGCGAGGGCGGTGCCAAGCGCCGCCGCCGTGGCGGGCGTGGGCGCGGTGGCCGACGCGGCGAGGGCGAGCAGGGCCGCAGCGGCGGTGACGGCCCGTCCCGCACCACCGAGGGGCGTGAGGGGCGCGACGGCCGTGAGGGGCGCGACGGCCGTGAGGGCCGTGGCGGTCGCGGTGGTCGCGGCGGCAAGGGCCAGACCGCAGCGCCACCCGTGCAGCAGGTCCTCTACGACGACGAGCCGCTCGAGCTCGACGAACGCTCGCTGAAGCGGCGGCGCGGCCGGGAGCGCAAGGGTCGCCCCGTCGGCCGGTACGTGATGTGCGTGCACGTCGCCCCCAAGGCCACCCAGATCGCCGTGTTGGAAGGTCGGAACCTGGTCGAGCACTACGTGTCGCGCCCGCCGATGACGTCACGGAGATCCACGGGAACATCTACCTCGGCAAGGTCCAGAACGTACTGCCCGGCATGGAAGCGGCCTTCGTGGACATCGGTACCCCGAAGAACGCGGTGTTGTACCGCGGCGACGTGCAGTACGAGAAGGAGGACCTCGAGCCCTCGGTGGGCGGCCGGCCCCGCATCGAGCAGGTGCTGAAGGCCCGGCAGACGATCCTGTGCCAGGTCACGAAGAACCCGATCGCCCACAAGGGCGCCCGGTTGACCCAGGAGGTGTCGCTGCCGGGTCGTTTCGTGGTGCTGATCCCCAACAGCGGCACCTACGGCATCTCCAAGCGCCTGCCCGACAACGAGCGCAAGCGTCTGCGCGCCATCCTCGACCAGGTCAAGCCGCCGCAGCACGGGGTGATCGTGCGCACCGCGGCCGGGAACGTGACCGAGGAGGAGATCGAGCGCGATGTCCGCCGCCTGCTCGACCAGTGGAACGCCATCGACGCCCTGGCCAAGCGGTCCTCCAGCCCGGCGTTGCTGTACCGCGAGCCCGACCTCGCCCTGCGGGTGATCCGCGAGGAGTTCAACGACGAGTACCGCAGCATCATCATCGACGACGCGAAGCTCTACGAGGAGGTGCGCTCCTACGTGGCGGCCATCTCCCCGACGTTGGCCGATCGGGTGGAGCACTTCGACCCGACCATCGAGCCGTTGCCGCTGTTCGAGCGCTACCACGTGCACGAGCAGCGCCTGCGGGCGCTCGATCGCAAGGTGTGGCTGCCGTCGGGCGGCTCGCTGATCATCGAGCACACCGAGGCGCTGACCGTGATCGACGTCAACACCGGTAAGAACGTCGGCACGTCCTCGCTGGAGGAGACGGTCTACCGCAACAACCTCGAGGCCGCGGTCGAGATCGCCCGCCAGCTCCGCCTGCGCGACATCGGCGGCATCATCGTCATCGACTTCGTCGACATGGAGAACCGCGACAACCGGGATGAGGTCGTACGGGTCTTCCGTGAGGCGCTCGCCCGGGACAAGACCCGGACGCAGGTTTTCGAGATCTCCGAGCTCGGCTTGGTGGAGATGACCCGCAAGCGCATCGGCGAGGGCCTCATCGAGTCGGTGTCGTGCACCTGTCAGCATTGCGAGGGCCGCGGCCTGATCCTCGACGACGAGCTCGTCGGTGAGCAGGCCTGACCCCGGTCGGGTTCCGACGGCGACGGCGCCGGAGCCCGGTTACCAATCCCACCCATCCGTCCGCTAGGATCGACAGCCGCTATGTACGCAGTGATCAAAACCGGGGGCAAGCAGTACCGGGTCGAAGAGGGTCAGCGCCTCGATGTCGAGCGTCTCGGCTCCGACATCGATGCCGAGGTCAACTTCACGCCCGTGCTGGTCGTTGACGGCGAGTCCGTCAAGGCCACTCCGAGCCAGCTCGCCGGGGCTTCGGTCACGGCTCGGGTGGTCGGAGAGGCCAAGGGTCCGAAGGTGGTCGGCTTCACCTACAAGTCCAAGGCGAACCAGCGTCGCCGTTGGGGCCACCGTCAGAAGTATTCGACGATCGAGATCACCTCGATCCAGGGCTGAGGAGCGACGACATGTCGAAGACCAAAGGCGGCGGTTCAACCCGCAACGGCCGTGACTCCGCAGCCCAGCGCCTGGGCGTGAAGGCGTTTGCCGGCACCGAGGTACGCGCCGGCGCCATCCTGGTCCGCCAGCGTGGCACCAAGTTCCACCCCGGTGAGAACGTGGGCCGCGGCGGTGATGACACCCTGTTCGCCACGGCGGACGGCAAGGTCACCTTCGGCGCCTCCAAGGGCCGCCGGTTGGTGCACGTCCTGCCCGACTGACAACGCCTCACCAGCACTGACCTACCCGTCCCGTCCCCTGCGGGGGCGGGACGGTTCGCGTCCGCTCCTTGGTTGGCCCGGTGGCCGCCCGGGCGGCGCTCAGCGGCGCACGTCGAACCCGAGCGGTAGGTCGGCCTCGGGATAGCCCAGGAGGGCGACGGCCTGGGCGCAGGCGACACGGTCGGTCATGCCGCCCACGTAGGTCACCGCCTCGCGGTAGGCGTCGGTGCTGCCGGCCTCCCGGTCGGCCAGCCGGGACGGCGGCAGCAGCCGCGGGTTGGCGGCGTAGTGCTCGACGAGCGCCCGCAGCAGGCGGATCACCCGCTCGCCCTGCTGCACCGACGATGGCCGCAGGTAGATCTGTTCGTAGTTGAACCGGCGGAACGCAGCGAGGGCCTCGGCGGTCTCCTCGTCCATGCCGATCTCGCCGTGCGCGGCGGTGGCGGCCACCACCGCAGCGATGAACGCGGCGAGCTGCTCGCGCCGGGCCTCGCCGCAGTGGCGGCGGACGACGCCAGGAAGATCTGACGGACCGACGAGGCCGGCGGACACGGCATCCTCGAAGTCGTGGCAGACGTAGGCGATGCGATCCGCCCAGCTGACCACCTCGGCCTCGGGCGTGGCGGGCACCGGGCGCGACCAGGAGTGGTTGCGGATGCCGTCGAGGGTCTCGCGGCACAGGTTGAGCGGCACGAGGACGACGTCGGCACCCCAGACGGCGTGGTCGTAGCCCTCCTCGACGTAGGGGTCGAGCGCGTCCTCGGAGGCGTGGCCGCCGGGGCCGTGCCCGCAATCGTGGCCGAGGGCGATCGCCTCGGTCAGTGCCACGTTGAGCCGCAACGCGGCGGCGATCGACGTGGCCACCTGGGCCACCTCGATGGCATGGGTCATGCGGGTGCGCTGGTGGTCGTCGGGGAAGACGAACACCTGCGTCTTGCCGGCGAGACGGCGGAAGGCGGTGGCGTGCAGGATCCGGTCGCGGTCGCGCTCGAAGCAGGTGCGGGTGGCGTCGGGCGGTTCGGCCACCGCCCGATCCCCGCCGCCGCGGGCGCGGGTGGCCCCGGCGGCGAGGTGCAGCGCCTCGTGCTCCTCCTTCTCGAGGCGGTGCCAGGGCCGGTCCAACGGGCCGACCTTGCACCCGGCGGCGGCGTGGGCGCGGCGCAACGGCCGCTCTCCGGTGCCGTGACCGGCCATCGTCGACGCCCACGTTCTCGCCCGCTCCGAGTCCATGTGGGCCAGGCTACGCAGCGGGTGTGACAACGAACCGGACCCGTGCTCTCTCCACCACTATTGGTGACCTAACTGCTGCGTTCGGTAGTCCAAGCGGACCAGCGCCACCGATGGGACGGTCGAACAGGACGCCGCCGCAGGGCGCCTATCCTGGTTGGCCGTGTCCGCGCTCATCGACGAGTGTGGGATCAATGTGCGCGGCGGCGATGGTGGCGCCGGGTGCGTGTCGTTCCGGCGGGAGACGTTCGTGCCGCGCGGCGGGCCCGACGGGGGCAGCGGCGGCAAGGGCGGTGACGTGTGGCTGGTGGCCGATCGCAACGTCAGCTCGCTCATCGCCTACCGCGACCACCCGCATCGCCGGGCCGGCAACGGCACCCATGGCAAGGGCAAGAAGCTCGACGGCGGCACCGGCAAGGACACCGTGGCCCATGTGCCGGTGGGCACCGTGGTGAAGGACCGCGACGGCACCGTGCTGGTCGACCTGGTGGGCGACGGGGACCGGTGGCTGGCGGCCGAGGGCGGCCGGGGCGGGCGGGGCAACGCCACGTTCCTGTCGAACAAGCGGCGGGCCCCGTCCTTCGCCGAGCAGGGCGAGGAGGGCCAGGAGCGCTGGCTGCGTCTCGAGCTGAAGCTGGTGGCCGACGTCGCCCTGGTGGGGTACCCGAACGTGGGCAAGTCCACGTTGATCTCGCGCATCTCCGCGGCCAAGCCGAAGATCGCCGACTACCCGTTCACCACGCTGGAACCGAACCTGGGCGTGGTCCGCTTGGACGACGGCACGGACTTCGTGGTGGCCGACATCCCCGGCCTGATCGAGGGCGCAGCCGAGGGCAAGGGGCTGGGCCACCAGTTCCTCCGCCACGTCGAACGCGCCCGGGTGCTCGTCATCCTGGTGGATCTGGCCATGATCGACGGCACCAGCCCCGCCGAGCAGGAGCGGGTGCTGCTCCAGGAGCTCGGTGCGTACCAGCCCCAGCTGTTGGAGCGCCCCCGCATCGTCATCGGCTCGCGGGCCGACCTCGAGGGTGGTGTGCACGAGCCGTCCCCGTTCGACGGTCCCCGGATCTCCGCGGTGACCGGCGCCGGCCTCGATGCGCTGGTGTACCGCCTGGCCGAGCTGGTGCGCGAGGCACGTGCCACCGAGCCGGTGCGCGACGGGTACGTGGTGCACCGGCCGGTGCCCGAGGGGTTCCGCATCGAACGTGCCGACGACGGCACGTTCGTGGTCACCGGGCGTCAGGCCGAACGGGCGGTGGCCCTGTCGGATCTCACCAACCCCGACGCCGCCGACTACGCCCGGCAGCGCCTCAAGCGGCTCGGCGTGGAGAAGGCGCTGGCCCGCGCCGGGGCACGCGACGGCGACACGGTGCGCATCGCCGCGTTCGAGTTCGAGTACTTCGAAGATGGGCTGTGAGGGCTCCTCAGCGAGCCGGCTGTGGATGTGGTCCGGGGGCGTAGCGCCCGGCGGAAGGTTGTGAGCGGGACGTGCGCATCGTCGTCAAGATCGGGACGTCTTCGCTGACCGACGCCGCCGGCCGCATCGATCTCGATGCGGTGGTCAAGCTGTGCGCCGAGGTGGCCAAGGCGCGGGGTGAGGGCCATCAGGTCATCGCCGTCTCGTCGGGCGGTGGCGGCGGGCATGGCCGCCCTCGGCCTGGCCGAACGGCCCGCGACGGGCGCACGCTCCAGGCGCTGTCGGCGGTGGGCCAGAGCCGGCTCATGCAGACCTACAACGATGTGCTGGCCCCGTGGGGGCTGGTGGCCGGCCAGGTGCTGATCTCGCCGCTCGACTTCTTCGAACGGGCCCAGTACGTGCACGCCAGGGCAACGCTGCAACGGCTGCTCGAGCTCGGCGTGGTGCCGATCATCAACGAGAACGATGCGCTGGCCGACGCCGAGATCCGCTTCGGGGACAACGACCGCATCGCCGCCCTGGTGGCGCACCTCGTCAACGCGGACCTGCTCGTGCTGCTGACCGACACGCCCGGGCTGTTCACCGCCGATCCCCGCCTCGATGCCTCGGCTTCGTTGATCGAGGAGATCCGCCAGGTCGATGCCGAGCTCGAGGCCCTCGCCGGCGGGGCGGGGTCGGCCCGGGGCAGCGGTGGCATGGCGTCGAAGCTGGCGGCGGCGAAGATCGCGGCGTGGTCGGGGGTGCGGGCGGTGATCGCCGCCGCCGGCCGGGAGAACGTCCTGGCCGATGCGGTGGCGGGGGCGACCGGGGTGGGGACCGTGGTGCTGCCCCACGAGCGACGGCTGTCGGCCAAGAAGCTGTGGATCGCGTTCGCGGTGGCGGCCGAGGGCGCGGTCGTGGTGGACGGCGGCGCCCGCCGAGCGCTGATGGACCGGGCGGTGTCGCTGCTGCCGGTGGGGGTGGTGGAGGTGCGCGGGCAGTTCCACCGTGGCGATGCGGTGGAGCTGATGACCGCCGACGGCGAGGTCTTCGCCAAGGGCCTGGTGCGGGTGAGCTCACGCAACCTGGAGCGGATGAAGGGCCTGCGCACCGAGGAGCTCGCGCAAGGCGATCCGGTGGAGATCATCCATCGCGACGAGCTCGTGCTCGTGCCCTGACCCGCTCGACCGTGTCGAGCACCTCCTGGGGCCGGTGCTCGATCTGGTCGAACGTGAACGCCAGCACGACGTACCCGGCAGCATGGAGGCGGTTGGTCCGGGTCCGGTCGCGGGCAAGGGCCTCGGCGCCGCCATGATGGGCGACGCCGTCGGCTTCGAGCACGACCGGGTCGAGCAGCAGGTCCACCCGAGCGACGAGGCAGCCGTGCTCGTCGCGGATCGCCACCTGCCGGTCGGGTTCGGGCTGGCCGCCGCTGCGTAGCACCTGCAGCAGGCGGGTCTCCAGGTAGCTCTCGGTCGGTGGCGCTGCGAACGGTCGTCGGCGCAGCACCGCCCGCAGCGCCGCCGGCCCCGCCGTTCGGCGCGCGCAGGTGTCGATCGCACCCGCCAGGGCCCTGACGGTGGTCAGCCGGTGGCGCAGCGCATGCTCGGTCGCCAACTCCACCAGATCGACGGGGTCGAGCGCTGTCCGCGACGCCGCGCATCCGGGACGAGGGAGCAACCGGTCGCCCAGTCCGAGCAGTGTGGCTGCGGGCGTTGCCGTGCGCAGTCCGTGGACGAGGCCGTGCGCGGGCATCGTGGTCAGCCGGTGCAGGGTGGGTGCGCGCACGCCGCTGTGGCGAGGCACGGCGAGCTCGGGATCGGGCAGGTGGTCGTCGAAGCCGTCGAACCGACGGAGCCAGGCCGACGCCTGACCGATGAACGCGCCATACGGCTCGGTACGGGCGTACAGCGCCAGCCAGTGCTGCGGCACGGTGGGAGCGCTCTCGGGTCCGGGCACGGCCACGGGGGGATCGGACTCGGTGGCCAGTCGGTACACGCCGCGGGCGATGCGGATCAGCTCCCCGGTCTGCAGCCGCTGCTCGATGTCCCGCCAGTCGAGGCCGGAGCGGAGGAGATCTCGTCGCCGCACAGTTCGAGCCAACATGCATCAAAAGATACTGAAAACGGCTGAGAAGGGCTGGTGTGGTCAGATCATTCGGTCGCCGTCGACGAGATCATCCGGGAGCGTCGCTGCTTCCTGGTCGATTTCGCCACGACGAAATGCGGTCGATGGTCCGGAACATCGACCGACCGCGTTGGTTGCGCCGCCCTTGGTCGACACTCCGCGAGACCCCTCGTGACGATTCAGCCCCGATGCCCATTGCCCGAACGATTCGGCGTCGATTCGGTGCGGCGTCAGCCGGGTTCGGGGTGATTCGGCGTTGATTCGGTGTGGTGCCGGCGTGGTTCCGGGCGATTCGACGTCGATTCGGCGGTTGGTCCGGGTCCGGTCGCGGGCAAGGGCCTCGGCGAGAGCCCGGACGCGACGGTGCCCCGCTACCGGGAAGGCGGCGGGGCACCGTGGAAACGATGGGCGTGGGGCTCAGGCGCCGGGAGCCGGCTCGCTCTGGGCCTGCGGGTTGATCTGCGGGATCGCGTCGGACACCGTGCCCGGCTGGAGCCCGAGCTGCGCCCGGATCTCGGCCAGGCGGGCGGACGCCTCGGTGTTCTGGGCGGCCTGCTCGATCTCGAGCATCCGGGACTCGACCGACTCGCCGGCCAGCTCGGCGGTGCCGGTGGCCTTGGCGTAGCGCGCCTCGATCTTGTCGCGGATCTCGTTGAACGTGGGCACGTCGGCGCCGACGGTCTCGTTCAGCTGCGCCATGGCCTTGTTCATCTGCTCTTGCATCTTGGCCTGCTCGAGCTGGCCCATGAGCTGCTGCTTCTCAGCCAGCTTCTTCTGCAGCATCGACGAGTTCTGCGACACCGCCGCCTTGGCCTGATCCGAGGCTTGGGCCGACTGCAGTGAGCGGGCCTTGAGATCGTTGACCTCGGACTCGAGGGCGATCAGCTTGTTGGCGATGGCCTCGGCCGCACGGGTGTACTCCGTGGCCTTGGTGGCGTCGCCTCGCTTGCTGGCGTCGTCGGCCATGATCACCGCCTGGCGGGCCTGGGAGGTGGTCTTCTCCAGTTCGTCGAGCTTGCGGTTGAGCTGCAGCTCGGTCTGCTTCTGGATGGCGATCACGTTGGCCGCCTGCTCCTTGAGGCGCGTGTGCTGCTCCTGCGCCTCCATGATCGCCTGCTCCAGCTGGACCTTCGGATCGGCCCGCTCGTTGAACGAGCCCGTGAGCTTCGCAGTCAGGTACTTCCACCAGCGGCGCGCAAGCTTGAACATGGTCGCAGAGCTTAGTGGTCAGCCTGCGGGATACCTCCGGCGGCGTTGCCTCCGAGCTGGTTCGTCTCCTGCAGGGCCAGGCGCAGCGCCTCGAGCTGGTCGCTGACCTCGGCGATGTCGTGCTGCACACCGGCGAGCTCACCGGCGTCGCCGGCCCGCACCGACAGCTCGGCGGCCCGGGCCACCGCTTCCTCCAGTTGTGCTTGCAGCAGGCGCAGCTTGGATTCGGCTTCGCGGGTGATGGAGTCGAGTCGTTGGGCCGAGGCGAGCTGCGCCTCGAGCGAGGCCACGGTCTTGGACGCGTTGGGATCGGTGCTCGAGCGGATGGTGCTCAGCCGGGAGCTGACCGCGTTGGTGTCGATGCGGCGGCGGGCGTCGCGCAACGCCTGGCCCTGGCGGGCGGTGGCCCAGGTGCGCTCGACGCCGGCCTCGAGGGACCGCCCGATCTCGTCGAGCCGGTCGCGCAGCGGGCCGGGAGCGGCGCTGTGCACCGCCTCCTCGAAACGGGTCCGGGCCTTGAGGGCGTCCTGCACGAAGCGGCGCCACGGTTCGTTGACGGTGAACGGGTCGATGGCGGCGGCACCGATGGCCGCAGCCCGGCGGGGGTCACCGTTGCGGCGCATCACCACGAACGCCGCTGCGCCCCCGGCGACGAGCACGACGAGGATGGCAACCAGGGCGGCAGTCATCGGTCCAACGTAGACGGAACATCGGCGGCAACCAGCGTGCTCAGCTGCTCCGGCGTGGGAGCGTCGAGCGCCACGATCCGGCTGGCGTGGTTGGCCACCGCCGCCTCGAACAGGTTGCGGGCCAGGCGGGCGTTGCCGAAGCCCTTGTCGCGCGGCTGGGCGTCGAAGAAGGCGCGCACGGCCCGCAGCGCCTCGTCGTCGGCGTGGTAGCGGTTCTTGTCGCCCATGCGCTCGAAGATCAGCGTCAGCTCGTCGGTGTCGTAGTCGGGGAACTCGATCACCTTGGGGAACCGGGAGCGCAGGCCGGGGTTGGCGTCGATGAACTCGGCCATCTCGTCGGGGTACCCGGCGGCGATGACCACGATGCGGTCGCGGCGGTCCTCGATGAGCTTGACGATCATGTCGATCGCCTCGCGCCCGAAGTCGCGCTCACCGCCGCGCGCCAGGGTGTACGCCTCGTCGATGAGCAGCACGCCCTCGTCGGCGCGGTCGAACACCTCGGTCACCTTGATGGCGGTCTGGCCGACGTAGCCGGCGACGAGCGCGGCCCGGTCGGTCTCCACCAGGTGGCCCCGCTGCACGACCTCGAGCGTGCGGTAGATCTCGGCCAGCAGCCGGGCCACGGTGGTCTTGCCGGTGCCGGGGTTGCCGGTGAACACGAGGTGCCGGCTGGCCTCCAGCACCGGCAGGTCGTGCTCGCGCCGCAGCTTCTGCACCGCCAGCAGGTTGGCCACCAGCTTCACCTCGGCCTTGACGTTGGCCAGACCGACGAGCTCGTCCAGTTCGGCCAGCAGCGTCTCGAGCGGGCGCGGCGGCGGCAGCTCGACCGCAGGGGCGGCGGTTGCGCCGGCGGCGGCCACCGCGGCCGCCGCACCACCGGTTGCGGGTCCGCCGGCCGGGCCGCTCGCCGTGGAACCGGGCCCCACCCCGGGCGTGGCGCCGCCCGGCGGCGGGTTCACGGCCGTGTTCAGGGCTTCGAGCAGTCGGCCGCGCAGGCGCTCGACGGCGGCGAGCTCGCTCTCGGAGGTGACGAAGTCGATGGCGGCGGCGGCGAGGCCGAGCCGGAACGCCCGGTGCACGTAGCTGCGGGCGTGGCGGGTGCCGTTGCGCCGGTCGAAGGCGAGCAGCGTCTCGAACAGCGCCGACGGTTCGGCCAGCCAGGCGGCCCGCCCACTGACCAGGCCGGCCTCCCGCAACGTGGCGGGGGTGGCGCCGGACAGCTGGGTGTCCATGCGGGGGGCGAACGTGGTGATGAGCGCCCACAGCTCGTCATCCGCATGGCGGCTGTCGGCGTCGAGCACGGCGGCGGACAGGGCGAAGGCCTCGAGGCAGGCGTCGCGGCGGGCCAGCTCGGCGGAGCCCGTGTTGGTGGCGGTCATCGCATCGCCGAGCGCGGCGCCGACCTCGGTGACGAAGTCGTCGACCGCGTCCTCGAACGGCGTGCTCACGACGCCACGGTAGCCAGCATCGCGCCGGCCCCGGTGCGATGGCCGCGCCGCTCCGGGGGGATCCGCTCTAGAGGAAGAGGTGCCACAGGCGCTCGACGGTGGCCACCACCGTGCCGGCGGAGAGCAGGAACAGCACCCCGGACACGGCGCCCAGCCACCGGGGTGAGCGGTGGTCCGGCGCGGCGGTGCAGGCCGTCGGGATCGTGAGCGGTCGGGGAGCGGAGCGCGACGTCACGTTGTGGTTCTTCGGTGCGCGCGTGCCCATCCTTGAGGACGTGCGGCCGATCGATGGCGCGCGGTTGGGCCGCCGGGAGGCCCGCCGGGGCGGCAAGGCATCTGCCCACGAGTTGACGCCATGGTCAGAAGCGATTGCGACGGCACCGTCGCAGGCTCCTATGCTCCGGCTATGGAAGCTCGTTTCGAATCGGTGCCGGCTGTCCGCGACGCACTCGGCAAAGTGGACTACCTGGCCGACGAGGGCATCGCCGGCGTCGTGTACCTGGCTGATCGTCTCGGCAAGCCGGTGTTGGTCGAAGGACCGGCCGGCACCGGCAAGACCCAGCTGGCCAAGTCGGTGGCGGAGATCCTCGGCGCCCGCCTCATCCGCCTGCAGTGCTACGAGGGCCTCGACGAGGCCAAGGCGCTGTACGAGTGGAACTACAAGAAGCAGCTGCTGCGCATCCAGGCCGAGCGCAACGTGAAGGAGGCCGGGGGGACGTGGGACGAGGTGTCCGACGACATCTTCTCCGACGAGTTCCTGATGACCCGCCCGTTGCTCGAGGCCATCCGGGCCACCGACCCGGTGGTGCTGCTGATCGACGAGGTCGACCGCGTCGA
Source organism: Acidimicrobiales bacterium (assembly GCA_041394365.1). Classification (GTDB taxonomy): domain Bacteria; phylum Actinomycetota; class Acidimicrobiia; order Acidimicrobiales; family CAIXPF01; genus CAIXPF01. Next base: position 88,034 of record JAWKIM010000027.1, read on the forward strand.
GATCGAGACCGAGGCCCTGCTGCTGGAGATCCTGTCGGACTACCAGGTGTCGATCCCCGAGATGGGCACCATCACCGCCACGCAGATCCCGCTGGTGTTCCTCACCTCGAACAACACCCGTGAGCTGTCGGAGGCGCTGAAGCGGCGCTGCCTGTTCCTGCACATCGACTACCCGGACATGGACCGCGAGCGCGAGATCGTGCTCACCAAGGTGCCCGACATCTCCGAGAACCTGGCCGACCAGGTGGCCCGCATCGTGCGCACCATCCGCAACCTCGAGCTGAAGAAGGCGCCGTCGGTGTCCGAGACGCTCGACTGGGCCAACACGCTGGTGCTGCTCGGTGTGCAGAACGTGACGGAGGCGGAGGCGGTGGACACGCTGCACATCCTCCTCAAGTACCAGACCGACATCGCCAAGGCGGCCAAGGAGCTCACCTCCGCGCCTTCGAAGTTTCAGAAGACGTCATGACCGTCATCGACGACGGCGCCGCCCCGGCAGGCCTCGGCGATCCGATCCTGGAACTGCTCAACGGCTTCGTCGTCGAGCTGCGCAACGCGGGTATCCCGGTCAGCCTGACCGAGAACCTCGACGCCATGCTCGCCGTCAAGCACATCCCCTTGGAGGACCGCGAGGCCTTCAAGTACGCGCTGGCCGCGACCATGGTGAAGAACCAGAGCCACTGGAAGGCGTTCGAGACCGTCTTCGAGATCTACTTCTCGCTGCGCGGCGACGAGTACGACCTCAACAACCAGGGCGGGGATGACCAGGACGGCGAGGACGGCGAGGACCAGGGCGACGGGGACCAGGAGGGCGAGGGGGAGGGGGAAGGCCAGGGTCGCGGGGGCGGCGGCAACCAGATGACCCCCGAGGAGCTGGCCCAGCTGCTGTACCAGGCGCTGATGACCGGTGACCGCGGCCTGATGAAGATGGTGGCCAAGGTGTCGGTGAAGCGGTTCGCCGGCATGGAGCCCGGACGGCCGGTGGGTGGCACCTACTACCTGTACCGGACGCTGCGGAACCTCGACCTCGACGGCGTCATGGCCAAGCTGATGGAGCAGGCCCGCCAAGAGGTGGGCGGCGAGATGACGCCGCTCGAGCAGCGGCTCACCAACGACGAGTACGAGAACCGCGTCGAGCAGCTGCGCAAGGAGATCGAGGCGGAGATCCGCCGCCGGCTGGTGGCCGACCGCGGCGTCGAGGCGATGGCCAAGACGCTGCGCAAGCCCCTGCCGGAGGACGTCGACTTCATGCACGCCTCCCGCGAGGAGATGGTCAAGCTGCGGCGCGCCATCTACCCGCTGACCCGCAAGCTGGCGGTGCGCCTGCAGCGCAAGCGCCTGCACGGGCGGCGCGGTGCGCTCGACTTCCGCAACACCGTGCGCCACTCGCTGTCCTACGGCGGCGTGCCGGCCGAGCCGAAGTTCCGCCGTCCCCGGCCCAAGAAGCCGGAGATCTTCATCGTGGCCGACATCTCGGGCTCGGTGGCGGCGTTCGCCCGCTTCACCCTGCACCTGGTGTACGCCATCTCGAACCAGTTCTCCCGGGTGCGGGCGTTCGTGTTCATCGACGGTCTCGACGAGGTCACCAAGTTCTTCGAGGGCACCGAGGACATCGTCGAGGCGGTGCACCGGGTGAACACCGAGGCCGACGTGGTCTGGGTGGACGGCCACTCCGACTACGGCCACGCGTTCGAGGTGTTCTGGGAGCGCTACGGCAAGGAGGTCGGCCCGAAGACGACGGTGCTGATCCTCGGCGACGCCCGGAACAACTACCACTCGTCGCAGAGCTGGATCATCAAGGCGCTGCGGGGCAAGGCCCGCTCGGTGTTCTGGCTGAACCCCGAGCCGCGCAGCTACTGGGACACGGGTGACTCGATCGTCGGTGAGTACGGCCAGTACTGCAACGGCACGTTCGAGTGCCGCAACCTGCGCCAGCTCGAGGCGTTCGTCGACAACCTGGCCTGAGGTCGCTCGACGGCGTGTCGGAGCTCATCACCACCCGGCTGCTGCTGGTCCGCCACGGCGAGTCCAACGCGACCGTGCAGCAGCGGGTGGGCGGTGCGAAGGGGTGCACCGGTCTGTCGGAACTGGGCCGCCAGCAGGCGGCCCGGTTGCGCGATCGGCTGGGGTCGGGAAATGAGGGCCGGGTCGATGTGCTGCTGGCGTCGCAGCTGCCGCGGGCGGTGGAGACGGCCGAGATCCTCGACCAGGCGCTCGGCGTCGGGGTGGCGCAGGAGGCCGATCTGGAGGAGCACCGCCCGGGCGACGCCGACGGGCTCGGGTGGGCGGAGGTGGAGGCCCGGTTCGGTCCCTACGAGGGTGACCGCTACCCGCACCGCCGGCTGGCGCCCAACGCCGAGTCGGTGGCGGAGTTCCGCCTGCGGGTGGGGCGCACCATCGATCGGTTGGTGGAGCACAACGCCGGCCGGTCGCTGCTGCTTTCGTGCCACGGTGGCGTGATCGACGTGGCGTTCCGGACCGCACTGGGTCTGAGCGAGCGGGCGACGTTCGAGCTGTGGACGTTGAACACGTCGATCACCGAGCTCGTGGCTCGCCACCCGGTTGGTGTGCACCCGCACCGTTGGCGGCTGGTGCGCTACAACGACGCCGCCCACCTGGCCGGCCTGCCGGTGCAGACGCCGCACCGACCCGTCGGTGGGGCCGACGGGGGCCGGGCGCCGGTCGCTCCCGACAGCTGACGCCGCGTTGGGCACGGAGGCCACAGCGGTGCGCAGGGAGGCCACAGCCGGGCCCGGGATCCCCTCCGACCTCGGACCCGGCCGGGCCGTGCTGATGAAGAGCCCGCTCCCGGCCGGCTGATACCCGAACGGCGCAAGAATTTCCAGGGTGGCGATCGGTCCGGTGGGCGCTGGGCCGGGCGCGGCGCAGCCTGGTCGGGCGCCCGGCGTCACCGAACGGGTCTGGCACACCATCACGTTTCTCCGGTGACGAAACGTCGGAGCGTCACGAGCCGGATGCGAGGCGACACGACAGCGGAGGGCGGGCCGCCACGGCGCCGTGGGTTCGTTTCGTGGCCAGCTGGGTGCTAGCGGTGTCGACCAGCGAGCCGGGCCGGCTGATGTCGCAACGGATCAAACCGGTGTCGGGACGTCGGCGGTGACGCCGTCAGCTGCGGGCGTGTCGAAACGGCTGCCCGGTGTCGAAGCTGGTGCCGGTGGCGTCGGTGGGCCGGTCGGTACCGGTCGTGCCGATGGTGTCGGTGTCGAAGCCGGTGCGCCGGTGACGAATCGGGTTGGCGACGAGATCGGGGGTGGGTGATGAGCAGCCGGCAGCGTGGTGGCTGTGGGCGACCCGGACGGCGCGGCGGCGGCAGCATCGCGCTCTGCCGGTGTCCTGCCGGCCCGGCGTCGCCCCCGGCGGTGTCCACCCCCGCGGGCCGTCGCACGGAGCGCGTTCGCGCACCCGCTGCGCAGCGCCCACGCTCGCGGCTGCACCAGCCGGGGTCGAGCGGGGGCAGTCGGTGCCCAGTCGATTCGTCACCGGAGAAACGTGATGCGGTGGGGGACCCTGCTGCCGGACCGGCCCGAACGGCGCGGCGTGGCCCCTGGTGGGACAGCCCGATCCGCTCCCTGTTCGGACCACTGCGGCGTGCTGCGGCACACGGCCGGCCCGCCCCACCGAGAAGTCCGTACATGCCGATCGGTATGGAGTGCTGGTCAGAGGGTGCCCGGCGGCACGCCCGGTCAGCTCGAATTAGGGTGCCGCCCATGACCACCGGAGATGTGCAGAACACCAGCGTGTCGATCGCCGGGGCCGGCGGCGCCGGCGCCTATGACTGGGCCGGCATCGTGGCCGACCTCAACCGCTTGCTGCGGCTCAAGACCACGCCCATCGGGATGAAGATGTTCGCCACCGTCGCCGAGATGGAGGCCATCCCCAAGATCCGCCGCCCCAATAGCATCCACACCATGGACCAGGTGGTGTCCATGGCCTCGCGCATCGGCTGGACGGTCGGAGCCACCCGGGAGACGTTCGTGGGGGACCAGTGCGGCGCGGTGATCGGGCTCTCCCCCCGCGATGAGAAGTGGCTGTCGGGCGAGCGGATGAAGGGCGTCTGGTTCGAGACGCTGGAGGACTCCTCCGCCCACCAGCACGCGATGCACACCGTGCCGTTCGGCCAGTACGAGGCGGTGGCGGTATCGCCGCTGACCGCCGGCCGGCTCGACCCGCCCGACATCTGCCTCATCTACGCCAACCCGGCCCAGATGATCCTGATGGTCAACGGCCTGCAGTGGTCGGGCTACAAGAACTTCGAGTGGGGTTGCGTGGGCGAGTCGGCCTGCGCCGACTCGTGGGGGCGGGCGTTGAAGCTGCGCGAGCCCTCGGTGTCGCTGCCCTGTTTCGCCGAGCGCCGCTACGGCGCCGTGCCCGATGACGAGCTGCTGATGGCCACCCCGCCGGAGTTCGTGCCCAAGATGATCGCCGGGCTCGAGGCGCTGTCCCGCAACGGGCTGCGCTACCCGATCCCGCCCTACGGCATCCAGAGCGACGCCCGCGCCGGACTCGGCTACAGCTACAGCAGCTGAGCTCGGCTCGCTCGAACGTCGAGCGGGTTGCCGCAAGCCCTGCGGCAACCCGCCGAGCTCAGGCCGGGGCCGACAGCCGCTCCGACACCCGGAAGGCGAGGTCCAGACCCTGGCGGGCGTTGAGCCGGGGGTCGCAGATGGTCTCGTAGCGGGTGTCGAGGTGGTGGTCGAGGATCTTCTCGCTGCCACCCAGGCACTCGGTGACGTCGTCGCCGGTGAGCTCGACGTGCACCCCGCCGGGCCAGGTGCCCTCCTGGGCATGGGCATCGAAGAAGCCGTTGACCTCCTCCATCACGTCGTCGAAGTCGCGGGTCTTGCGACCGCCGGAGGACGTGAACGTGTTGCCGTGCATCGGGTCGCACGCCCACACGATGGGGTGGCCGGCGTCGCGCACCGCGGCGAGCAGGGGCGGCAGACAGCTGCGCACCTTGGTGGCGCCCATGCGGGAGATGAACGTGAGCCGGCCGGGCTCGCGGCCGGGGTTGAGGGCGGCGCACAGCGCCAGCGCCTCCTCGGGCGTGGCCGTGGGCCCGAGCTTCACGCCCAGCGGGTTGTGCACACCCCGCAGGAACTCCACGTGGGCGCCGTCGAGCTGGCGGGTGCGCTCGCCGATCCACACCATGTGCGCCGAGCAGTCGTAGAAGTCGCCGGTGAGCGAGTCCTGCCGGGTGAGCGCCTCCTCGTAGCCGAGCAGCAGCGCCTCGTGGCTGGTGAAGAAGTCGACCTGGTGCAGCTGGGCCTCGGCCGCGGTGTCCATGCCGCAGGCCTTCATGAACCGCAGCGCCCGCTCGATGCCGGTGGCGAGCTCCTCGTAGCGCTTGCCCTCGGCCGAGCTGGCCACGAACTGCTGGTTCCAGGCCTGGACCCGGTTGAGGTCGGCGAAGCCGCCCTTGGTGAAGGCCCGCAGCAGGTTGAGCGTGGCCGACGCCTGGTGGTAGCCGGTGACCATGCGCTCGGGGTCGGGCCGGCGGGCCTCGGGGCCGAAGACCTCGGAGTTCACGTTGTGGCCCCGGAACGACGGTAGGGAAACGCCGTCGATGGTCTCGTTGTCCGACGAACGGGGCTTGCCGTACTGGCCGGCGATGCGGCCCACCTTCACCACCGGCACGCCGGCGCCGTAGGTGAGCACGACCGCCATCTGCAGGATCACCTTGAGCTTGTCCCGGATGCGGTCGGCGGCGAAGTCGTGGAACGACTCGGCGCAGTCGCCGGCCTGCAGCAGGAAAGCCCGGCCGGCGGCGACCTCGGCGAGCTGCGCCTTGAGCGCCCGCGCCTCCCCGGCGAACACCAGCGGGGGATAGCCGGCCAGGACCTTGAGGGCGCTGTCGAGCGCCGCCTCGTCCGGCCAGGCAGGCTGCTGCTGGGCCGGGAAGTTCCGCCAGGACGTCGGGCTCCAGGTGTCGATGCTCACCACACCAGGTTCGTCGCTCCGGCAGGGATTCGCCAAACGACTTGCCGAGTCTGACGTGCGCCGACGGCTGCCGGCCGGCGGAGCGGGCACGGCCGGCGACGCGGACGAGCCCGGCGGGGTCGCCGCCGGGCTCGTCGAGCGATGGTGGGGTCCCGGCCGTAGGGCCGGGGGACTGGGGGAGGTGGGGAGGTCGACGCCGATCAGGCGGCGGTGATGACCTGGGCGGCCTGGTCGCGCACGGCGCTGACCGCCCGCTTGACCAGCCGGCGGGCCGCTTCGGCGGTCACGCCGAGCTCCTCGCCGACCTCGCGGTAGCTGCGCTTGCGGCCGTCCTGCAGCCCGAAACGCTGCTCGACCGCATAGCGGGCCCGGGGATCGAGCACCTCGAGCAGGTTGGTGATGAGCTGCTCCTCGACCCTGGCCACCACTTCCTGCTCGGGCCCGGGCATCGCATCGGGCAGCAGGTCGACCAGCTCGTTGGAGTCGTCGTCGCCGATGGTGCGGTCCAGCGAGGTGGGGGTGGTGAGCCGGTGCAGCCGGGCGTGCTCCTCATCCAGCTCGTCGCCGTCACCGGAGACCTGGCGCAGCGCCGCCCGCAGCGACGCCGAACGGTCGCCCGGCAGCCGCACCAGGGAGGCCTTCTGGTCGAGGGCCCGGCCGATGGCCTGGCGGATCCAGAACGTGGCGTAGGTCGAGAACTTGAAGCCCTTGCGCCAGTCGAACTTGTCGACCGCGTGCTCGAGACCCAGGTTGCCCTCCTGGATCAGATCGAGCAGCTCCATGGAAGGAGGCAGCGGGTAGCGCCGGGCGACGCTCACCACCAGGCGCAGGTTGGCCCGGATGAACCGGTCCTTGGCCACCGCCGCCGCTTCGATCGCCTGGACGACCTCCCGGCTGCGGTTCCCCGCACACAGTTCCTTCTTGGCCCGCTGACCCGCCTCGATGACCTTCGACAGCTCCCGCTCCTCGTCCGCCGTGAGGAGGGGTACGAGACCGATCTCGTTGAGGTATTGCCCTACCGAATCGCTCATATCAGGTGTACTAACGCTCGCCGCTTCTGCTGGTTACAGGATCACACCCGTGGGATTTCCCCCATCGTCGGGGCACGGGGGCCGGCGGTCCCACCTACACTCACCAGCGGTGACGTCCCGGAAGGAACGGCTCGGTGTGTTCGGTGGGACTTTCGACCCACCTCATATCGGCCATCTCGTGGCCGCGCTTTACTCATTTGAGGCGATTTCGTTGGATCGCCTTCTTTTTGTCATCTCCAACATCCCGTGGCAGAAGGTGGGCCAGCGGCGGATCAGCCCACCGCAGGACCGGCTGGCGATGGTGGAGGCGGCCATCGCCGGTCACCACGGCTTCGAGACCTCGACGATCGAGATCGAGCGCGGCGGCGAGAGCTACACGACGGAAACGCTGCTTGCCCTGCAGGAACGCCACCCGCAGAGCGAGCTGTTCCTCATCCTCGGTGCCGACGCGGCGGCGGGCATCCCCACGTGGCGGCGGGCCGAGCACCTGGCGCAGCTGGCCACCGTGGTGGTCGTCGATCGACCGGGTGCGCCCGTGGTGGACCTGCCCGGCTTTCGTGTCGAAGCGGTGACGATGCCGGCGCTGGGGGTGTCCTCCACCGAGCTGCGGGCCCGGGTGGCGGCCGGTGCATCGGTGCGGTGGCAGGTCCCCGACGCCGTGCGGCACGTCATCGCCGAGCGGCGGCTGTACCGGGCCGACGGGACGGACACAGGGCGCTGACCTGCACCGCGGCGTCCGCCGGGCACCTCCTCGTCGACGGTCCTGCATCGTTCGGGGCGTGCCCGGCGGGTAGGGTGAACGGCCATGAAGGGTCGTCGCGGTGCGTAGGAGCGCTTCGAGCGCGCAGCATCGGCTGCCCCCGCCGAGAACGATGATCGTGCCGCCCCGCCGTGAGCCGGGCGGGCCCCCGCGGTGGGTGCGCCGCCTCACGTTCGGCACGGCGCTGCTGGCACTGGTGGCGTCGGTCCCGTGGTTGACCCGCATCGGTTGGCGCAACGCGGTGAGCGCCGAGGGGCAGGTCGCGGCCACGGCCGCCGCCGATGCCGGCGCTCCCGGCTACCAGGCGATGGTGACGCCCACGCCCACGATGCTCGTGGTGCACCGTGGGCCGCAGGGGCAGCTGGCGGGGGTGTCGATGCTGGCCCTGGCCGGTGACAGCGGCGGCGGCGCGGTGCTGCTGGTGCCCACCGGGCTGATCCCCGAACCCGACGCCCCCGTGCCCCAGACGCTCACCGCCATCTACAACAGCGGCGGGGTGGCGGAGCTGACCGCCACGCTCGGCCGCCTGTTCCGGGTGGGCTTCCAGACGGTGGTCACCGCCGACGCCCGGGATTGGCTGGTCGCCGCCGGCACCACCGCGCTGAGCGTGGACAACCCCGACGAGGTGCTCGACGTCGACGGCTCCGTCGCCTTCGAGCCCGGCCCGTTGCAGCTGTCCGGCGAAGCCATCGAGCGCTACCTGCGGCTGCGCAACCCGGGCGAGGACGAGCGCGGCCACCTCTATCGGACCCAGCTGCTGTGGCAGTCGTGGATGTCCTCGCTGGCGTCCGCCGCACCCACCGACACCGCCACCGCCGCGGGCACGGCCGCCCCGTCGAGCGATCCGTCGGCGGCCGCCGATCCGTTCGCCTCGATGGTCGATGAGCTTGGCCGGGCGCCGGTGGAGGTGGTCACCCTGCCGGTGGCCGTGGCCGACGAGGACACGCTGGCCCGGGTCGACACGTCGGCCGCCGGTGTGGCCACCGCCGAGGGTGCCTCCGGGGACGACGGCTCGGAGGACGACGGCTCGGGGACCGACGGGGCCGACGAGCCGGTGCTGTTCGTGGCCGACGCCGACTCGGTGCGGACGCTGGTGGCCACCCTGGTGCCGTTCCCCACCTCGGCCCAACCGGGCGATCGGGTCAGGGTGCGGCTCCTCAACGGCCTCGGCGATCCCGGCCAGGCGTTGAACGTGGCCTCGATCCTGGTGCCCGCCGGCGCCGAGATCACCGTGTTCGGCAACGCCGACCGTTTCGACCACGCGACGTCGACCGTCCTCTACTACGACCCGGCCCAGCAGGCGAACGCCGAGGTCTTGGCGTCCGTGCTGGGGCTAGCCTCGGCCTCCTACTCGCAGACCGGCGAGACGGCGGTCGACGTGACCGTCATCGTCGGAGGCGATCTGGCCCAGCCGGCCGCGGCACCGAAGCTGACGGTGCCGTCCCGACCGGCGGCCGGCAACGGATGACAGGGCGCACGGCAGACCGCCGCGGCGCGGACCGGGAGGTCGTGTGGCCGAGCAGCAGTGGGTGGACCGTCTGAGCGGACGATCGGTGGCGGCCGCCACCGAGGCGTCGCCGGAGGAGTTGGCCATCGCCGCCGCCCGGGCCGCCGACGACAAGCTGGCCCGCGACACGGTGGTGCTCTCCGTCGGTGACGTGCTGGCCATCACCGATTGCTTCGTCATCACGCACGGCGGCACCGACCGCCAGGTCCGCGCCATCGTCGATGCCATCGAGGAGCAGCTCACCGAGCGCTACGGCATGAAGCCGGTGCGCGTCGAGGGCCTCGACACGCTGGTTTGGGTGCTCATGGACTACGGCTCGTTCGTCGTGCACGTGTTCGACGAGGAGACGCGGGCCTTCTACGAGCTCGAGCGGCTCTGGAAGGACGCACCCCGGGTGGAGTGGCGCGCCTGACCGCACCGCTTCGAGGTGCCTGCGGGGCAGGGCTAACGTGCGCCCATGCGTACCAGAGTCTGCGAGATGTTCGGGATCGAGTTCCCGATCCTCGCCTTCACCCATTGCCGCGATGTGGTCGCCGCCGTCACCAAGGCCGGCGGCATGGGGGTGCTCGGCGCTGCCGGCGTGAGCCCCGAGCAGCTCGACATCGACCTGCGCTGGATCCGTGACGAGGTGGGGGACCGGCCCTTCGGCGTCGATGTCATCGTGCCCGCCAAGTACGAGGGCAAGGACGAGGGCGGCCTCAGCTGGGGTCAGATGCAGGAGCTGATCCCCGAGGCCCACCGCCGGTTCCTCGACGATCTGCTGGCCCGTTACGAGGTGCCGCCCCTGCCCGACACCGCGCCGAGCACCGGTCGCGGCAGCAACCGGGCCGCGCCGATGAGCCTGAACCAGGCCACCGGCCTGCTCGATGTGGCCTTCGCCCACCCGATCAGCCTGATCGCCAACGCCCTCGGCCCGCCGCCCAAGGAGATGCTCGACCGGGCCAAGGAGCGCGGCGTGAAGGTGGCGGCGCTGGCCGGCAAGAAGTCCCACGCCGTGCGCCACGTGGCCGCCGGGGTGGACCTCATCATCGCCCAGGGCTACGAGGCGGGTGGCCACACCGGTGAGATCGGCACGATGGTGCTCATCCCCGAGGTGGTCGATGCCGTGGCGCCGGTGCCGGTGCTCGCCGCCGGTGGCATCGGCCGGGGACGGCAGCTGGCCGCCGCGCTGGCGCTGGGCGCAGAGGGCGTCTGGTGCGGCTCGGTCTGGCTCACCACCGAGGAGGCGGAGACCCACCCGACGGTGAAGCAGAAGTTCCTCGCCGCCACGTCGTCGGACACGCTGCGCTCGCGGTCGCGCACGGGTAAGCCGGCCCGCCAGCTGCGTTCGGCGTGGACCGACGAGTGGGAGGGCCCGGGCTCGCCCGGCCCGCTGGGCATGCCGCTGCAGCCGGTGTTGATCGAGGAGGCGTCCCGCCGGGTCGATCGCGCCGCCCACGATCCGAGCTCCAAGGCGGCGCAGCTGGCCAACTACTTCGTCGGCCAGATCGTCGGTGAGATGAACCAGGTGAAGCCCACCCGGCGCGTCGTGCTGGAGATGGTCGAGGAGTTCATCGACGCCATGCAGCGCGTCGAGTCGATGATGGAGTGACGCCGGGGCGGTGACGCCCGATGCCGATCCCGATGCCGACCTGCGCCGGCACCTCAGCGGGTCGGCATCGGGTACTCCTCGGCGTTGAGCACCCAGCCGGGGCGCTCCGAGAAGTCGAAGCGGGGCGGGCAGAAGATGTCCACCAGCTGGTGCACGCCCGGGCCCACGCCCTGGCTGGTGTGGATCGACGGCGGCGGGATGACCGTGATCGACGGGCTGGTGCAGTGCTGGTGCTCGTCGTCGCGCCAGCGGGCCAGGTCCACCGTCCACGGCGTGCGGATGTGGTGCACGTAGTCGCCGGCGAGCTGCAGGGACAGCTGCTCGAAGTCATCGTGGTGGTGCGGCGACAGCTTGGCCGGGTCCCGGGGGCCGGGGTCGGCGTAGAAGTAGTTGACCATCAACGTGCTGCAGCGGAACAACCGACCGAACCGGTTGGGATCGGGCTTGACGTCGTCGAGCAGGTAGACCCGGATGCGGTGGCCGGCCGGTGGGTCCGGCCACGGCTGGTAGGCGGCGACGTTCGGGTCGGGCGTGGCGTAGAACCCGGCGTTGTCGCAGCGGGCGCAGAGCTCCTCCGAGCGGGTGGTGAACAGCCGGACCACCGTGGTGGGCGCGGCGGCGGTGACGGCGCTGGCCCCGGGCGGCACCACGACGAGCGCCCGGCCGGTGACCCGTTCGGTCTGCTCGCCCCAGGTGACGGTCACGTCGGGGTGCTCGTCGGGCAGCAGCACGACGTACTCATCGGTCTGCTCGGCCCGGGTCAGCGGGTCGCCGGCGGCGGCCTCGACGTGGTTGAACACGCAGCTCTGGCTGCGCCCCCACCACGAGCGCGAGCCCGCTGCGGTCGTCTCCGTCGGGGGTCGCCGCTCGAACTCGAAGTACTGCGGCGCCACGTTGGCGCCGGCGGCGCGCTCGGCACCGGCGCCCGCGCTCGAGAGCTGCGAACGGAGGTCGCTGGTGTCGTAGGCCATGGCCGCCGAACCTAGCGCCGGGTGGCCGGCGCGGCGGTGGTGCGTCCCGCCGTGGCGACCGCGGGCACCCGGCGGTCAGTCGACGACGGCGATCGCCTCGATCTCGATGAGCCACTCGGGCGCGGCCAGGGCGCTGACGCCGACCAGCGTGGAGGCGGGCGGGTTGGCGCCGGTGAAGAACCGGCTGCGGACCCCGGCGATCACGGCGCGCTGCTCGGGGAGGTAGTCCACCACGTAGGTGGTGATCTTGGCGACGTCGTCGAAGGTGGCGCCGGCGGCGGCGAGGGCGTGGCCGAGGTTGCGCAGCACCTGCTCGGTCTGGGCGGCGAGGTCGCCGACGCCCACCGGGTGGCCCTGCTCGTCGACGCTGACCTGCCCCGAGATGAACACGGTGCGGCCGCCCCGGCCCACCACCACCTGGCTGTAGGCCGGGTTGTTGTTGAGGCCCTCGGGTCGCAGGTGCTGCAGTTCGCTCACGGTTCGGCTCCTTCCGCCGCAGGCGCCGGCAGGGGCACGGCTGCGGTCACGTGGTGGGGCAGGCGGCGGCCCCGGTGCCGTCAGCGTAGGCCGGGGCGCAGGGGGCCAGCGGCGCGCCGCCCCCACCGATGGCGTCGGGGCCGTTGTCGTCGATGACCTCGAGCGCGGCGATGATCTCGCCCATGTCCTGCACCCAGGCGCAGGCGGCACTGTCGTCGGTGCAGCTCGCCTTGGCGGCATCGTGCAGGGGGAAGCCCCACGCCTGCTCGAACTCGTCGATGACCCGGCCCCGGGGGCTCCACTCGGTGGTGATGGCGAAGACCGGGTAGCGGGTGTCGTCGACCACGTAGGCGCCGTAGCGCAGCAGGGCGCGGGCCACCATCCGGGCCGGTTCGGTGCGCAGCGACTCGGCGTCGAAGCCCTGCGGGAGCGCCAGCAGCGCCCCCATCTGCAGCTCGGGCACCGGACCGGCGTAGCGGGTGGGCGCCTCGAAGTCGGCGGCCAGCGCCGGCCAGCGGTAGCCCGGGGTGCCCTCGGCGTCGGCGCGGTCGTAGGCGCAGAACGCCTCGCAGTCGATGTTGATCTTGAGGGCATGGCGGATGGCGCCACCGGGCACCAGCTCGCCGAGCCGCAGGGTGCCCCCGATGCTCGACATGCGGGAGCCGCCGTGGGCGCCGGCGATGCCGTCGCCGTTGCGCAGGCTGTCGCGGGCGAACTCGTACTGCGACACCGCCGGACCGGTGGCGCTGCAGCGGTGCAGCGGCTGGGTCTGCACCACCGTGTCGCCGTCGGGCAACAGGATGGCCGCGGCGTGGTTGGGGGTGGCGCCCAGGAAGCCGGGGTCGGTCACGAAGCCGTCGGGGATCGGCACCGAGGTGATCAGCGGTGCGCCGGTGGCCTCGTCACAGCGTTGCAGCTGGGCGTTCCAGCCGGCGTCGTGGGTGAGGATGTCGGTCAGCGGAGCGGTGGGCTCGAGGATGAGGATGTCCTCATCGGCGCTGACGCCGGCCTCGGCGATCGACAGGCCGGCGGGGACGCGTCGGGCGTCGCTGCCCAGGGGCACGTTCCAGATGCTGTTCCAGGCGAACGGCCACGTCAGCGGGTCGCGCACGGTGGGTGGCGGCGGTTCGGGGATGGGCAGCGAAGCCATGAACGTGGTGGTGGTGGCCGGTGCGGTGGTGCCGGTGGTGCCCACGTCGGGCACGGTGCTGTCGACGGTGGGCTTCGGCTCCGCCTGATCGGTGTCGCCGCCACGGCCGGCGATGCGCCAGACCACCAACGCGCCGGCCAGGAGCACCACCACCGCGACGGCGGTGAGGAGGGTTCGTCGGGCGGTCATCGGGCGCGGATCGCTCGGCATCGTGGGTCCACCCTACGGGCGACCGGGGCGGGTTCCCCGGCGACCGAACCACCCGTAACGGGAGGTTTACCTTTTCACGCGCACGGTGGTGCTCAGCCGCCCGACAGCGCCTGCATGATGGTCACCTCGTCCACGCCGGCGAGGTCGCGGGCCAGGTCCCGGCAGCGCTCCCGCTCGACGAAGATCATGATGTGGCGTCGCAGTCGGCCCTGCTCGTCCACCATGCGGAAGCGGATGCCGGGGTGGCGGCGATCCAGATCCACCAGCAGCTCGTCGAGCGTGCGCCCGGCCGCCTGCACCACCGCAGCACCGGTGTAGGAGCGCAGCGGCGTGGGGATGCGCACCGGTATGGTCGGTGGCGCAGGCCCGGGGGGCGGACCGGCGGTGGGCGGGGTCACCGCACCTCGACCGAGTAGATCTCGGGCAGGTGCGAGGCCAGGCACCGCCAACTCTCGCCCTCGTCGGTGCTGCCCCAAACCTCGCCGCCGGTGGTGCCGAAGTACAAGCCCAGCGGGTCGGCGGCATCGGTGGTCATCGCCTGACGCTTCACCGTGAGCCAGCCCCGCTCGGGCAGGCCGCGATCCTGCCGCTGCCAGCTGCCGCCGCCGTCGCGGGTCCGGTACACCGCCGGTCGGCCGTCGGGGCAGGTGCGGGGCCACACGTCGGTGCCGTCCATGGGGAACACCCAGGCGGTGTCAACCTGCCGGGGGTGCAGCTCGATGGGGAAGCCGATGTCGCCCACACCGCGCGGCATGTTGTCGCCGATGCGGGTCCAGGTGGTGGCGGGCCGGTCGAGGCGGTAGATGCCGCAGTGGTTCTGCTGGTAGAGCCGATCGGGGTCGGCGGGGTGCAGTCGCACGCAGTGCGGGTCGTGGCCGAACTCGGCCTCGGGGTCGGGGGCGAAGTCCATGGCGCAACCCCGGTTGAGCGGCGCCCAGTCCGCCCCGCCGTCGGTCGACTCGAACACGCCGCCGCCCGACAGGCCGAGGTACAGGTGGCGCGGGTCCCGGGGGTCGATGTTGACCGAGTGCAGCACCGAACCGTCGGGCGTGCCCTCGAGGTCGGGCCACTCCGCCCAGGTGCCCCAGTTCGGGTGGTCGTTCCAGCCCGACACCGGTTCCCACGTGTCGCCGTCATCGGCGGAGCGGAACAACCCCTGCGGCGACGCCCCGGCGTACCAGTCGGTATGGCCGGGGCCGGCGGTGAGCCAGAACACGGTCTGCACCGCCCGCCCGTGGGCGTCGCCGGGGGCGAAGGCCGGCGGGCGGGACGCCTCCGTCCACGAGGCGCCGCCGTCGGTCGAGCGGAACACGGTGGGGCCGAGGTGACCGGTCTTGGCCGCGGCCAGCAACGTACCGGACGGTCCGGCCACCAGGTGCTGGATGATGTGGCCCAGGAACATCGGTTCCGAGGCCGTCCAGTGCGTGCGTGCGCCGTCGTCTCGCAGGATCCATGCGCCCTTGCGGGTGCCGATGAGCAACTCCATGGGCGTGTTGACGGCCCGGGTGCCGCCGGGTCATCGGTGCCCGGGCCGTCGTCGCCCGTTCAGGCGCGGTCGAGGAAGGCGTCGAGGGCGGCCAGCGTCTCCGCCGGTGCCTCCTCGGCCAGGAAGTGGCCGCAGCGGATGGCCCGGCCCTGGACGTCGTCAGCCCAGCGCTGCCACACGTCGACCAGCGACGGGCGCTTGCCCGACGGATCGCCCCACAGCGCCAGCACCGGGCAGGCGATGCGCCGGCCGCCGTCGCGGTCGGCCCGGTCGAGCTCGACGTCGATGGTGGCGCCGGCCCGGTAGTCGTCGCAGGTGGCCCGGACGACGTCGGGGGTGAAGGCGGCCACGTAGCGCTCCAGGCGGGCCATGGAACCGGCCGCCCACTTCCCGCACAGCGTGCGCAGGAAGTAGCCCGGATCGGCGGCGATCAGCGTCTCGGGCAGCGGGTGGGGCTGGGCGAGGAACGACCAGTGGAACATGCCCACGGCGGCGGTGCCCCGGGCCGCTTCCCAGGTGTCGAGGGTGGGCACGATGTCGAGCGTGGCCAACCTGGTGATGACCTCGGGGTGGTCGAGCGCCATGCGGTAGGACACCCGGCCACCGCGGTCGTGGCCCACCACCGCGAAGCGCTCGTGGCCCAAGGTGGCCATGACCGCCACCAGCTCGGCGGCCATGGTGCGCTTGGCGTAGCTGACGTTGCCCTCGCCCGCCGGCGGCTTGTGGCTGCGGCCGTAGCCGCGCAGGTCGGCGCAGACCACCGAGCGCCCGGCGGCGGCCAGGCCGGGGGCGACGTCGGCCCACATCTCGTGGGTCTGTGGGTAGCCGTGCAGCAGCAGCACGGGCGGGCCGTCGCCGGCGGTGCGCACGAAGATGCCGTCGACCACCTGCTCGGTGAACCCGGCGAACTCGGTCTCGCCCACGCCGGCCGCGCCTGCTGTGCCGCTCACGCCGGCCACTCGGGGAAGTCGCGCTGCGGGCTCATCGACCACTGCGGCGGGCGCTTCTCCAGGAACGACACGATGCCCTCCCGGGCGTCGGGCTGCTGGCCGAACCAGGCGAACACCGGCACCTCGACCCGGGTGGTGGCGGCGATGTCGCCGCGCAGGTTGTCCCACATCAGCTTCTTGGCCGCCGCTACCGACACCGGCGCCGCCAGGTTGATCTCGCGAGCCCGCTCGATCGCCACCGCCACCACCCGGTCGGCGGGCACGGCGGCGGAGGCCAGGCCCAGCGCGGCCGCCTCGGTGCCGGAGATCATGCGCCCGGTCAGCAACAGGTCGGCGGCGTTCGAGAAGCCGACCACCCGGGGCAGGATGGCGTGGCTGGCCAGCTCGGGCAGCATGCCGCGGCGCACGAAGGCGAACTGGATCTTCGCCTCCTCGGCCACGATGCGGACGTCGGCCAGCAGCGGGTAGGTGATGCCCACGCCCACCGCGGCGCCGTTGATGGCGGCGATCACCGGCTTGCGCAGGTCGTAGGGCAGGATGCGCGGGTTGCTGTCGCGGTTCATCCGCTCGGGGTTCGAGTCGTCGTCGAACGTGTCAGGGCCGGCGGAGAGGTCGGCCCCGGCGCAGAACGCCCGCCCGGCGCCGGTGAGGACGACGGAGCGCACGGCGTCGTCGCGGTCGGCCTCGGTCAGCGCATCGTTGAGGTCGCGGGCCAGCTGCGGGTTCCAGGCGTTGAGCCGCTCGGGCCGGTTGAGGGTGATGAGGGCGACGCCGTCGGCCACCTCGTAGAGCACGGTCTCGTAGGACATGGCCCGACCCTAGGCGGCGACGACGGCGGCCGGACGGTGCCGCTTCGCCGTGGCCCATTGGCCGTGGCCCACCCAGCTCGACGGGGCCCGGCCGCCGGGTGGGCGGCTAAGGTCGCCGGAACCGAATCGGGGTTCTGTTTTTCTCTCGGGGGGAGATCCGTGGACGACCTGCTCATCACCAACGCCTTCGTGGTCGACGGCACGGGGGCGCCCGGTCGCCACGCCGACGTCGCCATCGCCGACGGGCGCATCACCGCCGTGCGGCCGGCCGGCAGCGGCGGCACCGCCACCCGTGTGGTCGACGCCCGGGGCCTGCTCCTCACGCCCGGCTTCGTTGACATCCACACCCACTTCGACGGCCAGGTGTGCTGGGACAAGCAGGTGACCCCGTCGTCGTGGCACGGCGTGACCACCGTGGTGATGGGCAACTGCGGCGTCGGCTTCGCCCCGGTGCGGCCCGGCACCGAGGACGAGCTGGTGCAGCTCATGGAGTCGGTGGAGGACATCCCCGGCACCGCCCTGCACGAGGGCCTGCCCTGGGGGTGGGAGACCTTCGGCGAGTCCCTCGACACCATCGACACCCCCTACACGGTGGACATCGGCGCCCAGGTGCCGCACGTGGCGCTGCGCCACTACGTGATGGGGGAGCGCTGCTACGACGACGCCACCCCCGACGACATGGTGAAGATGGCGGAGATCACCCGCCAGGCCCTGGCCGACGGGGCGCTCGGCTTCTCCACCTCCCGCTTCTACGGCCACCTCGACAAGGCCGGGAACCTGGTGCCGGGCACCAACGCCACCTCCGACGAGATGGTGGCCATCGCCGAGGCGTTCACCGGGTTCGACCACGGCACCATGGAGATCATCTCCGACCACCTCGACAAGGCCGAGGAGCTCGGCTGGATCGAGCACATCGCCCGCATCACCGGCCGCCCGCTCACCATGCTGGTGCCCGCCGCCGGCGCCGTGCAGGGCATCTGGGACCTGGCCGACAAGCTCAACCCCGAGGGCTTCCAGATCCGCCCGCAGGTCGGTGCCCGCCCCGCCTCGGTGCTGATGACCCTCGAGGGCACGCTCAACCCGATGCGGCAGTTCCCCGCCTACGACGAGATCAAGCACCTGTCCTACGACGAGCAGCGGGCCATGCTGCTGGATCCGGCGTTCCGGGCGAAGGTCGTGGCCGACGAGGCGAAGACCTCCCGCTTCGCCGACACCAACACGATGATCTCGTCGTGGAACCGCATGTACGTGCTGCCCACCGACCTCAGCTACGAGCCCGGCTACGAGGACTCCATCGCCGGCATCGCCGAGGCCAAGGGCATCAGCGTGCGCGAGGCGCTGATGGACGTGATGGCCGACCGCCGCCCGATCCTGTTCCTGTTCGGCAAGTACCGCGGCAACCTCGAGTTCCAGGTCGAGGCGATCAAGAACGAGCACTCGGTGTTCGGCCTGTCCGACGGCGGCGCCCACTGCGGCGTGCTGTGCGACGCCAGCGTGCCCACCTACATGCTCAGCTACATGACCCGGGACCGCACCAAGGGCGAGACGCTGCCGGTGGAGTTCGTGGTCCACAAGATGACCCAGGACACCGCCAACCTCTACGGCCTGTCCGACCGGGGCGTCATCGCCGAGGGCTACCGGGCCGATCTCAACCTGATCGACTACGACAACCTCAAGCTGCACGACCCGGAGATGGTCTACGACCTCCCCGCCGGCGGCAAGCGGCTCATCCAGCGCGCCGAGGGCTACCGCATGACCGTCTGCAACGGCGTGGTGACCTACGAGAACGGCGAGCACACCGGGGCGTACCCCGGCCGTCTGGTGCGCGGCGGCCGCTGAGCACGCCGACCTGATCGGTGGGTGGGGCCCGGGCAGCCAGCCCGGGCCCCACCCGCGTCCGGTGCTCCGGCGGCTACGGTCGGACCATGACCGGCCCCCGTCGCCGCCGTGCCGTGCGCCTGTTCTGGGCCGCGGCCGGGTTGGTGATGGTGGGCTTCGGTGGCCTCGGGCTGTTGCTGCCCGGTCTGCCGGCGACGATGTTCTTCGTGGCTGCGGCGTGGTGCTTCGCCCGCTCCGACGAGCGCCTCGAACGGTGGCTGCTGGGCCTGCCGGTGGTGGGGCGCCTGGTGGACGACTACCGCAGCGGCCTCGGCATGGCCCGCAACGCCAAGGTCGTGGCCATCGCCCTCATGTGGGCGGCGGTGGCGCTCAGCGCGGTGTTGAGCCGGTCGCGCCTCTGGCTGCCGGTGGTGATCGCCTCGGCCGGGGTCGTCGGCACGTTGGTGGTCGGCTGGTGGGTGCCCACCAAGGAACGGGTGCTGGCGGCACGGGCGGCCGGCGGGAGCTGACGGGGCGTCGCCGGCCGGCGCCCGGTGATCAGCCGGCGCAGCGCACGCAGCGGGTGGTGCCCGGGCGGGCCAGCAGCCGCTCCACGCCGATCGGCGTCGCGCAGCGTTCGCAGGTGCCGAAACCGGGCCGGCCGGTGCTGTCGGTGGCGGCGTCGATGGCGGCGTCCACCTCGGCCAGCCGGGCCCGGGTGATGCGGGCCAGGGAGGTGATCTGCGCCCGTTCGTAGGCGGTGGTGCCGTCGGGGTCATGCTCGTCGTCGGCGGGCTCCACGTCGGCCCCGGCCACCAGGTCCTCGAACGTGCGCTCCAGGCCGGCCAGCTGGCTGCGCAGCCGGGTCCGCTCCTCGTCGAGCGCCACCCGGAGCAGGGTCAGGTCATCGTCGCCCAACGAGGGTGGCTGCATGCCCCCGATGGTAGGCCCGGCCGCCAACCGCACCGGCCGCGCCACGTCCCCCGGCGACCGGTCATGCCATCCCATACGGCATGGTATGGCGACTGCGTCGCGGCGGCGGCTGGGCGAGACTGTCGCCATGTCCGACGTGCTCGATGTCTCCACCCTGCTCGATCCCGGTGCCCGGGATGCGCTGGCCAACTTCCCGCTCGATCTCGGAACGCTCTCCGACGAGACGCTGCCCGCCATCCGGGCCGCCATGGCGCAGTTCCCGGTGCCCGAGCTCAGCGACCGGGTGATCCGCACCGATCACGACGCCGGCGGGGTCACCATCCGGGTCCACCGCCCGGCGGGCGTCGACGGTGCACTGCCCTGCGTGTACTGGATGCACGGCGGCGGCTTGGTGCTGGGCACCTACGCCGGCGACGACGCCCGCTTCGACCTGTGGTGCCAGAAGTACGGTTGCGTGGGCGTGTCGGTGGAGTACCGGCTGGCCCCCGAGACGCCCTACCCCGGCCCGCTCGAGGACTGCTACCGGGGCTGCGCTGGGTGCACGACCACGCCGCCGAGCTGGGCGTCGATCCGCAGCGCATCGGCATCGGTGGGGCCAGCGCCGGCGCCGGTCTGGCCGCCGGTCTCGCCCTGCTCGCCCGCGACCGGGGCGAGGTCCCGCTGCAGTTCCAGCTGCTGATCTACCCGATGCTCGACGATCGCCAGATCACCCCGTCGAGCACCTGGAAGGACCCGATCTGGCCGCCGGCAGCCAACACCTACGGCTGGACCGCCTACCTCGGTGCGACCAAGGGCGGACCCGATGTGCCCGCCTACGCCGCTCCGGCGGGCCACCGACCTGACCGGCCTGCCGCCCACGCTGATCTCGGTCGGTGCCATCGACGGGTTCTCCGACGAGGACATGGACTACGCCACCCGGCTGCGCCAGGCCGGCGTGCCGGTCGAACTGCACGTGTACCCGGGCATGCCCCACGGCTTCGACTCGCTGCTGCCCAACCTGCCGCTGTCGCAGCGGGCCGTGCGGGACATGGAGGAGTGGCTGGCCGACCGGCTCGCCTGACCGGCTGGCCTGACCGGCGCACCGGCCGGAGGACGATCGGTCAACGAAACGATCGATCGCGGTGATGGCTCTGCTGTCACGCGATCGTCATGTCTAGGATGAGGGCTTGCCGTCCGCCCGCCTCATGGCGCTGCACCTCGTGGCCGAGCAGAAGATGTTCTGGCGCAACCCGCCCGCCGCGGTGTTCACGTTCGTGTTCCCGCTCATCTTCCTGGCCATCTTCCCCTCGCTGATGGCCGGGGAGGTGGTGGGCGCCCCGGTCGGGAGATGCCGTTCATCCAGTACTTCCTGCCCAACCTGGCCGCCTTCGGCGTGATCACCGCGTGCTTCACGAACCTGGCCATCTTCCTGTGCACCCGCCGCGAGCGGGGCATCCTCAAACGCAAGCGCGGCACCCCGGTGCCGGCCGGGGTGCTCATCGGCGGGCTGGTCGGCTCGGTGCTGGTGGTGGCGTTCGTGCTGGTGGTGGTGATCACGGTGGCCGGGGTGCTGTTCAACGACGTCACCTTCCCCGGCCGCTACGCCGCCCTCGCCCTCTACGTGGCGGCCGGGGCGTTCTGCTTCTGCACGCTCGGCATCGCCGTGTCGGCCTTCATCCCCAACGAGACGGCGGCGCCGGCCATGTCCCAGGCCATGCTCTACCCGGCGCTGTTCATCTCGGGCACGTTCATCCCGGTGCCCACCGACTCGGTCCTGCACAAGGTGGCGGGCGTGCTGCCGGTGCGGCACTTCAACGACGGCATGCTGGCCACGTTCGATCCGTTCGGCACCGGCCACGGCATCGTGTGGCGGCACGTGGGTGCGCTGGTGCTCTGGGGGTTGATCGGCACGGCGATCGCCCGCTGGCGGTTCCGCTGGGAGCAGGTGGGTCGCCGATGACCGCACCGCTGACCGTTCCGGCCGCCGGGCCCGCCGGTCGGCCGCCGGCGGTGACGGTCCGGGATCTGACCAAGCGCTACGGCGACGTGCGCGCTGTCGACGGCATCAGCTTCGACATCGCCGAGGGCGAGACGGTGGCCATCCTCGGGCCCAACGGCGCCGGCAAGACCACCACGGTCGAGATCCTCGAGGGTTTCCGGCCGGCCACCTCGGGCACCGTTCGGGTGCTCGGCGAGGATCCCGCCCGGGCGTCGGCGGGGTGGCGGGCCCGGTTGGGCATCGTGCTGCAGTCCTGCGGCATCGAGGACGAGCTGCGCGTGGAGGAGGTGCTGCGCCTGCACGCGGCGTACTACCCGTCGCCCCGGCCGATCGACGAGATCCTCGGGTTGGTGGGGTTGGAGGAGCATCGACGCCGGCGGGTGTCGAAGCTGTCGGGCGGCCAGCAACGCCGGGTCGATCTGGCGCTGGGTCTCATCGGCGACCCACAGCTGCTGTTCCTGGACGAGCCGACCACCGGGTTCGATCCGTCGGCCCGGCGGGCGGCCTGGTCGGTGGTGCGCGGGCTGTGCTCGCTGGGCAAGACGGTGGTGCTCACCACCCACTACCTCGACGAGGCCCAGGAGCTGGCCGACCGGATCATCGTGGTGGCCCGGGGTCGGGTGGTGGCCGAGGGCACGCCCGACACCCTCGGGGACCGGGCCAACGCCGCCGCCCGGGTCCAGTTCTCCATACCAGCAGGTATCAACCCGGCCGAGGTGGCCGCCGTGCTGGCCGCCTACCGGCCCCGGGTGGAGGACACCACGGTGTGGTGCGAGACCGGTGATCCGGGCCGGCTGGTGGCGGTGGCCGCGGGCTGGGCCGAGCGTCGCGGGTTCGCCCTCGACGGCCTCACCGTCACCCGCCCGTCGCTGGAGGATGTCTACCTTGCGCTCACCGAGGACGACGCTGCGCCCGCGGCGGGCACGGTCTGGTGCCGGCCGCTCGACGAGGCCGACCGAGCCCACGCCGGGCCCGGCGCCCAGAACGGGGTCATCACCCTGCGCGGGCTCGACGCCGTGGCCGCGGCCGTGCCCGAGCTGGCCGACCTGTGCCGGCAGGACCCGCTGCTCGGGCGCAGCGCCCCGGCGAGCCTGTGCGCGGTGCTCGTCGTCGGCGACGACCGTCAGGTCGACGGTGTCCTGCTCGGGGGGCCGCACCCCGTCGACGGCACGCGTTGGGTGATCCGGCCGAGCCTGCCCGACGCCGGGGGGACCGATCCGGCGGTGCGCCAACGCCAGCTGGGCGCGTGGCAGGCGGTGCTGCACGTGGCCGCCGGTACCGGGCAGGTTGCCGAGGTGGAGGTCGGACCGCTCGACGAGCCGGCCCGCCGGGCGATCGCCGGGCTGGGTTTTCGGCCGGTGGACGCCTCCGGCGCGGCGCCGGAGCCCTCGGACGGGCGGGTCCCTGGCGGTGTGCCCGGCTGAGCGGTCCCGCCGCTCACCGCCGGACCAGCGCGGCCGCACCGGCGGCCAGGGCGGCATCGAGCAGTGCCGGGTCGAGCCGGTCGAGCCCGACGGGTCCGGCGGTCGGCGGCGTGCCGTCAGCGGGGCCGATCGGCCGCTGCCACCACCCGACGTCGTGCCAGGCGTCGAACTTCCAGCCGACCGCCCGGTACACGCCGACGGCGCTGAAGCCCATCGCCTCGTGCAGCCCCACGCTGGCCGCGTTGGGCAGCGTGATGCCGGCCATGGCCCGGCGATGGCCCTGGGCCTCGAGCAGGGCGAACAGGGCGGTGTACAGCGCCCGACCCAACCCGCGCCGGTGCTGCGCGGCATCGAGGTACACGCTGGTCTCCACCGACCAGTCGTAGGCCGCCCGGGCGGAGAACGGCCCGGCGTAGGCGTAGCCCACCACGGCGCCCTCGCCGTCGGTGGCCACCAACCACGGGTGGCGGGGCAACCGGCCGGAGATGCGCTGCGCCAGCTCGTCGGGGCCGGGCACGTCGAGCTCGAACGACACGACGGTGTCGGTCACGTAGGGGGCGTAGACGCGGCGCACGCCGGCCGCATCGTCGGCCGTGGCCAGGCGCAGCCGCAGCCCGCCCATCGCCGTCACCACGACCGTCCCGGGCGGTGTTGCACCACGGCATACCGAGAGGTACGGGAGGTGGGGTTGTGGAACGTGACCGGTCCGTCCACCGCGAAGCGCAACCGGTCTCCGCGGTGCAGCCGGTGCTCGACCCCGTCGACGGTGATGGCCATCGACCCCGACAGCAGCCAGACGACCTGCTCGAGCCGGCGGTCGGGCGCCGGGGTGTCGAAGGCCACGGTGGCGCCCGGTGGGAAGGAGATCTCCACCAGCCGCACGCCGGGGCCGGCGCCGTCGTCCTCGCCGCCGGCCACCGTCCTGCGGCGATAGCCCGACGCAGGATCGACCCACACCGGCTGTTGGGCCCGCCGGCACAGCGGCCCGGTTCCCTCGACCGGTTCGAGCAGTGCGGTCAACGGCACCCCCAGCGCGGCGGCCAGCTTGTCGAGCACCACGGCGGTGGGGCTCGACTCGGCCCGCTCGATGAGGGAGATGGCCGAGCGGCTCACCCCGCTGCGGCGGCCCAACTGGTCGAGCGACAGGCCGGCGGCGGTCCGCAGGGCTCGTACCCGCCCGGCGATCACCGCGTGCACCTCTTGGCCGGTATCCATGAGATCGGACGATATGTCCGGAAGACTGGACGGTCAACGCCCGGGTCAGCCGGCGTCAAGGTTGCTCTAGGCTGGCGGCGGCAGGCGGAGGGCCGCCCGCCCGCACGCTGGGGGAGCGCACATGGACGAGGACCGTCGAGCCGAGCTGATCGCCGCCGCCGATGACCTGATGGAGCGGTACCACGCCGCGTTCCAGCACGGCAGCCGCGCCGATCTCGAGGCGCTCGTGCACCTGCCGGTGATCTACGTGACCGAGACCGACGTGCGGGTGTGCGACCGCTACCCGTTCGACCCGGCGAAGCTGCGGGCCAACGCCGAGTTCCACCACGCCGAGACCACCACCACCTACGAGCACCTGGAGCCCACCCGCATCCATGCCGTGATCGCCGGTACCCGCCACCGGGCCGACGGCTCGAAGATCGAGAGCATCGAGTCCTTCTACATCCTCCAGGACCGCGGCGACGGCTGGAAGGTGGCGGTGTTCTCCGGCATCCGCGGCGCCCGCTGACGGGCCGCCACCGTCACCGGCCCGGGCCGATCACCCCGTGGGCCACGGTGCGCTACGTTCGTCGGAAAGCCGGCGACCCAGCGGCCGCCGGCACCGATGCACACCGGGAGGGGTCCACATGGGTGTGAGGGAACTGGAGACGTTGCGCGACATCGTGCTGGGGGCCAACCTGGCCCGGGCGGTGTGCCGGATCGGGGAGCTCGGCATCGCCGACCTGTTCCCCCGGGAGGGATCGGCCCCGGTGGCCGCACTGGCCACGGCGTCGGGCAGCCATGAGGAGGCCTTGTACCGTACCTTGCGGTACCTCGCGGCCCACGGCATCTTCGCCGAGGATCCCGCCGCCCCGCGATCGTTCCATCTGACCCCGCTGGCCGAGGCGCTACGGCGCGACAGTGAGCACTCCTTCGCCGCCGCCGTGCGCGTGTTCGAGGTGGCCTGGGCGGCGCTCGACTGCTTTCCACACGCTCGCCACCGGCGCCAACGTGCTGGAGGCGGCGGTCGGCCGGCCGCTGTTCGAGTACCTCGCCGCCTCCACCCGGAGATCGCTACATCTTCGATGCCATTGGCGACCTCCTTCCATGACCCGGAGACGCCGGCCATGCTCGCCGCCTACGGGTTCGACGGCGTACGCCACGTCGTCGACGTCGGTGGGGCAAGGGTCGATGCTGCTGGCTGTGCTCGGGAAGCACCCTGAACTGACCGGTACGGTGTTCGACCTCGACCATGTGGCGGTGCGCACCCGGCAGGCGGCGGCGGCCGGCACGACCGAACGATGCGATGTGGTGGCCGGTGATGCCTCGCGCCGTGCTCCGACCATGGCGATTGCCAGCGTGCTGCGACACGTGCTGCACGACTGGGCCGACGGAGCCGAGCGAGGCCATCCTGCGCAACTGGCCGCCGCCATGGGCGCCGGGGATCGGCTGCTGGTGGTGGAGGCCGTCGTCCTCGAGGGCAACGGACCGTCGGTGGCCAAGGATTGGGATGTCACGATGATGCTCTACACCGACAGGCCGCGAGCGCACGGAGGCCGAGTACCGGCGCCGTTATGGCCGGCCTGCGCATCGAGAGGTGGTCCCCACTGAGTCGATGGTCAGCGTGATCGAAGCCCGGCCGAGCGATCGGGCCCGCCGGGTACCCGGCCCGGCGCGGCCTGCGCCAGCGGCGTCGAGCGACGCCAGGAAGGCGGCCAGGCGCGCTGTACAGCGGTGTCGGCCGGCAGGTCGACGAGCAAGGTGGTCACGGTGGCGGTGCCGGCTTCGATGCGGCTGCTGCCGGCGACGGTGCCCTGCGTGCGCGTGGCCCTGGACGGTTCCCACCACGCGGCCGTGATCGACACCGAGGCCAACTCGGTCGGGGTTCCACCACGACTCGCTGCAGGTGACCAGCGGCGAGCCGATCGGTGGCGTGGCGGTGGTGGTGACCTCGTCGACGCGTAGGGCAGTCCGGGTGCCACGCAGCGATCCATATCCGTGCCAGCGTCGACGGGTGCTGGTGGTGGGTGCCGGTAGATCGGTGCAGCTGAACGCGGCCGCGAACGCGGCCAGTGGTCGAGCAGCGCACGGTGCAGGCGGTCGTGCGGGGTCGGCGGCAGCCCTCACCGCGCCGCCCGGGCCGGTAGCGGCCGCTGGTGGGGCGGCGCAGCAGCTGGCTGGACGGCGCCGCCAGCGGCAGGGCCCGCAGCGAGCGGGCGGCGTCGAGGTGGGTCGGGCAGAACCAGCCCTGATCCGGCGGGTGGCCCACGAAGCCGGGCTCGGCGGCGGCCCGGGGCCCGCCACGCCGCGGCCCGGCGTCGATGCGAACGTGAGCAGCCCCCGGCGGCCGGGTCGAACCGCTCGTCGCAGACCTCGAGATGGGTGGCCTTCACCGGTGGCTATCGGCAGTCGGGGCGCTCTCGGTGAAGGAGACGCCGCCGTCGACGTGCTCAGGCGGTGGAAGACCGGTTCGCGGCGAGCGGGATACCCGCCCCGCACCATACCGGCACGTACGTCACGGAAGTAGCCGGCGAACGCGGGGAGCTCCTGACCGTTGGGCAGGCAGAGGAACAGTCGCAACAGGTGGCGACGCTCCTCCGGGTCGGTGGCGTCGTCGGTGAACGCGGTGCGGAGGTGGAACACGGTGTGGTTGTTGACGAACAGCATCGTGCCCGGGCCGAAGTGGCGCAGCAGGCCGAACTGCGGCTCCTGGCCACGGCGCCGACCGCCCGGACGGCCTCCTCCTGGGCGCGTCGCTGAGCGGCGGGGCGCCGGCGTTGCGATGGGCGAGCAGCACGTTGGTGCTCACGTAGGCGCAGGCGGTGTGCTCGCCCACCTGGCCGTAGACCGGCATCTCGTACCAGGGCCGCTCGCCGGGCAGCTTGGAGCGGACTGCCAGCTCACCGGCACGCTGGTAGAGCAGGTCCATGAGATCGGGGCGGCGACGCAGCAGCTCGTTGTGGACCGCCACCGAGCTGGCGAAGCCGGAAAGCCTTCGCTGGCGCCCTGGCGAGGAAGAACAGCGCGGTCACGTCGGCGGCGTCGAGTGCCAGCCCAAGCCCACGTTGGAGGTGTAGCCGCACGGCCTTGCCGCTGATACCGGTGCCGAGAGGTCCGCACGTCGCCGATGACGTCACCCTGGCTGCTCTGCGCCAGGCAGCCCAGGTGCAGGCCGATGCCCCACCACAGCGCCCCGCAGAGCTGGCCTTGGCGTGGGCTTGCACCGGAAACCTCGAGGACGGTCACCCCACAGCCGTCGACCAACCTCGCTGCGCACGCCGCAGCGCAGCGCCGAAGCGGGGGGAGCGGGAAGTCCTCGGCGCCAGGCGGTGAGGTCGTCGAGGCCGTGACGGGCCTCGGCGTGGCGCAACGCGGCCGCCCGGCTGGCGATCTCGGGGGTCGGTGAGCGTGCGGCAACCAGGGCGGGCCGCCAGGGTCAGCGGCGAGCCAGTGCAGGCCGGGTTGTCCACCGGGCGAGGTCCCTGATCATCCACCGGGGTCATCCCAGACCGGCCTGAGGTGCGTCCCCGGCGCACGTCGGGAGATCTCCGGCGACGGGTGGCCGACCTGGTGGGCTGCAAGCGGCGAGCACGGTCCGCGGACCAGATCTAGCCGACCGTGTTCCCATTTTGAACATGTGTGCCAAAGATGGAACGCATCGCGGCCTGGCGGGTTCGGCCGTGGCCGGCGCAAAGCGGGCGCCCACTGAGGAAGGTAGGCAGAAGCAAGTTCATACGTCGGAGGGAGGGGCCAAGCCGACCGATGAGGAACTGTTCACGTGGGTTCGGTGCGTCGTTCGGGGAGTCTGCTCGGCTGACGCGGTTGACGCCGGTGGCGACCATGAGGGCGCCGACGCCGTGCAACGAGGGGACGGCCGGGCGCTGCTGCAGCACGTCGCTGGCGTGCCACGTCCTACAGCCATGCTCGGCGGTTGCTCGGCCGACGAAGCCGTCCGCATCCTCGCCGCGCAGACCGGCGCTCGATGACGCCGAACCGATCGACGTTCCTGTCGGCCCACGCCCAGCTCGCCGGGTGCGCTCGACTGGCCGCGCCGCTACCTGAACCGGCATCTGGTGGGCGTCATCCTCACGTTCCGGGTGCCGGACGGCACCGTGCACTCGTGGACCCGGCCCAGGCCATCGGCGAACGCGACCAGCTCAGCGACGACCTTGTCCGCTTCACTTGGGACATCCTCGAACCGCTCGTGCCGACCTCTCCACGAACCTGGCCTCGGCCCGCCCGTGGAGCACCACCATGCTGACGGCCCGCTCGAGGCGTACCGTGGCCGAGCGCACTTGGGCGACGGTCTGACCGGCTGCACGCGCTCACGCTGCGTCGAGTTTGGTGCACGGTGGTGGAGCCGCTGCGTGGGGCAGCGCACGGAGGTGATGCCTCACGTCTGCTCGAGGAGCACGAACTCGACACCCGTCGAACGGTGGTCACCATGGCTCTGACGAAAGGCTTCTGAAGCACCGTATAGGGGGACACGGGAGTACACCGGTGAAGGCTGGCCAATCGTCGCAACGGTGCCGTCCGGCCGCGTCGGGCCGCCTTCCCGGTCACATCGGCCATCCAGCGCCTTCCTCACCATCGGGTCCGATCGAGTCGGTCAGGCGCTGCGATCGCCAGGTGGGAGGGCCGGTGGCTCGGGACCTGGGTGACCGGTCGAGACGACGATGGAGCGATCGAACGGAAAGGACTGCGCGACGCCTGTGCTCGGCGTGCGCGGATGAGGTACGCCTGGCGTAGTCGATCCGGTCGAGCTCATACACCTCGGGAGGCTCGTAGAGCAGCGCCGGGTCGATCGTCACCACGCGGTCCATGGCGATGAGCGAGCGCATCGCGCCGGCGATCTGGGGCCTGGTACCTTGTAGAACGGTGACTCGAGGACGTACACGGTCTCGGCGAGGATCAGGTCGGCCAGCAGCAGCTCGTCGGCGTCGGCGATCGAACGCAGTGGCCCGGGCTGCCTGGTCGGCGGGGTCTCCGGTGAGGTGGCGGACGAGGATGTTCGTGTCGACGAACGAGCTCAACGGCGTTCGGTGCGCACGGCGCGGGTGTGCGGGCGCAGTTGCCGTCGTCCCAGGCGACGTTGCGGTGCCGGGCCGGCACCGGGATGGTTCGCCAGTGACAGGAAGTCGGTCGTGTGGAGCGAGCACGGCGCGCGGTTGCCCTCGACCTGGAACACACGTCGTCCCTTCCGCCAGGCCGAGGGCATCGCGCACTGCTTTGGGGACGGTGAGCTGGCCTCTGGAGCTCAGTTTCGGCTGCGATCTCTATCCATCAGCAGCCTCCTTACCTTGTGCCGCTAGTAAGGGTAGTGGGCGAGCCTGCTGTTGGTGAGGGATGGCCTCGCATCTTCGGGCGTGCACTTGCCGCTGTTCTGTCCGGGCCGACCAAGCTGAGGGTCAGCGGGGTCGACCTGGTCGTTGAAGTGCGCGCCGAGGGGTGAAGCGACTGGTAGCTCGGACGCGTCAGCGAGCGTGGGGCTGAGACGTGAAGGTCTTAAACGCTCCCGGCTCGGGTTGCGCACGTTGGTACTCCGACCAGTTACCGAGGACAGTTCGCATGGTGCGTGGAACACCGCTTCGTCCAACGAGATGCGCTGGGTCATTGGCCTACGGAAGGGCAAGAGCGCCGGCCGACCAGCCGGCGATCGCGGCCCGCTCTTTGGGGCGGTTGACTGGAGCTGCATCGTGGTACGGTATTCCGTACCGTCGGTGAAGGGGGTGTCATGCGCTGGTTGAGGATCGCTCGTCGGTCGTCGGGCCTGTCGAGCCAATGCTGCTGCTGGCGTGGCTCATCCTCGGTTGGTGGAGTACGAGAACAGCGTCCACTACTCGGCAGGCCGCCTCGAAGCGCTGCTGGCGGCCACGCAGCACCGTCTCATCGCCATCCCCAGCCGTTCACCGTGCTCACCGCCGCCGAGAACGCCGATGAGATAGCGACCGCGCTGCAGCGGTGGCGGCTGCCGTGACAGCAGGGCGTCTGTTCGGCGATCGCGCCAGCACGACGAGCGTTGCCCCTGATCATCTGCTCGGCACGCTGGTGCTCACGTCTCCACCGCCGACGGGGATCAACGGTTCGATGCGCTGATCGCCGGCATCGTGACGCCACTTGTCCTGTCGCCGTCTGCCCGTCCCACCGTGGGTGGCTGAGGAGCGGCGGACGTTGCCCGTGCTGTGGGACGTCGGGGTGGGTGCTGGTGCAGATCTGGCGCTGGTGCCGTTGCGCCATGGTGTCGCCCTGGCTGAGTCGGAGCTGATGTCGGTGTGACGTTCCTGTTCGACGGACCTGGCGCATCTGGCACCTGCTCGAGCTGGTGGGACAACGGGCGGCTCGAAGGAGGAATCACTGCGACGATCGCGGTGATGGGTGGGGCAGCGGTTGACTCCACATCTCGGACCGTGGGGCAACCCGCGACATCGACCTGCGATCTTCCGCAAAGGCTCGAGACATCGCCGAAGCCGCCGTCGAGCACGGGTTGCCGGCCGAGTGGTTGAACGACAAGGCCTCGCTGTTCCTGCCGACTACGAGGACCCGCTGAACCAGCCAGCACGGCAACTGGGCGGTCACGGTCAGGGTCGCTCCGCTGAAACGCTGTGCGCCATGAAGCTCCGGGCGGCACGCGGCCGCTGCGACTTCGACGACTTGGAGCTCATCATCGAGGCTCCTCGGATGTAGATCGCAGCCGGGTGGAGCAGGAGCACGACGCCTGCTACTCCCAACGATCCTCTATCGAGCCGCGCTCGGGCGTATCTCGACCGCCGATGGTCGGCATCGCAGCTCGACAAGGACCGTTGAGCACACGAACGACCGCTCATCGATTCAGCAGCTCGCAACGCCTCGCTGACGCCGTCCGCCCATGGCGAGACCTGCGGATCGGGACCCACCGGCCCCCGGCAAACGCCCGGCGCCCGTCATGGCGAAAGCCCTCCGAGCGTGCACTCGGCGCTTTCTACGGCGCCGAAGCCTCTCAAGAGGGCTCGATCCACACCGACCCTGGCGGGCGGTGACGGGTGGAGCCAGAGGGACTTGAACCTCGACCTCTGCATGCCATGCAAGCGCTCTTCCACCTGAGCCATAGCCCCGTGCGGCGTCCGACCTAGCAGACCCTCCAAGGGGAAGCCGCAAGTCCCTTCCGTCGGGGTCAAACGAGGGCGCCTGATCCGCCACTAAGGTGAGCCAACTTCCCGGGCAGAAGGGGTGATGCAGTGGTCGATCGACCTGACGACGAGCCCGCCGGACGACGCGGCCAGCGGCAGGCACTCCTGCCCCGGTGGACCCGGCTCCCGCCGGCACCGCCTTCGCCGGGCTGGCGTTCCAGCCGCCGGAGCCGGCCCTCGCCGCCCCCGCCTCCCGCCCACCGGCGAGGGCGCTGGGCCGGGCCCGGCTCCGCCGGTGTCCGACGGCCGGCGATGCCTGGGCGCCGCCCGCAGCCCCGAGCCCGACGGGCGCTGGCACCGAAAGCAGCAACGGCCGAGGAGCCGCATCTGGGCGCCGCCGCCGGCTCCGCCAGTACTGATCCTGATCCGGCGTCCTGGCCCACCCCGCCGGCTATCAGGCGTCGGCCAGACCCTGGGCCGGAGCCGGTCGCACCCCCACCGTGGCCGCCTGGCCGGAGAAGCCCGGAGCCGCACCGACCCGGTCGCCGCCGGCCGACGCGCCGACCCCATCCTCATCGGCTCCGGCTGAGGAGGCGCCACCGAGGAAGCGCCGGCCTGGTCCGCTCCGGCTGCGCCCGCGCCGACCGGCGAGCTCAGCAGCTGCCCCTCCACCTGGTCTCCTGCCCGAGGCCGAGGCGCCCACAGCCGCGCCGCCGGAGGGTGATCACCCCGCCGCCATGCTCGGCGCCGGCGACGTGGCCGTCGGTTCGCTCGGCGCTGGTGGCCGATGCAGCCGGAGCCGTCCCCTGGACGAGCTGCCCGGCGCAGTCGAGCCCCGACCTTCGCCCTGCCGCCGGAGGCGCTGACCGGCGAGGTGCCGGCAGCCGAGGGGGCGCCAGCGGTCGACGGCGTGGACCGTCGGCCCGGAGGCCAGTGCACGCCCGCGAGGCGCCGATGGCCGAAGCCGAGCCTGCGACGGAGGACGCTCAGCGGTCGAGGCCGCCTGGCGGCCGAGGACGCCCGGGCATCGGAGGACGCCCGACGGCGGACGCCAGCTGAGCTGCCGTTGTTCGCCCCGTCGGCCGGGCCGGGCCAGCTCCGATCCTGACCGTGACATCGACGCACCGAGCCCGCCGCTCGCCGCCGGAGCGCCGAGCCCCGGCGAGGCCGCTCCGATGGCCCCCGGCTGCATCGACCCTCAGGTGGGTGGCTCCGCCGAGGCGCCGAGCGCTTTCACCGGTGGGTCCGCCCGCCGACCCGATCGGCTCACCGCCACCTGTGCCCGGCGTCCTCTGGGGTTCGACCCGGCGAGCGGCTTCGCGCCGCCTGGCGCCTTCGGCACCCCGCCGCTGGCCGCCCCCATGCCCACCGGTATGGCGGAGCCGCCCGGTGTGGTGCCTCCGAGTCAGGAACCGTTCGGTCCTGGGACTGCGGCAACGCCGGTCGAAGCCATGCCGCCCGGTATGGCACCGCCTCAGGCCGCGCCGCCCGGCGCCACCCCGCCGGGTGCCATGCCACCTGGTATGGCACCACCTGCTCGGCCCACCGGGCCGAGGTGCCCTACGGCCCGCCACCGGCAAAACAGCCCGCCTGGCGGCGCGGTTCCCACCGGCCGCTCCCGGCATGCCCCCCGGTCCGGGCATGCCGGCCGGTCCCGTCGGCGCACCTCCCGGCGCCGCGCCGTTCGGCGCACCCCAGGGTGGCCCTCCCGGTGGGCAGCCGCCCTACGGCGCGCCCCCCGGCGGCTGGATGGGTCAGCCCGTCGTGCCGCCACCGGTCGTCAAACAGTCGAACGGCATCGCCCTCGCCGCCATGATCGTGGGCATCGCCGCCGTGGTGCTCTGCTTCACGTTCGTGCCCGGGGTGGTCGCCCTCATCCTCGGCGTCATCGGCCTGGGCAAGGCCAAGGGCGTCGGCGGCAAGGGCAAAGGGCAGGCCATCACCGGCATCGTGCTGGGCCTGCTGTCGGTGGTGCTCGGCATCGGGAGCTGGTGGGCCATCGCCCGGGGTGCCGATCGGGTGGAAGAGGTGGTCGACGAGCTGGCCGGGCCGGCCGATCCGTCGACCTACAAGGTGAGCGTCACCCGCTGCCAGCTCGACGACGTGGGCAACGTGGTGGCTCAGGGGCGGCTGGAGAACACCTCTGACGAGGAACGCAACTACGAGGTCCGCGTCGAGTTCGTGCGCGGTGGCGACGTGCTCGACTCCGGCAACACCTTCCTCACCAACATCGCCCCCGACGACAGTGTGGTGTGGGAGATCACCGGCATCGTCGACGGTGACGGCAACCTGCGCTGCACCGTCACCGACGTGAACAACCTATTCAACTGACCGGTCACCGTCGCACGCGGACGCACCGGGGTGCGCCCGCGTGCGCAGCGCCTCAGCGGGTGGACGGGAACGACGGGTTGCGGCGCTCCTGGATGGCGGCCGCACCCTCGCGCACGTCGTCGGAGAAGAACCCGAGCATCTCGTAGGCGAGTGACGCCTCGAACTGCGGCGCCGCCTGCTTCAGCCACAGGTTCAGGCTCCGCTTGGTCCAGCGGATGGCCGACTGCGGCCCGGTGGCCAGCTTCACCGCGCACTCCATGGTCGCGTCGTGCAGCTGCTCCAGCGGCACCGCCTTGCTGACCAGGCCGATGCGCTCCGCCTCCGCGCCGTCCACGAAATCGCAGGTCATCAGGTAGTACCGCGCCTTGGCCAGCCCGCACAGCAGCGGCCACAGGATCACCGCGTGATCACCGGCGGCCACGCCGAGGCGGGTGTGCCCGTCGGTCAGCCGGGCCTCGGTGGCCATGTAGGAGATGTCCGCCATCAGCGCCACCACCAGGCCGGCGCCCACCGCCACCCCGTTGATGGCCGAGATCACCGGCTTGGAGCAGTCGGCGATGTTGTAGACGATGTCGGCCGCCTCCTTGGCGACCTCCTGGACCCGGTTGAAGTTGCCGGTCTGCTCGGCGATCAGCTCGAAGTCGCCGCCGGCGGAGAACGCCTTGCCGGCGCCGGTGATGACCGCCACCCGGGTGTCACGATCCTCGGTGACATCGAGCCACACCCGGGACAGCTCCCAGTGCAGGCGGTTGTTGGTGGCGTTGAACCGCTCCGGCCGGTTGATGGTGATCCAGAGGATCCCGTGCTCACGCCGTTCGAAGAGGAGGTGCTCGTAGGAGTCGTACATCTGCAGGTCGGCCATGGGCGGAACTTAGCCATTCGCATGATCGGCGGGCTCAATGTCGCAGCGCGCGGAACCGAAACCATCACGGAGACCAAGCAGGAGCACCCGAACCTCATGCCGGAAGCCGAGTGGGCACAGCAGCGTCGTGGCGTCACCGACGCGCTGCGACGCGCCCTCACCCGGCACACGGTGGTGGTGCTGGCCGGGCCCCCCGCCGTGGGCAAGTCCACCGTCGCCCGGCGTGCGTTCGACAAGGTCGGGGCCTATGTCGAGCTCGGGAACGACGAGGCCGCCCGCACTCGCGCCGCCGCCTCGCCC
Source organism: Acidimicrobiales bacterium (assembly GCA_041394365.1). GTDB lineage: Bacteria > Actinomycetota > Acidimicrobiia > Acidimicrobiales > CAIXPF01 > CAIXPF01. The sequence goes on from JAWKIM010000027.1 coordinate 122,880, forward strand.
GCCTCCTTCCTGCGGGAGCTGCCGGTGGGCAGCGTGCTCGACGACGCCCACCTGGTGCCCGGGTTGCTGGCCGAGCTCGAACAGTACGCCGAGCGGGTGCGCAGCCCCGGAGCGTTGCTGGCGGTGAGCACCACCGCCGGCCTCAGGGAAGCGGTGCGAACCGGTGGCCTGCGCCGTCTGCCGCGCGTGTCGATGGGCCCGCTCACCCAGAGTGAGCAACGCGACCGCATCGGCCGCTTCATCCCCGCCGCCTTCACCAGCGATCCGATCCAGTGGCCGTTCGAGACCCTGTCGACCGCCGAGTACTTGGAGCTGGCGCTCGGCGGCGGCCTGCCCGCGTCCTCCCCGGGTGGCCAGGACGCGGAGGATCGCCGGGCCCGTTACGTCGACTACCTCGACCGCTCGCTCGGCCAGCTCGGCGCGGCCACGGCGCAGCGGTTGCGGGCCACGCTCGACCTCATCGTGCACCGGCCAAACGCCAAGGTGGCGCTCGACGCCGACGCGGCCGAGCTCGGCCTGCAGGCCGTGCAGCTCCAAGAGGCGCTCGAGAGCCTGCAGGACCTGGGCCTCGTCCGGCTCAGCCCGGCGTGGAGCCGCTTCCGACGCTCCGGCGACGGCCTGCGGGCGTACGTCAACGACCCCGGCCTGCTCTCGATCCCCACCGGGCTGACCGGTCGCAGCACGCCGGTGCGGCCGGTGCCGCCCGCGCTCGTCCTGCGCAGCCTGGTGGCCCACGAGCTGCACACCCAGAACGCCTGGTCACGCCACCCGGTCGACATCACCTACTGGCGATCGAAGCCGTCGCAGTACGACATCGACTTCCTGCTCGAAGCCGAGGACGGTGCCGTGGTGCCGGTCACCGTGTCGCCCACGTTGGCCCCGGGCAGCGGCGAGTTCGCCGGCATCGACGCGTTCCGTCGCCGCCACCCCCGCTCGTTCCGCCGCGGCATCCTGCTCTACCCGGGCGACCGCATCCGCGGCCTCACCGACAACCGCTGGGCGGTGCCGTTCTCGGCGCTGTGGTGCGTGGCCGAGCAGGACGCCCCCCTCGACGTGGCCTCGCTCGACTCCGAGCTCGAGGCGGCCGCCGCCGCGTTGCGCGCCCTGGTGCAGCGGCCGACGCTGCAGGACACCCGCCTCGACGAGTACCGGGAGCGCATCCGGGAGGAGATGCAGCGCACCCTCGCCCCTCGGCTGGAGCGAATCGCCCTGGTGCTGGGCAGCCTCGGCCTGCAGGTCAGCCCGGTGGTCCCGCTGGCCGCGCCGGCCGGCGCCGGCGATCCCGAGACGCCCGACTGGCTCCCCGGCCTGGTGCAG
>JAWKIM010000028.1:0-121403 GCA_041394365.1 Acidimicrobiales bacterium
CCAGACCGTCGGGCAGTTCGAGCCGGCCGAGCGCCGGGTTGCCTTCCAGCCACCACAGGGCCACGTGGCTGTCGAGCAACAACCTCACGGCGTGTCGCTCGCCGCCGATGCCCCGAACGCGGCGGCGACCTCGTCGTCCGGTCCGACGACGTCACCCCGGTAGACGACCTGGCCGGCCCACGCGCCGGGTTGCCGGCGGGGGCGGACCGGCTGCCACGGCACGATCCGGGCCACCGGCCGCCCGTTGCGGGCGATGATGACCTCGTCGCCCTCCTCGGCTGCGCGGATGAGCTCCGACAGGCGCGATTCGGCTTCGTGGGTGTTGACCACCTGCGTGGGCATGGTCCTGGCTCAGCCAACCCCTCCGGAACTCGTGGTTGCGCCCGGTGCGGAGCGGCCTAACGTGGCCGCCATGGTCGTGCTGTTCCTGCTCAGCTTCCTGCTCGCGGCGGGAAACGGCGCCATCTTCGCCCTGCTGCCGGACATCCAGGAGGCGGCCAACCTGCCCGACTGGAGCCTCGGCGTGGTGGTGGCCGCCTCCTTCGGGGCGGGCCTGGTGTCCCAGCTGGCGTTGGCCCGCTTCGCCGACCGGGGCCACGCCCGGCTGCTGCTCGTCGGCGGGGCGGTGGTGGGCGCCACCGGCTACGTGATCGTCGGGCTCGGTGAGCAGCTGCTGACCGTCACCGCCGGGCGGGCCATCGCCGGGCTGGGCATCGGGGCGGTGTACCCGGCGGGCCGCAAGCTGCTGGTGGCCCGCTACCCCGACCGGGCCGGGCTGATGTTGGGCCGCTTCCTGGCCTCCGACGTCACCGGGTTCGTGCTCGGCGCGCCCATCGGCGCCGAGCTGGCCGAGCGCTTCGGTGTGGCGGTGGCGTTCACGTGCTTCGCCTGCGCCATCGTGGCCTGCCTGCCGGTGGTGTTGCGCACCCGCTGGCCGGTGTCGGCCGAGTCGGTGGCCACCGCCCGGGCCGACCGTGGCGTGCTGCGCCGTCTGCTGGGCCGCAGCCGGCTGCGGGCCGGCCTGGCCATGGGGGCGGCCACGTTCTTCGCCATCGGCGTGTTCGACACGCTGTGGGCGCGCTACCTGACCGACCTCGGGGCCAGCACCCGCTTCATCGGCGTGACCCTCGCCTGCTTCGGGGTGCCCATGGCGCTGGTGGCCACGTTCGCCGGAAAGCTGGCCGACCGCCGGGGCCCGTTGCCCATCGGGCTGGTGGCCGGCTTCGCCGGGGTGCCGTTCATGATCAGCTACGGACAGCTGAGCGTGCCGGTGACCCTGGCCGTCGTGTCCACCGTGCACGCGGTGATCGACGGGCTGGGCATGCCGGCGTCGCAGGCCACGGTGGCGGCCGAGTGCGCCGAGCACGAGGTGGCCTCCGGGCAGGGCCTGCTGTCGTCGGTGCAGATGTCCACCGCGGCGCTGTCCGCCCTGCTGATCGCCCCCATCTACGACCGCTACGGCGCCGGGGCGTCGTTCGGGCTGGCCGGTGTGGTCATGGCGCTGGCGCTGGCCGCCGCCTGGCACCAGTCGGGCCTCGGCCGCCGTCGCAGCGCTGACCGGGTCCCCGCCACCGCCACCGCCTGATCCGCGCCGCGGCCCGACCGCGGTCGCGCCGCCGCTCGCCGCTCGCCGTTGGGGTCAGAGCTGGCTGAGCGCGTCCCGGGCCAGCTCGGCCAGCGTGTCCACCGACGCCCGGATGGCGGGCACGTCCACGTCGTGCGCCTCCTTTTGGCCGGCGTCGTAGCGGTCCCACACGCCTTGGTTGATGCAGCCGACCTTCCAGAACGAGAACGCCACGTACAGCGGCATGTCGGAGAGGTCGAGCGCGGAGTGCCGGCCGTAGTGCTCGAGCAACTCGGCTCGCGACGGGAACCCGGGCAGGGCGGACGGGCAGGTGGCGGTGGTGGTGAACGTCTCGCCCGGCTCGGCCCACATGGCCAGCAGGTAGCCGACGTCGGCCAACGGGTCGCCGAGGGTGCAGATCTCCCAGTCCAACACGGCGGCGACGTTGCCGTCGGCCGCGGTGATCGTGTTGCCCAGCCGGTAGTCGCCGTGCACCAGCGACGCCCGCTGCTGGGCGGGCAGGCGGGCCGACAGCCGTTCGTAGACCTCGTCCATCAGCGGCGTGGAGCCCCGCGACGCCTGGTACTGGCGGTACCAGCGGTTCATCTGGCGGGTGACGTAGTCCTCCCGCTTGCCCAGGTCACCCAGGCCGATCTCATCGATGTCGAGCGCGTGCATGGCGGCCGCCACCTCCATGAGCGACCGGCCGGCTCGGTCGCGCCGGTCCTCGGGCAGGTGCGCCTGCACGTCGGCGTGGTCGTGCAGCACGAACCCGTCGACGAAGCCCATCACGTAGAACCGGGCGCCGGTGACGGCGAGGTCCTCGCAGAACCCCAGCGAGGGCGCCACCGGCACCCCGGTGCCGGCCAGCGCGCTGATCGCCCGGTACTCGCGGAACATGTCGTGGGCGGACGGCAGCAGCTCGCCCATCGGCGGGCGGCGCAACACGGTGACCGCGCCGTTGGCGTCGGTGACCCGGTAGGTCAGGTTCGAGTGGCCGCCGGCCAGCCGGTCGAAGTGCAGCGGCGGCTCGGCGCCGGCGATGTTCGCCCGGTACCACGCCTCCACGTTGGCGCGGTCGATGCCCTCGGGTCCCTCAGGTGCGGTCATGGGCGCCGACCGTACCCGACAGGGAGCGGCGCACGGCAGCGAGCTTGTCGGGGTTGGAGACGATGTGGATGGCCCGGATGCGCTCGCCATCGGTCTCGTACACGAACACCCGCAGACCGCGGCCCTCGGGGTCGTCCACCACCAGCGCCGGCTCGCCGTTGCAGACCGCCCAGGTGACCGTGGTCCGGGCCGAGCGGCGCCGAGCGATGCCCACCAGGAAGCGGCTGACCCGATGGGCCCCGACAACCGGGCGGCGGGCGGCGCGCACCGCGGCCCCGCCGTCGCTCACCACGACGACGTCGTCGGCGAGGTGCCGGCGCAGCTCCTCGATGTCGCCGGAGGCCAGCGCGGTGGCGAAGGCGGCCAGCAGCCGCTGCTGCCGGGCCGGTTCGGGCCTCCGGGAGCGCCGGTGCTCGGCGGCGACGTGGCGTCGGGCCCGGTGCACCAGCTGGCGGCAGGCGTCCTCCCGCCGGTCGAGCACCGACGATACCGATAGGTATGGTTCGCCGAACACGTCGTGGAGGAGGAACGCCGCCCGCTCGAGCGGGTCGAGGCGGTCGAGCACGGTGAGGAACCCCAACGTCAACGACTCGGCCAGCAGCACCACGTCGGCCGGGTCCCCGCCGGTCGGGCACCCACCGTCGAGCAGACCGATCGGTACGGGCTCGGGCAGCCACGGCCCGACGTACACCTCCCGGCGGCGGGCCTGCAGGCGCAGCCGGTCGAGCGAGCGGCGCGTCACCATCGTGGTCAGGTAGGCCTCGGGCCGCTCCAGCGAGCGGTGGTCGAGCTCCCGCCAGCGCAGGTAGGTGTCGGCCACCGCGTCCTCGGCGTCGGCCAGCGACCCCAGCAGCCGGTAGGCGAGGCCGATCAGGCGCGGCCGTTGCTCGACGAACAGCGCGTCGGCGGCATCGGTCGCAGGCACCATCGCGCTCACCGTAGGGCAGTGGCGCGCGCGGTTCCGGCCGCCGTGTGGGCCACCGCCGCGTCGGCGGCGCGGGCCGCGCTCGCCGCGCTGGCGTCGGCCAGCAGGCCTTCGCCGCCCACCCAGTCGCCGGCCACGAACAGCCCGGGGTGGCCGGCCACCGCCACCGGCGGCCGGCCGGCGCAGCCGCCGTGACGGGCCAGCGGCATGCCGTGGGCCACGGTGAGACGGTGCAGGTAGCGCCGCAGCACGGCCCCGTCCACGTCGGCCCCGGCCAGGCGGGCGTGGGCGGTGAGCTCGGCTCGCACGACGTCGGGATCGAGCTGTTCGCCCGGCGCGTGGTAGCGCGCCGCGGTGACCAGGCTGTGGCCGGCGGGGGCGAGGGCGGCGGGCGGGCAGTGCGTCGAGAGGTAGAGCGGCCGGTCGACGCCGTGCAGGAAGGGTGGGTGGGTGCGCCGGCGAAGCCCATCGAGCACCGAGGCGGTGATCGGCGGGCCCGAGCGCTCCCAGCCGGCCGGCGTGGCGCCGATCAGGCCGGCGGCCCGTTCGGGCCCCGGCGGCCACGATGACGGTTCGTGCCTCGGGAAGCGATGCGCCGCCCCGTCGGGCACCAACTGCCAGGTCGCGCCGGTGCGGCGCACCGAGGTGATCGCACAACCGGTCCGCACGCCGGCGCCCGCTGCCTCGGCCACCGCCCGGAAGCCGTCGATGAGCGTGGCCCAGCCGCCGTCGAGGTAGCGCACCCCGGCCTTGGCCGACAGGCCGAGCTGGTCGTACGCCGCGCCCGCGCTGAACAGCTCGGGCGCGTGGGCGTAGGTGCCGAGCCGCACCACCGAGGCCAGCAGGGTGCGCACGTCGTCGCGGTCGCTGAGCCGTTCGAGCCACCGCTGCACGCTCTCGTCGTCGTCGGGGCGGCGCTTGCCGGCGGCCACCGCGGCGAACACGGCACCCAGCTGTGGCTTGGCCCGGGTGGCGACCAGGCGGGTGGTGGCCAGACCCTTGGCCCGCAACGGGAACGTCTCCACCCGGTCCGCAACGCGACCCATCGGCTGCTCGAGCGCCGGCGGCCCGCCGGGCAGCGGCACCTCGAGCCGGCGGGCCAGCTGCGCCGCCGCGCCCTGCACGTAGAGGGCATGGGGGCCCACGTTGAGGTGGAAGCCCTGCTGCCGGGCGGTCTCGCCCCGCCCGCCGAAGGCGGGACCGCTGCTCGCACAGCAGCACGGTGGCTCCAGCAGGCGGCGACGGCGGCGGCGACCACGCCGGCCAGGCCCCCGCCGATGACGGCGACGTCGACGGTGGCAGCGGGCCCGCCGCTGCCCTCCCGGAGGCCGTCACCGGGGTCGGTCACGGCCCGGTCGGCGGTCGGTCGGCGGTCGTCGGTGGCTGGCATTCGGTCGGCTCCCTGGTCGAAGGCGGGTGACGTCACCTCGACGTTGCGGCCGGCCACGTTGTGACCAAGTACCCGGAACATCGCTGTGACCAGGGAAGATGCCGCGTCGGGGGCGGGTGGCCCCGGCGCCGGCGATCGTCGGCGGCCGAGGCCGGGCCGCGCAAAGCCAGGGTGTGCGGGCGCGGCGCCGGTAGCTTTTCGGCGCGAAAGGAAGCCACACCGTGATCGTTCCCACCTCGCTCCGCCCGACCGGTGATCCGGTCCTCCCCGACGGGCGGCCGGACGCGTACTCGCTCGGCCTCGACGCCTACGGCAACGAGGAGGTGTATGCCGCCGAACGGGCCCGCCTGTTCCACCCGGCGCACGGACCACTCTTCGTGGGCCATGCCTCGTTGCTCGACGGGCCGGGGCACGCCTGTGCCGAGAGCGACGACCGCGTGTTGCTCACCCGCAACGACGACGGCGAGGTCAGGGCGTTCGCCAACCTGTGCACCCACTCGCTGCGGCCGCTGGTGCGCAACCGGGAGCGGGTGCGCCAATCCTGTGTGACCTGCCCGTTCCACCAGTGGTCCTTCCGTCGCGACGGTTCGCTCATCAGCGGCCGCGACATCACCTTCACCGACGAGCAGCGCAACCGGCTGGGCCTGGTGCCGTTCCCGCTGCAGGAGTGGCGCGGCAGCTACTTCTGCGGGGCCGGCGCGGCGGGCGAGGCCTTCCGCGAGGACCTGCGCCTGGTGGACGCCACGTTCGAGGCGATCGGGCGGTCGGACTGGCTCGACTTCGCCGACTGGACGCTGGTGCACACCGAGGACGAGGTCTACGAGGGCGACTGGAAGTCGTTCATGGACGTCTACGGCGACTGCTACCACGTCCCGCCGTACCATCCGGGCCTGGCCTCCTTCGCCGACTGCTCCACGCTCGAGTGGATCTTCGGCGAGTCCGTGCACCTGCAGGTGTTGGAGCTGTCGCCGGAGCAGGGGCGTCGCTCGCCGTTCTACACGTCGTGGTTCGACGGGCTGCGGGCCTACTACGAGCGCCGGGGCGAGGCGGTGCCGTCGCAGTCGGTGATCTGGTCGGCGTTCTACCCGAACGTGATGATCGAGTACTACAACGGCCTGCGGGTCATCTCGGTGCTGGTGCCCACCAGCCCCACGCAGTACCGCAACCGCGTCCGCTACTACGTGCCGCCCGACATGGAGCGGCTGGTGCCGGGGCTGCCGGCCGCCATCCTCGAGGCCTACGGCGAGACCGCCGTGCAGGACCGGGTGCTCAACGAGACCCGCCACGAGGGCGTGGCCATGGCGGCCGAGCTCGGTCTGGAGATGGCCACCTACTTCCCGAACCTGACCGAGCCCGCCCCCGAGCTGGGCACCGTGCACTTCCACGCCTGGTGGCGGTCGCGGATGGACCGGCCGGTGACCATCGCCGGCACCTGACCGGTCAGGCGTCAGGCGTCGGGGCCGGTGGCCGCCGGCAGCTCGGGGGTCGAGGACCAGGCGGACCACGAGCCCACGTACAGCTTGCCGATCCGGCCGGTCGCCTCGAGGGCGAGCAGGTCGTGGCAGGCGCTGACGCCCGACCCGCAGTAGGCGATCACGTCCTTGCCGGCGAAGGGCGCGTAGCGCTCGGCCAGCGCCGCGGCGGGCAGGTAGCGGCCGTCGTCGCCCAGGTTGCCGGTCAGCGGCACGCTCAGCGCACCGGGCACGTGGCCGGCCCGGGGGTCGATGGGCTCGGTCTCGCCCCGGTAGCGCTCGCCGGCCCGGGCGTCGATGATCACCACGTCGTCGCGGCCCTGCGCGGCCAGCACATCGGCGGTGTCGAGGAAGTGCTCGGCCGGCCACGGCACGGCGGAGAAGGGCGCGGGGCCGGCAGCCGCCTCGTCGCCGGTGGCCAGCGGGCCGGACCAGGCGGCGAGGCCGCCGTCGAGCACGGCAGCGTCGTGGCCGGTGCGCCGCAGCATCCACACCAACCGGCCGGCCACCAACCCGGCCTGGTCGTCGTAGGCGATGACCACGGTGTCGTCGCCGATGCCCAGGACGCCCATGCCCTCGGCGAACGTCTCGGGGGTGGGCAGCGGGTGGCGCCCGTCGGTGGGGGAGCGGTGCTCGGACAACCAGCGGTCGAGGTCCACCCAGACGGCGCCGGGCACGTGGCCGCTGCGGTAGGCGTCGAGCCCGGAACGACCGTCGAGGTACCAGCGCACATCGGCCAGCACCACCGGGCGCCCGTCGAGGGTGGGCGGGTCGCTGCGCAGCGCCGTCGCGAGCTGCTCCACGTCGATGATGGGGGCGATCACGAGCGCAGCGTAGCGCCGCCCTCCTCGCCGGTCCGGGGGGTGCCGGCCCGGCCCTCGCCCGATGCCGGCCGGCGCGCCGGCGGCCCGGCGATGCGCCGGGGCAGCCCGATGCGCACGTCCACGCCGGGCGAGTAGCGCACGATCATGCGGTTGTCGGGCTCGGGCAACCCGGCGGCGGCCAGAAGCGTGTCGTCGAGCTCGGTGACGGTGGCGGCGTGCAGGGGCCAGGGGTCGTGCTCGACCGGCGTATACCGCGCTCGCGGCGCCTCGGCGCTCCCTGTGGCGGTGAGCAGGCCCCAGCGGGCCGTGAGGAACACGTCGAGGTCATCGGGGGCGACGGGATCACCGATGCTCACGGTCATGCCGCTCGCCGCCATGGTGCCCGCGGCCACGGTGCCGGCGAGCTCGGTGGACCGCGGCCACAGCCGGCGCCGGCGGCAGTCATACCGGATGGTACGGCCGCGGCGGTCGATGCTCATCGTCGACCACTGGTAGGGCAGGCCGAAGGCGGCTCGGGCGAACGCGACCACGGGCAGGGTGGGCACGTCGAGCGAGAAGAAGAACACCGCCGGCGTACCGTCCGGTGCCACGACGTAGGTCCGCACGTTCGTCTCGCAGAAGCGGTGGCAGCCGGGCAGCGGCGGGATGCCCGTGAGGCGGACGTGCTGCATCTCGAAGGGCACCAGGCTGACCCAGGCGGCGCCGTCGAACGTGTCGGGCCGCAGCGGTGCGGGCAGCAGGCGGGCGATGTCGGACGGCTCGTACTCGAAGTGCACGAACGTGAGGCTGTCCCACCGCTGCGTCATCGATGCGCGGTGCACGGGGGTGGGGCAGCGGTCGTCGAGCGCCGTCGGCATGGCTCCATCGTGCCCGCAGCGTGCCGCCCGAGCCGACTCGGACCGGGCCGGCCGCTGCCGAGGCAGCCGGCCGGGCCCGCCTTTCGAACGTGGGACGTTCGATTCCCCAAGATCGGGGCATTTGGTCCGATGCCCCTGCCCGTCGACAGGAATAGAACCTCCCACCAGATAAGTTGAGTGGAGGTGACTCAACTATGAATGCGCAACAGGACTGGCTCGACTCCGATTTCTACGCAGTGCTCGGCGTGCCCGAGACGGCGTCGGATCAGGAGATCAAGAAGGCGTACAAGAAGCTGCTCGGGCAACTGCACCCCGACCGCAACCCCGGCGACAAGGCCGCCGAGGACCGGTTCAAGCAGGTGTCGCGGGCCAAGGAGGTCATCGGCGATCCCGAGACCCGCAAGCAGTACGACGAGTTCCGTCGCCTGTCGCGCAGCGGCGGGTTCCGAGGCGGCCCCGGCTTCGGTGGCGCGGGCGGTCCGTTCGGCGGCGGGGGTGGCACGTTCACCTTCGACGGCGGGGACCTGAACCTCGAGGACCTCCTCGGAGGGCTCTTCGGGGGCGGCGGCGGGGTGCGCGGTCGCGGTCGCGGTGCCGGCAACCCGTTCAACGGGCCCCGCCCCGGCCAGGACGTGCGCGCCCATCTCACCCTCGACTTCGAGGACGCCATGCGCGGCATCGAGACGACGATCACCGTCGGCGCCCGCCAGGTCAAGGCCCGCCTGCCGGCCGGCGTCAAGGACGGCCAGACCATCAAGCTGCGCGGCAAGGGGGAGCCGGGCGTCAACGGCGGCCCGGCCGGTGACCTCCTGCTGGAGCTGACCGTCGCCCCCCACGAGCGCTTCGGGCGCAAGGGCGACGACCTGACCGTGACCGTGCCCGTCACCTACACCGAGGCGGTGCTCGGCGCGGAGATCGGCGCCCCCACGCTCGACGGTTCGGTGGTGCGGCTCAAGGTGCCGCCCGGTTCGCGCAACGGCCGGGTGCTGCGGGCCAAGGGCCGCGGCGCCGGCGGCCACGACCTGCTCGTCACCCTCGAGGTCGCCGTGCCGCAGCACGTCAGCGGCGAGGAGCGCGAGCTGCTCGAACGCCTGGCCGAACTGGAGCGGCAACGGCCTTCACCGCGGGAGCTGTGATGGCCGGACCGTCTCCCCAGCACCGCTCCCTCCGCGATCCCGATACCCCTCGGTATGTCATCTCGGTCGCCGCCGAGCTGGTCGGCATCCACCCCCAGACCCTGCGGGCCTACGAGAAGACCGGCCTGGTGCGGCCGGCCCGCAGCCCCGGCGGTGGGCGCCGCTACTCCGACGCCGATCTCGAACGGCTGGTCCGCATCGCCGAGCTGACCCGTCTCGGCCTCCCCCACATCGGCATCAAGTTGGTGCTCGACCTCGAAGACGAGCTGCGCCGGCTGCGCAGCACCACCACTGGAACCCGGCTGGGCGAGCCCGGCCGGATGACCCGAAGGATCTCCCGATGAGCCTCGATCCGAACCGCTGGACCATCAAGACCCAGGAGGCCGTGCAGGCCGCCATCTCCTCCGCCCGCAGCCAGAGCCACCCCGAGGTCACCGCCGACCACCTGCTCGCCGCCCTGCTCTCGCAGCCCGAGGGCGTGGTGCTGCCGATCATCAACCAGCTCGGCATCAAGCCGCTCAGCCTGCGCAACCAGCTCGACGAGGCGCTGGCCAAGCTGCCCCGGGCCTATGGCGGCGAGAGCCGGATGGGTCGCGACTTCACCCGCATCATGGAGCAGGCCGACGCCATCCGGGTGGAGCTCGGCGACGAGTACCTCTCCACCGAGCACCTGTTGCTGGCCATGGCCGACCGGGTGGGCAGCGACAAGGAGACGATGCTCGGCGCGCTGCAGAAGGTGCGCGGCAGCCATCGGGTCACCTCGCAGAACCCCGAGGGCACCTACCAGGCCCTCGAGCGCTACGGCCGCGACCTGACCGAGGTGGCCCGCGCCGGCAAGCTCGACCCGGTCATCGGCCGGGACGAGGAGATCCGCCGGGTGGTGCAGGTGCTGAGCCGTCGCACCAAGAACAACCCGGTGCTCATCGGCGAGCCGGGTGTGGGCAAGACCGCCATCGTGGAGGGCCTGGCCCGTCGCATCGTGGAGGGCGACGTGCCGGAGAGCCTGAAGAACAAGCGGCTGATCTCGCTCGACCTGTCCTCGATGGTGGCCGGCGCCAAGTACCGCGGCGAGTTCGAGGAGCGCCTCAAGGCGGTGCTCAAGGAGATCGCCGACTCCGAGGGCGAGGTCATCACGTTCATCGACGAGATGCACACCGTGGTCGGCGCCGGCGCCGGCGGGGACTCGGCCATGGATGCGTCCAACATGTTGAAGCCGATGCTGGCCCGCGGTGAGCTGCGCATGATCGGCGCCACCACGCTCGACGAGTACCGCAAGTACGTCGAGAAGGATCCGGCGCTCGAACGCCGCTTCCAGCCCGTGCTGGTGGGCGAGCCCACCGTGGAGGCGACCATCGCCATCCTGCGCGGCCTCAAGGAGCGCTACGAGGTGCACCACGGCGTGCGCATCCAGGACTCGGCCTTGGTCAGCGCGGCCATGCTGTCGGACCGCTACCTGACCGACCGGTTCCTGCCCGACAAGGCGATCGACCTGGTGGACGAGGCGGCGTCGAAGCTGCGCATCGAGATCGACTCGATGCCCACCGAGATCGACGTGGTCCAGCGGCGCATCCGCCAGTTGGAGATCGAGAAGGTGGCGCTGGCCAAGGAGACCGACGCGTCGTCGGTGGAGCGGCGCAGCAACATCGATCGGGAGATCGCCGACCTCGGCGAGCAGCTGTCGGGCATGCAGGGCCACTGGCAGAACGAGAAGGACGCCATCGACCGCATCCGGGTGCTGAAGGAGCAGCTCGAGGCGGCCACCACCGAGGCCGATCGCTACGAGCGCGAGGGCGACCTGGCGCGGGCCTCGGAGGTGCGCTACGGCAAGGTGCCACAGCTGCACCAGGCGCTCGAGCTGGCCACCGCCGGCCTCGACGAGCTGCAGGCCACCTCCAAGATGCTGAAGGAGGAGGTGGACGAGGAGGACATCGCCGAGGTGGTGTCGCGCTGGACCGGCGTGCCGGTCAGCCGCCTGATGGAGGGCGAGGTCCACAAGCTGGTGCGCCTGGAGGACGTGCTGCACGAGCGGGTCGTCGGCCAGGACGAGGCGGTCTCGGCGGTGGCCAACGCCATCCGTCGCAGCCGGGCCGGCCTGTCCGACCCGCACCGGCCGATCGGTTCGTTCCTGTTCCTCGGCCCGACCGGTGTGGGCAAGACGGAGCTGGCCCGCACGCTGGCGGAGTTCCTCTTCGACGACGAACGGGCGATGGTGCGCATCGACATGTCGGAGTACATGGAGAAGCACGCGGTGGCCCGCCTGATCGGTGCGCCCCCCGGGTACGTGGGCTACGACCAGGGCGGCCAGCTGACCGAGGCGGTGCGGCGCCGGCCGTATTCGGTGATCCTGCTCGACGAGGTGGAAAAGGCCCACCCCGAGGTGTTCAACGTGCTGCTGCAGCTGCTCGACGACGGGCGGTTGACCGACGGGCAGGGGCGCACGGTGAGCTTCGCCAACGCGGTGGTCATCATGACCTCGAACATCCCGGGCGAGCCGGGCGACTTCTTCCGACCGGAGTTCATCAACCGGATCGACGAGATCGTGCGCTTCCGTTCGCTGACGCCGCAGGACATGGGCCGCATCGTGCACATCCAGCTCGGGTCGCTCATCAAGCGGCTGGCCGACCGGCGCATCGAGCTGGTGGTCACCGAGGCCGCCCAGGCCAAGCTGGCCTCCGACGGGTTCGATGCCGTGTTCGGCGCCCGTCCGCTCAAGCGGCTGATCCAGAAGGCGGTGGGCGACAGCCTGGCCATGGCGCTGCTGCAGGGGAAGTTCTCCGAGGGCGACCGCGTCACCGTCGACGTCGACGCCGGCGGCAACCTCACCATCGGCTGAGGAACCCCTTCGCGGAATGATGTGCGACAGCGCCCAAACGGGCTCTCAACCACATCATTGCGCGCCCCGCAACCCAACCAGCACCCTCCGCGGCGGGCTCATGTCTGCCGAGCCATCATCTGCCAGGCCACCTTCGCAGGACGTCACCGGATGACGGTCTGCGCTGGCGCCGCACCGAGACCTGGGGAGCGGTGGTGCTCCCGGGGTGCAAGGGCGTCAGGTCGGCGTCGCGAGCGCCAGCGAGCCGCCGACACCCGGCGACCGACAGGGAGCCGGGCAACAAGAACCGAGCGGTGCTGCTCAACACCCGGGGCGGCGTCAGGTCGGCGTCGCGAGCGCCAGCGAGCCGCCGACACCCGGCGACCGACAGGGAGCCGGGCAACAAGAACCGAGCGGTGCTGTTCAACACCCGGGAGGGCGTCAGGTCGGCGTCGCGACGAGAAACCCACTCCACGGGTGGCGCATCTTCGTCACCCGATCCGGGACCTCGGTCGCTGTCGGTGCGGGCCCTCCGGCGGACCAGCGCCTGGAAAAGGTCTCCAAGCGACCGACCGGGGGATTTCGCCTAACGACGAGTAGTGATGAAGCGCCTACGGTGAGCACCGAACTGGGAGCAGCTTGATCCATCGCCGCCCGTTGCGGTCTCCAGAAACGAGCACACGTGAACCAACTCGAGCACATCGACGCCGCCTGGCACATCGACCCCGCCACCGTGCGCCGCCTGTGGCCGGTCATCGACGTCTACGGCCGCATCACCCGCGCCCTGGCCGGGAGCGACCAGGACCTCGACACCCAGCTCGAGCGGCTCAGCGGCCGCGGCTCGGCGGCCTGAGACCGGCGCGGCGCTCTCACCCGGGCCGCCATCGCCCGGCGGGTTCCCCCGCCGGCGGCCCCGGCGATAGCGTCGTGCCATGGCCGACTTCGAGTACCAAGAGCTGCTGCCGCTCGGCGCTGACGACACGCCCTACCGGCTGATCACCACCGAGGGCATCTCCACCTTCGAAGCGGCCGGGCACACGTTCCTGCGGGTCGAGCCCGAGGTGCTGACCCAGCTGACCACCGCCGGGATGACCGACATCGCCCACCTGCTGCGGCCCGGCCACCTGGCCCAGCTCAGCCGGATCCTCGACGACCCCGACGCGTCCGACAACGATCGCTTCGTCGCCCTCGAACTGCTCAAGAACGCCTGCATCGCCGCCGGCGGCGTGCTGCCCTCCTGCCAGGACACGGGCACCGCCATCGTCAAGGGCAAGAAGGGCCAGTTCGTGTTCACCGGCGGCGGCGACGAGGCCGCCATCGCCCGAGGGGTGTACGACACCTACCTCACCTCGAACCTGCGCTACAGCCAGATGGCGGCGCTGGACATGTACGAGGAGAAGAACACGGGCACGAACCTGCCGGCCGAGATCGAGATCTCCGCCGTCGACGGCAACGCCTACAAGTTCCTGTTCATGGCCAAGGGCGGCGGCTCGGCCAACAAGAGCTACCTCTACCAGGAGACCAAGGCGCTGCTGTCTCCCGGCCGTCTGGTCAGCTGGATCGACGAGAAGATCCGCACCCTCGGCACCGCCGCCTGCCCGCCCTACCACCTGGCCATCGTCATCGGCGGCACCTCGGCCGAGTACGCGCTGAAGACGGCCAAGCTGGCCTCCGCCCGTGACCTCGACACGCTGCCCACCACCGGCAACGAGCTGGGCCGCGGCTTCCGTGACATCGAGCTCGAGGCCGAGGTGCTCAAGGTGTCCCAGCAGACCGGCATCGGCGCCCAGTTCGGCGGCAAGTACTTCTGCCACGACGTGCGCATCATCCGCCTGCCCCGCCACGGCGCCTCCTGCCCGGTGGCCATCGCCGTCAGCTGCTCGGCGGACCGTCAGGCCAAGGCCAAGATCACCGCCGAGGGCGCCTTCCTCGAGCAGCTCGAGACCGACCCGGCCCGCTACCTGCCCGACACCACCCACGAGGACCTCGGCGGCGAGGTGGTCAAGATCGACCTCACCCGCCCCATGAGCGAGATCCGCAACCAGCTCTCCCAGTACCCGATCCGCACCCGGGTGTCGCTCAGCGGGCCGATGGTGGTGGCCCGCGACATCGCCCACGCCAAGATCAAGGAACGCCTCGACAACGGCGACCCGATGCCCGAGTACCTGCGCGACAGGTGCGTGTACTACGCCGGTCCGGCCAAGACACCGACCGGTATGGCCTCGGGCTCGTTCGGGCCCACCACCGCCGGGCGCATGGACTCCTACGTGGACGAGTTCCAGGCCGCCGGGGGCAGCTTCGTGATGCTGGCCAAGGGCAACCGCTCCAAGGCGGTGACCGAGGCCTGCAAGAAGCACGGTGGCTTCTACCTCGGCTCCATCGGCGGGCCGGCCGCCAAGCTGGCCCAGGACTGCATCCGCAAGGTCGAGGTGCTCGAGTACCCCGAGCTCGGCATGGAGGCGGTGTGGCGCATCGAGGTGGAGGACTTCCCCGCCTTCATCGTCGTCGACGACAAGGGCAACGACTTCTTCGAGGCCGTCAACCAGTCCTCCCCCGTGCAGCTGCGCTGACGGGGACGAAGCGGAGGCACCCGGGATGTCCGTCCCACCGTTGCGTTGCGCCCAGTGCGGCTTCGACGAGGCCGACTGGAACGACATGGACCTCGTCCGCACCCTCGGGCGCACCGACGACCTGCTCCGCCACGCCGAGGCCGCGCTGCCCGAGGCGTTGGCGACGCGGGTCGCCGCCCTCGAACGCCACGTGCACGCCGTCGCCGGGATCGATCACGCCGCCGACGTGGCCAACGCCCACCGGCTGCTGCACCGCTGCTGGGAGATCGCCGAGCTGCGCGCCGCCGCCGGCGACCTCCCCGCCGAACAGCACGGCCGGGTCGAGCAGCTGAACGTGTCCAACGGCGGGGTGCCGAAGCGGCCGGTGCCGGAGATCGAGGTGGGCCGGCGCGGTCCGGCCAACGACCACCAGCGCCACCGCCGTCACCACGGCCGGGTGTGGCAGGCATTGTGCCTGTGGTCGGCGGAGGTCATCGAGGCGTTGCAGGCCGAGGGCCATCCCATCGGGTACGGCAGCGCAGGGGAGAACGTGACCATCCGCGGCCTCGACTGGTCGGCGGTGCGGATGGGCCTGGTGGTGGACATCGGCCCGGTCCGGGCCCGGTTGACGCTGCCGGCCGAGCCGTGCGCGGCCAACGCCGAGTGGTTCAAGGACCGGGACTTCCACCGCATCGACGACGATCGCCACCCGGGGTGGAGCCGCTGGTACGCCACCGTCGAACGAGGCGGCATCGTGCACCCCGACGACCCGGTGGTGCTCGCCCCCCGCTCCTGACCCGCCGACGAGTGGTGACGGCACCGGCGACGGGCCCCGGGTCAGGCCAGCTGGTCGATCCGCCGCTCGGCTTCGTCGAGCAGCTCGCGGTAGCGCCGCTCGGCTCGGCGCCTGGCCTGGGAGCGCCAGCCCATCGCCGTCACCGTCATCGCGGTGAAGCCGTAGAGCACCACCGCCCGCCAGAACGACACCGACTCCGGCTCGAGCAGCTCCCAGGCGAAGCCGGCGCCGCCCCCGAGGGCCTGCAGCACGGTGACCACCACCTGGCGGCCCGGGTGGTAGCGCAGCTGGCCGAACGCCTCGCCGGTGTACTCCAGCGCGGCCGGCAGCGGCAGCAGCCACAGCCAGGCGTTGCGGGCCCCGGCGGGCACGGCGTCGAACACCCCGGCGCCGGTGGCGGCCAGCACCGCGGCCATGAACGGGTAGAGCACCAGGCAGCGGCGGCACACGGCCCGGCCGGCCACCAGCGCGCACCGGTGCCGTTCGCCGGTCGGGTGATGGGCGAGCAGCAGCGAACGGTCCCAGGCCACCCGGGGTTCATCGACCGGCTGCGTCCCCAGGTTGAGTGACGGCACCAGGCCGGGGTCGCCACCGGGGCGACGGATCGGTCGCCGCTCCGGCTCGCTCGCCGCTCCGGATCGGTCGCCCGTCCGGATTGGCCCCGGCCCGCTCCTACCGTCGAAACCATGACCAGCCAGCCGACCGCTGCCGCCACCCGCATCGAGCACGACGCCATGGGGGAGGTGGCCGTACCGGCCGATGCGCTGTGGGGGGCGCAGACCCAGCGGGCGGTCGACAACTTCCCGGTGTCCGGCGAGCGGATCGACGGCCGGCTGATCGCCGCGCTGGCCCGCATCAAAGGAGCGGCCGCCCGCACCAACGCCGAGCTCGGCCTGCTCCACCCGGCCGACGCCGACGCCATAGCCGCCGCCGCCGAGGAGGTGGCAGCGGGCCACCACGCCGATCAGTTCCCCGTGGACGTGTTCCAGACCGGCTCCGGCACCAGCACCAACATGAACGTCAACGAGGTGCTCGCCGCCCTGGCCCACCGCGACCACGGCCGCACGGTGCACCCCAACGACCACGTGAACATGTCGCAGTCCTCCAACGACGTGTTCCCCTCCGCCATCCACCTCGCCGCCCTGGTGGCAACCCACCACGAGCTGTTCCCCGCACTCGACCTGCTGGCGGCGGCGTTGACCGCCCGGGCGAGCGACTTCGCCACCGTGGTGAAGGCCGGCCGCACCCACCTGATGGACGCCACCCCGGTCACGCTCGGCCAGGAGCTCGGCGGCTACGGCGCCCAGATCGCGGAGGGCCGAGAGCGCATCGCCTCCAGCCTGGTGCGGGTCGGGCGGCTGCCGCTCGGCGGCACCGCCACCGGCACCGGCCTCAACTGCCCCGAGGGCTTCGCCGCCGCCACCATCGCCCGGCTGGCCCACGAACTGGAGCTGCCGTTGGTGGAGGCACCCGACCACTTCGCCGCCCAATCGGCGCGCGACGCGCTGGTGGAGCTCAGCGGGCAGCTGCGCACCCTGGCGGTGGCCCTGATCAAGATCGCCAACGACCTGCGCTGGATGGCGTCGGGACCGCGCACCGGCCTGGCCGAGATCCGCCTGCCCGACCTCCAGCCCGGCAGCAGCATCATGCCCGGCAAGGTGAACCCGGTGATCCCCGAGGCGGTCACCCAGGTCGGCGCTCAGGTGATCGGCAACGACGCCGCCATCGCCTTCGGCGGCTCGCAGGGCAACTTCGAGCTCAACGTGTACCTGCCGCTCATCGCCCGCAACCTGCTGCAGTCGATCACGTTGCTGGCCAACGTCAGCCGGCTGTTCGCCGAGCGTTGCGTGGTGGGCATCGAGGCCGACGAGGCCCGCTGCCGGGCCTACGCCGAGGCCACCCCGCAGGTGGCCACCGCGCTCAACCCCCACCTCGGCTACGAGACGGTGGCCGCGGTGGTGAAAGAGGCGGCCCGGACCGGCCGCTCGGTGCGGGAGGTGGTGCTCGAACGGGGGCTGCTGTCCCCGGCGGAGCTCGACGCCGCCCTCGACCTGCTGCCCCTCACCCGGGGCGGTCTGCGCTAGCCCCGGGACGCCGGCCCCGGCTCGGCAGCGGTCGGGGGGAGGCCACCCCGTCAGGGGACGGCAACGTTGCTACAGGTGGCGACCGGAGCTGCCGATACCTGCCGCATGGCAGTGGTGGCGGATCGGGTGCAGGCCTTCGTCGAACAGCCGGTGATCGCCACCGGTGCGTTCGCCGCCGATCTCCCCGCGCTGGCCGGCTGCGCCCCCGTCGGGTTCCTGGCCCGCAAGTCGACGCTGCCCAACCGCGTGCTGCTGGCCATCACCGACACCACGCTGCACGCCGTGGAGCCCGGCATCGGCTGGAAGGCCCGCCGGCTGGTGGCGTCGTGGAACCGCGACGACGTGCTCGCCGATCGGGACGGCCCGAACCTGGAGCTGACCGTCCCCGCCTTCTGGGTGGTCCGCCTGGCGCCGCTGGGCGCACCGGCCCGCGACGTCGTCGACCTGCTCTGCCCCTGAGCGGTCGGTCGGGCGCGCCTCGGCCCGCGACGATCGGGCGGCGGCGGCTACGGTCGGCCCATGAAAGTTGACAGCGGAATCGGATTGGACCTGTCGGCGGCCGCCGCCGACGCCCGCAGCCGCGAGGAGGCCGGTTACTCCGGCATCTGGACGGCCGAGACCAACCATGATCCCTTCCTGCCCCTGCTGCTCGCCGCCGAGCACACCGAGCACATCGAGCTGGGCACGTCGATCGCGGTGGCCTTCGCCCGCAACCCGATGCTGCTGGCCAACATCGGTTGGGATCTGCAGGCGTACTCGAAGGGTCGGTTCATCCTGGGCCTGGGCAGCCAGATCAAGCCCCACATCACCAAGCGCTTCTCCATGCCGTGGTCGCACCCGGCCAAGCGCATGCGGGAGATGGTGCTGGCCACCCGGGCGATCTGGGACAGCTGGAACGAGGGCACCAAGCTCGACTTCCGGGGTGACTTCTACACCCACACCCTGATGACCCCGTTCTTCAACCCGGGCCCGAACCCCTACGGCAACCCGAAGATCTTCCTGGCCGGCGTGGGCGAGCTGATGACCGAGGTCGCCGGCGAGGTGTGCGACGGGTTCATCTGCCATGGCTTCACCACCGAGAAGTACCTGCGCGAGGTGACCATCCCGGCGCTGGCCCGGGGGCGGGCCAAGGCGGGCAAGACGATGGAGGGCTTCGAGATCGTCGGGCCGAGCTTCATCGTCACGGGCAACAGCGAGAAGGACATGGCCGACGCGTCGAGCGGCACCCGCCAGCAGATCGCCTTCTACGGTTCCACCCCCGCCTACCGCCCGGTGCTCGACATCCACGGTTGGGGCGGTCTGCAGGACGAGCTGAACACGCTGTCCAAGCAGGGCAAGTGGGTGGAGATGGGCGACCTCATCGACGACGAGATCCTCAACACGTTCGCGGTGGTGGGCGAGCCCGAGCAGGTGGCCCCCGAGCTGCTGCAGCGCTACGGCGACGTCATCCAGCGGATCTCGTTCTACGCGCCGTACAAGTCCGACCCCGAGCGCTGGAAGCCGGTCTTCGAGGCGCTCAAGGCCGGCTGAGCGGCCCCGTCTCCGGACGCGCCACGGGCGGGTTCCCGATGGGGACCCGCCCGTCGCCCTGTCCCGGCTCGGTTCGTGCGCGGCTCTGCCGGAGTGCCCGGTGCCGGTGCCGGTGATCGCCCCGGCCGGCGGTGGCTCAGACCGGGGTGCCCAGCGCGGGGCTGCCCGGGTAGGCGCCCGGGTCCCCGGCGGCGGGCAGCACGACCTTGGTCCAGTGCCGCTCGCGGGCGACCTGGTCCACGACCGCCTTCCACTCGGCCGGCTCCCAGCCCTGGGCCACCCCGCCGAAGTGGCGGTTCTGGCGCAGGTGCACGAGCGCGGGCAGGGCCTCGAGCTCGGCCGCCTTCACGAACGCCCGGTCCGGGTCGGCGTACACCAGCACCCGGTCCACCCACGGGCCGCAGAACTGCTTGGCCTCGTCGATGGTGCCGGTGACCACGAAGCACGTGCGCACGCTGGCGCCGCGGAACGACTCGAGGATGCGCCCGGCCGTCTCGAGGATCCAGGAGCTCTCGTAGGTGAACGGGTCGAGCACCACCCCGAGCATCTGGAAGGTGATGAGCCACTCGTCCATCGTCCGGGTCTGCCCGTCGACGGAGGTCAGTTGCAGATTGGCGGGAACCTCGGCTGCTGCCACGGGCGTTGAGGCTATCCGCCGCACCGGTGCGCACACAGAATCGCTAGCGTCGCGTCCCTATGCACCCGATCGAACGGCTCCGCTACGTCGCCCGCGCCTCCGGTGCGGACCAGGCCGTGTTGGTGCGGGAGACGGCCGGCTCGCTGGTCACGTTCCGGGACGACCCCGCCGGCATGGTCATGGCCTGCCGCCGCATGCTGGCCCGCCACCTCACGTCCGCGCCGCTGTGGTGGCTGACCTCGCGGGTGTGCTGCGCCGTCGATCCGATGCGGGAGGCCCGCCGGGCGGCCGACGAGTTCGACGCCGACCGCACCGCCCGGGAGCTGGCGCTGGCGCTGCCGTCCGACGCCACGGTGTGCGTGCTGGGCTGGCCCGAGGTGGTGTCCCGGGCGCTTCCCGCCCGCGGTGATCTCGAGGTGCTGGTGGTGGACGTTGCCCACGAGGCGTCGGGGCTGGTCCGCCGCCTGCAGCAGGTCGACGTCGACGCCGTGGAGGTGCCGCTGGCGGGCCTGGGGGCGGCGGCCGCGTCGAGCCACGTCCTGCTGGTGGAGCCGGCCATGATGGGGCCCGAGGCGCTGATCGCGGTGGCCGGCTCCCGGGCCGCGGCCGCCACCACCGGTCAGGCCGGCGGTGAGGTGTGGGCGGTGTGCGGGGTGGGTCGCACCGTGCCCCAGCCGGTGTGGGAGGTGGTGGCCGAGCGCCACGGCGCCCACGACGAGCCGTGGGAGCTCGACGACGAGGTGCTGCCCGTGGAGCTGATCACCTCGGTGCTGGGCCCCTCCGGCCTGCTGGACCCGGCCGCCGCCCTCGCTGCGTGCGACACGCCCGTGGCCCCCGAGCTGTTCAAGGAAGGCGTGCTCTAGGGCTGTCGGGCTGTCGGGCTCTAGGCGCCGGCGCCGGGGGCCAGCTCGAGCACGTGCACCGCCGGGGAGATCACCGGCACCAGCGCCACCGCCGCGTACGGCTCGGTCTGGTCGGCGAAGTGCGGGCTCGACGGCAGCCCGGACGCACCCAGCGGCACCACCCAGCCGGAGGCGTGCGCGTCGCCCGGGTCCCACTGGTAGCGGGCCACCGATCCGGTGAGCGCGTTCGAGGTCAGCCCGTCGAGCTGGTTGGTGGCCATCACGCACGCGGAGGCGCCGGCGATGGGCCCGCTGGTGGGGCGGACCTGCTCGCCGAGGGCGTGGCGCAGCGGGTGCAGCGGCGTCACCTGATGGCGGTCACCCCAGCGCCAGCCGGCCGGGTCGCCGCCCAGCTCGGCGGTCAGCGTGGCCTCCGCCTCTCGCAACGCCTCCGCCCACAGCGCGTCCCACGTCTCGCCCTCGCCGAGCACGAACGTGTCGTCGGCGTCGAGCCAGCCGTCGAGCGCCTGGTCCACCCGCTGCTCGACCGGCAGCGCCGTCGACGGTGGCTCCCGCGCCGCGAACGGGTTGGCCCGAAGCGCCTCGGGCAGCCGGGCCACCACCAGGCCCACCAGCTCGTGGCGGGCGGCGGCGTACAGCGCGGCCGCGGGCGAGTCGACGTCCATGCGGCCGTCCCAGTCGCGCAGCAGCACATGGTCGACCCGGGCGGTGGTGCGCAGCGCCGCCAGGTGCACGGTGTCGCCGCAGATGGCAGCCAGGTCGGCCAGGGTCAGGGCCCGGTCGTCGCCGAGGCGTTGCCAGATGCGCCGGGCCCGGCTCGGGCCGTAGCAGTCGCTGCCCAACAGGTGCGGATAGTCCCGGGCGGTGACCCGCTGGTTGGCGGTGACGATGGCCCCGATCTGCGGGTTGCGTTCACGGGGCAGCTCGGCGTCGGGGATGACGCCGGTCCAGTCGTGCTCGTCGGTCCAGCCCGGCACCGGGAGCCAGGCGTTGATCGGGCTGCGCACCGGCACCTTGCCGGTGGTCCGGTAGGCGATGTCACCGTCGCCGTCGGCGATCACCCAGTTGTTCAGCGGTTCCGCCCAGTCGGCCAGGGCGGCGTCGAGCTCGGCCACCGTGCGGGCCTGCAGCAGCGGCAGGAGGGTGCGCAGGCTGCCGGCCGGGTCGGCCAGGCCGGTGGAGGCGAGCGCCACCCCCACCCCGTGCTCGGAGCCACCCACCACCACCGGTCCGTGCCTGGTCAACAGGCACTCCACCTGCTGGGCGTCGGCCCCGGCCACCTCGATGGTCTCGACCCGGCGGTCGAGCACGGCATCGGGCAGGCGCTCGACGAACAGGTCCTGGTAGTCGGCCATGGCGTTGGTGACGCCCCAGGCCAGGTGGGCGTTCTGGCCGAAGTGCTGGATGCCCGGCACCCCCGGGAAGGAGAACCCGGCGGCCTCGATGCCCTCCTCCGGGCAGCTGAGGCGGATCTGGTAGTAGACGTTGGGCACCTCGAAGGCGCGGTGGGGGTCGCCGGTGATGACGGGCCGGCCGGTGGCGGTGCGCTCCCCGGACACCACAGCAGGTTGTTCGACATGCAACCCAGCGGTTGCAGCGCCCTGGCGCTCGGGCACGTCGCCGTCGTGCAGCAGTTCAGCCGCTTCGAGCTCGCCGACGGCGGCCACCGACCCGGCCGGCACGATGACCGGGGTGTCGCCCCAGGTGCCCTCCCGGTTGAAGCGGGCCACGGCATCGGGGCCGAGGGCGGCGAGCACCCGGGCCCGCCACAGCTTCGTCTGCCAGGTGGCGAACAGCACGTGACGGATCTGGAACACCGCCACCGCATCGGCCGCCTGCCACGGGCCGGAGCTCGATGCCGAGCACCTCGAGCTCCGGGGCCAGCGGCGCGGCGCCGGCGCGCACGGTGTCGAGGTAGGCGTTGATGCCGGCGCCTGGGCATCGAGCGGAGCCGCTGGGGAGGCGTCAGCGAGGGCGTGGTAGCCGGCGGCGGCCACGGTCGCGGAGGCGGAAGCGGCGGGCGAACGCATCGCCCACGCGTGCGCAGCCTGGCCGGTGACGGCGAGCGTGCCGGCGGCACGGCGGCGGTCCCTCGAGGTGCCAGCTGCGATCGGCGGCGGTGGCCCAGCCCTGCCCGAAGAACAGGTCGCGCAGGCTGTGGGCGATGACGTGGGGATGCCCCAACGGTCCCGCTCGATGCGGATGGTGGCGTCGAGCCCGTCGACGATGGCGGTGGCGGTGGGCGAGAACATGGGCCGCATCATGGCCCACACCCGCCGAGCCGGCCGCACATGCGGCCGACCGCGCGGCGCCTGCGCCGATCCCCGTTCTTGGGGACATCGACCTCTCCCGATCGGGTGACGCCGGAGACCGTCGCCACCATGCCGTTGGTCTCGTCCGCCGTCCTGTCTTCGCCGCCACCTCGCCGCCGACGTCGCCGGCCGCCGGGTGTACCTGTCCCTCAGCGAGCGGGCAAACCTGGTGTCGGCCATCGCCCAGTTCGATCGCAGCTACGACGGCAGCCGGCTTGACGAGGACCTGCTGGTCCGCAGCCCCCAGCACTGCGGGCGGCGCTGGCGGCTACTGGTAGCAGACTCCGTGGACAGGCGGGCCCGCGATGCCGCCTACACGGTGGTGGCCGCCATCAGATCGGCCTGGCCGACAGCCGGCTGGACGCCGCCGACCTGGAGCTCATCCACCTGGTGGGCGGCGCGGTGGGCCTGGAGCGGGCGAAGGTGGACGCCGCCATCGAGCGGGCCGACGGGCCGGCGCGCGCCGTCGGCGGTCAGCCGATGCCGTCCTCGCCTTTGGTGGGGCTGGCCGTTCCGGCTGCCGATCGATCCGCCGTTGGTCCACCCGGGCCGGTTGCGGGAGCCGTGCGCCGCACCAGTACGGTGCCCGGGTGCGGAGCGCGCTACCGGCCATACCGATGGGGCAACCACTGTCGCGGTCGGCGTGCCTCCTCGGTCAGGTGTGGCATGGCGCACAGCCCTGGCCTTCCCGGCGTCGGTGCCGAGCCATGGTGCAGACGGCGATGGCCCGGGTGGCCGCCGCCGATGAGGTGCCGGCCGACACCGGCGTGGTCGAGGTCGAGGTGCGCCTCGGCGGCGCCACGATCGATCGTGACCCCAACGACCGGTCTGGCGCTCGGGGCCAGCGCGGGCGACGGCGGTTCGTCGACGACCGGTGAGCAGCCCGCCGATCGGCAAGCCGCCACGTCCGAGACGTCGCGCACCGCCACCGACACCACCGGCCCAGGGTCGGCCACGACCCGTCACCGGCACATCGGCGACGACCACCCGTGAGGCTCGACGACGTCCGCTGGTGAAGTCGCCAACAGCACCAGCCGGGCGACGAGCACGTCGCAGGGCGCCGACCGCTCCTCGACGACCGCTGGCCCCGGAGACACGTCAGGCGCGCCGGCACGACCCGCACCCCGAGCACCACCCGCCCCCGACCCGCGCCCGCGACGACCCTCCCGGCGACCACGGTGCCCACCACGGCCCCCACGACGACCCGGCCGGGCTCCACCACCATCGACGATGACCTGCACCGCCGGCCTCCGGCACCGAACCGTGCCCGCTGCCCGCCGACCTGATCGCCGGCTGGGCGGTGACCGTGCGCGACGGCGATGAGCGAGCGGTGGCGTTGCACGCCGCGATGTCGTGGCCGCGGCCACCGCCATCCGCCGGAGGAGTTCGCGCTGATCGGGCCGGCCACGGAGTCGCCGGCCCGGCTGGAGCGCTGTGCACCGCCTCACAGCTGGTCGAGGTGGTTTCGGTGGTGCGGCTCCCGGCCTGAGCCGATCCCGTTCAGCCGCCGGCGGTCGACGTGCTGGTCGCGGCCGCCGCCGTCACCGCCGCCGCGCCGGTGGAGGCCGCGGCATCGAGCAGGGCGGGCGGGGCCGACACCCGGTCGATCTCGGGAAGGGCGCCCAGGGCGCACACGGTGGCGGCGTCGCGCACGACCAGGCGGACCGTGCCTTCGAACCGCCAGGTCGTCGCCTCGTCGGCGCGGGTGGCGTCGAGCCCGTCGGCGGCGCGATCGGCCACCGCCGCGGCGTCCACGCCGGCCAGCGTGGCGATGGTGAGCAGCCGGGCCCGATACACGGCCAGCACCGCCGCTTCGGCCTCGCCGGCGGTAGGGGCGACGGAGGTGGACGCCCCCGGTAGCGCCGACAGGTCACCGGTGTGCACATCGACGAGCACCGGCACCTCCACCCCGCCGGTGCGTTCGAGCACCGAGGTGGGCAGCGTGACCTTCTGCTCGGCGCACACCGGCACCGCCGTTGTGGTGGCGGCACCCTGGGCATCGGCCACCGCGCCCGACGCGCCCACCCCCACCACGGCCGCGGCGGCTACGGCGAGGGCGGCGGCTGTCGGGCCATGGCCGTTCCTCCTTCAGGGGGCTGGTGGTGGCGCCGTGGGCCGGTGGGCGGACGGCGACCGTCATTCTTCCTTCCTCCGGGCCGTAGCGAAGGGCTCCGACCGAGAGCATCGGCCCCGATGCCGCAAAGACGGTCCCGGGCAGCGGGGCCGATGGCGTCCTCCGGCGAGCGCGGCGTCGCGCCGATCGCCGGCTACGTGGAGGTGGTCAGCCGGCGAGAAGGCGGCGCGCGATCACCTTGAGGCTGCAGCGTCTCGTCGGCGCCCTCGAAGATCGACAGCACCCGGGCGTCCGGTACCGGCTCACCGGGTACTCCTCGGCGTAGCCCATGCCGCCGTGGATCTGCATCGCCTCCCGGGTGACCCACTCGGCGGCCCGGCGAACGTAGGCGCTGACCATCGACGCCTCCATCTGCCCCTCGCCCCTTGGCCAGCAGGCGGCCGACCTCGTAGGCGAACTGGCGGGCGGCCTGGATGGTGACCACCATGCGACCGAGCTTGGCCCGGGTCAGCTGGAAGTTGACGATGGGCTCGCCGAACACGATGCGGTTGTTGGCGTAGTCACGGGCCGCCTCGTAGGCCGCCTGCATCACGCCGATGGCCCGGGCCGCGGTCTGCAACCGGCCGTTCTCGAAGCCGGCCATCTGGTAGTAGAAGCCCTTGCCCAGGCCGGCGTCACCGCCGATCACGTTCTCGGCGGGCACGAACCAGTTCTCGAACGCCAGCTCGTAGGAGTGCATGCCGCGGTAGCCGAGCGTGTCGATCGGCCGGCCCTCGAGCTTGCCGCCCTGGCTGTCGTTGAGCACGAAGCCGTGGCCGTCGCCCACCGGCTTGGGCACCACGAACAGGGTGAGGCCGCGGTGGGTCTTGGACCGGTCCGGGTCGGTGCGGGCCAGGAGCATCAGCACATCGGCCCGGGCCGCGAACGTGCACCACGTCTTCACGCCGTTGATGTGGTAGCCACCCTCGGTGGGGGTGGCGGTGACCTTGAGGTTGGCCACGTCGGAGCCGTAGTCCGGCTCGGTCAGGGCCACTGCGGCCAGCAGCTCGCCGGTGGCCAGCTTCGGCAGCCAGTGCTGCTTCTGCTCCTCGGTGCCGCCGGTCTCCAGCGCCCGGGCCAGGATCTCGGGACGGGTGATCAGCGAGCCCGCCGCCCCCAGCGATGCCCGGGACAGCTCCTCGGTGGCGATGATCATGCCGAGGTAGTCGGACTGGCCGCCGGTGGCGAAACCGCCGTACGCCTCGGGGATCGACAGCCCGAACAGGCCCATCTCGGCCAGGCCCGCGATCAGCTCCTCGGGGATGTCCTCGTTGTTGCGGTGGATGTGCTCCGCCCGGGGCATCACCTGCTCCTCGGCGAAGCGGCGGAACGTGTCCTGCACCAGCTCGAAATCGGTGTCGAGGTGGCGGTTGCCGGGGTCGTCGGCCAGCGCGGCCACGAAGTCGGTGTGGCGGTAGCGGGCCACGAAGTCCCGGGCGCCGTCGAGGGCGCCGGGGGCCACCCCCCACTCGGCCTCCCGGCCGTAGAGCTTGCCGGCGAGGTCCGCCACCGCATCGGCGACGAAGGCGGCGGTGATCCTCGACTCGTACTCGCCCTTCTGGCCATAGTCGAGCAGACCGCGAGCCGTCTCGGTGGCCGAGGCGGCATGGGCCAGCTCGTACATGATCACCTGGCGGACCTCGGGGTCATCGAGCTTCTTCAGCTCCGCGATGGCGTCTCGCACGACGCCGGAGGCGATCTCGATGACGGACGCCACTTCCTGCAGATCCACGCTGGTCATGGGGGGCGAAGGTTACCGGCGGGGAATTCACTGCTCATATTCGTTGGTCGCCTCGCTGTCGTCATCGGGTAGTCACGCTCGCTGGCGCTCGGCGACGCCGACCTGGCGCCGTCCCTGGTGTTGAGCATCACCGCTCCCCAGGTCTTGGTGCGGCGCCAGCGCCACCCGTCATCCAGTGATGTCGGTGAGCCTGTTGGTCGGCTCGCTGCTCGCCGTCAGGCCGGCTGCCCGCTGGCGCCTCGCGACGGCCGACCTCCGCGCCCTCCGGGGTGTTGAGCATCACCGCTCCCCAGGTCTTGGTGCGGCGCCAGCGCCACCCGTCATCCGGTGATGTCCGTGCTTATGTTGGTCGGCTCGTCGCTCGCCGGGCGTCGGCTGCTCGCTGGCGCTCGCGACGCCGACCTGGCGCCCTCCGGGGTGTTGAGCATCACCGCTCCCCAGGTCTTGGTGCGGCGCCAGCGCCACCCGTCATCCGGTGATGTCACGCGAGGGCGCGATGCGCGTGGGCGGTTCGGCGACGTGTCGGTGGCCCGCTGTTGCGCGCGACGCGGACCTGGTGCCGTCCCGGGTGCTGCGGCGAGCCCCGGCCGGTCGTGCCGGGCGGTGCGGACGCAGCAGACTGGGGGGATGGCGACGGCGTTCACCCATTGGGGCACCTTCGAGCTGGCGGTGTCCGACGGCCGCATCACCGAGGTGCGCGGCGTGGCCGCCGATCCCGACCCGTCGCCGATCGGACAGAGCCTGCTCGACGTGCACGACCACCCGCTGCGCATCCGTCGCCCGGCGGCTCGGCGGGGCTACCTCGACGAGGTCGAGTCCGGACGCCGCCGGCCTGAGGACGCACCCGACCGGCGCCGCGGTGGCGAGCCGTTCGTCGAGCTCTCCTGGGACGACGCCACCGCGCTGGCCGCCGCCGAGCTCGACCGGGTCCGCCGCGACCACGGCAACCAGTCGATCTTCGCCGGCAGCTACGGCTGGGCCTCCGCCGGTCGGTTCCACTACGCGCAGGGCCAGCTGTACCGCTTCCTCAACCTGCTTGGCGGCTTCACCATCAGCCGAGACTCCTACTCCTACGCCGCCGCCCAGGTCATCGTCCCCCACATCGTCGCCCCGTGGTTCGAGGTGCTCGGCAACCACACCTCCTTCGAGGTGCTGGCCCGCCACGGCCGGCTGCTGGTGGCGTTGGGCGGGCTGCCGTCGAAGAACCAGCAGGTGGAGAACGGCGGCACCTACCGCCACCAGGCGCCCGGTGGGCTACGGGCGCTGCGCGACGCCGGGGTCCGCATCCTCAACGTGTCGCCGCTGCGGGGTGACGTCGACGCCGAGCTCGGCGCCGACTGGCTGCCCATACTGCCCGGTATGGACACGGCGCTGCTGCTCGGGATCGCCCACACGCTCGTCGACGAGGGCCTGCACGACGAGGCGTTCCTGCAGCGCTGCTGCAGCGGGGTCGACCGGTTCCTCGAGAGCCTGCGCGGCCGCGACGCCGGCTGGGCGGCCACCGTCTGCGGGATCGACGCCGAGCGCATCCGGCAACTCGCCCGCGATCTCGCCGCCGGACCGTCGATGCTCAGCGCATCGTGGTCGCTGCAGCGATCCGAGCACGGCGAGCAGGCGTACTGGGCCACGGTGGCGGTGGCCGCCCTGCTGGGTCAGATCGGCACGCCGGGCGGCGGCTTCGGCCTGGGCTACGGCTCGGTCAACCGGGTCGGTTCCGCCGAGCACAGCTTCTCGCTGCCCCGTCTGCCCACCGGCCCGAACGCGGTCGACGCGTTCATCCCGGTGGCCCGCATCACCGAGCTGCTCGAACGACCGGGCGAGCCGTTCACCTACGACGGCTGCACGTACCACTACCCCGACATCCGGCTGGTGTACTGGTGCGGCGGGAACCCGTTCCACCACCACCAGGACCTCGGCGCGCTGGTACGGGCGTGGCAGCGGCCCGAGACGGTGATCGTGCACGAGCAGGTGTGGAACCCGCTCGCCCGCCACGCCGACCTGGTGCTGCCCATCTCCCACACCCTCGAGCGCGACGACTTCGGTTCGTCCCCACTGACCGGGGCGATCGTGGCCATGCCCAAGGTGCTGGACCCTCCCGGCGAGGCCCGCAGCGACCACGAGGCGTTCGCCGCCATCGCCGCCCACCTCGGTCTGCGGGACGCGTTCACCGACGGCCTCGACATCGACGGCTGGTTGCGCCGCCTGTGGGACACCACCCGCGAGCGGGCGGCGGCCCAGGGTGCGCCGCTGCCCGACTTCGAGGAGTTCCGGGCGAAGGGCGTGGTGCGGCTACCCCGCCCGGAGCGACCCCGCGTGCTCCTCGAGGAGTTCCGGGCCGATCCCGACGCCCACCCGCTGCGGACGCCGTCGGGCCGCATCGAGCTGCACTCGCCGGTGATCGAGGCGTTCGGTCTGGACGACTGCCCGCCCACCCCTACCTGGATCCAGCCGGTGGAGGGCGCCGGTTCGCCACTGGCCGAGCGGTTCCCCCTGCAGCTGCTGACCAACCAGCCCGCCGGCAAGCTGCACAGCCAGCTCGACTTCGGCCGGGTCTCGTTGGGCACCAAACGATCCGGCCGGGAGGTGCTGCGCCTGCACCCCGACGACGCCGCCGCCCGCGGCTTGTCCGACGGTGACGTGGTGCGGGTGTTCAACGACCGCGGCGCCTGCCTGGCTGCGGTGGCCATCACCGACGGCGTGCGAGCCGGGGTGGCCGTGCTGCCCGTGGGGTCGTGGTACGACCCGCTCGAACCCGGCGACCCCGACTCGCTGTGCGTGCACGGCAACGCCAACGTGCTCACCTCCAACCGCCCGGCGTCGTCGCTGTCACAGGCGCCCGCCGCCCAGAGCTGCCTGGTCGAGGTGCAACGTTGGACAGGGGAGTTGCCGCCGGTGCGGGCGCACACGCCGCCCGAGCTGGCCGACCGACCCTGAACGGCGGCTTGCCGGGCCGCACCACCGCCCTCCTACGCTGCGCCCCATGGAAGCCATCGAGCGTCCCTTCGGCCGCTACCTCGAGGACTTCACCGTCGGCGACGTGTACAAGCACTGGCCCGGCAAGACGATCACCGAGGCCGACGACCACCTCTTCTGCATGATCACGATGAACCACCACCCGCTGCACTCCAACGCCTGGTTCGCGGAGCAGGAGACGGTCCACGGCCGCAACGTGGTGGTCGGCAACCTCGTCTACTCGCTGGTGCTGGGCATGTCGGTGCCCGACGTGTCGGGTGCGGCCATCGCCAACCTCGAGATCGAGACGCTGCAGCACAAGATGCCCACGTTCCACGGCGACACGATCTACGCCGAGACCCGGGTGCTCGACGTGGCCCCGTCGAAGTCGAAGGACGACCGGGGCGTGGTCACCGTGGAGACCAAGGGCATCAACCAGCGCGGCGAGGAGGTCTGCTACTTCAAGCGCAAGGTGCTGGTGTGGCGGCGCTCGGCGGCGCCCGCCCGCAAGCGGCCCTACGACGACCGGGACATCTGGGGGTGAGCCGACGCGCCGGACGGTCGGTCGATGCGCCCGGGGCCGACTCCGCCCTGGCCCCGACCCGCGCCGCTGCTGGCCTGGTTCGCCGAGCACGGCCGTCGCGACCTGCCCTGGCGGCAGACCCGGACCCGTGGGCGGTGCTGGTGTCCGAGGTCATGCTGCAGCAGACCTGTTGCTCGCCCGGGTGCTGGCCCGTTACCAGCCGTTCCTCGACGCCTTCCCCGATGCCCGGGCGTGCGCGTCGGCGCCGGCGGCGACGGTGATCGAACGCTGGCAAGGCCTCGGTTACAACCGCCGGGCGCTGGCGCTGTGGCGGACGGCCCAGGCGCTCACCGACCGCCACGGCGGCGCGTTCCCGGCCGACCTCGCCCTCCTGCAGGCCCTACCGGGCATCGGGCCGTACACGGCCAGGGCGGTGCTCGCCTTCGCCTTCGAGGCCGACGTGGCCGTGGTCGACACCAACGTGGCCCGCATCCTGGCCCGTCGTTGCGGTCGGCGCCTGGGGCGCGCCGAGGTCCAGCGGCTGGCCGACACAGCCGTGCCCGAAGGCTGCGGATGGGCGTGGAACCAGGCGCTGCTCGACCTGGGACGCACCGTGTGCGCGGCCCGCACGCAGGCCTGCCCGGTCTGTCCGCTGGCGGCCGGCTGCGCCTGGTCGACGGCCGGCCGGCCCGACCCCGACCCGGCGGTGG
The DNA here is from genome assembly GCA_041394365.1 of Acidimicrobiales bacterium. Classification (GTDB taxonomy): domain Bacteria; phylum Actinomycetota; class Acidimicrobiia; order Acidimicrobiales; family CAIXPF01; genus CAIXPF01. The sequence continues at coordinate 30,901 of JAWKIM010000028.1, forward strand.
GCAGCGCCGGCGTGTCCGGCGGGCAGTCCCGCTTCGAGGGCTCCGATCGCCAGGGCCGCGGCCGGCTGGTCGACGCGCTGCGGCGCGCGCCGGTGCCCGACGCCGAGCTGGCCGCGGTCATGGGCTGGCCCGATGACCGGGCGCGGGCCGTGCGGGTGGCCGCCACGCTGGTGGCCGACGGCCTGGCCGTCCGCCACCAGGGCGGAACGGCCGGCGTCGAGTACCGACTGCCCGGCTGACCGGGCGACGGACAGGCCGGCTAGCCGGCGCGCAGGTGGGCGAGGAGCTGCTCCACGGCGTCGTCGGCCATGGCCCGCATCTCGTCGTCGGTGCGGTCCTGGATGGGGTGGGGGACGAACACCCGGGCCGGTTCCAACCCCAGGGCGGCGGCCTGTGACGCGGCGGCGTCGATGAACACGTCGGACGCCACGAAGACGGACGGGATCCCGCGGATCTCCAGGTCAACGGTGTCGTGCACACTGCACGACGTGCAGCTGCCTCAATCGGCGAGCGCTTCGATCACCAGGTTGCACTCCTGGGAGATCTGGTGGCGCAGATCGGCCGGCGCCGGCTTGGTGAACGTGGGCTTGGCGTAGCGCTTGACGGTGAAGCCGCGCTCCTCGAGGCGTTCCTGGAGGCGGTCGAGGAACACGTTGCCGCGCGGCTTGCGGATGTCGAGCAGCCCGATGGTCATGCCGTCGATGACGGCGGCACGTTCGCTTCGCTGCCGGGCGACCGGCTGTGCCTCGTTGGTCGGGTCCAACACGGTGGTCATGGGCGCTCCCTCGGGGAGGTCGAGTCGGGTCAGGATCAGGTTCGGATGGGGTGGCAGATCATCTGGCTGCCGGTGGGGCCCGACACCCAGCCCTCGATCAGGGCCGAGAACAGGCCGGCGTCGCCACCGGCGAACACGATGGCGGGGGCGTCCCAGCGGGGTTCCGGCACGTCGATGCCGTGGGCGGCGAAGATCCGCTGGTTGAGCTCGGCCCGCACGCGCGCCTTGTCCCAGCCGCCCTCGGCGAACACCCGCCCGTGTTCCGGGCCGATGATGAGCAGGAGGTTGTCGAGGCGGCGGGCGAAGAACTTGGGATCGAAGTTGGAGGCGACCTTGCGCACCAACGCCTCGATGAGGTCCTCCGGCGTGCGCGACAGCTGGTCCACCACGGCCGACGGCCCATGACCGGCGAACAACGACATGGTGTTCTCGCCGGCGGCGAACCCGGCCTCGACCGACATCGGCACCCAGCCGGCCGGCAGCTCGGCCTCGTTCTCGGCGATGGACCAGCCCACCTTGCCCGGCGAGCCGAAGGCGGCGCGGTCGATGCCATCCCGCCCGGACGCCTGCCGCCGACGTTGCGCACGATGAGCTGCAACGCCCGGCCGATGGTGGAGTTGGCCCGGTTGCCCTGCCCGAGCACGTTGTGCCCGCTGTTCATGCCGATCCGGGTGGTGAGGGGACCGTTCACGATCAGCAGCGGCCCGGAGTAGTACGTGGTGCACAGCAGGCCATGGATGTTGAACTGCTCGGTGCAGGCGGCCTCCACGGCGGCCAGCACCACCGGCAGGTACTCCGGTTTGCAGCCGGCCATCACCGCGTTGATGGCCACCTTCTCGACGGTGACGGGGACCAGCTGCGGCGGCACCACCGCCACCACGTCCTGCGGCTCGCGGGAGGTGCCCTCGAGCATGCGCAGCACGCGTGCCTCGGTGGGCGGGACCACCGGGAGCCCGTCGGTCCAGCCCCGCTCGAACAGCGCCTCCATCTCGTCTTCGAGCGAGGCGAGCTCGAGGCGGCGGGCGCGCAGCACCCCGCCCTCGAAGCGGACCCGCAGCTCGTCCACCAGGTTGGGGTCGACCGACAGCGAGCCGCAGCCCGGTCGGTGCTCCGGCAGCTCGGCCCCGAGGCCCCCGATGCCGGTGAACGCCTCCCACTGGGGTCGCGACCAGCCTTCGCGACGGTCGGTCTCGCGGCCGTCCTCCACCCGGAGCAGGGTGGGTACCGTCTCGATGCCGTGGAGGTACGACACCGCGAGGTCGCGGTCGTCGCGGCGGCCGTCGACCTCGGCGGGGAAGTCGGGGTCGTCCTGGGTGTACACGGTGAGGGCCACGCCCGCCCGCTGCAGCTCCCCGAGGACCGGTGCCACCAGCACGCAGGTGGGGCAGTCGCGCTTGACGACGGCGACGAGGCCGTCCGGAAGGGTCGGTGCCTGGGCCACGGGCGGAGCCTACGCCGTGACCGACGTCTCCGCTCGCCGCTCGGCTGCGTGACGGTGCCGGCCACCCACCACCACGGTCCGTCCGCCACGGTGCGCGATTCGAGCTATCTGCAACGGTGATACTCGTCACATGCTCTTCCGATGCGGCCGGTGCGCTCGCTACGGTGCGCGGATGACCTCGGGGGAGCGCCATCCCACGGTTCGTCCCGGCGGCGAGCTGCTGGTGCGGTTCTTCGGCGTCCGCGGCTCGACGCCGTGCTGTTCGCCCGAGGTGCACCAGTACGGCGGCAACACGTCCTGTGTGGTGGTCGAGGCGCCCGGCGCCCACCCGATCCTGCTCGACCTCGGCACCGGTTGCCGGATCTACGGGGAGTCGCTCGACCCGGCCGTGCCGTTCCGGGCAACCGCCCTGGTCAGCCACCTCCACTGGGACCACGTGCAGGGCCTGCCGTTCTTCGGTCCCGCGCCGCGCCCCGGCAGCCACATCGACCTGCTGGCCCCGCCGCCGGGCAGTGGCATGACGCTCGGCGAGGCGCTCGACACGTGCCTGCGGCCGCCGTTCTTCCCGGTCACGGTGGCGGAGCTGCCCGGCACCATCACGGTGCGGGAGGCCGAACCGGGTGGCACGTTCCCGCTGGGCCCGGTCACGGTCACCGCTCGCACGGTGCCCCACGTGGGTCCCACCGCCGGCTTCCGGCTGGAGTGGGAGGGCGCGTCGCTCGCCTACATCCCGGACCACCAGCAGCCGGGCGAGCACGCCGAACAGGTGGACGAGCAGGTCCTCGCCCTGGCCCGTGGGGTCGACCTGCTGATCCACGACGCGCAGTACACACCGGAGGAGTTCGCCGCCAAGTCCAACTGGGGCCACTCGACGGTGCCCTACGCGGTGGAGGTGGCCCGCCGGGCGGAGGCCCGCACGCTGGCCCTGTTCCACCACGATCCCTTGCACGACGACGCCACGGTGGACCAGCTGCTCGGTGAGGCCCGCCTCCAGGCGGGTTGCGGGTTCGACGTGATCGCCGCCCGGGAGGGGCTGACCCTGCGGTTGCCGGCGGGCGGCACGGATGCCGGGCCCGCTCACGCCCTCGCCGCAGCGGCGGACCGCTTCCTCACTCCGGCGCCGCACCGCACCCGTGTGGCGGGCGCGGCCGGCGCGGCGCGCGTCGCCGGGTCGTACTGAGCGACCCCCGGCGGGCGGCGGCTAGGGTGCGCCGCCATGAGCGAACGCCCACCCGCCAGCGATCCCGCCCACTTCCGCAAGGTCCTGGGGCGCTTCCCCACCGGGGTGACCATCGTGACCGCCGTCGACGAGGGCCACCCCACCGGCCTGGCCATCGGTTCGTTCACCTCGGTGTCGCTCGATCCGCCGCTGGTGGCCTTCCTGCCCACCAAGACGTCCGGTTCGTACGCGGCCATCGCCAACTCGGGTGCGTTCTGCGTCAACGTGGTGGCCGACGACCAGTTGGCCATGACGGCCACGTTCGCGTCGAAGGCGGAGGACAAGTTCGCCGGCGTGGACTGGGAGCCGGCACCGGTCACCGGCTCGCCCAAGCTCGGTGGTTGCCTGGCGTGGATGGATGCAAGCGTGCACGCCACCTACGACGGCGGTGACCACTGGATCGTCGTCGGTGCGGTGCAGGAGATGGATGTCGACGAGCGCGACGTCAGCCCGCTGCTGTTCTACACCGGGAAGTACGGCTCGTTCGCGCCGCTCGACTGAGCGGCGGGTAGAGCGGACACCATGGCGATCTACGCACTGGGGGACCTCGTCCCCGTCATCCATCCCGACGCGTTCGTGCACCCCGATGCCACCGTCATCGGCGACGTGACCATCGGCGCGTTCAGCTCGGTGTGGCCCTCGGCGGTCCTGCGCGGCGACGACGGGCCGATAACCGTCGGCGAGCGCACCTCCATCCAGGACGGCGTGGTGGTGCACACCTGGGAGGAGAACCCGACCACGATCGGCTCCGACGTGGTCGTCGGCCATCTCGCCCACATCGAGGGCGCCAACATCGAGGACAACGTCCTCGTCGGCTCCACCTCGGTGCTGCTGCGCCGGGTGCGGGTGGGCAGCTGGGCCCTGGTCGGGGCCGGTGCCCTGGTGCCGCCGGGCAAGGTGGTCCCCGCCGGTGCGCTGGCGGTGGGCATCCCCTGCGTGATCAAGGAGGGGGCGGCCGATCGGGCCACCATCGAGGAGTCGGTCGGCCACTACGTGGACCGGGTCCACCGCTACAAGGCCGGTCTGCGCCGGCTCGACTGAGCCCGCCCCAGCTGCGCGTCAGCGCGCGGGGTCGGAGTTGAGGTAGCGCCCGATGCCGATGGGCAGGTTGCGCACCACCGAGAACGCCACCGCGAGGGCACCGACCACGAGGTAGGTGCCGCGGCCCGGACGGGGCACGGGCAGCCGCCGGCCGAAGGCGGCGGCGAGCCACACCAGGTAGGCGTAGGCGACCAGCGGCAGCGAGGCGATGAGCAGCAGGTTGAAGTCGGCCGCTGTGCCGGGCCGGCCCCGCACGAAGGCCGACAGGCCCCTGGTCATGCCGCAGCCGGGGCAGTCGAGCCCGGTGATGGCCCGGAACGGACAGGTGGTGGGGCCCGCCTCGTCGCGCTGCAGCAGCCCCACGAGCACACAACCGGCGAGGGCGGCGGCGCCCACGGACACCGGTGCGACCCACGCCCGGCCGCCCCGTGCCCGGCCGACCGCCGATGGCTCGGGGTGGGCATGGCCGTGCCCATGCGCAGGCCCGTCTCGGTTCTCGTGGGCCGCGGTGGCGGAGGTCATGGGCCCAGGTTAGGGCGTGCTCGTCCCGGCCCCATCGCGTCCGGTGCCCGGTCCGCCGGCGCCCGATGCGCCCGGGTGCCCGGTGCGTTCGGCCAGGAAGGCGTCGATGGCGTCGCCCGCCAGGGCAGCGCTGAAGCGGTCCGAGGCCGGCGTCGCAGCCGAGCCGGCGCAGCCTGCAACCGGCCGGCGTTCGCCACGCCTTCGCCGATGGTGGACAGGCCGAGGGCCTGGGCGAGCGAGACGATGGCCCCGGCCACCACCGCCGACGCGGGCCGGTCGGGGCGCAGCCTCCACGAAGGAGCGATCGATCTTGACCACGTCCACCGGCAGGCGGGACAGGTACGACAGCGACGAGTAGCCGGTACCGAACCCGGCGATGGCCAACCGGACGCCGAGCGCCTTGAGGTCGCGCACGGTCCCGATCGCCCGTTCGGTGTCCTCGAGCAGGACGGCCTCGTCGATCTCGAGGCAGAGCAGACCGGGCCGCAGGCCGCTGCGCCGCAGGGCGACGGCGACGGTGTCGACCAGGCTGGCGTCCACCACCTGGTGGCTGGTGACGGGCACGTGGATGGGCGGCGCCGACCCGCCGAAGCGGTGTTGCCAGGATCGGGCCCGCTCGGCGGCGTCGGACAGGATGTGCTCGCACAGCGCAGGCAGCAGGCGGGCCGCTTCGGCCACCTCGGCGAAGTCGGTGGTGGTCAGCAGGCCCCGCTCGGGATGCTCCCAGCGGGCGAGCGCGGCCACGGCACGGACCTCGCCGCTGCGCAGGTCGATGGCGGGTTCGTAGTGCACGGTGATGTCGCCGGCGGCGAGGGCGGCCCGCAGCTCCTCGGCCAGGATCTCGCGGTTGCTGACCCGGCTGCGCATCGACTCGTCGAACAGCGCGATGCGGTGCCGGCCGGTCTCCTTGGCCCGGTACAGCGCGGCGTCGGCGTTGCGCAGCAGCCCGTCGGGGCTCTCGGTGCCCCGAGACAGCGCCAGGCCGACGGAGGCGGTGACCCGCACGGTGGTGCCGTCGACGGTGTAGGGGTTGGCGCTCAGGGCGTTGGCCACCCGGTGGGCCATGGCGAAGGCCTGGGACTTGTCGTCGACGGTGTCGCAGAGCACCACGAACTCGTCACCCCCGAGCCGGGCGACGAGGTCGCTGGGCCGCACGACCGATCGGAGCCGTTCCGCCACTTGCACCAGGAGCTGGTCGCCGGCCTCGTGGCCGAAGCGGTCGTTGACCAGCTTGAAGCGGTCGAGGTCCAGGAAGGCGAGCGCCACCAGTCGCTGGTTGCGCCGGGCCCGGGCGAGGGCGGCTTCGAGGCTCTCCAGCAGGCGGGATCGGTTGGACAGCCCGGTGAGCCAGTCATGGGAGGCTCGCTCGGCCAGCTCGGCCTCCCGCCGGCTGCGGGCGGTGACGTCATGGCCCACGGCGACGAGGCGGATGATCCGGTCGCCCTCCCACTCGGCGGTGATCCACTGCTGGACCCGCAGCACGCTGTCCGACATCGTCCGCATGGCCAGCTCGCCGTCCCACTGCGAGTGCTCGAGCAGGGCGGGCCAGATGCTGGTGGCGAACACGCTGTCGCTGTCAGCGGTGTAGAGGTCGGTCAGGGTGAGCCGGTCGAGGTGGTGGTCGGGCACCTCGAAGGTCTGCTGGGCGCGGGGGTTGAGGTAGGTGACCCGGCCGCTGTCGAGCTCGAACTCACCGACCAGCTCGTTGGCCGTCTCCACCAGGCGGACCAGGCGTCGGGTGCGATCTCCCTGCGCCACCCACTCGGGCAGCGGGATCAGCACCCCGACGAAGCCGTCGAGCTCGCCGTCGGTCACGAGCGGCGTGATCTGGTGGTCGACCCAGTGGGTGCCCTCGGCGGCGGCCAGCCGGTGCTGGACCCGCACGGTGGCGCCCTGGCGGGTCACCTCGGCGAGGGCGTCGGCCACGGTGCGCCGGTCGTAGCGGTGCACCAGGTCGAAGAGGTCCTGCACCGGGCCGGGGTCACCGGGCGGGCCGCCGGCGCTCGAGCGGCCGGGGGTGCGATCGGCGGGTGGGGTGACGCGACGGCCGCGGGCTGGCCGGTCGAAGCGGGCCGGCGGTTCACTGGTCAGATCGACCACCACCTCGGTGCCGTCGCCGGGTTCGCCGACGTGGTCCGCCCCGGCGGTTTGGGCCGGGGGCGCGGTGTCGCTCGGGCCCGCCCGCGAGCCGGCGTGGTTGCCGGCCCGGGCGACGGCCGGCTCGGCGGTGTCACGCGCCGGGGGTGAGGCCGCCAGGTCGGCGGCCAGGCGTCGCAGGGCGCCACTCACCCGCACCGGCAGGTGGTCCCGGCCGGTCTGATAGGCGGGCACCGGGAGTGACTCGATGGCGCCGAGGAGGGAGCTGCGATCTCCCTGGGCGCCGATCAGTTCCTTGTGCAGCGTGGTGATGTCGCTATAGGTGGCGACGGCGCCCACCCGGTGGCGGAGTGTGGTGTCCCGCAGCGCTCGGGCCCTGACCAGGAACCAGCGCCGGGTGTCGGTGCGCTCGCCGCTGCCCAGGCGCAGGCCGATGACCGCCTCGGCCGCAGGGGCATGGCCGGCGAGCACCCGGTGCACCGGGTGGTCCTCCTCCGGCAACGGGCTGCCGTCGGCGGCCTGCGGTCGCCACCAGGCCGGCAGCCCGGCGTGGCCCACCAGCTCGGTGGCCTCGGGCCCGAACAGGCGGTGCGCGCCCAGGTTCAGCTCGCGGATGGTCCCGTCGGGCTCGTGCACGGTGACGGCGAGGTCGACGTCGTCGAGCGCGGAGCGGGCGATCGCCGCGCTGCGGCGAGCGGACTCCACCTCCAGCGCGTGCTCGGTGAGGTCCTCCACCGTCACGAGCAGGCGCTCGGTGCGGTGGCTGAGATCGTGCAGCGGGGTGGCCCGGACCCGGGCGAGGAATGGCGCCTGCTCGCCGTCGTCGACCACGACGGTCAGCTCGCAGCCGCCGGCCCGTCCGGCCACGCAGGCCCGCAGGGCGTCGGCGAGACGGCTGCGGTCCTCGCCGCTGAGCAGGTCGGTGATGCGCCCGCCGAGGCTGTGCGCGCCGAACGCGTGGCGCCAGGCCGGGTTGGCGCTGTGCACGGTGCCATCGCTCCCGACGAGCGCGTAGGGCGACGGCGAGCCGTCGAACACCTCGGCGAGCAGCAGCTCGTCACGCTTGCGGTCGGTCACGTCGCGGGCCCGCACGGCCACGACCGGGTCGGCGCCGACCGCCGCGGTGGCGGTGAGGGCGAGCTCGGCCCAGCTGGGTCGCGAGTCGTTGCGGGCGAGGTGGACCTCGACGAGCGTGGCGTCGAGCCCGTTCTCGGGCTCGGCCAGCGCGTCGGCGAGCGCCTCGGCCAGGCGCTCGGCGTCGGCCCCGGCCACCAGCTCGAACAGCGAGGTGCCGGCCAGGCGGCTCGCCCGTTCGCCGACCAGCCGGGCGAAGGCGTCGTTGGCGGCGAGCAACCGGCCGTCGCGCGCCGCGATGGCCTCCGGGAACGGCCCGGCCCGCACGACGGGCCCGGCCTCGGCCGGCACGGTCTCGAGCACGAACCAGCGCCGGCCCCCGCCGGCGTCACCGGCGGGTGACGCGTCGGTGGCGATCACCCGCAACACGTGCACGAGCGGGCGTCCGGCGACCAGCCGGGTGAAGCGGTACTCGGCGCCGGGCTCCCGGTCGAGGCGCAGCGCCTGCTCGCTGGCGTAGGGGTTGTCACCGCTGCCGTGCAGGGTGGTGATCGACCGCCCGACCACCGTGGCCGGCTCGACGCCGCGCAGCGCGGCGAAGGCGCTGTTGCACCAGCGGACCACGCCGTCGTGGTCGATGAGGGCGGCCCCGGTGCTCAGCCGCTCCAGGAGCGCCGTAGCGGCGACGGTCGCGTCCGGGATGGCCGAGTGCTCGGCCCGGATCCCTGTCCCGTCCCCGTCCCCTTCCCCGTCTCCGCCCTCCGCCGCTTGGCCACGCGGCAGGGTGCCGCCCGACCCGTTGGTCGCCGGCGGGCACCCTGACGCCCGCCGGTCGGGAGCCGGGGTGGTGTCGGTGGGGCCGCAGGGATGGCGCGACGGCTCGCTGGGCGCCTGGTCGGACAGTCGTGCTGCGTCGGGCATCGGTGCGCTCCGGAGCCGCTCGAAGCAGGGATGGCGGACAGCCGGGGGTTTGTTACTATCGTCGTAGGAGAAATTCCCGAGCGTGCGGAACCTCTCCGCCTCACGGTACCCGACACCCGTCGTCTCAGTGCCCCCGCGCTGGGCGCGATATCAGCTGGAGCGACCCGATGGCCAACACCGAGTTCGACCTCGACCTCAGCCGCTACAAGCTCGGCTGGTCAGACGCCGAGGACTACGTCTTCAAGCCGCGGCGCGGCCTCAGTGAAGAGCTCGTGAACGAGATGTCGTGGATGAAGAGCGAGCAGGACTGGATGCGGGACTTCCGGCTCCGGTCGCTGAAGCACTTCGAGCGGCGCCCCATGCCGAACTGGGGCGGCGACATGTCGCAGATCTTCTTCGACGACATCTTCTATTACATCAAGCCGACCGACCATCAGGTCGACGAGTGGGACAACCTGCCCGAGGCCATCAAGACGACCTACGAGAAGCTCGGCATCCCCGAGGCCGAGCGCAAGTACCTCGCCGGCGTCACCGCCCAGTACGAGTCCGAGGTGGTGTTCCACCGCAACCGGGCCGAGCTCGAGCAGCAGGGCGTCATCTTCTGCGACATGGACACCGCGGTGCGCGAGTACCCGGACCTGGTGAAGCCGTACTTCGGCAAGGTGATCCCGCCGAACGACAACAAGTTCTCGGCGCTGAACTCGGCGGTGTGGTCCGGCGGGTCGTTCATCTACGTGCCCCCGGCGTCGAGGTGGACATGCCGCTGCAGGCGTACTTCCGCATCAACGCCGAGAACATGGGCCAGTTCGAGCGGACGCTGATCATCGCCGATGAGGGTTCGAAGGTGCACTACATCGAGGGCTGCTCGGCGCCGGTGTACAGCTCCGACTCGCTGCACTCCGCGGTGGTGGAGATCGTGGTCAAGCCGTCGGCCCGGGTGACCTACACCACCATCCAGAACTGGTCGAACAACGTGTTCAACCTGGTCACCAAGCGGGCCCGGGTCGAGGCCGAGGGCCACATGGAGTGGATCGACGGCAACATCGGCTCGCGGCTGACCATGAAGTACCCGGCGGTGGTGATGGTGGGCCCGAAGGCGTCGGGTGAGGTGCTCTCAGTGGCCTACGCCGGCCCCGGTCAGCACCAGGACGCCGGCGCCAAGATGACCCACGCCGCGCCGGAGACCACCTCCAAGATCGTGTCGAAGTCGATCTCCAAGGACGGCGGCCGCACCTCCTATCGGGGCCTGGTCCGGGTGGAGGACGGCGCCTACGGCTGCAAGTCCCACGTGCAGTGCGACGCGTTGCTGCTCGACGACGAGTCGATCTCCGACACGTACCCGTACATGGAGATCGGGGCGAAGGACGCCGTGATCGGCCACGAGGCCACGGTGAGCCGTGTCGCCGATGAGCAGCTGTTCTACCTGCGCTCCCGCGGGCTGTCCGAGGAGCAGGCCATGGGCATGATCGTCAACGGCTTCATCGAGCCGGTGACCCGCACCCTGCCCATGGAGTACGCCGTCGAGTGGTCCCGCCTCATCGAGCTGCAGATGGAGGGCAGCGTCGGCTGAGCTGTGTTGGCTGGCGCCTTCGGCGCTCCCGGATGGGGCCCCAACCCCATCCTCCTCCCGAGCATGGGGCCCCTACCCCATGCCGGGCCGTTGCGAAGCCGACGCTGCCCTCCGGCGCGAGCGCCAGCGAGCCCGGAGCGGTTGGGGTCTGGGGGCGCAGCCCCCAGCGCAGGTGGCGTGGGCAGCGTCGGCTGAGGGGTTGGGGGTAAAGGCTTCGTTGCGATCCCGGCCGGTGGCCGGGATCGCTCGCGGACAGGGTCCGCCTGGGAGGCACACTGGTGTCATGCCCATGCGGGAAGAGTGCAAGAACTTCGAGTCCCGCACCTACGCCAACGGCGAGACCGTGCGGAAGTGCAACATCGACCTGGCGCCCGAGGCGCCGTGGCGTTGCCCGGACCACTGTCCCGGCTACGAGCGCCGGCTGGCCGACGTGAACTGGAAGCACGGCACGCTGGTCACGCCGCCCACCCCGCAGGAACCGCCGGGCCTGGGCTCCGAGGACGACCGTGTCGCCCGCCTCCTCGACGAGGCGGAGGACATCGTGAACGCCGTCGGACCCTCGGTGCTGGCTGAGGTCGAGGCGGAGCGTGCGCGCGCACAGCGACCCTTCTGGCGCCGTCTGTTCGGACGGGGGTGATCGGCAGCAGGTCGGAAGGCCCGCTTGCCGGCCGAAGCGCCGCGCCGGATGGGTCCCTGATCCCAGCGTGATCGGCTGGTGACGCTGCGAGGGGACCATCGCCTTGTTGGGGGAGTCGCACGCCTCATCTTTGGTTAGGCCATGGAGCCTCACCAGCCTGCCCAGCTCGCCCCGACGGGCGTCGTCGCCGGCCTGTCGATCGACGATGGGCTGCTGCGCGTCGTGGTGGTCGAGCGTGACGAGCAGCCGGCCGTGGTCGATGACGCCGAGGCGGACCTCGCCGCCGACGTGGTGGTGCACGGCGTCGTGCGCAACGTGGCGGCGCTGGCTCGGCGCATCGGTGAGCTGTGGCAGGCGCTGGGCTTGGGTGGGGTGCCCACCCATGTCGGCATCCACCCTCACGACGCCGAGCTGCGCACGGTGCTGGTGCGCGGCTGGCCCGAGGACGGTTGGCCCGCCGAGGTGGCACGGGTGGTCGACGGGGTGCACCGCCGCTACGGCGAGGCCGTGGTGTGGCATGCCGCACCGCTGTGGCGCGACCAGGCGGTGGCGGCCCGGGTAGCGGCCACCCGACGCTCGGCGGTGGCGGCCGTGGTGGCGGCGGCCCGTCTGGCCGGGGTGTGGGTGGCGGGCGTCGAGCTGAGCGGGCTGGCCATGGAGCGGGCGCTGGAGCGCATCGCCCCACCGTTCACCCTGGTGGTCGACCGCACCGGTCCCGGTCCGGCCACGCTGCTGCTGCTCGATCACGGTGTCGCCGTGCTGGGCTGGCGCGGCGTGCTCCCCCGGGAAGCGGCCGGCGAGGGCGAGCTCAAGGTGTACCTCCTCGATGAGGCGACCGCGGTGGCCATGGCCCAAGGCGCGGTGCCGGCCGACGAGTGGCTGCTCTCCCCGCCATCGCTGTCGGATCGCCGGGCGGCGCTGCTACGGCCCGGTGCCGGGCTGGCGGCGGGTAGCCCGGCACCGCCGGCGGGGTTCGCCGTGCCGGTGGGCCTGGCGCTGGGGGCGGCGGGTCTCGGCACCCGACCGCTCGAGTTGCAGGGGCCGTTGCTGCAAGCCGACGAGGAGGCCCGTCGCGGGCCACGGCCGCGGGGCTTGGCGGCGTCGAGCGTGCCGGCCGCGTTGGTGGCCGAGGCCCTCGCGGTCGAGCGGGGCGGTCCGGCCGAACCGACGCCGGCGGACGACGTCGGGGCCTCCGAGGCCGAGCACGGCCGCCTCGACGAGGGCGAGCCGGTCGAGGAAGACGCCGTCACGCCGATGGTGGACGCTGCGGCGGATGAACCTCCGCCGCCGATGGGGCCCCTGCCGATGGACCAACCGGCGCCGGTGGACGATGCGCCCGTCGCAGTCGAGGAGCCGGCGGTCGAGGAGCCGGCGTTCGAGGAGCCGGCGGTCGATCCGGCCGTGCCCGAGGATCGCGGCGACGAGGATCCGGGCTCGCCGCCCGGCGGCAGCCCCGTCGAACCGGTCGAACCCTCCGCACCCGCCGCGCCCGCCAACCCCGGCGGGCCGGCGGTGGCCGGCGATGACGGGGCCGACTTCGCCGAGGCGTTGCGGGCGGCGTGGGGGGCGGCCGCCGGTGCGCCGGATCCCCGAGCCGCCCCCGCCGCCCTCCGGCCTCACCGATGCGGTGGCGGCCGCCGGCGAAGGCCCGGACGGGCCGTCGAACCCGCCGGTGCCGAAGGTGGACCTCGCCGCTGCCGTTGCGCCCGGCGCCGTCACCGTGCGGCCCACGCTGTTGCGGGGTGCGGCATCAGGCCGGACGCTGCGGGAGGCGCCGATCGGTCCGGTGGGCAAGCTCGTGCCGCTCCCGGTGACGCCGATGGCGCCCGAGGCGGCCGAGCCCGCCGCCCCGGCGCTAGCAGCGGCGCCGGTGCCGGAGAAGGCGGGCACGGACACCCCGGGGGTGGCCGGCGCGGTCGCGGCGACGCCGCGGCGCCGCACCCGCCGCACCGTCGTGCTGGCGGCGGTGCTGGGCACCGGTGCGTTCCTGGTGGCCCGCGCCGTCGGGGGCGAACCGGACCTGACCCCCGAGACCGTCGAGGGCGATCCCGTCGATGGGGAGCGCCAGGGCCGGGTGTCCCAGCCCGGTGCCGGCGGCTGAGGACCGCACCCGCCCGGTCGGCGGCGCCGCTCTTGCCGCTACCGAACCCTTTTGCACTACGCTCATAGGTGAAATTCGGGCCCTGCTCCCGCCGCCGTCGCGGCCGGGTTGGCGTGCGGCCCCCTGCCCGAGGAGATCGGTCCCTGTGAGCTCGCTGACCCCCACCACTGCCGCCGCGCTCGACGGCCCGCCGTGGTTGCGCAGCTTCCGTACCGCTGCCGCCGAGCGCTTCGCCGCTGCGCCCCGACCCGACAAGGGCGAGGAGATCTGGCGCTACAGCCGCATCGACGAGCTGGACCTCGACGGCCTGCAGCCCGCCGGCGCAGCGCTCGACCCAGCGCCGCCCGACGTGCTCGCCCTGGCCGAGGCCACCGGTGCCCCCGCCGGCGTGGTGGTGCTGGCCAATGGGCGGTTGGTTCGGGCCGAGCTCGATCCGGCGGTGGCGGCCACCGGCGTTCGCCTCGGCGCCGCGGCCTCCATAGAGGACGGCGCCGCCCTCCTCGGCGACGATGACGCCGACCGCGTCGCCGGCGAGGATGCGGTGGTGCTGGCCAACCGGGCGTTCGGGATCGATCCCGTGGTGCTCGCCATACCGCGCGGTGTGGTGGTGGACCGGCCGGTGGTCGTGGTCGACTGGTGCTCGAGTGACGGCGGGGCCACGTTCAGCCGGTTGGTGGTGCGCGCCGGCCCCGGTTCGTCGGCCGCCGTCGTGCACCACCAGCGCAGCGATGCTCGCCGCAGCTGGCTGGCGCCGCTCGTCGAACTGGACGCCGGGCCGGACGCCCGCCTGTCCTACGGCGTCCTGCAGGATCTCGGCGCGGCCGCCTGGCAGGCCGCCACCGTCACCGCCCGGGCCGACCAGCAGGCCACCGTCGAGGTGGTGGCCGCCGCGTTCGGCGGCGACTACGCCCGCCTGCGGATCGATTGCCGCCTCGCCGGCCGGGGCGCGAGCGGCAAGCTGGCCGCGGCGTACTTCGCCGACGGCAGCCAGATGCTCGACTTCCGTACCCTGCAGGACCACCAGGCTCCCGATGGCACGTCGGACCTGCTGTTCAAGGGCGTCGTCGACGACCGCTCCCACTCGGTGTACTCGGGCATGATCCGGGTGCGACCCGGGGCCCGCGGCACCAACGCCTTCCAGACGAACCGCAACATCAAGCTGTCCGACGATGCGTGGGCGGAATCGGTGCCCAACCTGGAGATCGAGCACAACGACGTGCGCTGCTCGCATGCCTCCACGGTCGGGCCGATCGACACCGAGCAGCGCTTCTACCTGGAGAGCCGCGGGGTGCCCACCCGCCGGGCGGAGCAGCTCATCGTCAGCGGCTTCTTCGACGAGGTGACCGACCGCCTGCCCGCCGAGTTGCGGCCGCTGGTGGCGGCCCGCATAGCCGAGAAGCTCGGTGAGGGTCGATGATGCGCGTCTGCGCCATCGACGACGTACCGCCTGGTACGGCCAAGCGGTTCGACGTGGACGGCACCCGGGTGGCCGTGGTCCGCCTCGGCGACGACTTCTACGCCATCGGTGACCGGTGCAGCCACGCTGACGTGTCGCTGTCCGAAGGCGATGTGCTGGCCGACAGCCGGGAGCTCGAGTGCTGGAAGCACGGCTCGGCGTTCTCGCTGGTCACCGGGGAGCCGAGCTGCCTGCCGGCGATCAAGAAGGTGCCCGTCTACCGGGTGGAGCTGCGCGACGGCGACGTGTACGTGGAGGAGGAAGCATGAGCTCGGGCCAACAACCCTCGGTGCTGGAGATCAGCGGTCTGCGGGTCGCCGTGAACGGCAAGGAGATCCTCCGCGGCGTGGACCTGCGGGTCGCGTCGGGCGAGGTGCACGCGGTCATGGGACCCAACGGTGCGGGCAAGTCGACGCTGTCGCAGTCGATCATGGGCAAGCCCGGCTATGAGGTACTGGAAGGTACGGTCACCCTCGACGGTGTCGATCTGCTCGCCCTCGAGCCGTGGCAGCGGGCACAGGCCGGCCTGTTCCTGGGCATGCAGTACCCCACCGAGGTGCCGGGCGTGCGCATGGAGGACCTGCTGCGGGAGGCGCTTCGTTCCGCCGGTCGTGACAGCACCGCGGTCGCGACCGAGGTGGCGGCCGAGGCGCAGCGGATCGGGCTCGACGCCCGGCTGCTCGACCGGTCCCTCAACGTCGACCTGTCCGGTGGCGAGAAGAAGCGCAACGAGACCGTGCAGCTGGCCGTGCTCCGGCCGCGCTTCGCCATCCTCGACGAGATCGACTCGGGCCTCGACATCGACGCGCTGCGGGCCGTGTCCCGGCGGGTGGAGGCGGCCACCGAGGAGTTCGGGCTCGGGGTGCTGGCCATCACCCACTACCACCGGCTGCTCGACGAGCTGAAGCCCGACGTGGTGCACATCCTGGCGAGGGGCCGCATCGTGGCCAGCGGCGGGCCGGAGCTGGCCCGCCAGGTGGAGGCCGACGGCTACGCCGCCTTCGCCGAGGCGAGCACGTCCGGCTGACACGGGCCGGCCGAGGCCGTAGCGTGCGCCGCCATGGAGAGCCCGAACGGTCCCCTGGCCGGCGTGCGCGTCGTCGATGCCGGCGACGCCACGCTGCGCTGGGCCGGGAAGTTGTTGGCCGACGCCGGAGCTGACGTGGTGCGGGTGCGCCGTGGCCCGCCCGGCCCGTCGCTGGGCGACGTCGGTGGCGGTCACGGCGTGCTGGCATGGTGGCTCGACGGCGGCACCCGCTACGTCGACGCACCACCGCACTCGGACGGTTTCCGGGAGCTGGTGGCCCGGGCCGACATCCTGCTGGAGAGCGAACCGCCCGGTACGTTGGACGGCGCGCAGCTGCGGGCCGACAACCCGTCGCTGGTGCACGTCGCCCTCACCCCCTTCGGGCAGGACGGCCCGCGGGCGTCGTGGCGCAGCAGCGATCTGGTGGCCGCGGCGCTGGGCGGGGTGCTGTCGGTCAACGGCCTGCCCGACGAACCGCTACCGATCTGGGGCCGGCAGACGGAGACCGTGGGCGGGCTCTACGCCGCCAGTGCGGCGCTGGCCGGGCTGTGCTCGGTCCGGGCGGGTGGCGGCGGGCTGTCCATCGATCTGTCGCTGCAGCAGGCGGTGATGGCCTGCACCGAGCACCTGTTCATGTTCTGGTGGCACCCCGAGCGGTTGGCACCCTTCGGTGCCCCGGAGGCGGTGCGCCAGGGGTCGCTGCACTGGGTGCGCGGCTACGAGGTGATGAACTGCGCCCGCGGCGCGTGCATGGTGTCGCCCACCGCCGGCGGGGTCTTCGACCTGATCGCCTACCTGCAGGCCGAGGGGTTCGGTACCGACCTGCCGGCCGTGCCGACGCCCACGGAGATGCTGGCCCGCGTCGAGCAGTACATGGCCGCCTTGCGGCAGTTGGCGGCCACCAAGGACGCCACCGAGCTGTTCGAGAAGGGCCAGGCGATGCACGTGCCCTTCGGCGAGGTGCTCACCGTGGCGCAGGTCGTGCGCAACGCGCAGCTGACCGCCCGGGGTTCTTCCGGCCGGTGCCCGGCGCCGATGAACGCCTGCGCATCCCCGGGCCGATGGCGCGCTTCTCCCGCACCCCGCTCCGGTCGCCCGCCCCGCCGCCCGGGGCCGCCACCGAGGTGCAGGACGTGGTGCAGCAGTGGGGCTCGGGGCCAGCGTCGATGCCCGATGACGAGCACCGGTCGCTCGAGCCGCCGTCGACGCAGGCGAAGGCGTCGGTTCCGGGCGATCGGCGGCCGCTGGCCGGGCTGCGCGTGCTCGACTTCACCCACGTGCTGGCCGGCCCGTTCGCCACCCGGCTGCTCGGTGATCTCGGCGCCGACATCGTCAAGATCCAGACCACCGAGCGGGCCCAGGGCGGTTCGGCCAACGACTTCCCGTACTTCCCCATGTGGAACCGCAACAAGCGCTCGGTGACGCTGGACATGACCCACCCCGATGCGCTCGGCGTGTTCCGCCGCCTCGTGGAGCAGGCCGACGTGGTCATCGACAACTTCTCCGCCGGCGTGCTGGAGCACTGGGGCTGCGGGCCCGACGTGCTCGCCTCGTGGAACCCCGGGGTGGTGTCGATCTCGATGACCGGGTGCGGCGGCGACGGGCCCTGGCGCAGCTACGTGACCTACGCCCCCACCGTGCACGCCCTGTGCGGGCTCACCGCCCTCACCGGCCCGCCCGGCCGCATCGACGTGGGCACCGGCATCGCCTTGAACGACCACACGTCGGGCTTGCTGGGGGCGTTCGCCGTGCTCAGCGCGCTGGAGGCCCGCCGGCGCACCGGCCTGGGCCAGCACATCGACCTGTCGCAGTTGGAGACGGGGGCGATGCTGGTGGCGCCGGCGTTGATGGAGCACCTGGCCACCAGTCGGGAGGTGACCGCCGGCGGGCTCGCCGACCCGTTCGATCCGACGCTGGTCAACCTCGTGGTGCAGGCCGCCGACGGGGCGTGGTTGGCCGCCACGGTGCCCGCCGGCGATGGCGAGCACGCCGCCGGCGAGCGGGCGCAGGTCGAGGCGATGGCCGCCGCCCACGGTGCGCACGAGGCCATGGAGCGGTTGCAGGCCGCAGGCATCGCCGCCGGCGCCGTCCAGGGGGCCAGGGAGCTGACCGGTGTTGACCCGCAGCTCGCCCACCGCGGCGCCTTCCTCGCTCTCGACAGCCCGCTGTGGGGCACGCAGCACACCGATCGGTATCCAGGGGTGGTGCGCGACGCGAGCGGGGTCCCGATCGAGCTGACCTACACCCACGCCCCCTACCTGGGCGAGCACACCTTCGAGGTGGCCGCCGAACTGCTCGGTATGGACGCCGAGGCGGTGGCGGAGGCGATGGGCTCGGGCCTGTTCAGCTGAGCCGGCGACGCCCGGTCACGCCCGGCGAGCCTCGGCTGCCTCGTCGATGGCCTGGCTCAGCGTGTTCCATGACAGCGTGGCGCACTTGATGCGCGACGGGAACTTCATCACGCCCTTGAGGGCCTCGAGCTCGCCCATGTTGACCTCGGGGTGCTCGTGCGGCTCGACGTCCTCGTCGTTGTCGTGGCCGTGGTCCCCGACGTTGAGCATGCCCTTGAACGCATGGGTGAGCTCGGCGATCTCGGACAGCTTCTTGCCCTTGACCGCAGCGGACATCATCGACGCCGACGACTGGCTGATCGAGCAGCCCTGCCCACCGATCTTGATGTCGGTCAGCGAGTCGCCGTCGACGATGGCGTAGATCACCACCTCGTCACCGCACAACGGGTTGAGGCCTTCCACCCGCACGGCGGGCGGGGTCTCGAGCTCGCCCCGGTTGCGGGGGGTCTTGTAGTGATCGAGGACGATCTCGCGGTACAGGTCTTCCAAGCCGTTCATCGGACCACCAGTGTTACCAGTCGAACAGGGCGTCGGCGGCACCGATGGCGTCGACGAGCGCATCGATGTCGGAGCGATCGTTGTAGAGGTACCAGCTGGCCCGGGCGGCGGCGGACACGCCGAGCTGGCGCATCAGCGGCTTGGCGCAGTGGTGACCGGCCCGCACGCACACGCCCCGCTCGTCGAGCACCTGGGACAGATCGTGGGGGTGGACCTCCTTGTAGACGAAGGAGGCCAGGCCGCAGCGCCGTCCCGGCTCGGTCGACCCGAGGATGCGCAGGTCCTCGCCGTAGCGCTCGGTGAGGCGCCGGAAGGCGTAGGCGGTGAGCGCCTGCTCGTGGGCGAGGATGTTGTCCATGCCGAGTGCGTCGAGGTAGTCCACCGCGGCGCCGAAGCCCACCGCCTCGGCGATGGCGGGCGTGCCCGCCTCGAACTTGTGGGGCAGCGCGGCGGTGGTGAAGCCGTCGAGGGTGACGTTGAGGATCATCGAGCCGCCGCCGAGGAACGGTGGCATGGCGTCGAGGATGGCCTCGCGGCCCCACAGGGCACCGATGCCGGTGGGTCCGCACATCTTGTGGGCCGAGAACGCGATCCAGTCGGCCCCCAGTGCCTGCACGTCGCAGCGGTGGTGGGGCACGTACTGGCAGGCGTCCACCAGCACCTTGGCGCCGGCGTCATGGGCGATCGCGGCCAGCCGCGCCACCGGGGTGAGCGTGCCCAGCACGTTCGACGCCGCCGAGATGGCCAGCAGCGAGGCGCCGTCGAGGAGCTGCTCGAGGTTGGTGAGGTCGAGCTGGCCGTCGTCGGTGAGCCCGATCCAGCGGATCTCGAAGCCCTTCTCGGCGGCCAGCATCTGCCACGGCACGATGTTGGAGTGGTGCTCGAGGTGCGACAGCACCACCGCGTCGCCCGGCCCCAGGTTGGCCCGGCCCCACGACTGGGCCACCAGGTTGATCGATTCGGTGGCGTTGCGGGTGAAGACCACCTCGCTGGTGGAGGCGGCGTTGATGAACCGGGCCAGCTTGGTGCGGGCGCCCTCCTGGGCGTCGGTCGCCTCCTCGGCGAGCTGGTAGGCGCCGCGGTGCACGTTGGCGTGGTGGCGCTCGTAGTACTCGCTCATGGCGTCGATGACCTGGCGCGGCTTCTGCGAGGAGGCGGCCGAGTCCAGGAACACGATGGGATGGCCCCGTTCGAGGCGGTGCTGCAGCAGGGGGAAGTCCGCCTTGATGGCGGCCACGTCGAGCGTGTCGGTGGTGGTGTCGGTCATGCGCGCCATGCCTCGTAGCCCTGCGCCTCGAGCCGCCGGGCCAGCTCCGGGCCGCCGGAATCGACGATGCGGCCCTCGACCAGGATGTGGACGTGGTCGGGGGTCAGTTCGTCGAGCAGCCGCTGGTAGTGGGTGATCACGATGATGCCCAGGTCGCTGCGGTCCTTGCGGACCTCCTGCACGCCGCGGGCGACGATGCGCAGGGCGTCAACGTCGAGGCCGGAATCGGTCTCGTCGAGCACGGCCACCTCGGGCTGCAGCAACGCCATCTGCAGCACCTCGTTGCGCTTCTTCTCCCCGCCGGAGAAGCCTTCGTTGAGGTAGCGGTTGGCGAAGGCGGGGTCCATCTCCAGGCGCTGCATCCACTCCATCAGCGCGAGGCGGACCTCGAGCACCGACAGGTCGATGCCCTTGCGGGCCGACATGGCCTGGCGCAGGAAGTTGTGCACTGAGACGCCGGGGATCTCCTGGGGGTACTGGAAAGCGAGGAACACGCCCGCCTTGGCCCGCACCTCGACGTCCCAGTCGGTGATGTCGTCGCCGCGGAACAGGATCCGTCCCTCGGTGACCTCGTACTCGGGGCTGCCCAACAGGACCTGGGCGAGGGTCGACTTGCCCGATCCGTTGGGTCCCATCACGGCGTGCACCTCGCCGGCGCCGATGGACAGGTCGATGCCCTTGAGGATGGGGATCCCGCCCTGTGCGGTGCGGGCGTGCAGGTTCTCGATCGCGAACAGCGCCGGCTCGGCCATGGCGCCATCCTAATTCGCACTATGGCGATAGTGGAAATGTCTGCGGGGTGCTGGTGGTCACGAACGGTCCTGGTGCAGGGCTTCCTTCCACGTGCGGAACCGCTCGTGCGTCTCGCCCTGCGGTCCGGTGCCCGTGCCCGTCCCGTCGGGGCGCAGCTCGAACGTGAGCCGGCGCTCGAGGTCGTCCCAGTGCAACGCCATCCAGCGGGTCGCCTCGCCACCGGCCGTGCCGGGCCCGGCCCGCCACACGAACCACGGGCCGAGCCGGCGCAGGTACAGCACGGTGGGCTGGCCGATGTCATCGCCGAGGCGCAGCAAGGGCTCGGGCGCGTCGGTCCACGCCTCGGCGGGGATGTTCCGATCGGGGGGTGGGGTGGCGGGCAGCTGCTCGCTGCTGATCGGGGTCAGATCGAGCGGTCGCTCACGACGGGGACGGCCATCGCCGGCGATCACCAGCCGCGGGCGACCCACTCGTCGAGGTGCGGTCGCTCGTTGCCGATCGTCGTGTCGATGCCGTGGCCGGGCAGCACCAGCGTGCCGGCGTCGAGCGGGCGGAACAGGCGGTCCTCGATCGAGCGGATGATCGTGTCGAAGTGGCCGAACTTGTAGTTGGTGGCGCCGGGCCCGCCGGGGAAGAGCGTGTCGCCGCTGAACAGGATGGGCGAGCCCTCCAGGCGGAAGCACATCGATCCGGGGGTGTGGCCGGGCGTGGCGATCGTGTGCAGCTTGAGCTTGCCCACCTCGTAGACGTCGCCGTCGTCGATGACGAAGTCGTAGGTCTCGTTGATGAGGACGTGGTCGCCGGAGGCGATGCCCACGTCGATGCCGGCGGCGCGCACCTGGGGCACCGCCTGGATGTGGTCCTGGTGGCCGTGGGTCTCCAGCACCTTGTTCACGCCGAGGCTGCGGCAGAGCTCGAGCAGCAGTTCGTGCTCGTTGGCCGCGTCGAGCAGCACCGCGTCGCCCGTCTGCTTGCAGCGCAGCACGAACACGTTGTTCTCGTAGGGGCCGACCACCACCTTGTGGATCTCGGCCTGGCTGTCCTCGTAGTGCAGGGTGTTGGTCGGTGCTGCCATGGCGGCGAGCCTACGCGGCGATGGCCAGCGTGTCGCCCACGATGGTGGCGACCACGGCCGGCGTGCGCTCGATCTGGTCATGGGTGAAGACGAGCGGCCGGTAGCCGGCGGCTTGCAGGCGTGACCAGCGCAGCCGGTCCCGGTGGAACGCGGCCGTGCCGTCGTGGGAGGCCTGACCATCGACCTCGATGACCACCCGACCGATCAGCAGGTCGACCCGGCCGATGAAGCCGTCGCCGTCGCGCAGCTCCACCTGGCGCCGCGGCGTGGGCAGGCCGTGGTCGCGCAGCAGCTGCACCATGCGGGTCTCGAGGTAGCTCTCGGTCGGCGGGGCGCCGTCGGGGCGGCGGCGCAGGACCGTGCCGAGCGTGGCTGCGCCGCGCCGCCGGCCGGCGGCGGCGAGGACGTCCGCCAGGTCGGCGACCGTGACCAGCCGCCGGTGCAACGCCGCTTCGAGGGCGAGCTCCACCCGATCCGCCGGCGGGAGCCGGCTCGGCGTGAGGGTGCTACCCAGTTCCACCAGCGTCTGACCGATCCCGGTGACCGGCAACCCGTCGATCATCGCCGGCGGGTCCAGCACCCGCGTGCGCCGCGCCGCAGTGCGCCGGCGCCCGCCCGTGCCGGTGGGCACGTTGAGCTCGATGGGCAAGATCCCGGGGGAGAAGCCGTCGAGCGCGTGGAGGTGAGCGGCTGAGGCGCGGGCGAGCACGGCGTCACCGCCCGAGCGCAACAGCTCGATCCGAGCGAGCTGACGCCATCTCGCCGCCGGTTCGCTCGCGGGCCGACAGAAGATGCCGCGTCCGCTTCGCTGCAGCTCCCCGTCGGCCACCAACCGCCGAAGAGCCCGCTCGCTCATGCCCCGGTCCAGCAGTTGGCCGGTGGTCCACACATCGTCCGCTTCGGTGCGAAAATACATGGAATAAACAGTAAATGCATGAAATGGAACGAGTCGTCGTCGGAGGGAGCGGTGGGCACGGTCGGGCGGCACACCTTCAGCTGCGCGTTACCGACGCGACGGGCCGAGCGCCGTCAATTGCACGACGCAACGATGCAGGTCACGACGTCGCGGCTCGCCAGTGGTGAGCGCCGCTAGTCGGTAACGCGCAGGTTTGTGAGCGGTGCTGGTCGTGACCGTCACCCGAGGGGGCTGACCACCCGGAACCCGAGGCCGGCGGCAGCCGGGATCTGCCGGCGGTCGAACGTTAGGTAGGAGGCCGGTCGGGGGAGCCGGTCGGCGGCGAGGTGCAGGGCGTCGACCGTGCGCAGGCCGAACTGCGCGCCCAGCTGCGCGGCGCGGGCCAGGCAACGGCCGTCGAGGGGGACCACCCAGCAGGCGTCCCAATCCCGTTGCAGCGCGCCGGCCAGTCGCTCGTACTGACCGGGCGACGCAGTGAGCTGGCGCAGGGCCAGCTGGCACTCGCTGCGGGTGAGCGATGAGGTGCACCACTCGGCTTCGCCGGCCATCGCCTCCAGCACGAGCTGCCGGTCGGGGTTGTGCACGTAGCGGCGCAGCAGTGCCGTTGCATCGAGGTAGATGGGCATCGGTCAGCGGCCGCGCAGGTCGTCGATCACCCGGTCGAGACGCACGTCGACGGGCAGATCCTCGGGCTCCGGGGCGGCGCCGGGCGTGGGCGCCCTCGGCGGTTCGACCAGCCCGGCGGCGGCGAGGTCCTCGAGCTGGGGGGCGCCGGCGGGCTCGATGGGACCGAGCTGCGCCATCGGCCGGCCGTCCACGGTCACGATGAGGCGTTCCCCGGCTGCGGCCCGCCGCACGAGCGCCGCCACCTGGCTGCGCAGCTCCCGGATGCCGATGCTGGCCAGGCCCGCGGGTGGTTCGGCGAGGTGCTCGGCCCTGATGTCGTCGGCCACCTCCAGGCACTGGTCGCAGATGAACGTGCCGGCGCGGGCACCGCCGGCGATGAGCTGCTCGACCTCGTCGGCCTGCTTGCCGCAGAACGAGCAGCGCAGCGCGGCGGAGGTGGTGCGTTGGCGGGCCATCGGGGCAGCCTAGCGCATGTGTACACCGAGGTACACGCGTCGAATCGACATCGGTTCGGCCAGGGGTTTAGGGTCCCTGACCATGAATTTCGCGTTCTCCGAAGAGCAGGAAGAGCTCCGCAAGGTCGTCAAGGCCTTCCTCGATGCCAAGTCGCCCGAGGCCGAGGTCCGCGCCCAGATGGACACCGAGGCCGGCTACGACCAGGCCGTGTGGCGCCAGATGGGCGAGGAGATGGGCCTGCAGGGCCTCATCATCCCGGAGAACTACGGCGGCTCGGGCTACAGCTACGTCGAGCTCGGCGTGGTGCTCGAGGAGATGGGCAAGGCCCTGCTGTGCGCCCCGTTCTTCTCCACGGTGGCGCTCGCCGCCAACGCACTGCTGCACGGCGGTAGCGAGGACGCCAAGAACGAGTACCTCCCCGGCATCGCCTCGGGCGCCACCATCGCCACCGTCGCCTTCACCGAGGAGAACGGCAAGTGGGACGAGTCGGGCGTGACCATGGCCGAGTCGGGCGGCAAGCTGACCGGCACCAAGAGCTTCGTGCTCGATGGCCACACCGCCAACCTCATCCTCGTGCTGGCCAAGGGCGCTGACGGCAACCTCGCCCTCTACGCCGTCGACGGCGGTGCCGCCGGGCTGACCCGCACGCCGCTGTCCACCATGGACCAGACCCGCAAGCAGGCCAAGCTCGAGTTCAACGGCGTCGAGGCCAAGAAGGTCTCCAAGGACGGCTTCGGCTGGAGCGACTGGTCGACCGTGCTGGACCTCGCCGCCGTCGCCCTCGCCGCCGAGCAGGTGGGTGGCGCCCAGCGCTGCCTCGACATGTCGGTGGAGTACGCCAAGGTGCGCGTGCAGTTCGGCCGGCCCATCGGTTCGTTCCAGGCGATCAAGCACAAGTGCGCCGACATGCTGCTCGAGGTCGAGTCGGCCAAGTCGGCGGCCTACTACGCCATGTGGTGTGCGGCCGAGCTGAACGACGAGCTGCCGTCGGTGGCGTCGCTGGCCAAGGCCTACTGCTCGGAGGCGTACTTCCACGCCTCGGCCGAGAACATCCAGATCCACGGTGGCATCGGCTTCACCTGGGAGCACCCGGCGCACCTGTACTTCAAGCGGGCCAAGAGCTCGGAGCTGCTCTTCGGTGATCCCACCTACCACCGCGAGCTGCTCGCCCAGCGCATCGGCATCTGATCGCTGCGCTTCCTGCGTCGTCACGGCGGCGGGTCGGCCTCGGGGCCGGCCCGCCGCCGTCGTCGGGGTGGGTTCGGGTGGGCGCATAACGTGCAGGCATGACCGTGGTGGTGTTGGTGATCGGAGCCCTGGCGGTGGTCGCCATCGCCCTGGTGGCCGTGGGGGCGGCGGTGGGTCGACTGGGGCCGGAGCCGGCCCGCCAGGTGTTCGAGCACGACGAGGAGCTCGACTTCGTGGTGGCCGCCCTGCCCGACCACGTGACCGCCGAGCTCTCCTTCGACGACGTGCAGCGGATCCTGCGCCTGCACCTCGATTTTCTGCACCGCAAGGGGGTGGCCCGCAGCGGCGGCGACCTGCCCGAGGGCGAGGGGCCGATCGTGCTCGACGTGGCCGATGCGGTCGGCTATGTGCTGCAGCGGGGCAAGCTGCGCAAGTTCACCCCCGAGCCCGAGCACGTCGAGGCGGTGATCGCGGCGCAGCTGGCCTACTTCGAGGCGATCGGGGCGATGGCCGAGGTGGAGGGCCCCGACCTGACCAGCGGACCCACCGGGAGCCCGCTGCCGGGCCCCGAGCCCGGTCGGGAACGCGACGCCGGCCCGGCCTGATGCCGGCGCGTTGATGCAGCCGCGCGGTTCATCGCCCGTTCACGAAAAATGCTCGACACAACCCCCCGATCCGGTGGCAGACTGCCGCTACCGAAGAAAGGAGGTGGTCCAACTGAGCGGTAAATCTTTTGGGACCTCGGAGGTGGCTGGCCGCTAGTGCGGCCGCTGGACCACCTGGCGAATCCCAGCCAGTCACCCGTAACCCGGCATCCGGAGCTGGTCCCTTCCGGAGCAATGCTGTCGAGTTGCGATCAAACCAGTCGAAGGTGCAGCGGGGTCATCCACGGATGGCTCCGCTGCGCTGCTTTTCGGCCGGCGCGGGCACCAGCGGGTGCGGTGGTTCGCGAACCGGCCCGCGTTCGCGACAGAATGGGCGGCGCATGGAACGACCGGTCCGCTTCGAACACCACCGCTACCTCGGCGACAAGCGCACGCAGACGGTGTACGACGTCGATGCCCTGCCCGAGTCGGAGGCACACCGCATCGAGGAGCTGCTCGCCGCCGAGACCTTCCTCTGCTTCGGCCCGGACACGCTCGCCGAGGCCCGCAACCGCGGCTACCACCTGTGGAAGGGCCAGCGGACGGGCTGAGCGGCCCGCCTCTCGCGCCGACGGCTGATCCGTGGAGGTCCGCTTCGCATCGGGTGAGCTCGAACTGGTCGGTCACCTGGCGGTGCCCTCCGGTGGTCGGCGCTCCCGGCCGCCCGGGTTGGTGCTGTGCCACGGGTTCCCCTCGATCGCCGGCGCCGGTGCTGCGGTGATGTCCACGTTGCCGGCGTTGGCCGACCGGTTGGCCGCATCGCACGGCTGGGCGGCCATGGCCTACGCCGCCCGGGGCTGCCGGCCCTCCGCCGGCGAGTTCTCCCTCGGGGGATGGCTGGCCGATGTCACGTCGGCGGTGGCGGCGTTCCGGGCGGAGGTGGAGCTGGCCGGCGTGTGGCTGGCCGGCTTCGGGCGGGGCGGCGCGCTGGCGATCTGCGCGGCCGCGGATCCGACCATCCGCGGGGTGATCGCCTTCGCCCCACCGGCCGATTTCGACGATTGGGCCAGCCAGCCCCGCCGGCTGCTGGAGTTCGCCCGCCGGGCGTCGGTGGTGCACGACCCCAACTTTCCCCGCAACTTCGACCAGTGGAGCGCGGAGCTGCGCAGCATCCGCACGGTGGGCTGCGCCGAGGCCATGCACCCCCGGCCCCTGATGGTGATCCACGGTCTGGCCGATGTGGACGTGCCGGTGTTCGACGCCCGGGTGGTGGCCGACGCCCACTCGTCGGCCGAGCTGCGCATCATCGCCGGCGCCTCCCACGATCTGCGCCTCGATCCCCGGGCGATCGCGGTCCTGTTCGGCTGGCTCGACCGCCAGTGGAACCAGTACCAGTCGAGCCTGCCCCGCTGACCCGGGCCTCAGTCGGCTTTGCCCTTGCCGGCGGCCCGTTGCGCCTTCTTCCACGCCCGCACCGCGGCCAACGTCTCGGGCGAGTTGATGTCGGCGGCGGTGCGGGGGTGCTCGTCGCCGAATGGGGCGCACGCCTGCTGCCAGCCGTCCGGGGTGACGCCGTACTTCTTGGCCAGCACGGCCAGGAAGATGCGGGTCTTCTCGGGGCCGAAGCCGGGCAGTGTGCGCAGGCGTCGCACCACCGTGGCGGCGTCGGCGTCGCGCCACAGCGCTTCGATGTCGCCGCCGTGACGGTCGTCGAGCTCACGGCACAGTGCGGCGATGCGCCGGGCCATCGCCGCCGGGTAGCGGTGCAACGCCGGTTTGGCGACGAAGGCGGCGACGAGCTCCTCGGGATCCATGGCGGCGATGCCGGCCACCCCCCAGCCGTCGCCGAGGCGGCGTTTCAAGGTGGCGGGGGCGGCGAACGCCCACTCGATCGGCACCTGCTGGTCGAGGACCATACCGATCAGTAGGGCGAGGCGGTCCTCGGCGAGGAGGGCGTCGGCCTCGGCGTCGCCGGTGAGGAAGAAGGCGGCATCGGCCATGTCGGTCGGGCGGGTGTGGGGCGGGCGGCGATCGGAGTGGGCGGCGATCGGGGCGGGCGTCGGTCGGGGCGGGCGTCGGTCGGGGCGGGCGGCGGGTGCGGTGACGGGCCTCAGCTGCGGGCGGCAGCCGGGCCGACCCCGGCCGACGGTTCGCGGGGCAACCCGAGGGCGGCGCAGTAGAGCTGCGTCAGCGTCTCCACCGCCTGGTCCTCCTCGAAGGGCTCGCCGAGCACGAGCCACACGTAGGCGAAGCGATCCACCATCGAGCCGAGCGCGTTGGCGGCGTAGTACGCGTCGATGTCCTCGGAGACCAGCCCGTCGGCCTGGAGGCGGCGCAGCATGTCCTCGGCCCGCTTGACCCAGCTGTGGCGGGCCTCGAGGCGGATCTCGCGCACGTCGGCATCGAGCACGGCGGCCTGTTCGAGCACGCCCATCAGCCGGGCGTTTCGGCGGTAGGCCTGGAGGTACCCGCGGTTGGCCCGTTCGATGCGGGCGGCGGGGCTCGGCCCGAGGGAGGGCACGCTGCGGGCTTCGGCGATGAAGTCCTGCACGAGGGTGCCGACCACTTCCCGGAACAGCTCGTGCTTGGATTCGAAGTAGGTGTAGAACGTGCCGTGGGCCACGGCCGCTTCCTCGGTGATGTCACCGATGCGGGTGTCCATGTAGCCCTTGGCCTCGAAGACCCGGCGGGCGGCGTCGATGAGCTGCGCCCGGGTGCGCCGGCCCCGCTGGGTGACCGGTTCCGGGGAGGCGGCGCGATGGGCGCCACCTTCGTCGTTCTGCTCGGTCACCACACACACTCCATCGACGTCAAACGCTAGTCCCTTGCCGAGGCGATCGGCGTCAAGTCATCGTCGCCGCACGCGGATCTGCTTGACTCGGCGTCCGTGGCCGGCCCCCGACGACGCGTGGTGTACACCGATGGCGCCTGCTCGGGGAACCCGGGGCCGGGCGGCTGGGCGTGGATCGAGCCGGACGGCCCGTCCGCCTCGGGCGCCGAGCCGCAGACCACCAACCAGCGCATGGAGATCACCGCCGCCTGGCGGGCGGTCGAGGCCAACGACGGTCCGCTGGAGATCCGCAGTGACTCCACCTACGTGGTCAACTGCTTCCGCGACCGGTGGTGGGAGGGCTGGCTGCGCCGGGGTTGGCAGAACAGCCAGCGCAAGCCGGTGGCCAACCGCGACCTGTGGGAACCGTTCGTGTCGTTGGTGCGCGAGCGGGGCGACGTGGTGTTCAGCTGGGTGAAGGGCCACAGCGGCGACCGCTGGAACGACGAGGTGGATCGCCTGGCGGTGGCCGCCTTGAAGGCGTTGCAGAACGGCTACGGGCCGGCTGGCGGAGCCTCGTCGGCGCTCGCGGCCACATCGGCCGCCACGCCCGCCGCCATGTCCGGCGGCGGTGCGGTCGGTGACGTCGTCCCGTTGGCCCCCGGTTCGGCGAGCTACCAGCAGGGCGTCGCCGGCCACCCGCTGGTGGTGCTGGGCCACCAGCCCCCCGAGCTCGGTGGGTACGACCCCAACCCGTGGGCCGATGCGGTGCGCCGGCGCTTGCGCGACATCATCGCGGCCAAGGCCGGGCTCGAGCCGGAGCTGGTGGTGGTGAGCGGGTTGCGCCTCGGCGCCGAGCAGTTGGGGGCGGAGGCGGCGCTGGAGGCCGGTGTGCCGCTGGTGGTCGTGCTGCCGTACCCCGACCCCGATGCGCGCTGGCCGAGCGGGCGGCGGGCCCGCTTCAAGGAGCTGTGCGCGGCGGCCACCACCGTGCTCACCCTGCAGCGCAAGGCCCCGGACACCACCGCCCGGGCGGCGGCGGCCATGACCCGGCGCGATGCCTGGCTGGCCCGGCACGGCGCCGAGGCGATCCTGGTGTGGGACGGCGTCGACGAGCGGTTGGCGCGCCTGCACCGGTCGTTGGTCGACCACCTCGGCGAAGATGTGTGGGTGCTCGATCCCCGGGAGGTCGCCCCGTGAGTGTGGAGGAACGGTTGCAGGCGGAGCTGGCGCTGCTCGGCCTGCAGCCCGACGACGACGTGCGCGCCGCCTGGGTGGCGATGGTCGAGCGGGTCACCGGTGAGCTCGGTGCGGGCATCGCGGCGCGGGCCATGCCCGGTACCCCGTTGCCCGACGAGGGTGAAGCGACGGAGCCGTCGCCGGTGGCGGCGTTGTACGACCCGCCCCGCACCGTGGACGACGGCGCCTGGGTGTGGCGGGCCGATCCGCCCCTGGCCCCCACCGGCTGCGGCCGGCTCGACGGGTTGCGCCTGGCGGTGAAGGACCTCATCGCGGTGGGCGGGCGCCCGCTGCGGGCCGGCAGCCGAGCCCGCCAGCACGCACCGAGGAGCCGGTGGACGCAGCGGTGGTCGCCCGCCTGCGGGCCGCGGGGCGACGGTGGTGGGCACCACCAAGCTGCACGAGTTCGCGTTCGGTGTCACCGGCATCAACGAGTGGGACGGCACCGCCGCCAACCCGGCGGCGCCCGGCCGGGTGCCCGGCGGGTCGAGCTCGGGATCGGCGGCGGCGGTGGCGGCCGGCGAGGCCGACGTGGCGCTGGGCACCGACACCGGCGGGTCGTGCCGCATCCCCGCCGCCTGCTGCGCGGTGGTGGGCTACAAGCCGTCCTTCGGGGCGGTGGACACCGACGGGGTGTTCCCGCTGTCGCCCACGCTCGACCACGTCGGCTGGCTGGCCACCGACGTGGCCACCGCCCGGCGGGTGGCCGAGGCGCTGGGGGTTGTGCCCGTGCTCGGCGACGCCGGCGGGGGTGGGCGGCGTCGCGGGCTGCCGCGGCCGCCGCGGAGGCGGCCGAGGCCACGCCACGGGTGTTGGGCGTGGCCCGCAACGCGGTGGACGACGCCGATCCCGATACCCGTGAGGCGTTCGCGGTGGTGCGGGCCGCGCTCGAGGCCACCGGCTGGCAGCTGGTCGACGTGAGCTGGCCGGGTGGCGAGGAGACCTTCGCCACGTCGACGGCCATCATGTTCACCGAGGCGGCCTATGTGCACCGCGCCTCGCTGCCGCAGGATCCCGAGGCGTACGGCGCCGACGTGCGGGCCCGCCTGGTGCAGGGCCGCTGCTACGACCTGACGACCTACCTGCGGGCCCGTGAGCGCCGGGACCGGCTGCGCGCCGCTGCCTGCAGACGCTCGACCGGGTCACCGCGGTGATCGGACCGACGCTGTCATGCGTGCCGCCCCCGCTGGCCACCGCCGCCGACGCCGCCGTGGCGGCCCGCCTGGTGGCCAACACCCGGCTGGCCAACGTGACCGGCCTGCCGGCCATCAGCGTGCCCGTACCGGACCGTACCCTACCGGTCGGTATCCAGGTGGAGGCCCGCACCGACGATGTGGCCTTCATCGTGGCCGCCGCGCTGGAGGCCGCCCTGCGCCGCGCCGGCGGACCGCGGTGGCGCGCCGGCTGGGCCAGGCGGCGCGACCATGACCGGCATGCCGGTCGGTACGGACACCGGGGGCACCTTCACCGACCTGGTCACCGCCGACGGCGTGGTGGTGAAGGTCTCGTCGTCGCGTGAGGACCCCGCCGAAGCGGTGCGCCGGGCGCTCACCGCGGCCGGTGCCGGTGAGCCCGGCGTGCTGGCCCACGGTACGACGGTGGCCACCAACGCCCTGCTGGAACGGCGCGGCGCCACCGTGGCGCTGGTGACCAACGAGGGCTGCGAGGACATCATCGAGATCGGCCGGCAGGACCGGCCCTCCCTCTACGACGCCTTCGCCGACCGGCCCGAGCCGCTGGTGCCGCGCCCGCTGCGCTTCGGCGTGCCCGGCCGGCTCGACGCCGCCGGTCAGGAGTTGGAGCCGGTTCGGCCCGGGGCGCTGCCCGAACTGCCGGCCGGGGTCGACGCGGTGGCCGTGTGCCTGCTGCACAGCGACCTGCACGACGGCCACGAGCAGCAGGTGGCGGCGGCGCTGGCCGGCCGCGGGGTCGACGTG
The DNA here is from genome assembly GCA_041394365.1 of Acidimicrobiales bacterium. Classification (GTDB taxonomy): domain Bacteria; phylum Actinomycetota; class Acidimicrobiia; order Acidimicrobiales; family CAIXPF01; genus CAIXPF01. Next base: position 62,443 of record JAWKIM010000028.1, read on the forward strand.
ACCATGTCGTCCACGGTGTCGCCGGAGTTCCGGGAGTACGAGCGCACGGTCACCACCGTGATCAACGCCTACCTGCGGCCGGTGTGCCGTGGTTACCTGCAGCGCCTCGAACCGCTCGCCGGCCGGATCCGGGTGATGACCTCCGCCGGTGGGCTGGTGGGCGCCCCGGAGGCGGCCGAGCTGCCGGTGGGCCTGTTGCTGTCGGGCCCCGCCGGCGGGGTGCGGGCGGCGGCGGCCGCCGCGGTGGCCGCCGGGTTCCCCGACGCGGTCACCTTCGACATGGGCGGCACCAGCACCGACGTGTGCCTGGTCCTCGACGGGATGGCCGAGCCGGCCGCCTGGCGGGAGGTCGACGGCCTGCCGGTGCGGGTGCCGTCGCTCGATGTGCACACCATCGGTGCCGGTGGCGGTTCGATCGCCGCCATCGACCGTGGCGGCGCCCTGCAGGTGGGCCCCCGCAGTGCCGGCGCCCGGCCCGGTCCCGCCTGCTACGGCCACGGCGGGGCCGACGCAACCGTGACCGACGCCAACCTGGTGCTCGGCCGCATCCCGGCCGGCGCCCGGTTCGGAGACCTCGGCTCGCTCGACGTCGATGCGGCGCGCGCCGCGCTCGACCGCGCCGGTGTGGCCGCCGCCGACGTGGTGGCGGTGGTCAACGCCAACATGGAACAGGCCATCCGCCAGGTCACCGTGGAACGTGGCGTGGACCCGGCCGGGCTGGCGCTGGTGGCCTTCGGCGGGGCCGGCCCGCTGCACGCCGCCGACCTGGCCGACGCGCTGGGCATGGCTGCGGTGGTGGTGCCGGCCCGGGCCGGGGTGCTGTCGGCGGTGGGGTTGCTGTGCGCGCCACAGCAACGGGATCTGGTGCGTTCGTGGCCCACCCCGACCGACCACGACGGCCTCGACGACGCCTTGCGGGCCCTGGCCGCCCGGGCCGTCGAGCTGGTGGGCGGCCCGCCGGGCGAGGTCGAGGTGGAGCTGGCGGTCGACGCCCGCTACCGCGGCCAGAGCCACGAACTCACCGTACCAGTAGGTATGGAGGGCGCGGTGGTGGACGCAGCGGTGGTCCGCCGGGGGTTCGACGAGCGCCACCGGGCCTTCAACGGCTTCGAGCGGCCCGAGGCGGTGGTGGAGGTGGTGGCGCTACGGGCCCGGGCGATCGGCCCGCCGGCGGTCGAGTTCGCGGCGCTGCCGGTGCCCACCCGTGCCGGCGCGGTGGGACCGACCGTCATCGAGGAACCCGACTGCACGGTGTGGGTGCCCGACGGCTGGATCGCCGAACCGGGGGCGGCGGCGCGCGCTGGTGCTGCGCCGCCGGGGCGCATGACGGGCACGTCGCCGCTGGCGCCGGCCCAGCTGCAGATCCTCATCGCCCGGCTCGGTGGCGTGGCCCGGGAGATGTCGGCGGTGCTGCGGCGGGCGTCGTACAGCCCGAACATCAAGGAGCGGGCCGACTACTCGTGCGCGCTGTTCACGCCCGAGGGCGAGCTGCTGGTGCAGGCCGAGAACATCCCGGTGCACCTCGGGTCGATGCCGGCGTCGGTCGACGCGGTGATCGAGCGCTTCGCCGGCCGACTGCACCCCGGCGACCAGGTGGCGGTCAACGACCCGTACTGCGGGGGCACCCACCTCAACGACATCACCATCGTCGCCCCGTGCTTCGGCCCCGACGGTGCGCTGCTGGGCTGGGCCGCCAACCGGGCCCACCACGCGGATGTGGGCGGTGCCGCCCCCGGTTCGATGCCGGCCGATGCCACCGAGATCTTCCAGGAGGGCCTGCGGCTGCCGCCGGTGCTCGTCGACGACACGCTGCGGGCGATCCTGCTGGCCAACACCCGGACCCCGGCGGAGCGGGCCGGTGACCTCGACGCCCAGCTCGGCGCCAACCGGGTGGGGGTGGCCCGGCTCGCGGCGCTGGCCCGCGCCCCGCTGGCCGAGGTGGTCGACTACGGCGAGCGGCGCATGCGGGCGGCGTTGGGCGCCGTGGCCGACGGCTCGTGGACCTTCGCCGACCAGCTCGACAGCGCCGGGAGCGCCGCACCGCACCCGGTGCCGGTGCAGGTGCGCATCACCATCGCCGGTGAGGAGGTGACGGTGGACTTCACCGGTTCGGCGCCGCAGACCGCCGGCAACGTGAACGCGGTGGCGGCGGTGACCATCTCGTCGGTGGCCTTCGCCCTGCGCAGCGCGCTCGATCCGACCATCCCCGCCAACGGTGGCGCCATGCGCCCGGTGCACCTGATCATACCGCCCCGTACGGTACTGGCGGCCGAGGCGCCCGCGGCGGTGGCGGCCGGCAACGTCGAGGTCAGCCAGCGGGTGGCCGACCTGTGCCTCGGCGCCCTGGCCCAGGCCTGCCCCGAGCGGGTGGGGGCGGCGTCGCAGGGCACGATGAACAACCTGCTGATCGGCGGCGAGGGCTGGGTGTACTACGAGACGATCGCCGGCGGGCAGGGCGCCCGTCCCGGTCGCGACGGCATGAGCGGTGTGCACACCGCCATGACCAACACCAAGAACACGCCCATCGAGGCGATCGAGCGGTCGTTCCCCCTGCGGGTGCGCCGCCAGCGGCTGCGCTCGGGCAGCGGCGGGGCGGGCGCCGCGGCGGGCGGCGAGGGCATCGAGCGCGACGTCGAGCTGTTGGCCGACGCCACCGTGTCGTTGATCACCGAGCGCCGGCGTTCGCAGCCCTGGCCCATCGGCGGGGGCGAGCCGGGGGCGGTGGGGGAGAACTGGTTGCTGCCCGGCGGCGACGAGTCGGCCGCGCAACGGCTGCCCGACAAGTGCACGGTGCGGGTGCGGGCCGGCGACGTGCTGCGCCTGCGCACCCCCGGCGGCGGTGGTTGGGGCCCGGGCTCCGCCGAGCCGTCGCCCTGATCCACGCCGGGTGGGCGGTCAGCGGCGGTCGCGGGTCTGGCCGAGGTGCTCGCGGTACCCGGCCAGGGCGAGGTCGACGTGGCCCTCCTCGGGGGCGTAGAGCAGGCCCTTGTCCTGCAGCGAGAGCCGGATGCCGCTCAGCGTCGAGCTCTCGTTGTTGAACCGGGTGGAATCACCCAACGCCTTGGCCACCAGACCGATCGGTACGGCCCCGGCGCCGAGGGACACCACCGCTTCGAGGTAGCGCCGCTCCCCGGGGGCGAGGAGGGCGGTCAGCTGCTCGAAGTAGTCGTGGGCCTCGATGGCCCAGTTCTCCGGTGGTTCGGCCAGCAGCGCCTTGATCACCGACGGCCAGCCGCCGCTCGATTCCCGCAGCCGGCGGAGCGCGGCGTCGTCGAAGCCGGGCCAGACCTCGGCGGTCAGGTCCTCCACGCTGAGCGGGCCCAGCTGGTGGCGCACCGGTTCGCCGGGCACGGCCACACCCGGCAGGTGGCTGGCGATGACCAGCAGCGGCAGGCTGCGGCGGGCGGGGCCGAAGAGCTGGCCGAGGGCGGCGCCCGATGCCGCTCCCCACCGGTCGGCGTCGTCGACGGTGACGAGCGCGGTGGTGCGGCACTCCTCGGCGGCGTCGCTGATCAGGCGGGCGAACGCCCGGGCGGCGGGGACCAGCTCGGTGGGCGGCTGGGCGAGCGTCTCGTGCAGGGCCCGCACGGCGAGGGCACCGGGCCGTAGGCGGCGCAGCTCCTCGGCCAGATCGGCCGCGGTGGCCCACAGCGCGGCCGTGTCGGGCCCGCGGACGGTCAGTGAGGCGGTGAGCCAGCGACGGGTGATGGCCTGCTCACGCGCCCACCACAGCACGATGCTGCGGCCCGATTCCCGCAAGCCCTCGACGATCAACCCCTCGGTGGACCGCCCGGTGCCGAGCTCGTCGAGCGCGGTGATGATGTCCTGTCGCAGCTCCCGACGGTCGAGGAGCGTGTCGAACTGCTGCTCGGGCTCGGTCGGGTCCTCGGACGCAGCATCGGACATGGCCCGTCAGCCTACCGACGCAGCCCGGAGCCGGTGCGCACGCTGCCCACCGGCGGTGTTTCGACGATCGGCGGTCAGCTCGCGGGGGCGGAGCCGACGGCCTCGGCCAGGCGCTCGAGGGTCCGCTCCATGGCGGGCACGTGCTTGGTGGGGTACTTCATCCACTCGATGAAGGGTGGGAAGCGGGCGGTCGACCAGTCGAAGCTCTCCGTCACCCGGGTGCGGGCGCCATCGTCGAGCGGCTCGAGCTCGTAGCGCCAGCGGTGGCCGCCGAAGTGGGCCCAGGCGATGAGGCGGTTCTCCTCGTACTCGACCACCTTGCTGGTGATGCGGTAGGGGATACCCATCCGCATGTCCATGCCGAAGCGGTCTCCCAGCCGGAGGTGGCGGCTCGGCTGGCGGGCGCCCTTCACCGTGCCGGATCCGTCGAAACGGCTGTGCTGGGAGGGGTCGTCGATGATGGCGAAGATCGCCTCGGCGGGGGCGTCAATGGTTCGGGAGACCGAGACGCAACGGGTTCCGGGCATCTGGCGCGCTCCTTTCAGCGCTGGGCGGCGGCGGGCAGCACCACCGAATCGTCGCCCCGTGCCACCGCCGCCAGGGCGCCGGCGAGATCGGGGTGGCGGAAACGGTACCCCGCCGTGCTCAGCGCGTCGGGCACGACGCGGGCGGAGCAGAACAGCAGCGCCTCGGCCAGCTCGGGGCCCAGCAGCAGCTTGGGCCCGAACGCCGGCACCGGCAGCAGCGTAGGACGGCGCAGCGCCCGCCCGAGCTCCTTGGTGAACTCGGCGTTGGTGACCGGGTTCGGTGCGGTGAGGTTGACCGCACCGTGGACGGGGTTGTCGAGCAGGAAGGCGATGGCCGCCACCTCGTCGGCGAGGTGGATCCAGCTCCAGTAGTCCCGCCCGCTGCCCATGCGCCCGCCCAGGCCGAACTTGAACAGCGGCAGCATCTTGCCCATGGCCCCGCCCTTCGAGGACACCACCAGACCGGTGCGCAGGTGGGCGGCGCGGACCCCGGCGGCGGCCGCCGGCTCCGTGGCCGCCTCCCAGCGCCGGCAGAGGTCGGCCAGGAACCCCTCGCCGGCGGCCGACTGCTCGGTGAGGACCTGGTCGCCGCGCTCACCGTAGAAGCCGATGGCCGAGCCGGACAGGAACACCGCCGGCGGGGTGTCGGCGGCGGCGATGGTGCGGGCCAGCAGGTCGGTGGTGCCGATGCGGCTGTCGACGAGCTCGCGCTTGCGTTCGTCGCTCCAGCGCTTGTCGCCGATGCCGGCGCCGGCGAGGTTGACCACCGCGTCGACGCCGTCGAGCGCGCCGTGCTCGATCGTGCCGCCGGCGGGGTCCCACGTGCGTTCGGCGGGGTTCTGGGCCGGGCGCCGCACGAGTCGGGTCACGCGGTGGCCGGCGTGGGTGAGGGCGGTGGTGAGGGCCGTCCCGATGAGCCCGCTGGAGCCGGCGATGACGACGTGCATGATCCCTCCTGGGTTCGACGGTCTTCCTATGCTGACCGGCACTGGATCCCTATGCGGTTTCGAAAGGACTCGATTCGCGTGCCGCCCGAGATCGAACAGCGGACGGGGACGTTCACCGGTGCCGGTGGGCTGTCGTTGTTCTTCCGGCGCTGGCTGCCCGCCGGGCCGTCGGTGGGACGGGTGGTGCTGGCCCACGGGTTGGGCGAGCACAGCGGCCGTTACGACCACGTCGGCCGGTCCCTGGCCGCTGCCGGGTACCGGGTCTGGGCGCTCGACCACCGCGGCCACGGCCGCTCGGAGGGTGAGCGGGTGCTCGTCGACCGCTTCGAGACCTTCGAGGCCGACCTGGAGACGTTCCGGATCCTGGCGGCCGACACCGACGGGGGCGAGGGCGCCGGCGAGCTGCCGGCGGTGCTGCTCGGCCACTCGATGGGTGGGGCGATCGCCCTCGGCCACGTCATCGGCCACCCGGGGTCGTTCGCCGCGCTGGTGCTCAGCGGTCCGGCGTTGGAGCCGGGCCGGGGTGTCTCCGCGGTCACCGCGCTGGCCGGTCGCCTGGTGGCCCGGCTGGCGCCGGGGACGGGGGTGCTGCAGCTCGACGCCACGGCGGTGAGCCGGGATCAAGCGGTGGTCGCGGCCTACCGCGAAGACCCGCTGGTGCACCACGGCAAGGTGACCGCCGGGCTGGGCGCGGCGATGCTGGCCAGGGCGGCGCGCTTCCCGGCCGAGGTGGCGGGGGTGCGCCTGCCGGTGCTGATCGTCCACGGCGGCGCCGACCGGCTGGTGCCGGTGGAGGGCAGCCGGGCGATGGTGCCGCGCTTCGGTTCCGACGACGTGACGCTGGTGGTGGAGGACGGCATGTTCCACGAGGTGCTCAACGAGCCGGAGTGGGAGCGGGTGCTCGGCTCCATCCGCTCGTGGATCGACGCCCACTGCGGGGCGACCGGTCAGGGGGCGGGGGTGGGACGGTGAGCACGCGGATGCTGCTGCTGCTGTCGCTGCTGTGCGGGCTGGCCATCCTCGGGGCGTTCGCCCTGCAGCTCATGATCGCCCGTTGAGCGGCTTCGTCGAACCGTCTCGGCCCACCGCTCCCGGCGAACCCACGCTGCGCGTCCCATCCGACCCTCTACGCGCCCGACACTGCCTCTGACCAGGTCTTCTGCCCGCCACGTCACAGCGAATCGCTAGCGATTCGCCATGACGTGGCGGGGGACACGTCCGCCGAATCGGCGGAATCAGCCCATACAGTGCCGGTAAGAGCACACAACGTGGTGGCGTCGGGTGCGGCCGGAGGTGACGAGCGGCCGGCCGCGATCGGCGCGGCCTGTCGGGTGGGCGTCGGTAGCATGACGCCGCGTCCCGAGCGGAAGTGGTGAAGGCATGGCCGACCAGGTGAACAAGCATCAAGTCGTCATCGTCGGCGGCGGCCCCGGCGGGTACGCCGCCGCCCTCTACGGCGCCTCGGCCGGCCTGGAGATCGCCCTGGTGGAGAAGGGCCGGGTGGGCGGCACCTGCCTCCACGTCGGCTGCATCCCGGCCAAGGAGCTGCTCGAGACCGCGTCGGTGTTCCGCCACATCCGCCACGCCGCCGACTTCGGGGTCAACGCCGGTGAGCCCACCATCGACTGGTCGGTCACCATGACCCGCAAGCAGAAGGTGATCGACCAGCTCACCGACGGTCTCGGCTCACTGCTCAAGCGCCGCAAGGTCACCGTCTACACCGGCAGCGGCCGGGTGAACGCCGACCACACCGTGACCGTCACCGGCGACGATGGCGCCACCGTCTCCCTCGCCGCCGACCACCTGATCCTGGCCGCCGGCTCCGTGCCCCGGACGATCCCCGGGTTCGACATCGACGGCCGCCTCGTCACCACCAGCGACGAGCTGCTCTCCATCGATCGCCTGCCGGCCAGCGCCATCGTCATCGGCGGCGGGGCCATCGGCTGCGAGTTCGCCTCGATGATGGCGGACCTCGGCACCGAGGTCACGATCCTCGAGGCGATGCCGAAGATCCTCCCCGGCTGCGACAAGGACGTGGCCGACGTCGTCGTGCGCTCGTTCAAGAAGCGCGGCATCACCATCCGCACCGGTGTGCCGGTCACCGGGCACACCCCCGATCCCTCCGGAGGGTCCACCACCGTGCACTTCGGCGAGGGCGAGTCGCTGGCGGTCGAGCTGGTGGTGGTCTCGGTCGGCCGCCGCCCCTTCGCCGACCTGCTCGGCCTCGACGGCACCGGCATCGCCACCGACCAGCGCGGGTTCGTCGAGGTCGACGAGCTGTGCCGCACCAGCGCCGAGGGCGTCTACGCGGTGGGCGACCTGATCGCCACCCCGCAGCTCGCCCACGTCGCCTTCGCCGAGGGCATGACCGTCATCAAGGACATCCTCGGCGAGTCACCGCTGCCCGTCGACTACGAGCGCATCCCGTGGGCCATCTACTGCCACCCCGAGGTCGCCTTCGCCGGGTACTCGGAAGAGCAGGCGGTGGCCAAGGGTTTCGAGGTGGTCACCTCCAAGCACCGCCACGCCGGCAACGGCCGTTCCATGATCATCGGTGAGACCGAGGGCCTGGTGAAGGTCATCGCCGAGAAGCGACCGGACGGCACCGGCGGGCGCATCCTCGGGGTGCACATGGTGGGCCCGTGGGCCACCGAACAGCTCGGTCAGGGGTACCTCGCCGTGAACTGGGAGGCCACCGCCGACGAGGTCGCCCACTTCATCCAGCCGCATCCGACCATCAGTGAGCTCTTCGGTGAGTCGATGTTGTCGCTGACAGGACGCTCCCTGCACTGACCCGCCCCCCAACCGACAACGGAGCTACAGCCCCATGGCCGAGATCGTGATGCCCCAGCTGGGCGAGACCGTCACCGAAGGCACCATCACCAAGTGGTTCAAGCAGCTCGGCGACGCCGTCGCCCAGGATGAGGTCCTCTTCGAGGTCTCCACCGACAAGGTCGACTCCGAGGTCCCCTCCACCGCAGCCGGGGTGCTGACCGAGATCCGCGTGCCCGAGGGGGAGACGGTGGACGTGGGCACGGTGCTCGCCGTCGTCGGCGCCATCGGCGAGGCGGCCGCCCCGGCGCCGGCTGCGGCCGCGCCCGCTCCGGCCGAGCCGGCCCCGGCGCCCGCCCCCGCCGAGCCCGCGGCCTCCGCCCCGCCCGCAGCCGAGGCGCCGGCGCCGGCGGCCGCGGCCACGCCCGCACCGCCCCCGCCGCCGGCTCCGGCCGCTGTCCCCGCGGCCGCCGCGGTCGACGGTGAGGAGGGCGACGGCCGCCTGCTCTCGCCGATCGTGCGCCGGCTCGCCGCCGAGCACGGCCTCGACCTCGACCAGATCAGCGGGACCGGCGTGGGCGGGCGCATCACCCGCAGCGACGTCCAGCGGGCCATCGAAGCCGGCGCCGGCGGCGCAGCACCGACCCCGGCGGCCCCGGCGGCGGCTCCCGCCGCGGCCCCGGCTCCGGCACCCCAGGCGCCGGCCCCGCTGACCGCCCCGGCCTCGGCGCCCGCCGCGCCGGCTGCGGCACGGCAGGCGCCCGCCATCGTCGCCTCGCGGGGCGACCAGCGGGTGCCGCTCAACCGCATCCGCAAGCTGACCGGCGACCACATGGTCATGTCGAAGGCCACCTCCGCCCACACGCTCACGGTCATGGAGGTCGACTTCGAGGGCGTGGACCGCGTCCGTCGTGCCATCCGCGACAAGTGGAAGGCCACCGAGGGCTTCAGCCTCACCTACCTGCCGTTCATCTCCCGGGCCACCAGCGACGCCATCGCCGAGTACCCGCTGATGAACGCCTCGGTGGGTGAGGGCGAGATGATCGTGCACGGCGAGGTCAACCTCGGCATCGCCGTCGATCTCGGCTTCGAGGGCCTCGTGGCCCCCGTCGTGCGCCAGGCCGACGGCAAGCGCCTGCGGGCCATCGCCCGGGAGATCCACGACCTGGCCAACCGGGCCCGTTCCCGTCAGCTGCGGCCCGACGACATCACCGGGGGCACGTTCACCCTCACCAACCCCGGTCAGTACGGCACGATGATGCAGTTCCCGATCATCAACCAGCCGCAGGTGGCGATCCTGTCCACCGACGGGGTGCGCCGCAAGCCCTGGGTGGTGACCGACGCCCACGGCAACGAGTCCATCGCCATCCGCCCCATCGGTCTGCTCGCCCTGGCCTGGGACCACCGCGCCTTCGACGGTGCCTACGCGGCGGCCTTCCTCAACCGCCTGCGCGAGATCATCGAGACCAGGGACTGGGCCGCCGAGGTGGTGTGATGCTGCACGTGCGGTGGCTCGGCCGGGTTCGCTACCGCGACGCGCTCGCCCTCCAGCAAGCGCTCTACGACCGGCCGGGCACCGACCACCTCCTCCTGCTCGAGCACGACCCGGTGTACACGCTGGGCGTGCGGGCCGAGCTGGCCAACGTGCTCACCCCACCGGAGGACGTGGGCGCCGAGCTGGTGAAGGTGCAGCGCGGCGGCGACGTCACCTACCACGGCCCGGGCCAGCTGGTGGGCTACCCGGTGCTCGACGTGACCTCGCGCCGCGGTGGAGGCATGGCCGATACCGCGGCGTATGTGGCCGGCGTCGCCCAACTGCTCATCGACGCCGTGGCCGACCTCGGCCTGCCCGGTTGCACCTACGACCCGGCGTACCCGGGGGTATGGGCGCCGCCGCGGCCGGGCGAGCCGCCCGGCCTGCCGCCCCGCAAGCTCGCCGCCATCGGGGTCAAGCTGTCGCGCGGTCGCTCGATGCACGGCTTCGCCCTCAACGTCACCGACGAGCCGCTGCCGTGGTTCGGCCACATCGTGCCGTGCGGGCTGACCGATCGATCGGTCACGTCGCTGGCGCGGGAGGGCATCGTCGTGACCATGCGCCAGGTGGTCGACGCCGTCACCCGGCGAGCCGCCGAGCGCTGGGGCGGGCCGGACGCGCGGGTGGATCGCGCCGACGTCGTGTGGCGGGCCAGGGCCGACGGGTCGGATCTGACCCCCTTCAGCCGGGGCGAGGGCGCCGGGGCACCGGTGCGGCTTGTGGGGCGGCTCGCCGCCGCCGGCGTGACCGACGGGCTGGCGGTCACCGAGCGCAAACCCGATTGGCTGCGACCGAAGGTGCGCCACGTCGGTGAGGTGCTCGAGGTGCGCAAGCTGCTGCGGGGTTTGGACCTGGTCACCGTGTGCGAGGAGGCGGGCTGCCCGAACCTGTCGGAGTGCTGGGCCGACGGCACGGCCACGTTCATGATCAACGGCGAGCAGTGCACCCGCGCCTGCGGCTTCTGCCTGGTCGACACGTCCAAGCCACGGCCCCTCGATCCCGACGAGCCGCGCCGGGTGGCGGAGGCCGTGGCCCGGCTGGGGTTGCACTTCGCGGTGGTGACCTCGGTGGCCCGCGACGACCTGCCCGATGGCGGGGCCGCTGCGTTCGCGGCGACCATCCGGGCCATCCGCGCCACGGTGGCGGGTTGCCGGGTCGAGGTGCTCATCCCCGACTGCAAGGGCGATCCCGCCGCGCTGGGCGTGATCTTCGATGCTCGTCCCGACGTGCTGAACCACAACATCGAGACCGTGGCCCGGCTGCAGCGCGCCGCCCGGCCGTCGGCGTCCTACGCCCGGTCCCTCGGCGTGCTGGGATCGGCCAAGCGGGCCGGGCTGGTCACCAAGAGCTCGATCATCGTGGGCATGGGCGAGACCGACGACGAGGTCTGCCAGACCCTCGGCGACCTCGCCGCCATCGGGGTCGACATCGTCACCGTCGGCCAGTACCTGCGGCCCACCTCGCACCATCTGCCGGTGGCCCGTTGGGTGGAGCCCGACGCCTTCGCCCGGTTCAAGGCGGCGGGTGAGGCCATGGGCATCGCCCACGTGGAGTCCTCGCCGCTGACCCGCTCGTCCTACCACGCCCGCCAGGCGGCGGGTGCGGCGGCCGGTGGGGAGGGGGCCGGGAGCCCGGTCGCGGTGGCGGCGCCCGGCCGCCGTCGCTGAGCATCGACGGTGGGCCGGTCGAGCGTCAGCTGCGGGCGGCGGCCCAGGCCTTGGCCGGTGCGGTGCCGTAGCGGCCCAGGTAGGCCACGCAGGCGGCGTGATCTGCACCGGTGAGCCGTCCGGTGTCCTCCAGGTGGGTCAGGGCGTCGGTCATGGACACGGCCGCGTGCACGGGGATCTGCGTCTCGGCGGTGAACAGCCCGGCGGCGTCGTTGCCGGCGTCGTCGGCCTCCTGGCGGTCCACGGCGATGACCAGGGCCGGGAAGCGTACGTCGGGCACCAGGCGGCGCAGCAGCTGCACGGCCTCGAACTTGGTCGCCCCGGTGGTGAGCACGTCGTCCACCAGCAACAGCCGCTCACCGGGGGCGGGGCGGTGGCCCACCAGCAGCGCCTTGGCGTCGTCGCCGCCGGCGGCCTCCTCGCCGTGGTCCTTGCGCTCCTTGCGGTCGAACAGGTACGGCACCCGCAGACCGTGGCGGTCCAGGGCGATGGCGGTGGCCACCGCCAGCGGCACACCCTTGTAGGCGGGGCCGAACACGGCATCGAAGCCGTCGGGTCCGCACGCCGCCAGCGCCCGCGCCGCGTAGGCCTCGCCCAGCTCGGCCAGGCCGTGGCCGTCCTCCACCAGGCCGGTGTTGACGAACGTCGGCGACTGCCGGCCGCTCTTGAGGGTGAACGAGCCGAGGCGGAACGCCCCCGCCTCCACCAGGAAATCGACGAACCGACGCTGCCACTGCTCCATGCGAGGTGCGAGCCTACGCGGCTCTAGCCTGTGGGCCCATGTACGCGCAGCGTCTCGACCGGGTCCGTGCCGCCATGACCGAGCAGGGGGTGGACGTGCTGCTGGTGTCGGTGGGGGCCGACCTGCCCTACCTCATCGGCTACGAGGCGATGCCGCTGCCCCGCCTGACCATGCTGGTCATCCCCCGAGACGCCGACGCCACGCTGGTCATCCCCCGCCTCGAGGTGGCCCGGGTGATCGAGCGGCCGGACTGCTTCGCCATCCGGGGCTGGGAGGAGACCGAGGACCCGATCGCCGTGGTGGCCGAGCTGTGCGGGCGACCGGGCGTGGCGGCCATCGGCGATCAGACCTGGGCCCGCCACCTGGTGGACCTGATGGGCTTCCTGCCGGCCGTGCAGTGGCGCCGCTCGGTGGAGCTGGTCGGCCCGTTGCGGGCCCGCAAGGACGCCGCCGAGATCGCCGCTCTGCAGGCCGCCGCGGCCGCAGCCGACCGGGTGGCCCGCCAGCTGCAGGGCGGGGAGATCCCGCTGATCGGTCGCACCGAGAACGAGGTGTCGGAGGACCTGAGCCGGCGCCTGATCGCCGAGGGCCACTGCACGTCAACTTCGCCATCGTGGCCGCCGGCGAGAACGCGGCCTCCCCACCACCACGCTTCGGAGCGGGTGATCCGGGCCGGCGAGGTGGTGCTGTGCGATTTCGGGGGACGTTGTCGGTGGCCGAGGGCGAGCCGGGCTACTGCTCCGACATGACCCGGATGATCTTCACCGGCGAGCCGCCGGCGGAGTTCCGCGAGCTCTACGACGTGCTCTTCGCCGCCCAGGCCACCGGCGTGGCCGCCGCCACCGTGGGCACCGCCGCCCAGGACGTGGACCGGGCCACCCGCAAGGTGATCGCCGACGCCGGGTACGGCGAGCAGTTCATCCACCGCACCGGTCACGGCATCGGCCTGTTCGAGCACGAGGACCCCTACATCGTGGAGGGCAACGCCGTGCTGCCGAGCCGGGCCACCGCGCTCTCCATCGAGCCCGGCATCTACGTCGAGGGCCGGTGGGGCGCCCGCCTGGAGGACATCGTGGTCGCCACCGACGGCGGGCCGGTGGCGCTGAACAAGGCGGATCACAACCTCGTGATCGTCGAACGCTGAACGCACCCGCTCGATGATGCGTCTCGACGCCGCGCCGGTGCTCCTGCAGTGGGCCACCGGCGGGCTGTTCTTCCTGTGGATCACCCGCGACGCCGCGAGGTGGGCCTGGGCTACGGCTGGATGATGCGGGCCACGTTCGGCCTGCTGGCCCTGGGCGGGTTCGGGGTCTCGTTCCTGACCGGGCGGTCCTGGGGCCGTGACCTGGCGTGCCTGGGTGTGTTCGCCGCCTCGATGGCGGCGTTGGGCGTCTCGGTGGCCCGGCGCCGCGCCGGCGTGGCCGGCCAGCGTGAGCGGTGGAGCGCCGAAGCGCCCGGGTGGCGGCCATGACCGGCATCGATCGCGACGTGCAGACCTTCGATCGCGCCGCCGGAGTTCCCACCGGCGCTCGATCTGTGGCGCCCGTCATCGGCGTGGTCGGCCTGCTCTTCGCCGCCTTCGCCGCCGGCGGACCATGGGGTACGGCGGTGTTGCGGATGCTGTCGGGCGGCGTTCCTGGGAGCGGTCACCGATGCGATGCTGCTCGGCCACTGGTATCTGGTGCAGCCGGGGTTGGCCAGGGCCTCTTGCGGGAACTGGTCCGATGGTGTGCGTACACCTGGCCCGTCGAGCTCGTGGTGCTGTTGCTGCCCACCGGGATGCTGTCGGTGCTGAGCGGCTCCATCGACGACGGGTACGGCGGCCTGCTCGGGTGGTTCTGGGTGGCCTGCACCGTCGCCACCATCGCGCTGGTGGCGGTGACGTGGGCGGCGTTGAAGGAACGGCAGTACTCGGCGGTGATGGCTGCCACGGGATTGCTCTACTTGGCCATCCTCACCGCGTTCGGTCAGGACCTGGTGGCGCGAGCGGTGCTCAGCTGATCCAACCGATAGCGTTTGGGTGTTCAACGTCGGGGAGGACGTGATGGCTCGGGCGATCTGGAGTGGTGCGATCAGCTTCGGGCTGGTCAGCATCCCCGTGAAGCTGTTCAACGCGGTCAGTCGCAAGTCGGTTTCGTTCAATCAACTCGACGGGCGGACCGGGTCGCGGGTTCGCCAGAAGCTGGTGTCGGCCGCCGACGGTGAAGAAGTGGGCCGTGACCAGATCCTCAAGGGTTATGCCATCGGGCCGGATCAGTACGTGACGGTGAGCGAGGACGAGCTGGCCGCGATCATGCCGGCGGCGCAGCGCACGATCGATCTGGAGGAGTTCGTCGACCTGGCCGACATCGACCCGGTCTTCTACGACTCGGCGTACTACCTGGTACCCGACCAGGCGGCGGTGAAGCCGTACGCGCTGCTGGTGGACGCCATGGAGCGGGCGGGCAAGGTGGGCATCGCCCGGTTCGTCATGCGCTCGAAGGAGTACGTGGCGGCGCTGCGGGTGCGCGACGGCAAGCTGGTGCTCAACACGATGGTCTACGCCGACGAGCTGAACGACGTGAGCGACCTGGCGGAGCTCGACGCGGCGGAGAAGGTGGAGCTGACCGATCGGGAGCGGGCGATGGCCCAATCGCTGATCGAGAGCCTGTCGGCCGAGTTCGCGCCCGAGAAGTACCACGACACGTACCGCGAGCAGCTGCTGGGCATCATCGAGCGCAAGGCGGCGGGCGAGACGGAGATCGTGGTGGAGGCTGCGCCGCAGGCTGAGACGCGGGTGGTGGACCTGCTGGCGGCGCTGGAGGCGTCGGTGGCCGAGGCGAAGGCGGCGCGCAAGCGACACCCGACGGCGGCGAAGGCGAAGGCTGCCGGCGACGGCTCCGAGGAGGCGGGGGCCGAGGCGGACGACGAGGCGGCTGCTCCCCGCTCCCGCCGTCGGAAATCGGCCTGATCGCCTGACCCCTGGGGCCTGTAGCGGCTCGGCCGGGGTGCACACCGCCCGGTCATCCGGATCCGACCAACCCCACCACTCTCTGTGTCCTGATCTCCCCAGAGGGCGAGGTACCGCCACCCTTCGTGGCGAATCGATATCGATTCGCTATGAGTGTGTGCGCAGTGTGGCGGGGGTGGTGGAGAGACTGCAGAAAGTGTCCGGGTGGGGTGCTGGGGTGAGGTTGACAGCAGACTGCATCTTCGTGTCTGCTGTTAATTCTCGATGTTTCTCGGTGCCGACGGCTCGCCCAGGGCGCCCGCTGAGTCGTTCAGCCCTGTTGAGGTTCCCATGTCGGACAACCCGCGCATCGATCCGCTCTACGAGGACGGTCCCGTCTTCGGCGCGAAGCGCCAGGCCCTGCTCGCCCGCTGCGACGAGCTGGCGCGCACCATCGCCGAGCACGATCGCGAGCTCGAGCGCATCGTCAAGGACCGCCGCGCCGCCGCCCAGGAGCTGCGCGCCCACCGGCGCCGCCTGTTCCGCCGCCTGCCCTGGCCCGGTCGGCAGCCGGCGATCGACGGCTCCGTGCAGCTGCCCCCCATTCCCCAGCACGCCACCTGGCTCACCGGTCGCCGCCTCCGCGTGATCTGCCTCGCCATCCTCCACCGTTTCGGCCCGCTCGACCTGCCCACGCTGCACGCGGTGCTGCACCGCCTCCAGTTCGCCGTGGCCAGCCGCCACGCCGTCAAGGCCCTGGCCGACGCCTGCGGGCACGAGCACGATGTGGGCCGCCTCCTGCGGGTGGCTCGCGGGCGCTATCGCGCCCTCACCGCACCCCCGCGGCGCCCGCTGTGGCACGGCGGCCCCCGGGCAGACGACCTCTTCAGCGGTCTCGACTGGCACCCGGGGGCCAGCAGCTAGCCTGCGGGACCATGCCGCTGGTCGAGATCGACGGCCGCACGCTCAGCGTCTCCAACCTCGACAAGGTGCTCTACCCCGCGGTGGGGTTCACCAAGGCGCAGGTCATCGACTACTACCTGCGCATCGCGCCCGTCGCCCTGGCCCACCTCGGCGACCGGGGTCTGACCCTGCGCCGCTTCCCCAACGGCGTCGACGGCCAGAGCTTCTACGAGAAGCGGTGCCCGGGCCACCGTCCCGATTGGGTCCACACCACCCCCGGCCCGGGAGACCGAAGCGGCCCCATCGGGTACTGCGTGCTCGACAGCGTGGCCGCCATGGTGTGGGCCGCCAACCTCGCCGCGCTCGAGCTGCACGCACCGATGGCCCGCGCCGGCGATCCCGACGAGCCGACGATGGTGGTGTTCGACCTCGATCCCGGCGAGCCCGCCGCCATGCGCGAGTGCTGCCAGGTGGCCCTCGACATCGGGGAGGTGCTCGACGCCGTCGGGCTGCGGGCCTGGGCCAAGACCAGCGGCTCCAAGGGCCTGCAGCTCTACGTCCCGCTCAACGCCAGCCACACCCATGAGCACGCGAGCGAGTTCGCCCGCGCCGTGGCCCAGCTGCTCGAGCGGCGCCACCCCAAGCGCATCACCTCGGAGATGACCAAGGCGCTGCGGCCCAACAAGGTGTTCATCGACTGGAGCCAGAACAGCCGGCACAAGACCACGATCGGCGTCTACTCCCTGCGCGCCCGGCCCGAACCCACCGTGTCGACCCCGGTCGACTGGCACGAGGTGGAGCAGGGCGCCGATGGCGAGCACCCGAGCGGCCTGCGGTTCCTGACCGACGACGTGCTCGAGCGCGTCAGCCGCCTCGGCGACCTGTTCGCCGAGACGGCCACGCTCGAACAGCACCTGCCCGGTTGATGCTCAGCGGGCGACGAAGTACTTGGCCTGCGGGTGGTGGCAGATGATGGCCGACGTGGTCTGCTCCGGCTGGTACTGCCAGCCGGTGTCCTCGTCGCAGGTGATGCCGAGCGCCCCGGCGCCCAGCAGCTCGGCCACCTTGGCGTTGTCCTCGAGGTCGGGGCAGGCCGGGTAGCCCCAGCTGTAACGCCCGCCCCGGAAGACCTGGCGGAACAGGCCGGTCAGCGAGGTGCCGTCCTCGTCGGCGAAGCCCCACTCCTGGCGGATGCGCTGGTGCCAGTACTCGGCCAGGGCCTCGGTCATCTCCACCCCGAGGCCGTGCAGCAGCAGGTAGTGCTGGTAGCGGTTCTCGGTGAACAGCGCGGCGGTCTCCTCGGAGATGCGCTCACCCATGGTGACGATGTGGAAGGCGGCGTAGTCGACCTCGCCCGACTCGATCGGACGGAAGAAGTCGCTGATGCACAGGTAGGGGTGCTCCGGTTGGCGGGGGTAGCCGAACCGGGTGCGCTCCGTCGTACGGGACTCGTCGGTCCACACGATGAGCTCGTTGCCGTCGGCGTTG
This sequence comes from Acidimicrobiales bacterium, assembly GCA_041394365.1. Lineage (GTDB taxonomy): Bacteria > Actinomycetota > Acidimicrobiia > Acidimicrobiales > CAIXPF01 > CAIXPF01. The sequence goes on from JAWKIM010000028.1 coordinate 79,858, forward strand.
ACCGGGAAGTACCCGTACACCACCTGGGGCACCAGCAGGTCGGCCTGCTTGGCCAGCGCCAGCTGCTCGCGCAGCAGCGGGCGGACCCGGTCCTTGAACTCGACGTCGGTCTCCATCGTCTCCTGGCCGGCGCCGTCGACGGTGGTCACCGGGCGGAACTGCCACTGGTTGCGGAACAGCGCCGTCTCGTTGATGTAGGTGGCGATCTCGTCGATGGGCAGGCCCTTGACCACCTTGGCGCCGAGGAACGGCGGCCGGAACACCTCGTTGGTGCCGTCGACGTCCGGTGAGCGGCGGGGCAGCGATGCGTCCTCGACGTTGCTGCCGCTGCGCAGGCGGGATCGCTCCGGCAGCCCGCGGCCGGTCGGGGTGCGGCCGAAGTCGGGATCGTCCTCGCCGGTGCGCCGCAGCTCGCCCAGCCGGTCCATCACCCGCAGGCCCTCGAACGCGTCCTTCCCGTAGAAGAGCCGGCCCTGGTAGACCTCGCGCAGGTCGCGCTCCACGTAGGACCGGGTCAGGGCGGCGCCGCCGAGCAGCACCGGCACGTTGGCCAGGCCGCGGGCGTTCAGCTCCTCGAGGTTGTCGCGCATGATGAGCGTGGACTTCACCAGCAGGCCGCTCATGCCGATGGCGTCGGCCTTGGTCTCGTTGAGCTTCTCCACCATCTCGGAGATGCCGATCTTGATGCCCAGGTTGTGCACCGTGTAGCCGTTGTTGGTGAGGATGATGTCGACGAGGTTCTTGCCGATGTCGTGCACGTCGCCCTTCACCGTGGCCAGCACGATGGACCCCTTGGTGGAGCCGCCCTCGGAGCGCTCCATGAGGGGCTCGAGGTGGCTGACCGCCGCCTTCATCGTCTCCGCCGACTGCAGCACGAACGGCAGCTGCATCTCGCCGGTGGCGAACAGCTCGCCGACCACCTTCATCCCGCCGAGCAGCGGGTCGTTGATCACGTCGAGCGGTGCCATGCCGTTGGCCAGCGCCTCGTCGAGATCATCGGTGAGGCCGTCGCGGTCGCCGTCGATGATGCGCTGGGTGAGGCGCTCGTCCACCGGCCAACTGCTGCGGTCCACCTTCTCGGCCTTGGCCACGGTGACCCCGGCGAACACCGCCAGCAGCTGCTGCAACGGGTCGTAGCCGGTGGCCGCGTCGCGACGGTCGTAGATGAGGTCGAGGCAGACCTGGCGCTGCTCGTCGGGGATGCGGTTGAGCGGCTGGATCTTGCCGGCGTGCACGATGGCGGAGTCGAGCCCGGCCTGCACGCACTCGTGCAGGAACACGCTGTTGAGCACGTGGCGGGCGGCGGGCGACAGGCCGAAGGACACGTTGGACACCCCGAGGGTGGTGAAGCAGCCCGGCAGCTCGGTCTTGATGCGGCGGATGGCCTCGATGGTGGCCATGGCGTCGCCGCGCAGGTCGTCGTCGCCGGTGGACAGCGGGAACGTGAGCGCATCGAAGATCAGATCGGATGCCTCCAGCCCGTAGCGCTCGGTGGCCAGATCGTGGATCCGGTGTGCGACCCGCATCTTCCAGTCGAGGTCGCGGGCCTGGCCCTCCTCGTCGATCAGCAGGCAGATGACGGCGGCGCCGTACTCCTTGGCCAGGGTGAACACCTTGTCCAGCCGGGAGCCCGGTGCGTCACCGTCCTCGAGGTTGGCCGAGTTGAGCACCGCCCGCCCGCCGATCCACTGCAGGCCGGCCTCCATCACCTCGGGCTCGGTCGAGTCGAGCGTGAGCGGCACCGACGATTGGGTGCACAGGCGACGGATCAGCTCGTCCATGTCGGCGGCGCCGGCGCGACCGACGTAGTCGACGCACACGTCGAGCAGGTGGGCGCCCTCCCGGATCTGGTCGCGGGCCATCTGCACGCAGCCGTCCCAGTCGCCCTCGAGCATGGCGTCACGGAACTTCTTGGAGCCGTTGGCGTTGGTCCGCTCGCCGATGATGAGGAACGACGTGTCCTGGGCCAGCGGCACATTGGAGTAGATCGACGCCGCCGACGGCTCGTGCGACGGGTTGCGGGGGGCGGGGGTGAGCGGCCGGCAGGTCTCGTCGAGCAGCTTGATGTACTCGGGCGTGGTGCCGCAGCACCCGCCGATGATCTGCACGCCGAGCTCGGTGATGAAGCGGCGGTGGTACTCGGCCAGCTGCTCGGGGGTCAGGTCGTAGTGCATGTGCCCGTCGACCACCGAGGGCAGGCCGGCGTTGGGCAGGCACGAGATCGGCATGCGGGCGTGCTCGGAGAGGTAGCGCAGGTGCTCCCACATCTCGGCGGGGCCGGTGGCGCAGTTGATGCCGATCACGTCGGGACCCAACGGATCGATGGCGCTGAGCGCCGCGCCGATCTCCGTACCGGGCAGCATGCGGCCGGTGATCTCGATGGTCACCTGCGCCTGGATGGGCACATCCCGGCGGCACGAGCGCATGGCCCGCCGGGCGCCGGCCATGGCCGCCTTCAGACCGAGCAGGTCGTACTGGGTCTCGATGAGCAGCAGGTCGACGCCGCCGTCGATCAGGCCCCGCGCCTGCTCCTCGTACGCGGCCCGCAGCTCGTGGTACGTGATCTGACCGAGCGACGCGAACTTGGTGCCCGGCCCCATCGAACCCGCCACCGCCCGGGGCCGATCTGGAGTCATCGCGGTGAACTCATCGGCCACCCGGCGGGCGATCTCCGCCGCCTGCGCGTTCAACTCATAGCATCGGTGGGCGAGGTTGTATTCACCAAGTGGAATGGAGAATCCGCCGAACGTGTTCGTCTCGGTCACGTCGGCGCCGACCGCGAAGTACGACCGGTGCATGTCGGCGACCACGTCGGGTCTGGTGGCGACCAGGATCTCGTTGCAGCCCTCGTAGGCCGCGCCGCCGAAGTCATCGGGGCCCAGATCGAGCGCCTGCATGTGCGTTCCCGTTGCTCCGTCGTAGATGACGACGCCGCGCGTGAGCAAGGAGAGGAAATCGACCATTCGCACAGGGTATCGGCCCGATGCGGAGGTCCCGGTAGGGGCCTTTCGGTCGACGGTCACAACGAAATCGCTGAGCGCGCTCATCAGATTTGGTCAACGCCGGACTGAGTGTCCTCAGCTGCCGCCCGAGCACTAGCCTCACCCGGCGGTGAAGATCTACACGCGCAGCGGCGACGACGGGACCACCGGGCTGTTCTACGGCGGGCGGGTCCCCAAGGACTCGCCCGCACCGTGGGCCTACGGCACGGTGGACGAGGCCCAGGCCGCCTTGGGCGTGGCCCGGGCGCTGACCGAGCGGGCCGGCGAGCTCGACGACATCCTGGTGGGGCTCTGCCGGGACCTGTACGTGGCCATGGCCGAGCTGGCCACGCTGCCCGAGAACCGGGTCAAGCTGAGCGCCGGCACCACGCTCGTCACCGAGGACATGGTGGTGGCGCTCGAGGCCCTGATCGACCGGGTGACCGAGCGCTTCGCCGCGCCCACCGAGTTCGTCATCCCCGGCCAGACGATGCTGGCCGCCCAACTCGACGTGGCCCGCACCGTGGTGCGGCGGGCCGAGCGGCTGGCCATGCGGGCGGCCGCGGCCGACTCCCACGTGGTGGCCTACCTGAACCGGTTGAGCGACCTGTGCTGGACGTTGGCCCGCTGGGCGGAGGCGGAGGCCGAGGCGGGCTCGTTGCCGAGCCGCGGGGAGCGCTCGCCTCGCTAGCGTTCCGGAGGTGCCAGCGCTCAACCTCCTCGCCGCCGTCCCCGCCGATGCCACCGTGGTGGCCCGAGCCTGCTTCTCCGACGCCCTCGACGACGCCCCGGTGGACGCCGCCGTGCTGCGTCGCCTCGGCTTCGAGGGCAAGGCCGACCAACTGCAGGTGCTGCCCGACGGCGACGGCCTCCTGCTGCTGGTGGGGCTGGGCGAGCGGGCCAAGGTGGGCCCGGCGGCGTTGCGCAAGGCCGGCGCCCAGCTGACCAAGGCCGCCCGCAAGCACCCGAGGCTGACGGTGGCGGTGTTGGAGGCCTTGGCCGCCCCCACCTCCGGCCGCGAGGAGCCGGCCGGCAGCGGTGATGAAGCCGGCCGCGAGGATGAAGCCGGCCGCGGTGATCAGGCCGGTGGCGATGACCGGTCGGGGGCGGCGGCGGAGGCGGTGACCTCGGTGGCGGCGCTGCAGGTCGAGGCCCAGGCGCTGGTCGAGGGCCTCCTGCTGGCGGCCTACGAGTACGGCGGGCTGAAGTCGGAGCCCTCGAAGACCCAGCTGGCCGACATCGACGTGGTGGCGCCCGCCGACGGCGCCCGGGCCGGGGCCGATCGGGGACGGGTGCTGGCCGAGGCGGTAGCGGTCACCCGCAACCTGGTCAACGAGCCCGGTGGCTCGCTCACCGCGCCGCGCTTCGCCCGCAAGGCGGCCAAGCTGGCCCGCAAGCACGGCTTCGAGGCGAAGGTGCACAAGCGCCGCGACCTGGTCGAGCTCGGCTTCGGCGGTCTGCTCGGCGTCAACCGGGGGTCGGCCCAGCCGCCGCGCTTCGTCGAGCTGCGCTACCGCCCCAAGGGCGAGGCCCGGGGAACGGTGGCGCTGGTGGGCAAGGGCATCACGTTCGACAGCGGCGGCCTGTCGCTGAAGACGGGCGCCGGCATGATGACCATGAAGTGCGACATGGCCGGTGCCGCGGCGGTGTTGGGTGCGTTCGTGGCCATCGCCCGGCTGCGGCCCGACGTCGAGGTCCGCGGCTACCTGCCGATGACCGACAACATGACCGGCGGCGACGCCAGCCGTCCCGGTGACGTGTTCACCATCCGCAACGGCAAGACGATCGAGGTGCTCAACACCGACGCCGAGGGCCGCCTGATCCTGGCCGACGCCCTCGCCTACGCGTCGGAGTCGAAGCCGGACGCCATGATCGACCTGGCCACCCTCACCGGTGCCTGTGTCACCGCCCTGGGCAACAAGGTGGCGGGGCTGATGGGTCGGGGCGACGGCTGGCTGACCCAGGTGGAGGAGGCGGCCACCGCGTCGGGCGAGCAGGTGTGGCGGCTGCCGATGCCGCCCGAGTACCGCAAGCAGTACGAGTCGTCGGTGGCCGACATGAAGAACATCGGCAGCGGCTCGGCCGGGGCGCTGGTGGCCGGGCTGATCCTGGGCGAGTTCGTCGACGAGTCGGTGCCGTGGGCCCACCTCGACATCGCCGGGCCCGCCTTCACCGACAGCGAGGACGCCGAGATCACCAAGGGCGGCACCGGCTACGGCGTGCGCCTGCTGGTGGAGTTGGTGGAGCGGTTCACGCCCCCGGCGACCGCGGCCGGCGCCGCCGGCCCGCCGAGCCCGCCGGGTCCGCCGACCGGTGACCCGTCCGCTGCGGGTCGGGCTGCAGCTGCCCGAGGCGGAGCGGCGCGTCCCTTCGACGAGGTGCTGGCCCTCGCCCGCCGGGCGGAGGCGGTCGGCTTCGACGCGCTCTGGCTGGGTGACCACCTGCTCTACGAGCTGGCCGACGGCGTGCGGGGCCCGCACGAGGTGTGGACGTCGTTGGCCGCGCTGGCGGCGGTGACCGAGCGGGTCACGCTCGGGCCCTTGGTGGCCTGCACCGCGTTCCATGCGCCGGCCATGCTGGCCAAGCAGGCCGCCACCGTCGACGCCATCGCCGGCGGGCGGCTCGTGCTCGGCCTGGGCGCCGGCTGGCACGAACCGGAGTTCCGGGCGTTCGGGCTGCCGTTCGATCACCGCGGGACGCTTCGAGGAGGCGTTCACCATCATCCGCCGGTTGCTGGCCGGCGAGGAGGTCAGCGTCGCCGGGCGCTGGCACCGCGCCGAGCGCTGCCTCGCTCGACCCGCCACCGGTGCGGGCCGCCGGCGGGCCACCGCTGCTCGTCGGCTCGGTGGGCCCGCGCATGCTGGCCATCACCCTGCCCCACGTGGCGGCCTGGAACGCCTGGTGGACCGACTTCGGCAACGACGTCGTCGGGTTCGCGGCGCTGAAGGCCCGCCTGGACGCGGCGCTGGCCTCGGCCGGCCGGGCGCCGGGCTCGGTGCGGGCCACCGTGGCGTTGTGGGTCCGGCTCGAGGGGGCCACCGGCCGGCCGTTCGGCGACGAGGCCTTCGCCCACGTGGCCCCGCTCGACGGCACGCCGGCCCGTCTGGCCGAACAGCTGCGGGCGTTCGCGCCGCCGGCGCCGACGAGGTCATGCGGGTGGGCGACCCGATCACGGCCGCGTCGGTCGAGCGGGTGGGTGAGGCGCTGGCGTTGCTCAGCTGAGGACGAGCAGCTCGTCCTCGCCCCGGGTGGCGCCGGGTGCCGGCTCGCCCACCAGCGGGAAATGACAGGCCACGTAGTGACCGGTGCGCACCTCGCGCATCAGCGGCTCGTTGGCCTCGCAGTGGCCGGTGGCCCGGGGGCAGCGGGTGCGGAACCGGCAGCCCGACGGCGGGAACACCGGGGAGGGCACCTCGCCGCTGATGGTGGCGATGCCGCGCTGGTTGATCGTCGGGTCGGGTGCGGGGATGGCCGACAGCAGCGCCGCGGTGTACGGGTGTGCGGGCTCGCTGTAGATCAGGTCGGGCGGGGCCACCTCGCACATCTTGCCCAGGTACATGACCGCCACCCGGTCCGACACGTTCTTGACCACGGCCAGGTCGTGGGAGATGAACACCAGCGTCAGGCCGTACTCGGCCTTCATGTCCTCGAGCAGGTTGAGGATCTGGGCCTGCACCGACACGTCGAGGGCGGAGACGGGCTCGTCGCAGATCAGCAGCTTCGGTTCGAGCACCAGCGCCCGGGCGATGCAGATGCGCTGGCACTGGCCGCCGGAGAACTCGTGGCGCCGTTTGGGCATGGCCACGTCGGGGTCGAGGCCCACGGTGGACAGCGCCCGGCGCACCTTCTCGTCGGCCTCGGCCAGGAAGGCGGCCCGTCCCGCCCGCAGACGCAGCCAGCGGGCCAGCGCGAAGGGACCCATGAGCAGCACGAGCACCAGCCACGCCGCCGCGGTCACGCCGATGAACAGCGCCAGCGGTGCGGCGGCGATGCCGGCGACGATGCCCACCGCCACCCCGACGCCCCGCAGGGCCGACACGTCGACGGCCTCGCCGACGATCCAGATCACGGCGGCCGCCAGCAGCGCCCCGAGGGCGAAGCGCCCGAAGCGCCACGCGGTGCGCCAGAGGGGCAGCATCCAACGCACCAGGCTGTGCCACAGCCGCGCCACCGGCGAGCGGGGCACCGACTCGAGCCACTGCACCACCAGCGGCTCGCGCACGATCTCGGCGATGGTGCGGCGCGGGTTGAGCGAGGAGATCGGGTCCTGGAAGATCATCTGCAGGCGGGCCCGCACCGCCCGGATCGACTCGCGGTCGTAGGCGGCGAGATCCTCACCCTCGAGCACGACGCGGCCGGAGGTCGGCCGGGGCACCTGCATCAGCGCCCGGCCGGTGGTCGACTTGCCGCACCCCGACTCGCCGACGAGGCCCATGGTCTCGCCCTTGCGGATGTCGAAGCTGATCCCGCTGACGGCGTGGACCTTGAGGCCGGTGTTGCCCACCGGGAACTCGACGGTCAGGTCGGTGACGCGCAGCACCGCGTCGTCGGGCCCGCCCAGGTGTGCCGTTCCGCTGCCGGCCATCAGATGCCCGCCTCCCGCACGTCGAAGTAGTTGCGCACCCGGTCGCCGATGTAGTTGAGCGCCAGGATGGTCAAGAACATGAACAGCGACGGGAACAGCACGTTCCACGGTGCGTCGTCGATCTTGTCGCGGCCGAAGGAGATCATGTTGCCCCACGTCGGCTTGGACAGCTCGCCCACCCCGAGGAAGGACAGCGTGCCCTCCACCACGATGAGGATGGCGATGTAGAGCAGGGCGAAGGACATCATCGCCGGCACCACGTTGGGCAGGATCTCGCGGACCATGATGCGCAGGTTGCGGGTGCCGAGCGTGCGCGAGGCGAGCACGAACTCCCGTTGGGAGTGCACGAGCACGTTGGCCCGGGTGATGCGGGCGATCGAGGGCACCACCGCGATCGACAGGGCGATGATGACGATGATCGAGATGTTGCCGAAGCGGGGCTGGTTCTGTTCGTCGGTGAGGAACGTGAGCAGCGCCAGCGCGAGCACCAGGAACGGGATGGCCAGCAAGACATCGAGCGCCCCGGTCACCGCGCTCTCGATGGTGCCCCGGTAGAAGCCGGCGATCATGCCCAGCGCGCCGCCCACCACCAGGCCGACGAGGGTGGCGCTCACGCCGACCAGCAGCGAGATGCGGGTGGCGAACACGCACCGGGTGAACACGTCGCGGCTGTTGGAGTCGGTGCCGAACCAGTGGTCGGCGGACGGCGCCGCCAGCCGGCCGGCGGCCCGGAAGGTCTGCTCCGGGCCGTAGGGCAGGATCAGATCGCCCAGGATGGCGGCGGCCAGCAGCACGGCCAGCCAGCCCACGGCGATCCAGAAGCCCACGCCGAGCTTGCGGCGCTGGTAGCCGGCGTCCCGCTCGGCCGGCCCCGTACCATCCGGTACGGTCGCCTCGTCGGCCGGTTCGAGGACCTGGGCGGTGGCCTGGTCGGTGCGCGGGTCAGAGGATTGCTCGAGCATCGCGGATCCTCGGGTCGAGTAGGGCGTACAGCAGGTCGACGGCCAGGTTGGTGAGCACGAAGGCGAGGGCCAGCACGACCACCACCCCCTGGATGACGAGGTAGTCACGCTGGAAGATGGCGGTGGCCAGGTAGGTGCCCACCCCGGGCAGCACGAAGATGACCTCGATGATGAGGCTGCCGCTGATGAGGGCGGCGATGTTGATGCCCAGCACCGTCAGCAGCGTGAAGCTCGACGGCCGCAGCGCATGGCCGAACAGGATGCGCATGGTGGACATGCCCTTGGCCCGGGCCACCGCGATGTAGTCCTCCTGGAGGGTGGCCACCATGTCGGTGCGCAGCAGCCGCATGTAGGTGGCGGTGAGCCCGGCGGCCAGCGCCACCACCGGCAGCAGGATCTGCTTGAAGCGCAGCACGGTGTTCTCGCCGAAGCCGATGCGGGAGCGGGTGGGCACGGTGGCGGGGAACCAGTCGAGCCCGATGATCGATTTCCCCTTGGCGAAGAACAGGATCAGCACCAGGGCGATGACGAAGTTGGGCAGCGCCAGCAGGCCGAACATGGTGGCGGTGATGCCCTTGTCCGTCTTGGTGCCCGCCCGGTAGGCCGATAGCACACCGAGCGGTATGGAGAGGGCTAGGGACAGGACGATGGCGTAGAGCATGATCTGCATGGAGATCGGCAGCGTGCGGGCCAACCCGTCGACGATGTCCTCGCGCAGGAACGGCGAGACGCCGAGGTCGCCCTGCACGGCGTCGGCCAGCCAGCGCAGGTAGCGCACGGGGATCGGGTCGTCGAGGTTCAGATCGGCGCGGATCTGCGCCACCGCCTCGGGCGTGGCCCCCGGCCCGGCGATGTTCACGGCTAGGTCGCCGGGCAGCAGGCTCAGCAGCGAGAACGAGAAGAAGCTGACGGCGATGACGATGGGGACGAGCGCGGCCACCCGCCGGTACACGTAGCGGCCGCTGGTGCGGGCGGTGGCGGCGATGCCGATCACGATGACGGCCAGGAACACGAACACCGGCGTGATGTCGAGAGTGGCGCCCAGCATCAGCACGGTCATCGAGGCCAGCAGCGCCAGGAAGCCGGGGCTGCGCCGCCAGCCGTCCACCAGCACCAGGCCGGCGGCCATGACCGCCACCACCGCCCAGCCGTAGAGGCCCGGCCGCAGGTCGATGGCCCAGGCCACCAGCAGCACGACGGCCACCGCGCAGGCCAGCAGGTAGCCGGGGCTCTCGGTGGCGCCCGGCGAGGTGGCGTACTGGGCGGCCAGCACGCCGCCGATGGCCAGTCCGATCAGGGGGACCACGCCCACCGCGGTGAGCGCCAGCAGCAGCACGCCGATCCCGGCGGCCACCCGGCGACGGGTGCGAACATCGGTCACGGGAGACGCTCCTTTTCCATCCCGACCGGTACGGCGACGAACGGCAGGGGGTGGGCCGGCGTGGCCGGCCCACCCCTGCTCAGGGGGATCGATGACGGGTCAGCCCTCGCAGTTCCCGTCGGTGCACCAGATCTGGGCCAGGTAGTGCTTGCCGGCGATGATCGGCTGGGCGGTGCCGCCGTCGGGCAGCGGCATGTTGGTGATCTCCTGCACCCGGGGGTTGGCGATCACGCCCCACAGCGTCCACCACGACCAGAAGTTCCACACGTTCTCGGCGAACTTGCGGTTGACCGTCTCGGCCGCCGCCTTGCGCTTGGCGTCGTCGGTGTTGGTGATGGCGTCGACCAGGGCGGCGTCGATCTCGGGGTCCTGGAAGCGGCCGAAGTTGAGCGCCAGCTTGTCGATGGGCGCCGCCGAGGCCGAGAACCACCAGTAGGCGTTCTCGATCGGTCGGAAGCCGCCGTGGTTGCGCCAGCCCTGGGCCTGGAAGGCGCCGGCCAGCGCCAGGCCGATGTACTGGCCCTGCTCGATCGGCGTGATGGTGACCTTCACCTTGTCGCCGAAGGCCTCCTTCCACATCGACTCGATCAGCTGGTTGGACTCGACGTTGAACGGGTCGTTGGTGGTGTTGAAGGCGAACTCGACCGCCGGCTTGCCGATCTCGGCGAGGCAGGTGTCCATGAGCTCGTTGGCGGTGTCGATGTCGAACGCCGGGTAGCCGCTGTCCTCGAGGTAGCCGAACTGGCCGGGGGAGAACGGTCCGTTGGCCGCCTGGGCCAGGCCGGCGTTGCGCTCGTCCGCCAGGCGATCGCCGTCGATGGCGTGGGCGAGCGCCTTGCGGCAGTTCAGGTTGAGCAGCGGGTTGGCGGCGTTCTTGCCGGCGGGGTCCATCGGTGCCGGCTCGGGCAGGCCGAACGTCTTGGAGTAGGCCGCGTTGGTGCCGGCGCCCACGTTGAGCAACGTGTAGCTGGTCTCGCCGAACTCGTTGGCGGTCAGCGTGACAAAGTCGTCGTTGCCCTGGAAGTCGGCCACGAGCTCGCCGTTGGCGGTGTGGATGATGTCGAACTGGCCGGATTCGAGGCCGGCGGCCCGGCTCTCGCCGTCGACGGCCACGATGAACTCGATGCCGTCGAGGTAGGGGAGCCCTTCCCCGGTGGCGTCGGGGCCGTCGCCCCGCCAGTAGTCGTCGTTGCGCTCGGTCACGAAGGCGTTGCCGTTGCCCGGTGTGTAGGACACGAACGTGAACGCCCCGCTGCCCACCGGCTCGCCCTGGTTGCCGTCGGCCGGCGTGCTCGGCGGGGTGGGCCACGGCGTCTTGGCCGCCTTCTCGGGCACCCGCAGCGGGTTGGACTCCAGCGACTCCAGCCACTGCTGGGAGAACATGAACCCGCACACCTCCTCGCGGAAGAGGAAGGGGAGGTCCGGGGTGGGGATCGAGGTGGTGACGGTGACCGTCTGGCCGTCGAAGGCGAGGCCGGAGATGTACGAGTAGGCGGCGCGGGTCAGGTCGGACTGCCAGCAGGTGGCGATGTTGTAGGCCACCGCCTCGCCGTCGATGGGGGTGCCGTCGTGGAACGTGAGACCGTCGCGCACGGTCCCGTGTGCTCGGTGCCGGCCGCGTTCATCTCCGCGGAGGCCAGCAGGTAGGGCTGGGCCTCGCCGGCGTCGTCCACGCCGAACAGCGGATCGGCGATGGCCTTGAAGATCATGCGGCAGGAGATGGCGCAGGAGGTGACGTAGGGCGCCCAGCCGTTGGCCGAGTCGGCCTCGATGCCGTAGCGAAGAACGCCGCCCTTGACCGCCTCGCCGGCGTCGCGCTCGTCGGCGCCGGCCTGCTGCGCGGTGGTGGCGCTGCGGTCGACGTCCCCGGCGTTCTCCCCGCTGTCGCCGTCGTCACCACCACCGCACGCGGCAGCGACGATCGACAGTGCGAGCAGCGCAGCGAGCGCGCTTCGTCGACGGATCCTCTTCATGGCTGTCATGCCCGTCCTTCCGTGGCGGTGTGGCGGAAGCCCCCAAGGCTCTGACGTGACAGTTGTCACGCCCGAGCGGAACTTACATTGTCGTTCGGTTCCGCACAACCGCGTGCCGCCATCCGGCGTACCGATCGGTCGCTCAGCGGTAGCGGCTCCTAGGGTGGGCCCGTGGCCTCGGTGTGGTTCGCCCTCGGTGTGGCGCTGGCGGCGGTGTCGGTGGCTATCGCCGTCCGGCGCAGCGGCCGCCGCGCTCCGCTGGGTGCGACGGTGGACGCGGATGGGGTGGGCTCCCCTTCATCCCATACCGATTGGCATGGCATTGAGGCGGTCACCGTGCTGACCCGTCACCGGCGCCTGCCGGCCCGCACGGAGTTCGCCTTGGTGGTCGACGCGGCCGACGGTGCCAGCTATGCGCTGTCGAGCCGCACCGGCCAGGCGCAGCGGTTCCTGGCCGAGGCCCACCGCTTGCCCGGCTTCCCCCACCGGCGGGTGGTGGAGTTGCTCGCCGTTCCCGCCGCACAGCGCGAGCAGTGTTGGCGGCGCGGCCCTTGACGCCGTGTCGACCGTGGACCTACGTTCGCCCCACAATGTGTCGCTCGTCACATACCGTGGCGTATTGACCGCCGGCCGGAGCACGGCTCGGCTCGATGGTGAAGGCTTTGGAGCACGGCGTTGGACCACCTGCTCGAGGTGAAGGACCTCAAGACCCACTTCCGGACCGCCAACGGTCTGGTCAAGGCCGTCAACGGTGTGGACCTCACGCTGGACCGCGGCCGGACCCTCGGTCTGGTGGGGGAGTCGGGTTCGGGCAAGAGCGTGTTGTCGCGCTCGATCATGCGGCTGCTGCCCAAGCGCAACGTGGTCAGCTCGGGCGAGGTGCTCTACGAAGGGCGCGATCTCGTCAGCATGGGCGAGCGGCAGCTGCGCGAGCTGTGGGGCACCGAGCTGTCGATGGTCTTCCAGGACCCGATGACCTCGCTGAACCCGGTGATGACGGTGGGCACGCAGATCACAGAGGCGTTGCAGGCGCATCTGGGCATGCGCAAGCGCAAGGCGCGCGACACGGCGTTGGGTCTGCTGACCGACGTCGGCATCCCCTCGCCCCAGCAGCGGCTCGACGAGTACCCGCACCAGCTGTCGGGCGGCATGCGCCAGCGCGTCACCATCGCCATCGCCCTGGCCTGCGGCCCCAAGCTGCTCTTCGCCGACGAGGCCACCACCGCGCTCGACGTGACCGTCCAGGCCCAGATCCTCGACCTGCTGCAGAACCTGCAGGAGCAGCGCCACATGGCCAGGGTGCTCGTCACCCACGACCTCGGGGTGGTGGCCGGTCGCACCGACGACATCGCGGTGATGTACGGCGGCAAGATCGTGGAGCAGGCGCCGACCCGGCTGCTGTTCTCGGAGATGCGCATGCCCTACACCGAGGCGCTGCTCCGATCCATCCCGCGCATCGAGGATCCCAGCCACACCCGGCTGGCGGCCATCGGCGGGCGTCCGCCGGACCTGATCAACCCGCCCCGAGGCTGCAACTTCGCACCGGCTGCCCCTACGCCCAGGCCCGCTGCCACGAGGAGGAGCCGGCCCTCGCTTCGAGCGGTACGCCGGGTCACACGTTCGCCTGCTGGTACCCGGTGGGCACCGAGGAGAACCGTGAGGCGCTCGAGCGCAACCTGGCCGCCGGGCTGGCCCAGGCGCAGGTGGCGATCCGGGGGGCCGGCGCCGGCTTGGTGGCCGACGCCGGCTGAGCCCGGTTGGGTGGAGCCGGGTGTTGCGCCCGGATCGGTTCCGGCGCCCTCAGCGGCGGGCCGGGACGGCGAGGCGCCCGTTCGCTTCGGGGGCGGCGCTCGTGGCGGCCTGGGCCTCGAGCCACCGGGCGTGCTGTCGTTGTCGCTCGGTGGGCAGCCGGTCGAGCTGGGCCCGGGTGAGCGGCGGCAGCCGCCTGCGCACCACCACGCGGCTGTCGGACCAGCGGCGGGCGAAGCCGAAGCCGACGCAGCGGTGCAACGTGCGTTGCATCGGACCCCAGCGGCCCAGGCCGGTTCCCAGGCCCAGCAGGGCGGCGGTGGCGGCCAGGTCGAGCTCGAAACCGTCGGGCTCGGCGTCGAAGCGGTCGGCCAGGTGACGGATGAGCAACACCGATGCCGGCCCGACCAGCCCGAGCCAGAAGTGCTCGACGTAGCCCGATCTCGGGTCGACGCCGAGGCGGTCGATGACCGCGTCGGGCCATGGCTGGATCTGCACCTGCGGCAGCAGCGGCCGGGAGGAACGGCCGTTGCCCTGGCCGTCGTCGGGTTCGCTCCCGAGCGGGGGCCGGCGCGGCGCGGTGCCGGTGTGGGTGGGGAAGAGCAGGTCGGCGGTGGGTGGCGGGCCGGGCCGGCGGGTGAGCGGCCGGGGCGACGGCTCCGACGGCTCCGACGGCTCCGACGGCGGGTTGACGGGGGATCGAGTGGTCACCGGTGGGTCCAAGCTGCGTGGGGCGATGGGTGCCGGGGAAGCTCTTTCAGTGTATTTCATGATTCTTCGCGCTGGGCAAGTCGGGCGGCGCGCAGCGGCAGCGGGGGGCGGCGGCGACCACTAGCGTTGGCGGCCGTGGGCCTGACTGAGGACGTGCAACTGGCGGCCACCCTGGTGGCTGCGGCGCAACGGGTGGTGGTGCTGACCGGTGCCGGGATCTCCACCGACTCGGGCATCCCGGATTTCCGGGGGCCCAACGGGGTGTGGACCAAGAACCCGGCGGCCGAGAAGATGGCGACGATCCAGAACTACGTGGCCGATCCCGAGGTGCGGAAGGCGGCGTGGCAGAACCGCCTGCACTCGCCCAACTGGAAGGCGCAGCCGAACCGGGGGCACCGGGCGCTGGCGGCCTTCGAGGGCACCGGTCGTCTGCACACGCTGATCACACAGAACGTCGACGGCCTGCACCAGGCGGCGGGCAGCGACCCGACCAAGGTGGTGGAGATCCACGGCACCGTTCGCGAGGTCGTCTGCTTGGAGTGCGATGAGCGGGCGCCGATGGAGCGGGCGCTGGCCCGGGTCGAGGCGGGGGAGGAGGACCCGCCGTGCCGATCGTGTGGGGGGATCCTCAAGTCGGCCACGATCAGCTTCGGGCAATCGTTGGTGATGCAGGACCTGGCCCGGGCCGAGCAGGCGGCGCGGGCGTGCGATCTGATGCTCGCCATCGGCACGACGCTGGCGGTGTACCCGATCGCCGATGTGGTGCCGGTGGCCAAGCGGGCCGGTGCGTCGGTGGTCATCATCAACGGCGAGCCCACGGCGATGGACTTCATGGCCGACGTGATGCTCCAGGCCTCCATCGCCGAGGTCCTGCCCGCCGTCCTCAGCGTCGACGTCTGACGAATCGGCACCGGGCCGCGCGGGGCGGGGCGGGCCACCCGTGAGCAGGCCGCCCGCAACCCGACCGACCGCGCGCCCGGTTTGACCGCACCCCGCCCACCGCTCGACGGGCTGCGCGGTGCCCTCCGTGTCTGGGGGGTGTCCGGTCACACCATCACGTTTCTCCGGTGACGAATCAGCGCTGCGCCCTGCGTTGGGCTGAGCTTGATGAGCGCGTGACCGACGCGCCGAGCAGTGCCCTACCACCCATCGCCCGCTGCGCGCCACCCTCCGTTTCGTCACCGGAGAATCTCGATGCGCCGCCCGAGACCCCCGGCAGCTCCGAGACGCCCCCGTGCACCTCGCCGCCGACCAGCGTCGCTGCGTTCGCAGGCAAGCCACCTTCGCGGGACGTCACCGGATGACGGTCTGCGCTGGCGCCGCATGGGAGACCCGGGGAGCGGTGCTGTTCAACACCAGGGGCGGCGTCAGGTCGGCGTCGCGAGCGCCAGCGAGCCGCCGAAGCCCCCGGTGACCGACAGGGAGCCGGGCAACAAGCATGGACGTCACCGGATGGGGGTCTGCGCTGGCGCCGCATCGAGACCTGGGGAGCGGTGCTGTTCCCGGGGTGCAAGGGCGTCAGGTCGGCGTCGCGAGCGCTAGCGAGCCGCCGAAGCCCTCGCCGAGCGACAGCGAGGCGAGCAACAAGCACGGAATTCCTCCCCTCGATCGATTGTTGACCGATCCGCTAGGGTTTCTCGTCGCCCGCAGTCGGCGCCATCTTTCGCCAGCAGGAGAGCACAGTCCATGCCCACGTTCCGCGAGCTGTTGTCCCAGACCAAAGCGCAGATCCGTGAGATCGACACCGCCGCCGCCGAGGCCCGCCGGGCCGCGGAGCCCGGCACCGTCGTGCTCGACGTGCGCGAGCCCGACGAGTGGGAGCAGGGCGCCATCCCCGGCTCGCTGCACATCCCGCGCGGCCACCTCGAGACCCAGATCGAGAACCGCGTCCCCGACAAGTCGACGCCGGTGATCGTGTTCTGCGCCGGCGGCGTGCGCTCGGCGTTCGCCACCAAGACCCTCAACGAGCTCGGCTACGACGACGTCGTGTCGGTCGAGGGCGGCTTCGGCCGATGGAAGGACGAGGGGCGCGACTGGCGGGTGCCGTCGGTGCTCAGCCCGCAGCAGCGCAACCGCTACCACCGCCACCTCCTGCTGCCCGAGGTGGGCCTCGACGGCCAGCAGAAGCTCCTCGGCGCCAAGGTGCTCCTGCTGGGCGCCGGCGGCCTGGGCTCCCCGGCCGCGCTCTACCTCGCCGCCGCCGGCGTGGGCACGATCGGCATCATCGACATGGACGTGGTCGACGAGTCGAACCTGCAGCGCCAGATCCTGCACAACATCGACCGCGTCGGTGAACCCAAGGTCGACTCGGCCAAGAAGACGCTGACCATGCTGAACCCCGACGTCAACGTGGTCACCTACGACACCCGCTTGTCGGCCGCCAACGTGATGGACATCCTGGCCGACTACGACGTGGTGGTCGACGGCGCCGACAACTTCCCGTCGCGCTACCTGCTCAACGACGCCTCGGTGAAGCTCGGCATCCCGGTCGTCCACGGCTCGATCTTCCGCTTCGAGGGCCAGGTCACCGTGTTCGACCCCCGCAACGGGCCCACCTACCGCGACCTGTTGCCCCAGCCGCCGCCGGCCGAGTTCGCCCCCAGCTGCGCCGAGGCCGGCGTGCTCGGCGTGCTGCCCGGCATCATCGGCTCCATCCAGGCCCTCGAGGCGATCAAGCTGATCCTCGGCCTGGGCGACACGCTGTCGGGCCGGATCCTCGCCTTCGACGCCCTCGAGCTCAGCTTCCGGGAGTTCAAGCTCCGGGTCGACCCCGACAACGAGGTCACCTACGAGAACCGCGACCGCATCGGCATCGCCGACCTCGACGGTCTCTGCATGCCCCACGTCAACCGCTGAGCGGGCGCGGCGCACCCGTCGCCCGCCGTCACCGCAACCGGACGCCGGCCGCTGCATCAGCGGTCGGCGCGCCGGCGGCAACTACGCTCGTGCAGGCTCCGTCGGTGGGGGCCACCACGTCCGCGTCCCCCGGGAGGGTCCCGTGTCCGAACCCCGAATCGGCATCCTGGTCGTCGCCTACAACGCCGCCACCACGTTGGCCTCCGTCCTCGATCGCATCCCCGCCTCGGTGCGGCCGCGCATCGAGGAGGTCATCGTCGCCGATGATGCGAGCCCCGACGGCGGGTCCACCTACCTCGTCGGCCTCGGCTACCAGACGCGGGGCTCGGACCTGCCGCTCACCGTCATCCGCCACGAGAAGAACCTCGGCTACGGCGGCAACCAGAAGGCCGGCTACCGCTACGCCATCGACAAGGGCATGGACATCATCGTGATGCTCCACGGCGACGGGCAGTACGCGCCGGAAGCGCTGCCCGACATCCTCGAGCCGCTGGTGGAGGGCCGGGCCGACGCGGTCTTCGGTTCCCGCATGATGATCCCCGGCGCCGCCCGCCGCGGCGGCATGCCGATGTACAAGTACGTCGGCAACAAGATCCTCTCCACCGCCCAGAACCGTCTGATGGGCGCCAACCTCTCGGAGTGGCACTCGGGCTACCGCGCCTACAGCGTGAAGGCGCTGGCGTCGGTCCCCTTCGAGGCGAACGCCGACGGGTTCAACTTCGACACGCAGATCATCCTGCAGCTCTTCGATGCCGGCAAGCGCATCGTCGAGGTGCCGATCCCCACCTACTACGGCGACGAGATCTGCCACGTCAACGGCCTGAAGTACGCCAAGGACATCATGGGCGACACCGCCCGCTACCGGCTGCAGAAGATGGGCTTCGGCAGCGGCACGCTGGCCCACGCCGGCGACGCCTACGGGCTCAAGCCCACCGAGAGCTCCAGCCACGGCCGAATCCTGCGCCGCATGGCCTCGGAGCCGCCGTCCAAGGTGCTCGATCTGGGGTGCTCGTCGGGCCTGCTGGCCGCCGAGCTGCGCCGCCTCGGCCACCACGTCACCGGGGTGGACGCCGTGCAGCTCGACGGGGTGCTGGACCGCACCGACCACTTCGTGCTGGCCGATCTCGAGCAGGGCGTGCCCGCCGAGGTGGGCACCGGCTTCGACGTGGTCATCGCCGGCGATGTCATCGAGCACGTGCGCAACAGCGAGCACCTGCTGGCCGAGCTGCGGCGCTGCGTGCGCCCCGGCGGTTTCGTGCTGGCCAGCGTGCCCAACATCTCGCACTGGTACCCGCGCCTGCGGGTGGCCTCCGGTCGCTTCGACTACGACCAGCGCGGCATCCTCGACCAGACCCACCTGCGGTTCTTCACCCGCCGCACGTTCGGCCGGATGGCGGAGCGGGCAGGGCTCCAGGTGCGGCGGACCGAGGCCACCGGCCTGCCGCTCGACGTCATGGCCGACGTGGACGCCGTACCCGCCGGCGAGCACCACGCCACCGCCCACCGCCGGCCGGGGCTGCTGCGCCGCCTGGTGGCCGGGTTGGACCGGGCCGGCGTGACGCTCTACCCGTCACTGTTCGGCTACCAGCTGGTGTTCGAACTGGAGCCGGCGCCGCGCTGAGCGGCGCCGCTCGGCCCAGGCCCGCACGCTCAGCCACAGCGCCGCCACCAACGACAGGGCCAGGCCCAACGCGCTGATCGTCGCCCCGGCCACGAACCCCGGCGGCCGGTAGCGCATCGCCACCGTCGACGCCCCGGCTTCCACCCGGACCGCCCGCTGGTAGTAGTTGACCCGCACCACCGGTGCGTCCTGCCCGTTGACGGTGGCGTGCCAGCCCTCGGCCCAGGCGTCGGGCACGACGAGCCAGGCCGCCTCGTCGGCCTCGACGTCGATCGTGGCCGTGTTCACGCCTCGCTCGGCCCGGGTGACCACCCCGGCGGCGCGGTCCCCGGCGGTGGCGCCGGGGGACGGCGGGCCGAGCGGCTCGAGGCCGGTGCGCTCCAGCTCGCTGCGCTCCAGCACCACCTGGGCGTCGGCCGGGTAGGCGGCGTCGGTGAAGCGCTCGAGGGCCTGCTGGTCGTCGTCGACCACGTCGTCGGCGCCGATGAGCCGCGGCCCGGCCACCGCACCGGGCACCCGGTAGACGACCCCGTCGTTGGAGGCGTAGACCTGCTCGGCGTCGAGCCCGGCCCAGCTCTCGCTCCAGGCGACGGCGTCGGGGTCCTCGGGCTGGGGCATGGTGGCCACCGTGGTGATGCCCAGGCGGGCGGCGAGGTCGAAGCGGGCGGACCAGCTCGACGGCAACGCCACGATGGCG
The DNA here is from genome assembly GCA_041394365.1 of Acidimicrobiales bacterium. Lineage (GTDB taxonomy): Bacteria > Actinomycetota > Acidimicrobiia > Acidimicrobiales > CAIXPF01 > CAIXPF01. Next base: position 99,374 of record JAWKIM010000028.1, read on the forward strand.
GCGCCCGATTCGGTGAGGGCCGGGTCGGCCGGGTCGGCCCCGTCGAGCACCCGCAGCACGGCCAGCGTGCGGGCATCGAGGCTGGAGTCGTAGCCGGCGGTGGTGTCGATGCCGTTGACGGCGGCGGTGTTGGCGTAGAAGAACACCCCTCGGAAGCGGCCGTCGTCCTCGGCGAAGCGCAGCAGCAGTGGCATCGTGCGCTGCGGCCAGCCGTTGGGCTCATCCAGGGCGTGCAGCTGCTCGATGAGCGGCGTGGGCGGCATGGCGAAACGGGCCTCGTGGTCGATGAACTGCGGGTTCGACCGCCGGCCCAGGTACATCAGGTGCCCGGCGGTGCCGACGATGGCCACCACCAGGGCGACGTGCAGCGCCGTGCGGGCGTTGGGGCGGTGCCGGGCGACGGCGTCGAGCAGGACCTGCACGCCGAGGGCGGCGGCCACGCACAGGGCGAAGGCGACGAACACGACGAGGCGCGAGTACGGCCGGAACACGTTCATGCCGGGCACGAGCCGCCACGCCACCCAGGCCAGCGGGGTGCCGATCATGATCAGCGGCACGGTGACGAGCACGACCCGGGCGAACCAGGCGCCGGGCCGCCGCCGGCTGCACACCCCGACGAGCGCCAGCAGCGGGGTGAGGAAGCCGACGAAGCCGAGGTACTGCATCTGGTCGGCGTCGATGGGCAGCGTCTGCGGGAGGAACAGCCGCTTGAGCATCCACGGTTCGGCCAGGTAGTTGTCCTGCAGCTCCTGCCAGGTGAACGGCACCCGCTGGCCCCGGCGCAGCGCGGCGAACGTGGGCACGAGCACCACGGCGGCCACCGCCACCCCAACCACGCCGATGAGGGCCAAGCGCCCCCCGGCGATGGCCAGGTCGAGCCGCCACGACCGCCGCAGGTGCCTGGGTGCGTGTTCCGCTGCCGCCGGTGCGGCCCCGTCCGCGCCGGCGTTGTCCGGTCGGGGCCGGCGGCGCGTGCGCCACAGCGAGCCGATGGCCAGTGCCAGGCCGTAGGTGCCGGCCACGAACAGCGTGAGCAGCACGAACAGCAGGTGGCCGGAGCTGAACGCCAACGCCAGCACCAGCCCGGCGCCGATGGCGGCCCGGGCGCTGCCCCGGGTGACGGCGCGGTGCACCGCGGCTACCGACGCCGGCAGGAACAGCGCGATGGGGGTGACCACCTCGAGGTGCATCCAGGTCAGGTTCCAGGTGGCGAACATCCACGCCACCGCGGCGAACGTGGCCGCCCACCGCCCGGTGCGCAGCTCGCGGCCGAGCAGGTACATGGCGATGCCCGACGCCCACACGTGGAACACCAGGAACAGGTCGTGGGCGCGAACCGGCGAGGTCACCGCCAGCGCCAGCAAACGGGGTGGGTACAGCACCGCGCTCGAGCCGTTGGCGAAGAACTCGTAGCCGCCGCCGTACACCAGCGGCGACCACAGCGGGATGGTGCCCTGGGCCAGCGCATCGTCGGTGATGACGTTCCACGGGTAGGACAGCTCGGCGTAGTCGTTCTGGGGGTGGGCGAGCACGTTCTCGTTGGGGATCGCCGCCCACGGGTAGTCGATGGTCTGGTAGGCGCCCAGTGGCGAGGACGTCTGGCCGCGCAGCAGCGGGTGGAAGTAGGCCACGGTCAGCGCGGTGAGCACGGCCAGGACGAGCAGATCCCAGCGGCGGCCGCGGCCCTGGCGGGCGGCGGGTGGGTCGTCGGCGGCGGCGACGGGCGGGGCGACGATCGTTGCGGACAGGGTGGGCACCGTTCGGGATCGGGAGGCGGGATCGGGGAGTCGGTTGCGGCCCGGCCATCTTCGCGCGTCCATGCCAGTGGTCCGGGACCTCGCCGCTAGGCTCACCGACCGTATGCGCGGGTTGATCCTCAGCGGTGGAGCGGGCACCCGGTTGCGGCCGATCACCCACACCAGCGCCAAGCAACTGGTCCCCATCGCCAACAAGCCGATCCTGTTCTACGGGATCGAGGACATGGCCCGGGCCGGCATCAGGGAGGTCGGCATCGTCATCGGCGACACCGGCGACGAGATCCGGGCGGCGGTGGGCGACGGTTCGCGCTTCGGGGTGTCGGTCACCTACCTACCCCAGGACGCGCCGCGGGGGCTGGCCCACTGCGTGCTGATCGCGCAGGAGTTCCTCGGCGACGAGGACTTCGTGATGTACCTGGGCGACAACATGCTCGAGGCCGGCCTCGCCGGGTTCGTGGCCAACTTCGAGGCCGAACGCCACGGCGGTGGTCGCCTGCCGCTGGGCGGGCCCGGCTCGTCGGAGGCGGCGGTGGCCCAGATCCTGCTCAAGGAGGTGGACAACCCCAAGGCGTTCGGCGTGGCCGAGGTCGGCGACGATGGTGAGGTGGTCCGCCTGGTGGAGAAACCCGAGGTACCCCCGTCCAACCTGGCCTTGGTGGGGGTGTACCTCTTCGACGCCCACATCCACGAGGCGGTGCGGGCCATCGAACCGTCGGCCCGGGGGGAGCTCGAGATCACCGACGCCATCCAGTGGCTGATCGATCAGGGCCACCGGGTGCGCCACGAGGTGCTGCAGGGCTGGTGGATCGACACCGGCAAGAAGGACCCCCTGCTGGAGTGCAACCGGTTGGTGCTCGACACGATCCGCACGTCGGTGCGCGGCGAGCTCGACGGTGAGTCCTCGGTGGAGGGGCGGGTGGTGATCGAACCGGGGGCCCGCCTGGAGCGCTCCCGGGTGCGGGGCCCGGCGGTGATCGGGGCGGGCACGGTCCTGCGGGACAGCTACATCGGGCCGTACAGCTCGATCGCGGCGGACTGCGAGATCGTGAACTCCGACATCGAGAACTCGGTGGTGCTCGAGCAGTCCCGCATCAGCGGGATCCCGCGGTTGGCCGACAGCCTGCTCGGCCGCAACACCGAGGTGTTCAAATCCGGTCAGCGCCCGTCGGCCACCCGGCTGATGCTGGGCGACCACAGCCACGTCGATCTGGAGTAGAGCAGCGAGCCATGGCCACCATCACCGCCTCCGAGCGCATCGCCGGGGTGTACATCGTCGAGCTGCAGACCTTCGGTGACGAGCGCGGCACCTTCGTGGAGACCTACCGCCGCGAGTGGATCCCCGGCGCGGGAGATGATCCAATCGAACCGGGGTGACCGCAAGGCCGGGTGCGTGGTCGGGCTGCACTACCACCTGCACCAGGCCGACTACTGGTACGTGCCGTTCGGGCGGTGCCGGGCGGTGCTGCACGACCTGCGGGTGGGGTCGCCCACCGACGGGGCCACCGAGGCGGTGGACCTCGGCGAGCAGGCCGACGGCACGCTGGTGCACCGCGGGCTGTACATACCGCCCGGTGTGGCCCATGGTTTCGCCTCGCTGTCGGACATGACCATCACCTACCTGGTGGACGGGTACTACAACCCCGCCGACGAGCTGGGCGTGGCCTGGGACGACCCCGAGATCGGCGGCGACTGGGGCCTGACCGACGCCGTGGTGTCCGCCCGGGACGCGGCCAACCCCAAGCGCTCGGCCCTGGCGCCCCACGCCGTGCCCCGCTGGCCGCTGCGCACCTGACCCGAACAGCCCGCGATCGCGGGTCCCCGGGCGTCGACGACGCGTGGCTCGGTGTTCACGGCGCGGAGCTATAGGGCGTTCGGGCCGGGCCGGTAGCCTGGCGGGTGCTATGCAGCTGCTCGTCACCGGCGGTGCCGGATTCATCGGGTCGAACTACGTGCGGTGGGTGCTCGCCAACAGCGATGACACCGTGGTCGTGCTCGACGCCCTCACCTACGCCGGCAACCTCGACAACCTCCGCGGCATCGAGGACGATCAGCGCTTCCGCTTCGTCAAGGGCGACATCCGTGACCGCGACGCCGTGCGCGCCGCCATGGCCGGCTGCGACCGCGTCGTGCACTTCGCCGCGGAGACCCACGTCGACCGCAGCATCGTCGACCCCGACAGCTTCGTGCTCACCAACTGCCAGGGCACCAACGTGATCATGGACACCGCCCGCCAGCTCGGCGTGGAGCGGGTGCTGCACATCTCCACCGACGAGGTCTACGGCTCCGTCGAGGAGGGCAGCTCCGTGGAGTCCGACCCGCTCGAACCCCGCTCGCCCTATTCGGCGGCCAAGGCCGGCTCCGACCTCATCGCCCTCAGCTACGGCACCACCTACGGCGTGGACGTGGTCCTCACCCGGGCGTCCAACAACTACGGGCCCTACCAGTTCCCCGAGAAGGTCATCCCCCTGTTCGTCACCAACCTCCTCGACGGCGCCACGGTGCCGCTCTACGGCGACGGGCTCAACGTGCGGGACTGGCTCTACGTCACCGATCACTGCAGCGGCGTGGACCTGGTGCTGCGCCGGGGCGAGTCGGGGCAGGTGTACAACATCGGCGGCGGCAACGAGGTCCCCAACCGCGAGCTCACCGACCGGCTGCTGGCCCTGTGCGATCGCGACGGATCGTCGATCGAGTACGTCGCCGACCGCCCCGGCCACGACCGTCGCTACTCGGTGGACTGCTCCAAGCTGCGGGCCCTCGGGTGGGCGCCCGAACGGGACTTCGAGGCCGGCCTGGCCGAGACCGTCGCCTGGTACCGCGACAACCGCTGGTGGTGGGAGCCGCTCAAGGCCCGCGCCGCGATCGCCCGCTGACCCGGCGCCCTCGGCAAGGATCCCACGATGCGCTTCTTCCTCACCGGTGCCAACGGCCAGGTCGGCACCGAGGTGCGCGCCCACTTCGAGCGGCGGGCCAACCCCGCCGACGAGGTGATCGCCACCGACGCCGACACCGTGGACCTCGGCGACCGCGACGCCATCCTGGGCGCCATCTGCAGCACCGAACCGGACGTGATCCTGCACATCGGGGCGATGACCGCGGTCGACGCCTGCGAGGAGCGGCCCGACGACGCCTACCGGATCAACGCCCTCGCCACCCGCCACGTGGCCGACGCCGCCCGGCGGGTGGGAGCCCACGTGGTGTACGTGTCGACCGACTACGTGTTCGACGGCACCAAGGACTCGCCCTACCACGAGTGGGACACCCCCAACCCCCGCTCGGTGTACGGCCGCTCCAAGCTCGGCGGCGAGCAGGCGCTCGGGCCCGACGCCACCGTGGTGCGCACCAGCTGGGTGTGCGGCTACCACGGGGCCAACATGGTCAAGACGGTGCTGCGCGTCGCCGCCCAGCCGGGCGAGCTGCGCTTCGTGGCCGACCAGGTGGGCCACCCCACGTTCGCCGCCGATCTGGCCCCGATGCTCGTGCGCCTCGGCGTCGAGCGGCGTCCGGGCACGTTCCACGTGACCAACCAGGGTGCGGTGTCCTGGCACGGCTTCGTGCAGGAGATCCTGCGCGCCGCCGGCGACGACCCGGCCCGGGTGGTGCCCATCCGCACCGACGAGCTCGACCCGCCCCGGCCGGCGCCGCGGCCCGCCAACTCGGTGCTGGACAACGCCGCCCTGCGCCTCAGCGGCCTGCCGCTGCTCGACGACTTCCGCGTGCCGCTGGCCCGGTTGGTCTCGCAGCTGCAGCACGCCTGACGGCCCGGCGAGCGAACGACTCCATGCACCACCCGACCGCCGGCGCGCCGATGGTGCGCGCCGTCGTGCTGAACTACAACGGCGACCCCCACATCTTCCGCTGCCTCGAGGCGTTGGCCGCCACCGAGTGGCCGGCCGGGCGCCTGCAGGTGGTGGTGGTGGACAACAACTCCACCGATGGGTCGCCCGCCGCCATCGCCGAGCGCTTCGGTTCCGTCGAGCTGCGCCCGCTGGGCACCAACACCGGCTTCCCCGCCAACAACGAGGCGCTGGGTGACCTCGACGGCATCGACTACGTGGCGCTGGTCAACAACGATGCCTTCGTCACCCCCGGCTGGCTGGCGCCACTGGTGGACCGGCTCGAGGACGACGCCACGCTCGCCGCCGCCTGCCCCAAGCTGCTGTTCGCCCCCCGCTTCGTGGAGCTGACCGTCGAGTCGCCCACGTTCCAACCGCCGGCCGACAGCCGTCGGTTGGGGGTGCGCCTCAGCGGGGTCGAGCGCCGCGGCGTGGACCGCTGGCGGGCCGCACAGTTCCCGCCGCCGGGGTTCTGGGGCATCGAGCGCGGTCGCGGCGAGGAGGCGGCGTTCGCCTGGACGAACGGCCACGGCGTGCTGCGGGTGCCGCTCGAACCGGGCGAGGTACCGGACGGTACGGTACGGGTGCGGCTGGCGGGCCCCGGCCCCGGTCCCACCGAGGTCACCCTGCGCTGCGGCGCCCACCGGAGCACGGTGGCGGTGGGCCCGGCCCCGGCCTGGTTCGAGCTGCCGCTGGACGCCACCGCCGAGCCGTTCGACGTGGTCCAGAACGCCGGCTCGATGATGCTGGCCGGCGGGTACGGTGCCGACCGGGGCTTCCTCGAGCGGGATACCGGCCAGTACGACGACGAGGTCGATGTGTTCGCCTGGTGCGGCGGCGGCGTGCTGTTCCGGCCGGCCTACCTGCGCCAGGTCGGGCTGTTCGACGAACGCTTCTTCGCCTACTACGAGGACACCGACCTGGCCTGGCGGGGCCGGGCCGAGGGCTGGCGTTACCGCTACGTGCCCACCTCCGTGCTGCGCCACCAGCACGCCACCACCTCGGTGGAGGGTTCGGCCATCTTCAACCGCTACGTCGAACGCAACCGGCTGATGATGCTGACCAAGAACGCGCCCCGCCGTCTGGTGGCCCAGGCGGTGTGGCGCTATGCGCTCACCACCGCCTCCTACGCCCGCCGCGACGTCGTCGGGCCGTTGCGCCACGGCGGCCGTCCCCGGTTCGGGGTGGTGGCGCTGCGGCTGCGCAGCTTCGGTTCCTACCTGCGCTGGCTGCCGGCGCTGCTGGCCGATCGGCGCCGGCTGCGCAGCCGGGCGGTGGTGGGCGACGACGAGCTGCTGTCGTGGTTCCGCACCGAACGTTGAGCGCCGGGAGCGATCTGCCGGGGCGCGCTCGAAGCCGGTGCGGTAGAACGAGTCGGCCGGGGTGTTGGGCCCGTAGAAGAAGAAGGCGTCGCGGTTGGGCTGGAAGAACCGACCGGCCACCACCTTCACGTCGGCGCCGTAGTCGAGCCCGCGCTGCTCGCCGGCCGCCGGGTAGGAGTTGGCCGGGTTGATGCCGCCCCACCACAACCAGGTGTTGCGCGGTGCGTACAGCAGCACGTCGGTCGGGCCGCCGCCGTCGATGTTGGCCGATACCACGCGGTATGGTCCGGGCACGGCCCAGGCCGGCTGGAACGAGCCGTTGCGGTTCGACCACCACAGGGCGGCGGCCGACGGGTGCGCCCACCAGATGTCGCTGTCGCCGTCGCCGTCGTAGTCCCCGGCGGTCGGGTCGAAGCCCGCGCCGGGCGAGGCCGGGATGCCCACGAAGCTCACGGTGGCGAACGTGGGCCACCCGGGCGTGGGGCCCATCCAGAAGATGTACGACTGCCCGCCGTTGCGGTCGTAGAGGTACACGTCGTCGTAGCCGTCGCCGTTGAAGTCGCCGCCGAAGGGCGTGAAGTTGCCCCACGGGTAGAAGGGGCCGGTGCCCTCGAAACCGCCGCGGGTGCGGCGGCCGAACCAGAAGTAGGTGGGGCCGGTGGGGTCGTACCAGTAGATGTCGCCGAACCCGTCGCCGTTGAAGTCCCCGCCGACGGGGCGCCAGTTGCCCGCCATGGCCGAGGGCACTGCCTGCTCGCGCCCGGCGGGCCCGAACCACCAGATCTGGCTGGAGGCACCGGTGCGGTCGAACCAGTAGATGTCGTCGTAGCCGTTGCCGTCGTAGTCGCCCACCACGCTGGTGAGGTTCTGCAGGTTGCCGAACTGGGCCGAGCGGAGCCCGGCCAGGCCGCTGAGGTTGAGCCGGGGGACGGTGGCGCCGGCCACCGTGAGCTTCGGGTTCTGGCCGCGCAGCCGGTCGTAGATCGTCTTCGGGTTGGTGGTGTTCAGCGCCTGCGACGCAACCGCCCAGCCGCCGGCCACGTGGGGAGGCGGTGGAGGTGCCCGACGCCGCCCGCCAGCCGCCGCCCGGCCAGCTGGACACCACGCCCACGCCGGGGGCGAAGAAGTCGAGGGCGGCGGAGGCGTTGGAGACCGGCCAGTAGGCGTCGTTGGCGTCGACCGCGCCCACGCTGACGGTGGCGCTGATGCACGCCGGCACCGACAGCTCGCCCTGCCGTCCGCTGTTGCCGGCGGCGACCACGGTGGCCACGCTGTTCTTCCACAGCGTCGACACGGCGCCGGCCAGGATCGAGTCGTCGCAGCCGGCCGAGGTCACGTCGGAGGCGAGGCTGAGGTTGGCGGCCACCAGCGGCCGGCCGAGCGTGTTGCCGACGGCCAGCTGGTTGACGTGGTCGAGGGCGGCGAGCACGTCGGAGGTGCGGGCCCGGGGGCAGCTGGCGGCCCCGCCGCAGGAGGCGCCGGTGGCGGGGGAGAACACCTGGATGGCCACGATCGACACGTCGGGGGCCACCCCGCGGGAGGTGCCGTTGGCGCCGACCACGCCGGCCACGTGGGTGCCGTGCTCGCAGCCGTCACCCCAGCTGCAGGGTCGGGCGGCGCCGGCGCCGATCATGGTCGACTGGCCGTTGGGGCAGGCGTTGTTCGAGAAGCAGGCCTCGGCCACCACCCGGCCGGCGAGGGCGGGGTGGGTGCCGTCCACGCCGGAGTCGATGACGGCGACGGCGCGACCGGCGCCGGTGAACCCGGCGGCCCAGGCGGTGGTGGCGCCCACTTGGACGGTGGAGCGGTCGAGGGCGGGGGCGAGCAGCAGGTCCGCCTCGATGCGCTCGACCAACAGGGAGGTGGCCAGCTGGGCGAGGTCCTCGCTGGTGGCGCCCATCGTCACCACGCCGAGGGTGTCGAGCACGTCCGCCGGACGACCGGCGGTGGGGTCGACCGCGTCGAGCAGCTGGGCGGCGTCGGTCTGGATGCGGGCGGGGGTGGCGGCGGCCCGGAGCCGCACCACGACGTCGACGCTGCCGTTGGCCTCGGCCGCGTCGCGCAGCTCGCCCGAGACGGCGACGGCCGCAGCTGCGCCCAGGCTTCGGCGGTGCCGGCCCCGGCGACGCTGACACCGTCGGCGCTCACCGGGAACAGCGCGGTGACGGCGACGGCGACCAGGACCAGACCGATGAGCTGCGTCCGCCGGATCGGCCGCGGGTGCCACGCGCGGTGGCGTGTCCGGTTGGTGGAGTTCCCCATGGTCGCCGTTCCCACCCGCCCACGATGGTGCGTCGACCCCGCCGAGGGGGTCGGTCGGCTGACCAGCGTACCTGCGGGTCGCACCAAGCGGACGCGAGGCGTGCTGTCACGCCCTGTCGGTGCGACCTTTTTCTTCCGGCCATCGAAGATCCGCTACTTCTGGTGGTGATACGAATTCTTCGCGAGGTCGTTCGGGTTGGGCGGGCTCGATCAGGTCGCCCGCCATAGGGCGCCGTCCTGCGCCACCGATCCGGGCAGCCACCACCACAGCTCGCGCCGCCCGTCGCCGTCGAAGTCGGCCGGGACGGCCCGGCTGCCGGCCGGCACGGCGTCCTGGCGACCGAGGCGCTCGCCGTCGCCATGGCGGAGCCACACCATGGCCCAGCCCGAGGACCACACCGAGATGACGTCGGCGCTGCCACCGCCGTCGAGGTCGGCCAGGGCCAGCTGCTGGCCCGCCCCGTAGTCCACCTGGGTGGCGGTGAACGAGGCGCCGCCCAGCCAGATCGGCACCAGCCCCGACCCGGGGTGCCGCCACACGATGTCGTCGCGCTGGTCGCCGTTCAGGTCGGCCACCAGCGGCTGCAGGTCGCCCGAGACGGCGGTGGCGGCGGTGGCGAAGCTGGTCGGGCTGCGCCCGTACCACACCGCGTCGGCGGCGGTGCCGGGGGCGTACCACATGATGTCGTCGCGCTGGTCGCCGTCGAAGTCCCCCACCGCCGGGCGGTAGGGGCCGCCGGGCACGGCCAGGGTGGGCCCGGCGGCCGAGCCGGTGTCGTAGCCGAACACCTTGGCCCGCTGCTGGGTGGGTTCGTAGAACAGCACGTCCTCGTCGCCGTCGGCGTCGAAGTCGCCCACCACCGGCACGGCGTCGCCCGAGGCGTTCAGCGTCATCGACGTCATGCCGCCACCGGCGGTGGCCGGCACGCCCGACAGCAGCCGCACGGTGGTGCGACCGGGGACCGACAGCAGCAGGTCGGTGGCGCCATCGCCGTCCCAGTCGAGCGGGGTGGCGGTGCCGTCCTCGTCGATGGTGAGCGAGCGCGCCCGGAACCCGCCGGCGCCGTTGGAGCTCCACAGGGCGTCGGGCGCGGTGCCGGGGCCGTACCACAGGATGTCGTCGCGGCCGTCCTTGTCGAAGTCACCGATGATCGGCTTGGCATCGCCACCCGGGCCGACGCTGCCCGGCCCGCCGATGGTGCCGTCGGTCAGCCGGGCCTCTCCCACCATGGCCCGGTAGCGGGTGGCCACGTCGGCCCGTAGTTGCGGCAGGTAGGCCTCGATCGTGCCCGGGCAGCCGGTGCTGTTGACATCCTGGTGGCCGATGATGCGGGGCAGCGTGACCGGTTGGCCGCCGGGGTAGCGGTCGGTGTCGCGCACCAGCTCGGTGCCGTTGCGCCCGGGATCGGCACCGTGGCGGAACAGCTTCCAGGCCAGCAACCGGGCCACGCCGTCCATCGCAGCCGCGCTGGGGGCCGCGCTGCGGAAGTCGCCCAGCACGACCACGCCCAGCGAGCCGGTGTTGAGGCCGTAGGCGTGGGCGCCGACGGTGATGGTGTCGATCCCGCCCTCCCGGCCCTCCCAGATGCGCCCGAAGCGGTCGACGACGAAGTTGTAGCCGATGTCGTTCCAGCCGTTGGCGTCCATGTGGTACGCCTGCACGGCGCGCAGCATGGCGGGCACGTCGGCCTCGGCGTAGGTGCTCGACTCGCCCGAGCCGGTGTGGTGGACCACGGCCAGGCGTAGCGAGGTGGCCGTCCAGTTGGTGTTGCGCGGCGCCCGGGCCGACCAGTGCCAACGTTCGAACACGGCCGGACGCTCACCGGCGAGCCGGGCGGTGCCCAGCGCCGCCTCGCCGGCGTCGGCGGGCACCGAGGCGGTGGGGGCGGCGTTCGCCGGGATGCCGCTGCGCTGGGGGGTGAACCCGTCGGCCGGTGCGCTCGGGTCGGCCGGTGTGTTCGGGTCAGCCGGCGCGGCATCGGCGCTGGCGTCGGCCCGCACCAGGTGGACCCGCACGTCGTGGGCGGCGGCGCCCAGGCCGAGCTGCCACCCGTCGGCCACCCCCACCCACGTGGGGTCGGAGGTGATCAGCCGGTCGGGGCCCTCCTCGGGCGCCCGGTCGAGCGCCTCCCGCTCGTCGGGGGCGTGGTCGCCCTCCCGGCTGACCGGGCGCCAGTCGGTCCACCCGGCGGCGGTGTGCACGGAACCGGGCGGTGGGGTCATCGGCCCGCGCCAGGAGAACCCGATGGTCAGGAACGGCTGCAGCCCGCCGGCCTCGGCCAGCAGGGCCGGTGGCGAGGGTCGGTGCCGGCCACGGCCGTTGCAGGGCGAAGCCGTCGGCGCCCGGGAACGGGTTCGGCTCGGCGACTTCGGTCACGGTGGTCATGGCCGCATCGCCAGTCGTCACCGCTGGCGTCGACGCCCGGAGGTGACAGCTCGACAGCCGACCGGTCGGGTGACGGCTGTTCGGCGGGGGCCGCGGCCAGCGGCGCGGCGGTGATCACCGCGGTGACCAGCACCAACGCCGCGCCGGGCACGGCCATGCGGCCGGGTTGGGGGGGTGGGTCGACGGCGCAGGCTCATCACACGGCTCCACCGTCCACCCTACGGTCGGGGGAGATTTTCCAATCACGAAGAGTGGTGATAGGGGTGACCGGGCCCCTCCACGCCCATCGGTAGACTTGGCCGGCCCGCGTCCCAGGTCGGGCGGAACGAGCGAGCGGTTCGAGGGTCAGTGGCGACGATTGCGGAGTACGTGGAGGCGAGGGAGCTCGCCAAGGCGCTGACCCTGCGGGAGATCCGTGGCCAGTACAAGGGCTCGATCCTGGGCTGGCTGTGGTCGCTGTTGAACCCGCTGACCACCGTGCTGGTGTTCAGCTTCCTGTTCCTGGTGCTCGGCGCACCGGCTCCCGTGGGAGATCCGTCGGGGCTGAAGTTCTACGCCCTGTACTTCTTCACCGGTCTGGTGCCGTGGAACTTCTTCTCCGCCACCGTCAGCGGCTCGGCCGGCTCGCTGGTCAACCAGGGGTCGCTGATCTCCAAGGTGTACTTCCCCCGGGCCATCGTGGTCGTCTCCAAGCTCGGCGCCGTCGGGTTCACCTCGCTGATGGAGATGACGGTGGCGGTGGTGCTGCTGCTCATCGCCGGCAACATGGTGCTGCCCTGGCTGCCGGTGGTGCTGTTGCTGCTGGTGCTGCAGAGCTGCCTGGCGCTGGGCGTGGGCCTCATGCTGGCGGTGGCCAACGTCTACTTCCGCGACGTGGGCCACTTCGTGGGGATCCTGCTGCAGGTCGGCTTCTACAGCGCCCCGATCGTGTACCCGATCAGCCTGGTGGAGGAGAAGCTCGGCGCCGACCGGTTGTGGCTCTACCGGCTGAACCCGTTGGTGGATCTGATCGAGGCGTACCACCACGTGCTCTACGACCTGCGCATGCCGTCGCTGGCCTGGCTGGCCTACGTGGCCGTGTGGGCGGCGGTGGTGCTGGGTTTGGGCGTGTTGATGTTCAACCGCTTCGAGCCCCGTCTGGCGGAGGAGCTGTGACGGCGGTGGGCCCGCCCGGGGCCGGCGGTGCCACGCCGGCGGCGATCTCCGTGGAGCACGTGTCCAAGCGCTTCCGGCGCTACATGGTCAAGAACCAGTCGGTGAAGTCGGCCATCTTCAAGCGCAGCCGGGGCATCTACGAGGAGAACTGGGTGCTCGACGACGTGTCGCTCGAGATCCCCACCGGCTCCACCTACGGGCTCATCGGTTCCAACGGGTCGGGCAAGTCGACGCTGTTGAAGTGCATGGCCCGCATCCTCAAGCCCGACAAGGGCTCGATCACGGTGAACGGCCGGCTGTCGGCGCTGATCGAGCTGGGCGCCGGCTTCCACCCCGAGCTCAGCGGGCGGGAGAACGTGTACCTCAACGGTGCCGTGCTGGGCCTCAAGCGCCGGGAGATCGACCAGCGCTTCGACGACATCGTGTCCTTCGCCGGCCGCCAGGTCATCGAGGCCATCGACCAGCCGATCAAGACCTATTCGTCGGGCATGTACGTGCGGCTCGGGTTCTCCATCGCGGTGAACGTGGAGCCCGAGGTGCTGCTGGTGGACGAGGTGCTGGCGGTGGGCGACGAGGAGTTCCAGCGCCGTTGCCACCAGCGCTTCGAGGAGCTGTCGAGCAGCGGTCGCACCGTGGTCATCGTGTCCCACGCGCTGTCCACCGTGGCCGCCATGTGCGACCAGGTGGCGTGGCTGGAGCGGGGCAAGCTGTCCCACGTGGGCAACCCCCAGCAGGTGGTCGACTCGTACCTGACCCGCCTCGACTTCGGCAACGCCGCCGGTGCGGGCGCCGTCGGCGGGCGGGCGCTGCCCGATGTCCGCATCACCGACATCGCCCTCGACGGGGTGGGCGCTCGGTTGGAGCGCACCACCACCGAGCTGGGCGAGGAGGTGGTGCTGGTGCGCAGCGGCCAACCGGTGAAGCTGCGGATGGGCTACGAGACCGATCAGGCCGTGCCCACCCCCACGTTCGCGCTGTCGATCCACACGCTCGACGGCACCCTGGCGGCCAACCCGTCGACCCTGTCGCTGGCCCTGCCCGAGAAGGTCAACGGCACCGGGGTGGTCGAGCTGGAGGTGCCGTCGCTGATGCTGGTGCCCGGTGCGTACACGCTGGGGGCGGCCATCTTGGACCATGCCGGCGAGCACGCCATCGACAAGAAGCTGCGGCTGGTCCGCTTCGAGGTGGCGGGCGGCAACCCGGGCGAGGCGCGGGGCATCGTCGCCCTCAACGGGCGGTGGGGCGGTTCGCTGCTCGACGGCTCCGGGGCCTGAGCGCTTCGTCCTGCGGGGGTCGTGCTGCGTATGCGCATCGCCGTCTACAACCGGTTCTGGGCCACCGCCGGTGGCGGCGAGAAGTTCGCCGGCGGCATCGCCGAGGCGCTGTCGGATCCCGCCGCCGGTCACGAGGTGGTGGCGCTGGGCCACGGTTCGGTCGATCTGGCGACGCTCGGGGCCCGCCTGAGCCTCGACCTGTCGCGGGTGCGCTTCGAGGCGGTGGACCCGTCGCCGTCGGCGGTGGAGGAGGCGTCGGCCCGTTTCGACGTGTTCGTCAACGCCAGCTACGGCAGCCTGCTGCACAACCGTTCGCCGCACGGGATCTACGTGGTGCACTTCCCCACGCTGGGGGCCCCGCCGCCCACCGGGTGGCGACGCTTCGCCCTGCGGGTGGTGGGCCGGCTGGCCAAGCTGACCGGGGCGGAGCTGGAGCCGGCCCGCTGGGTGCGCGGCGTGTACGCCCCCGAGCCGTTGGGGCCCATCACGCACCGCTGGACCGACGGGCACGGGGTGCTGCAGGTACGCCGGGCGGGTCCGGTGGCGTTGCTGTGCGCCACGTCCGTGCTGCCCGGTACGGCCGATGGGGAGCCGGTCGAGGTGGCCGTGTCGGCATGGCGGTGCAGCGGGGTTGCCGGCGGTTCGGCGTCGGCTGCGGCGTGGGTGCATACCATTCGGTCTGGTACGGGCGGGGGCGGTCGACGGGCCCGGGGAGCTGCACGTGCGCAGCGCGGCGTCGATGCCGACTGGTCCGGCGTCGGACCAGCGCCTGCTGGGGGTGTCGGTGGTGGCGGCGCTGGCCGGGCCCCGCTGGTGGTGGCCGTTGCAGGCGGTGCACCAGACGCTGTCGGCGGCGGCCGACGACCTGGGGTTCCTGGCGAGCTACCGGCAGGTGGTGTCGAACTCGGCGTTCACGGCCGGGTGGGTGCAACGGTTGTGGGCGCTCGAGACGCCGGTGCTCAACCCGCCGGTGCGGGCCCAGACGCCGGCGGAGAAGGAACCGATCATCCTGCACGTCGGCCGGTTCTTCGCACCGGAGGCCGGCCACAGCAAGCGCCAGTTGGAGTTGGTGGAGGCGTTCGGTGCGCTGGTGCGCTCGGGTGCGGTCGATGGGTGGACGCTGCACCTGGTGGGCGGCTGCGACGACGAGGGCCGGCCCTACCTCGAGCGCGTTCATTCGGCCATCGGCGGGTTGCCGGTCGAGCTGCACCCCAACGCCGGCGGCGACGAGCTGCGCTCGCTGTACGGGCGGGTGTCGATCTACTGGCACGCCACCGGGCTGGGGGAGGATCCCGACGCCCATCCGGAGCGGATGGAGCACTTCGGCATCGCCACGGTGGAGGCGATGTCGGCTGGGGCGGTGCCGGTGGTGATCGGGGTGGCCGGCCAGCTCGAGGTGCTCGACGACGGCGTCGAGGGATACCACTTCGCCACCCTGGAGGAGCTGGCGGCTCGTACGGCCGAGTTGGTCGGGGACCCGGAGCGGCGCGCCCGCATGGGGACGGCCGCCCGGCAACGTGCCGAGCAGTATGGTGAGCGGGCGTTCGCCGCCAAGCTGGCCGCGCTGGTGGCCGACCGGGGCTGACCCCGGCGGGTGGACTCGGTCGGTCGGGGGTGGTCGGTCCGTCGGTCGGGGGTGGTCGGTCCGTCGGGGGTGGTCGGTCGGGGTCGGTCTGTGGGGGTCGGTCGGTTGGGGTCGCCCGGGTCCGAGGGTCCGCGCGCCGGCGGGTCTCTGGCTCGGTGCGGCGCCGCTTCGCCCGCTGCACGCACCGCTCGGCAGAGACCGGGGCGGATTTGATCGGGAGTACGACAATTTGACGGTCCCGTGTGTGGCCGCTCGGTGCTGATGCGACCGCCTCCGGCCGTATCTGACGGCCTTCGCCGATCAAATCCGCCCCGGTTTGTTAAACTTCAATAACTTTCGTGCATTTTCGAAGTTCGATGGTGGGGTGCATCCGCTCGGGCCGATTCGCCGCCGATTCGCCGGGATCGGGTTGGGCGTCGGGCCGATTCGCTGGCGATTCGCTGCGAGGGGTCGGTCGCCCCGGCTCGCGCCGATCCATCGTTGCGCCGGTTCGCCAGGAAGGGCCGGGGGCGGTCCGGGCCTGGGATCAGGACGTCGGCTTGACCGCGGCCCAGGTGACGTACATGTAGCCCGGCTCGAAGCCGTACCGCTCGGTCTGTTCGGGGCCGGCCACCACCGACAGCTCGGAGCGGCGACGCAGCCCGGCCACGAGGGCGGGCACGTCGAACTCCGCGGCGGTCACCTCGCCCCAAGGAAAACCCACGTCGTCGCCGTCGCGCACCGCACCGGCCAGTTCCGCCGTCACCAGCACCCGCACGGCGAACCCGGCGCCGCGCAACCGGTCGGTCAGGTCGGCCCCGAAGCGCCACAGCACCGGTGTGTCGTCGCCGTGGAACTCGGGCTCGACGGGCGGCGCGGTCGCCTCCTGCAGCAGCGGCACCTGCAGCAGCATCGTCCCGCCCGGCCGCAACACCCGCCACAGCTCGCCCAGCGCCCGATCGGTGTCGGGCACGTGCTCGAGCACGTGGGGGGTGAGGATCACATCCAGGCAGGCATCGGGCAGTTCGATGGCCTGCAGATCGAGCCGGATCATCCCGCTGTGGGCCCGTTCGTCGAAGTCGGAGCAGAGGTAGTCGAACCAGCGGGCCATGGCCGCCCGGTAGTCCGCCCCGAGGCGGGGGCTGGTCTCGAGCAGGCGCAACCGGCGACCGTCGGCCGGCCGGGCCACCGCGTTCTGCAGGCCCCAGAACAGGAACCGGTCCCGCCCGATCGAACCGCACCGCGGGCAGGTGGTCATCTCGCAGTGCCCCGGCTGCAGGAACGACGCCCCGGACCAGCGGCAGATGTTGCAGGACACGATCCCCTCAGCGCGGCCGGCCTCGCCCAGCCCCGACCACGGGTCCGGCACCTGACCGATCCAGTCGGCGATCGGCAGCACCCCCCGGGTGCGGGCCCGCTGGACCAGCTGCTCGGTCACCGCCCGCACCGGGTTGGGCATCTTGGCCAGCACCCGGCCGCCGGGCCGCCACACCGTCATCGGCCCCCGGCTCCCGGTCCGTCGGACAACGCCCGCAACGGCCGGGTCACCCGCCACGACACCGAGCGTTGCACCGCGGCGAGGGCGGCCTCGGCCGCGGCCTGCGCGGCGCGGGCCTCGGCCAGCTCGGCCTGCAGGGCGCCGAGGTCGTCGTGCAGGGCGCCGAGGCGGCGGTGCAGCCGCTCGAACTCGCCGCGCACCACCGCCGGCGGCCCGTCGTCGGGGGCGAAGGGACCGGCGAGGGCGTCGGTGCGCAGCTCGGCGGCGAACCGGCGTAGCTCGCTCAGCTCCTCGGCCGCGCCCACCAGCCCGTCGACCTGTTCGGCTTGCACCACCAGCGGCCGCGCCCCCAGGCGGGCGAGCACCCGTCGCCGGGCCGCCTCCCAACCGGCGGCCTGCTCGCTGCCCTTCGAGCCGCTCTCATCGGTCCACCAGCGATAGATCGAGGTGGCCGCGTCCACGTCGTGCACGGGGGCGTGCACGATCGCCTGGAGCAGCAGATCCCAGTCCTCCAACGCCGCGAGCTCCTCATCCACCCGCACACCGTGCTCGACGAACAGGCCGCGGGGCCAGGCCAGCGAGCAGATCGGGGTGCGGTTCTCGAACAGGTGGTCGAGCAGGTCGAAGCGGCCCCGGTAGCGGGCCACCAGCTCGGTGCCGAGGTGGTGGGCGCCGGTGTCGTCGACGTGCGCGTTCTGGGCCAGTGCCCGGGCCCGCACCACCGCCCCGGGCGCCTCGCCGGCACCCCGGCGGAAGGTGGCCACCCAGTCGGGCCGGGCGGCGTCGTCGTCGTCGAGGAAGGCGACGTACGCGCCGGCGGCGGCCTCGATGCCCACGTTCAGCGGGACCCCCCGACGTCCGGGCGGCGCCACCAGCGGGCGGACCCGGGCCCGCACGGTGGAGGGGGCGGCGGCCAGGACCTCGGCCACGGTCGCGGCGGCGTCGTCGTTGGCCGTGGCCTCGGGACCATCGTGGCGCACCAGGCACAGCTCGAAGTCGAGGTCCGACTGCAGCGAGAGGCCGGCCAGCGCATCGGCGAGCAGCTGCGGTCGGCGACCCTGCGTGCGCATCACCACCGTCAGGAACGGCGGCTCGGCGCCCGGTCGGTGGGCGGGCGCGCTGGCGGGGGGCGGGGCGGGTTCGTGCTCGGCTGACATGGTCGATGGCATCGACGGACGGCGTGGGGGCGGCCACCCTGCGGTGCGCCCGGCATCGTAGTCGCCGCAGCGCCCCACTGTGCGGTGCGCAGGTCGACGACGCCACGGGGCAGCCGATCCGGCGCGGTCGGCGGCGGCAGGGACTCGCCGGTCGTGGCCGTGGCGGGGTCGGTCGTGATCGACGTTCCTGACGTGGTGATCGTCGCCGATCCCACCGATCCGGCGCCGTACCGGCTCGCCCCGGAGCCTCGAGGGCCACGCGCGGTCCTGGCCGGTCGGCGCGACCGATCCGGCGGACGCCGGGCGACGGGGTGGCCGGGCACGTCGCCGTGGATCCTGCTGCTGCTTGAGCGACCACCTCGCTCCCGCGCCATCGACGCCCTCCGGACCGCGGTGGCGGCGTCGTTGGCGGACGCCAGCTCGGCGCCGCCGACGGGGTCAGGATCGACGTGGTGCCCGTGCCGGGCGGTGCGCCGCGGGCGGTGCGCCTGCTGGTGCGGCGCGACGCCGATCGCTTCCACGCCGCTGCGGCGGGCGCCGACCCGCTCACCGAGGCGCTGGCCACGCTCGACCCTGCCGGCGGTGGCCCAGCCCGATGCCTCGCCGGGGCGGACGCCCGTCCCGTACGTCGAGGTGCCGGAGGCGCTGCTGGCGCCGCTCGGGCTGGCCGCCTCGACCGGCCCAGCCTTCGGTGGCCGCACCAGCGGCCCCACCCCTGATCGCCGTCCGGTGCCGATGACCCTGGTGCCGTTGACGGGCACCGGCGCGGCATCGATGGCCGGCGCGGCGACGCCACCGCCCGGGGCGACAGCGCGGCCTGGATCGCCTTCGGCGCCGCCGCCTGGCTCGATGCCCTGGGCGAGGACGAACTGCGGGCCAAGGCATCGCTGCTGGTGCACGGCGGCGCCGCCGCGATCGTGGTGTGCCGGGACGACGGCCGGCGGGCGCGCTGGCAGCGGCTGCGCCCGTCGGTGGGCGACGAGCTCACCGCGGTGGTGGTCGTCTGCCGGCGGACCGATCTGCGCAGCGCCCTGGCCGCCGAGGTCGCCTCGGTGGCCGACGTGCTGGCCGAGGTCGTGGCGCGCGCCCAGGCCGCCGGTCCGGTCCGCTTCCACCACGTCGGTGCCGCCACCGCCGCCCGCGTGGCCGACCCGGCCGCCGTGTTCTCGGTGACGTTCACCGTGCCGCCCGCCGACCGGCCGCCGACCCGGCCGACGACGACCGTGACCGCCCCGGCGCCGACGGCCACGACCGGAGCCGGCGCCGCGACCCGACGGCGACGGCTGGGCCGCGGCGGTGATCGGTCTCGAGCTGGGCTGGGACGCCACACGGCGGCGCCTGCTGCTCGGCAGCCCGCTCGCCCCGCTGGCGCCCGTGGCGGCGGCCGAGCGCGTCACCATCGGTGGGTTGGAGCTCGATGCCGTTCCCGGGCGGTGCCGCTCTACGCCACCGACGGCGGGGCGACGGTGACCACCACGACGAGCGCCGGCGCCGTGCTGCTGGGCTACGGCCCGCCCGCCGGCCTCAACGACTGCACCTCGTTGTACCGTCGCGGCGACCTGGGCCGGGCGGCGCTGGCCCGCCGGCTGGGGGTACGCCTCGACGGTGAGGTGGTGCCCGGCGCCGACACCGGGGTGTTCGTCCACCGGGCCCCGTCGCCGCTCGAGGAACCGCCGGCGACCGTCGCCCCGACCCCGTCCGAGCCGGCCACCATGCTGCTGGGTACGGCCGGCGGGGCGCCGCCGGTGGTGTTGCGCCACCCCGACGTGCTCGGGGCCGTCGTGGGCCGGGAGGATCTGCGCGATCTCGGCGTGTTCGCCTCGGTGGGCCCCGGCCTGGCGGTCGCAGCGGCGCCCGACCGCTGCCCCGTGCAGGGCGCCGGCGCGGTGGTGGGGTACGGCCGGGTACGGCCGGAACCGGGCGACGCCGCCGGCCCGGTGGCCGGCAGTCGCCGCCGCTGGTACGGCATCGCCCCCGACCGCCTGGCCGTGCCGTTGCAGGAGTGGGAGACCGTCCAGGGGCCCCGTTACACCGCCGGCCGGGCCCCCCGGGGTCCCGGCGGCGAGCTGGACCGTACCGCCCGGTTCGTGCACACCATCGGCTGGGTGTTGCGGGTGGGCACGCCCCGGACGGTCGGCCTGCACGAGTGGTACCACCCCCACACCCGCCGCTGGCGCTACGGCAGCGACCCCACCGCGGGGTTCGCCGGCGGCTGGCGGCACCTGGGTGTGATCGCTGCGCTGGAAGCGATCCCCAGCCCCGCCCACGTCGCCCTGTACCGTACGGTACGGTCTGGTGGTGACACCGTGGTTCACGCCGTGCGCAGCATCGACGGGGGCATAGCCGAGCCGCTGGCCGGCTGGGTCCGCGTTGCCGACGAGGCGGCCGCCGGGCTGGACGGCCGCCGTGCGGCTGAGCTCGCCGCCACCGCCACCCCGCCCGCCACGCCGTCGGCGCGACCCTGGCCGGGGGCGTGGCCGCTCTACGAGGTGGCCGGCGGCAACGACGAACCCACCGCCACGGTGCAGCCCGGGCCGCTGCTGGCTCGGGGCGCGGCCGTGCGGGCCGTGCTCGGGTACGTCGCCCCGCCCGAGGGGTTCGACGAACTGGCCTGGCTCGACGCCCAGTTCCCGCCGCCCGCCCCACCGGACACACCGCTCGGTACGGTCGGCCGGGTGTGGCCCCAGGTGCGGGAGGAGGCGCTGCGGGCGGGTTGGCGGGCGGCGGCGGTGGCCGGTCGCGGCGCCAGGCTGGCGGCGGCGCGCGCCAAGACCCTCACCGACGGCCGGGAGCGGGAACCGGAGCGCACCGACGAAGGCGGCGCGTCGTGAGCGCCGAGCCGGGTCGCCGCACCAACGTGCTCTACGTGGCACCGTGGGTCATCCCCGGTGGGTCCGACAAGGGCACCGTCGACTGGTTCCGCACCGTCGACCGCAGCCGCTTCGCGCTGCACCTGATCACCACCAACCGGGCCGATGACAACGCCTTCGTGGCCGACATCGAGCCCTACGCCGCCGAGGTGTGGAACCTGCCCGATGTGCTGGAGGAACGGCTGCACGCCGGCTTCGTGCTCGACGCCATCGGCCGCTGGCGCATCGACGTGCTGCACGTGATGAACAGCCAGCTCGGCTTCGACCTGATCCCCGACGTGCGCCGCCGCCACCCGCAGGTGGCCATCGTGGTGCAGCAGCACGCCGAGGAGCACGACTCGTCGCTGTACGTGCGCTACGTGGCCACCCGCTACGCCCACCTCATCGACGCGTACTCGGCCACCAGCGAGGACCTCAAGCGGCGCATCGCCGGCCACGGCGCCGATCCCGACCGCATCGAGGTGATCTACACCGGCATCGACGCCGAGGCCGAGTGGGTGCCCGCCCCCCGGCCGCCGCTCGCCCCCGGAGCGCCCCTGCGGGTGCTGTACCCCGGCCGGCTGGAGGACCAGAAGGACCCCGACCTGATGGTCGAGGTGGTGGCCGAGCTGCGCCGGCGGGGCGTGGCCGTGCGGGTGGACGTTGTGGGCGACGGCTCGCTGCGGCCCGGGCTCGAAGCAAGGGTGCGCAACCTGGGCCTCACCGAGGAGATCCGCTTCCACGGGGTGCGCTACGACATGGCCACCTGGTACCAGGGTGCCGACGTGCTGCTGATGACGTCGAAGTACGAGGGCATCCCGTACGTGATCTACGAGGCCATGGCCATGGCGCTGCCGGTGGTGGTGCCCGATGTGCACGCCAACGGCGAGCTGGTCGACGCCGAGGTGGGGACGCTGGTGGCCGACCGGGCCGACGTGGCCGCCTACGCCGATGCGCTCGCCGCCCTCCA
>JAWKIM010000029.1:0-120901 GCA_041394365.1 Acidimicrobiales bacterium
CCGAGCGACGCCGTGCTGACCCCGGCGGAGGTCGGCGAACTGCTTGGCTTGTCACGCCCGTTCGTCACGCGCTTGCTCGATGACGGGGAGATGCCATCGGAGCGTCTGCCGGGTAGCAAACACCGCCGGGTCCGCCTGGAGGATGTCTTGGCGTTCGCTGAGCGTCGAGACCGTCGCCGTGATGGCCGCCGCAAGATTGCGGAGGTCGTCGCGGCCGAGGAACTGCCGTACTGACGGTGCGGCGGATCTTCGTCGATACCAGTGTGTTGTTCCCGTTCTCGGTGATGGACCTGCTCCTGGCACTGACGGAGAACGGATTGCATCACGTGCTGTGGACCGACGAGTTGCTCGACGAGTGGGAGCGGGTGATCGTGCGCGAACGCAAACGCACTGCTGCCAGCGCTGCGTCGATCACCGCTGCGATCCGTGAGACCTTCGAGGATCTGCGCATCGAACCTTCGACCTACCGCTACCGCATCGACGCCATGCCAGGGCCGGATCCCGACGATCATGCGCACAGCGCCGCCGCGGTGGCGGCGAAGGTCGACGCCCTCGTCACCAACGACGAGAACGGCTTTCCCATCGACAAACTCGCCGAGCTCGGCGTCCGCGTCATTGACCCAGATACCTACCTCGAGGAGCTCTACGCCGAGTTCCCCGACGACGTCCTCAGCACCGTCGCAGGACTGGCCCGCAGCAAGACCCGACCACCGATGAGCCCAGCGGATCTCGTCGCCGCATGGGAGCGCGCCGGCCTCCGCCGCTTCCCGGCGACGCTTCGCGCCCGCACATAGCGCTTGTGAAGCAACGGGCGCTGCGGGCCTGGCGGTCGAAGTCCGAAAACTTGTCGAGGACGCTGCGTCGTTCGTTGACGAGCGTTTCGATGGTGGGCCCTTCTTGGAGGGCGAGGTCGGAGGCTACGCCCAAACTGGCTACGTCGGCGGTCAGATCAGGGTGGCTCTCGATGAGCATGCCCTCTGACCAGGGATTTTGCGGTGGAGCTGATGGGATTCGAACCCACGACCCCCTGCTTGCAAAGCAGGTGCTCTAGCCAACTGAGCTACAGCCCCAAGGGCCGCCCAGCCTAGCGCCCCGCTGCTCGGGTGCGAAGGGACATCGCCGCCACGGCTCAGCGGCCGGCGCACCCGCTGGCCGCACGTGGCAGGCGCTGGGCCAGGTAGACGGGCGTCAGGTACGGGCGCTCGACGGTGCCGCCGAGCTCGTGGTCGACCACGGCGGCCAGGTCGTCGAGGGTGGCCTGGAGCGTCGCCGGCGGCAGTGCCAGGAACGGTGAGAACGTGCCGAACAGCGCTCGCACCCCCTCGGCGTCGTGCCGGGCGGTCCAGCGGAACAGCTCGAAGCGCGCCGGTGCGAACAGGCCTGTGCGCTCGAAGTCGGCCAGGCGATCGGCCACCTGCAGGCCATGGTGCAGCCCGGGCTGGCCCGGGTGGGCGCCGGCCCCGGGGTCGTCGAGCAGCTCCGGCGCCCGGCGGGTCAGCACCCGGCGCAACGGCTCGGCCAGCGGATCGTGCCGCTCGGCATCGGCGTAGACCGACCACCACAGCGCCGCCCAACCGCCCTCGCGCAGCGCCGACCCCAGCTTGGCCAGGCCCACCTCGGTCGGCACCCAGTGGAACACCGCCGCCGCCACCGCCAGGTCGAAGCGGGCCTCGGGCAGCTCGACCGACTCGAACGCGCCCCGCACGATCTCGAGCGCCGGCGTCGGGTGCTTGTGGCGCAGCCGGTCGGCCAGCGCATCGCTCAGCTCCACCGCCGTCACCCTCGCCCCGCGCGCCAGCAGCGGACCGGTCACCTGCCCCGGACCGGGACCCACCTCCAGCACCGCCGCACCCGGCCCCAGCCCGCAGCCGCGCTCGAGCAGCTCGTACACCGCCTCGGGGTAGCCCGGCCGACCGCGCTCGTAGCGGTCGACCGCACCCCCGAACAGCGCCCGGCGCTGCCGGTGCACGTCGAACCCGTCGCCCACCCGCTCGCCGCCCACCCGCTCGTCGACCACCCGCCCGACGCTAGACCCGTCGGTTGCCGCCGGGTGGGCCGGTCGGGATGCTCAGGCGCCGCCCGGGCCGACGCCCTTCAGCACCCGCATCAGGCCCTCGCTGTCGAACTCGACCGCGGCAGCAACGTGGGTCCTCCGACCATCGGCGTACGTGTTCTCGGCCACCAGGGCCAGCACGCCGCCGGCCTCGGCGCTCTCGACCACGGTGTGGCTGGCCCAGCCGGCGGCCCGGCCCGCATCGGCGGCGGCGACGACGGCCTCACGCCCGAGCACCTCGCCCGCCGGCGCACTCCAGACGCAGTCCTCGGTGAGGTGGGCGCCGGCGCCGGTGAGATCGCCGGCGAACAGCTTGCTGATCATGTCGACATAGGCATCGACGAACGGACCGGCCATGGTTCCCCTCCAGATGTGCTGTTCGTCACACGTTAGCCGTCGGGCGGGCGGGTGTCGGCCAGGCGGGCGGGGTTGAGCGAGGTGTAGCCGCCGCCGGTGCTGAACCAGCCCAGCACGTCGACGATCACCGCCACCTGCCCGGCCTCGTTGTAGATCGACACCGCACCGTCCTCGCCGACCTTGGCCAACACCATGTTCGCCCTTGTCGTACCCATCGGTACGTTGAGGTTGGACGACAGCGGTCGGGGCGCACCCGACGGCCAGACCGCGAGGTACGTCTCGGCCGTGGCCCCGGTGGCCGTCACGTTCACCGCCACGGCCTCCACGCCTTCCGCCGGCACACCGGCCCGTCCGGTCACCGGCAACGACCGCACGGCCCCGCCGCCCAGCGCGCCGGTGCCGGCCCCGGCGCCGTCGACGGTGGCGGCGCCGGGCCTCGTGTCGAGCAACCGCGCCGGCACCAGCCCACGGTAGGGCCCGTCGGTGGGGAACCAGGCGAGCACGTCGACCACCAGGTCCGCCAGGCCGGCCTCGTTGTACAGCTGCACCCGCCCGTTGGGGCCGAGGGGCACGATCACCAGGTTGGCCGCCGTCGCACCGGCGGCCACGTTCAGGTTCGACGCCAGCGGTCGGGGGGAACCCGCCGGCCAGACCGTGACGAACGTGTCCGTGGCGGCGTCGACCGCGGTCACGTTCAATGCCACCGCCCGCACCCCCTGCACCGGTACCCCGCCGCGCCCGGCCACGCTGACGGGCACGACCGCCCCGCCCGCCGCCGGCCCGATGCCCACCTGCTGACCATCGGCCGTGGCACCGGCGGGCCGCGTGTCGAGCACGCGGGCCGGTGTCAGGCTGTTGATCGACCCCGCGGGGAACCAGCCGAGCACGTCGACCACCACGTGCAGGCTCCCCGCCGGGTTGAACACGGCCACGGCCCCGTCGTCGCCCACCTTGGCGATCACCATGTTCGGTCGGGTCTGGCCGGCGGCGAAGTTCACGTTGGAGGCGAGCGGGCGGGCGGTGCCGCTCGGCCATACCGTCAGGTACGCAGCCTGGGTCGGTGCGGTGACGGTGACGTTGAGCGCCACCGCGTCGACGCCATCGGCGGGCACGCCGCCCCGACCGGTCACCGGCACCCGCAGCGTGGTCCCGGCCGGCAGGCGACCGCCACCCGAGTGCTGGCCGTCGATCGTCTCGGCACCGGCCGGGCCGCCCGTTGCCGGCGAGAGCCCACCGAGGACCGTCCCGAGCAACGCAGCCAGGGCGGCGAGCAGCGCCCGGCCCGCCCGATGACCTCGTCGCCGTGCTGTTCGATCCCGTCCCATCGGTGCCCTCCCGTCGTGAACCGACGGTATCGGCGCGAGCGATGGACGCCACTGTGCTGACGCAATCACACTGGATGCGTTCGATCGTGGGCAAGCCACCGAGCGTGCTCGGACCGGGTCTGAAACGGGTCAGGTGGGGCGGGTGTCCAGGAGGCGGGCGGGAAGCACGCCCTGGTAGCCGGCGCCGGCGGGGAACCAGCCGAGCACGTCGACGGCCACCCCGGTGACGCCGGCGGCGGTGAACAGCTCCACGGACCCGTCGGTGCCCACCGGACGATGACCACGTTGGCCCGGGTGCCCAACGCGGCCACGTTCACGTTCGGTGCCCGGGCCAAGCTGCCCTCGCCGGCCAGACCGAAAGGTATGTCGGGGGTGAGGAAACTTCACGGCGGTGACGTTCAACGCCACCGCGGCCACGCCGGTGCCCGGCAGGCGACAGGCACGGCCCAACACCGGGATGCGCAACGTGGCGCCGGCCGCCCGGGACCCGCCGCCCGCTCCGGATAGCAGCCCGTCGACGGTGGGCCGGGGCCGGGTATCGGCCAAGCGGGCCGCGTCGACCCCGACGAAGGCCCCGGCGGTGGGGAACCAACCCAACACGTCGACCAGCAGCTCCACCGAGCCCAGCGCGTTGTGGATCGACAGGTTGCCGCCCTCGCCGACGGGCACGAGCACCAGGTTGGCGGCGGTGCCGCCCGCCGGCACGTTCACGTTCGACGTGGCCGGGCGGGGGTGGCCCGCCGGGTACACGTTGAGGAACGAGTCCTCGCTGGCCCCCACCGCGGTGACGCTGAGGACCACCGACCCCACCCCGCTCGACGGCACGCCGGCCCGGTTCAACACCGGGAACGTCACCGTGGAGCGCAGCGGCATCGGCCCGAAGCCGATGGCGCTGCCGTCGAGGGTGTGACCGCCCTTGCGGGAGTCGAGCACCCGGGCCGGTTGCAGGGCGGTGAACCCGGAGCCGGCGTCGAACCAACCGGCCACGTCCACCACCACGTCCACCCGGCCGCGATCGTTGAAGAGGACCACGGCACCGTCGGCGCCGACGTTGCTGATCACCAGGTTGGCGACGGTCTCGCCGGGCCCGACGTTGAGGTTGGAGGCGTCGGGCCGCACCGAACCCGACGGGTGCACGGTGAGGAACGTGGGCTCGGTGGCGTTGGTGGCGGTGACGTTCAAGGCCACCGCGGCCACGCCGGTGGCCGGGATGCCGCCCCGCTGGCGACGGTGAGGGCCATGGTCGCGCCTGCCTGAGTGGCCCTGTGAAAGCGGCCGCCCCGTCCACCGTGCCGGCGAGACCCGCCGACCCCGGCGCCAGGGCCATGATGGTGAGCAGCGCGCTCAGCAGGACGGGCAGCGCCCGTCGCCGATGCTCCCGCATGTTGGGTTCCCTCCGTGTGCCGCCGTCCGCGCCGGCACTCTAGCGCCGTTACGGCGGCGATGGCTCGGTGGCGACCGCATCGGCGATCGCCCGTCACGATGCGACCCGCCGCCCACAGGGGTAACCTCCCGCGGCGTCGCACCGCTGTCGGGAGGTGGAAACCCGGCAGCGCTCGGGTGCGCCACGACAGGGGGAGAACCATCGAACGCAGAGCGGCGCCGGCTTCGGCGCGCTGTGATCACCGCGCCAGGGCGCCGCGGCAGGCGACGACGGCGGCGACAGCGCCGCCGAGGGCGGTACGGAGGCGACGGTGGCCGCCCAGCTGCAGTCCGACATCGGCCGCTGGCCACCACCACGAGCCAACCCGCCGAGGAGTTCACCGATGGAGCAGGGAGCAGCGCTGGGCCGACGAACGTGCCGCCATCGTGGAACGGGCCGAGGCCGAGGGTTGGGGCAAGATGGATGGCACCACGGTCACCGGACCCGAGGGCTACACCATCGACCTGACTAAGTGCGGCGCCGGCTGGAGCGACACCGAGGGGCTGACCGACGACACGATCAAGATCGGCTTCACCGGGCCGCTGTCGGGCACGTTGGCCGACGTGGGCAATCTAGATGCGCCTGCCTGAGGCGCTCGCCGCCTACGAGAACGAACAGGGCGGCTTCACCGACTCCGAGGGCAAGACCCGCCGGCTGCAGGTGGAGATCCGTGACGACGGGTACGACCCGACCCGCACCATCCCGCTGGTCGACGAGCTCATCGATGCCCAGAAGGTGTTCGCCGTGGGCACCATCGGCACGCCGAACCAGGTGAAGGTGTTCGACAAGCTCAACGAGCGGTGCGTGCCGCACCCGGCCATCTCCGGCCACTGTCGGTGGGTGACCCCGTCGGCCACCCGTGGACCACCAGCTCGTCGATCTCCTACACTCCGAAGCGGTGATCATCGGGCAGTTCAACAGGCGAAGCTCGACACCGAGTTCGGCGGCAAGGCCACGGTGGCGGTGCTGCTGTTCTCCAACGACTTCGGCGCCGCCTTCGACAGCGGGTTCGAGGCGTTCCTGGCGTCCTCGGCGAGGGCCGCCGACATCGAGTACGTCACGGAGATCGTCGAGCCGTCGGCGCCCACCATCAAAGACGCCATGACCACGCTCGCGTCCAAGGAGCCGGATGTGTTCGTGGCCGCGGTGGCCGGTGCTGCGTGCACCCAGGCGGTGACCGAGTCGGCCGAGAACGGCATGAAGGAAGCGGTGCCGTACAAGATCCTCGATTCGGCGTGCAAGGCATCGGGCGTGAAGCCGCTGGAGCTGGCCGGGCAGGCCGACGGCTGGTACGCGGTGGGCGGCGGGTACCGCGACATCACCAGCGCGGCCGCCGACACCGATCCGTGGATGATCCACGCTCGCGAGATGCTGGCCGCCTCGGGTCTGAATTACAAGGCGTCGACGTCGTTCAACGCCGGCTCGTCTTGCTAGGCCGTGGATGCAGGCGCTGCACACTGCCGGCGAGCTGCCTGGCGGGCTGACCCGTTCCAACTTCAACCTGGCCTTCCGGGGTATGGAGATGACGCACCCCCACCTCTACCCGGGTCAAGTTCAACATGAACGGCATGGAGGACGCGTTTCGTGGAGGGGTCGGACATCACCGTGTGGAGCGAGGCCAACAAGGTGTGGGAGGTGATCACCGTGCTCGACGTGTCCGGCAAGACGCCGTTGCGTCGGACTTCTCCGCCGCCAAGTGCTCGTGACCTGATCACGGCCGGCTGGGGCTCGCGTGTCGCCCGCCTCGGCCATACTCGTCCCGGGTGCGGTGCGGTGTAGGCGGGTGAGGCAGGGGATCTGGAGATTCCGTCGCTTTCTCGATTCGATCTCGATTCGGAATTGGTCAGTGACACGAAAGGTGGGCACCGATGGTGGGGTTGTGGGGTTCGGATGTCATCGGCCACTTGGCGTGGGTGGGCGGTGCCGGTAGGTCGAGAGCGCCGAATCGACGTCGAATCGTCCGCGAAGGGGCGGCAGGAGACCCGCCGGTAGACCACCCCGAACAACGGGCTGGAACGACCCCGCAACGAGTCCGGCGCGACCGGCCGGCGCGACCGGCAACGACCGGCCGGCAACGAGCGGTCGGCAACGACCAGCCGGCGCGACCGGCAACGACCGGCCGGCGCGACCGGCAACGAGCCGCCGGGACCGCGCGCAGGGCGGTCCCGGTGACCGGGACGGCACCCCGGCCGACCGACGCAGACGTCAGACGTCGACGTCGACGATGTCGTAGCTGTAGCCCTGCTCGGCCAGGAAGCGCTGACGGTTGAGGGCGAAGCCCTGCTCGACGGTCTCGGCGGTGACGATCGTGTAGAAGCTGGCCTGCCCGCCGTCGCGCTTCGGCCGCATGATGCGACCCAGCCGCTGCGCTTCCTCCTGACGGGAACCGAACTGGCCCGACAGCTGGATGGCCACGTTCGCCTCCGGCAGGTCGATGGAGAAGTTGGCGATCTTCGACACCACCAGCACCGGCAGCTCACCCCGCCGGAACTGCTCGAAGCGCTCGTCGCGCTGCTTCTGCGCCGTGCGACCGGTGACGAGCGGCGCCGCCAACCGATCGGCCACCCGTTCGAGCTGGTCCAGGAACTGGCCGATCACCAGGATCTGGTCTCCCCGGTGCTGCGCCACCAGCCGTTCCAGCACCGACAGCTTGGCCGGAGCCGTCGCGGCGATGTGGTGCCGCTCCGGCGGCTCGGCCAGCGCGTAGCGGAGGCGGTCGTCGTCGCCGAGGCGCACCCGCAGCTCGGTGCACGTGGCCGGTGCGATCCAGCCGAGGCCCTCCAGCTCCCGCCACGGCACCTCGAAGCGCTTGGGCCCGATGAGCGAGAACACGTCGGGCTCCTTGCCGTCCTCCCGCACGAGCGTGGCGGTCAGGCCCAACCGGCGCACGGCCTGGATGCGGGCGGTGGCCCGGAACACCGGGGCGGGCAGCAGGTGGACCTCGTCGTAGACGATCAGACCCCACTGGTGCGCGTCGAACAGCGCCAGGTGCGGGTGGCGTTCGAACACGTCGGCCTCGCGGGATACCTTGCGGTCTGCCCAGGTGAGCATGTTGTAGGTGGCGATGGTGACGGGGCGGATGTCCTTGCGCTGGCCCGAGTACTCGCCCACCTGGTCCTCGGTGAGCGTGGTCTTGTCGAGCAGCTCGCGCCGCCACTGGCGCGCTGCGGACACCGAGGTGACGACGATCAAGGTGTGCGACGCCCCCGTCACCAGCGCGCCGAGCCCGATCACCGTCTTGCCGGCGCCGCAGGGCAACACCAGCACGCCGCTGCCGCCGTCGAGCTCGCCGTTGCGCCACCAGGCGGCCAGCGCATCGGACTGGTAGGAGCGCAGCTCGGCCTGCAGCTCGACACCGTCGAGCGGGTTGCCCTCCTCGTAGCCGGCCTCGTCGGCCGCCGGCCAGCCGGCGTGCACCAGGGCCTGCTTGAGCGCGCCCCGATCCCCCCGCCGCACCGCCACCCGGTTGCCGTCGAGCCGCTCGCCCACCAGCGGGGCCACCTGCTTGTGGCGCAGCACCTCCTCGAGCAGCGCCACCTCGGCGGCCACCAGGGCCAGCCCGGCGGTGTCGTGGTCGGCCACGAGCCGCAGCCGGCCGTAGCGGCCCATCAGATCGTGCACCTGGCTGAGCACCGCCGGGGCCACCGGGTACTTGGCGAACGTGGTCAGCGTGGCCGCCACGTCGCCCGCCGACAGCCCGGCGGCGGCGGCGTTCCACAGCGACAGCGGGCTGATCCGGTACGTGTGGATGTGCTCGGGCGATTTCTCCAGTTCGGCGAAGCGGGCCAACAGGCCGCGGGCGTCGTCGTAGCGGGGCGAGGCCACCTCGACCAGCACGGACAGGTCCGCCTGCACGATGAGGGGGGTGGCAGGGTCGGTCACGAGGGCTCCTCGCCGCGACGGCGGCGCTTGCCCTCGCCGAGCAGACGTTCGGCGAGGGCGTTGGTCTGCAAGGGGCCGATGCCGGCCCCGACCGGTTTCGGCTGGGGGAGCGGTTCCCCCACCGGGACGTGCTCCACGAGCCAGGTGGGCGCCACCGCGTTGGCCTCGATGGGTTCCAGCAGGCTCGCCGCCGGTGCCGGACCGGCAGCCCGCGCCTTGGCCACGGGCGACGGCGCCCGGCTGAGCACCACCCCGCGGGCGAGCAACAGCTCGGTCACCTTGTCGGCCGGCAGCGGCGAGGTGGCCACGCCGGGGGCGAGGACGGTGAGCTTGGCTGCCTTGACCCGGGCGGCGTCGGCCACCGTGGCCGGATCGGCGCCGGTGATCACGCAGCCGACCGCCTGCACCGTCACCGGCTCCACCGCCCGGGCGCTGTCGAGCACGAAGCGCTCGACGGCCGGGGGCACCGGCACCGAGCTGTGCTCCCGCAGGAACGCGACCAGCTCGGCCGCGTCGCGGCCCTGCGCTTCGCGGGCGATCGCCGCCGCATCGAGCCGCCACACGGTGGCGCCGCCGTGGCTCTGCAGGGTGGCAATGCGCCGCAGTTGCTCCGTGATCGACGCCCGCAGGTCGGCCGGGGCGATGATGCTGTGGTCGGGCTGGCAGACGAACCTGGTGCCGCCGGCACCGAGCAACGACGCCAGCGCCTCGAGGTCGAACAGCACCGCCCGCCCGGCGGGGCCAGCCCGACCGCTCCGACGAGCTGGAGGCCACCCCGAGGTGCAGCAGGTCTCCGATGACCTCGTCGACGACGGACGACTCGTGCAGCGCCCGATGGCGATCCGCCGCCCACGCCGACAGCGCCGCCGCCGGCGCGCCGCACCCGTCGGGCAGCTCGCAGAGCAGGTCGAGCACGAGCAGCCGCGGCTGGGTGAGCTCCGGGCGACCGGCCTCGCTCCAGCAGTGCACCACCAGCGCCCACCGCTGCGCGACCGGGAGGGCCTCGAACCCGGCCACCCGCTGCGGCTCGGGGTGCCAGCGCACGTCCTGGGTGGCGTTGCGGCCCCGGCCCTGCACGGGGCCCAGCACCGGCACCAGCAGGCCCAGCCGGCGGGCCAGATCGCCCAGCAGCGCCGCCTGGGCGACCTCGATGCGCAACGCCTTGGCCGCGGCCCGCCAGTACTTCACCGGCGGCTCGCTCTCGCCGGTGCGCTTGCCGAGCGGCGGGTTGGCTGCCACGTGGGTGATGAGATCGCGCAGCGCGCCCAGCACCGTGGCCGCCGCCGGCGGTCCCTCGCCCAGCGGGACCGGCTCGGGGGCGGCGGCCGGCACCCAACGCTCGAACAGCCGGCCGCGCAGCGCCACCAGCGTCTCCGCCCAGACCCACACCTCGTAACGGGTCCACGCGGAGTCGGAGCCGAGCAGCTGCCGGTCGCACAGCTCGTCGACCGGCGCCCGGCGCCCGCGCCCGAACGAGCCGGCCTGCAGGCCGGGCAGATCCTCGAGGTCGAGCTCGTAGAGGCTGACCGACCCGTCGGTGCCATACCCGTGGGTACGGCCCTCGATGGTGGCCTGGACCACGCGCTCGAACAACTGCAGCGCCTCGGCCGAGACCCCTTCGAGCGCGGCGAGCAGCCGGTCACGGTCGCCGAGGGTGGCCGCCAGGGCAGCGAGCCGGTCTGCCTTGCGTGCCGGCACCGGGAGGCCCAGCAGGCGCAGCGCCCGATCCAGCACGTCGTTGGTGAGCAGCGCGGCCGAGCCGGCGACGGTCGGTTGGGACAGCGCCAGGGAGTCGTCGAGCTGCGGGTGCAGGGTGAGGCGGTCATCGACCACCGCGGCCAGGCCGGCCAGCTGCAACCGCTGGGCGGCGAGCTGCAGCTCCGCCACCGGCAGCTCGGGAGCCTCCACCCGGGCGGCCTCCAAGGTGGCGCCGCCGCGCAGCTTGGCCAGGTAGCAGAGCTGCACGGCCACCAGGTCGAGGCTGCCGAACAGCAGGCCGAGGTCGACGCCGCGCATCGCCAGCAGGGGCAGCTCGGCCGTCGCGCCGCGGGCCATGCGCCGCGCCACCAGGGGTTGGGACCGCAACACGTCCTCGAGGGCGGCACGATCCCGACGATCGGCGACCAGCCAGCGGTCGGTCATGGCCACCGGGGCACCCCCCGTGCCGGGGCGCGCCGGGGCCCACACCGAACCACCGCCGTCGAGCGCACCGTTGCCATGGCCTGAGAACCTACCCATCACCTGTGACAGCGACGGGCCCGGTCCCTGCGCACCACCCGCCCGGCACCCGGCGCGGATGCGGTCCTCCACGGGGGTGCAATAGCCTCTCGGCCACCGAGGCGACCGCCGCCGGCGAAGGGGTTTCCATGGTCACGACCGCGCAGCAGAACCGGGAGCTCACCGAGACCGGGCGCGGCACGCCCATGGGCGAGCTGCTGCGGCGCTACTGGCACCCGATCGCCGCCGAGGCCGAGTTCCTGGGCGAGGACGTCCCGGCCACCAAGGCGGTCAGGCTGCTCGGCGAGGACCTGGTGCTCTACCGCACCCCGTCGGGGGCGTTCGGTCTGATCGAGCCGCACTGCCCGCACCGCCGCGCCGGCCTGCTGTACGGCTACGCCGAGGACGGCGGCATCCGCTGCAGCTACCACGGCTGGAAGTTCGGGCTGGACGGGCGCTGCCTGCAGGCACCCTACGAGGACACCGTGTCGGGCAACCCCCGCTTCCGCGACGGCATCTGCGCGCTGGCCTACGAGGCCCGGGCCTTCGCCGGGCTGGTGTGGGCCTACCTCGGTCCGGCGCCGGCGCCGCTCATCCCCAACTGGGAGCCGTTCACCTACGAGGACTGCTTCAAGCAGATCCTGTTCCACCACGTGGACTGCAACTGGCTGCAGTGCCAGGAGAACTCGATCGACCCGGTGCACTTCGAGTGGCTGCACAACAACTGGCTGCCCGGGCAGGACGGCGCCACCGACCGCTACGCCCCCACCCACACCCGGCTCGGCTTCGACGAGTGGGAGCACGGCTTCATGTACCGGCGGTTGCACCGGGGCGAGGACGAGACCTCCGACGCCTGGAACACGGGGCGGTTGTGCATCATGCCGAACCTGTTCGCGCCGCTGCACTTCGAGTGGCGGGTGCCCATCGACGACGAGAACACGCTCAGCGTGGTGTGGGTGTTCGAGAAGGTGCCCGAGGAGCGCGGCCCCTACCGCCAGGAGGTCATCCCGTACTGGTGGGGGGCCACCCACGACGACCGGGGCCGGCCGATCACCAGCCACGTGCTCAACCAGGACCTGCTGAGCTGGGCCGGTCAGGGGGCCATCGCCGATCGGACCAAGGAGCACCTCGGCCGCAGCGACCACGGCGTGCTGCTGTTCCGCAAGCGCCTGCTGGCCGACCTGGCCGCCGTGCAGCGCGGCGAGGACCCGTCGTGCGTGTTCCGCGACCTCGACCCCGAGGCGCCCATCCCGTTCCCCAACGACCTGGCGCGGCGGACCTTGCACGTGCCCACCGTCGACGCCGTGCGCGCCCGGCTGGCCGCCATCGGCAAGGCGGTACCGTCGCTGCAGGGCGACCCGTTCTTCCTGATGGCCGGGCAGCCGGCCGCGCTGCGGGCCGAGTGGGAGCAGGCGATGGGGCTGCGGGGCTGAGCCCGGCCCCGGCTACGGTGCCCGGCGTGCGACGCGAACCGGCGGCCCGGCGGCCATGAGGGCGTGCCCCGCCTGCGGCCGGGCCAACGACGACGATGACGCCGTACGTTGCGAGCACTGTGGCGCGAGCCTGCCTTCGTCGCCGTACGGGCGGTACCGGCGCACTGCCTTCCCGACCATCCCCGACCAGGTCGGCGAGCCCGACCTGCCGCCCGGGGGCATGCTCCGCCAGCCCGAACCCCCGCCCACCGCACCGGTCGGGCCGTCGCCGAGTGCACCGGCGCCCCGGCCGGCGCAACGGGCGTGCGCCCGCTGCGGCGCGGCCAACGCGGTCGACAGCGCCTACTGCACCACCTGCGGGTCGCCGTTGGGTCAGGGCGCTGCGGCAGGGGCGACCACGGTGGCGGCCGCCGCGGTGGCGCCCGACGTGGCGCCCGCACCCGCCGGCGGCCCGGGCGCCCCGCCGGATCCGCCCGACACGCCGGCCGCCCCGATGCCGGTTGTGTCGCCGGCGCCGACCGCCGTCGCCGTCGCGTCGCGGCGCGACCGCCGGCCGGCCATCCTCGGGGCGCTCGCTGCGGTGGCGGTGTTCGCCGCCGTGCTCACCTGGCTGGTGCTGCGCGCCGTTGGTGGCGGTGGCGATGGCGAGGGCGGCGACGGAGGTGGCGCGGCGGCGAGCACGAGCACCGTGACGGAGACCGGCTCGTCGGTGACCACCGCCGAGCCGGTCTCCCTGGCCGGGCTGGCCGCCTGCCCCGACGCCGCCACGCTGACCGCGGTCGCCCAGCAGGCGGCGGGGACGCCTGGGCACCACACCACCGGCCGCCACTGCGGTCGTGCTGCAGCTGCTCACCGCCGACTTCGTCATCACCGTGTGCCGCGACGACGCCGGTGGCTACTGGTACTTCTCCCGGGGGCGGGCGGCGGACGCCCAGCGGCTGGGCGTGTTCTCCCCGGCACGGTGGCCGACAGGGCCATCGCCGCCCCCTACCACGCCACGGACCGATGACGGGTACGTGGTCACCGCCACCGGGGTGAGCCTGCGCAGCCTCCGGTGCCGTCCTCCGGCGGTCGAGGTGCGCTGCAGCAGCACCGCGCAGCTGCCCGCCGCGTTCGCCGCCACCGCCGGCGCGCCCCGCTGCGCGCCCGGCGTGGTGGTGCCGTGAGGCGTCTGATCTGACCGGCGGCGCGTCAGCACGCTGGCACGGTCGATGCAGGCGTCTGCTCGCGTGGGTCCTGGCCGATGTTTGTGCAGAACCTGCACGCGCAACGTTGCCGCGGTTCTGATCGCGTCGCGTTTGCCCAGGTCACGGTGCTGCTTGGGCAACCGTTGCGAACGTGCCGTGCACGAAGTGCACAAACATGGCCGACCGGAGGGCGCCGGCCGCCCTCAAGGCGTAGGGAAACGGTTAGCCATCGAGCGCGGTGTAGAGGGCGTCGAGCATGCGGAAGCTCCGCTCGTCGCCGACCGTACCAAGCCGCATGTTGTTCATCACGTAGGCGAACGTGAGCCGCCGGTCGAGATCGTTGACGATCAGCGACCCGCCGTACCCGCCCCAGAAGGCGATGCTCTCGCCCCGCCCCATCGGCAGCGCCGCCGAGTTCAGGCCGTACCCGATGCCGAAGCGCAACGTGTCGCCCAGCACCAGATCCGCGCCCTGCGCCTGCTCCTCGAGCACCCGCCGGGCGGTCGTCTCTCGAGAACAGCCGCACCCGCGCCTCGCCCCCGCAGGACAGCACGGACTGCACCGCCGCCACCGAGCGGGCGTTGCCGGTGCCGCCGGCGGCGGGGATCTCCGCCCGCCGCCACTCGGGCTGCCAGCACTGGCGGGCGTCGAGCGGCGGGTTGGTCAGCGTCTTGATCATCATCGGCGGGAAGACCTCGGGCCGCTCGGGCCGGGGCGGCGGGATCACCAACGCCACCCGGTCGTCGTGGGCGGGGTCGAGGCCCACGTGGAAGTCGGCGCCGAGGGGCTCGGCGATCTCGGTGCGGAAGAACGTGCCGAAGGACTGGCCGGTCACCTGGCGAACCAGTTCACCGAGCAGGTAGCCCTGGGTGATGGCGTGGTAGCCCGACGCGGTGCCCGGCTCCCACCACGGTGCCTGCGCGGCCAGCATGGAGGTGGCCTTGTCCCAGTCGTAGAGGCCCTCCGGCGGCATCGGCTCCTCCCAGCCGGACAGGCCGGCGGTGTGGGCCATCACGTGGCGAACGAGCACGCCCTCCTTGCCGTTGGCGGCGAAGGCGGGCCAGTAGCGGGCCACCGGCGCGTCGAGGTCCAGCAGGCCGCGCTCCACCAGCGTGAGCACCGCCACGAACGTCATCGTCTTCGTGGTCGACCACACGTTGACGATCGTGTCGCGCTGCCACGGCGTGGTGCGGGCCTCGTCGGCCCAGCCACCCCACAGGTCCACCACCGGCTCCCCGTCGATGAACACCGCCACGCTGGCGCCCACGTCGTGGCCCTCGTCGAAGTTGGCGGCGAACCCCTCGCGCACGCCGCTGAACCGTTCCTCGCACGTTCCGTTGATCTCGGTCACGGCGCGGAGGTTAACCGGGACCGTCGCCAGGCGACGCCGCTCGTCTGCAGGCCGTCGCCGGGCTCCGCCTACCATGACGGGTGCGCAGGGTTGGGGTGCCGTCGGGGGACGGCCGCCCGGCGCACAGGGGGATCTCTCGACATGGCAGCCACCACCGACGTCCGCTCGCTCGACGCCGTCATCATCGGTTCGGGCTTCTCCGGGCTCTACCTGAACCACCGCCTGCGCGACCGGCTCGGTCTCGACGTGGTCGTGTTCGAGGCCGGCAACGACGTGGGTGGCACCTGGTACTGGAACCGCTACCCCGGGGCGCGCTGCGACTCCGAGTCCTACCTGTACTGCTTCTCCTTCGACGAGGGCTTGATGCAGGAGTGGGAGTGGAGTGGCAAGTACCCCGAGCAGCCGGAGATCCTGCGCTACCTGAACCATGTGGCCGACCGCTTCGACCTCCGTCGCAACACGAGCTTCGAGACCCGGGTCACCAGCGCGCACTTCGACGAGGCCACCGACCGCTGGCTGGTGGAGACCGACCGGGGCGACCGGGTGTCGTGCCGTTACCTGATCACCGGCATCGGCTGCCTGTCGACCGGCCAGATCCCCGACTTCCCCGGCCGGGACAGCTTTGCCGGCGAGGCCTACCACACCGGCTCCTGGCCGCACGAGGGCGTGGACTTCACCGGCAAGCGGGTGGCGGTGATCGGCACCGGCTCCAGCGGGATCCAGTCGATCCCGGTCATCGCCCGCCAGGCCGACCACCTCTACGTGTTCCAACGTACCGCGCAGTACACCATCCCGGCCCGGCACGCCACGGTCGACAAGGCGGTGCTCGACCGGGTGAAGCAGGACTACGAGGCGATCTACGACAAGGCCCGCTGGTCGGTGGGCGGCTTCCCCTACGACGTGGTCGACCGGTCGGCCCTGTCGGTGGGCGACGAGGAGCGCAACGCCATCTTCGAGCGCGCCTGGCAGGAGGGCGGGTTCCGCTTCGTGTTCGCCTCGTTCTCGGACCTGCGCACCAACCGGGAGGCGAGCGAGCTCGCCGGCGAGTTCATTCGCAACAAGATCCGCGAGACGGTGAAGGACCCGGCGGTGGCCGAGAAGCTGGTGCCCACCACCCACCCGTTCGGTTCGAAGCGCACGCTGATCGACACCGACTAC
Source organism: Acidimicrobiales bacterium (assembly GCA_041394365.1). GTDB lineage: Bacteria > Actinomycetota > Acidimicrobiia > Acidimicrobiales > CAIXPF01 > CAIXPF01. The sequence goes on from JAWKIM010000029.1 coordinate 16,387, forward strand.
TTCGAGACCTACAACCGCGACAACGTCACACTGGTGGACATCCGTGAGGCGCCGATCACCGCCATCACCCCCACCGGCATCACCACCGCGGCCGGCCACCACGACGTGGACATCATCGTGTACGCCACCGGCTTCGACGCCATGACCGGTTCGTTCAACCGCATCGACATCCGCGGCCGCGGCGGCGAGCGCCCTGCGCGACAAGTGGGCGGCCGGGCCCGCACCTACCTCGGGCTCATGTCCGCCGGGTTCCCGAACCTGTTCATGATCACCAGGCCCGGTTCGCCGTCGGTGCTGTCCAACGTACCGGTGTCCATCGAGCAGCACGTGCGGTACGTGAGCCGCATCATCGAGCACCTCGACGCCAACGGCCTGGCCACCATCGAGGCCCGCCCCGCCGCCGAGGACGACTGGGTGGACCACGTCAACGAGGTGGCCCAGCCCCGATGTTCCTGCACGCCGACTCGTGGTACCTGGGCGCCAACATCCCGGCAAGCCGCGGGTGTTCATGCCCTACTGCGGCGGTGTGGAAGCGTACCGCACCCGCTGCGAGGAGATCGCAGCCAACGGTTGGGAGGGTTTCGAGCTGCGCCCGGCCACGGTGACCGCCTCGGCGTGACCGGCGTGACCGGCGTGTCGGCGTGATCGGCGGGTGTCGACGGCGGGACGAGGCGTCGGACGGTGTTTGTGCCGCAGGTCAACGCCACGCACCGTGTCGGCCAGGCCACCACTCTGACCAGGGACTTCCTCAACAGACCGCCGGTGGCAGCGCGCCGGCCGCCGCTACGAAACACTGCGTCGGGCTGCGACAGCGCCGGCCCGCACGTCGAAGACGGCGGGCCGGCAGCGCGTCGCATCACGCATCAGCGCATCAGCGCAGGATGCCGACGTTGCGGAACTCGGGCTTGCCGGTGATCCACACCTCCATGCCTGACACCTTGTCGCTCATGGCGTAGGGGTTGTACAGGTAGTAGAGGACCACGTCGAGGGCCTCGTCGGTGATCTCCTTGACCAGTTCGTGCATGGCCGCCGCCCGGTCGGCTGGGTCACCCGGCTGCGCCGCGGCCGGCTGCAGCTCCTCCACCCGGGGGTGCTGTGCCCGCCGGGGTTGGTCGTGGCGGCCGCCGTGTACAGCGTTGGTGGTCTGGGCCGGGTCCGCCCGGCCGCCCCACGGCACCACGCCCAGGCCGAGCTTGTCGGTGTACAGCGCTTTGGGGACCTGCTCGGCCTGGGTCGGGAGCAGCTCGAGGTCGAGTCCCACGTCGCTCAGCTGGGCTTTGACGATCTCGGCGATCTGGGTGTTGACCGGCAGCGCCGAGACGATGGCGGGCAGCTTGTAGCCCTCCGGCACCCCGGCGGCGGCCAGCAACGCCTTGGCGCCCTCGGGATCATACTGGTAGGTATCGGCGGGGATGTCGGGGTTGTAGGCCCAGTAGCCCTCGAGGGAACGGCTGCACGCCGGGCTCCCCCTCGCCGCCGGTCATGGCCTGCACCAGCGCCTCGCGGTCGATGGCCATGTTGAGCGCCTGGCGCACCTCCTTCATTGGCCACCTGCGGGTCCGCCCGGTTGAGGTGCAGGTGGTAGAAGAGCAGGCTCTTGCCGCCGATGGTGGCCAGCCCGGCGCTGTCAGCCTCGGCCCGTTGGGCCGGGTCGATCTCCACGATGTCGAACTGGCCGGAGCGCAGGCCGTTGAGGCGGGTGTTCGAGTCTGGGTTGAAGGTCAGCTCCACCCGCGCCGCCTTCACCGTCTCGGGTGCCCAGTAGCCGTCCCAGCGTTCGGCCACCAGCTTGTTGGCCACGATGAACTCGACCGGCTTGTACATGCCGGCGCCGCCGCCCACCTGATCGAAGTCGGGCCGCTGCAACGCCTTCGGGCTGGCGATCATGCCGGCGCGGTCCGACAGCACCAGCGGGAGCGGACCGCCCGGTACGCCGGCCTTGAACACCAGCTTCACCGTGAGCGGGTCGACCACCTCGACGCTCTCGACCATGGCCAGATCGCTCTTGACGGCGCTCTGCTCGAACGTGGCACCGCGGTTGCGGTCCAGGCTGATCTTGACCGCATCGGCGGTGAACGGCTCGCCGTCCTGGAAGACCACGTCGGGGCGCAGCTTCAACTCGAGGGCGGTGTCGCCGTCGACGAAGGACCAGCTCTCGGCCAGACCCGGCTCGGGGTCGCCCGCGTTGTTGACATGGACCAGGCGGTCGTAGACCAACGCCAGGGTGGTCATGTCGAAGCTCGACGACGCCTTGGCCGGATCGAGGCCGGTGGTGGGTGAGACCCGGTAGGCGAAGCGCAACGTGGCGTTCTCGTCGAACGATTCCTCGGCGGCCGCCGACGTGGACGTGGCCTTCGGCAGCGCGCCGGCGCTGACGTCGGACGCAGCATCGCTGCCGGTGTCGGATCCCCCATCCGACGACCCGCCGCAGGCGGCCGCCACCAAGGCGAGGCTGACGCCGACGAGCGCGATCCTCCAACGTTTCTTCATTTTGTCCCCCTGGATGGCCTGTGGCCCCTGCCCGACGATGTTGCCGGCGCGGTATGGTGCAATATAGGAGACGCACGATCGGCGTGGGGATCGCCTTCGTGGGTGAAGGGGGATTCGTGGCGAAGTTGATCGCACAACGCCTGTTGTCGTTCATTCCACAGCTGTTCCTGGTCAGCCTCATCGTGTTCTGCCTGGTGCTGCTGGTGCCCGGCGATCCGGCCACCACGCTGGCCGGGGAGGACGCCCCGCCCGAGGTCGTGGAGAGCATTCGTGAGGATCTTGGTTTCAACGATCCGCTGGTCGAGCAGTACGCGCGCATGGTCGGGCGGCTGGTCCAGGGTGATCTCGGTACCTCCATCACCACGAACGTGCCTGTATCGGAGGCGTTGAAGGAGAACGCCCCGGTCACGCTGTCGCTCACCTTTGTAGCTATGACGTTTGCCATTCTTATCGGCGTACCGCTCGGCATCTTGGCCGCCTACCACTCGGGCCGGTCGCTCGATCGATTCTTCACACTGATCGCGACGCTCGGCGTGGCCGCCCCGGGTTTCTTCGTGGGGATGATGTTGGTGTTCGTCTTCGCCATCAAGGTGCAGTGGTTTCCATCGGTGGCGTATGAACCACTCAGCGACGGGGTCGGGCCCTGGTTCCGCCACCTCGTGCTGCCGGGCCTGGCCCTCGGCTTCGCCGCCTCGGCCGAGATCACCCGCCAGCTCCGCAGCGCCATGAAGGACGCCCTCTCCCAGGACTACATCCGCACGGCCAAGGCCAAGGGCCTGATGCCGCCGAGGGTGGTGCTCAAGCACGCCCTCAAGAACGCCGCCGTCCCCCTGGTGACCGTCATCGGTCTGCAGTTGACGGTGCTCCTCGGCGGAGCGCTGGTCATGGAGCGGGTGTTCGCCCTCAACGGCCTCGGCTCGCTGGCCGTCAACGCCGTGCGGGGTAAGGACCTCCCCATGCTGCAGGGCATCGTGCTGGTCGGTGTGTTCATCTCCATGCTGGTCAACCTGGCCGTCGATCTGTCCTACGGCTACTTCAACCCGCGGATGCGTGCCCGATGACCGACATCGCCGCCGATCGCATACCGGGCGGTCCGGAGGTCTGGCGCGCCCACGCCGAGGGCCACCGTGTCGAGCAGGAGATCGACGAGAGCGAAGGTCCGATCTCCGCCCGCCGGCGCTTCGCCCGGCGCTTCTTCCGCCAGCGGGCCGCCGTGGTGGGCCTGGCCTTCCTCGTGCTGCTGGTCATCGTCGCCGTCATCGGGCCGTGGCTGGCGCCCTACGGTGAGAACGAGCTCACCGGCAAGCTGCTGTCGGGACCCACCGCGCAGCACTGGCTGGGCACCGACGAGAGCGGTCGGGACACGTTCAGCCGGTTGATCTTCGCCACCCGCATCGCGCTGTCCGCTGCCTTCAGCGCCGTGGGCATCGCCGTGGCGCTCGGCGTGATCCCGGGGTTGCTGGCCGGGTTGCTCGGCCGCTGGGTGGACTACACGGTCATGCGGGTCGTCGAGGCGTTCCTCGCCTTCCCCCCGCTGCTGCTCGCCCTCGCCATCAACGGTGCGATGGGACCCGGGCTGCGCAACGCCATGCTGGCCATCGGCATCGTCTACGCCCCCCGCTTCACCCGCATGGTCCGCGGCGCCGTGCTCGCCGTGAAGGAGGAGACGTTCATCGAGGCGGCCCGCAGCATGGGCTGCTCCACGGGCAAGATCCTGACCGCTCACGTGCTGCCCAACATCCTGTCCCCGCTGGTGGTGCAGATCTCGCTGTCGCTGGGCTTCACGCTGCTGGCCGAGGCCGCGCTGAGCTTCCTCGGCCTGGGGGTGGTGCCGCCGGAAGCGTCGTGGGGCACGATGCTGTCGCGCGCCTACCTCAAGTTCTTCCAGCAACCGTTCCTTGCCATACCGCCCGGCATGATGATCCTGCTCACCGTGCTCGCCTTCAACGTGGTGGGCGACGGGATCCGTGATTCCTTCGGCCGCGAGATCCGCAGGAGCTGAGATGGCACTGCTGCAGGTCGACGAGCTGTCGGTGGAGTTCGCCACCGGCCACGGTTGGGACCGGGTCGTGCGCGAGGTCAGCTTCCACATCGACGCCGGCGAGACGCTCGGGCTGGTCGGGGAGTCGGGCTCGGGCAAGAGCGTCACCTGCCTGGCCATGACCGGTCTGATCCCGACCCCGCCCGGTCGCATCGCCGGGGGTCGGGCCCTGCTCGAAGGGCGGGATCTGGTGGCGATGACCCCGCGGGAGCTGGCCGATGTCCGCGGCGACCGGGTGTCGATGATCTTCCAGGAGCCGATGACCAGCCTGAACCCGGCGTTCACCGTCGGCGAGCAGATCGCCGAGTTGGTCCGCCGGCACCGGCGTGGCGGTCGCACCGCCGCCCGCAACCGGGCCATCGAGATGCTCGAGCGGGTCGGCATCCCCAACGCCGCCCAGCGCAGCCGGGACTACCCGCACGCCTTCTCCGGTGGGATGCGCCAACGGGTGATGATCGCCATGGCGCTGGCCTGCGGTCCCCGGCTGCTCATCGCCGACGAACCGACCACCGCGCTCGACGTGACGATCCAGGCGCAGATGCTCGACCTCATCCGGGAGATGCAGCGCGAGGAGGGGATGGCCGTGTTGTTCATCACCCACGACCTCGGCGTGGTGGCCGACATCTGCGACCGGGTGGTCGTGCTCTACGCCGGTCAGGTGGTGGAGCGCGCCGGGGTCCGTGACCTGTTCTACGACCCTCGCCACCCGTACACCGAGGGCCTGCTGTCGGCCATGCCGCAGGTGGGCGCCCGTTCCGGCCGGCTGGCGTCGATCCCCGGTTCCACGCCGGTGCCGTCCGCGTTCCCGCCGGGCTGTGCCTTCGCGGCGCGCTGCCCCTACGTGATCGACCGCTGCCGCGAGGCGCCCGTGCCGTTGACCGAGGCCGGTGCGTCGCGGCAGACCCGTTGCGTGCGCAGCCCCAGATCGACTTCGTCGGGGCCGGCCGGGAGGCGTTGGCATGAGCGTGATCGACCTGCGCGAGCCGAAGGACGATCCCGCCGTCTCGCTGCTCGAGGTGGAAGGCCTGCGTCAGCTTCCGGGCCCGGACCAACCGGCTCGGCCGCGCCCCGCGGGTGCGGGCCGTCAACGACGTCAGCTTCAGGGTCGATCGGGCTGAGACGGTGGGCCTGGTGGGCGAGTCGGGCTCGGGCAAGTCCACCATCGCCCGGGCGGTGCTGCGCCTCATCCCCATCGACGCCGGGGTCATCCGCCTCGGCGACGACGACCTGACCAGGTTGGGTCGCGCCGAGATGCGCCAGGCCCGCCGGCACGCCCAGATGGTCTTCCAGGACCCCTACTCGTCGCTCGACCCGTCGATGGTGGTGGCCGACATCGTCGGCGAGTCGCTCGGGGTCCACGACCGGACGCGGTCGCGGGCCGATCGCCACCGGCGGGTGGGTGAGCTGCTCGACCAGGTGGGTATGTCGCGCCGGCATCTGCAGCGCTACCCCTACGAGTTCTCCGGCGGTCAGCGCCAGCGCATCGCCATCGCCCGGGCCATCGCCACCAACCCCAAGCTGGTGGTGTGCGACGAGGCGGTGTCGGCGCTCGACGTGTCCACCCAGAACCAGATCATCAACCTGCTGGAGGACCTGCAGCACGAGCTCGGCATCGCCTACCTGTTCATCAGCCACGGCCTCGCGGTGGTGCGCCACATCTCCCGGCGGGTGGTGGTGCTGTACCTCGGGCAGGTGATGGAGAGCGGCCCGACCGAGCGCATCTTCGCGGCGCCGTCGCACCCGTACACCCGGGCGCTGCTGTCCGCCGTGCCGGTGGCCGACCCCGACCGTCAGCGCGAGCGGCGTCGCATCATCCTCACCGGCGATCCGCCCGATCCCACCAACCTGCCGCCCGGCTGCCCCTTCGCCGGGCGCTGTCCCGAGGTCATCGACCGCTGCCTGACCAGCCGCCCGGCGCTGACCCCGGTGGACGGTGGGGGCGAGGTGGCCTGCCACCTGCGGGCCGGTTGAGCGGGTGTGATCGTGGCAGGCTGGGCCGGTGGCCGACGAGGTGAGGTGCGCGGCTCGAAGGTGGGCTGGGGCGACGTTTCCTGTGTGACGTGTGGTGAGCCGTTCGAGCGCGGCGAGCGCGTGGGCGTGTTGATGGAGTACGTGCCCGACCATCCGCAGCGCGCCGGCTGGTACCCGTTCTCCGGCCGGATGCACCACGAGTGCGCCACCGACGAGGCGGCCGAGCTCAAACGCCAGCACGCGTTGCTGCGCGACGCCGACGAACCCCGTTGACCCCCGGTGCCGACCGCTGGTTCAGGCGCCGGCCAGGGCCTCGTTCAGCGCCGAGTGGAAGTGGATCAGCGGCGGCTCGATGCGGCCGTACACCAGCTCCGGCACCGCGCCCGAGGCGAGGGCGGCCTGGATGCGCTCCATCGTGGGGAAGTCCTCGGTGCCGGTGACCTGCAGCAGCAGATCGAGGTTCTTCGTCCAGTAGCGCATCGCCCGCTCGTCGGGCGGCTCCGGAGCGAAGATCGACGTGTGGGTGCGCACGCGACCCACGCCGAGCGGTTCCAGCCGCCACACCTCGACGTGGTCGAGCTGGTGCACGACCAGCGCGTTGGGCACCAGGAAGTACTGGATGGTGCCGTAGGGGATGAGCGACCACTCGTCCTTGGGCTTGTCGAGCTCCTCGCGCACGTTGGCCCGCAGCCCGATCGAGAGGCAGTTGCGGCCGAACCGCTCGGAGATCACGCAGTCGGAGTTGAACGCCGGCGCGATGGTGTTCTTGTGCAGCCAGCGGATGTGGTAGCTCTCCGTGAACGTGTCGAGCACCAGCTTCCAGTTCATCGCCCACTCGTTGGTGCGGGTCTCGATGTGGGTGTAGGTGTCGAGACGGAACGAGCCCAGATCGTCCTGCGCCCCACCCAACGCCTCGTCCACATCGATGGGCTCGGTGGACCCGGCCCGCACGAAGATGAGCCCGTAGCGCTCCGCCACCGCCACCCGGTGCAGGTTGCACGGCATGGCCACGTCGTCGAAGGCGCCGGCCGACAGCGGCCGGGCGCGCAGCGTGCCGTCGGTGTCGTAGGTCCAGCCGTGGTAGTTGCACACGATCGAGCGGCCCGTCTTGCCGGCCCGGGCGTCCACCAGCGGGGCCGCCCGGTGGCGACAGGCGTTGACCCTCGCCACGATCGAGCCGTCGGCCTGGCGGACGGCCACCACCGGGATGCCGTCGAGCGTGGTGCTGAGGTAGTCGCCCGGCTCGGGCATCTCGCAGGACAGGCCCAGCAGCGTGGGCCCGTTGCGGAACAGCACCCGCAGCTCCTTGGCGGAGCGCTCCGGATCGGTGTAGGCCGACGCCGGGTTGATCATCGAGTGCGGGGCGTGCATGCCCTCGAAGTGGGCACCTGACGCGGCCAAGCGCTCGAGCAACTCGATCTGGCGTTCCCGGCGCATCCGCCGCCTCCCGGCTGTTGGTTTCTAAGCAGGATTAGGGTAGCGCCGCGGTCCCGATCCGGGCGAGGTGGCCCCCGCCCGGTCCGGCCAGCGGCACCGTCCCGGGCCGGTTACGGTCGCGGCCATGAGCGACGACCGACCCGTTGATCGTGTGCTGCTGCGAGGCGAGGACGAGACGGCGTTGCGCGCCCGGGCCGAGGTGCTCTCGCCCGACGACCAGGTGGACGAGTACTGGGCGATCGTGCACGAGTTGCAGCGCCGCGGCACCCGCGCCTGCTTCGACTGGGCGCTGGGGCTCGTCGAGGCGACCGACGGTGGCCGCCGCCGGCTCGGCTGCGATGTGCTGGCCCAGCTCGGCTACGAGGACGGCCACCCCTTCCGGGACCGCAGCGTGGCGCTGCTGCTGACCCACCTCCACGATGCCGACGTGTCGGTGGTGTCGGCCGCGGTGAGCGCGGTCGGCCACCTGGCCGAGGCCGGCCCCGACGTCCCCGCCGGCGCGCAGGCGGCGGTGCTGGCCCTGGCCGGCCACGACGATGCCGAGGTGCGCTACGCGGTGGCGTCGGCGTTGCCCGCCTTGGTCGGGCTCGACTGGGTGCCGTCCGGCGATCCGGCGGTGGAGACGCTCATCGCGCTGGCCGCCGACCCCGCCGACGATGTGCGCAGCTGGGCCACGTTCGGGCTCGGCGCCCGGCTCAAGGTCGACGGTCCGGCGGTGCGGGCCTGCCTGCGGGCGCGCCTGGGCGACCCCAACCGCGAGGTGGCCGGCGAGGCCCTCGCCGGTCTGGCCCGCCGCCACGACCGCAGCGCCCTCGATGCGGTGGCCGCCGCCCTGGGCGCCGACGACGTCCACCGCTCGGTGGTGGAGGCGGCTGGCTGGCTGACCGACACGTCGCTGCACGAGCCGCTGCGCCGCCTCGCCGCCTGGTGGGACGGCGATCGCGAGCTGCTCGCCGGGGCGGTCCGCCGTTGTGCGCCCGAGTTCGTGCGCGACAGCGCCGCCCAGGTGGGTGCGCTGGTGGCCGCCGCCGATGCCGTGGCGCTCGAGCTGACGATCTCCAGCGAGCTGCTGGGTCAGCGGCCCGAGGGCCCGATGGTGCAGCGTTCGCCGGGCGACCGGGTGGGCTACGGGCTCGAGCCGTTGCTGCGCCGGGCCGGCGGGTCGGCCGAGGTCGCCGCCCAGCTCATCCGCACCGACACGGACCGAACCCCCCGACCCTGAGCTCTTAAAGTGCCGATAGAGTCACGGAATGTGGCTTTGGAGGGGATCCGGCGGACGCCGGCACACGGGACCGACCGATGAGGACCGGGGGAGCGGACCGCCCGACCGGCCGGGTGGGCGGCGGGCGTTCCTGGCCGGGGTCGGGGCCTTCGGCGGCCTGCTGGCGCTGACCGGCAACCGGCGTGCCGGTGCCCAGACCACCACCCCGACCGCGCTCGAGACCGCCACGAGCACCACCACGAGCACCACCACGAGCACCACCACGAGCACCGCGCCGGACACGACCGTGCCGGCGGCGACCGTGCCGGGGTCCGAGCTGCCGCCGGCCGCATCGGCGATCAGCGGGCCGGCCGGCAGCGCCACGTTCCACCGGGGTGACGAGACCTGGAGCAACGAGCTGACCGGTGGGCTGCGCATCACCGGGGCGACCGGGCGGTCGTCGGCGTTCGAAGCGGGCGGTCCCACCCGGCGGTTGCAGGCGTGGGCCGACGACGGCGGCGTGGTGGTGGGCAGCACCGACGGCGCACCCCTGCGGCTGGTGGCGCAGAGCCGTTGGGATTCCGATGACGATGGCGCCCCCGGCGGCACGGGGTTCTCCATCAACCGTCCTGCGACCGTCTGGCGCCAGACCGCCGAGGACCACAAGGGCGCCATGATCGAGTTCCAGCAGTACCTCGACGCCGGCCCCCATCCCTACGGCATCGCCTGCGACAACGCCGGGGGCACGTTCAACGTGGAGCGGGCCGGCTACAAGCGGGTCGGGTGGATCCTGGCCCACTACGACTCGCCCACCGACGAGGCGAGGCCGGTGCACCAGCACCTGAACTTCGAGACCTGCAAGGCGGACCTGTCGACGTTGATCACCCGCTTCCAGATCTCCTGGGGCGAGGATGTGGCGCTCTGTAGCTTCCCGAACAGCAACGTCCGGATCTTCGACAACCGCGAGCTGCGCTTCGGCGCCGGCGATGCCGCCCGTCTGCGCTACGCCCCCGCCGAGGGCCGGCTGGCGGTCAGCGGCAGACCCTGGCAGTTCGGCAGCACGGTGGTGGACCCCGCCACCGGCCGGGTGGGGGTGGGCACGGGCGCCGCCGCCCCGTCGGCCCAGCTGCACGTCCAGCGGGCGACCGACGGCAACACGGTGCTCATCCGCAGCACCGCCCCGGCCGGCGGCAGCGGGGCGGCGGCGGTGCTCGAAGCGCAGGGCGTGCGATCCCGGCTGCTGGCCGGCGGCTTGCAGAGCGATGCCATCAAACGGTGGAGCGTCGACGCCGCCGGGCGCATCGAGTGGGGCCCGGGTGGGGGCGGTGCCCGCGACACCAACCTGTACCGCCACAGCGCCCACACTCTGGCCACCGACGACGACCTCCGGTTCGACCGCGCCGGCCGCGGACCCATCGTGCGCTCACCGAACGGCACCGCCTTCCGGATCGTGGTGGCCGACGACGGCGCCCTCGGCACCGTGCCCGTCTGACCCGGGCCCGGTCCGACCGGCGCCGTCGCCGTGTGTTCGCCGGCTCGGTGCGCGTGTGTTGCCGGCTCAGTCGTTGCGGGCGCGCCCGTCCACCTTGGCGGCGGCCTGCTCGTTGCGCCGCGCTTCGCCGGCGGCGGCCAGCGCCGCCCGGTTGCCGTCATCCACCCGCATGTAGACGGCCCGCCAGGAGTCGTCGCCCCAGGTGACGTCGGCCTGGACGGTGGTGCGCGGCACCCAGGCCCGCTCCAACAGGTCGAGGGCGGCGGCGGTGATGGTGCGCTGCTGGGCCACCTCGTAGGGCTTGCCCATCGGGTTGCCCAGCGGGAAGTCGACGAACAGGAACCGGGCCACGCCGGCCTGTTCGACGATGTCGCGGGCGGAACCCACGATCACGGTGGGGATGCCGTTGGCCTCGAGGTGGCGTGCGACCAGACTCACGGTCTGGTGGCAGACCGGTCAAAGCGGGACGAGCAGGGCAACGTCGACCCCGTCCTCCCGCAGCAGGTCGAGGATGGCCGGCGTCCACGGTGAGGGTGCGTCGCTGCGAGTACTCGGTGGGCACGCCGTAGAACCGCGGCGACAGCGAGCCGAGCCGGCCGGCCGCCACCTGCTCGCCCAGGCGGGCGAGCGGTAGGAACGATTCCGGGTCGTCGGTGTGGGTGGCGTCCTTGTCCCAGGACAGGTCCTCGGTGAACATCGCCGTGGGCGGTGGGTCGACGGGCGCGGCGTAGGCCTGCTTGGGCGGGCGCTCCTGACCGGACGGCAGCGGCGGGAACGTGGTGGTGACCACGCCGAGGCGCAGGGTGGCCAGCGGGCCCGGCAACGGCGCGAACGGCGGCGTGTCGGCGTGGTACGCCCACTGGTAGGGGCGTTCGTAGCCGTGGGCGCCGTAGAACTCGCGCGACTTGTCGATGTAGGAGACGAAGCTCCGGTACGCGGGGTCGATCATCGGGGGTCACGGTACCCGCCCCGGCCCCGAAGCGGGCCAACCTGCACGCTGCTCAGCGTGTCCTCGACCATCCATCACGCTGTCCAGGACGCGGCGCGACCAGTTCGAGGCCAAGCGGCTCACCCGCCGGGTCGACCAGGCCCGCGTCGAGCGCCTGGTCACCGAGTTCGACCCGTATCGCACCGCCTGAACCCGGATCTCTCCGGTAACCCTCCAGCGCCGTGCTTCGGCGGCGATTCGACGTCGATTCGAACGCATCGACCGGTCGGGTTCGGCCGCCCACCGGTGGTGGTCTGAGCCTCGGTCAGGCTGCGCAGCCACACCGACGGTGGCCGGATCTCGTGTCTCATGACCAATTCCGAATCGACGTCGAATCGAGCGCGAAGGAGGTCGCCAGACCCCCGGCATGGCGCCCACGGCGAGCGACCATACCGATCGGTATGAAGCGGGCGTCGGTTGGGGTCCGCCGCTGCGTCAGCGCAACAGGTGGCAGGCGGCGTGGTTGGGGCCGGCTGGTCGCAACACCGGCACCTCGAGCTCGCACCGCTCGGTCACCGCCAGCGGGCAGCGCGACACGAACGCGCAGCCGCGCTGCTCGCCGACGGGGCTGGGCGGCTCGCCGGCCAGGGTGGGGGCCAGCCGGCCCGGCTCGGTGGTGGGCACGGCGGCCAGCAACCCCTGGGTGTAGGGGTGCCGGGGTCGTTCGAACAGCTCGTCGGCGGGCCCGTGCTCGATGATCCGCCCCAGGTACATCACGGCCACGTCGTCGCCCAGCCGGCGGGCTGCGGCCAAGTCGTGGGTGACCACCAGCAAGGCCACGCCGAGCTCCTCGCGCAGCTCCTCGAGCAGGCCGAGTACCCGGGCGGCGAGCGTGGCGTCGAGGGCGCTGACCGGCTCGTCGCACACCAGCAGGCTCGGGCCCGACGCCAGGGCGCGAGCGATCACCGCCCGCTGGCGCTGGCCGCCCGACAGGGCGCGGGGCTTGGCCAGGGCGGCGCGGCCATCGAGGCCGACGCGCTGCAGCAGGGCCATGGCCCGCTCCATCCGCTCGCCCTTGGGCACGCCGACGAACCGCAGCCGCTCCACCACGTGATCGAGCACGTTCATCCACGGGGTGAGCGAGGCCCCGGCGTCCTGGAACACCAGCTGCGGTCGGGCGGCGCCGGCCGCCCAGGTGACGCTGCCCGAATCGGGGCGCAGCAGCCCGGTGGCCATGCGCAGCGTGGTGGTCTTGCCGCACCCGCTCTCGCCCACCAGGGCCACCGCCCCGCCGGCGGGCACGGTGAGCGACACGTCGACGACGGCGTTGAGCTTGAGGCGGGCCGAACCGATGCGACCCTTGCGCAGATCGAACGCCTTGGACACCCGCTCCAGCACGAGGGCCGGCTCGGCCGACCCGTCCGCGGTGGCGGCGTCGGCGGCGTCGGCGGCGCCGGGCTCGTGGTCCGCGAGCGTCCGCCCCACGCTGATGCGCACCGGCGTGTCCTCGGCAGCGGCCGGATGGGCGCTGCGGTCGGTGTTGTCGCCGAGCGCGAGCGGGAACAGGCAGGCCACGCCGTCGCGCAGCGGCGGCGGCGCCTCCAGGCAGCCGGGCTGGACGTAGCGGCACCGGTCGGCGAAGCCGCACCCCTGCGGCGGGTGGCGCGGGTCGGGCGGGCTGCCGGGCAGCGGGTCGGCGTCGGCGCGGGCGCCGTCGAGGGTGAGGCGGGCATCGAGGAGTGCCTTGGTGTACGGGTGACGGGGCGACGCCAGCACCTCGGCCGCCGGGCCCACCTCGCACAGCCGCCCGGCGTAGAGCACGGCGATGCGATCGGCGATGGAGGCCGCCACGCCGAGGTCGTGGGTCACCAGCAGCACCGCGCACCCGTGCTCGCGCCGCAGTCGGTCGAACAGCAGGACGATCTGGGCCTGCACCGACACGTCGAGGGCGGTGGTCGGCTCGTCGGCGATGACGAGCTGAGGGGCGACGTCGGCGTCGTCGGCGTCGCCGCCTTCGGCGGTGATGGCCATGGCGATCATCACCCGCTGGCGCAGGCCGCCCGACAGCTCGTGGGGGAACTGGCGCAGGCGCCGCTCGGCCTCCGGCACGCCCACCTCCTGCAGCCGTCGCCGGGCGACGGTGGGCGACGCGCCCTTCTCGGTGAGCTGGCGGCCGAGCCGCATCGTCGGGTTGAGCGACTGCAGGGGGTCCTGGAACACCGCCCCCAGCGAGCGGCGCAGCACCCGCCGCTGCTCGCCGTGCGTACCGGTCAGCATGTCGACGCCGTCCACCACCACCGTGCCGTGGCAACTGGGCCGGGCGGTGCGGGGCAGCAGGCCCAACAAGGTGGCGCCGAGGATCGACTTGCCGGAGCCCGATTCACCCACCAGCGCCACCACCTCGCCGGGGGCGATGTCGAGGTCGACGCCGCGCAGGGCGTGGACCACCCCGTCGCGGGCGTGCAGATCGACGTGCAGGTCGCGCACCGAGGCGACCGGCGAGGGGCCGGTAGGCGCAGGCGGGGGCGCCGCGTCGGTGAGGGCCACGGCGACGGCGTCACCGGGGATCGTGTCGGCGCCGGCGGCGGGGTTGTCGGTCATCATGCCTTCTTCGCTCGCAGTCGCGGATCGGCGATCACCTGGCCGATGTCCACCAGCGCGTTGATCACCACGTAGGCGACGCCCATCACCAGCACGATCCCGATCACCGCCGGGAAGTCGGCCTGCTGGATGGCCTGCGTCGTGTAGAGCCCGAGCCCGGGCCAGGCGAACACCAGCTCGACCACCACCACACCGGTGAGCAACAGGCCCACCTGCAACCCGGCCATCGACAGCGTGGGCTGCAGGGCGTTGCGCAGCCCGTGGCGCAGCACGACGGTGCGCTCGCGCAGGCCCTTCGAGCGGGCGGTGCGCACGTGGTCGAGGCGCAACACGTCGAGCAGGGCGCCGCGCAGCACCCGGCCGATGGCCACCGCCGGGCCGACCGCCAGGCAGAACGCCGGCAGGATCAGGTGCTTCACGGCGCTGGAGAACCACGCCCAGTTGCCGTGCAGCAACGAGTCGATCGTGTACAGGCCGGTGGGTCCGGTCTGGATGGTCATGCGGTCGAGCCGGCCGGAAGCCGGCAGCCAGCCGAGGCGCCGGTAGAACAACAGGATCCCGACGATCGCCACGAAGAACGTGGGCGCGGAGGCCGCCCCCAACATCACCAGCCGGGCCACCGATGCGGTGCGCCCACCGAGCGCCGACCACACGCCCAGGCCCAGCCCGAGCACCAGGGCGAGCAGGGCGGCGCAACCGGCCAGCTCGAAGGTGGGCCGGGCGAAGCGGGCCAGGTCATCGGTCACCGGTCGCTTGGTGCGCAGCGAGGTGGACAGGTCGCCCTGCACCACGTTGCCCACGAAGCGGGCGTACTGCACGGTCAGCGGGTCGTTGTAGCCGAGCTCCTCCCGCTTCTGCTCCACCAGCTCGGGGGAGGCGTTCGCGCCGAGCGACGCCCGCACCGGGTCGGCGGGCAGCACCGTCTGGATGACGAACACCGCCAGCGACAGCACGATGAGCACGCCCACCAGGCTGGCGACGCGGCGGAGGATGAACGTGGCCACGTCACAGCTCCATGAGGTCTCGGACGCCGTCGCCGCACAGGTTGGCGATGAAGGCGAGGATGAACACACCGATGGCGGGGAACACCGGCACCCACCAGCCGGTGAACAGGTAGGTGAGGCCGCGGGCGCTCATGGCCCCCAGCTCCGGGGCGGGGGCGGGCGAGCCGAGCCCGAGGAAGGACAGCCCGGCGAGCGTGATGAGCAACGCGCTCACGTCGAGGCTGGCGGTCACCAGCACCGAGCCGAACGTACCGGGCAGTACGTGCCGCCGGGCGATGGTCAGCCAGCCGGCGCCGCCCATCCGGGCCGCTTCGATGTGCGGCCGGCTCATCACCGATCGCACCTCGGCCCGCACGATGCGGGCGTAGAACGGCCACCACACCACCATCACGGCGATGAGGGTGTTGCGCAGGCTGGGGCCGAGGGCCGAGACCACCGCCAGCACCAGCAGCGGGCCGGGCAGCGACAGGAACACGTCGGTGATGCGCATCAGCAGCGCATCGACCCAGCCGCCGATCATGCCCGCGGCCAGGCCGATCAACCCACCGATGATCACGCCGGAGGCGATGACCCCGAAGGCGGAGAACCACGACGTGCGCATACCGGTCAGCACGCGCGACAGCACGTCGCGGCCCTGCTCGTCGATGCCCATCAGGTGGGCGCCGCTCGGGCCCTGCAGCGGCGCCGCAACCGCCCGGGTGGTCGAGTGCGGCAGCACCAGCGGCACCAGCACCAGCGCCACCGTGATCACCACGAACAGGATCACCGCCGTCCGCTCCAGCCACCCGAGCCGGCGCAGCGCCGCCGTGGCCCGACCGGCCACCGGCAGGCGCCGGCCGAGCAGGCCGCCGCGCTCCAGCGTGATCGATGCCATCAGGCCGCCTTCCTCGTGAGGTTGAAGGCCTCGAGCGTGAACGGCGCCGGCGATTTGTGGGCGAAACCGCTGATGTCGGGCCCGGCGATGAACACGTCGCGCACGTCGGCCAGCGTGATGAAGGTGGCGTCCTCCACCCACAGGTCGGCCGCCTGGGCGTACTTCTCGAGCATCTCGTCGCGATCGACGGCGGCCAGGCCCTCGTCGATCAGGGCGTCGGCCTCGGGCACGCTGGCCCCGAGGTAGTTGAGCGCCCCACCGGTGGCGTGGAAGATGCGGGCCCAGGTGTCGGGGTGGGCGGCGTCGGGGTTGACGGTGCCCACGTACACGTTCGGGCGGGTGTCGGGCTGGTTGACGTAGTCGAACACGGTGGCCAGCACGTCGGACTTGATGGTCACGTCGAACCCGGCCTCGGTCAGCATGGCCTGGATCGACTCGGTGAGCCGCTGGTCGTTGGTGGAGCCGGTGGTGTAGCCCAGCAGGATCGTGCGGTCCGCCTCCGGCAGCTTCGACACCAGCGCCTTGAGCGGCTCGAGGCCCTTGTACTCGTAGGCATCCGACGCCGTACCCTCCGGTACCTCACCCACCGGGTAGAGCTGCTCGGAGATGACCGCGTCCTCGCCGAACACCTGGGGGATGAGGGTCTCGCGGTCGATCGCTTCCCGCAGCGCCACCCGCACCGCCTTGTCCTTGAAGGCGCCGCGGTTCGGGTCGACCCAGATCATCGTCTTGAACAGGACCGGGAAGTCCACCACCTGGAAGCCCTCCTTGCCCCGGAACTCGGCGGTGGTGGAGGACGGCACCTGGTGCAGGATGTCGATGTCGCCGCCCTCGAGCTGCAGCTGCTGGGTGGCGGCGTCGGGCACGATGTTGATCACGATCTCACGGAAGAAGGCCTGGCCGCCCCAGTACCCGTCGTTGCGGGTGAGCACGTAGCGCTGGCCGAGCGAGAACTCGGTGAGCCGGTAGGGCCCGGTGCCCGCGGAGTTGGTCTTGATCCAGTCCTGGGCGGCGTCGCCGTTTGACTCGTTGGCGTTGATCAACGCCGGGCTGACCACCTTGGGGCCGTAGGGGGCGGCGAGGTAGTCGAGGAAGGCGGACACCGGCGTGGTGAGCTTGACGACGAACGTGGCCGGATCGGGCGTCTCGTAGGAGGCGACCTCGGCCAGCATGTAGGCCGGCGACGAGTTGACCTTGGTGCGGCGCTCGAAGCTGAACTTCACCGCCTCGGCGTCCATCGGCGTGCCGTCGACGAAGTTCACGCCCTGGCGCAGCTTGAACGTGTAGGTGAGGCCGTCGTCGGAGATCTCGTAGCTCTCGGCCAGCCACGGCTCGATCTCGTTGGCGGTGGTGGCCGCCCCGGGCTCGTCGGGCTTGTAGCGCAGCAGGCCCTCATAGGTGGACAGCACCACCTGGTTGCCCTCGATCTCGTAGAAGATGTCGGGATCGGGCACCTGCATGTCGGTCCAGAAGGCGAGGCGGAGCACGTCGTCGCCGCCCCCGCCGGTCTCGGTGCCGCCCTCACCGCCCTCGACGGTGCTCTCACCGCCGGAGCAGGCGGCGGCGAGCAGGGCGAGCAGCGCCACCAGTGCGGCCAGCACCTGCCGGCCGGTCCGGCGATCGGTGCTGCGGCTGGTGTTGCGGTGCCGGCGGGGCGTTGGGGTGGCGCCGCCGGGGGCGATGGAAAGGTCGTTGGGCATCGGTTCCTCGAGAGTGGTCGAACGGGTTCGGCGGTCAGGGTGGCGGTGGGTCAGCGGCGTCGGCCTCTCAGTGCAGGACCGTGGCGCCGTTGACACAGATCGATTGGCCGGTGATGAAGTCGGTGGCGCCGGTGGCCAGCCACGCCACCACCTCACCCACGTCGTCGGGGGTGAGGAAGCGGCCGGCGGGGATGTCGGCGAGGTAGCGGGCCCGCACGGTGTCACGGTCGGCGCCGGTGAGCGCGCCCTCCAACGCCCACTCCCGCTCGTTCATGTCGGTCTCGGCGGTGCCCGGGCAGACCGCGTTGACGGTGATGCCGGTGCCGGCCAGCTCGATGGCCGCGGTCTGGGTGAGCGCCCGCACGGCGAACTTGGTGGCGGCGTACGCGCCGAGCAACGGGAACGACGTCAGCGCGGCGTCGCTGGCCAGGTTGACGATGCGGCCACCCCCTCGATCGGCCATCACGCCCACCGCCGCCGCCATGCCGTGCTGGACGCCCAGCACGTTGATCTCGAACAGGCGGCGGAACTCGTCGTCGCCGGTGGCGAGGACCGGGGCGATGGTGGACACGCCGGCGTTGTTCACCCAGCAGTGCAGCGAGGAGAAGCGCCGCACGGCCTCGGCGGCCGCGGCCTGCAGCTGCTCGGGGGCGCACACGTCAGCGGCGAAGGTGCCGGCCGCCACGCCGAGCTGCCGGCAGGCGGCCGCGGTCGCCTCGGCGTCGTCGGCCGAGGCCGCGCTGCGGTGCAGCACGAGCACGTCCAGCCCGTGGCGGGCCAGTGCCGTGCAGATGCCGCGGCCGAGCCCCCGGCTGCCGCCGGTCACCACCGCCGCGCTCACGGCCGCACCGGCCCGGCGATGTCGACCAGCCACCGGAACGGGGCCAGGTGGCGGGCGTCGCTGCCGGCCAGTCGTTCGGGGTGCCACTGCAGGCCGAGCGTAGGCGTGCCGTTGCGGGCCTCCACCGCCTCGATGACCCCGTCGGGGCTCCAGGCGGTGGCCACCAGCTCGGGCCCGGGATCGGCCACGGCCTGGTGGTGGATGGAGTTGACCTCGCCGGCGCCGCCCAGCGCCGCCTCGGCCAACGAGCCGGGTTCGGCCTTGACGGCGTGGCTGGGGGCGTGCTCGCGCTCGAGGTCCCAATGGCCGTGGTGGCCGGCGGTGGGCAGGTCCTGGCACAGGCTCCCGCCGAGCGCGGCCGCCACCAGCTGGATGCCACGGCAGATGCCCAGCACCGGCCGTCCGCGGCGGCGCGCCCAGCGGACGGCGGCCAGCTCCACCGCTCGCCGCTCGGGGTCGACCTCGTCGAGCAGGTCGGTGGTGGGTGCGCTGCCGTACGCGGCCGGGGCCACGTCGCCCCCGCCGGTCACCAGCAATGCCGAGCACGCACCCAGCCACCCGCCGACATCGAGGTGGGTGAGCCCTGCCCCGGCCGGCACCAGCAGCGGGGCGGCGCCGACCGCGGCGAGCGCGTCCACGTAGCCGCGGTGCAGCGAGTAGCGGGCGTCGGGCTGGCGGCCTACGAGCACCGCCACCGCGATCAAGGTGCCACCCGCCGAGCAGCCACCCGCCGAGCAGCCACCCGCCGAGCAGCCGTCACCGGCCCCCTCCGTCGGTCCGCCGTCGCCGTCGCCATCAGAACAGGTTCAGGTACTTGTCGCGCTCCCACTCGCTGACCCGCGAGTGGTACTCGTCCCATTCCCGGTTCTTGAGATCGGCGTACTCCTTCACGAACGTCGCCGGGAACACCTGGTGGGTGAGCGGGTCGGCCTCGAACGCGTCGATGGCCTCCAGCAGGTTGCGGGGCAGGCGCACGGCGGTGGGATCACCGGCCTTGGCGCCCCAGTCGTAGGTGGTCATGTCCACCGGGTCACCGGGATCGAGCCCCTCGGCGATGCCCTCGAGGCCGGCGGCGAGGATGAAGGCGGCGGCCAGGTAGGTGTTGGCCGCCGAGTCCACGCCACGGTTCTCGAGTGCCGGGCGGTTGCGGGGCAGGCGCAGCATGCAGCTGCGGTTGTTGTCGCCGTAGGCCGCCCACACCGGCGCCCAGCTGATGGTGCCGTCGGCCAGGCGGGGCTGCAGGCGCTTGTAGGAGTTGACCGTGGGGGTGGCGACGGCGGCGATGGCCCGGGCGTGGCGCATGATGCCGGCGATGAACCCGTAGGTCATCTTCGACCAGCCGGTGGAGGCCTCCTTGTCCCGGAACAGGTTGGTGCCGGTCTCCAGGTCCTCGAGGCTCATGTTGAAGTGGTGGCCGGAACCCCACCCCTCGGTGTACGGCTTGGGCATGAACGTCACCTGCAGACCGGCCTGCTTGGCCACCTGCTTGGCCAGCAACCGGAACAGGGTGATCTTGTCGGCCATGGCCAGCGCTTCGTCGTAGGTGAAATCGAACTCGAACTGGGCGTCGCCCCCCTCGTGGTCGAAGGAGAACAGGCCGAAGCCGAGCTCGGTCATGTACTTGGCCATCGGGTCGAGGAAGCGCAGCGAATCGAGGGTCGATTCGATGTCGTAGGCCGGGGTGGGGTCGAGCTTGCCCGACGGCGCCATGGGCTCGAGGTAGCCGCCGCCGTTGGTGGCGACGGGATCGAAGCAGTAGATCTCCGTCTCCACGCCGAGGTTGAACCGCCACCCGTTGTCGGCGGCCGCCGCCAGTTGCTTCTTGAGGATCGTGCGCGGGCACAGCGGCCAATCGGCCACGCCGCCGAAGCGCAGGTCGGCCGGCATCCAGGCGATGCGACGGTCCCACGGCAGGATCTTCAGCATCGACGGGTCGGGCATGGCCACGCACTCGTCCTCGTCGGGGGTCATCCGGCCGAGGTCGCCCATACCGCGCGGTGTGTAGCGCTCGGAACCGGCGAGCAGGTTCGGCAGGTGGTCGACGGGGACCATCTTCGACTTCGACCGTCCCTGGATGTCGACGAAGCCGCCGACGGCGTACTCCACGCCCTTGGCCTTCAGATCGGCCGCCAACGCGTGGTGCTCGTCGGCGATGGCCTGTGCGGTGTCCATGGTGCTCCTGTGCTGGTCCGGCGGCGCCCCGTCCGTGGGGCCGCTAGTAGGTGGTGTCGAGGGTGGGCCCGAACCTCGGTGCCGGGGCGACACCGAGCGGCGGCTCCTCGATGCGGCCGCGCGCCACGAGATCGGCGAGCGCGGTCACGGTGAGCTCGACGAGCTTGGCGCCGAGCTCGGTGGTGGCCTCCGAGGGCCGGCCGGTCACGCCGTTGGTCGACAGCGACGGCGCCGTGTAACGGAACACGAGGCCGCCCGTGCGGTCCTCGTCGTCGGCGTCGACCATGGCGTCGACATCGACCAGGTCGGGCGCCAGCGCCAGCATGATGGCCGTCTCCGCCCGGTTGGCGTGCACGTCGTCACCGTCGGCCACGCACTCGGCGCCGACGGTCGGGTCCAGGCCGAACCAGCTCACGTAGGCCACGCGGAGGTCCGGCCGGTGCAGACGGAGGTGGTCGGTGGCCATCGACAGCGCGGCCACGTTGTTCAGGTGGGCGTTGACGAAGATCAACCGGCGCAGGCCGCTGGTGGCGGCCCACTGCGCGGTCTGCACCGCGCTGGCGGCCAGCAGCTCCGGCGGCCACGACAACGTGCCTGGTAGTACGGTGCCGTGCCCGTAGCTGGCGCCGAAGGCGATCGCCGGCAGCACCGGGCAGCCGGTGCGTTCCGAGGCCAGCTCGCAGAGCCGCTCGGCGATGATGGTGTCGGTCCCCGTCGGCAGGTGCGGGCCGTGCTGCTCCACTGCGCCGACGGGCACCAACCCCACCTCCCGCCCGCCGTGGCGATCGCCGAAGTCGAGGGCAGGGGAGGGGAGGTCGAACCATCGGAGGGCGGGCACGGCGCCGTTCTACGGGATTTCGATTGCGTATCTGTTTCCTCGAAGGGCACGCGGGGATGAACAAGACCTGCATCGAACCTTGCACCGGTGCTTGCTACGGTGGGGAGCCGAGATGAATGCCAGCGCCCCCCGCCGAGCCGGCCGGCCCCGTACCAACCGGCAGCCGATCGACCGCCCACCCCGCGACGAGGCCATCGCCGTGGCCAGCCGGCTCTTCGCGGAGAAGGGCTTCGCCGCCACCACCATGCGCGAGATCGCCGAGCGCTCCGGTCTGCAGCAATCGTCGATCTACTACTACTTCAAGAGCAAGGACGAGATCCTCGAGGCGATCGTCGCCGAGGTCAACAGCGTGGTGCTCGAGCGCTTCGCCCGCATCGCCCGCGACGGCGGGTCACCGGGTCTGCGCTTGTTCCGGACACTGCGCTTCGACGTCACCATGCTGTGCGGTCTGCCCTACGACGTGAACGAGATCCTCCGCCTGCCGGCGTTGCAGGAGGAGCGCTTCGCCGCCTACTGGAAGGAGCGTCAGCAGCTCAACGACGAGGTGGAGGCGCTGCTGGCGGAGGGCGTGGCCGATGGCGAGTTCGTGCCCATCGACCCGCGCCTCGCCGCCCTGAGCCTGCTCTCCAACGACGAGGCCACCCAGAACTGGTACCGGCCCATCGGTGAGCACCGCCTGGTGGGCGACTACGAGCCGGCCGAGATCGGCGGGTTCCTGGCCACCATGGCGTTGCAGGCGTTCCTGGTGGACCGCCGACGCCTGGCCGCCATCCGCCGGCGGGCCGACGAGCTCGACGCCGTGCGCTAGCTGTGAGCTGTCGAGCGCCGTTCGCTTGCGTCCTTTGTCAGTCGCCGGCGTGAGCGCCGAGGTGGTGGGGTGGCCAGCGGGGTGACATCGGCGTAGCGGCGTTGGAACGGCTCGCTGCCCGCCGGACCGGCGGTGAAGACGAAGTCGGGCCCGTCGACGCGACGGCCCGTCCTCGCGTCGACGAGGACGGGCTCCGCCTCCTCGCCGGTGACGGCATCGACCAGCACCATGCTGCGCTGCTCGGGTGCCAGCCGGGCGTTGCCCCATGCCGCCAGCACCACGAGAACCGGGCGAAGGGACTCGCCGAGCGACGTCAACAGGTACTCGAATCGGGGCGGGTTGGTCTGGTACGGGCGGCGCTCGATGACCCCGTCGGCGACCAGGCGCTTGAGCCGGCTCGTGAGCAGGCTGGAGGAGATGCCGAGGTTCCGTTGGAGCTCGTCGAAGCGCCGGTACCCATCGAAGAGGTCGTGGAGGATGAGCAGCGTCCACCACTCGCCCACGAGTCCGAGCGTGGAGGACAACGGGCACTCGCGGTCCTCGAGACGGATCCTGCTCGCCATGTTGCACCCCCACGAGTCACTGCTATCATCGCAGTCACTGACTTCCGATACTGAAGTCAGTGTACCGGAAGCTCGGCGTTCGCCCAGCCGACGCCCCGAGGCAGAACCAGGAGCCGCCATGTCCTCGATCGATGTGCCCGCCGTGATCGACAGCTACCAACGAGCCCACGATCGACGCGACGTCGAAGCGGCATTGGCTTCGTTCGGACCTGACGCCACCGTGATCGACGAAGCCGTCGCCTACCGCGGCACCGAGCGCATCCGCTGGTGGCTCACGAACGCCGCGAGCGAGTTCACCTACACGCGCTCCCTCACCGGGGTGGAGGCTCTGGGAGGCGGCGCCTACCTCGTGAGCAACCACCTCTCCGGCAACTTCCCCGGCGGTGAAGCCGACCTGCGCTATCGCTTCCAGCTGCGCGGCGGACTCATCGACCACGTCGAGATCGCCCCCTGACCACAGCGGGCAAGTGGCTGAAGCCTGATGCCTCAGGCGCTGGTGCACTCCTCCACCAGCCACACCCGGCCGCCGTACCGAATGGTATCGCCCGGCTCGACGCCGTCGATGGCCGGTGGCGGCGGCAAGGCGGCGGCATGGTCGCCCACCGTGCTGATCTCCTGCCACGCCCCGTCCACCCGGCGCCGGTAGCAGGCCCGGTACCAGCCGCCGTCGCGTCCGCTGCGCCCGTCGCGTCCATGGCCTTCGTCCCGCCCGCTGCGCTCGTCGGCCACGGTGATGGCGTGATCGCCCACCTGCACCAGCCGGGCGGTGTCATCGGTGCTGCGCAACGCCAGCCGGGGCAACACCACCGCGTCGTCGCGCACCCAGACCTCTCGGTATGGCTGGCGGACGCCGCCGAAGGTGAAGCTGCCGGTCTCGATCATGCTGGTGCCGTCCCAGGTGATCTCGCCCTCGTCCGCCTCGGTCACCCGGTGCAGGTCGAGGTCGCGGTGCCAGCACAGCGACCGGCCGTCCCAGCTCGTCACCCCGGCGAAGGACACCGGGGCGGCCTGCGGATCGGGATCTCCCGCTGCGAGCGGGACCCGCACGTCGGCGAACGCACTGGCCGCCTGCAGCCACAGCACGCGCTGCTTCTCGAACGGTCCGCCGCCGGCATCGGGCAGCTCCAGGCTCTCACGCCGCCACGCCCCCAGGAACCGATCGGGCAGCGGTGCACGGCCGGTCATCGCAGGCGCTCGAGCAGCAGCTCGTGGAAGCGGGTGATGGGCAGCTCGTGGGCGGCGGCCAGCGGTCCCACCTCGAAGCGGGGGGAGCGCAGCACCCGCTGGATCTGCTCCACCGCGAAGCCGTCTTCGTCGCGCAGCACCGACAGCAGGATCGCCTCGCTCGACGCATCGAGCTGCGAGCCCGGCTCGCCGAACACCCGCACGTCGAGCTCTGAGGTCTCGGGCCCGGTGGGTACCACCTGGTACGTGATCCACATCGTCTCCGACGACGACGTCGGCACGTTGGGGAAGATCAGGTTGGCCCGCAGCACGTCACGTTCGGCGTCGGGCAGGTGGGCGATGGGCAGCATGGCACCGCCACGGGGACGCTCGGCCCCCGGGCGCAGCTGCTCGTCGGAGACCCAGTGGGGCCCCACCCAGCCGTGGTGGAAGTGGGCGTGGTCGTACATCCCCAGCGACTGGTCGTGCAGGTACCACAGGTGCAGCACATCGATGTGGTTCTCGATGTAGAGCTTCCAGTTGCAGCGCAGCGGCACCCGCAGGCGCGCCACCTGGGTCAGTGCCGAGGTGTCGAAGGGGCCGATGCTCACCGGGTAGTGGCCGAGGAAGCGTTCGAGCGGCTCGGCGTGGGGGTCGGGGTGGCAGAACACCAGCCCCGCCCAGGACTGCACCGAGACCGGCAGCAGGGACCAGGCCGCGGTGTCGACGTCGGCGAACTGGCCGCGGCGCTGCGGGATGCGCACCAGCGTGCCGTCGTCGGCGGAGAACTCCCAGCCGTGGTACGGGCAGCGCACGTGCGCCCCGGCCCGGCCCGGCTCGCAGGCGATGGCCATGCCGCGGTGCCGGCACATGTTCAGGTAGCCCCGCACGATGCCGTCGGTGCCGCGCACCAGCAGCACCGGGTCCGCTCCCACCCGCACCGGCAGCACGTCGCCGGGTTCGGGCAGGTCGCACTCGGCCGCCACCAGGTTCCAGACCCGACCGAACAGGTCCCGCTGCTCCCGTTCGTACCAGGCCGGATCGAAGTAGGCGTCCTTGGGCAGCAGGAACGTGGCCCGCTCGGCGATGGCGGTGTTGCGCGGTTCGGCGGTGTTGTGTGGTTCGACGGCGTTCACGCTGCCACCGGCGTACCGTCGAGCACGGCCAGCAGGTGCCGCTGGAACGTGGTGATCGGCCGTTCGTGCTCCACCGCCAGCGGGCCCACCTCGAAGCGGGGTGCGCCCACCACCGCCTGGACCTGCTCGCAGGCGAACACGTCCTCGTCGATGAAGCTGCGGGCGGCGGCCACCAGCCGCTCGGCGTCGGCCCCGGGCTCGGCCCGCACCCGCAGGTCGATGGCGGACCGGTCGGCGGCCAACGGCGTGACGGCGTAGCTGATCCAGAACTCCGACGACGACGCCATCAGCATGTTGGGGAACAGCAGGTGGGCACCGATGCCGTGGCGGTCGCGCTCGCCGATGTGGGCGATGGGCGTCGTGCCCTGGGTGATGGCGGCGCGGCCGGCATCACCGCCCTTGACCGGTTCGTAGCTCACCCAGTGGCCACCGAGGTTGCGGTGCTCGAAGCGGGGGTGGTCGAAATCGGCGAGCGTGCGGTCGTGCAGGTACCACAAGTGCAGCACGTCGATGTGGTTCTCCACGAAGAGCTTCCAGTTGAACGTGCCCTCGATGCGCACCCGGGCCAGTTGCTGCAGCCGTTCGGGTCGGTAGCTGCCGATGTGCTGCGGCCACTCGCCCAGGAACGACTCGAAGGGCTCGGCATCGGCGTCGGGGTGGGCGAACACCATCCCGCCCCAGCACCCGACGGCGGCGGGGACCAGGCCCCACCGGTCCGGTTCGAGGTCGGCGAACTGGCCGGCCCGCTGCGGGATGCGCACGAGGGCGCCGTCGTCGGTGCGGAACTCCCACCCGTGGTAGGGGCAGCGCAGCGTGTCGTCGGTGCGGCCGGCGGCGCACACCACCGCCATGCCGCGGTGACGGCAGAAGTTGTGGAAGGCGCGGATGACGCCGTCGTGGCCCCGCACCACGATGAGCGGGCTGCGCCCGGCGGTGGCCTCGACGTAGCTGCCGGGCGTGGCCAGCTCGTCCTCCGCGGCGACCAGCTGCCAGGTGTGGTCGAACAGGGCGTGCTGCTCGCGCTCGAGCCAGGCCGGGTCCCGGTAGGCGGCCGGTGGCAGCAGGAACCGCGTCGCCGGGTCATCGTTTCGAAGGTCCATCGAAACGAAGGCTGCTCGGCGGTCGCCGAGCTGGTCAAGGCGGTCAAGGAGATGTTCACAACGCCGAAACGCGGCACCGGCGCGGCGGCTGCGAGCATGCGGACATGGCCGACCCCGCCCCGAACCCGACCGTGTCCGTACCGCGGAGTACGTCGCTGCCGGTGGCCGCACCGTGGTTCGAGCGCCGCCGGGTGGACGATGCGGTGACCCTGCTGTGGGAGCCGCACGTCGATCCGCTGATCCGCTGCAACATCTGGCACGTCCGCGGGCGGGACCGCGACCTGCTCGTCGACAGCGGCCTGGGCATCGTCAGCCTGCGCGGGGCGGCGATCGACCTGTTCGGCCGGCCGCTGGTGGCGGTGGCCACCCACAGCCACTACGACCACATGGGCGGCTTGGCCGAGTTCCCGGAGCGCCTGGGCCATCCGGCCGAGGCCGACGTGTTCGCCGCCGGCCAGCCGGTGGCGCCGCTACGGCGCGACGAGTTCGAGGCCGAGCTGCTGGCCGCCATCGAGCTGGGCTACCCGCTCGAGGACCTCTTGGTGACCGCTGTGCCCACCGCCGGGTTCGCGGTGGCCGGGTTCTCCCAGCCGCCGGCCCCGCTCACCCGCCTCGTCGACGAGGGCGACACCGTGGACCTCGGCGATCGCTGTTTCGAGGTGCTGCACCTCCCGGGGCACTCGCCGGGTTCGATCGGGCTGTGGGAGCAAGCCACCGGCACGCTGTTCTCGGGCGACGCCCTCTACGACGGCCCCCTGCTCGACGAGGTGCCCGGTGCCGACCGCGTGGCGTACGGGCGGACCATGCGCCGGTTGCGGGAGCTGCCGGTGGAGGTGGTCCACGCCGGCCACGATCCCAGCTTCGGCCGGGAGCGGCTGGTCGAGCTCTGCGATGCGTACCTATCGGTACGGGAGGGATGACCGGTGACCAGCGGCGATCGGTGTCGTCCGCCGGATTGTGCGCACCGCGCAATTGGATTGTGTCAGATTGCCGGGACAGCGCCGCGCCACGACGGGGAGAGTGTCCGGCGTGGCGACGCTGGAACTGTGCGTGCGGAACGACTGGGCGGCTCGCTTCGAGCGGTTGACGGGTGAGCTGCGACCGGTGTTCGGGAGCGGGGCCCTGGCCTTCGAGCACATCGGTTCGACCAGCGTGCCCGGCCTGCTGGCCAAGCCGATCGTCGACATCCTGGTGACGCTGCGCTCGACGCCCCTCGATCCTGCCGTGCTGCACGCCATGGCTGCGCTCGGCTTCGAGTTCCGCGGCGAGTACGGCGTGCCCGAGCGGCACTTCTTCGCCCGGCCCGACTGCCACGTGCACGGCTTCCTGCCCGGTCAGGGCGAGTGGGCCACCCACCTGCTGTTCCGTGACTTCCTGCGGGCCGACGAGGGCGGCCGCGCCACCTACACCCGCTTCAAGCTGCGCACCGCGGAGTCGGTCGGTTGGGACCGGGCCGCGTACCAGCAGGCCAAGGACCGCTACGTCACCGAGTTCCTCCCCGAGGCCGAGGCCTGGGCGCAGGGGTGTGGGTGGCGATGCCCCGCCATCGGATAGACAGGACGGCCGGCGAGCCCGACGGCGGGGTCGCTGCGAAGGTGCCGGGCGCGACGCGTCGGCCGGCCGGACGCAGGGAGCGCAGGTGGCAGCAGGCGAACACGACGGCGACGGCGACGGCGACGACAGTGCGGCGGCGCCGTTCCGGGACCACGCGGACGCGCTGTTCCGGCACGACCGGCAACGGCCGGGCGTGCTCCACCCGACGCTGCTGACCCGAGGCCCGTGGGATCACGGCTGCCTGCACGGCGGTGCGGTGTGCGCCGCGGTGGGCTGGGCGTTGCAGCGGGCCCAACCCGACGCCGAGCTGGCCCTGGCCCGCCTGACCGTCGAGATCCGCACGATGGTGCCGCTGGTCCCGCTCGAGACGGTGGCCGAGGTCCGCAAGGGCGGCCGACGCAGCCGGGTGCTGGAGGCGGAGCTGCGCCACGACGGGCGCACGCTGGTGCGGGCCACCAGCCAGTGGATCCTGCACCGACCCGACGAGCTGGCCGCAGCCGGGGCCGGTCCCCGTCCCGACGCGGTGCCGGCGCGGCCGACGCAGCGCCACGACCCCGGTGCCCGCACCGACGTGGACTACCCGCGGCCCGGGTTCAACTGCGACGCCGTGGAGCTGCGCCCCCTGCTGGGCACCACCGAAGACGAGGGGCCGGGCCGGATCTGGGTGCGGCTGCGCCACCCGGTGGTGGCCGGCGAGGCCACCTCCCCCACCCTGGCCATGATGGCCCTGGCCGA
This sequence comes from Acidimicrobiales bacterium, assembly GCA_041394365.1. Taxonomy (GTDB): domain Bacteria; phylum Actinomycetota; class Acidimicrobiia; order Acidimicrobiales; family CAIXPF01; genus CAIXPF01. Next base: position 45,037 of record JAWKIM010000029.1, read on the forward strand.
CTTCGGCATCGCCGTGGGCTGGCAGCGCTCGCCGAGCGGGGCGGGGGTCATCAACCCCGACGTCACCCTGCAGCTCAACCGGCCCCCGCTCGGGGACTGGGTGCTGATGGACAGCCGGGCGCACAGCGGGCCGTCGGGCATGGGCTTCTGCGAGACGCTGCTCAGCGACGATCACGGCCCGTTCGGCCGCATCCTGCAGACGCTGGTGGAGACGCCCGAGGAGCTCGACCTACCGTCGGGTATGGGGCGCGACCCCTCCTAGCGTGGAGCCGATGGCACCGTCACCATTGTCCGAGTCGCCCCGGCGGGTGGTGGTCATCGGCGCCGGCTTCGGCGGCCTCAACGCCGCCAGGGCGCTGGCCGGTCACGGCCTCGACGTCACCGTGGTGGATGCCAACAACTACCACCTGTTCCAGCCGCTGCTCTACCAGGTGGCCATCGCCGGCCTCGACGATGACAACATCGCCTACCCCACCCGGGCCATCCTGCGCCGCCTCGACGGGGTGCGCTTCCGCCTCGGCCACGTGGACGGCATCGACCCCGTGGCCCGCACCGTGTCGCTCTCCGACGGGGCCACGCTGACCTACGACCGGCTGGTGCTGTGCGCCGGCGCGGTGACCAACACCTTCGGCGTGGCCGGGGCCGACACCCATGCCTTCGGGCTCAAGAACCTGGCCGATGCGGAGGCGGTGCGGGCCGATCTGCTGCGCCGGTTCGAGGCCGCCGCCGCCGAGGCCGCCCGTGGCCGTCGCATCGAGGGGCGGGAGCTGTCGGTGGTCATCGTGGGCGGCGGGCCCACGGGGGTCGAGCTGGCCGGTGGCATGCAGGAGCTGCTCAGCCGGGTGTTGCGCCACGACTACCCCGAGCTGCCGGTCGACGCGGCCACCGTCACGCTGGTGGAGGCCACCGACCGGGTGCTGGGCACGTTCGCGCCGTCGCTGTCGGAGCACGCCCTGCGAACGCTGCGCAAGCGGCACGTGGCCGTGGAGCTGTCGGCGTCGGTGGCGCGCATCGAGCAGGGTGTGGTGGTCCTGGCCGATGGTCGGCGCCTGGAGGCGGGCACGATCGTGTGGGCGGCGGGGGTGAAGGCGGCGCCGTTGGCGGCGGCCAGCGGGCTGCCGATCGGGCGGGGCGGCCGCATCGTGGTGGACGAGCAGCTCCGGGTAGCGGGCCACCCGGAGATCCGGGTGGTGGGCGACATCGCCGCCACGCCCGACGGTCAGGGCGGCGTGTTGCCGCAGGTGGCGCAGGTGGCGATCCAGGGCGGGCGCTATGCCGGGCGGGCCATCGCGGCCGAAGCGGCCGGGGCCGGCGGGCCGGCGCCGTTCCGCTACCGGGACAAGGGATCGATGGCCACCATCGGGCGGCGGGCGGCGGTCAGCCAGTTCCCGTTCGGGCTGCGGTTGCGCGGGTCGCTCGGGTGGCTGGCGTGGTTGGGGCTGCACCTGCTGTACCTGATCGGCTTCCGCAACCGGCTCAACGTGCTGGTCAACTGGTCGTGGAACTACCTCACCTACGACCACGCCAGCCGCTTGCTGACCGGCGTGCCGCCCGAGCGGCGGCATCAGCTCGACCCGCCCGGCTGACCCGCTCCGGACGGTTTGTCGAGGGTGGCTCCGGCTCCGGCTCCCGCTTCGGCTGCGGCTTCGGCTCCGGCGCCGGCTGGGTTCATGGCCGGGCCCCGCCGCGTCGAGCCCGAGCTGCTGCTCGCCGGCGGCTCCGCGGCTGGTCGTGCCCGAAACCCGTCGCGCTCGATTCGACGACGATTCGGAATTGGTCGTCAGACACAGTTCGCAAGCACGGGTGGTGTGGCGGCGATCCCGCATCGTCGGCACCGCCCACCGTCGGTGGGTGACTGGCCGTCGGTGGTCGATGGCGCCGAATCGAAATCGAATCGCCGCGATGGTCCGCCGGGGAAGGGCCGGGGAAGAGGCCGCCGGGGGAGAGGCCGCTGGGGAGGAGGCCGCCGGGGAGGAGGCCGCTGGGGAGGAGGCCGCGGGGGAGGAGGCCGCTGGGGAGGAGGCCGCTGGGGACGGGGCCGCGGGGTGTGAGCGCCCGGCAGGGCCGCAGCGGGGTGGGGCCGGTGCGCAGGTGCGCGCCGGTGTTCAGCTGAATGCTCCCGCTGGGCGGACGCCGGCAGCCGGGTCGACCTACCCCCTCCGGATCCTTGAACCCGGTACCCGACCGATCGAGCACCGCGCGAGCATGGCCGGCATGTCCGCGTCCTCAGCGTCGCCCGTGGTCCCCGATGGCTTCCCGGCCGGCTACCGGCCGGCCGCCCGCGCCGTCGTGCTCGACGAGGCCGACCGCATCATGTTGGTGCGCTTCGAGTTCCCCGAGCGCACGGTGTGGGCGACGCCCGGCGGTGGCATCGAGCCGGGCGAGACGGTCGAGGTGGCGCTGCGCCGGGAGCTCGACGAGGAGCTCGGGCTGCGCGACGTGGAGATCGGCCCGCACCTGTGGACCCGGACCGTGCACTTCCCGATGGGTCGCTGGCTGGGCCAGTGCGACGTGGTCCACCTGGTGCGCACCACGGCGTTCCAGCCGCAACCCCGGCTCACCTGGGAGCAGCTGCGGGCCGAGGCCGTGCACGAGCTGCGCTGGTGGCAGCTCGGCGACCTGCTCGAGGCCCAGGGCGATGCGGTCACCCGCTTCGCCCCGCGGGCGCTGGTGCCCACCGTGCAGCGGCTGCTGCTCGACGGTCCGCCCGCTCGGCCCCACCGCTTCGACAGCTGATCGGCGGGTACCCGGGGTTAGGGACGGGCGAGGTGCACCGGGTCTCCCACGATGCGGATCGACCAGGTGGTCCGGTCGGTCGGCGTGGAGCCACCGGCGTAGACCACCGACCACCAGCCGCCGGTGTAGGTGGCCGGCAGCTGGACCAGCAACTCGACCAGCCGGTCGTTGTAGATGCAGTTGCCCGCCCGGTTCGGCCCGGGCTGGGTGTAGGCCGCCCCACAACCGGACACGTCGAGCGTGTTCACCGCGGTCGGGGCGAACGCCGGGGCGCCGCCGCCGAGTGACGGGGTCACCCGCACCCGGAACTCAGCCGGGTTGCCGGCCGGGTCGAGCACCTGGATGTTGTTCATCCCCTCGCCCGGATCCCACAGGCCGATGACCATCTGCTTGCCGGCGTACCCGGCGGCGACCTCGGCGAAGCTGAACTTGGCCGAGCCGGCCCCGACGGTGGCCATGATCGACAGGGCCGACAGGCCCGACACCTGCGGGCAACCGGCGCCGTTGATGCGGGCGTCGCACAGGTTGCTCGACGAGGCCGTCGCCCGCAGGGAGAACAGGTTGGCCCCCAGCGAGTTCGCCTGCTCGGGGGTCTTGATCTCCAGCGCGTAGCGACCGGCGCTGGTCAGCGTGGCGATGTCCACCCAGGTGAGGGCGCCGGTGCAGTCCGAGAACGTGCCCGAGGCCACGATGGGGTCGTCGCTGTAGTCGTTGGGCGTGCCGGCGGTGTCCGGCGAGCGCAGCACGTGCTGCAGCGGCACGATCGAGCCGGTGCCGATGAGCTTCTTGTCGATCGCGCCGGCCCCGTCCGGGCAGTAACCCGGGTCGTAGATCGACACCTTGGTCGACGCCGCCGGCACGGTGACGGCGTAGAGATACCCATCGGCATGGTAGGAGGGCACCTGCCCGGGAAGGGCCGAGACCGACTGGTCCTCGGCGTAGGTCCCCGTCGGCGCCAGCACCGGGCCGCAGTGCGGGCTGGTCACCGGCGTGGCGTTGCCGTCGTAGCGGGCCGACAGCAGGTCGCCCTGCTCCTTGGCGGTGCAGTACCCGTTCAGCGCCAGCCAGAAGTTTGGGGTGGCGGCGGTGGCCGGCACACCCGACTCGAGCGGCAGGGCGGCGCCGCCCCAGCCCAGGTAGTTCTGCGGCGATCCCATCCGGATCGGCGACGTGTACTCGGCCAGCGCGGTGCGGCTGATGGTGATCTCGTCGCGGAAGATGCGACCGAAGAACGTGGGCACGTGGTTGTCGGTGAGGGTGACCTTGAACTGACGGTCGGTCGAGCCCTGCACCGCGGTGACCACCACCCTGGCGGTGTCGATGCGGTTCTTGGCCAGCGACACCCGGGCGGCGGCGTCGGCCTGGGTCGTGTCGGGCATGTAGACCACCGCAGCCAGCGAGGCGGCGTCGGCGGGCGCTGCAGCTGCTGGCTGCGCAGGTACCACGTGCCCACGTCCACGCCCAGCGCCGCCAGGCCGATGAACACGGTGAGCAGCAGCGCGAACCACGCCGCCACCACCCCGGCATCGCGGCCGTCGGCCGGGCTGCCGTACTGATCGGTACGGGCGCAGTGCATGTCGGTCCCTTCGGCGCGGCTCATGACAGCGGCGGGTTGGTCGCCTGCGGCTCGATGCGGGCCACGGTGAACTGGCTCATGATGCGCTGACCGCCGAGCACGCCGGTCGGCGGCGTGACCCGGGCGGCCACGTAGACGCCGATGTAGTCGGTGTCGCTGGCGTCGGCCCACACATCGCGGGACGATCCCGGCCAGTAGGTGAACTTCCGGCCGGCCACATAGGCCGCCTTGTTGGACCGGAGATCCGAAGCGAGGTACACGTTGCACACGTCGGTCACCCCGGTGGAGCCCGACAGGCAGGCCGACGGCGGCGGGTTGTTCATCGGGTTTCCGTCGCCGTCGGTGTCGGGTGTGGCCTTGTAGATCACCACCCGCTCCACGTCGGCGTCGGGCACCGCGGCGAACACCAGCGTGGCCGCCTTGATGCCGGCGTAGTCGGCGAAGTCGTCGCCGGGCTGGTCCACCACCGCACGGGACGCCTCCCGGGAGGTCTGGCCGATGGTGAGCCACTTGAAGAACAGCAGGCTGCCGTCGATGATCCCCAGCGTCAGCATCAGCAGCACCGGCAGGATCAGCGCGAACTCCGTCGCCGCCACCCCGTCGTCCCGTCGGAGCCGGCGGGTCGGGCGGGCTGCCGCTGCCGCTGCCGCCGAGCAAGGTTGCGTCGCACGCATCAGAAGATGCCTCCCCCGAACGTGGTGGTGGTGGCCCGGGTCGTGGTGGTCGGCGGGCGTGTGGTCGTGGTCGGCGCCGCCGTGGTGGTCGTCGCCCGAGTGGTCGTGGTCGGTGGCCGGGTCGTCGTGGTGGGCGGCCGGGTCGTCGTGGTCGCTCGGGTGGTGGTGGTGGCCCGGGTGGTGGTGGTGGCCCGGGTGGTCGTCGTCGGTGGACGCGTCGTGGTGGTGGGCGGGCGGGTGGTCGTCGAGGACGCTGCGGTCGTGGGCGGTGCGGTCGAAGACGTCGGTGCCGTCGTGGAGGTGGGCGCGGTGGTCGACGTGGGCGGCGCGGTGGTGGTCGGCACCGAGGGCAGGGTGCCGCCGATGGTCATCGGCTGATCAGAGCCCGGGTCGAACTGGAACACCACCCGGTCGGCCACGCCGCGGTTGCGGATGGTGAGGTGCAGCGGCGAGGTGAACGTGGTGTTCACGTACACGCCGATGAACTCCCGGCCCGTGTAGAGATCGTTGAGGCGGCTGCTCGGCGTCCAGGGCATCGGGTCGGTCCCCAGGAAGCCGGCGCTCTTGTAGTAGACGTTGCAGGTGCCGGCCACGCCGGCGGCGCCGTCGTTCATGGCGGTGATGCACGCCGGGGGCACGTCGCCGTTGGCCGCGTCGGCCTTGTAGATGAGGATCGCCTCGATCTGGGCGGTGGACAGCGACCCGCGCGATCCCAACGTCGACTGCACGATCCGGTAGTCGGCATCGGCCGTGGTGCCCACCTGGGCCGCGGTGCGGGCACCCTGCCGAGCGGCGTTCGACACGGCGAGACCGTGACGGAACATCGTCCCGTACTCGATGACGCCGGCGAACATCATCACCATCAGCGGGATGATGAGCGCCGCCTCGACGGCAACCGCGCCATGCTCACCGGTGCCGGGAGCACCGGTGCCACGCCGTCGCCGGGAACCGGTCGACGTTCCGCCGAACCGCGAGAACAAAGCCATGATGCTCGTTATCGGTCACGTACGGCGAAATCAGTACCTGGGTATTCGGCTCACCCAACTTTGAGGAGGGCGGTTCCCCGAACCAGGGGAGGATCAGCCGGCCGAGCGCCGCACGATCACCGTTTCCTGCACGAGCCGGGCGGCCGGCACCAGCACGTGGGCGCCGTCGGCCCGCTGGATCTCCACGGCGGTGGCGTGCTCGGCCACCACCACCCCGCTGACATCGTGCAGCTCCAGTTCGTCGCCCACCCGCAACGAACGCTTGAGCGTCCGCGCCGCGGCCGCCTGGTTGGCCACCTCCTGGCCGCCCAGACCGATCAACAACGTCAGGGTGGCGGCCGTGCCGAAGAACAGCGCCGCCACCGCCAGGTTGATGACCGTCGTGTTGATCCCGAGCTGGCCGACGGCCAGCAGGCCGGCCAGGCCGAGGATGCCGGCCCGCACGGCCGTGACCACGCGGCGCTGGGTGGCGTTGCTGGCCCGGGCCAGCGCCCGCCCCACGGCGATCTCGGCCGCGGTGGCCACCGCCCGGGCGCCGATGATCATCACCACGGCCACCACGACCCGGGGCAGGTAGGTGACCAGCTGGGTGGGTATGTCGGCCAGCAGGTCGGGCGCTACCACGCTCACCGCCACCACCAGACCGATGACCAGCGCCAGGGAGAACACCACGGAGGCCAGCGAGGCGGCCGATGAGCGCAGGGCCTCGGGTCGGTTGGGTGCGCCGAGTGCCCGCCGGGTCAGGCGGCTGAGGACCGATGCGGCCACCACCGCCGCCACCACGACGGCCGCCGCTGCGATCCACTCAGCCATCCCCGGTGTCCTCCTGCTCGCCGATGAGCAGCCGCAGCGTATCGAAGCCGCCCCCGACGGCATCAACCACGACGTCCTGCAGCCGGATCCGCTGCTGCTGTTCATGCACCTGCGCGGTGAGGCGGACGTTCAGCTCCGGCGGAGCGGCCAGCACCGCCTCCAGCGCAGCCCGCAGCTGAGGGCTGCGGTCCGCTGCCGGGGCGACCGCCCCGGGCGCGGCGCTACCGGCCATGGCCTCGAGCCCGCCCGCACAACGGTCGCAGGTGAGGACATGCTGCTCGGTACGTTCGTCGGCCCCGCCGGCCAGCCACCGGCGCAGCGCGGCCCGGCTCGGGTGGCGCCACCTCATCGCCAACCCTCCAGCGCCGCCACCAGCTGGCGCCGGGCGCGCAGCAGCCGGGTCTTCACCGTGGGCAACGGCACCCGCAGCATGGCGGCGATGGTGTCGTAGGGCAGGTCCTCCACCTCGCGCAGCACCACGATCTGGCGGGACAGCTCGTCGAGCTCGCCGAGCGCCCGCTGGAACTGGTCGAGGGCGAGCCGGTCCTCCACCGCGCCCTCCACGTGGTCGGGGGCGGACGGCACCTCGATGTCGGTGGGGTCCATCGCCTCGGCCCGGCGCACCCGCAGCATCGACATGGCGGCGTTGTGGGTGATGCGCAGCAGCCACGACCGCAGGCTCGACTCGCCCCGGAACGACGGCAGGGCCAGCCACGCCTTGGTCAGCGCTTCCTGGGCGATGTCCTCGGCGGTGGCGGGATCGCGCACGATGCTGAGGGCGTAGCGGTAGATGGCGGTGCCGTGCTCCTCGACGAGGGCTCTGAGGTCGTCCGGTGGCCCCGCAGCACCGGCGGTAGCACCGGAGCCGGTCGCCCGACCGGCCCGGCCCGGGGGCACACCGTCGGGAGCGAGCACGGCCCAGCACTTGGCCAGCAACCGCGCTTCCAGCATGTGTCCTCGACGCTCCCGGGCCGCAAAAGGTCGCGGCGGAAAAACTTCGTGCGTGGCCGCGACTTTCCCGGTCGTGGCGACGTCAGTGGTGTCGCAACAACGTCGAGCACACCGATCCCGAGACGGGTGGTCCCTCCCACCCGTCCGGATCCCCGGAGTCGATCCCCCCGGGCTGCCGTCCCTCTCGGCAGCGCGGCCGGCTCCGGCCGGAGCCCGGGGGCCCGCAACGGTGCAGCGGGCCCCCGGGTGCTCCCCGTCACATCGAAACGGCCGCCGGCGAAGGCCGCAGCGTGCAGATCGGTGCATCTTTCCCTTTCCCTAACCTCCGCCGGTGCCGGGCTTGGCCCGACTGCCAATACGTTGAGCCACCGGAACCCGGCCGCCCAGCCCGATCCCGTCGTACCGACCGGCATCGTGCCGGGCGGTATGACGCGTTCGCGTCGGTGCGGCCGTCGCCATGCGACGGTGCGACCAACCCCGGCCCGCACCAGCTCAGGAAAGGACCCCCCATGGAGCTCGACCAGATCGCCGGCATCCCCGCGCACCCGCTGCTGGTGCACATCCCCGTCGTCCTCATCCCGCTGGCGTCGATCGCGCTCGTGCTGATCGCCGTGTCGAGCAGCGCCCACCTGCGCCTGCGGTGGTACGTGCTCGGCCTGACCTTCGTGGCCACGCTGGGGACCCTGCTGGCGGCCGGCAGCGGCGAGGAGCTGGAGCACAACGTCGAGCGCTCCGCTGTCCTGCGGGAGCACACCGAGTTGGGCGATCAGATGCGGCCCATCGCCCTGCTGCTGCTCCTGGCTGTCATCGGGCTCATCGCCGTCACCCACTTCACCACCCGGCGGTCCACGGACGCATCGGTGGGCGCTGCGGTCTCATCGCAGCGGTCGATGAGCTCCGTGCTGCGGGCGGTGCTGATCGTCGGCGCGGTGGCGGTGGCCACCTTGAACACGGTGTGGATCATCCGCACCGGTCACGAGGGGGCCAAGGCGACCTGGGCGGAGGAGACCGCCGAGCGGGGCGAGCGCACGACCGCCGGCTCGGATGCCGGCGACGATGACGGCGGCGAAGCCGGCGAGGACGGCCTCGCCCCCTTGGTGGGCGTCAACTCGACCGCCCCCGCCGGCTCCTGAACGGGGCCGGCCGCGCCGGCCGCCGGCTCGTCGGCGGCGGGCGAAGGGCTAGGGTCGTTCGACTGCTCGCTGGACTGTGACGGGGGAACGACATGGCCTGGGATTTCTCGACCGAGCCCGAGTTCGAAGCCAAGCTCGACTGGATGCGGGGCTTCGTGCGGGAGGAGATCATCCCGCTCGAGACGCTCGAGGACCAGTGGCGCGCCCCCGGCGGCTGGGAGCGCTTCGCCCGCATCACCGAACCGCTCAAGCAGGAGGTCAAGCGGCAGGGGCTGTGGGCCGCCCACCTGCCGCCGGACATGGGCGGTCTCGGGTTCGGCCAGGTCAAGCTCGGCCTGATGCACGAGATCCTCGGTGCCTGTGCCTATGCGCCGGCCATCTTCGGCAACCAGGCGCCCGACTCGGGCAACGCCGAGCTGCTGGCCGTGGGCGGCACGCCCGAGCAGAAGGAGCGCTGGATGCAGCCGCTGCTCGACGGTCGCTTCCGCAGCTGCTTCTCCATGACCGAACCCGGCGCCGGTGCCGACCCCACCCGGCTGACGACCACCGCCACCCTCGACGGCGACGAGTGGGTCATCAACGGCCACAAGTGGTTCAGCTCCAACGCCTCGATCGCCGAGCTGCTCATCGTGATGTGCCGCACCGGTGACCCGGCCGAGGTGGGCCCCTACAAGGCGTTCTCGATGATCCTGGTGCCGCGGGGCACGCCGGGCGTCAACATCCTGCGCGATGTGCCCACCATGAGCCACCCCGACCACCGCACCGGGGAGCCCGGCGGCCACGCCGAGATCCTCTACGAGAACGTGCGGGTGCCAAAGGAGAACATCGTCGGTGGGTACGAGGCGGGCCTGGGTCAGGGTTTCGCCCTCGCCCAGAAGCGGCTCGGTCCCGGCCGCATCCACCACGCCATGCGCTGGTTGGGCCAGTCCCAGCGGGCCTACGACCTGCTCTGCGAGCGGGCGCTGAGCCGCCACGTCTCCGGCGGCGTGCTGTCGGACAAGCAGATGATCCAGGACTGGATCGCCCAGTCCTACGCCGACATGCAGGCCGCCCGCCTGCTCACCTTGCAGGCGGCGTGGAAGATGGACCAGCTGCACGCCGCCGGCCGCCACTACAGCGATGCCCGCACCGAGATCGCGGTGATCAAGTTCTGGGGTGCCAAGGTGCTCTACGAGGTGATCGACCGGGCCATCCAGATCCACGGCTCACTCGGCTACACCACCGACCTGCCGCTCGAGGCCATGTACCGCAACGCCCGCGCCGCCCGGCTGTACGACGGGCCCGACGAGGTCCACAAGGTCACGGTCGCCCGCCAGCAGCTCAAGCGCTACAAGGCCACCGAGGTGCCGTCCGAGCACGTGCCCACCCGTCGCCGGGCCGCCATCGAGAAGTTCGCCGAGCACCTGGACCTGGCCGCCATCTCGAACTGAGGGCCGGGGCGGTCAGCCCTTCTCGTCGCGGAGGCGGCGGCTGGCCTCGTCGAGGCGGCGCCGCTCCTCGGGCGTGAGGCTCTCGATCCCGCTGGCCGCGATCTTGTCGAGCAGCATGTCGAGCTCCGCCTGGCGCAGGCCCTCGCCCGGCTTGGGCGCCGGCGGCCGGAAGGCATCGGCGGGCGGGTTGGGGACGGCCTTGAGCTTGCGCTTGCCGCCCGAGCGCCCTCGGGAGGGACCGCGCCGTGAGCCGGACTGCGGGCCGCTGCGCCCGCCGCCGCGTCGGGGCATGGCCAGCTTGGGCAGCCACTTCACGTCCTCCAGGACGCCGAAGCTGCGCAGCGCGAGCAGCCCCACCCCCAGGCCGATGAACAGGAACAGGATCTGGTCGGTGAGGCGATCACCGAGGAGCTGCAGCACGTCGATGGCCACGAACAGCGCGGCGAGCACCCACAGCGGGATGTTGAAGAAGCTCCGGGCGTTCGGGTACACGAGCGCCAGGCCCACGAAGCACGGCAGCGACACGTAGCGCATGCCGCCGGCGGCCACGTTGAACACCGTGCACACCAGCGCCGGCACCACGACCACGAGCGCGATGAAGGTCAGGAACCGGTTGCGCCCCACCACACGCTCGAGCTGGGAACCGATCACGTAGAGGAAGAACAGCGACAGCGCCGACCAGAACACGGCGTTGCCGAACAGGCCCGCCGGCCAGCTGACGATGCGCCACACCTCCCCCCGGCGGACCAGCGGCGAGCTGAACAGCAGCTGGTTGGAGGTGCTCGGCGACAGGGCGCGCAACAGGATGCCGAACACGCCGAGGCCCACCAGGAGCATGGTGGTCGTGACCTCGACCGTGCCGACGCGGAACCAGCCGTCGTCGCGGTCCCGGAAGCCGGGAGAGGAGAAGAATCGGGCCATGTAGAACACCTATTGTGGCGGGAGATTCGCGGTCAGCGGCGCCATCGGGGGGATCGGGTGATCCGACGCGGCAGTCCTGTGAGCGTAATCGCTGGTCGAGCTCAGTCCGTCGTGTTGCCCGCCGGTGATCCCCGTCGGGCGGACCGGAGCCCGGCCTGCACGGCCGCCGCCAGCGGCACGCCGTCGCCGGCGTCCACCACCGAGACGGCCAGGTCGGCGCCGACGGTGCCCGCGGCCTCGGCATCGGCCGCGGCCAGGGTCCGCACCGCGGCCTCGCAGGCCCGCCACAGGGCGTCGGACCCGTCCCCGTCACCGCACCAACCGTGCACGAGCACGCCACCGCGGTGGCGGAACTCCTCCCGGGCCAGCCGGGTCACCAGCACGCTGCGGCCGAACGAGGCGGTCACCCGCGTCGCCGACGCCGCCAGGGAGAGCTCGGGCCAACGGGGCGGCTCGCCCACCGCCACGCCGTCGATGTGCAGGGCGTCGGGCTGTGGTCCCGCCGCGGGACCGAGCAGGTTGACCACCCAGTCGACGGGGCCCTCGTCATGACGGATCGACGCGAACCGCTGCGCCAGGGCCACCGGATCATCGAGATCGAGCCCATGGGCCCGCACCGAGCGGTCGCGGTGCTGCGCCACCAGCCCGTCGGCCCGGGCCTGGAGCCCGGTGAGGGCACGGCGCCGGTCGAGCAGCGTGACCGACGCCGCCCCGTCCACCAACAGCGCCCGGGCGACGACGGCACCGATCGGATGGTCGGCGCCGATGATCACGCCGACGGTGGTGGAGACCTGCACGAGGATCCGGTCTAGCGGCCGATCCGTCACTTGCGGTGTCGCGAATGCATGGTTTGGGGGATCATGACGGCCTGCGGACGGCCGGGCGTGGGTCGCCTCGCCCGCCGCCGACCGGTCCCGGGCGGGCCGGTGCGGCGGCTCTAGCGTGGCGGTGTGCTCAGCTGGGGAACGATCCTGCTGTCCGCCGCGCTGACCGCGGTGGCCACGCTGTTCGGCATGGCCCCCTTCGAGCGGCCGCTCGAGGCCAGGCGGCTGCTGCTCACCGCCGCCGCGGCCGCGGCCGGACCGATCCTGTGGCACGGGCTCACCCGGGTGGCCACACCCGGCCCGCTCACCGTCGAGCTGGCCACCGAGGCCTTCCCCGCTTCCCGCAGCGACGTGGGCGTGGGCGTGTGCACGCTGGCCACCGTGGCGCTGGTGGGCGGTCTCGGCCTCGACCGCAAGCTCGCCGCCGGCCGGGTGCTGACCATCGCGCTGGGCGCCGCCGTGGCCGCCTTCGGCATCGCCGTCTACCTCACCTGAACCGGCGCTCCGGCAACCGAAGCGGCGCCCGGTCGACGTGCGACCGGGCCGGTGGACCGTCGGCGCCCGGTGCTCACAGCCCTTCGAGCTCGTAGCGCCAGGGCAGGCCCGTCAGCCAGATGCGGTGGCGGGGCCCCGGGGCCTGCAGATCGACGTGCTCGTGCTCGAAGGCGACGTCGCCGTTGTAGAGCGTGGCCACCCACTCGCCGTCCACGTGCACCAGCCGCGGGGTGAAGTGGCGGTAGGGCTCGGTGGGGATGGCCGCCACGGCGTGGGCCACGTCGCGGTAACCGCCCAGGCGGGTCAAGGACACGAACGTGGGCGCCGGCAGCTCCACCTCCGCGCGGGCGTGGGCGGCGATGGCCTCGGGCGGCGTGACCCACAGGTGGTCGTTGATCTCCGAGCCGTCGACGGTCACATCGAAGGTGGCCCGCGCACCGGTCATCGGCGCCACGAAGAACCAGGTGGCGAAGCGGCGGTTGCGGCCCGGCGGGGTCGTCCAATGGGCGAACGGCAGCAGGTGGGCGGGGTCGATCTGCACCCCCGCCTCCTCGTGGGCCTCGCGGGCGGCGGCGTGGGCGGCGGCGTGCTCGAGGTCGTCGGGGCGCTCGGGGTGGTAGTCCTCGGGGTCGAGCCGGCCGCCGGGGAACACCCAGCTGCCACCGTGGAAGGCGAGCTCGGCGCTGCGCCGCAACAGCAACGTCTCGATGCCGCCACCGCCCACCCGGTCGCGGATGACGATCACGGTGGCGGCGGGCCTGATGGGCACCTCTGGTTCGGCCATGAGCGGGCACCCTATCGAGCGGCGTGCCCCTGCCGTTCCCGCCCGAGGTGGGTCCGCGGCAGACCGCCGGTCGGGTCAGGGTTGCGGGTAGAGGATGAGCTGGGTGCAGCGGAACAGGGCGATGACCCGGCCGTCGGCCTCGCGGGCCACCTCGGCGTCCCACACCTGGGTGGTCCGCCCGCCGTGGGCCAGGCGGGCCCGGCACACGAGCACGCCCTCGGTGGCGGTGCCCAGGAAGTTGCTCTTGAGCTCGACGGTGGTGAACCCGCTGGCGCCGTCGGGCAGCGAGGCCAGGCAGCCGTGCCCGCAGGCCGAGTCGGCCAGCGCCACCACCGAGGCGGCGTGCAGGAAGCCGTTGGAGGCGAACAACGCCGGGCGCACCGCCATGCGGTTGCTGGCCGACCCCGGCTCGATGCGGTCGTAGGTCATGGCCAGCAGCGCGTGGAGGTTGTCCACGAACGTGGCGTTGAGCGCAGCGGCCGCCGCTACGGGATCGAGCGGAGGCTGCCGGTCATCGCGCGGTTCGCGGTTCGCCGTGGCCGGTCATGCGGCGCAGCAGCTGCGAGACGGTGACCGGGCGCAGACCGGCGGCGGCCAACCCGTCGATTATCGGGTCGATGGCCGCGACGGTGTCGGCATGGCCGAAGTGCAGGCTGACGATGTCGCCGGGCGCGGCCACCGCGGTGCCGGCGACGATGGCGTCGGCCCCCGGGTCGGTGAAGTCGAGCGGGTCCACGCTGTAGCCGATCACCGTGGCGTAGCCGGCCGCCCCCGCCTCCACGAGCACGTCCTCGGTGGGCACCTCCATCGCCGAGGGCCGGAACCACCGGCCCCGATCGCCGGTGACCGCGGCGATCGCCTCGGCGCAGCGGTCGATCTCGGTGGCGATGGCCGGCCGGTCGAGCTCGCCCATCGACAGGTGCGACCACGTGTGGTTGGCCAACTCATGGCCATCGGCCACGATGCGCCGGCCGAGATCGGGGTTGGCCACCAGCCACTCGCCCACCACGAACGCGGTGATGGCCACGTTGCGGGACGCCAACCGGTCGAGCAGGGCGGTGGCGATGGCGGTGTCGCCGTTGGTGTGGAAGGTCAGCGCCACCTCGGGCCGCAGGCCGGCGCCTTTCGGGACGAACACGGCCGGGCTGCCGTCATGGGTCGTGGACGTGGCCGGGGTCGTCGTCGTGGCCGGCGCCGCGGTCGTGGCCGGTGCGGCGGTCGTCGAGCTCGCGGTGGACGCAGTGTCTGCGCCTGCGGCCGGCGGCGTGGTGTCGGCGCCCTCGCCGCGGCGGGTGCCGACGACGCCGTACCGTCGGGTACGGCTCGGCACGCGGCGGCGGCCAGTGCGGCGGCGCCGACCAGGAAGCTGCGTCGATCGATCGACATGGTGGGCACCGTAGCCTTGCGCCGGCACGCCGACGGGCGACCCCTCGGGGCGCGCTGCGATGCCGGGCGGTGGCCCGGGCCGGTGGGTGCGCCCGGGTGGACGACGACCACCTCGTCGTCGCCGCCCTGCCCAGCCCGCGGCGTTGCTGGCGAGATGGAGCCGGTCCGCCAGGAGCTGGCGAGCTCCGTCGGGAGGTGGCCGCGCTGCGCCGCAACGCCGGCGGTCGCACCGAGACCGCAGCAGGATCGGGGCCGCCGGGCGTTCCAAAGCGCGGGAACGGAGCTTCAGTCTGGCGGGATCCTTCGCGCTCGATTCGAGGTCGATTCGGAATTGGTCGTGAGACACGAAGTCTGGCCACCGTCGGTGTGGCTGTGCACCCTGACCGGAGGCGGTGGACGCCACCGGTGGGCGGCCGAACCCGGCCGGTCGATGCGGTCGAATCGACGTCGAATCGCCGCCGAAGCAGGGCGCCGGTGGGTTGCCGGTCGGCGGAGCGCCCGGCCCTCGCAGGCGGGGCAGCCGCTTGCGGGCAGGGTTCGGACCCGGGGGCCGGCGGCCGGGGAGGCGCCGAAGGAGCCCCGTGGCAAGGAAGGTGCGACGGCCGGCTCGGTGGATGCAGGCTGAGCTGAGCTGGGCACTGCGGCTGCTGCCGACCGGTCGCGGCGAGCCACTCGCCGGGACCTAGAAGCGCTGGCCCTCGACGCCGAGCAGGAACTGCCCAACTGCAGGTGCACCCGATCCGGGTGGGTGTTGATGTGGATCGGCATGGCGGCCACGTCGCGCCAGCGCCGCTCGAACGTGCCGCCCTCCCGCAGGCCGTTGCCGCCGAGGGTCCGCAGCAGCGTCATCATGGCGTCCTGGCACAGCGTCAGCGCGGTGGCCGACACCGCCCCCGCCGCTGGAAGTCCGCCTCGGTGGGGATGCGGCCGGCAGCGATGCGGGCGTCCACGTCGGCCGCCGCACCCTCGACGGCGAACCGGGCCGTGGTCACGCCGCGGTCACCGCCCCCAGGTTGGCCTGGACGTTCGGCATGTTCACCATGTTGGCGCCCATGATCGCCCGCCGACCGTCGATCGAGGCGATCGCCTCCTCCAGCGCGGCCTGGACGGTGCCCACCCCATGTGGGCCAGCCAGATGTCGCTCAGACCCACCCAATCCTCCCGGTAGCGGCCGTTGACCATCGGCAGCGCCGGGTCCTGGAACGCGGCCGCCCGGTTGGCGGCGAACCACGGCGTGCAGCGGGCCAGCGGGATGCGCACGCCGTCGTAGTGGATCGTGTCGGTGGCCGACGCCCGCACCGAGGCACCGTCCCACGTGGGCTCGATGCGCACCCCCGGCCCGTCGAGCGGCACCACGGCGAAGCGCAGCTCGTCGGGGTGGGCGGCCGGGAGCCGTCGCCGATGGCGAACGCCACGCCCGTCCAGTCGGCGTAGCGGCTGCCCGAACCGAACATCGCCGAACCGTCGAGGACCACCTCGTCGCCGTCGATGCGACCGAACACCTGGCTGCCGGCCCCGCCGGGGAAGCACACCCACTGGTGGCCCTCCACCATGGCCCGCAGCAGGTCGGCGTGATCGGGGCCCAACGCCCCCACGAACAGGTGGAACACCGACCAGTGGTTCCACAGGCACCAGGCGGTGGAGCCGCACGCCGCCGCCACCGCCGCCAGCTCCGCACCGAGGCGGGCCACCGATGCCTCCGACCTGCCGATCTCGGTGCTCGCCACCATGGGCAGCACCGGCGAGGCCTTGAGGGCGGTGATCACGTCGGGGTCGACGCTGCGGGACAGATCGGCCTTCTCGGCCTGGGCGGCGATGGCATCGAGCAGCGGGGCGACCGTCAGGCTGCCGGAGCGGTCCACGGTGGCCGCGACCCGCTCGGCGCACGGGCTCGGCATCGAGCGCTGGTTCATGGGGGCAGCGTAGTCGGCCGTTCGAAAACCGATTCGGTAGCCTCGCGGCAACACGCCTGGCGCCACCCCCGGAGGATCCCATGACCGCAACGATGCAGCCCCGCAACGCCTGGCGGCTCGAGACCCCCGGCGTCCAGGGCTGGACCCGCACGGCCCGGCCCGACGACCCGGCCAAGTACTTCATGGTCTCCGCCGACTGCCACGTGACCGAGCCCCACGCGTTCTGGCAGACCGTGGAGCCGGAGTACCGCAGCCGGGTGCCGCGCATCGAGCAGCGCGAGGACGGCTCGCTGTGGATGTACAGCGAGGGCAACGCCCCCATGATGGTGAAGCCGGGCAAGTCCTCCAAGACGGTGCAGGACCAGCAGGCCTTCGAGAAGGCCGAGCACAACCGCCATTCCGGTTCCCGGATGGAGGACGAGGACCTGCTGCGGGCCGGCACCGGCAAGGACCTGGCCCGCCGCATCACCGAGCAGCGGGCCGACGGCGTCGACGTGGAGCTGATCTTCCCCAACAGCGGGCTGCTGTGCTGGGCCACCCCCGACCCGACCTTCGCCATGGCCATGTGCCGGGCCTGGAACCGCTGGGCGCTCGAGTACTTCGGCGAGCACATGCAGGGCCCGGCGCCCACCCAGCTGCCGTTGGCGCTGATCGCCTCGGGCGACATCGAGGGCGCAATGGCCGAGATCCGCTGGGCGGCCGAGCACGGCTGGCGCGGCCTGTGCCTGGGCAACCAGCCCGTCTACGGACCCAACGAGCCCGGCAAGCTGCAGTACAACGACCCGGCGTTCCTGCCCATGTGGGAGCTCATCGAGGAGACCGGCCTGCCGGTCACGTTCCACGTGTCGACCGGGCGTGACCCCCGGGCGGTGGGCGGCAACGGTGGGGCGATCATCAACTACGTGTGCCACTCGATGGAGACCACCATCGAGCCGCTGGTGCAGATGATCACCTCCGGCGTGTTCGAGCGCTTCCCCGGCATCCGGGCGGGCCTCATCGAGAGCGGCATCGGCTTCATCCCGTGGTTGCTCGAGACGATGGACTACGCCTACAAGGCCCACCACTTCTGGGTGCGGCCGGTCATCCCCGAGCTGCCGTCCACCTACTTCCGCCGGCACTGCTTCGCCTCGTTCCAGGAGGACCGCCACGGGCTCGCCCAAGCGGAGGAGCTCGACCTGGTGGACAACCTGCTGTGGGCCAACGACTACCCCCACCACGAGGGCTCCTGGCCGCACTCCGCCGAGGCCATCGAGCGCACGATGGGCCACCTCAGCGACGCGAGCCGGGCCAAGATCCTCGGCCTCAACGCCGCCCGCACCTTCGGGTTGGACCCGGCGGCCTACGGGCGCGCCGGGGCCTGAGCCCGACGGGGTGTGGCGCCGGCTAGGTCCGCCGGCGCTGGTAGAGGACCGACAGGCCGAGCGCGGCCACGCTCAGGACCAGCAGCCCGGTCGACACCACGTGCACCTGCGGGGAGAGCTCCCGCTGGAACGATCCGTACACGTACGTGGGGACCGTGGTGTTGCCCTCACCCCGCACGAACGCGGTGATGATGAAGTCGTCGATCGACAACGAGAAGCTCAACAGCGCCGCTGCCAGCACGCCCGGCAGGATCAACGGGAACGTCACCCGGCTGAACGTGCGCCACGGTCCGGCGCCGAGGTCCATGGTGGCGTCCTCCAGGGTCCAGTCGAAGCCCCGGATGCGGGCCTTGACCGTGATCGCCACGAAGCTGACGCAGAACATGGCGTGGGCGATGACGATCGTCCAGAACCCGCGGGTCACGCCGCGGTTGATGAAGAGCAGGGCCAGCGACGAGCCGAGCACGATCTCGGGGGTGGTCAGCGGCAGCACCAGCAGCAGGTTGACCAGCGCACCGCCGCGGAAGCGGTACCGTGCCAGCGCGATGGCCACCATCGTGCCCATCACCGCCGCCGCCGCGGTGGCCGCCGCCGCCACCTGCAGGCTGCGGCCCAGCGCATCGTTGATCGCCGGGTCGGCCAGCGGGTGCAGCCAGTTGTCGAGCGTGAAGCGCTGCCACACCAGGTTGTAGCGGCCGGTGGGCCGGTTGAAGCTGAACACGACGATCAGCGCGATCGGCACGAACAGGTACACGAGCACGGCGGCCGCCACCGCGGTGAGCACGGCCCGGCCGGCGCCGGGCCTCACGCCAGCTCCTCGGTGCCGAGCAGCTTGGCGTAGAGCAGCACCGCAGCGGTGATGATCGCCATCAGCACCAAGGAGATGGCGGCCGCTCCCGGGTAGTCGAGCTGCACCAGGAAGCGATCCTGCACGACGTTGCCGATCATGCGGCTGCGCGTGCCACCCAGGAAGTACGCGTTGACGAAGTCACCGGACGCCGGGATGAACGTCAGCAGGCTGCCGGCGAACACCCCCGGCAGCGACAGCGGCAGCACCACCCGGGCGAACGCCGCCGCACCGCCGGCGTACAGGTCGCCGGCGGCGTCCACCAGGCGGGCGTCGATCTTCTCCAGGCTCACGTAGATGGGCAGCACCATGAACGGCAGGAAGTTGTAGGTGAGCCCGCCGATGACGGCCAACGGCGTGTCGAGCACGCGGTCGCCGTCGGTGAGGCGCAGCCAGCGCAGCACATCGGTCAGGCCGGCGCCGCGCAGCGCCCGCACCACCGTGCCGTTGTCGGCCAGGACCACCGTCCAGGAGATGGTGCGCAGCAGGAAGGACGTGAAGAACGGCACCACCACCAGACCGATGAGCAGGTTGCGCCAGCGTCCACCGTGGAAGGCGATCCAGTAGGCCAGCGGGTAGCCGATGGCCAGGCACAGCAACGTCGCCGCTCCGGCGAACAGGAAGCTGCGACCGAGCTGCGAACCCCACGTCGTGAACACGTCGCCGTAGTTGCTCCAGTCCCAGCTGAAGGACGGATCGAAGTCGAAGCGGCTGCGCTTGGTGGACAGCGACATGCGCAGCAGGCTGGCCAGCGGCACCAGGAAGAACAGCACCAACCACAACATGCCCGGGGACAGCAGGGCGTAGGGCGCCAACCGTCCCCGGCGCTGGCCCGGCGTGGGCTCGGCCACCTCAGGCGCCCGCGATGGCCGAGAACGCCTCGTCGAAGCGGGCTTCCTCCTCCTCGGAGAGCGGACCGAAGGTGCGCAACCGGGAGGTGGTGGCCGCGTCGGGGAACAGCACCGTCGACTCGGCCAGCGCGGCCGCCTCGCCCCCCAGGCGTCGCAGCGCGTCGGCCACGCCGTCGACGGGGGAGAGGTACTGCACCGCCGCGGTGATGCGGGCGGCGTTGTCGGGGTTGTACACGAAGTCCATGAAGCGGGCGGCGTTGGCCACGTTGGCCGCACCCTTGGGCACCACCATGCAGTCGGCGAAGCGCATCCCGCCCTCCTCGGGCACCACGAAGCCGATGTCGGGGTTGTCCAGCGCCAGCTGGGCGATGTCGCCCGACCAGGCGATGCAGGCCCCGAAGTTCCCGGCCACCAGGTCATCGATGTAGTCGTTGCCGGTGAACCGCCGGATCTGGCCGCTCTCCTTGGCCTCCTGCAACCGCTCGAAGGCACCCGCCGCCCGCTCGAAGGTGGGGTTGGCGGGGTCCTCGCCGTCGGCCAGCATCAGCAGCCCGACGGTGTCGCGCATCTCGGTGAGCACGCCCACCTTGCCCTTCAACGCCGGATCGAACAGGTCGGCCATGCTGCCCAACGCCCGGCCGGTCACCGCCCGGTTGTAGGCGATGCCGGTGATGCCGGTCTGCCACGGCAGGCTGTACTCGCCGCTCGGATCCCACGACGGGTTCTTCAACGACGGCAGCAGGTTCACCCGGTTGGGGATGGCGTCGAGGGGCAACGGCTCCAACCAGTCGAGCTGCACCAGCCGGGGTACCATCCAGTATGTCGGGGTGATGATGTCGGCGCTGATCGCCTTGCCCTGGGACAGCAGGGGCTGGATCTTGGCGAAGTACTCGTTGTTGTCGTTGATGTCCTCGTTCCAGGTGAGATCGATGCCCGACGCGGCCCGGAACCGGGCCACCGTGCCCTCCTCGGGGTCATCGTCGATGTAGATCGGCCACGAGTCGACCACCAACGCGTTCGCGGCGCCATCGCCCTCGGCGCGCGCCGCGGGGCTGGACGCCGCCTCGCCACCGCCGCAGGCGGCGAGCAACGTTGGCATCGCACCCAGACCTCCCAGGAGGGCTGCGCTGTTGCGCAGGAACCGGCGGCGGGTCCACGACGCAGGGGAAGCGGCCATCGCTCAGATCCTTTCTCCGGGGGGACCGGATGGTTCGACGAGGGGTTGGGCACCGGTGAGCCCCGTGGGCCCGGTGACGTCGGCCGGCACGAGGCCGGCGGCGGCTTCCGCCCACGAGAGCCACACCTGCTCGCCGCGCTGGGGGGCGACGGAGAGCCCGTGGGGGCCGACCTCGGCGGTGAGCACCGCCCCGTGGGCGGTGTGCCCGACGCAGCGCAGGGTGGGCCCGGCGAAGACCACGTCGGTCACGGTGACCGCCACCCGCCCGCCGACGCCCGCCGGCTCCTGGCGGCTGACCATCATCGCCTCGGGCCTGACCATGAACAGCACGTCCGTGCCATTCGGTACGGTATGGAGCTCGGGGCCGGCGTCGGCGGTGACGGTGTGGCGACCGGCGCCGGCCACGTCGACGGTGAACCGCTGCCCGTCCCGGCCGGCCACCCGCGCCGGCAGGAGGTTGGCGTTGCCGATGAACGAGGCGACGAAGGCGGTGGCCGGCCGGTGGTAGATCTCCGGCGGCGTGCCGATCTGCTCGGTCCGCCCGGCGTGCATCACCGCGATCCGATCGGACATGGTCAACGCCTCGGCCTGGTCGTGGGTCACGTAGACGAACGTGGCGTTCACCTCACGCTGGATGCGCTTGAGCTCCACCTGCATCGTCTCGCGCAGCTTGAGGTCCAGCGCGCCGAGGGGCTCGTCGAGCAGCAGTGCCCGCGGCCGGTTGACGAGCGCCCGGGCCAGGGCGATCCGTTGTTGCTGCCCGCCCGACAGCTGGCCGGGGCGGCGGTCGGCCACCTCGGGCAGGCGCACCAGCTCCAGCAGCTCGCCCACCCGCCGCCGCACCTCGGCGGCGCCGACCTTCCGTGACCGCAACCCGAACGCGACGTTGTCGTACACCGACAGGTGCGGGAACAGCGCGTACTGCTGGAACACGGTGTTGACGTCGCGCTTGTAGGGCGGGACCCGGGACACGTCCCGTCCGTCCAGCAGGATGCGGCCGCTCGTGGGCCGCTCGAACCCGGCCACCATGCGCAACGTGGTGGTCTTGCCGCAACCCGAGGGGCCCAGCAAGGAGAAGAACTCGCCTTCGCCGATGGCGAAGTGCGCCTCGTGCACGGCCACGAAGGCACCGAAGCGCTTCGTCACGTGCTCGAACTGAATGACCGGCTGAGCGTCTATGCCTGTTCGACTCCCGCACCAGAAGGGGCCTGATCTGCGGGAGCGGAGCATAGAACCCCCGTCGGCGGCGGGTCGCATCGCACCGGCGCTGCTCGCGGCTGGCCGTGGGCGAGACACTAACGTTCGTCTCCGGGCGCCGGGCGGCGTGCGCGTCGGCGCGGCCGCGGCGGGTGTCCACGAGTGAAAGAAACTGACATGACCGTTCCCTCGCCCACGATCGCCCCCGCAACCGGCAAGCTCGGCGTGCTCACCGTCGGGCTCGGCGCCGTGGCCAGCACCCTCATCGCCGGCGTCGAGCTGGCCAAGCGCGGGGTGAGCGAACCGATCGGTTCGCTCACCCAGATGGGCACGATCCGGCTCGGTCGCCGCACCGACGGCCGCGTGCCGCTGATCAAGGACTTCGTGCCGCTGGCGTCGCTGGACGACGTCGTGTTCGGCGCGTGGGACCCGTTCCCCGATGACGCCTACGTGGCCGCCCAGCGCGCCGGGGTGCTCGACGGCCCCCGTCACCTCGAGTCGATCTCCGAGGCGCTGCGCGGTGTGCGGCCGATGAAGGCCGCGTTCGACGCGCAGTACGTGAAGCGCCTCGACGGGCCCAACACGATGGGCGCGGTGTCCAAGCGGGCCATGCTCGAGCAGATCCGGGAGGACATCAACGCGCTCCGCGATGCGAACCAGCTGGAGCGGGTCGTGATGATCTGGTGCGGCTCCACCGAGATCTTCATCGAGCCCGGTTCCGCCCACCAGGACCTCGAGTCCTTCGAGGCGGCCATCGACGCCAACGATCCCACCATCGCCCCGTCGATGCTCTACGCCTACGCCGCGCTGCAGGAGGGTGTGGCCTTCGCCAACGGCGCCCCGAACCTGACCGTCGACATCCCGGCGCTCACCCAGTACGCCACCGAGCGCGCCATCCCCATCTCCGGCAAGGACTTCAAGACCGGCCAGACGCTGATCAAGACCGTGCTGGCGCCGATGCTCAAGGCCCGCATGCTCGGGGTGGCGGGGTGGTACTCCACCAACATCCTCGGCAACCGCGACGGCGAGGTGCTCGACGATCCGGAGAGCTTCAAGACCAAAGAGGAATCGAAGCTCGGCGTGCTCGAGCACATCCTCGAACCCGAACGCTTCCCGTCGCTCTACGGCGACGTGTACCACAAGGTGCGGATCAACTATTACCCGCCGCGCGGTGACAACAAGGAGGGCTGGGACAACATCGACATCTTCGGTTGGCTCGGCTACCCGATGCAGATCAAGGTGGACTTCCTCTGCCGTGACTCGATCCTCGCCGCGCCCCTCGCTCTCGACCTGGTGCTGTTCTCCGACCTGGCCCAGCGCGCCGGACTGGGCGGTATCCAGGAGTGGCTCAGCTTCTACTACAAGTCCCCACAGGTGGCGGCCGGGCTGTACCCGGAACACGATCTGTTCATCCAGCTGACGAAGCTCAAGAACACGCTGCGCTGGATGATGGGCGAGGACCAGATCACCCACCTCGGCATCGACTACTACCTCGACAGCTGACACCCGCTGCCGGGTGGCGGCCCCGTGGCCGGCGCCCGGTTCAGACCGGGCGGTGCTCGTCGAGCTCGGCCAGCAGCCGGGCCCTGGTCGCCTCGCCGGCGAAGCTGCAGCGCACGCCGTGGCCTTGCAGGGCGTGCAGATCGGCCAGGCTGAAGCCGTGGTGGCGGTGGGCGGCGAGGAGCTCGTCGGTCACCGTGTTGGCGAAGTACCCGGGGTCGTCGGTGGCGAGGGTCACCGCGACCCCGGCGTCGCGCAGGCGGCCCAGCGGGTGGTGGGCGAGGTCGGCAGCCACACCGAGCAGCACGTTCGAGGTGGGGCACACCTCGAGCGTGATGGCCCGCTCGACGAGGAGCTGCAGCACCCCCGGATCGGTCACCGCCATCACCCCGTGGCCGATGCGCCGGGGTCGCAGCAGCTCCACGCACTCACGCACGTAGCCGGCCCCGCCGGTCTCGCCGCCGTGGGGGAGCGAACCGAAGCCGGCGGCACGGGCCCGGTCGAAGCTGCCGGCGTACCACGCCGGCGGGAAGCCGATCTCCGGCCCGCCCAGTCCGATGGCCACCGTGGCCTCGGGGCACGCTGGGGAGTCGAGCAGGCCGGCGGTCAGCTGCAACTCGGGCGCCTCGAAGCCGCGCGGGATGTCGAGCACCCAGGCCAGCTCCACCCCGTGGTCACGGGCGACGCGGCGCCGGCCCTCGGCCAGCGCCTCGGCGTAGGCCTCGGCGGCCATGGCCTTGTCCGCCAGCCACACCCAGGCGGTGGTGGTCACCTCGGCGTAGCGGACCGCGTCGGCCGCGAGGTCGGCACCGAGCGCCTCGATCGCCAACACCAGGTCCTGTTGGTCGCGCAGGAGCGCGAGACCGGCCATGAACCCTTGGATGAAGCCGTCGAAGTCGGCGAAGGCGACGCCGTCGTGGGCCGGTGGCGCGGCGATGCCGTGGCGCTCGGCCAACCGGGCGCGGGTGTGGGGGCGGAGCGAGCCCTCGAGGTGCACGTGGAGCTCGACCTTGGGCAGCCGGGCCAGGTAGGACGAGGGGTCCGCGTCGGTCACGCCGCGACGCTAGCGGCGGTACCCCGGCAGCCAGAGCCTCTTGTGACCGCGGCGCCGGCGGTCAGCGGAAGCGTGGCCCCTTGGCCAGCAGCCGGAAGGCGCCCTGACGGGCGACGTGGGCCACCACCCGGCCGCGCCCGAGGGCGATGGCCCGCACCAGTTCGGCCACGCCCTTGCGGTTGCGGGCCTGGAGCAAAGCGGTGGCCCGGTTGAGGTGCATCATGGCCCGCCGGTGGCGGATGATGGCATCCCACTCCTCGGCCGGCAGCCAATCCGGATGGGTGCGCCGCAGCTCCTCGATCCGTGCCAGCAGACCGTTGTCGAAGAACGACACGTCCTGGGTGAGGTTCTTGTCGTGACGGCGGTAGAGCACGGTGGGGAACGATGCCACCACGATGGGCACGTGGTTGGCCGCCATGCGGACCCACAGATCCCAATCCTCCCAGCCGCGGTGGCTGCCGAAGCCGCCGACCCGCTCGTACTCCTCGCGGGAGAACACCGAGCCGAAGAACACGAAGTTGTCCGCGAGCAGGGCCCCGAGCTGGTTGTCGCGAGGGAACCGCAGGCCGAGCGCCCGGTGGTAGTCCACCCGGGGCTGGCCGGGGCGCCACACCTCGGCCCGTGCCGACACGACGGCGGGGCGCTCCCGCCACAGGCCCACCAGGTGCTCGAGGTGGTCGGGCATCCACACGTCGTCGGCGTCGAGCGGGGCGAGCAGGTCCGTGTCCAGCAGGGCGATCGCCCGGCGGCGGGCCTCGCCGCTGCCCACGTTGTCCACCAGCCGCACCACGGTCAGCGGCAGGCGGTCGGCCCATGACTCGGCGATGTCGGCGGTGTCGTCGGTGGAGGCGTCGTCGACGACCACCACCCGGCTGGGCCGGTAGGTCTGGCCGGCGATGCTGGCCAGGGCCTGATCGATGAAGGCCGACGCGTTGTGTGCCGGCATGACCACGCCAACCGTTGGATGGGGCGGCGGCGTTTGGAACCGAGCCTCTCGAAGATCGGCCGGTACCAGGTCCACGTAAGCCGCCGTCTTGTCGGTGGGAGTGCCCGGAGGAGAGATCGACACGCTCATTAGCCTAAAGGTGTACCCCGGTACCCCACGCGCCGGAACGTCCGGACCGCCGATGCGGCGTCGAACCTCGCGAGGTTCTCACCCGATGATCACCAGACGTGATGGAAATGGCCGCTTGGAGTGCATCCGTCAGCACGACCACGCCTGGATCAGCGGTGCGCTGTCCGAAGCGTGGTCGTTCGGTGGCGCGGTGCCCGACGAGGTGCGCCATGCGGTCGCCTACCACGACGTGGCCTGGATCGGGCTCGATCGGGCCGCTTCGCTCGACGGCGACGGGCTGCCGCACACGTTCCTCAACCACCCCCTCGAGGTGAAGTACGCGGCGTTCCGGGCCGGCATCGATCTGATCGAGACCGGCTCCGCGTACGCCGGCTACCTGTGCAGCGTCCACCACCAGCGCCTTGCCGGGTACCTCGACGATGAACGCTCCGTGGCCTTCGTGGCTGCGGAGCAGGCCCGCCAAGACCATTTGTGGTCACAGCTCGACGCAGCGCAGCGAGCTCGCGCGGCCGGCGACGCGTCGCTGTTGCGCCTGCTGGATGCGCTGTCGTTGTTCGCCTGCTGCAACACCCCCGGCCGGGTGACGTGGGGCTTCCACCGCGACGGCTTCACCCACGGTGAGACCACGTTCCAGGCCCGGTGGCGTGACCGCACCCACGTGCAGCTCGACCCGTTCCCGTTGGCGTGGGAGGTGACCTGCCGGTACCCGGCCTTCTCGTGGGACGCCGATGGCACGCTCGACGACCCGGTGCAGCACGAGATCTCCTTCGGCGTGATCTCAACGCGCTCAGCCGATGGTGATCTCGACGCGTCGCTGCTCGGCGCTCGGCGATCCGGTCGTGGCGGCATCGGCGCCCTCGCCGTCACCTGCACGCTGAGGGCGCCGTTTGCGGCCAGCACGGCATCGGCCACGGCCGCTGCTCGCTGGGCTGACAGCGCACGGTTGTAGGCGGCGTCGCCGAAGGGGTCGGCGAAGCCGACGATGCGGACCTCGGTGCCGGCCGGGGCTGTGCCGGCGGCGGCCAGCAGCGGTGCCAGCTCGGCTGCCGACGGCATGGTCGATTCGCTGGCGAAGTGCACGACGAAGTGTTGGGGCGCGATGGGCGCCACGGCCGGCGCCGCCGTACCGGTCGGTGCGGTGACCGTCGTCGTCGGCATACCGGCCGGTGTGGTACCGGCCGGCGTGCTGCTCGCCGACGTCGTGGTGGGCGGTGCGGTGGTGGGCGGGGGCCCGGCCTCCGCTGGTCGGGCGGCCGGGGCATCGCCATCGATGTCCGCCGGGGCGATGAGCAGGTTGCGCACCTCGATGCCGGCGCCGGCCGCCGACACCGCGGCGTCGCCGAGGGCGCGGCGGCTGTCGGCGTCGGGGGCGTTGCCCCGCAACTCGATCAGGTCCGGCCCCACATGCAGCGTCGTCTGGGTGCCGGCCCGGTCGGCGAAGACGGCGAGCAGCGTGCGGAGCGCGGCCTCGGCCCGGGCATCGGGGGACAGCGGTGGCTGGGCCAGCCGGCCGGAGACGGTGAGCTGGTCGAGCACGGCGTCGGCGCCCTTCGTGTCGGCGGCGGCGGACACGAGGGCCTGGCGAACCGGCTGGGAGGCGACGTCGCCGCGCAGCACGAGCTTGCCGCCCACCAGCAGCACGTCGAGGTCCATGCCGCTCAGCTGCCCGATCGTCAGGCCTCCGGTCCCTCCTGGGTTCACCTCGGTGACGGTCGCAACGGAGGCGGAGCGCACCCCGCGGACCTGCTCGGCGAGGCGGCGGATCTCCGCCGCTTCGGCGGCGTCGGCCACCGCCCCGCTCACGGTGACGTGCAGCCCGCGGGCGTCCACCTCGAAGCCCTCGAAACCGGCGGCGAGCAGTGCGTCGGCGGTGCGGCCGGCGAGATCGCCCTCGACCGACGCCCGGCCGGGACCCATGCCCAGCGCGAACAGCACCGGCAGGCCGAGGGTGGGCAGCAGCAGCGCCCGCCGCCGCCATCGGCCCCGGCGTTGCTCGACGCCGCCGTCCGCCGTGTGGGCCTGGCCCGGCCGCTCGGCCAGGGTGCCCAGCGACGAGCCGGAGCGCATCAGCGGCCCACCTTGGCGGCTTTGGGCCGGCGCGGCCGTCCGGCGACCAGCTCGTGGCGCAGGGCGGCGAACGCGGCCTCGTCGCCGGCGGCCAGCAGCGCGGCCTGGGCCCGCCAGGTGGGCAGGGTCGGGTGCGAGCGCACGCCGCCGCTGGCCAGGGCGCGGCGCAGCCCGGCGTCATCGAGCGCGGCGATGGCGGCGAACGTGTCGACGCCGGCGGCGCGCAACACGGCGGCGATCTTGGCGCCGATCCCCTCGATGCGCTCCAGCTGGTCGGCCGGCGTTGCCGCGGGGGCGATGGGCTGCGCGGCGGTGGGGACCGGCGCGGTGGGGACCGGCGCGGTGGGGACCGGTGTGGCGGTGGGGACCGGCGGCGCCGCCTCGTCGAGCGCCTGCTGCAGGCGCGCCGCCTCCCGCTCGGCGGTGGCGAGCTCGGCGCGGGTGGCGTCGAGCTCGGCGCGAGTGGCCTCCAACTCGGTGCCGGTGGCGTCGAGCGCCGTGCGCACGGCCGCCAGCTCGGCCGCCGCCGCCGACAGGCCGGTGGCGGCCTCGTCTGCCCGACGATCGTCGGCCGTCCGGTGCACGAGCTCGAGTCGCGCCGCCGCGAGGCGGTCCTCCAGGCCGGTCCGCTCGTCGAGGACCACCGCCAGGCGCGACCACAGCCGATCGAGCTGCTCGTCGGCCGCTCCCCGTTCCTGCTGCGCAGCCTCCGGCTCCTGCGACGCTGCGGCGCGTGCCTCGGCGAGCTCGCGGTCCCGCTCGGCCAGCACCGCGGTGAGCAGCTCGTTGGCCTGCCGGAGGCCCTCGACCGCGTCGGGGTCACGCTCCTGGCCGGCGCCGGCGTCCGCTGCATCGACGGCAGGGCGGTCCGCGGCGGCCGCGACCAGCTCGGCGGCGCGCGCCTCGGCCGCATCGCGCTCGTCGCCGACCTCGTGCAACTCGGCTTCGAGCGCCTCGGCCCGGGCCAGCGCGGCCACCATCTCGTTGCGTCGCACCTCGAGCTCACGGCTGCGGGCGTCGAGCTCGTCGCGCAGCGCGGCCAGCTCGTCGGTCCGCTCCTCGAGGCCGGCCTCGAGCTGCGCCACCCGGGTGCGCAACACCTCGTCGCCGGCGTGCTCGTCATCGCCGGTCGGGTCGCCGGTGGGGTCGCCGGCCGCCCGCGCCCGGGCGTTGCCCGCACCGGTTCGGTCCACATCGACCAACACGGCGGTCGCCCGGGCCTCCTCCGAGCCGGCGGCGACCGAGCTGCCGGCCCCGGCGGCCCGCGCCTTCCAACCGAAGATCCACAGCAGGTAGCCGGTGAGCAGGCCGAGCAGGAACGCGGCCACGAGGTACACCAGCAACTGCGATGCGAACCAACCCATCTATGGCCTCCGGGAGTCGTGTGCCCGGCGCGCACCGTAACCCTTCCACCCCGACCGGTCGGGGAGGGTCGCATCGAGCGCCGAATCGTGCCCTCCAGCATGGCGGGGTTCGGCCCGCTTCCGCGGGCGGAACGGCAGCGGGCCCATTGATTAGGGTCACCACCGTGCAAGACCGACCAAGCGCCGCTGAGCTGCTCGCCACCATCGGCGAGTACCTCGACCAGGACGTGCTGCCGCTGATGCAGGGCGCCCTCCGCTACCACACGCTGGTGGCGGCCAACCTCGTCGCCGTGCTCGAGCGCGAGGTGCAGGCCGGCACCGCCCCGGCCGTGCGCGAGCGGCGGGCGCTGCGCGACCTGCTGGGCGAGCCCGGTGCCGATGACCACGAGGACCTCGACGGCGATGTGCTGCGGCTCAACACCGAGCTGCAGGCCCGCCTGCTCGGCGCCGAGCTGCCCGACCGGGCGTTCCTGCTGGCGGCCCGCGACGCGCTCGAAACGGCCGTGCTCGACAAGCTGGCCGTGAACAAGCCCGGCTACGAGCGCTACGACATGGCCGTCGAGGTGCCGTGATGGCCCGCCGCGACCTCGACGCCATCGCCGCTCACGCCGGCCGCTACCTCTCCGAGACCTGGGGCCGGCCGATCCAGGCCGTCGACCTGGTGGAGACCTCGGTCGGCGCCCGCCGGGGCAACATCCTGTTCGACGCCGTCGATGGCGACGAGCGGCACCGACTGGTGCTCACCATCTACCCGCCGGCCGGCACCGTCATCCTCGGGGTCGAGTTCGAGACCGCCGCCCTGCGCCTGGCCGAGGGCGCAGGCGCGCCCGTGGCCCACGTGTACGAGGTGTGCACCGACCCGTCGTGGTTCGGTGAGCCGTTCTTCATCTCCAGCCGCATCGAGGGCGACTCGCTGCCCCGCAACATCCTGCGCGCATCGCCGCCGACTCCGACCTGGGCGCCCGCATCGGCGCCCGAGCTTCGGTACCGCCTTCGCCGCCATCCGCGGTGGACGCCGCCGCCCTGCCCGCCGAAGCTGCACCGCAGCCCGCTCGACGTGGCGCCGAGCGCCGGCGCCCTCGACCTGCTCGAGGAGCAGCTGCTCCAGCTGCTGCAGCCGTCGCCCGCGCTGGCGCTCGGGCTGCGCTGGCTGCGGGAGAACCAGCCCGATCCGCCGCCGCGCCGCACGTTGATCCACGGTGACGTGCGCAACGGCAACATCCTCGTCGGCGACGGCGGGCTGAACGCCATCCTCGACTGGGAGGGCTGTCACAGCGGCGATCCCCACGAGGACCTGGGTTGGCTGTGCGTGCGCACCTGGCGCTTCGGCAACGACGCGCTCGAGGTGGGTGGGTTCTCACCGCTGCCGCCCATGGTGGAGGCGTACCAGGCGGCCGGCGCCCACTACGACCCGCACGCCTACGCCTGGTGGAAGGTGTTCGGCACGCTCAAGTGGGGCCTCGGTCTGGCCAAGCAGGCGCAGGAGCACCTCGACGGCACCCACCGCTACATCGCCATGGCCGGCAGCGGCCGGCGGGTGTGCGAGCTCGGAGTACGACCTGCTCCGTCTCCTGTCCAAGCTGCTGTAGGCCGCGCCCCGCCCGCCGACGGTCCGCAGCGGCTCCGGGTAGCCCGGTGCGAGACTTGGCCGCATGGCCCGTGCCGCCGCCGAGAGCGCGCCGCCGAAGAAGCGGCGCGGCCGCAAAGGCCCCGCCCTCGCCGCCGCCTGCAAGGCGTGGTGGCGGCGCCATCGGCGCGCCGTGGCGGTGGCCGTGGCGTTGGTGGGGTTGGGGTTCTCGGTGCGGCTGTTCGTCCTACCCCCCACCGACGTGGTGGCGCGCGCCGATGCGGTGGTGGTCATGCCCGATGCCGGCGAGGGTGGGCTGAGCACCGCGTTGGGCCTGGTGAACGCACAACAGGCCGCCGCGCTCGTGGTGCTGGGTGGTGCCGAGGATCCGGCCGCGCAGCGGCTCTGCGCGGGCGAGGCGCCCGTCTCGGTGCTGTGCCCACCGGTGCCCGCCGATGCCCGGCTGCGGGCGGCGGCCGTGGGAGCCCTGCTGGCCGAGCAGCGCTGGGCACAGGTGGTGCTGGTCAGCAGCCGGGTCCACGCCAGCCGCGACGCCCTGCTGGTGGGCCGCTGCACCGACGCCGTCGTGCTGCGCCGGCTGGCCGACGGCGATGGTCCCGCGGCCGCGGCGGTGGGCGCACCCGCCGAGCTGGCCCGCTACCTGCAGGCGCTGTTCTTCCGCCAGCAGTGTGCACCGGCGGCTGCTCAGGTCGGTGGGTGACGAGCCGAGCGGCTGCCCGGCTCAGCGCTCGATGAGGGCCGCCAGGTCGCGTAGGAAGCGATGGCGGGCGCGCACGGCGGCCGGGTCGTCGGCGGCGCGACCGGTGGCGTGGCGCACCAGCTGGGGGAACGCGGCGGCGTGGCAGCTGAGCGCGTGCACCGCCAGCAGCAGCTGGGCGGGATCGAGCCCGCCGGGCAGCCGGCCGGCGCGCTGCTCGGCGCGCACGTGGCGCACCGCCTTGCGGGTTGCGTCGCGACGGGCCTGCTCGTCGTGCACGTCCTCGTCGCCGGCCTGGAGCGCCTCGAACGCCAGCAGGCGGCTCCAGTGCGGCTCCTCGTCGCTGCGCCGGGTGTCGCGCAGCAGCCAGGCGGCCAGGCCGGCGTCGCCCACGGGTTCCTCGTCGGCCAGGCGACGGGCCATGGCGCTCACCGCTGCGTCGAACAGCCCGTCCTTGGAGCCGAAGTAGTAGTAGACCAGCTGCTTGTTGGCGCCGGCGCGCCGGGCGATGCGGTCCACCCGGGCGCCGGCCAGACCGCAGCGGGCGAACTCCTCGACCGCGGCTCGCAGCAGCCGCTCACGGGTGGGTGGCTCGGGCGGCACCATGGCTCGACGCTACTGCGGGCCGTCGTCGACCGGCGCCGGAACCTGGCTCTCCCGCAGGTGTGTTGCGCTCACCGTGGGCGCGGCTGCGCTACGAGTCGCCCGCCGCTTGCGCTCGGTTGCGGGCCTGCACCGCAGCGCGGCGTTCGGCGATGTCCTGCGGGCGCACCGCCGCCATGTGCTCGGCGCCGATGCGCTTCTCCACCTCGAACCCCTCGGCCATCGTGACCAGCGCACCCTCGTCGTAGACGCGCTTGAGGTTGCGCACCGCCCGGCGGTCGTTGCCGGCGATGGTGGCCGCCATGGCCACCGCCGCCTCCTGCAACCGCTCCGGCTCGAACACCTGGTTGACCAACCCCCATCGCTCGGCGGTGGCCGCGTCGCAGAAGTCCCCGGAGAAGGAGAGCTGCTTGGCCCGCGGCATGCCGATCAGGCGCGGCAGGCGCTGGCTGATGCCCCACCCCGGCATGATCCCCACCCGGGCATGGGTGTCGGCGAAACGGGCCTCGCTCGACGCCAGGATGATGTCGCAGGCAAGCACCACCTCGAAGCCCCCGGTGATGGCCAGGCCGTTGACGGCGGCGATCACCGGCTGCGGGCAGGCGACGATGGCGCCGACCAGGTTGTCCGCTCCCCGCGAGCTGGGCTTGGGGGCCCCGCCGGGGGCACCGAGCTCCTTGAGGTCGACGCCGGCGGAGAAGGCCACCCCCGACCCGGTGAGGATGACCGCGCCCACCGACTCGTCCGCGCCGGCGGCGCGCAGGGCGTCGGAGGCGGCCTCGCGCAGGCCGACCGACAGCGCGTTGCGGGCCTCGGGCCGGTTGAACGCGATGCGCACCACCCCGTCGGCCGGACGATCGACCAGCACCAGTTCCGTCATGGCGGATCCTCTTCGTCAGGGCCGGGCGGCCCCTGCCGGCCGGCGTCGGCTCCTGGTCTAGCGGATCGGCCCGGTGGGCCGCGGCGCCGTCAGGGCGCGGCTGCGCCGTCAGGCGGCGGGGCGACGCCAGCGCATGGCGGCGCGTTCGGCGAGGTCCTTGCACGACGCTTCGATCGCCCAGGCCGAGGCCAGCGAACCCAGGCCCTCGGTGTCGAACACGAAGCTGTCGACCCGGCGGTGCAGGATGCGTCGCCGGCGGGCGAGGTCGGGCGATGAACCGGCGTCATCGAGCAGCCGGGCGGCGATCTCGAGGTACTCGCCGGCCCGCTGCAGGGCGGTGAACGTGGCCAGCTCGCAGTCGTCGTCGAGCTCGGCCCGGTCGAGGGCGGCCATGGCCGGGGTGAAGTCGGTCTCGACCAGCACCCGGTGCAGGCGCCACAGGCGCCAGGCGCCCAGCGCTCCGCAGCCGATGACCAGCGCCAGCGGGGCGAGCAGGGCCGCCGTCGTCGGCTCGATCACCGCCAGTGCCGCCGCCATGGCCAGTGCCGTCCCGATCGCCCGCGTCACGCCTTGGGAGATCGGCCGCCGCGGCACCGGCCTTGAGCGCCCGGTGCGGGGAGGGGCACTTCGACCCTACGGCCCGCGGCGCACCCGCCGCCGGGTGGCGCGGTCCGCCCCGACGTTCAGCGGTGGTCGGCGAAGCGCGACCACGCCTGGGTCTCGAAGTCGAACAGCTGGCAGCTGCGGAAGATGTGGCGCACGGTGGACAGCTTGAAGCGGTATGCCACCACGTCGTCGCCGTAGCGGGCGGCCAGCTCCTTCCAGGCCCGGGGCAGCCGGTAGAAGGGGATGCGCATGTCGATGTGGTGCGGCGCGTGCACCAGGATGTGGTGGCTCAGCGCCGACAGCAGCCTCGGCATGATGATCACGGTGCTGCACGCCACCTGGCCGATGGTGGCGCTCCACTGCTTGCGGTCCTCGAAGAACGGCAGGTTCGGGTGGGTGTGGTGCAGGTAGATGTAGAACGCGATGAAGAAGTTGAACACCAGCCACGGGATGACCACGGCCACGATCACGCCGGTCAGCCCGCCCCCGAGCCACCACGCCACGGCGATGGCCTGCGCGGCGAACACGGCGGTGATCGTCTTCGACAGACCGAAGCGGTGGCGCTTGCGCACGTCGGCCTCGGGCCGGAAGCGGACCATGCCGGGCCACCAGACCCGCAGGATGTAGTGCAGCGGGCAGCCGAGGATGCTGCGCTCGACCCGGTAGATGAACCGTGACCAGGCGGAGCGGGCGCGGTACTGGGCGGGGGTCAGGGGCTTCCAGATCCAGTCGACCGGGCTGAAGCTCGTGAAGCCGTGGTGCACCTTGTTGTGGCCGTAGACCCACAGCCGGTACATGTTCAGCGACGGCAGCATGGCTGCGGTGCCCAGCACCTCGGACACCTTGGAGGACTTGAACAGCGCGCCGTGGGCGGCATCGTGGGCCCAGACGAACAGCGAGGCCACGGCGACGCCGGTGAGCACGCCGAACAGCACCTTCAGCGGCAGGAAGTCGACCCGCATGGCCAAGAGCAGCAGCGCTGCGTAGACGGTGATGTCGAACGCCAGCCAGGCCAGGGCCCGCGGGGTGGAGCGCTGGTAGGTCTTCGGGGAGAACGATGCCCGCACGGTGCCCAACTTGACCGTGCGGAGGCGCTCGAACGGCGTGCTCCCGGAGGGGGCCGCATCGGGCGTGGGAGCGGGAGGGGACAACGAGATCGACACGGAGCTGCACCTTTGCGGCCGGGTCCTCCCATCGGCAAGGGGAGAACGTCACGACGTTGTGCAACCTACCGCGACGGATCGGTCGCCGACACCTCTTCGTGGTCTGGTGACCCGTTCGCGACAACCATCACCCGACGGCCGGGTTCAGGGCCCGGTGCCGGTCGGCCACCAGGTGCCGCCGTGACGCCGCTCGACGACGATCCGGTCGTCGTCGTCGAGATCGGCCAGGACCACCGCCGCCGGGCCGTCACCGTCGTCGAGGCGCACGGCGAACGTGCCACGCTCGCCGGCGACCGCGCCCACGACGGCGGCCAGCGGCTCACCCGGCCGGCGGACGACGGGCAGCGGCGAAGCCAGCCCCGGAGCGTCCTGCACGGTGACCGCGGCGGCGTAGCTCGCCTGGCGGGCCAGCTCCGGATCGAAGTCGAGCACCTCGGTCAGCCGGGCCACGAAGTCGCGGTACCAGCGCTGGCTGCGCTCCGGGCCGTCGGCCAGGGGTCGCCCGGCGCCGCGCACCTCGTCGTCGAGGATCCGCCGGCGCGGCCAGGCCACGATGCGGACCTCCTCGGCGACGAGGCCGGCGGCGTCGAGCCGCCACCACGTGACCCCCGGCACCGCCATGGTCACCAGGTCCTCGGCGGCCCGCCCGGTGAACAGCCACTCGGTGACGACGTGCACCGCACCGGTGAGCGGGTCGGCGCCGGTGACGCTCCGCCAGGGCGCCACGGCCCGGTCCGGTACGTGGTACAGGCCCGCAGCTGCGTGGGTGCGGATCGCGTCGCGGCCGGCGAGGACCGATCGCCCGGGCCCGGCCGACGCACCGTCGTCGCCCACCAGCACCACCACCGCGTCGGCGACGTAGGCATCGGCCAGGTCGTCCGCCGAGCCCGACCAGGCGTGCGCCCAACCGGCCACCTGCGCACCGTCGTCGATCACGCCGGCAGGCTACCGTGCGGCCATGCGCCCGGATCGCCCATCCCGGAGGGCCCGATGACCACGTGGCCGTCGCGGCCCGACGGTGCGTTCGTCCTCGGCCCCGACGTGCTCGTGCCCGGCTCCCCCGGCGGCCACCTCGGGGGTCGCACCATGGCGGTGAAGGACCTCTTCGACGTGGCCGGGCTGCCCACCGGGGCGGGCAACCCCGACTGGCAGGCGAGCCACCCCGTGCCCGGGCACACCGCCACCGCCGTGCAGCGCCTGCTCGACGCCGGCGCCGCGCTGGTGGGCAAGACGGTGACCGACGAGCTGGCCTTCAGCCTTTCGGGCACCAACGTGCACCACGGCATGCCCGCCAACCCGGCGGCCCCCGGACGGGTGCCGGGAGGCTCCTCGGCAGGGTCGGCCTCCGCGGTGGCCGACCACAAGGCCGACATCGGCCTGGGCACCGACACGGCCGGTTCCGTGCGGGTGCCGGCGTCGTACTGCGGGCTGTTCGGCGTGCGCCCCACGTGGGGCCGGGTGCCGATCGACCACTGCGTGCCGCTCGCCCCCGGCTACGACACCGTCGGCTGGCTGACCCGGTCGGCGTCGTTGGCGGGTCAGGTCGCGGCGGTGCTGCTCGACCGGTGGGGAGAGGCGGAACCGGCGCCCTTCGAGCGGCTGGTGGTGGCCACCGACGCCTTCGCCCTGCTCGACGACGGGCTGGAGGAGCTGTTGCGCCCGGTCGTCGGCCACCTCGCGGAGCTGCTCGGCGCCCGGTCCGACGAGGTGCTCGCCCCGTCGGGCCCGCAAGGCGGCAACGGGCTGCTGCACTGGGCCCACGGCTTCCGCCTGGACCAGGCCCGGCAGGTGTGGCGCACCCACGGTGCGTGGATCACCGAGCACGCCCCCAGCTTCGGACCCGGCGTGGCCGCCCGCTTCGGGTGGGCGTCGACCGTGAGCGACCGCGATGTGGCCGACAGCGAGCCGGTGCGGCGCGACGCCCGAGCCCGCATGGCCGAGTTGCTGCACGGGTCGGTGGTGGTGCTGCCGGCGGCGTCCGGCCCACCGCCGCTGCCCGATGCGCCGGCCAAGGAGAAGGACGCGCTGCGGGAGCGCACGCTGGGCCTGACCTGCGCGGCGGGGCTGGCCGGTGCGCCGGTGATCTCGCTGCCCGCCATCCGCACGCCCGACGGCCCGCTCAACCTGGCCATCGTCGGCGCTCGCGGTACCGACGAGGCCCTGGCCGAGCTGGCCGTGCGCTACGGCGATCTCGCCGGCTGGGCCTGAGTGGCAGGCCGGCACCATGGCTGAACCGATCGCCCCCGCTGCGCTCATGGCGGCGTGCGCCCCGATCGCCGACCGGGCGGCCACGCTGCGGGCGTCGGCCATCCGGGAGATCTTCGACGCCGCCCAGCGCGTGCCCGGTGCCCTGCGCCTCGAGGTGGGCGAACCCGACTTCGCCAGCCCGCCGTGGGTGGTGGAGGCGGCCGACCGGGCCGCCCGGGACGGCGCCACCCACTACACGCCGAACACCGGGATCGCCCCGCTGCGCGACGCGCTCGCCGACAAGGTGCGACGGGTCAACGGTTGGGAGGCCACGGCCGCGCAGTGCATCGTCACCGCCGGAGGGGTGCAGGCGCTGCACCTGGCCTCGCCGCCGTGCTCGACCCCGGCGACGAGGTGCTGCTGCCCGATCCGCTGTGGCCCAACTTCGCCATGATCACGCACCTGATCTCGGCCCGGGCGGTGTCGTACCGCTTGGTACCCGAAGCGGGGTTCCTGCCCTCGATCGAGGAGCTCGAGTCGCTGGTCACCGCCCGGACCCGGGTGCTGGTCATCAACTTCCCGTCCAACCCCACCGGCGCCGCCGCCACCGAGGCGCAGCTCGCCGAGCTGGTGGGCTTCGCCCGGCGGCGCGGGCTGTGGCTGGTCTCCGACGAGTGCTACGACGAGTTGGTCTTCGACACCACGGTGCGCAGCGCCCAGGCGGCGGCGCCCTACGAGCGCACGGTCAGCGTCTACACGTTCTCCAAGACCTACGCCATGACCGGCTGGCGGGTGGGCTACGCCTTCGCCCCGCTGGAGCTGCTGACGGTCATGGCCCGCATGCAGGAGCCGATGGTGTCCTGTGTGAACGCGCCGGCCCAGCACGCCGCCCTCGCCGCGCTGACCGGCCCCCAGGACGTGGTGGTCCAGATGCGCGACGCCTACCGGCGCCGGGCCGCGGCCGCCGTCGGGGTGCTGCGCGCCGGCGGGCTGGCGGTGCCCGAACCGCAGGGCGCCTTCTACCTCTGGGTCGACACCAGCGGCGACCCGAGGGACTCGATCACGCTGGCCCACGACCTGCTGCGCGATCGCGAGGTGGCGGTGGCGCCTGGGCTGGCGTTCGGCGCCAGTGGCCGGCACCGGCTGCGGATCTCGCTGGCGTCGGCCGACGCGGACCTGCTCGAGGGGTGCCGGCGGTTGGCGGCGTACCTGCGCGGCTGAAACGAACGGCCGAGCTGCTCGTGCGGCGCCGCTTCCCGACGGGGGTTCTCGCGCACCGCTTCGGCCCGAAGGGTCCGAACGTGCTCGTCCGCGTACCACCACGCAACGTGATCTAGGGCGTGACCAGGGCTTTTGCTTGTGCTTCAGGTGTGGACCACCGTGTCGACGTGTCGGTTGGGACCCTTCCGCCCGACCACGACGGCCCAATCGGACAGCCGCGGCCCGGTTCAACCGTCGAAGGGGGCTAGCAACGCCCGCAGCAGCCGTGCCGTAGCGGCGCGTTCCCGCTCGTTCAGCGGCGACAGGATGGCGTGCTCCCGCTCGAGCAGGTCCCCGAGCGCGGCATCCACCTTGCGTCGGCCGGCGGCGGTGAGCTGCACGCGGACCGAGCGGGCATCGACCGGGTCGGGGAGCCGTCGCACCAGGGCGCGCCGCTCGAGGCGGTCGATGCGGTTGGTCATCGTGCCCGAGGTGACCAGCGTGGCGGCGACGAGCTGGCCGGGCGACAGCTGATGGGGCGGCCCGGCGCGGCGCAGCGCGGCCAGGACGTCGAACATGGAGGCGTCGAGCTCGTGGCGGGCGAAGATCACGCCGCGCTGGCGCTCGAGGTGGCGGGCCAGCCGGCTGACCCGTGACAGCACCTCCAGGGGGCTGACGTCGAGGTCGGGTCGCTGCGCTGCCAGGCCTCGACGAGGCGGTCGACCTCATCGATCACCCGGCCAGCCTAGTGCCCGTCGAGGCGATCTCTTGACATCAAGAGATCAGCGGGGGCAAGCTGGCGGCACGGTATCTTGATGTCGAGATACCTGTCGGTCCACCGGGAGGCGTGATGACCTGGAACCCGCAGCTGTACCTGCGCTTCGGCGACGAGCGCTCCCAGCCGTTCTTCGACCTCGTGCACCGCCTGCCCGCCGTCGAGGGCGCCGTGCGTCGGGTGGTCGACCTCGGCAGCGGGCCCGGCCAGCTCACGGCGACGCTCTGTGACCGCTTCCCCGACGCCGAGGTGGTGGGGGTGGACTCGTCGGTCGAGATGGTCGCCGCCGCCGAGGCCGCCGAGCATGCCGAGCGGTACGGTGCGCGGTTGCGGTTCGTGCTCGACGACGCGGCCACCCACACGCCGCCGGCGCCGGTCGACGTGCTGGTCAGCAACGCCACCTTCCAGTGGATCGACGACCACGTGGCGCTGCTCGAACGGTGGCTCGGTCTGGTGCGCCCCGGCGGTGTGTTCGCCTTCCAGGTGCCCGGCAACTTCGGTTCGGCCAGCCACCGCAGCTTCGCCGAGTTGGTGACCGGCCCGCGCTGGCGATCCCGCCTCGACCCCGCCGTGCTCGACCGGCCGCGCTCGGTCGAACCCGAGGTCTACCTCGAACGCCTGCTGGCGCTGGGCGCCGCTGCCCAGGTGTGGGAGACCACCTACCTCCACGTGTTGCCGGGCGAGGACCCCGTGCTGCAGTGGATCCGGGCCACCGCGCTGCGCCCGGTGCTGGCCGCCCTCGACCCGGCCGACGTGGCCGTCTTCGAGTCGGAGCTGGCGCAGCGGTTGCGGGCTGCCTACCCGCCGGGGCCGCACGGCACGGTGTTCCCGTTCCGGCGCATCTTCGCCGTGGCGGTGCGGCCGTGAGCGCGGCGGGGCCCGGCCGGCCGACGGTGCTGGGCATCGACCACGTCCAACTGGCCATGCCGGCCGGTACGGAGGCGGAGGTGGCCGCCGATCGCTTCTACGGCGAGTTGCTCGGCTTGGCGCCGGTGGCCAAACCGGTGGTGCTGGCCGGGCGCGGCGGCCGCTGGTACCGGACCGCCACCCAGCAGGTGCACCTGGGCGTCGAGGAGCGGTTCCGCCCGGCCACCAAGGCCCATCCGGGTCTCCTCGTGGCCGGGTTCGACGGCCTGTTGGAGCTGCTGGCCGCCGCCGGCGTGGGCGTCGAGGTGGACACCGCCCTGCCCGGGGTGCGCCGGGCCTTCGTGGCCGACCCGTTCGGCAACCGCCTCGAGCTGCTGGCGGCCGAGCGCACCGGCGGCGACGAGCGGTCCGGCATCGACGAGCGGTCCGGCATCGACGAGCCGACCGGCCGTACCGGGCGGTAGGTCGGCGGGCGAGGTGCTCAGCGGGCGGCGGCGTCCACCGCCGCCGCGTAGCCCCGCAGGATGGCGGTCCAACCGCCCTCGCCGTCGATGGCGGCGCGGCCGCCCTCGGCCCCGGCCATCCGCTCGAGGTGGCGGTGCTCGAGCGCGACCTTGGTGGAGGTGGCGTCGAGCGCTTCGAAGGTGATCTCCACCTCGCTGGCGCGGGCCGGGTCCGGCTCGAAGCGGAAGCTGCCGTCGATCTGCCAGCTGAGCAGCAGGCGGCCCGGCGGCTCCCAGGCGAGCACCCGGCCCCAGTCGCACTCGCTGCCGTCGACGCAGACCTCGTACCAGCGGCCACCGGCTCGGGGTTCGAGCACGCAGCGATCCAGCTCGGCCTCACCCAGGTGGTGGCCGCGGCCACCAGAGATCGAAGTGGTCCACGAACACCTGGAAGGCCCGGTCCACCGCGGCGGGCACCACCAGCTCGCGGCGGACGGGGGCGATGCGGGGGGTCGTGGTCATGTCGGGTTCCCTTCGTTCGGCTCGGATGGGTTCGGCGGTGCGGCCGGCTCGGGCCCGGTGGACAGCCCGTCCTGCAGGTTGGCGAGCACCTGGGCCCACATGCGGTCCAGGTAGGTGCGCAGCAGCTCGAGACCGGCCGGGTCGACGCGATAGATGCGGCGGGTGCCCTCGGCCCGGTCCTGCACGAGACCGGCCGCCTTGAGGGCGCCCAGGTGCTGGGACACCGCCGGCCGGCTGATCGGCAGGCGCCGGGCCAGTTCACCCACGGCGAGGGGTTGGGCGGCGAGCGCCTCGAGGATCGCCCGCCGGGTCGGGTCGCCCAGGATCTGCAGGGCCGATCCGGCGTCGGGAACGGCCGTCATCAGTTCGTCTCCACGAACCGTAAGCTATGACTTACCAACCACACGGTCAAGCAATCCTTCGAGCGACCGGTCAAGCGATCGGTCGAGCGGTCGGTCGAGCGGCCGTCGCTAGCGTGCCGGTCATGCTCGACCCCAAGGTCACCTCGCTCGCCCGGGCCGCCAACTTCGCCGCCCTGACCACGCTGCTGCCCGACGGCCAGCCCCAGACCCACGTCATGTGGGTGGACGCCGACGACGATCACGTGCTCATCAACACCGAGCTGCACCGCCAGAAGGCCCGCAACGTGCAGCGCGACCCCCGGGTCACGGTGGCCATCATCGCCGCCGACAACCCCTACGACTTCGTGGAGGTGCGCGGCCGGGTGGTGGAGATCGTGCGCGGTGACGCGGCGCGGACCCACATCGACGAGCTGGCCATGAAGTACACGGGCAAGCCCTACGCGCCGGCCATCACGTCGGAGCGGGTCATCCTGCGCATCGAACCCACCCGGGTCGTCGCCCGGTGACGTCGGACCCCGGTGCGAGGGCAGCGGCGGACGGGCCGTCCGACCGCGGTCCCGATCCGGAGGCCGAGCTCGCCCCGGTCATCGAGCGGGCCGACGTCGACGCCGCCGCCCGCCGGCTGGCCGGGGTCGCCCACCGCACGCCGGTGCTGCACGCCACCCACCTCGACGAGCTTTCGGGCGCCGAGGTGTTCATCAAGGCCGAGTGCTTCCAGCGGACCGGCAGCTTCAAGTTCCGGGGCGCGTACAACGCGCTGGCGGCCATGGACCCGGCCGAGCGGGCCCGGGGTGTGGTGACGGTGTCCTCGGGCAACCACGCCGCCGCGGTGGCGCTGGCCGCCCGGCTGTTCGGGGTGGCGGCCACCGTGGTGATGCCGCACGACGCGCCCCCCAACAAGCGGGCCGCCACCGAGGGCTACGGGGCCACGGTGGTGACCTACGACCGCTATCGCGAGGATCGCGACGCCCGTGGCCGGGCCGTGGCCGACGAGCTGGGGGCAGCGTTCGTGCGCCCGTTCGACCAGGCCGAGGTGATGGCCGGCCAGGGCACGCTGGCCCTCGAGCTGCTCGAGGAGGTGCCCGAGCTCGACGTGCTGGTGGTGTGCGTGGGCGGCGGCGGTTTGATCGCCGGTTGCGCCACCGCCGCCCGCAGCGTGGCCGAGGCCCGCGGCCGGCCGATCGAGGTGGTCGGTGTGGAGCCGGCCGCGAGCGACGACCACCGGCGCAGCCTGGCCGTCGGCCGCCGGGTCGGTCTCGACGCGGTGCCCCGGTCGATCGCCGACGGGCAGCTGGCCACCATCCCCGGGGCCCTGACCTTCACCGTCAACCGGCGGCGGGTCGACCGCTTCGTGGCCGTCACCGACGAGCAGATCGTGGCCGCCATGGTCACGTTGTTCGAACGGCTCAAGGTGGTGGCCGAGCCGAGCGGCGCCTCCGCCCTGGCCGCCGTGCTGGCCGGTACGGTGGCCAGGCCCGGCGCTCGCATCGGCGTCACCCTGTCGGGTGGCAACATCGACGTGGCCCGCTTCCGGGACCTCACCGGGCCCGTCTCCGAGGTGGCCTGACCGCAGGGGCGGCTGACCCGGGGGCGTTGCGAACGGCGATTCGGCTCGTAGCCTGACGCTTCGTCACATGTCGTGTCAGCGTCACCGCTGCACGTTCCGTCTGGTCCGGCCATCCATGCGCGTTCTGCTCTGTGTGTACGACTGCTGCCCTGATGCCGGCTCGGAGCCCGGCACCGGCTGGCAGTTCGCGCAGCTTGCGGCGCGCCACCACGAGGTGTGGGCGCTGACCAAGGCGTCGAAGCGGGACGCGATCCTCGCCCACCCCGACAGCGCCGCCATCAACTGGTGCTTCATCGATGTGCCCGAGCGGCTCGGCCCGTTGCGCACGGGCAGCTCGTGGGGTGATGTCGTGCACATCCTGCGCTGGTTCCGTCCGGCGCTGGCGCGGGCCCGGGAGCTGCACGCCTCCATCGGCTTCGACCTCGCCCACTACGTCACGTTCGGCGCCTACTGGATCCCCCACCCCTTCGGGCAGCTCGGCGTGCCCCTGGTGTTCGGGCCGCTCACCGGGGCCGACCCGCCCGATCCGGTGCTCGCCCGCAGCGCCGGCCTGCGCTTCCGGGCCACCGCGGCCGGCCGGGACGTGCTGCGGCGGGCCCTGATGCGCACGCCGCGCTGGCAGCGCTTCGCCACCGACCCCCGAACGGTGGTGGTGACCACCACCGAGGCGACGGCGGAGGCCGTGCTGCGGGCCGGTGCCCACGCCGTGGTGCGACACCGACCGAGCTTCGCGCTGTCCCGGGCGCAGGTGGCCACCGTCGCCGCCTACCCGACCGCGGAGCAGACCGGCGGGCCGCTCCGCTTCAGCTGCACCGGGCGGCTGGTGGGCTGGAAGGGCCACGCGTTCGCCATCCGGGCCATGCCGCTCGTGCTGGCCCACCATCCCGATGCGCAGCTGCACGTGCTCGGTCGGGGGCCGCGCCGGCGCCGGCTCGATGCCCTCGCCGCGTCGGTGGGTGTGGCCGAGCACGTGGTCTTCCACGACGGCCTCGACCGCGATGCCGAACGCCGGCGCATCGCCGACAGCCACGTGTTCGTGCTGCCCAGCGTGCGCGACGCGGGCTCGACGATCATGGTCCACGCCATGGCGATGGGCCGGCCGATCGC
This sequence comes from Acidimicrobiales bacterium, assembly GCA_041394365.1. Taxonomy (GTDB): domain Bacteria; phylum Actinomycetota; class Acidimicrobiia; order Acidimicrobiales; family CAIXPF01; genus CAIXPF01. The sequence goes on from JAWKIM010000029.1 coordinate 88,719, forward strand.
CGCGTTCAACACCGGCGCCGTCGGGCGCGTCGTCGGCGACGCCGCGCTGCTCGCCCACCCGAAGCGGCCTCGCGACGCCGTGGCCGCCCTCGCCGCCGTGATGATCCGCCTCGGCGACGACGCCGAGCTGCGCCACCGGCTGGGTTGCCGGGGTCGCAAGCGGGTGGCCGAGCTGTTCGACCGCGAGCTCCTCCTCGGCGATCTCGAGGCCTGGTACCGACGGGCCGTCGACGGCTGAGCCGTCCGGATCGACCAGGATGGCGGTCACCGACCGCTCGGCACGGGCAGAATGGCTCGGCCAGTGCGGTCGGGCGGCGAGGAGGACGAGATGGACAACCAGAAGCAGCGGGCTGACAAGCTGCGCGCCCTGCACGATCCCTCGGCGCCGCTGGTGTTGCTCAACGTCTGGGACGTCATGTCGGCCAAGGCCGTCGCCGCCACCGGCGCGGCCGCCATCGCCACCTCGAGCGCGGCCATGGCGTGGAGCCTGGGCGTGCAGGACGGCACCGGGTCGGCTCCCGACGGGTTCTTCGAGCAGGTGGCCCGCATCGCTGCCGCGGTCGAGCCGCTGCCGCTGACCGTCGACATCGAGGCCGGCTTCGGGTCCACCCCGGCGCAGGTGGCCTCGGCGGTGCGCAAGGTGGTGACCGCCGGCGGCGTCGGGGTCAACATCGAGGACCGGCGCCTGCCCACCGGCGGCGCCGGGTCAACGCTCTACCCGGTGGAGGAACAGCAGGTGCGGCTGCGGGCGGCCGGGCGGCGGCGGAAGCGATGAGCGTGCCGCTGGTCATCAACGCCCGGATCGACACGTTCCTGATGGAGGTCGGCGATGCCGCCACCCGGCTCGACGCCACCGTCCAGCGGGCCGCCGCCTACCGGGCGGCGGGGGCGGACTGCATCTTCGTGCCCGGCGTGCGTGACCTCGAGACGATCGCCGCGCTGGCCGAGCGGATCGACGGTCCCTCAACGTGCTCGCCGGCCACGGTTCCCCGCCGTTGCCCGAGCTGACCAAGGCCGGCGTGGCCAGGGTCAGCTTCGGGCCGTGGCCGGCCCTGGCGCTGCTCGGCCAGCTCCAGCGCATCGCCCAGGGCGTGCTGACCAACGGCACCTACGGGCCGTTCGAGGGCTCGCTCTCCTTCGCCCAGGGGCAGGTGCTGATCGCAGCGGCACCCACCGCCGCGGCGATCCGCACCGCCTCCCCGGCCGGGGAGGGTTCGGCGCCGGCTCCGGCCGCCACCTGACCGGCCGGTCAGGGTTCGGTGGCGCCGGCCTCGGTGAGCACCACCGACAACGGCGTGGCGGTGCGCCCCATCCGGTAGACGGCGGAGGCGGCCACCTCCACCAGCGTCGTCGCCGCCCCCTCCTCGAGGTGGGCGGCACCGTCGATGATCAGCACCGCCGGGCGACCGAGGTCGCACAGCGCGTCGAGCAGCGCATCCCAGTTGTGGCCGAACCAGCCCGGTAGGGCCAGCGCATCGGCCACCGCCCGCAACAGGTCGGCCTTCGACGCGCCGGGCGCCAGGCGGCACACCGCCACCGCGGTGCCCGCATCGAAGGGGCCGAGCTGCCCGGGCCCCATGCCGCTGGGGGCGAGGTGCAGGCCCGGGTCGGACCAACGCGGCCCCGTCATGGCGCCGCCTGCACCGCGATCATCGGTCCACGTCTACCTGCACGAAGCTGTCGTAGTGGTCGGCGGTGTAGAAGACCGCCTCGTCGCTCACCACCAGGCGTCGGGCGCCGCGGTCGCCCTCGCCCAGGGTGGGCACGGTGTACTCGCGGTAGTCGCCGCGGTCGCGCCGGGGCAGCAGGCGCTCCCGGTTCTCGAACACCACGCCGTCGCGGTCGTAGGGGAACGGTCCGCCCGACTGCACCAGCGCCCAGGTCTCGGCCGCCTCCTCGGGCAGGGTGGCCAGCGCCACCAGCTCCAGTCCCGCCGCCAGCGTGGTGCGGGTCGGCGCCGCCGGCACGGCCGTGCCGGTTGCTGCGGTGTCGACCGTGGCGGTGCCGACCGCGGTGGTGGGTGCGGCCGCCGTGTTCGTGGTGGCCGCCGTGGCCGTCGTGGCCGTCCCGGTCGTCGTGATCGTCGTGATCGTCGTGGTCGGGGACAGCACCTCGCCGTCGTCGCCGCCGGCCTGCAGCAGCACCACCACGACCGCCGCCACCACCGCCACGGCGGCGGCGACCGACCGCCAGCGCGACCGGGTCACTGCGGGGTGACGAGCTGCACGCCGAGCAACACGGCCAGCAGCCCCGACAGCAGACCGACGGCGCCCCACACGGCGATGCCGACCTTCGTCTTGGACTGGCCGTGCAGGAACGCCCCGATGCCCGACAGCGCCACCAGGAACAGCTTGATGAACAGCGTGACCTGGTACTCGGTGCTCTGGTTGGCCATGTCGATGGACCCGATGTTCCACAGGCCGGTGACCACGGCCACCCCGAAGGCCGGCCAGGCCACGCGGTTGAACTGCCGGCCCACCGCCTTGCCCAGGTCCCCGCCGGCGGCGCGGACCATGGGCAGCAACCCGAGCAGGGTGATCTGGCCGCCGACCCACACCGAGATGCTGAGCACGTGCAGGGTCAGACGGATGGCGCGAACCGACAGGGGAAGCATGCGCGGCGGTTCTACCGGATGGGGGCGCTCCGCGACCAGCGCGGGCCCGGCAACCGCCGATCGGCGGCCCGGCCCGAGGGGTAGGCTCGCCGGCCATGAGGCCAGAGCTGTACCCGCCCGGTGCCCGCGCGCTGCAGGAGCAGTTCGATACCGCCCGCCTGGCCGAACGCCTCGAGCAGCGCACGGTGTTCGACGACCTCCAGGACTGGCACATCAAGACGATCGAGCGGGCCTCGTTCTTCTTCCTCGGCACGGTCGACGTCGACGGGTTCCCCGATGTTTCCTACAAGGGCGGCGCCCCCGGCTTCGTGCAGGTGATCGACCGGCGCACGCTGGCCTTCCCCTCCTACGACGGCAACGGCATGTTCCGTTCGATCGGCAACATCGCCGACACCGCCAAGCTGTCGATGCTCTTCGTCGATTTCGACAAGCCGAAACGGATCCGCATCCACGCCAGCGGCACGGTCCACCACGAGCCGGAGTGGCTCGAGCGGTTCCTCGGCGCCGAGGTGGTGGTCGAGGTCCACGTCGGTCGGTCGTTCTTCAACTGCCCCCGGTACCTGCACAACCTGCGCGACGGCGAGCTGTCTGCCCATGCGCCCCGTGAGGGCCACGTGGTGGAGGAGCCCGAGTGGAAGGGGCTGCCGGAGTGGCGGGAGGTGCTGCCGCAGCAACCCGGCGGCTGAACGGCCCCCGCCCGGGGTCGCGCCCTTGGCCTGGGCGGGGTGCGGCGCGAGAATGGCGGGGCTCAAGGGGGAAAACATGTTCGATCTTCTGATCAAGGGCGGCCGCGTCGTCGACGGCACGGGCGCCGCCGCCCGCACCGCCGACGTCGGCATCGTGGGGGACCGCATCACCGAGGTGGGCGACCTCGCCGGTCGGGCCGCCACCCGCACCATCGACGCCGACGGTGCGCTGGTCACGCCGGGCTGGGTGGACATCCACACCCACTACGACGGTCAGGCCACCTGGGACCCGATCATGGCGCCGTCCTCGCTGCACGGCGTCACGTCGATCGTGATGGGCAACTGCGGCGTCGGCTTCGCCCCGGCCCGCCCCGGCTTGGCCGAGCACGACGCCCTGATCGCCCTGATGGAGGGCGTCGAGGACATCCCCGGCTCGGCGCTGCACGAGGGCCTGCCGTGGGACTGGGAGTCCTTCCCCGAGTACCTCGACTCGGTGGCCAGCCGGCCCCACGCCATCGACATCGGCGCCATGCTGCCCCACGCCGCCCTGCGCGCCTACGTGATGGGCGAGCGGGGTGCCGACTACAAGGAGGACCCCACCGAGGCGGAGATCGCCGAGATGACCCGGCTCACCGTCGAGGCCCTCCAGGCCGGCGCCGTGGGGGTGGGCACCTCCCGAACGGTCAACCACCGCAGCCGCGACGGCCGCAAGATCGGCACGCTCACCGCCCGCACCGAGGAGCCGCTGGGCATCGCCGAGGGCCTGCGCATCGCCGGTCGCGGCGTGCTGCAGTTCGTGTCGGACTTCAAGGGCCTCGACGTGGAGCTGGGCCTGATGCGCCAGGCGGCCGAGCCGGCCGGCCGGCCGCTGTCGGTGTCGCTCATCCAGGCCGATCCGGTGCCCGACCGCTGGCGCGAGGTGCTCGCCTTCCTGGAGAAGGCCAACGCCGAGGGCGTGACCATGAAGGCCCAGGTCGCCTGCCGGCCGGTGGGGCTGCTCATCGGTCTGCACGGCTCCATGCACCCGTTCGTCAAGACGCCGTCGTACGCACCGCTGGCCGGGCTGCCGGTGGCCGAGCAGGTGGCGGCCATGCGGCAGCCCGAGCTGCGCGGCCGCCTGCTGGCCGAGGCCCGGGAGGTGCGCGGCGGGCTGTACGCCATGGTGGCCAAGCAGCCCGAGAAGCTGTTCCGGCTGGGCGATCCGCCCAACTACGAGCCCAAGCCCGAGGACTCCCTCGCGGCCGAGGCCCAGCGCGTGGGCGTGGACCCGATGGACCTGGTGTACGACGTGCTGCTGGAGCGGGCCGGCGAGGAGCTGCTGTACGTGCCGGCCGGCAACTTCAGCGGGTTCACCCTCGACGCGGCCCGGGAGATGCTCCTGTCGGAGCTGTGCCTGCCCGGCCTGTCCGACGGCGGCGCCCACGTCAGCTTCATCTGCGATGCGTCCTTCCCCACCTACCTGCTGGCCCACTGGGCCCGGGACCGGGCCGACGGCCTGCCGCTCGAGTTCGTGGTCAAGCGTCAGACCTCCGATACCGCCCGGCATGTCGGCTGGACCGACCGCGGCGTGCTCGCCCCCGGCTACCTGGCCGACCTGAACGTGATCGACTTCGACCGCCTGCAGCTGCGCCGCCCGACGATGATCAACGACCTGCCCGCCGGCGGTCGTCGTCTGATGCAGACCGCCGACGGCTACCGCCACACGGTCAAGCGGGGCACCGTCACCTTCGACGAGGGCGCCCACACCGGCGCCCTGCCCGGCCAGCTCGTCCGCGGCTGACCACTGCCGAACGGCGGTCCATACCATCTGGTCCGGTATGGGCCGCCGTCGGTCCGGCTCGGCCTCCCGTCAAGAGCCTGCGTAGAGCCGCTCAAGGTCGGCCAGCTCGACGTCCGGGCGCGCTCGGACGGCGCGGCGTAGCTCCGCGGTGAACCCGGACCGGGCGACCAGGAGGCGTTTCACGCCCGTGGCGGCCCGGGCGCCGAGACGAGCGGCCGCGGCGTCGAGCCGGTCGAGCTCGGCGATGCCCACCGGCTGGTGGCCGGCCTTGGCCTCGCCGATCAGGATGACCTCGTCGGCCCCGTGCCGGTTGGCCTGCGTGGCGACCACGTCGAGCTGGTACGTGCGCCCGCCGGCTCGCAGCACGCCCGGGCCCGCCGACCGCACGACCCCACCGACGGTGTGCGGATCGGCGAACGCAGCCACCCACTCAGCGGCCATCCACTCCAGGTGTGGGCCCTCTATCAGCGCGGCCAGACGACCGCCGGCGTCGTCCCAGGCGGCTTCGGCCAGGCCGCGCTGCAGGCGGAGCTCATCAGGTTCGATCAACACCCGATGCGCCCGCACGATCGGTTCGGTCAGCGCCAGCGTCGAGCGGTTGCGGTGAAAGGGGTCGACGCGTAGCTCGAGCCAACCGCTGTCGAGCAGCACCCGCAAGGGGAACGCCACGGCGCTCTCGCTCCGGCCCAGTGCCTCTGCCACCTGTCCGCGGCGCCGCGCGCCGTCCGCCACTGCGGCGAGGACCCCCCAGTACAGCGAACGATCGGTGAGCGCCGTGTCCTCGGCGATCACGATCCGACCCTCTCGGTGCAGCGGCGACGATGGCGAGAGCAGGTGATCGATCGCCCAACGGTCGACGTTGCCTCGTGCAGGCCCCCGGCCCGCCAGCTGCCGGTAGCCGGGCGTGCCGCCGACCAGGGCGTGAAGACGGAACGCCGCCGCCACATTGCCGTCCAGTCCCCAGAACGCCGCTGCCGTCCGGTAGTCGAAGGGGCCGACGACGAGCTCGAGCGCAGCGCGACCCCGCAACGGTGCGTCAGCACCGGTGAGCGAGCGCATCTGCGCGAACGCCGATCCACAGAGCACCAGGCGGGTCCGACCGCTCCGGAGAGCCGAGGGCGTCAAGTGCGCCTGGATGATGGAAGCGACCTCCGGTGCGGTGTCGAGCAGGTAGCCGAACTCGTCGATCAGCACGACCGGGGCGGCGTCTAGCTCGAAGGTCGCCGCGATCGCCTCGTCCCACGAACGGAACCGCAGCGGCGCCGGAGCCCCACTCCACGAGGCCATCGCGTCGGCGTAGGAAGCCAGGTTCTGTGCCGATGACTGCTGCCGGGCCTGCCAGTACCGAGCGCCGTGCACCTCGACCAGGGCCTCGAGCAGCGTGGTCTTGCCCTGGCGCCGCCGGCCGTAGACGATGGCCAGCCCGGCGCCGGGCTCGGCGGGCTGTGCGAAGGCCGAGAGTGCGGCCCACTCACGTTCGCGGTCGAACAACCAGGCGGGGCGCGGCATCATCGTTCCTACTCTAACCCCACCTACCGTAGCTGGACTTTGGGTAGGCGGGATGCGGTCAGATGACGCCGTCGGCCTTGAGCTCGTCGAGGTCGTAGCCGAGCGGGCCGTAGACCTCGGCGTTGTGCTGGCCGAAGCGGGGCTCACGCTCAGCCGCCGGGGCGGTTGCCCGTCGAAGCGGATCGGCGCTTGGGGCAGCGGCACCACGCCGTAGTCGGGGTGGTCGATGTCGCGGATGGCCTCACGGCCGCGCAGGTGGTCATCGGCGGCCACCTCCACCAGCGTGCGCACCGGCGCCGCCGGCACCCGGAAGCGTTGGGCGGCGGCGAAGGCCTGTTCCTTGGTCAGCGTCGAGGTCCAGGCGCCCACGATGTCGTCCACCGCGTCGAGGTTGGCCGCCCGGTTGGTGTTGTCCACGTAGCGGGGATCCTCGATCAGCTCGGGGCGGTCCATGGCCCGGCACAGGTTCCCCCAGTGCTCCTCGGCGGTGCACATCAGCGCGATGGCACCGTCGAGCGTGGGGTAGACGTTGTAGGGCGCCACCGCCAGGCCGGCGTGGCGGTTGCCGGTGCGCCCGGCCGTGCCGCTGCCCACGAACGTCCCCCAGTTCGACGCCATCGACATGAGGGTGACCTCCTGCATGGCGATCTCCACGTGCTGGCCCACCCCGCTGTGCTCGCGCTGGAACAGCGCGGTCATCAGGCCGGCGTAGAGGTGCACGCCGCCGAGGAAGTCCGCCATCTGCGGACCCGCCTTCACCGGCGGGCCGTCGGGGAAGCCGGTGACCGACATGGCGCCGCCGTAGGCCTGCACGGTCAGGTCCATGGCCAACCGGTCGCGATCGGGGCCGGACAGGCCGTAGCCCGTGCCCGAGCCGTAGCACAGCCGGGGGTTGACCTCGTGCAGCACCTCCCAGCCCACCCCGAGGCGGTCCATCACCCCGGGGGCGAAGTTCTCGATCAGCACGTCGGCCGTCTCCGCCAGCCGCAGCAACAGCTCGCGGCCGCGGGGGTGCTTGAGGTTGAGCGTGACGTCCCGCTTGCCGGCGTTGAGGATGGCGAAGGGCACCGAACCACCCTGCACCTGCTCGCGGCGGCGCAGCGGCTCGCCGCGGGGCGGTTCGATCTTGAGCACGTCGGCCCCGGCGGCGGCGAAGAGGAACCCGCAGTACGGCCCCTGGTACACCTGGCCGAGGTCCAAAACGGTGAGCTGCACGGCGACGCCTCAGCCCCGCCCGGCCGCAGCCGCGCCGGCGGTGGTGTCGGCGGGCGTGTCGGCGGGCGTGTCGGCGAAGCCGCTGATCACGTCGCGGCCGTAGCGCAGCACGCTGTCGGGGTCGGTCACCTGGGTGCCCAGGCCCACCATGCCGGTCACCGGCACCAGCACCCGGTGCACACCCCGGCGCTCCAGCTCGGCCAGCTCGCGGGGGTCGTCCGGGGCGGAAACGGTGATCTCGACGGCATCGGGGTCCCGCCCGGCGGCCTCGGCGGCGCGGCGCATCTCGTCGATCAGGTCCCACGGCTGGGCCCGGGCGGGAAAGTAGCCGTCGCCCATGCGGCCGGCCCGCCGGGCCGCCACCTTGGTCTGGCCGCCCACGATCACGGGCACGTTCCCGGCGGGCTGGGGCCGGCACCACACGTTCTCGAAGCGCACGAAGGAGCCGTGGAAGCTGGCCGGGCCGTCCCGCCACAGCGTCCGCATGGCCTCGACATACTCTTCGGTACGGGGGCCGCGATCGGTGAAGGGCACGCCGATGGCGTCGAACTCCTCCTCCAGCCAGCCCACGCCGATTCCCAGCAGCATGCGGCCGCCGCTGAGCGAGTCGATCGAGGCCAGCTCCTTGGCCAGCACCACCGGGTTGCGCTGCGGCACGATCAGGATCCCGGTGCCCAGCTTGATGCGCTTCGTCGCCCCGGCCACGAAGGTCAGCCACACCAGCGGGTCGGGGATGGGCATCGAGTTGTCGGCGGTCATCTTGCCGCTGGGCGCGTACGGGTACACCGACTGGTACGCGCCGGGCACCACGACGTGCTCGATGGTCCAGATCGACTCGAACCCGGCGGCCTCGGCGGCCTGGGCGATCTCGATGGCCGCCGGGCCGGCGGTGTACGGCCCGAGGTTGGCGTAGCGCAGTCCGAAGTGCATCGGCCGGTACCGTAGCCAAGCGTGTTGATCCTCGCTTCCGCCTCGCCCCGCCGTCGCTTCCCTGCTGGAACCGTTCTGTTCCTTCGAGGTCCGCCCGGCCGACCTCGACGAGTCGGTGCTGCCCGGCGAGGATGCCCGCCGGTACGTCGAGCGCCTCGCCCGCGACAAGGCGCGCGCCGTGGGGGCGCACCGGGCGCCGCCGGTGGTGCTGGCGGCGGACACCACCGTCGCCCTCGACGGCGAGATCTTCGCCAAGCCCGACGACGCGGCCCACGCCGCCCGCATGCTCGCCGCGTTGTCGGGGCGCACCCACGAGGTCCACACCGGCGTGGCCGTGGCGCGCGCCGAGGGCAGCGAGTCCTTCGTGGTGACCACCGAGGTCACGTTCGCGGCGCTGACCGAGGCCATGATCCACTGGTACGTGGGCACCGGCGAGCCCTCGACAAGGCCGGCGCCTACGCCATCCAGGGCGCCGGGGTGCGTTCGTCGCCGCCATCGCCGGCAGCTTCTCCAACGTGGTGGGCCTGCCCCTGGTGGAGACGCTGGCCGCGCTGGCCCGCGCCGGGGTGGCGGTGCGGGGCGCCGCCGGTGGCGCTTCGAGCGGGCCGGGGCGGCGGCGCTAGCGTCGCGCCATGCCCACGGCTGAAGGTGCCATCCGAGTCGCGAACTGCAGCGGGTTCTACGGCGATCGCATCGCCGCCGCCCGGGAACAGGTGGAGGGGCGACATCGACTACCTCACCGGTGACTGGCTGGCCGAGCTCACCATGCTCATCCTCGCCCGCACCCGGGCCGGCGGCCGCAGCGGTGGGTGGGCCCGCACGTTCCTCACCCAACTCGAGCAGGTCATGGGCACCTGCCTCGACCGCGGCATCAAGGTGGTGTCCAACGCCGGGGGCTCGACCCGGCCGGTTGCGCCATGGCGGTGGCCGACCTGGCCACCACCCTCGGGCTGAACCCGACCATCGCCTACGTCGCCGGTGACGACCTGGTCGGCCGCCTCGACGAGCTCAAGGCGGCCGGCATCACCTTTGACAACCTCGACACCGGCGAATCGCTGGTCGACAAGGGTGTGGAGGTGATCACCGCCAACGCCTACCTCGGCTGTTGGGGCATCGTCGACGCCCTCGACCGGGGCGCCGACATCGTGGTCACCGGCCGCACCACCGACGCCGCCATCGTCATGGGCCCACCCGCCCACGCCTTCAAGTGGGACCGCTGCGACTGGGACCGCCTGGCCGGGGCGTGCGTGGCCGGCCACGTGATCGAGTGCGGCGCCCAGGCCACCGGCGGCAACTACAGCTTCTTCACCGAGGTCCCCGGCATGGACTACGTGGGGTTCCCCATCGCCGAGCTGTTCCCCGATGGTTCGAGCGTGATCACCAAGCACGAGGGCACCGGCGGGCAGGTGTCGGTGGGCACCGTCACCTCGCAGCTGCTCTACGAGATCGGCTCGGAGCGCTACGCCAACCCCGACGTCGTCTGCCGGTTCGACACCATCCGGCTGGAGGAGGTGGCTCGGGACCGGGTGCGGATCTCCGGCACCCGCGGCGAGCCGGCGCCGCCCACGCTGAAGGTGGCCATGAACTACCAGGGCGGGTTCCGCAACGGGTTCACGTTCGCCCTGACCGGCCTCGACATCGAGGCCAAGGCCGAGCTGCTGCAACGGCAGATCTGGTCGGCGTTCCCAGGCGGGCCCGAGCACTTCGAGCAGGCCCGGGTGCAGCTGATCCGCACCGACAAGGCGGATCCGGCCACCAACGAGGAGGCCACCGCGCTCCTGAAGATCACGGTGAAGGACCCCGACGAGCGCAAGGTGGGTCGGGCCTTCTCCAACCAGGCCGTCGAGTTCGGGCTGGCGTCGATCCCCGGGTTCTACGGCCTGTCCGGCGCGCCCGGCCCGGGTCAGCCCTACGGGGTCTACTGGCCGGCCTTGGTGCCCAGCGAGCTCGTGCCGATGGAGGTCACCGTGTTGGGCGTCGACACCACCGTGATCGACAACACGCCCGGCGGGTTGCACGGCGCGGTGGTCGAGCTGCCGGCGGAGACGTTGCCGGCCGCGCCGGCGGGGCCGACCGAGCGGGTGCCGCTGGGCACGCTGTTCGGGGCGCGCTCGGGCGACAAGGGCGGCAACGCCAACGTGGGGCTGTTCGCCCGCTCGGCCGAGGCCTACGCCTGGTTGGCGCAGTTCCTCACCGCCGAGCGGCTGTCGGCGTTGTTGCCCGACGCCGCCGGCCTGGAGATCCGCCGCTACGAGCTGCCCAACATCTGGTCGCTCAACTTCGTCATCGTCGGCTTGCTGGAGGAGGGCGTGGCCGCATCCAGCCGCCAGGACGGCCAGGCCAAATCGCTCGGCGAGTACGTGCGGGCCAAGCACGCCGACATCCCGGTGGCGTTGCTGGGGCGCTGAGCCCCGTCGACAGGGCTGCCCGGGGCGCGGCCGGGCGGTGTCGCCCGCATCCCCGTGGGGCCGGTCGGACGATGGGGGTTGGCCCCGATGGCGGCGGGGCCGCCTGCCTGGATGCTGCGTGCCATGCCGCATCTCCACCGCTTCTCCCGCACCTTGCCCGACGCCCTCGCCGGTCTGCTGGTGGGCGTGGCTGCGCTCGACGCGGCCCGCCTCGCCGTGCTGATCGGCCCGGCCGCCTGCACGGTGGCCGCCGTCGTCGCCCTGGCGGCCGGCGCCTGGTGCGGTGCGCGGCTGCGGCGCGGGCCCGCCCCCCAGCTGGTCCGGTTGGTGGCCACCGCGGCGGTGACGGTGATCGGCGCCGGCCACGTCGGGGGCGTGCGCTGGGGCGTCGGGGGCCTCGTGGCCGAGGCGGCGGTGGTCGCGTCCGTGCTGGCCACCATGGCGGTGCTGCAGGGCGTCGCGGTGCGGCGCGGCCAGCCGGCGGCCCGCCCGTCGCTGCGGCTGATCCAGGGCGGGGTCGCCTGAGGGGGTGCCGGGTGTAGATTCCCGCGATGGCGCAGGATCATCACGATCACGACCACGACGATCACGATCATCACGACCACGATCACGAGGGGCACGAGCACAGCGACGTCCCCTCGGAGGTGGCGCTGCGGGCGAAGGCGCTCTACTCGCTGCTGGTCGACAAGGGGTTGCTCGAGCCGGGCAGCGTCGACCGCATCGTCGAGGCCTACGAGGAGCGCATCGGTCCGCACCTGGGGGCCAAGCTCGTGGCCCGGGCGTGGGTCGACGACTCGTATCGGACCCGCCTGCTGACCGACGGCAACGCCGCCGCCGAGGAGCTGGGGGTGGGTGGCTTCCGCCACGGCGCCCGCCTGGTGGTGGTGGAGAACACCGAGGACGTGCACAACGTGGTCGTGTGCACCCTGTGCTCCTGTTACCCGATGAACGTGCTCGGCCCTCCGCCGGTCTGGTACAAGTCGGCGCCGTACCGGTCCCGGGTGGTGATGGACCCTCGCGGGGTCCTCGCCGAGTTCGGCACCTCCGTACCCGATGGTACGGAGGTGCGCGTGTGGGACTCGAACTCCGAGGTCCGCTACCTGGTGTTGCCCGAGCGGCCGGCCGGGACCCAGGACTTCGACGAGGAGGAGCTGGCCGCGCTGGTGGGCCGCAACGCCATGATCGGCGTGGAGACCGTGCGGGTGCCGAGCGGGGCGGCGCAGTGAACGGGGTGCACGACGTGGGTGGGATGCACGGCTTCGGGCCGGTGGCCGCCGAGCCGGAGCGCAGCGAGCCGGTGTTCCACGCCGACTGGGAGGCGACGGTGTTGTCGTCGATGCTGGGCACCACCCGCTTGCGGCAGTGGAACGTGGATGAGTTCCGGCGCAACATCGAGCAGCTGCCGCCGGTCGACTACCTCACGTTCAGCTACTACGAGAAGTGGCTGGCCGCGTTGGAGCGGCTCGTCGTGGAGCACGGTCTGGTGACCGAGCAGGAGCTGCGCACCGGCCAGGTGCAAGGGCCGAGGCTCGATCCGGCGCAGCTGCCGGCGGCGTGGGAGCCCTCGTTCGACCCGCCGCCGACGATGCCGCGCTTCACGGTCGGTGAGCTCGTGCGGGTGCGGAACCGACACCCGCACGCCCACACCCGGGCGCCGCGCTACGTGCGCGGCCATGTGGGTCGCGTGGAGGCGTACGTCGGTGGCGAGCCGTTGCCCGAGGCGGCGTCGATGGGCCGGCTGGACGTGCAGCACCTGTTCCGGGTGCGTTTCGAGGCCGCAGAACTGTGGGGCGAGGACGCGGTGGGCAACGATCCCGTGTACCTCGAGCTGTGGGAGAGCTACCTCGAGGCGGCGGGGGAGGGGTCGCGGTGAGCGCTGCGGAGCCGCTGTTGCCGGAGCCGCCCGGCGGACCGACCTTCGGCGAGCTGTGGCAGGCCGAGTTGTTCGCCGCGGTGCAGCTGCTCTGCGAGGACGGCGTGTTCAGCTGGGCTGAGTGGACCGAGGCGTTGACCGAGGCCATCGCCGCCGCGCAGGCCGCGGGCGATCCCGACCTGGGCGATACGTACTACGAGCACTGGCTGGCTGCGCTCGAGTCGCTGTGCCGCTCGAAGGGGGCGGTGACCGAGGCGGAGGTGGTGCAGCGGGCCGATGACTGGCGCCGGGCCTACGAGCACACGCCCCACGGCGAGCCGGTGGAGCTGGCGGCGGCGTTCCGAACCGACTGACCGGCGCGTGGGCCGCGCCCCGGGCGTCAGGCGGCGTGTGGGGCGAGCGAGCCGTCGAGGTGGTCGAGGGGACCGCACGGCGGGTGGTGCGGGTCGTAGCCGCGTTGGGGCGCAGCGGGTCCGGTGGGGCCGTAGGTGCCGCGCTCGGGTTTTCGCAGGCGGCCGTGTTCGACCTCGTGGCTACAGGCGTCGGAGAGGGCTTTGGCGGGATTGGTGGAGTGGACGCGGTAGCCGTGGTGGTGCAGCAGGGCGTGGAGCTCGGGCAGTTTCAGCGGTCCGCTGCGGCGGAGGAGGGTGACGATCGTGCTGCGGAGGCGGCGGCCCCAGATGGCGTGGTGGTCGGCGGGTAGCGGCGGGAGGCGCATGGAGCCGTCGGGCGCGGGCTGCCGGCCGTAGCGGGCGGAGGTGCGGGTGCGCAGGCGGGCGAGGCGTTCCCGCAGCTGGGCGGCGAGATCGTGGCGGGCACGGGCGAGCTCGGCGAGTTGGTTGTCGAGGGCGTTGATGCGCTCGAGGAGGGCTTCCGCTTCGGCTTGGGCAATGGCGCGCTTCTTGCCGAAGAGGGGGAGGCGGTCGTAGGCGTCGTCGGAACGGGAGGGGTCCACGGGGTGCTCCTGCGCGGTGGATCAGGCGGAGGATGGCCGATTGTCCCGTGGGGGCGTGCGCCGGGCCGTCGAGGGCGTGCGGGTCCGATGCAACCATCGGAGCGGGGTGGATGCCGGCCCGAAACGCCGGGTTTCCGCCGGTTTTCCGTGGCTGGGGCCGTCGAAGGTCTCGCCGCTGCGCTCTTCGCTCACCCGCAGCGCTCTCTCCCTCCCCCGCAGCGATTTCCCCGCCGCCACCCCCTCCATACCACCCAGTATCGCCAAACCGTGTCGGAAAGATTCGACGTCGATTCTTTCCGACACGGTTGCCGGGTACGTTCGCGGAGAGAGGAGCGATGCGCAGAGCGCGCGTGGAGGGCGACGGCGGGTCGGCGCGGGCCGGAGCGCAGCGCCTCCGCCGGCCCAGCGCGCCAACCCGAGCGGGCTACTACGTTGACCGCCCATGGCTCAGTACGCCCTCACGGGCTTGGAAGGCAAGGTCGCTGTGGTCACCGGCGCCGGTCGCATGCGGTCGATCGGCCGCCCGGTCGCCGTCGAACTGGCCCGCGCCGGCTGCGACATCGTGCTCACCGGTACCGGGCGCAGCCCCGATCGCTACCCCGCCGATGAGCAGGCCGCCGGCTGGCGGGACATCGACTCGGTCGCCGACGAGGTCCGCGCCCTCGGCCGCCGCGCCCTGCCGGTCATCTCCGACGTGGCCGACCACGCCGCCGTCCAGCAGCTCGCCCGCAACGTGCTCGAGCACTTCGGCCGCGTCGACATCGTCATCAACAACGCCGGCGCCGCCCGGGGCGAGGACCGCAACCCCGTCGTCGACCTCGACGTCGCCGCCTGGCACACGGTCATCAACGTCAACCTCACCGGCACCTTCCTCATGTGCAAGGTGTTCGGAGCCGAGCTGATCCGCGCCGGTCGCGGCGGGAGCATCGTCAACATGAGCTCCATCGCCGGCAAGAAGCTGCCGCCCAACACCGCCGCCTACGCCGCCTCCAAGGCCGGCATCCAGGCCCTCACCGCCTCGATGGCCCAAGAGGTCGGCGCCCACGGCATCCGGGTGAACGCCATCTGCCCCGGCCTCATCGACACCGCCCGCATGGATCTGCTCGGACGCGACGACGTCTGGCGCGACCTGGTCAGCCACATACCGCTCGGTCGGGCCGGGGTGGGCGAGGACATCGCCGCCATGACCGTCTTCCTCTGCTCCGACCAGGGCGCCTGGATCAGCGGCCAGGCCTACAACGTCGACGGCGGCCAGGTGGTGGAGCACTGATGAGCGGCGGCGACACGTCGATGCGCGCCGCGGTCATGCGGGACCACGCGCTGCACGTCGAACACGTCCCTGCGCCGGTGCCCGGCCCCGGCGAGGTACTGGTCCGTACGCTCGCCTGTGGCATCTGCGGCTCCGATCTCCACTACCTCAAGCACCTCGACCAGATGAGCGCCTTCGCCGAGCGCACCGGCAGCGCCGAGCACCGCCGCTTGTCCGCCGCCCGACCGGTGGTCATGGGCCACGAGTTCTGCGCCGAACTGGTGGACCACGGCCCCGGCACCGACAAGCGACTGCGCACCGGCGCCCGCGTCTCCTCCATGCCCGTCGCCATCACCAGCGACGCCATCCACGCCATCGGCTACTCCCACCACTACCCCGGCGGCTACGGCGAGCTCATGGTGCTGTCCGAGCGCCTCTTGGTCCCCGTGCCCGACGCACTGCCCACCGACCTCGCCGCCCTGACCGAACCGATGGCGGTCGGCCGCCACGCGGTGGAGAAGGCCAACCTCGGCGACGACGATGTGCCGCTCGTGATCGGCTGTGGACCGGTCGGCCTGGCCGTGATCGCCTGGCTGCGGGCCAAGGGCGCAGGCCCGATCGTGGCGGCCGACTTCTCCCCGGCTCGCCGCGCCCTTGCCGAGGCCCTCGGCGCCGACGAGGTCATCGATCCCGCCGCCCAGAGCCCCTACCTCCGCTGGCAGGATCTCGCCTGGCCACCGGGCTCCGATCGCGCCCACCCGCTCGCCGCCATCATCGGACCGCGCCCCCGGCCGGGCGTCATCTTCGACTGCGTCGGCATGCCCGGTGTGCTCAACGCCATGCTCGAAGGCGCCATGCGCGGCACCCGCATCGTGGTGGTCGGCGTGTGCATGCACGACGATCGCATCGAACCACTGCTCGGCATCTCCAAAGAGCTCAACATCCAGTTCGTCCTGGCGTACACCGCCGAGGAGTTCGCCGACACGATGATCGCCCTCGACGACGGCCGCCTCCAGGTGGAGGCGATCATCACCGACCGTGTCGACATCGCCGGGGTGCCCGACGCGTTCGAACGACTGGCCTCCCCCGACGACCACGCCAAGATCCTCGTCCGACCGAGCTGACGGAACCCCGATACAGTCCGCCTCGAAAGGGGAACCGAATGCCCACACCTGCCGCAACGTCAATGATCGACCGTGCCGCGGCGCAGCGGCGGACGCTCGCCACGCTGATGACCGGCCAGGTGTTCGGCGGCGCATCGGTGAGCTCGGCCGTCGCCGTGGCCGCGTTGCTCGCCTCGTCGATCCTGAACTCCGATCGCCTGGCCGGCATCGCCTCGGCCATGCTCACCTTCGGCGCCGCCTTCGCCTCGATCCCGCTGTCGAGGATGATGCGGCGCAAGGGCCGCCGTCCCGGTCTCTTCACGTTCTACGTCGCCGGCATGATCGGGGCCGGTGTCGCCGCCATCGGCGGTCAGCTCCGCAGCATGCTGCTGTTCATCCCCGGCATGTTCCTGTTCGGCTTCGGCCAGGCGAGCAACCTGCAGGGCCGTTACGTCGGCGCCGACCTGGCCGAGCCCGACCGCCGGGCGCGGGCCATCGCCACGGTGGTGTGGGTCGGCACCCTGGGCGCCGTGTTCGGCCCGGTGCTCTCGGACCCCGAGAAGCGCCTCGGTGAGCAGCTGGGGCTCGACCGGTTGGTGGGACCGTTCCTGTTCTCCTCGTTGTTCTTCGGGTTGGCCGCACTCAACATCTACATCCGCCTACGGCCCGACCCGCTCGTGCTCGCCGGCGGGCTCGACGACAGCGCCACCCCCGCCAAGCCGGTGTTCGCCCAGTTGCGCCACTCGATCGGTGTGATCGGCCGCTACCCACGGGCCAAGCTCGCCCTAGTGGCCATGATCATCTCGCAAGCCTCGATGGTGGCGGTGATGACGATGACGCCGCTGCACATGAAGGATCACGGCCATGCGGACCTCTCCGCGTTCGTGGTGGCGGTGCACATCGTGGGCATGTACGGGTTCGCGCCGCTGATCGGTCGCTTCGCCGATCGCCAGGGCCGGATCCGCACGTTGGTGGCCGCCGGGGCCATCCTGGCCGCCGGCACCGTGGTCGCCGTGCTCGCCGGCTACCACCCGACGCTCATCTTCCTCGGCCTGTTCCTGCTCGGTGTCGGCTGGAACTTCGGGTTGATCGGCGGTTCGGCGTTGCTCACCGAGTCGGTGCCCGCCGTGGAGCGGGTGGCCACCCAGGGTTCGGCGGACCTGCTCATGTCGTTGTGCGGGGGCACCGCCGGCTTCTCCTCCGGCTTCATCAAGACCGCGTGGGGCTACCACTGGCTGGCCAACGGTGCCACCGTCGCCGCCGGCGTGCTGCTGGCGCTGGCGTTCTACGCCCAGCGCCTCGGCACGTCGGCCACCCCCTCGGCCGCCGCCTGAACCCGGAGGCGGGACGGACGCGACCGTGCCCCGCCAACCGGGGGTGGCGGGGCACGGCTCGGTCAGGCCGGATGTCTCGTCAGGCCAGCAGCTTGGCCCGCACCGGCGGCGGCACGAAGAACCAGCTGTGCGCCTCCGGGCTGTACAGCTGCGTGTCGAGCTGCGGGCTGCGCCGGGCCACGGTGGGATCGAGACCCCGGGTGGCCATGGCGAAGGTCCAGAACGCGCCCGGGTAGGTGGCGATCGAACCCCACAGCAACTCGGTGCGGGGGAAGCGCTGGGACAGCGTCCGGAAGCAGGTGCGCACCGTGTTCGGGTGGAAGTGCACCGACTCCGTCTGCGCCACCAGGATGCCGTCGTCCCGCATCGCCCGTTCGCACAGGGCGTAGAACGGGTCCTCGAACAGGCGGGCGGCCTGGCCGATGGGGTCGGTCAGGTCCACCAGGATGGCGTCGAGCTCGTCGGAGAAGTCCCCGATGGTCTGGAACGCGTCGGCCGCCCGCACCTCGACCCGCGGGTCGGCCAGCGCGGCGGCGGCCACCGGGTAGTGCTTGCGGGCCGTCTCGATGACGTCCTCGTCCAGCTCCAGCAGGTACACCTTCTCGACGGTGTCGTGCTTGAGGGCCTCGGCCACGATGAACGCGTCGCCGCCGCCGACGACGGCGACGGTACGGGGGTTGGGGTGGGCCACCAGGGCCGGGTGGGTCAGCACCTCGTGGTACACGTAGGTGTCGACGTCGGTCATCTGCACGATGCCGTCGAGCGCCAGGACCTTGCCGGCCCGGGGGTGCTCGAAGAGCAGCAGATCCTGGAACTGCGTTCGGCGTTGCTCGAGCACCCGGGCCATGGGATAGCTGGCCTGGTAGATGCTCTGGGGCTCGTCCTCGTCGAACCGACCGGCGAGCGGTTCTTCAGGACCGGTACCTCGAACCATCTGGTGCCTCACGATGCGCTCCGGCTCATAAGCCTCCTTCAGCACGTCGAAAATGGCATCGACGTCGACGTGGTCACCGCAGGTGAAGTAGTCGAGCGCCGCATACCCGAGCTCGGGCCAGGTGTGGATCGAGAGATGGCTCTCTGCGATCACGGCCACCGCCGAGACACCCTGCGGGGCGAATTGGTGGACCACCAGTTGCACGAGGGTGGCTTTGCCCGCAGCGACGGCCTTGCGAAAGGCCGCTTCCGTCAGTTCCGGCGAGTCGAGGTTCGTGGCACCCCAGAACTCGCAGATCGTGTGTTGACCAAGTCCGACCTTGGTGATCTCTGCCAACTATCACCCTCTCTCTGTGCTCGCCTAGCCCATGCAGGCGCGGAAGGGGGCAACGTACTCGATGCGCCACCGAATTCCGTATGCATCGAGGAAATTCCTCCCGTCCGGGCCCACCGGGGTCCCGGCACGAAAATGCGCAGAGGGTGATGGGTCGACCGCTCCAGCGGAAGTCGGGTTGGTTTCCAGCGCGATCGGTAGCGATTCGGAGGGATTTGCACCGCTCCCCGCCATACTGAGCCCTGCGGGCATCGTCACCGGGCACCGAGGCTGCGGGCCGAGGGACCGGGGGCACGACCGGGCGCAACCCGCCCGGCCGGCACACGGGTCGCTTGCGGCCCGCGGCATCAGCAATGGGGTCCACGTCGCACCGTCGGGGTCGGAGGCGAAGCCGCCGATCGGGCAGGCGTCGGAGGCCCTTCCGGACAGCGGGGGTCGGCGCGGCCCCTCGACAGAAGGTGATCGGCGGAAGCGTGACCACTACCACCCGCGGGTTCCGTGAACCCAGCTACTTCGTCCTGGCCTCCCTCCTCGACGGCCCCCGACATGGCTACGGCATCATCAAGCAGGCGGCGCTGCTCTCCGGCGGCGACGTGCGGCTGGCGCCGGGCACGCTGTACGGCGCCCTCGATCGCCTGGCTGCGGCAGGGCTGATCGAGAGCAGCGGTCAAGAGGTGGTCGCCGGCCGCCCCAGGCACTACTACCGGCTGACCGACACCGGCCGCGAGTCGCTGGTGGGCGAGGCCCAGCGGTTGCGCACGGCGGCCGCCGCCGTGCTCGACCTGGTCGCCGAGCAGGCCGACGAGCCGACGATCGATCTGGTCGACCACGGCCCCACCATCGACCTCGACGCCCCGTCGCGGCCGGTGGAGCGCCCGCTGCACAACGGCTACCCGGTCTCCCCGCTGCACAGCGTCAGCGCCACCCAGCCGTCGAGCTCGCCGGCCAGGGTGCTCGACAGCGTGGCGTCGCACCGCCTGTAGGCGTCGACCACCTCGTCGATCCGGTCGGCGAAGAAGCCGGACAGGATCGACGTGGGCGCCAGGCGGACCACCGTCGGCGCCAGAGCGATCAGCGTGTTGGCGCCGATGTTGGCGGCCACCACATCGAAGCGAGCGGGCCGGGCGAGCAGATCGCCCGGCCGCGCCGCGTCCGGCCCGTGTGTTGCGTGTGTTGCGGGCACCGGTTCCGGTAGCCCGGCCGCCACCTCCACCAGACCATCCGGTATGGCATTGCGGGCGAGGTTGGACCGCGTGGCGGTCAGGGCCGCCGGGTCGTGGTCGACCGCCAGCACCCGGCCCGCGCCCAGGCGCACGGCGCCGATGCTCAGCACGCCGCTGCCGCACCCCAGATCGAGCACGCTCGCGCCGGGCCGCACCAGCCGCTCCAGCTCGGCGAGCACCAACCGGGTGGTGGGGTGGGCACCGCTGCCGAAGGAGCGGCCGGGATCGATCTCGAGCACGATGTCGTCGGGGCCCGGCGGCCGGTCGTCGTCGACCAGCGCCGTACTGAGCGGTACCCACGGCGGGTGCACGATCAGGCGCTGACCGGCGCGCTGCGCCCGGGCGTAGGCCCGCCAACCGTCGAACCACGTGTCGTCGGGGACCTCCACCAACGCCCGCAGCGCACAGCCGGGGGGCAGCGCCCGGCGCGCCTGCGCCGCCATGAGGCGGTTGGGGAAACCGGCCAGCAGCCACCGGGCGCGCATGGTGGCGTCGTCGCGCTCCTCGATCCCGGTGGCCCCGGCCTCGAACAGCAGGGTGCTCAACAGCTCGACGTCGCCGGCCGGATCCCGTTCGATGCGCAGCAGGACCGGCCGATCGTCGTCGGGGCCGGCCACGTTGGTGAACACGGCGCCGAGGCTAGCGACGCCCGGCGCCGGGCTCCGGTGGCGTCAGCCGGCCAGGGCGTAGCGGTCGCGCCCGGCGGCCTTGGCCTCGTAGAGCGCCAGATCGGCCCGGGCCACCAACTCGGCCGCCGTCTCGGTGCCGTTCCATTGCGCCACTCCCGCCGACAGCGTCTGACGCTCGGGCACGCGGGGCCGCACCCGGTCCACCACGCGGCTGGCGTCGGTGGCCGAGCTGCCCACCAACAGCAAGGCGAACTCCTCGCCGCCCAGGCGCACGACCAGGTCGCTGTGGCGGCGCACCGTGTCCTTCAGCAGCCCGGCCACCGCCTGCAGGTGGCGGTCGCCGGCGGGGTGGCCGTAGGTGTCGTTGAAGCGCTTGAAGTGGTCGAGGTCGATCAGCACCAGCGACAGCGCCTCGCCGGTGGCGGCGCAGCGGGCCATGGCGCCCGACAGGCGGGCGTCCCACTCCCGGCGGTTGGCCAGGCCGGTGAGCGGGTCCTGGTTGGCCACCTCGGTCAGGTGCTCGAGCTCGGCGTGGCGCCGGCGGTCGCCCTGCCACACCCACAGCGCCAGCCCGGCCAGGGCGGTGATCATCGTGGCGGTCAGCCCCACCAGCAGCAGCTGCACCCGGCGGGCCACGGCATCGCTGCGCGCCGCGATCTCATCGGACGCGGCCCGGTGGGTCTCCGCCACCTGGGCCAGCGCCGCCGATGCCCGCTGGTACTGCACGATCTCGGCGGAGGTGATCAGGCGGAGGGCCTCCATGCGGGCCTCGGGCTCGTCGCTGAGCAGGCCGGCGGTGGCCTCCTGGTCGAGTCGGCCGAGCGTGGTGAAGCCCTCCCTGGCCACGTCGATGCCGGTGAGCACCGACGGGTCATCGGTGGCGGTGGCCATCTCGTCGAGCTCGGCCAGGATCTTGGTGAGGCTCTCGCGGAAGTGGCGGTGGGCCTCGCCGTCGGGGTCGACGATGGACGGGTCGGAGCCGGCCATGGCCAGCGTGGCGATCATCTGCCAGTTGAGCAGGTTGTAGGCCTCGGCCCGCAGCGCGGTGCTGCGGGTGGCCAGCTCGGAGGCGCGGGTGCGCTCGGCGAGCAGCGCCTGGCGCTCGGACAGCCCTGAGGCGGTGATCGACACCGCGACCAGCAGCAACGCGGCCAGCAGTGCGCCGACGCCGATCAACCGCCGGAACCCGGTACCCCCTTGTGGTCGCACGGTCCCAGCCTAGGTGATTGTCACCAATAGTGGTGGCACGAATGCAGAAAATGATAAGCGGCCGCTCGGGCACCCGGGAACCGGCCAGCCGCACCCGTGGCGTCGGTAGTGCCATCTCCCCACTGACCGCCCGCGGGGGCCTTCCCCAGAATGGGCGAGCCACCAGGGAGGTGACTGTGCTCGACCCAGAGCTGTTGTCGGGATTGGAAGAAGCCGTCGAGGCCGCACCCGAGAATCGAAAGCTCCACCTGCATCTGATCGCGCTGCTGCTGTCCGGCGGCCTGAGTGACCGTGCCTTGGGCCATGCCCAATGGCTGCTGTTGCACGAGCCCGACAACGAGGATGCGCTGCTGCTCGCCGCCCAGGCGGCGGAGGCCCTCGACGACGAGGACCGGGCCGACCGCTACCGCCGGGTGGCGGAGGCGCTTCACCGCATGGCTGAGCGAAGCGACGCCGCCTGAACGACGAGCGAAGCGACGCCGCCTGAACGAGAGGCGGCGCGACCGGCACGGGATGCGTGGCGGCGGAGCGGCCGTTAGTGTCGGCCCCGCCGCCACCGGTACCGGGCCGGGGCGGTGGGACGACCCAGGGGGAGAGCGGACATGTCCGACGCCGTGCTGTACGAGGTGGCCGATCAGATCGCCACGATCACGCTGAACCGTCCCGAGCGCCTCAACGCGTGGAACGGTGAGCTGGGCCACCTCTACTGGACCTACCTCGACCAGGCCACCGCCGACGCGGCGGTCAAGGTCATCATCGTCACCGGCGCCGGGCGCGGCTTCTGCTCGGGCGCCGACATGGACGTGCTGCAGGGCATCGGCTCCCGCGGCGGGCTCGACGAGCGGGGCCCACGCCGCGACGAGCACCAGACCTACACGCTGTCGGTCCCCAAGCCCGTCATCGCCGTCATCAACGGTTCGTGCGCCGGCCTGGGCATGGTGCAGGCGTCGATGGCCGATGTCCGCTTCGCCGCCGCCGGCACCAAGTTCACCACCGCCTTCAGCCGCCGGGGCCTCATCGCCGAGCACGGCCTGGGGTTCGTGCTGCCCAAGCTGGTGGGTCCGTCCAAGGCCCTCGACCTGCTCATGTCGGCGCGGGTGTTCCTGGCCGAGGAGGCGCTCGAGCTGGGCTTCGTCAACTGGGTGTACCCGGCTGAGGAGCTGATGGCCAAGGCCCGGGCCTACGCCGCCGACCTCGCCGCCAACGTGTCGCCCACGTCGATGGCGGTCATCAAGAACCAGGTCTGGCACAGCGTGCAGAACGATCTCGCCGCCTCCAACGCGCTGGCCGACGGCGAGATGCGGGCCTCGCTCAAGCGCGACGACTTCAAGGAGGGCGTCAGCAGCTTCCTCGAGAAGCGGCCGCCGGCCTTCGCCCCCTACGCCGGCTGACCGGCAACCGGGCGAGCGGCACCGAAGAGCGGCCGGGCCGGCCGGGCCACGAGGGCCCGACCGGCCGGAGACCAACCACCGCAACGGTGCTTGGGGCCTTGGGGGAGCACGCCGCCACCATCGTCCCGCTGCGTTTCGGTGCCGTTTCCCCGTTGTGAAGGGCTCGCGGCGCTCAGGTGAACGGGGCCTGGATCCGCTCGGCCACCCGGCGGTGCCAGGCCAGCAGTTCCTCCACCCTGGGGCTCACCAGCAGGCCGTTCTCCACCACGGTGCGGCCGGCCACCACCGTGTGGCGCGCCGCCACCGGCCCGCAGCGCAACCAGGCGTCGATCGGGTCGGTGATCGCCCCGGCGAAGGCCACCCCCTCGAGCGGCCAGACCACCAGGTCCCCCACCGCGCCCACCTGCAACGTGCCCAGCTCCCCGGCGCGCCCCAGACAGGCGGCGCCGCCGAGCGTGGCCACCTCGAGCGCCTCGCGCGCCGTCCACGCCGCCGGCCCCTCCTTCATGCGGCCGAGCAGCAGGCAGTTGCGGGTCTCCATCCACAGCGAGGCCGAGTCGGTGGAGGCCGAGCCGTCGCAGCCCAGACCGACCGGTACGCCCGCCGCCCGGAAGCGCCGGACGGGGGCGATGCCGCCGCCGCCGATCATCATGTTCGAGCTCGGGCAGTGGGCCACGCCCACCCCGGCCCGGCCGAGCCGGGCGATCTCGGCCTCGTTGGGGTAGATGCAGTGCGCCACCCACGTGCGGTCGCTGCCCCAGCCCACGTCGAAGAAGTGCTCGATGGTGCGCTTGCCCAGGTGCTCGGCCGCGTAGGTGTCCTCGTCAGGATCCTCGGCCAGGTGGGTGTGCAGGCGCACGTCGAGCCGTTCGGCCAGCTCCGCGGTGCGGACCATCAGCTCGGCGGTCACCGAGAACGGGCTGCACGGCGCCAGCGCGATGCGCACCATGGCCCCGGGGGACCGGTCGTGGTGCAGCGCCACCAGCCGTTCGGAATCGGCCAGGATCTCGTCGTCGTCCTGCACCACCGAATCGGGTGGCAGGCCGCCGTCCTTGACCGACAGCGACATCGAACCGCGGGTCGGGTGGAAGCGCATCCCCAGCTCGGTGGCCGCGCTGATCTCGGCGCTGATCAGATCGCCGCCGCCCCGGGGGTGGACGTAGAGGTGGTCGGTCGAGGTGGTGCAGCCGCCGAGGGCCAGCTCGGCCAGGCCGATCCAGGCGGAGACGAACGCCGCCTCCTCGTCGAGGCGGCTCCACAGCGGGTAGAGCGTGGTCAGCCAGCCGAACAGGGTGGCGTCGGTGGCGCCGCGATGGGCCCGGGTGAGGTTCTGGTAGATGTGGTGGTGCGTGTTGATCAGGCCCGGCGTGACCAGGCAGCCGGCCGCCGACAACGTTCGGGCGGCCGGCGGGGGCGGGTCCTGCGAACCGCCCACGGCGCTCACGAAGCCGCCGGTGACCGCCACCCAGCCGCCGGGCAGCTCGCGGCGGTCGTCGTCGAGCGTGGCGACGAGCAGCGCGTCCTTGATGAGCAGGTCGGCGGGGCCGCCGGTGGTCGCAGCGGTGTCGGAGGGGGCGTGGTCGGCCATCGCCGCCGAACGTACCAGCGGGTTGCGCCACCACCCCGCGCGCCGAGCGGTGCGGGCGGCAAGCTGACGGGGGGCTGAACCGGCGTCGGTCCGGCGCCGGTCGGGCCGGGCCGGGGTTGGGCCGCGGTCAGGGCGGCGCCCGCCCTCGCTAGCCTCGGACCGAACCCGCCAGGAGGACCATGACGTCAGCTCGCGCCGCCCGCCGATCCCGCGCCCCCCGCCGTGCCCCGCTGCGCAGGCGCGGCCTCGCTGCGGTGGTCCTCGCCGCCTCGGTGCTCGGCGCCTGTGGCGGTGGTGACGACGGCACCACGCCGCCGGTCACGTCGGTGGGTGTCACCGAGCTCACGGTGGCCACCACCGCGGTGGCCGAGCCGATCCGGATCATGCCGCTCGGCGATTCGATCACCGAGGGCGGGGATCCCACCCAGCCCACGACCAGCCCCCAGAGCTACCGCGGCTACCTCTACACGATGCTCACCGATGCCGGTTTCACGGTGGACTTCGTCGGCTCCAACGATCGCCCCGCCATCGCCGGCGACGATCCCGACAACGAGGGCCACGGCGGCTTCACCATCGGGCCCGACGAGTCGGAGCTCTGCGACGGGTGCGGACCGGCCAACCTCGACTCGGGCCTGGAGGGCTGGCTGCAGGCCGGCAACCCCGACATCGTGCTGCTGATGATCGGCGTGAACGATCTCTTGCCCGGCGAGACCCGGCCCACCGTGCCAGAGGAGGCCGGGGAGAAGCTCACCGCGCTGGTGGGCCGGATCCGCACGCTGGCCCCCGAGGCGGTCGTGGTGGTCGCCTCGTACCCGCCGATCTCGTTCCTGGTGGATCCCGCCCTCGACAACTCGGCCGCCTGCACCGCCCTGAACGACGCCGCCGCCGAGCTGGGCGACGGCAGCGACCCGAACGTGCTGTACGCGCCGATGTTCGAGACGTTCGAGGACTCCTGGACGGCGGACGACGTGCTCACCGAGGCGGGCGACAACCTGCACCCGTCGGCCAGTGGGGCCAAGCGAATCGCCGGCGTGTGGTTCGACGTGCTCCAGCCGGTCCTGGCCGACTGGCCCACCAACTGAGCCGAGGGGGTGGGCGGGGCCGGCGACGCTTCCTCAGCCCGGGTGATCAAGCGGCCGGCCCGCGACGACGATCCCCCGGGGCGTGTCCGGGTCTGATGCTGCCGAAGCCGGCATGGGTGTTGCCGGTCCCTGCGGGGAGGGCGAACGGGCGGCCCCGGCGCGCTCCGCCGGCCGTGACAACGACACCGCCGTGCCCTGGGAGGCGGCCGACGCCCGCTACCGGGCGGTGCTCGACTCGCTGGCCGAGATCGTCTTCGAGCTCGACACCAACCTGCGCTTCTCGTTCCTGAGCGCCGCCTGGGCCCGGATCATGGGCGTGCCCCTGGCCGACGCGCTCGGCCGCCGGCTCGACGAGCTGGCCGCCCCGGCGGCCGAGTCGGCCATCGTCGAGGAGCTCGCCACGGTCACCGGCGGTGCCGCGGACCTCGTCTCGTTCGAGATCCCCGCCCTCATCGGTGGGGAGGCGGGCTGGCTCGACGTGCGCATGTCGGCCAGCGGGCGCCCGACGGCGCGTTCCGGGGGCGTCGGGGTCATGACCGACGTGACCGAGCGCCGGCGCACCGAGGAGCGCCTCGCCCACCTGGCCCTGCACGACCCGCTGACCGGCCTGCCCAACCGTTCGCTGCTGTGCGACCGCATCGCCCAGGCCATGGGCCGGGCCCGCCGCACCCGCGAGACGGTGGCGGTGCTGTTCATCGATCTCGACCACTTCAAGGTGCTCAACGACAGCCTGGGCCACGACGCCGGCGACGAGCTGCTGGCCGCGGTGGCGGCTCGGCTGGCCGGGGCGGTACGGGCCACGGAGACCGTCGCCCGCCTCGGTGGCGACGAGTTCGTGGTGGTCGCCGAAGGGCTGCTGCAACCGGAGGAGGCGTTGACCATCGCCGAGCGGGTCCACGCCGTGCTGCGCGACCCGGTGGGCATCGGCGGCATCGACCACCCGGTCGGCGCCTCGATCGGCGTGGTCACCGTGGCCCCCGACGAGCTGCGCTCGCCCACCGACCTGCTGGCCGAGGCCGACCTGGCCATGTACCGGGCCAAGGAGCGGGGTCGGGGCCGGGTCGAGGTGTTCGAGGAGGCGCTGCGGGCCCGGGCCGCCAACCGGATGAGCACCGAGGCGGCGCTGCGCCGGGCGATCGACGGCGGCGAGCTCGAGGTGTTCTACCAACCGGTGATGGCGCTGCGCTCCGGCACCGTGCAGGGCGCCGAGGCGCTGGTGCGCTGGCGCGACCCCGAGCGCGGCCTGGTGCCGCCGGGCCTGTTCGTGCCCACCGCCGAGGAGACCGGGCTGATCACGCCGATGACCCGGTTCGTGTTGTCGCGGGCGCTGCAGGACTTCGCCGGCCTCGAGGGGCTCACCGTGGCGGTCAACATCTCCGCCCGCCAGCTGATCGACCAGCACTTCCCCGACGACGTGGCCGAGCTGATCGCCGACAGCGGCATCGACCCCGCCCGGGTGACGCTCGAGATCACCGAGACCGCGGTGCTGGCCGACCCCGAGTCCTCGCTGCTGGTCCTGCACCGGCTGCGCGAGCAGGGCCTGACCCTGGCCCTCGACGACTTCGGCACCGGCTACTCGGCGCTGGCCCACCTGCAGCAGCTGCCGGTGGGCTGCGTGAAGATCGACCACTCCTTCGTGGACGGCATCACCGCCTCGCCCACCGATCGGGCGTTGGTGCAGGCGGTGGCCGGACTGGCCTCGGCGCTCAACCTCCGCCTGGTGGCCGAGGGGGTCGAGTCGGAGGCGCAGGCGGCGGTGCTGCGCACGATGGACTGCCCCTCGGCGCAGGGCTACCTCTACGCCAAGCCGATGCCGTTCGACGAGTTCCTCGACTTCGTCGCCCGGCACGAGGCCGAACGCGCCGCGTGAGCCGGGGTCGCTGAGCGCGGGGCGCGTGGGCCGAGCCGCTCGGGCCGGGGAACGCGGCCGAACCGAAGGGCCGGCGATGACGTCGGAACCCTGCGTACGAACCGTCGGCCCCCCCTCTCGTACCGGGGTGACGTCGATAGAGTTGGCCCGCAGCTGCGCGCCGGGAAGGAGACCCCGTGAGCGACGGATCGGATCCGTTCGAGCCGACGATGCCGGGGGCGGGAGTGCCCGGGTGGTCGTCACAACCGCCCACCCCCACACCACCCGAGCCGCCCACCGCGGTGCCGCAGCCCAACTGGACGCCCGCGCCCGCCGCCCCCAACCAGTGGCCGCAACCGCCGGTGCCGGCGCCCCCGGCCGGTCCCGCGCCGGGTGGGCCGCCCTACGGCCAGGGCCCCTCCGCGCAGCCGCCGTACCAGCAGCCCGGCTACCCGCAGCCCGGCCAGCCGGGCTACCCGCAGCCCCCGTACCAGGCCCCCGGCCAGCAGCCCGGCTGGGGCGCGGCCGGTGGCGGCTTCGGCGGCCAGCCGCCCTATGGCCAACCGCCCTACGGTCAACCGCCCCAGGGCGGCGCGCCCTACGGCATGCCCGGCGGTCCGCAGCCCTTCGGCGCCCCGCCGCCCAAGGGCGGCTCGAAGGCGCCGTTGATCATCGGCATCCTGGCCGTGCTGGCCGTCGTGGGTGTGGTGGGTGCCGTGCTCGTCACCAGGGGCGGTGGCGACGGCGACGACGTGGCCACCGATCGGAACCGCCGATCCACGACGACCGTCGACCAGGCCGGCACCGACGACGTCACCACCGAGGCCACCCGCAAGCGCAAGGACCGCACCGTCACCGAGCGCAGCGACAACGAGGTCATCGAGGCGGCGTTGCGCGACGTCGAGCAGTTCTGGAACCAGACGTTCACGCCTCTCTACGGGTTCGACTACGAGCCCCTCGCCGGCGGCTACCACGCCTACGGGCCGCGCACCGAGCTGCCCGACTGCCCTGGCGTCTTCAGCTACGAGGACGTGGCCCAGAACGCGTTCTACTGCCCCGACACCGACCTGATCGCCTGGGACCAGCCCAACCTGATGGCGCCACTGCGCAAGGACTTCGGCGAGCTCACCCTGGGCATCGTCATGGCCCACGAGATGGGCCACGCCGTGCAGTTCCGGGTGGGCTTCGAGGGCCGCACCGTCACCTTGGAGCAGCAGGCCGACTGCTTCGCCGGCGCCTGGGTGCGCTCCGTGGTCGACGGCGAGTCCGAGGCCTTCACCGTGGGCCCCGGCGAGCTCGACTCGGCCCTGGCCGGCATGTTGCTGCTGCGCGACACCCCCGGCGTGGACGCCAACGACCCGAACGCCCACGGCTCCGCCTTCGACCGGGTGGGTGCCTTCAAGGACGGCTTCGACAGCGGGGCCCGTTCCTGCGCCGACTACTCCGACGAGACGGTGGCCGCCCGCCTGGTGCAGCTGCCGTTCACCACCGAGGAAGACCTCGCCAACAACGGCAACCTGCCCTACGCCGACATCGTGGAGCTGACCCGCCTCGACCTCGAGGACTACTGGGGCGCGGTGTTCAGCGAGTCGGGGCTCAGCTGGGATCCGGTGGACGACCTGATCGGCTTCGATCCCGACCGCGACCCACCGGCGTGCGGTGGGGAGCTGACCGGCGCCGATGACTACGTGGGCGCGGCGTTCTACTGCGAGGCGGACGACTTCGTGGCCTGGGACGACCGCTACCTCGCCCCCGCCCTCTACGACCAGGGCGGCGATTACGCCGTGGCCACCGTGATCGGCAACCAGTACTCGGTGGCGGCCCAGAGCCGGCTCGACATCGGCGGCACGCCGCTCGGTCTGAGCCTGCAGGCCGACTGCATGACCGGCACCTGGGCGGCCAGCGTGTTCCTGCAGAACCGTGAGTCCGCGCAGCTGCTGCTGTCGCCCGGCGATTTCGACGAGGCGATCCTGGCGTTGCTCGCCCTGGGCGACGCGCCCGAGGTGGTCGAGCAGGGCACCAGCGAGCGGGGCAGCGGGTTCCAGCGGGTCGGGGCGTACCAGGACGGCTTCCTCAACGGTGTGGCCGCCTGCGATCGCTACGCCAGCTCCTGAGCGGGGTGATCGGACCGGCACTTCCAGGGTTGCGAAACGGCACCGGGCGGTGCTGTACTTAGCACTCGACGGACGAGAGTGCTAACGCACCGAACCGCCCCCGGGTTGCCGGGGATACCCCGGCGGCCAGCACCGCCGCAGGAAGAGCTAGAGAGGATCACCAGCACATGGCCAAGATCATCGCGTTCGACGAGCAGGCACGGCGTGCGCTCGAGGCCGGTATGAACCAGCTGGCCGACGCGGTCCGGGTCACCCTCGGGCCGAAGGGCCGCAACGTCGTTCTGGACAAGAAGTGGGGCGCCCCGACCATCACCAACGACGGCGTCTCGATCGCCAAGGAGATCGAGCTCGCCGATCCCTACGAGAAGATCGGCGCCGAGCTGGTCAAGGAAGTCGCCAAGAAGACCGACGACGTCGCCGGTGACGGCACCACCACCGCCACCGTGCTGGCCTGGGCGATGGTCCGCGAGGGCCTGCGCAACGTGGCCGCCGGCGCCAACCCGATGAGCCTGAAGAAGGGCATCGAGGCCGCCGTGGCCGCCGCCGTGGACTCGATCAAGTCGCAGGCCGTCGAGGTCGAGGGCCGGGAGCAGATCTCGCAGGTGGCCGCCATCTCGGCCGCCGACCCCGAGATCGGCAACATGATCTCCGAGGCCATCGACAAGGTGGGCAAGGACGGCGTGATCACCGTCGAGGAGTCCCAGACCTTCGGCATGGAGATGGACCTCGTCGAGGGCATGCGCTTCGACAAGGGCTACATCTCGCCCTACTTCGTGACCGACCAGGAGCGCATGGAGTCGGTCCTCGACAACCCGTACCTGCTGCTGGTGTCCTCGAAGATCTCCTCGGTGCGGGACATGCTGCCCGTGCTGGAGAAGGTCATGCAGACCGGCAAGCCGCTGGTGATCATCGCCGAGGACGTCGAGGGCGAGGCGCTGGCCACGCTGGTGGTCAACCGCATCCGCGGCACGTTCAACTCGGTGGCCGTCAAGGCCCCGGGCTTCGGTGACCGCCGCAAGGCGATGCTGCAGGACATGGCCATCCTCACCGGCGGCCAGGTCATCAGCGAAGAGGTCGGCCTCAAGCTCGAGAACGCCACGCTCGACCTGCTCGGCCAGGCCGGCAAGGTCATCGTGTCCAAGGACGAGACCACCCTGGTCGAGGGCAAGGGCGACGCCGACGAGGTCGCCGGCCGGATCAGCCAGATCAAGGCCGAGATCGAGAACACCGACTCCGACTACGACCGCGAGAAGCTGCAGGAGCGCCTGGCCAAGCTGTCCGGCGGTGTGGCCGTGCTCAAGGTCGGCGCCGCCACCGAGGTGGAGCTCAAGGAGAAGAAGCACCGCATCGAGGACGCCGTGTCCACCACCAAGGCCGCCATCGAGGAAGGCGTCGTGGCCGGCGGTGGCGTCACGCTGGTGCGGGCCCAGAAGGCGGTGCTCGAGGCCGCCGGCAAGCTCAGCGGCGACGAGGCCACCGGTGCCCGCATCGTGGCCCGCTCGCTGGAGGAGCCGCTGAAGCAGATCGCCGTCAACGCCGGCGAAGAGGGCGGCGTGGTCGTCGAGAAGGTGAAGAACCTCGACGGCTCGGTCGGCTACAACGCCGCCACCGGCGACTACGAGGACCTGCGGGCCAAGGGCATCATCGATGCCGCCAAGGTGACCCGCTCGGCGCTGCAGAACGCGGCGTCGATCGCAGCGCTGTTCCTCACCACCGAGGCCGTCGTCACCGACGCCCCCGAGAAGAAGGATGCCGCCCCGGCCATGCCCGGCGGTATGGACGACTTCTGATCGTCGCCGAGCTGCCGCACGCTCTACGTCCGGCGTCGACATCCTCATCCTCCGATCTGGCGGGGGCGCCCCACACCGGGCGCCCCCGCCGGCGCGTCCGCACCACCTGCGAAGGCCTCCCGATACCTGTCGGTACCCCACCGACGGGTAGCCGGACGACGAGCACGGCTGCGCAGCAGGGCACGGTGCCGGAGCGGCCCTTCGCGCAATGATGTGATCCAGCGCCCGATCGGGCCTCCAACCACATCATTGCGCGCTGCGCTGCCACACCCCCACCCACCGCACCCGGTCTCGCAGGACACCGGATGACGGCCGGCGCGGTGGCATCTTCGGGGGGACGTCACCGGATGGCGGTCTGCGCTGGCGCCGCATGGAGACCTGGGGA
>JAWKIM010000030.1:0-112808 GCA_041394365.1 Acidimicrobiales bacterium
ACCGCCCTCAAGGCCTCGCCGGTGCTGCCCATGGTGGCGAGCACCGAGATCGGCGGGTCGGAGGCATCGGTGGCCCGCCTCGG
This sequence comes from Acidimicrobiales bacterium, assembly GCA_041394365.1. Lineage (GTDB taxonomy): Bacteria > Actinomycetota > Acidimicrobiia > Acidimicrobiales > CAIXPF01 > CAIXPF01. Next base: position 84 of record JAWKIM010000030.1, read on the forward strand.
TGCGGAGCTGGCGGCGGTGGCGGCGGCGTGCGGCTCCACCGCCTGGTGCCTGTGGAACCACTGGTCGGTGTTCCACCTGTTCGTGGGGGCGTTGGGCCCCGATCACGCCGACCTGCTGCGGGCCATGGTGGAGGGCCACCAGTGGGTGTGCTTCCCCGGCGGGGCCGGCAGCCGGGTGTTCGGTCGCATCGACGGCGACGAGGTGGTCCTCGACGGTTCGGCGATGTTCGGTTCGGGCAGCCGCTACGCCGACTGGACGGGCGTGGCGTTCGCCATCGGTGACGGCTCCCGGCCGCCCACCCCCGACGAGCTGCGCTTCGCCGTGGTGCCGCTCGACGGGCCGGGGGTGCGCATCGAGCCCACGTGGGACGGTGCCTCGGTGCGGGCGTCGGCCACCGACACGATCCACTACGACGGCGTGCGCATCCCGCTGGCCCGCTGCACGCCGTGGTTCGCCGCCAACCGGGCGGCCGCGTTCCGGGACCCGGCGCTGCCGATGGTCAACGGCCGCTACCGGGAGGATTGGGTGGGTCTGAGCGACATCTGGCTGGCCCACATGGGGGTGGGCACCGTCCAGGCCGCGCTGGAGGAGGCGATCGCCTCGATCGACGGTCGGCGGGCGATCATGGGCGCCAACATGGTGAACATGCCGAACGTCCAGGCCAACCTGGGGGCGGTGACCGCGGCGGTGACCACGGCCCGGTTCGCCGTCGAGGGTGCGGCGGCCGACGTGGACGCCCGCATCGCTGCCGGCCGCATCCCCACCGAGGCGGACTTCCAGCGGCAGGGGGCGGTGTCGGCCACCGCGCTGACGCTGTGCCAGGACGCCATGATGACGCTGCTGCGGACCCTCGGCGGCAACGGCCTGCGGGAGGGCGGCACGTTCGAGCGGCGCTGGCGCGACGTGGCCGCCATGCCGATCCACATCAACACCCACCCGGATCGGGTGCACCTGCGGTTGGGGCAGTTCCTGCTCGGCGTCGAGGGCCAGCGCTTCTAGGTCCCGGCGAGTGGCTCGCCGCGACCGGTCGGCAGCGGCCGCAGTGCTGAGCTCAGCTCAGCCTGCATCCACCGAGCCGGCCGTCGCACCTTCCTTGCCACGGGGCTCCCTTCGGCGCCTCCCCGGCCGCCGGCCCCCCGGGTCCGAACCCTGCTCGCAAGCGGCTGCCCCCGCCTGCGAGGGCCGGGCGCTCCGCCGGCCGGCAACCCACCAGCGCCCCGCTTCGGCGGCGATTCGACTTCGATTCGACCGCATCGACCGGCCGGGTTCGGCCGCCCGCCGGCGGCGGCCACCACCTCCGGCCAGGGTGCACAGCCACACCGACGGTGGCCGGACTTCGTGTCTCACGACCACTTCCGAATCGACATCGAATCGAGCGCGAAGGAGCCCGCCAGACCCCCGGCAGAGCGCACACCAACCACCAACCACCAACCGCCGCTCCGTTCAGCGCAGCGCTCAGTCGAAGCCGGGAGGGGTCGGGCAGGGGCCGACCAGCTCCTCCAGCGCGGCGGCGAAGGCGAGGGTGGTGCGGTCGTGCAGGTACGGGCCGACGATCTGCACACCCACCGGCAGCCCCGACGCCGCCAGACCGACCGGTATGACCGTGGCCGGCAGGTAGCAGGCGCCGGCGGGGGCCATCCAGCGGTTGAGCTGCCAGTAGTCGCGCGGGCCGGCCTCGGTGGTGACCGTGCGGCCGGCCATCGGCTCGCTGTGGTCGTGGGGGAAGGCCACGCACGGCATCACCGGCAGCAGCAGGATGTCCCAGCCCTGGAAGAACTGCTCGAACTTCAACCGCATCTGCAGCCGGCTCTCGTTGTTCGACAGCCACTGGCGGTGCCGCATGGCGGTCTGGCGCTTGGTCAGGGCGATCGGGTTGTCACCGGTGGCCAGCGCGTACTCCTCGAGGGTGGTCGGGTCGGTGCCACCGGCCAGCGCCGCGTTGAGCAGGGCGAAGAACCGCTCGATCACCTTGCCGAGGGGGAACCCGGGCCGGGCCGAGCGGTCGATGTGGCAGCCGGCGGCATCGAGCAGGTCGGCCAGGCCGTGCAGCACCGCGCCCACCTCGGGATCGAGCGGGCAGGCGTCGTCGTCGAACCAGGCGGCCACCCGGAAGCCGGCCAGCTCGCGCTGGCGCGGTTCGGGCAGCTCCAGGCGCCACGCCGGCGCCTCCCAGCGGTTGGGCCCGCTCATCAGCCCGAGGGCGAGGTCGAGATCGGCCACGGTGCGGGCCATCGGCCCGGCCACCGCCAGATCGGCCAGCGTGAGCGAACCGGGGGGCCCGGGGATCTGACCGTGGGCGGGGACGATGCCGTAGCTGGGCTTGTGGCCGTACACCCCGCTCATGTGCGCCGGCAGGCGGATGGAGCCGCCGATGTCGGAGCCGATCTCCAGCGGCGTGAAGCGGGCGGTCAGCGCCGCGCCCGAGCCGCCGCTCGACCCGCCGGGCGTGCGCTCGAGGTCCCACGGGTTGTTCGTGGTCCCGAAGACCTCGTTGTAGCTCTGCATGTCGCCGGCGTAGATCGGCAGGTTGGTCTTGGCCCAGATGACCGCACCGGCGCGGCGCATGGCCGCCACCGGCCAGGCGTCCTCGGTGGGCACGTGGTCGGACAGCTCCGGCGCGCCCGACGTGGTGCGCATCCCCTTGGTGGAGAAGCTGTCCTTGACCGTCATCGGCACGCCGTGCAACGGGCCCAGCGCGGCGCCGCCGCGCTGGGCGGCATCGGCGGCGTCGGCGGCGGCGTAGGCGGCGTCGAGGTCGCGGGTGACCACCGCGTTGATCGGGCCGTCGAGGCGGTCCACCCGTTCCAGGAAGTGGGTGAGCGCCTCACGGCTGGAGGTCTCGCCGCGGGCGATGGCCGCGGCCAGCTCGATGGCGGACAGATCATGCAGGGCCGTCATGACCCCTTCTCTACTCGAAGACGATGGGGAGATGCCGCGGGCCGCGCACCTGACCACCGGACCACGTGACCGCGTCGGCGTCGGCCAACCGGAAGCGGGGGATGCGCGCCAGCCACGTCTCGAGGGCGATGCGCATCTCCATGCGGGCCAGGTTGGAGCCGGCGCAGCGGTGGATGCCCACCCCGAACGCTATGTGGCGGTTGTGCTGGCGCTCGATGTCGACCTCGTCGGGGTCCTCGAACACCTCGGGGTCGCGGTTGGCGTGCGGGAAGGCCAGCAGCACCCGGTCACCGGGCTGGATCGTGCGGCCGCCGATGGTCACCTCCGACGTGGCGATGCGGGCCATGGTGACCGGCGAGTACGCCCGCAGGAACTCCTCGATGGCGTTGGGCAGCAGCTCGGGGTTGGCCACCAGCTTGGCGGTGTCCTCGGGGTGGGTGGCGAGGTGCCACAGCGCCGAGCCGATCGAGCTCCACGTGGTGTCGATGCCGGCGATCAGCATCAACGACACGTTGGCCTCGACGATGTGCATACCGAGCGGTTTGCCGTCGATCTCCTGGGAGAGCAGCCACGAGATGAGGTCGTCGCCGGGCTCGGTCTTGCGCCGCTCGATCTCCTCGCGGAAGAAGTCGTTGATGAGCACCCGGTACGTCTCGCGCAGCTCCGGATCGGTCAGGCCGAGCTCGAGCACACCCTGGACCCACTCGGTGAAGTCGTCGGCCCGGTCGGGGTCGATGCCGAGGATGCGGGCGATGATGCGCGGCGGCAGCTGGCGGGCGTAGCGCTCGGCGGCGTCCACCCGACCGTCGGCGATGAAGCCGTCGATGAACCGGTTGCACAGCTCCCGGGTGCCCTCCTCGTAGCGCTGCACCGCCTTGGGCGAGAAGAACGGCAGCAGGATCCGCCGCTCGGGGGTGTGCTCGGGCGGGTCCGATGCGATCACCGAGCGCCGACGGTTGCCGTGCTCGTCGTAGGTGGCGGGGATGGGCGCGACCGTGATCTCCACCGAGGAGAAGTGCTCGACGTCGTGGGCGATGGTCTGGATGTCCTCGTAGCGGGTGGGCAGCCACGAGCCACCCCAGCGCCCGGTGTGCGCCAGCGGCGCGTGGGCGCGCAGCTCGGCGGTGATCGGGTACGGGTCCTGGACGAAACGACGATCGAAGATGTCGTAGTCCTCGGCCCAGTCGAGTGCGCTGGCGGTGTCGGTCATTGGCGATCTCTCCCTCGGAGCATGCCGGTGACGTTCGGCACATACAGTGTAGAGGACCAAAGGGTCCCGGGCACTGGCACACCTAGCATCGGACCCGATGGCCACCACCTCGCTGACCCCGATCGCCCCCGGTGTGGCCGCCTGGCTGCACGACGGCCCCGCCCGCTTCGGTCGACCCAACGCCGGGGTGGTGGTCGACACCGACGGCCTGACCGTGGTCGACACGCTGATGGTGCCCTCGCAGTGGGAGCCGTTCGGCGAGGCGCTCGACTCGGTCGGGCGACCGATCAAGCGGGTGGTGCTGACCTCGTCGCACATCCCCTTCGTCGGCGGGACGGGCCGTTTCTGGGCGGCGGCCTTCTACGGCACGCCCAGCGCCGCCGACCTCCTCGACCTGCCCCCCAACGTCGCCGGCTACCGCCGCCTGGTGCCCGAGCTCGCCGGCGAGTTCCCCGATGATCTCGCCACCCGGCCGGTGTCGCACACCATCGAGCGCGACGCCACGCTCACCGATGCGGTCGTCGTGCGCGTCACCGGCGGGCAATCGGCGGAGAACCTGGTGGTCGAGGTGCCCGGCGCCAACGTGCTGTTCGCCGGGGCGATGGCGTGCTTCGGCTGCACACCCCTCGCCTTCGACGGCGACCCGGCCGCCTGGGCGGTGGCACTGCGCTCGCTGGCCATACCGGGCCGTACGGTGGTGCCCGGCCACGGGCCGGTTGGCGGCGAGGAGCAACTGCTGGAGCTGGCGGGCTACCTCGAAGCGTGCGCTGCGGGATCGATCCCGCCCGGCCCGTGGGATCGGTGGGCCGACCGTGACCGCTTCGACCGCATCAACCTGGAGCGGGCGGCGATGCTGGCCGCCGACGACCTGCGGCCGCCGCCGGCGATGCTCGAGCTGCTAGGCCTGGCCTGAGCCGTCCGCCGGTGCCGCCCCTGGTCAGACCAGCTGGGCCTTCACCTTGGACAGCGCCTCGTCCTCCGACACGTCGAGGGCGAAGCTCAGCTCGGACACGAGCACCGACTGCGCCTTCTGCAGCATCGACTTCTCGCCGGCCGACAGACCCTTCGACGCCTCCCGCAGCGCGAGGTTCCGCACCACCTCGGCCACCTGGTAGACGTCGCCGGACTTCAGCTTCTCCTGGTGGTTCTTGAAGCGTCGGCTCCAGTTGGCCGGCTCGCGCACGTCCTTCTTGGCCAGCAGCTCGAAGAGGTCCTCGACGTCCTCGGTGGAGATCGGCAGGCGCATGCCCACCTCCTCGGCCTTCTCGGCCGGCACGGCGAGGGTGAGGTCGCCGTGGGCCATCTTGAGCACGAGGTACTCGCGCGTCTCCCCGAAGGCCTCCTTCGACTCGACCCGCTCGATCACGGCTGCGCCGTGGTGCGGGTAGACCACCCGATCGCCTGGCTTGAAAGGCAATGGAACTCCAGAGTTCTCGCTGTTCGAAGGCGGCTTGCGGCCCGGATAAGGGCCCGGGCCGGAACCACCATGGTAGAGGGTCCGGCCGAGCGGTGTCCGATCCACCATCGGTGCCGGTGGCCGCACGGCGCGCAGCGCCGCACGGCCCTTCGACCGTGCGGTCACCGTGGTCCCGCTGGATCAGGCGCGGTCGCGCCGGGTCAGGCGTAGGCGCGCAGGATGCACTCGGCGACGCAGCTGGGCTTGCTGGCGCCCTCCACCTCGAAGGTCAGCTCCAGCACGTACTGCACGCCACCGGCGACGTCGTCCACGCTGAGCAGCTTGGCCCCCATGCGCAGGTTGGAGCCGACCGGCACCGGTGACATGAAGCGGACCTTGTTGGCGCCGTAGTTGACGCCCATGCTGATGCCCTTCAGCTGCAGGGTCTCCGCCATCAGCATCGGCGTCAGCGAGAGGGTCAGGAACCCGTGGGCGATGGGGCCACCGAAGGGGCCGGCCTTGGCCCGCTCGACGTCGATGTGGATCCACTGGTGGTCACCGGTGGCGTCGGCGAACAGGTTGACCTGCTCCTGGGAGATCGTGTGCCACTCCGAGTAGCCGAGGTGCTCCCCCACCTTCGCCTTGAGCTCGTCCAGACCGTTCACGATGGTTGCCATCGGCCCATCGTTGCCGCTGTGCCGCACACGGTGAAACTCGGCAGCTGCGCCATGGGTATCACGGTCCCGCATCGATCACTCAAGTTGGTGACGCAGAGATGCCGATACCTCCTCCACACAGGGTGCGCACAGCAACGGAACGAGCACCCCTAGACTGCAACGCGCGCGGCGAGCAGCGGACCGGTCGCGGCCCGATCAGGGTGGTGGCCTCTCCTCCTGTGCGGCGCGCCCGAGTTCGATGGTTGTCGGCGACGACCGAAGGGAAGACCGAGTGGTCGTGATCAAGTACGCGTTGGTCGGGTGCCTCGTCGCCCTTGGCGCCTTCGCGTTCTCGAAGCGCGACGCGGTGCTCGACGCCTACCGCTGGGACCCGACCGTCGACAAGACGCTGATCCCCTCCTTCGACCCGAAGGCGGTGGCCGAGGAGAACGCCCTGCCGGTGCCGCGCAGCGACATCGATGTGCAGCTCGGCCCCGACACCCGCGGTGGCGGTGCCCACCGTCCCCGCCGCGCCCACCACCACCGCGCTGCCCATGCAGGGCGGCAAGTCGGCCATCGACGGCCAGGTGGTGGGCCCCGACAACGCCCCCATCCCCGGCGCCACCGTGCGCATCGAGCGGTTCGTGGGCGATTCGGTGGTCACCGTCGACCTCGCCTCGAGCGCCAGCGGCGGCTTCGCCGTGAACCAGCTGCTCGGCGGTCGCTACCGCGTGCGGGCCTGGCGGGCCCCCACGTTCGCCCAGCTCGGCTCCGAGGTCACGTTCCTGGCCGACGGTGAGCGCCGGTCGTTCCGCCTGCAGCTCGCCGCCCCCAACGACATCGACATCAGCGCCTCGGCCTCCTCGTCGCAGGTGATCGTCGGTCAGCCCGTCACGGTGACCATGCGCATCCTCGTACCGGTGGTCAACGGCAACGGCCAGGTGGACCAGGGCGGCCGGGCCAACGACCTCGTCGTGGCCACCGGCGGCGGCGTGCTCGCCGGCCAGGGCGGTCAGACCACCTCCAACGCCGAGGGCCTGGCCTCCTTCACGTTCCAGTGCGCACAGGTCGGCGCGGGCAGCGTGACCATGCAGACCCCCTACTTCAAAGAGGTGGTCGACATCACCTGCCTGCCGCTGCCCACCACGACGACGACGGCACCGCCGCCCGTGACCACCGTGCCCGGCGCCGCCCCACCACGACGAAGGTCGGCTGACGTGCGCCGCTCCACCAGTGCCCGCCTGCACCCGGGCCGCCGCCCGCACCTGGGTTGGCGGATCTTCCGGCGCAGCTCGAAGGCGCTGACCGTGCTGTTGATCAGTGCCGTGCTGGTGCCGCTGGTCTCCGGCGGGGTGGCCCTGGGCACGCTGCTGTTCGTGCGGCTGCCCGGCAGCCTGCCGGAGAAGAAGCCGGTGTTCGAGGCGTTGCCCAGCACCGTGTACGACGCCGCCGGCAACAAGCTCGCCGTGTTCTCCGACTTCGACCTCACCGTCCCCATGAAGCCCGAAGACGTGCCCGACGTGCTGAAGCTGGCGGTGGTGGCCGCCGAGGACCAGCGCTTCTACGAGCACCACGGCGTCGACCCGCAGGGCGTGGCCCGGGCGGCGTGGGTGAGCTACCAGGGCGGTGAGATCCTCCAGGGCGGCTCGACGATCACCCAGCAGTACATCAAGAACGCCTACCTGAACTTCGACGTGAAGTTCTCCCGCAAGCTGCGCGAGGCGCTGCTCGCCACCCAGCTCGAGCGGCAGATGACCAAGGACGAGATCCTGTTCAACTACCTGAACACGATCTACTTCGGGGCCGGCGCCTACGGCGCCGCCGCGGCGGCCCAGTCCTACTTCTCCAAGCCGCTTTCGCAGCTGAACCTCTCCGAGGCGGCGACGCTGGCCGGCGTGATCCCCTCACCCACCGCCTGGTCGCCCCGGGTGAGCCTGCAGGACGCCGAGTTCCGCCGGCAGCTGGTGCTCGACACGATGGTGCAGGTCGGGTTCATCTCCAAGGGCGAGGCCGATGCGGCCAAGGCCCTGCCGCTGTGGCTGGTGACCGATGGCGCGCCTCCCGGCCCGGTCACCGCCGTGTCCCCCGCCCCGGAGAAGGGCGCCTTCTCCAACCCGTACTTCGTCGACTACATCCAGGAAGAGCTGCTGCGCAAGTACGGCGCCGAGACGCTGTACCGCGGCGGGCTGCGCATCGACACCAGCCTCGACCCGACGCTGCAGCAGCTCGCCCAGACCGCGGTCAGCGACCGGCTCGCCTCCTACGATCCGTCGGTGGAGATGGCTATGGCCGTGGTCGACCCCCGCACCGGCCACGTCAAGGCCATGGTCGGCGGGCGGGACTACAACGTCAGCCAGGTCAACCTCGCCACCGGCGGTTCGCTCGGCATGCAGCCGGGCTCGTCGATGAAGGCGTTCACCCTGGCCGCCGCGTTCGAGCGCGGCTACCGGCCCGACTCCACCGTGCCCGCCCCGGCCATCTACACCGTGCCCGGCTGCGACGGTGAGGGCTGCCAGATCAAGAACTCGGAGGGCTCGGGCTACGGTTCGGCGTCGCTGCGGGTGGCCACGTCGAGCTCCATCAACACCGCCTACGCCTCGCTCGCCTACGAGATCGGCGTGCCGGCGGTGGCGGAGATGTCCCACCGGGTCGGGGTGAGCGCCATCACCCCCGACCGCGACTACGGCCTGAGCCTGACGCTGGGCGCCTACGAGGTGTCGCCGCTCGACATGGCCTCGGCCTACGGCTCGTTCGCCAACCTCGGCATCCACCAGGACACCACCGGCATCGTCAAGGTGACCGACAAGACGGGCAAGGTGATCGAGGACAACACGTCCAGGCCGGGGACCCGGGTGCTGAGCGAGGCGGTCGCCACCAACGTCACCGACGTGCTGCGCGGCGTGATCACCAGCGGCACCGGCCGCAACGCCAACATCGGCCGACCGGCGGCGGGCAAGACCGGCACCACCGACGACTACCACGACGCCTGGTTCGTCGGGTACACCCCGCAGCTGTCCGCTGCGGTGTGGATGGGCCACCGCGATGAGGTCCGGTCGCTCGGCGGTGTCGCCGGCGGCAGCCACCCGGCCATCGCCTGGGGCCAGTTCATGCGCCAGGCGTTGGCCACCCAGCCGGTCATCGAGTTCCCCCCGCCGGGCCAGCTGGCCTCCCGCGCCGATGTGGCCGCCGCCGGACCGGCCACCCCCTCGGCGGGCAACTCCAAGGGCGTCGGCCAGGAGGCCAACACCAACGCGAACGCGGACGGCGGCTTCGGCAAGGCCAACGAGGACGTCACCATCCGCCCCGGCGCACAGGACCAGCTCGACGAGACCGCCAACGACTGTGGGGGGCCGTGCCGACTATGACCGTGGCCGACGACGCCCGCATCTCCCCGACTCCGACCTACGCTGCTTGGTGGCGTGACCTGTCCCGCCCGGGACGCCGACCCTGAGGATCGATCATGAGCCCGCCCCGAGAACATCCCGGATCCGACGCCTCGTTCGCCGACACGTCCCGATTCAGCGAGCTGCGCTCCCGCCTGGCCGGCCGCGGCGAGGGGTCGGGTGCCGGTGCCGGCACGGGCACCAAGGAGCTGTCGATCGACGACGTGCTCGGCGCCCCGCTCGACGAGCCGCGCCTGGACCAGCCGATCTCCGACGAGCACCCGCACGACAGCAGCCCCACCGAGGAGGTGTCGGCGGCCGAGCTGCTCGACTGGTTCGAGGCCCCGGCGCTGCCACAACCCCCCGTCGTCGCCCCCACGGGCGACCGGCTGCCGGTCCCGGTCACACCGGCGACCCCGGCCACCGAGGCCGCGCCCACGGTGGTGCGCCCGGGCGGCGCCCGCAACCGTTACGCCCGCCGGCGCTGGGGTGCGGCCCCGTTCGTCAAGCCGTCGGCACGCCGCAGCCGCCGCAAGCGGCGCCGTGACTACCGCCAGCTCGGCTTCGTCGAGCTCACCCCCGAGAAGCTGCGGCTGCGCCACCGCGTCCTGCCCCGCACCGTGCTCGGCGCCTCGCTCCTGCTGGTGTCGCTCGGGGTCGGGGCGGCGTTCTCGGGCGCGTCGTTCTACGCCTACTACGACTGGCGGACCAGCCAGAGCGAGGCGCAGAACAAGTCCTTCGCCGAGGACTTCCAGCAGACCTTCACCAACGCCCAGGAGCAGCTGCAGCTGACCCGCAACCAGGCGATCGAGGAGATCAACGGCAGCCTGGAGCCGCTGCGCACCTGGGCCAACGACTCCAACGCGGTGGCGGCGCTGCCCCAGAAGGTGGGTGGCGGCGTGTTCTTCGTGCGCACCCTCGATCCGGCGGGCAAGCCGTCGGTCGGTTCGGCGTTCGTGGTGAGCTCCAGCCCCAACGAGTCGCTGCTGCTGACCAGCTACCAAGTGGTGGTGGCCGCCACCGCCAAGCCCGGCCCGCCGCTCACCATCGAGAAGGGCGGCGACAGCTTCACCGGCGAGGTGTGGGCCTGGGACGCCGGCCACGACATCGCCCTGATCAAGACCGGCCGGGGCAGCCTGCCCCAGCTCGAGTGGGCGCCCGAGGGCGAGCGGTCCCAGACGGCGGGCAAGCGCGTGTACGCCGTCAGCGGGTCAGGTGGGCAGGGCGCCACCGCCGCTCCCGGCCTCGCCGTGGATGCCAGCCAGGCCGGGATCCGCCATGACACGCCGCTCAGCCCCGAGTTCCGCGGCGGGCCGTTGACCAACGCGGTGGGACAGGTGCTCGGCATCGTGAGCACCGGGTACCAACCCACCGGCATCGACCCCGGCGAGCTCACCTTCGCACCCTACATCACCATGGCCTGCGCCGAGGTCCTGCGCTGCCCCGAGTCGGTCACCGCCACCACCGCGGCACCGGCAGCGGCCGCCGCCACCGATGCGGCAGGCGGCGCCACGCCGGCGGCCCCCGCCGCCACGCCCACACCGTCGACCGCGGCCACCGCCACGCCGACGACGGCCAGGAGCTGAGCTCGGGCCGGTTCCGGCCGGCCACCACCTCCATCGACACAGCGGGCCTTCCGGGGCCCGCTGTGTGCGTTTTCCGCGCGGATAGCGACCCGACACGATCGCGCCACGCCGGATTTCCACCCATGACGGACGAATGTTGCAGTTTCGTGACCTGGGCGGAGGATTCCATGACGAATCGGTGGTGGGGACTGTGCAGCGCCGCGCGCCCCGGTACAAACGTTTTGGGCACCGTCGTTCCGGGAAATCGGGACGGAGGACCCATACAGAGCCTTCGGATGCGATCCGACATCGCAACCAGGGTCCCGCCGGGGCGACATCGGGGTCACTCCGGCAGCTGTTCACAGAAAGGAGCAGGCGTGAAGAAGACAACGGCGTCCGATCTCACGCTCATCACCGGTATCGGACGTGTCCCGCTGACTCGGTCGCAGGTTGCGTCCTGGCAGCGCCGGACCGCGACCGACAGTCGTTCTGCGGAGCGCACGTTCGGTCGCTGAGCCTCGACGCAGTCCACACCGGACGCACCGTGTGACGCCGCCGGGTTCCCGGCGGCGTCAGCTCGTTTTGCGGCCGGGTTCCCGAGCTCCGCCCCGGGTGCGAACGGCTCGGTTCAGACGAGCTCCACCGTGCCGGCCGGCAGCGTGGCCTCCAACGAGCCCACCACCGCCGCCGCGTGGCCGGTGCCCACCAGCTCCGCCACCGCATCGTCGGCCCGATCGGCAGGGCAGGTGAACAGCAACCCGCCCGAGGTCTGCGGGTCCGCCACCAGCGGCTCCCAGCGCTCTCGCTGCCCCGCCGCATCGCCCGACCAGCGCAGGGCGGCGGCCACGTCGCTGAGGTTCCGGCCGGTGCCGCCGGGCACGAACCCCCCGGCGATGAGCTGGTCCACGCCGTCGAGCACCGGCAAGGCGGCCAGCTCGAGCCGCAGCCCGAGGCCGGCGCCCACCGCCAGCTTGCGGCCGTGGCCCACCAGGCCGAAGCCGGTGATGTCGGTGGCCGCGGTGGCCCCGCTCCGACGGGCCACATCGGCGGCCACGTCGTTGAGGCGGGTCATCGACGCCACCGCCGCCCGGTAGAGCGGGTGCAGGGCGCCGCCCTCGGCGATGTCCGCCGGGGTCGACCGCTTGACGGCGGTGGCCACCACACCGGTGCCGATGGCCTTGGTCAGCACGACCGCCTGGCCGGGCCGCCCGCCGGTGTTGGCCAGCAGGTCCGCCTCATGGGCCTCGCCGATGACCGCCTGGCCGTACATCGGTTCCTCACCGTCGACGGTGTGCCCGCCCACAACCAGCCACCCGCCGGCCCGGGCCGTGTCCTCGCCGCCGGCGAGCACCTCGCCGAGCAGGTCGAGCGGCAGGCGGGCCTGGGGCCAGGCGACGACGTTGAGGGCGAACAGCGGGCGGCCGCCCATGGCGTACACGTCGCTGGCGGCGTTGGCGGCGGCGATGGCCCCCCAGGTACGGGCGTCATCGACGAGCGGGGTGAAGAAGTCGACCGTGGCGATGAGGGCGCGCCCGTCCGCTCGGCGCCACACGGCGGCGTCGTCAGCGGTGTCCGTCCCGACGAGCAGGTCGGGATGGCTCGGGGTTCGCAAATGGCGCAGCACCTGCGCCAGGTCGGCCGGGCCGAGCTTGCAGGCTCAACCGGCGCCGTGGCTGAAGGCGGTGAGCCGGAGTTGCTCCGTCGTCACGGCCGGGGATGCTAGTGAACCGAGCGAGCGCGAGCGCCGTCTGGTCAGAGGCGCCCGTCGTAGCGGCCGGACACGTCGGTGAGCAGCAGCCGGCCCGCCGCCGTCGTGGTGGCGACGTAGACGGGCCGGCCGGCCGGCAGCTCCGGATCGGCGACGCGCAACTCGATGCGGCCTTGTTGTTCCACCGCGTCGAACGTCGCGCCGAGATCCGCCTCGATGGTCGGCCGGTTCCGCTCGATCAGGTTCAGCAGCCGCTCGTTGGCACGGCGCTGGAACTCCTCGATGTCGAGATCAACGAACTCGTCGATTCCCACCGTGGGCGAGATCCTTTGCACGCTGTCGGGGCCGTCGCGCCCCGGGCCGGGATGGCTCAGGGGTCGAGCCGAGCGGTGGCTGTGCCGGTGAGCACCGGCTCGCCGTTCTGGTTCGTCGTGGTGATGGTGAGATCGACCAGCGACCCGCCCGCCTCGGCGCGGACCGCGGCGACCTCGGCCGTCGCGGTCAACGTATCGCCCGGCCACACCTGACGGACGAAGCGGACGCCGTAGTTGGTCAGCCGGCCGTCACCCACGTAGTCGGTCACCATCTTGCCGGTGAGGCCCATGGTCAACATGCCGTGGGCGAAGACGGTGGGGTAGCCGGCCACCTGGGTGGCGAACACCTCGTCGGTGTGGATGGGGTTGTAGTCGCCGGACGCCCCGGCGTACTGCACGATCTGCGTGCGGCTGAGGTTGTCCACGACCACCTGGCTGTAGGTGTCGCCGACCTTGATGGATGCTGCGCTCAGTGCCATGACGTCCGCCTCTCAGCTCTCGATGACCCGCTCGGTCCGCACGCCGACGCCGCGGGCGGTGATGACGAGCTCGCCGTTCTGGTCCCGGTACTCGGTGATCGTCTCGCTGAAGACGAGCTTGCCGGAGCGCTTGCCCTCCTTCTCCCACGTCTCGCCGGGGAAGGTGGTGCCGGTGAGCACGTCACCGGGCCGGAGTTGGCGGTGGTAGGTGAAGTGCTGCTCGGCGTGCAGGCCGCCGGCGGAGGCGCCGGAGCCCTCACCCTCCTTCTTCTCCCGCTTGATGCCGGTCGGCTCCTTGCCGGAACCGAACCACGGCTCGCCGATCTTCGGACGCAGGAAGTAGTCGGGATCGAACTGGGCGCTCGACTGGGCGAACGTCGGCGGGGCGATGATGCCGCCCACCTCGGTGCCCTTGGCATACTCCTCGTCGCTGTAGATCGGGTTGGGATCCCCGACCGCCCGGGCGAACATCAGGATGTGGCTGGCTTCCACCGGAAAGCGCTCGATGGCCATGGACTCCCCTTGGGGTCGACGCGTCTGCGGTCGACCGGTGGTTCTAGCAGCTTGGTGCTCTTGCTGCTGTTCTTACTGCTCGCCTCGCTGTCGCTCGGCGAGGGCTTCGGCGGCTCGCTAGCGCTCGCGACGCCGACCTGACGCCCTTGCACCCCGGGAACAGCACCGCTCCCCAGGTCTCCACGCGGCGCCAGCGCCGGCCCTTATCCGGTGACGTCCCGCGGAGATGGCTTGCCGGTCCCAGTGGCGTGCGTGGTCTCGATGGGTGATGTTGCGGCGGCGCATCGCGCAGTGATGCGGTGCGAGGCCCGTTCGGGCGCTTGAACACATCGTTGCGCGAAGGGAGCGCTCAGCACGGGGCCACCGTCCGCCGGGTTGGTGGCCGGCGCGGGGCGGTCAGCCGGCGGCGGCGAGGCCGATGGCGGGGTCGATGAAGTCGTTGGTGTAGGCGTCGGCGGGGCGCAGCGTGTCCGGCAGCGGGGTGCCCCGTTCGGCGTACACCTCCTTGACGATGTCGAACAGCCGGTTCATGCGGCTCACGTCGAAGTTGCCGTACGTCGTGTCCTTGCCGTTGGTGGCCAGGCTGAACTCGCTGAACATCTCGAGCGCACGATCGTTCAGCCCCTCGGAGAGCTGGAAGAACGTGCCGTAGCGGGCGTTGATGTCGATCAACTCGTCGGCGGTGGCGTCGGGCTCGGCCAGGAAGTCGACCCAGGCCTGCTGCATGACCGGTACGAACGCGGCCAGGCAGTCACGCATCTGTGGATCCGCCGTGGCGGCCGTGCGCACGGCGATGGCCGAGGGGTAGTTCTCGTAGCCCATCCAGTGGAACAGGAAGAAGTCCACCGGGTGCCGCCAGTCCTCCAACAGCTCGGTGTACGTGTACACCTCGTTGGTGGCGAAGCCCTGCTGGATCACATCGCCGTTGCTGGCCAGCCACCGGTCGGGCGACCCGTTGTAGGTGGCGTCGGCCTGATCGGCGGTCACGTAGCCCTGATCGACGAGGTAATCGATGTAGGTCAGACCCGGGAAGTGCAACACCGGCGCCCGCGTCTTGGCGAGATCGGAGAACTCCGTGATCGTGTAGCGCGCCGGGCTCCACATCAACATCTGCGGACTGATGTCGAGCGTGCTCGTCACCGCCATCACCGATTTCTCCGTGCCGCCGGACACGATGACGTCATCTGTGCTGACAAAGCCGAAATCGATGTCCGGATCATCCGCCATCGCGTCGATCACGCTCTTGTTGTCGATCGCTGCGCCACCGGCGCGGATCTCCACCGTCTGCACGCCGTGGGAACCCTTGTAGCGGTTGCGCAGCGGACCGGAGTACGTCAGGCCCTCGGCGTCGATCGTGCCGCCGGCACCGATGAGCTGGTACGTGCCGCCCTGCTCGACCTCGGGGAACCAATCGGCCTGGAAGACCACGTTCGACGGGCACGGACCGCTGTCCGAACCGGGGGCGGGGTCTTGGGATCGGCGGCGTCCCCGGCGCCTCCCGACGTCGAACAGGCCGCCGCGAACGCGCTGCAGGCGAGAAGGACGAGCGAGAGCGAGCGCCGGAACCGCATTCCTAGGAGGGTACCGGCACGACCTCGCAACGTGGGCGGACCGATGCGATGCGTTCATACACGAAGAGCAACTTCTCGCGGTCGGTCCGAGCACAAGGGATAGATGTCATCGAGGCCCATCGCGCGATTGATGGCATTCAGGGCCACCGACAGCGGCACCCAGGCGGCCAAGATATCGGGCATCGATGCATGCGTCTTGGGCAGTTCCGGTGCGTCGACCGTCGGCGCCCAACGGTCACCCTCCAACTGCAGACCGAAGCGGTCGGTCACCCCGAGCACGCCCAGGATGTGCAGCACGTGCGCGAACGACTCCGCCCAGTCCTCCCAGGGGTGGGCGGTGGCATAGGCGCTCACATACGCGCCCTGCCATTCGGCCGGGTCACGCTCGGTGCCCGCATAGTGGGCCTCGAGAGCGGCCGCGTAATCGGCCCGCTCATCACCGAACAGCGTTCGGAATGACTCGATCGCATCGGTCGCCTCCACGAGCATCGGAAAGTAAAATGTCCGACCTCATGACGTAGATGACCGAGGAGCGTGCGGTAACGCTCACCGAGGCGGTCGCGCAGCGCCCGCCGGGCATCGTCGTCCTCACCTACGTCGATCGTGATCACACCATCCGCGTGCCCGACGGTGATCGATCCGTCCGTTGAATACAAAAGATCGAACGCCATGCCGTGATCGGGATCATCGGTGAACGGCACCACCGGCAGGCCGAGTTGCAGCAATTGCAGGACCAGGCGGCGCTTCTGCAGCTCCGCGCTCGACCAGGCACCGACCGCCACCGGGTCGGCCAGGTCGGGCGTCGTGCGGGTCAACGCGCAGGAGGCGCACAGCTCACCGGCCGCCGGTGCCACCCAGCTGCAGTCGATCACCGCCGCGTTGGCGCACGGCGGCCCGTCGACGAACGCCACCGGGTGGGGATCGAAGCGGGCCGGCCGGCCACAGGACACGCAACGGGTGCTCTCGAGGAACAGGGAGTTCCCGCAGTGCGGGCAGACCATGGACGGCCTGATCGTGGATGGAGGGGTCATCGTTCGCTCTCCTGGGGTTGCAGGCGTCGCAGCACGAGCAGCGATCGGGGTGGCACCTCGATGGTGCCGGTGAGGGCGTCGAGTGGTTCCCGTTGCTCGGCAGCAGGGGCTACCCAGCCGGCGGCGGTGTCAATCGCCCGTTCCCAGCGCGGGCCGTAGGGCTCGCCGGGCAGTCGCCACTCGAGCGGTTCCCACCAGGCGTTGGCGATGACCAGGAAGCTGTCGTCGGTGACGCGCCGGCCCTGGGGATCGGGCGTGCGGATCGCGTCGCCGTTGAGGAACACGCCGAGCGAGCGGGCCATGGTGTTGTCCCAGTCGTCGTCGGTCATCTCCTGGCCGTCGGGGCGCAGCCAGGCGATGTCGGGGGCCACGCCCTCCCCCACCCGGCCCCGGATCGGTCGACCCTGGAACCACCGGCGACGGCGGAAGTTGGGGTGGTCGTGGCGGAACTGCACCACCAGACGGGCGAAGTCGAACAGCTCGCGGTCGAGCCCGGCCCAGTCGATCCACGACAGCTCGTTGTCCTGGCAGTAGGCGTTGTTGTTGCCCTGCTGGCTGCGGCCCAGCTCGTCGCCGGCCAGCAGCATCGGCACCCCTTGGCTGAGCAGGACGGTGGTCAGCAGGTTCCGCTGCTGGCGGGCCCGCAGGTCGAGCACCTCGGGGTCGTCGGTCGGCCCTTCCACCCCGCAGTTCCAGCTGCGGTTGTGGTTCTCACCGTCGCGGTTGTCCTCGCCGTTGGCCTCGTTGTGCTTGTCGTTGTAGGCCACGAGGTCAGCGAGCGTGAACCCGTCGTGGGCGGTCACGAAGTTGATCGACGCCGATGGCCGGCGGCTGTCGTCGCGGTAGAGGTCGGAGCTGCCGGTGAACCGCGAGGCGAACTCGCCGATGGTGGCATCGGCGCCCCGCCAGAAGTCGCGCACGGTGTCGCGGTAGTGGCCGTTCCACTCCGACCACACGGGCGGGAAGTTGCCCACCTGGTACCCGCCCTCACCGACGTCCCACGGCTCGGCGATCAGCTTCACCTGTGACAGCGTCGGGTCCTGCTGGATGAGATCGAAGAACGCCGACAGGCGATCGACGGCGTACAGCTCGCGCGCCAGCGTCGACGCCAGATCGAAGCGGAACCCGTCGACGTGCATCTCGCTCACCCAGTAGCGGAGGCTGTCCATGATCAGCTGCAGCACGTGCGGGTGCCGCATGTTGAGCGAGTTCCCGGTGCCGGTGAAGTCGAAGTAGTGGCGCTCGTCGCCGTCGACCAGGCGGTAGTACGCCGGGTTGTCGATGCCCTTGAACGACAGCATCGGCCCGAGGTGGTTGCCCTCTGCGGTGTGGTTGTAGACCACGTCGAGGATCACCTCGATGCCGGCGCGGTGCAACTCGCGCACCAACTGCTTGAACTCCGAGACCTGCTCGCCGCGCGTGCCCGACGCGCTGTACTCGTTGTGGGGGGCGAAGAAGCCGATCGAGTTGTAGCCCCAGTAGTTGCGCAGGCCGCGCTCCACCAGGTGGGCGTCGTGGACGAACTGGTGCACCGGCAACAGTTCGACCGCGGTCACCCCCAGCGCCTTGAAGTGGTCGATGGCGGCGGGGTGGGCCAGTCCGGCGTAGGTGCCCCGCAGCTCCTCGGGGATGTCGGGGTGGCGCATGGTGAAGCCCTTGACGTGGGCCTCGTAGATCACGCTGCGGTGCAGCGGCGTGCGCGGCGGGGCGTCGTTCTGCCAGTCGAAGTACGGGTTGTGCACCACGCAGTGCATGGCGTGCGGCGCCGAGTCGCTGTCGTTGCGCACGCTCGGATCGGCGAACGTGTACGGGAAGCAGGCCTCGTCCCAGTCGACGATGCCGTCGAAGGCCCGGGCATAGGGATCGGCCAGCAGCTTGGACGGGTTGCACCACAGGCCCCGATCCGGGTCCCACGGACCGTGCACCCGGTAGCCGTAGCGCTGACCGGGCCCGACGCCGGGCAGGTAGGCGTGCCAGCAGAAGCCGTCGACCTCGGTCAGGGCGACGCACTCCTCGTTGCCGTCGTCGTCGAGCAGGCAGAGCTGCACCGCCTCGGCGACCTCGCTGAACAACGAGAAGTTGGTGCCGGCGCCGTCGTAGCTCGCGCCGAGCGGGTAGGCGTTGCCGGGCCAGGCGGTGGTCATCGTGGTTCCTCTCGCAGGGGGGACGGGGCTCAGGGGGTGGTGCCGGTGGCGGTTTCGGCCGCAGCGACGCGGTCGGGGCCGAGCACGGCGACGCTGTCGGGGCCGAGTCGGGCCTCGCCGCCGTCGAGCGCGACGGCACCGGACGCGGCCAGCAGGGCGACGCCCGCACCGGGCAGGCGGTCGAGCTCGAAGGTGGCGTCGCCGCGGCCGAGGTTGACCAGCAGCTGGAGCACACCGAGGCGGGCGTGCAGCCGCCGATCGTCGATCGCGGCCACCTCGACGCGATGGCGATCGACCCCTTCGCCGAGCCCGCCGAGCCCGCCGAGCACCCCGAGCCCGCCGAGCAACGACGCCGCACCGGCGGGGAACCGGCGGCGCAGCTCGAGCAGGGTGCGGTACCAGTCGGCCATGTCGGCGTGCACGCCGTGGTGGCGCTCGTCCCAGCGCAGGGTGCTGGCCTCGAACGTGGCGGCGGCCTGCGGATCGGGTACGTCCTCGGGCCGCCAACCGAAGGCGGCGAACTCGCGGCGCCGGCCGTCGCGCACCGCGTCGGCGAGGGCGGGGTCAGTGTGGTCGGTGAAGTACTGGAACGGCGTGGACGCGGCCCACTCCTCGCCCTGGAACAGCATCGGCACGGTGGGCGCCAACAGCACGAGGGCGGCGCCGATCTTCTGGCGGGCCGGCCCCACCAGCTGGCCGATGCGGTCGCCCCGGGCCCGGTTGCCGATCTGGTCGTGGTTCTGCAGCGAGGTGACGAAGCGGCGCGGGGGCAGCTCGCCCACCGCTCGGCCGTGGCGGCGCCGCATCGACGGGGCGTACACACCGTCGCGCACGAACACCCCGTGCCACGCCTTGGCCACGTCGGGCAGGCCGGTGAAGTCGGCGTAGTAACCGTCGCGCTCGCCGGTCAGGGCCACGTGCACAGCGTGGTGCAGGTCGTCGGCCCACTGGGCGTCGAGCCCGAAGCCGTGGGCGTCGCGGCTGCGCACCAGCCGGGGGTCGTTGCTGTCGCTCTCGGCGATGAGCCACAGCTCACGGTCCACCAGCGTGGTCAGCTCGGCCACGGTGGCGGCGAGCTCCTCGAGCAGGTGCACCGCCGAGTGATCGATGATGGCGTGCACCGCGTCGAGGCGCAGCCCGTCGACGTGGTAGTCCCGCAGCCACATGACGGCGTTGTCCAGCACGAAGCGCCGCACCTCGTCGCTGTCGGGGCCGTCGACGTTGAGGCCCTGGCCCCAGGGGGTGTGGTGCCGATCGGTGAAGTACGGCCCGTAGGCCCACAGGTGGTTGCCGGCGGGGCCGACGTGGTTGTAGACGGCATCCACCACCACCGCCATGCCGCGGCCGTGGCAGTCATCGATGAGCGCCTTGAGGTCGTCGGGTGTGCCGTACGCGGGGTGGGGGGCGAACCAGGCCACCCCGTCGTACCCCCAGCCCCGCCGTCCGGGGAACGTGTTGAGCGGTAGCAGCTCGATGGCGCCCACGCCCAGCTGCTCCAGGTGGTCGAGGTGCTGCCGTACCCCTGGTAGGTGCCGATCGGGCTGAACGTGCCGACGTGCAGCTCGTAGAGCACGGTGGAGGCGAGCGGGCGCCCGTGCCAGCGCCGGTCCGACCAGCGGAAGGCGTGGTGGTCCCACGTGCAGGAGGCGCCGTCGGGCCCGTCGGGCTGCCACGGCGAACGGGGGTCGGGTCTCGGCGTGCCGTCCACCACGAACCAGTACCGTCCGGTATGGGCGTGGGGCCAGCGCCACCAACCCGGCCGGTCGGCCACCGGCTGCATGGGGTGGCGCGGGGCGTCGGGCGAGGCGTCGAGGACCACCTCGACGGTGCCGGCTCGGGGCGCCCACACCTCGAGCCCGGGTGCGTCGGGTCGCGGTGGCCGATCGCCGATCGCCGCCGCGGTGTGGTCGGTGGTCATCGGGGCTCCCGGATGAGCAGGGCCACGCAGAAGCGCCGCAACGCCTCGTCGAGGGCCAGGTCTGCGGTGTCGAAGCGCTCCCCGGTGTAGACGTTGCGCCACCGACCGGGCGGTAGGGCGAGCGTCGTGCCCGCCCAGCCGCCGCCGGGGCGGGTCAGGCGCCAGGTGAGCCGTCCGGTCACGGCGATGACGTCGTCGCCCCGGGCGAAGGCCACCGCGTGGGCGGCGGCGGGACCGTCGGCCGCCAGCGGCCGGTAGGTACCGCCGGGCCCGAACGCGTTGGGGAACAGCCGCCGGGCGGCGAGCGTGGCCCGGGTCACGTGCAGCTTGGGCAGGCCGTGCTCGTGGGCCAGGTCGAGCGCCCGATCGTCGACCTCGCCGTCGGCGGGAGCCAGCACGGCCAGCTCGTCGAGCAGACGGCGACGCAGGGCGAAGTCGACGGGCCGGCGGTTGTCGGGGTCGACCAGGCTGTGGTCCCACAGCTCGGTGCCCTGGTAGAGGTCGGGCACGCCCGGCGACGTCAGCTTGAGCACCAGCAGACCGAGCGACGCCATACGGCCCGGTATGATCATGGGCTGGGTGAAGGCGTCGAGCTCGGCGCCCAGCTCGGCGTCGCCGGCGCAGCCGTCCACGAACGCGGCGATCGCCGCCTCGTAGTCGGGGTCGGGGTCGAGCCAGGAGGTGGCCAGCTTGGCCTCGCGCACGGCCTTGGCCATCACCACCTGCGCCCGCTCGACCGGCAGCGGGTGGGCGCCGACGAGCAGCTCGTAGAGGAACTTCTCGGCCCAGCCGTCGACCAGCGGGCTCCGGTAGGGCACGTCGCGCCGCCGCCAGCGCCGAACGGTCGCCGCCCACTCCTCGGCCCGCTCCGACAGCAGCGACAGGCGGGCCCGGACGTCCTCGCTGCGCTTGGTGTCGTGGGTGGTGGTGGCCACCATGGTGGCCGGCCAGCGGGCGGCGATGCGGGCGTTGTGCTCGTGCAGCTCGTCCACCGCCACGGCGAAGTCACCGGGATCGCAGCCGACCTCGCTGAGCGGGCCGAGCCGGGCGTAGCGATACCCCGCGGTATCCTCGATGCCCTTGGCGGTGACCGGTGCGGTGAGCTGCTGGAAGCGGGCCGACAGCTCGGCGCCGGGCTCACTCGCCACGGCGCAGCAACAGCACATCGCCGAGGAACTCGAAAAGCTCGCCCGGCACGTCGGGGCGTTCGGCGGCCGCCCGGGCCAGGCTGGTGCGGATGAGCTCCTCGTCCCGCTCGGACGCAACCGGCCCACCGGCGGGAGCCGGCCGCACGTAGGTCCGGTACACCGGCATCGACACCAACGCCGCGCCGAGGCCCCGCCGCAGCAGGCTCGGGCGGGTAGTCCCGCCAGGCCCGCTCGGCGTCGCACACCTGCAGCAGCAGCGTCACCAGGCGGGACAGGTCCGTGGCCAGCGACCGGCGCAGGACCTCACGCTTGGCCACCAGCCCGTGGTCGGACCAGCTGCGTTCGTCGCCGGTGAGGTCGTGGTGCAGTCTCGGTCAGCGGTGCTTCGCCGGCGGGGTCGAGCAGCACGCCCCCGGCGACGGCGGCGAAGTCGTAACCGGTGGTCCCCGCGATCGGCCACGGCGGCAGCGGCTCACCGCGGGCGAGGATCTTCTCGGCCACGATCCACCGGCCCGGCGCCCGGCGGGCCAACCCCTCGAAGTAGCCGGCGGGGTCGCGCAGGCCGTCGGGGTGGTCGATGCGCAGCCCGTCGATGCAGCCCTGCTCGACGAGCGAGAGCAGCAGCGCATGGGTGCGCTCGAATGTGTCGGGATCGTCCATGCGCAAGCCGACCAGCGTGGTGATGTCGAAGAACCGCCGGTAGTCGAGTCGTAGGCACCGGCCTGCCAGTGGGCGAGTCGGTAGTTCTGGCGGTCGAGCACCGCGCCGAGGGCGGCGGGGTCCGTGGTGACGGCGGCCAGCTCGGCGTCGACGGCCTCGGCCAGCGGGGCGCGGGCGTCGAGGGCGGCGGCCAACAGCTCGGCCAGCACCTCCTTGTCGCGGTGGCGGCGGGCGGTGCCGGCTCGGTCCGTGCGCCGCGACGGCGGCAGGTCGCCGAAGGCATCGGCGAAGTAGCCGAGGCGGTCGCGCCGTCCTGATCGGCGGCCGGCAACCGGGTGGCGGCACCGCGCAGCACGCCATCGAGCGAGCGGGGGCCAGCGGGAAGCGGTGTTCGAAGTAGCGCACCTCGAAGCGCCCACCGGCGCGGACGAGCTGGACCTCGCCGCGATCGACGACGCGGCCGTAGTGGTCGCCCAGGACGGGCACCAACACCGGACGGGAGCGCAGATCGGTGCCGCGGGGCTCCGCCGCCCAGTCGATGTCGAACCGGTGCGCCTCCAGGCTGGAGGGGCCGTTCTCCAGCACGTCCCACCACCACCGGTTCTCGGGCACGGCCGCCATGTGGTTGGGCACCACGTCGACCACCTGACCCAGGCCGTGGCTGCGCAGCTCGCCGCACAGCCGCCGGTACCCGTCATCGCCGCCCAGCTCGGCGGAGAGGCGACCGTGGTCCACCACGTCGTACCCGTGGGTGCTGCCCGGGGCGGCCTGCAGGATGGGCGACAGGTAGGCGTGGCTGGCGCCCAGGGCGGCCAGGTAGGGGGCCAACGCCGCAGCCTCGTCGAAGCCGAGATCGGGCCCGAGCTGCAGCCGGTAGGTGGCCGCCGGCACGACCGTGAGCGGGGCGACCGGCGGCTGGACCGCGGCGGTCGATCCGCCGGGCTCGACCACCGGTCGGCCGGCCTCGTCGGCGGGGATGGCTTGGCTTGCACCGGGGGCGTCCACGGGCCGCACCTGTTCCCGGGCCGGCGGCCACCCAAACCTCGCAGCCCGAACCGTCACCGGCGACCCGCCGGCTCGGCGCCGTCCGGCCGGCAGCACGCCGGGGGCGGGGGCGGGCTCAGCGCCCGACCGCGGCCTCGCTGGCGGCCTTGATGCCCTCGAGCACGGCTCGCATGCCGGCGTCGTACTCGGCCAGGCGACGCTCGATGATGCGCTCCTCCTTGTCGGGCATCTTGGCGATCACGTCGGTGATGCCCGACGGGCCGGGCCCCATCTGCACGTACTCGGTGAGCCGGGTGCCGCCGGCGTCGGAGGCGAGCTCGAAGCCCCACACCGCACCGGGGTCGTCCGGCTCGCCCAGCCGCCACTCGAACGCGGCCGGCCGATCGAAGCGGGTGACGACGCACTCGGTCTCCCAACGGCCGCGGCCGGGGTGTTCCTGCACGCCGTGGAAACGGGCACCGAGGCCGGGCCCGGCGTCGTCGGCCCACCGACCACCACGGTTCTCCGGGCTCCACTCGCCGAAGCGGGTGAGGTCGGTGCAGATCCCCCACACGATCTCGGGTGGTGCGGCCACGGCCACGGTCACGCGGGCGGTGGGACGATCGGCGAAGCGCATGGGCGGAATCTAGCCGGGGGGTCAGCGCGGCTCGACGCCGATGTCCCAGAGGTGGTGGACCGGGTCGTGCAGCAGGTAACGCCCGAAGGTCTCCACCGTGAAGCGGGCGCCGTCGCTCCGCACCCCGGCGCGCGACCACTGCTCGGGTTGCACGGCGTCGTACGCGTCACCGAGCGCCCGCCCCGCCGCCAGCAGCGCCGGGCGGACCGCGGCGGGATCGGCCAGGTCGTAGCGCTCGGCCACCGCGGTCTCGTCCTGATCCCAGTTGGCGAAGGTCGGTCCGTCCTCGGTCAGCATCAGCCGCAGGCGCCGCAGCGCCAGCTCGTACACGTCCCGCACGTGGCAGGCATACTCCAGCGTCGACCACACCTGCGGTGACGGGCGGGAGCGCAGCGCGACCTCGTCGGCGTCGAGCACACCGGCCCACTGGTCGGCGTTGGCCCGCATCCGCTCCCCCAGCTCCGCCGGGTCCACGGTGGCCGCCTCGAACCCGCAGTCGGGGCACGGGCGCTGCAGCACCCACGTCCAGTCCTTGTCGTCGCCGGGGACCGCGGTGGGGGCGGGGGTGTCGCTCATGTCCGGCAGCTTCGCAAGCCGCGCCGCAGCGGCACCAGCGATATACCGCCGCTACAGGACCGGGAACAGCGGGCGGGCCAAGCGCTCGGTGCGGCCGAGGCCGTAGAGCACGTCCCAGTCGCCGCGCTGGTCCCGGGCGATGCCCACCAGGATGTCGATGACGATGGCCGGACCCTCCGGGTCGGTGGCCGGCCGGTCCAACCCGACGCTGGCGGCCACGTCGTCGAGGTGGAGCAGCACCTCGATCAGGCGCGTCCGGCAGAAGTCGTCGAGGGTCAGCAGCCGGCCGCCGAGCGCGGCGACGAGCCGATCGACGGGCTCGACCGCGAACCGTCGGCGAAGCTCGTCGGCCACGGCCCGGCACTTCACCGCGGTGTCGGCCGGCCCCAGCGTCGACTCGCCGGCGGACACCTGCTTGATCTGCTCGTGGATGGGCGAGGCGATGGCCGCGTGGAAGTACGTGACCGGCGTCAGCAACGCCTCGGTGGGCCGCAGTGCCGGGTCGGTGCGATCGAGGTAGGCGTTGACCGCGCCGGCGGCGCGGACGAGGTGGGCGCACAGCGCGCCGACGGTCATGCCCTCGAGCGCCGAGGGCTGCTCCCAGCGCTCGGCCACCTCGGGTCGGGCCAGCAGGTCGGCGGCCGCCTCCACGGCCTCCACGACGAGGGCTCGCACCCGCTCCGACCCGGCCTGCTCGCTGCGTGGTCCCATGGGCGGGGCAGCGTAGCGGCGCGGCCGGCCCGGGGACCTGCAACACTGCGGCCCATGTTGGAGCTCGTCGCCCTCGGATCGGATCCCGACGCCGCCCGCACCGTGGCCCAGACCCACGGCGGCACCGCGTACCTCACGGACAAGCCCGATCCCGACCGCCCGTTCGCCTCGATGGTCCGGCTGGCCACGGCCGATCCCGATGCCCTCGCCCCCGCCGCCGACCTCGGCCTGTACCTCTGCTACGTGCGGACCATGCGCCGCCATCCGGAGCAGTGGCGGCACCCGTTGCCCACACCCGGGGTCGTGGCCGTGTTCGGGATGGTCCGCAAGGACGGCCTGACCCATGCCGAGGCGGACGCCCACTGGCGCGACATCCACGCCCCGTTGGCGCTGCGCCACCATCCCGGGATGTGGGACTACCGGCAGTGCAGCGTGGTGCGCACGTTCGCCGGCGTGGCCTACGACGGGTTCGCGCTGTGCGCCTTCGGGTCGCGCACCGAGTTGAAGGAGCGGTTCTTCGACGGCCCCGAGGGCCAGGAGATCATCCGCCAGGACGTGGCCAGCTTCGCCGACGGGGTGCGCTCGCCCAAGCGGGTGCTGGCCCAGGAGTGGCGCTTCGGCTGAGCGCCCGGGGGCCGGCTCCTCCCCGAGGCGGCCGGCTTTCGACCGTCCGGGACCCACCCCAACCGTTCGCAGCGAATCGCCCCGAGCCACCCCACCCCGTTCGCAGCGAATCGCCGACGAGCTGGCGGTCTGCCGCGCCATGTTTGTGCGCTTCGCGCCCGGCGCGCTCGACGCCGCTTGGCGGACAACGCTCTGACCTGGGCAGACGCGCCGCCATCAAAACGAGGGCGCCGCCGCGCGTGCACGTTCTGCACAAACATGGTCAACGAGCGACCGGAGCACGCGCCGCGACGCCGCTCAGCGGGGCAGCAGCGCCAGGCCGGGTCCGGCGGTCGTCAGCGCCGCAGCGCGGACGACCTCGCCGACCACGTGCTCGACTGGTACCGTCGCCACGGTGCCGTCGGCCCGCCGGCGCAGCTCGACCACCCCGTCGGCGAGGCCGCGGCCCACCACGATCACGTACGGCATACCGAGCAGTTCGGCGTCGCGGAACTTGACGCCGGCCGACACGTTCGCGCGGTCGTCGAGCAGCACCCGGGCGCCGGCCGCCTCCAGCTCGCCGGCCAGCCGCGACGCCGCCTCCTGCTGGGCCCCCTTGCCCGCCGCCACCACGTGCACGTGGGCGGGCGCCACCTCCGCCGGCCAGCACAGGCCGAGCTCGTCGTGGCGCTGTTCGGCGATCACCGCCATCGCCCGGGTCACACCGATCCCGTAGGACCCCATGGTGATGCGCACCGGCCGCCCGTCGGGCCCGAGGGCGTCGAGCTCGAAGGCGTCGGCGTACTTGCGGCCCAGCTGGAAGAGGTGGCCGATCTCGATGGCCCGGTCGAGCTCGAGCGCCGCCCCGCAGCGCGGGCACGGATCGCCCGCGGCGACGGTGGCCACCCCGGCGACGTAGCGGTCGACGGTGAAGTCCCGACCGACCACCGCGCCCAGCACGTGGTGCTCGAAGCGGTTGGCGCCGGTGACCCACGCGGTGCCGGGCGCCACCCGCGGGTCGGCGAGCACCTCGACCCCGTGGCGGGCCATGTCGATGGCGGACACGTAGCCGCGCACCAGGTGGGGGTGGGCGGCGAAGTCGGCGTCCTCGAACGGCGCCAGCGCGGCCGGGGCCACCGCCGCGGCGAGCCGCTCCTCATCGACCTCCCGATCACCGGGCACCAACACCATGACCGGTCGGTCGTCCACCTTGAACAGGATGTTCTTCAGCAGCTGCCCGGCGTGCAGCGCCATGCCGTGCTGCGCCCCGAGATGGGCCACCAGCGCGGTGATGCCCGGTGCGTCCGGCGTGTGCAGCACCTGCATCGGTGGGGGCTCGGCCGTCCCCCCGGGCACCGCGGATGCTCCGGTCTCCCCTGACCCCCCGATCGCCGGCGTCGCCACCTCGGCCGCCTCGACGTTGGCGGCGTAGTCGCACCCCGAGCAGGCGACGAACGTGTCCTCCCCCACCGCGCTCGGCGCCAGGAACTCCTCCGACGCCGAACCGCCCATCGCCCCCGACACCGCGCTCACCACCCTGAACGAGATGCCCAGCCGTTCGAAGATGCGCACGTACGCGGCGCGGTGGCGGTCGTAGCTGGTCTGCAGGCCGGCATCGTCGAGGTCGAACGAGTACGAGTCCTTCATCACGAACTCGCGCCCGCGCAGCAACCCCGAGCGGGGCCGGGCCTCGTCGCGGTACTTCGTCTGGATCTGGTAGAGCGTGACGGGGAAGTCCTTGTAGGAGCTGTACTCGCCCTTCACGGTCAGCGTGAACAGCTCCTCGTGGGTGGGCCCGAGCAGGTGGTCGACGCCGCGCCGGTCCTGCAACCGGAACAGCGTGTCGCCGTACTCGTCCCAGCGGCCGGTGGCCTCGTAGGGCTCGCGGGGCAGCAGCGCCGGGAAGTGCACCTCCTGGGCGCCGATGGCGTCCATCTCCTCGCGGACGACCCGCTCGATCTGCCGCTGCAGCAGCACGCCGAGCGGCAGCATGGCGTAGATGCCCGGCGCCACCCGCCGGATGTAACCGGCCCGCACCAAAAGCCGGTGGCTGGGGACCTCGGCGTCGGCCGGATCATCGCGAAGGGTCCGCAGGAACAACGTCGACAGGCGCAGCATCGCCGGCGCACGCTACCGGCCGCGCACAGCGGCCCGGCCGGCTTTAGCCTCGGGTTCGTGACCACCACCAGCCACCCCCCGCTGACGCTCGAGCACCGCTTCGCCGATGAGCTGCCGGAGCTGGTGCTGCCCTGGCAGGCAGCCGCGATGCCGGCGCCGGCGTTGCTGGCCGCCAACGGCGAGCTGGCCGAGCAGCTCGGTCTCGACGCCGCCTGGTTGGGCTCCGAGGACGGGATCGCCGCCCTCGGCGGGGCCCGGCCAATCCCCGGTTCCCAGCCGGTGGCCATGGCCTACGCCGGCCACCAGTTCGGCGGGTACTCCCCCCGGTTGGGCGACGGCCGGGCGCTGCTGCTGGGCGAGCTGACCGATCGCGACGGCCGCCGCCGGGACCTCCACCTGAAGGGGTCGGGTCGCACGCCGTTCTCCCGGGGCGGCGACGGCAAGGCGGCGGTGGGTCCCATGCTGCGCGAGTACCTCATCGGCGAGGCGATGGCCGGGCTCGACATCCCCACCACCCGGGCGCTGGCGGTGATCGGCACCGGCGAGCAGGTGGTGCGCGAGGTGGCGCTGCCGGGGGCGGTGCTGGTGCGGGTGGCGGCCAGCCACCTGCGGGTGGGCACGTTCGAGTACGCCGCGCGCCTCGAGGACCGCGGCGTGCTGCGCCGGCTGGCCGATCACGCCATCGCCCGCCACCACCCCGACGCCGCCGGGGCCGAGCGGCCCCACCTGGCGCTGCTGGAGGCGGTGGCCATGGCCCAGGCGGCGCTGGTGGCCCGCTGGCTGCACGTCGGGTTCATCCACGGGGTGATGAACACCGACAACATGACGATCTCGGGCGAGACCATCGACTACGGCCCGTGCGCCTTCCTCGACCGCTTCGACCCGGCCACGGTGTACAGCTCGATCGACCACGGCGGCCGCTATGCGTTCGGCAACCAGCCCGGCATCGCCCAGTGGAACCTGACCCGCTTCGCCGAGACGTTGCTCGGGCTCATCGACCCCGACACCGACACCGCCGTGGGGTTGGCCACCGAGGTGCTCAACGCCTTCCCCGACCACTTCCGCACGGCGTGGCGAGCGGGGATGCGGGCCAAGACGGGCCTGCGCGACGACCGCGGCGAGGCCGACGCCGAGCTGTTCGACGCGCTGCTGGCCGTGCTGCACGAGGGACGGGTCGATCACACCAACGGCTTCCGCTCGCTGTCGGCGGTGCTGCGCCAGGGCCGCGCCGACGCCGCCGATGCGCAGCTCGCCGTCGCCCCGGGCTTCGACGCCTGGGTGCAGCGCTGGACGGACCGCCTCGCCGCCGAGGGGGTGCACCCGCAGGAGCGCGCTGCGGCGATGGATCGCCACAACCCGCGCTACATCGCTCGCAACCACCTGGTGGAGGAGGCGTTGTCGGCGGCCACCGCCGGCGACCTGGGCCCGTTCGAGGCCATGCTGGCGGTCCTCCGGCGACCGTTCGAGGAGCGGCCGGGGCTCGAGCGCTACACCGAGCCCCGCCCCGACGAGCTGCCCGCCTACCGCACGTTCTGCGGGACCTGATCGGGCGCACGGGCCGTTCCCGCCACCCGGCCCGGCCGGTCGGGCCGAGCTGCTAGAACGGCGCAGCCGACAAGGGGGACCGACATGAAGGACTTGGCAGGGCGCGTCGCGGTGGTGACCGGCGCGGCGAGCGGCATCGGGCTGGCCACGGCGCAACGCTTCGCCGACGAGGGCATGCGGGTGGTGCTGGCCGACATCGAGCCGGAGGCGCTGGCCGCGGCCGAGGCGTCGATCAAGGCGAAGGGCGCCGAGGCGCTGGCCGTGACCACCGACGTGACCTCCGAGGCGGCGGTGCAGGCGCTGGCCGACGCCGCTTTCGGCACGTTCGGTGCGGTGCACGTGCTGTTCAACAACGCCGGCGTGGCCGCCACCGCAGCCACGCTCCGGGCCCACGCCTGGGAAGGCCCGCTGGCCGACTGGGACTGGACGATGTCGGTCAACTTCGACGGCGTGCTGCACGGGGTGCGGGCGTTCGTGCCGCGGATGCTGGCCGCCGGCGAGGAGGGTCACGTGGTGAACACCGCCTCGATCGCCGGGCTGCTGCCGGGGGCCAACCCCTACAACGTGTCGAAGTTTGCCGTGCTCTGCCTGACCGAGGGCATGTACCACGACTTCCGCGAGCTCGGCGCCCGCCTGTCGGCGTCGGTGGTGTGCCCGGGGCTGATCAACACCCGCATCCTCGAGGCGGAGCGCAACCGCCCGTCGTCCTTCGGCGAGCGGACCGATGTGGAGGCCACCCGGCCCGAGGTGCGGCGCTTCGCGGCGATGTTCGAGCAGGCGCTGCGCAACGGCTACCCGCCCCAGGTCGTGGCCGACCACGTGCTCGACGGGATCATCGAGGACCGCTTCTACATCCTGCCGGCCCAGCCGGAGATCCTCGATCGGGTCGATGCCCGCTACCGGGCGATCGTGGAGCGCCACAACCCACCGCCCCGCTGAGCGCCGCGGCGGGCCGGCGGACGGCTGCGCTCAGGACCCGGCCAGGCGGTCGCGCAGGGCGAGCTCCACGCCGGTCACCGACCGCTCGGCGGCGTGCAGACCGTGGCGCAGCCGCTCCACCTGCTCGGCCAGCGTGTCGAGCTGCTCGGGCGATGCAGTGCGGGCAGGGCGCCGAGGAGCTCGTGCAGCACCGGGACGAGCTCGCGGTCGAGCCGCTCGATCTCGACCACGAGCAGCTCGAGGCCTTCGACCGCGTCGCGGTGCCAGGTGGGCATGGTGGGCGCTCCTTGCTGTGTTCGGCGTGGGCACCGGACGGTACGTGCCGAGGCGCTGCCGTTCGGTGGAACCCGGTTCGATCTCCCCGACGCGGCGCGGGCGATTCACCCCATCGGGTGAGAGCCGTCCACCATCCCGATCACAAGAGGTGCCGTCGACTCCACGAATAGTGACATTCGACGCCCATCCCTCCCCTACGACCTACCGCTTGGTACGGCGACGAGCCGGCGGCGGCGGGGACGGTGCTCTCACACGAAGGGGTGATTTCGGCGGCCCGACCGGCCGCCGACAGCCAGACGGATCAGGCCGACAGCAGCGGAGGTCTAGGTTCGGCGCCGATGAGCGGCCCCACCGACCCGCCGGGGACGAAGCGGAGGATCCGGCGCCACCGGCGGCAGCGCCGGCCGGCGAACGCTGGATCGGCGATGGTCACGGGTTGACCGAGCGCGAGAGCGAGGTGCTCGTGCTGTGCGCCCGTGGGCTGCGCAACCGCGAGATCGCCGAGGCGCTGTTCCTCAACATCGAAACGGTGAAGTCGCACCTCAAGCGCGCCTACAGCCGGTTGGGGATCCGCAACCGGGCCCAGGCGGCCGCGTTCGTGCTGCACGCCGGCGGGGACCCGATCGTCGACGGGCGGACCGGCGGCGCCGATCCCCAGCCGGTCGACGATGACGGGCCGCTGGCTCCCCTCCTCGGTCTCGACGCCGCCGCGCTGGCCCGCCGACGGCACCTGCTCGGCCTCGATGCAGCCGCCATCGATGCGCTGCGGCGTGCCGCACCGACGCTGCGCCCCCACACCGCGGCGGTGGTCGACGAGTTGATCGGCGGCTGGCGGCAGCTCGGCCCGCTCAGCCGCCACGTGCGCGATGCCGACGCGGCCGCCCGGCTGGCCGGCCATCAGCACCGCTACCTGGCCGAGGTGCTCGACGGCGACCTCGGCGACGCCCACCTCGAGGCCATGCTGCGCACGGGCGCCGCCCACCACCGGCTCGGCCTGGAACCACAGTGGTACGTCGCCGCCACCGGCAACCTGCTGTGCGCCCTGCTCCGGCCGTTGTTCGCCGAGCGGCCCGGCGACGACGCCCTCGAGGTGACGGCCGCGCTCATCTCGGCGTTGTTCCTCGATGCCAGCCTGGTGCTCGACGCCTACGAGCTCGCCGTCGCCCGCGAGATCAGCGCCCGGTCGCCGGCTCGGGAGGCCGAGCGGACGGCCGGGGCCGGGGCCGGGCCGGGGGTCGCCGGGTCACGGGGCGACCGCCCGGGGCGAGCGGGTCCGTCGGGGTCGGGCACCACGGCGGTGACCCGGTTGCGGCTGGCCGGTGAGCAGGTGGCCGAGCGCCGGGCGTTCCTCGGTCTCGGGACACAGCACGTCGCCGTGCTGCGGAGCCTGCGCGACGGGATGGACCCCGCCATCGACGGTGCCCTGCACGAGTTCTACGCCCTCATCGTCCACGACGACGAGCTGGCCCCGCTGGTGCCCGAGGACGTGCAGCGGCGGCTGCTGGTTGAGGTGGCCCGCTACTGGCGCGACCTGCTGGACCGCGAGCCCGACGAGGAACGGGCGGTCGGCTGCATGCGCATCGGTATGGTGCACGAGCGCATCGGGGTTGCGCCGCAGCACTACCTGGCCGGCCTGGCCCGCCAGTTGGTGGCCCTGCTGCAACGGATGCCGGTGCACGGCCCCGACGGCGCCTCGCTGGTGGACGCCTTGGTGCGCAGCGCGCTGTTCGACGCCACCTTCGTGCTCGACGCGTACCTGGAGGGCCGGGCGGCGAGGCTGAAGGAGGGCGCCCTCTACGCCGGTCACATCGTGGCCAGCCTCGGCACCGGGGTGGCGGTGGTCGATGCCCGCAACCGCATGGAGTACGCCAACGAGCAGCTGCTCGACCTCGCCGGCATACCCGCCGGTGTGCTGCACCGCATGCCGGTCGAGGACGCCATCGGCCTGGCCGAGCTCCCGGCGCTGCTGGCCACCGCCCGCCGGTCCTCCATCGGGCGGGCCTCGGTGCTGGCCTCGCTGGGCGGCAACCCGATGCGGGTGACGGCCATCCACCTGCACCGGGCCATGACCGGGCGCGAGGGCGTGGTGGCGCTGGTGCTCGACGACCTCTCCGAGGTGCTGCGCACCAGGGACGAGCTCGGCTACCAGCAGCGGACGTTGGGGCGGGTGCTGCAGGCCGCCCGGGCGATCGTGTGGGAGGCGGCCATGCCCTCGTTGACGTTGCTGGCGGTGTCGCCCAACGTGGCCGAGACCACCGGCACCGAGCCCCTGCAGCTGCTGGGTCGCGCCGCCTGGTTGGAGTTGCTCCACCCCGATGATCGGGCGACGCTGGTCGAGGTCTGCCGCGGCCTGGCGCCCGGCTCCTCGGCACAGCTCGACCACCGCCTCCGCGCCGCCGGCGGTGGCCACCGCTGGATGCGCACCCAGGTGGTGCGCTCCCCCGACGGGCGCGAGGGCGACCGGATCAGCGCCGTGACCGTGGAGACGGTGCCACCGGGTCCCTGAACGGCGGCCGCCGCCCTCGCCGGGAGCGGGCAGACTGGTGTTCGTGCCCACCCTGGCCCACACCCTGCGGCGACGACCGGTCGTGCTCGACGGCGGGCTGTCCACCGAGCTCGAGGCGCAAGGCCATGACCTGAGCGGCTCGCTGTGGTCGGCCCGCCTGCTGCGCGATGACCCCGAGGCGGTGCTGCAGGCCCACCTCGCCTTCGCCCGGGCCGGGGCCGAGGTGGCCATCACCGCGTCGTACCAGGCCGGCTTCGAGGGCTTCGCCGCCGCCGGCCTCGATCGACGGGAGACCACGGCGCTGCTGGTCCGCAGCGTCGAACTGGCCCGCCGGGCGATGGCCGGCCGCGGGTGGGTGGCGGCGTCGGTTGGGCCCTACGGCGCCGCCCTGGCCGGGGGCGAGGAGTACACCGGCGGCTACGCGGCCGTGGACCCCGCCGTCACCGGCGGCAGCTCCACGCCCGACCGGTCACGGGACACACCGCCCGCCGGCGGGATGGGCGTCGAGGAGCTGCTGGCGTGGCACCTGCCCCGCATGCGGGTGCTGGCCGACGCCGGCGCCGATGTGCTCGCCTGTGAGACCGTCCCGGCGGCCACGGAAGCGGCTGCGCTGGTGGCGGCGCTGGAGGAGCTGCAGGTGGACGGGTGGCTGTCGCTGACCACCACCGTCGACGAGCACGGCGTCGTCCGCACCCGCCGGGGCGAGCCGGCGGCCGCGGTGCTGGCCAGGGCGGCCGCATCGGACCGGGTGGTGGCCGTCGGGGTGAACTGCATCGACCCGGCCGGGGCGGGCGCGGCGATCGCCGCCGCCGCCCGCTCGGGCAAGCCGGTCGTGTGCTACCCCAACGGCGGCGGCCGCTGGGACCCGGCGGCCCGCCGCTGGCGTCAGGACGGCGGCTTCCCCGCCGGCGAGGCGGCCTCGTGGCTGCGGGCCGGGGCGAGGTTGGTGGGCGGCTGCTGCCGGGCCACGCCGGCCGACATCGCTGCGCTGACCGCCACCGTGTCCACGGCCGGCACCATACCGAGTAGCACCATACCGATTAGTACTGTACGAGATGGTATGGAACCGACCGACCGGGACGGCCGGTAGCCGTCAGTAGCGGAAGCGGCCCACCAGCTGCTGCAGGTCCGACGCCAGGCCGGCGAGCTCGCGGGCCGCCTGCTCGTTGTCGTGGGCGCCGGCGGTGGTGGCGGCGATGCCGGCGCGCACCTCCGACACCGCCACGGCGATCTCCTCGGAGCCGGCGCCGGCCTCGGCGATGGCCCGGGCGATCTCGGCGGTGGTGGCGCTCTGCTGTTCGACGGCGGCGGCGATCATGCCCTGGGTCTCGTTGATGCGCCCGATGACCTCGGTGATGGCCGAGATCGACGCCACCGCGTGGCGGCTGCCGTCCTGCACCCGGTCGACCTGGGTGGTGATGTCACCGGTGGCGTTGGCCGTCTCGTCGGCCAGCTCCTTCACCTCGGTGGCCACCACGGCGAAGCCCTTGCCGGCCTCCCCGGCCCGGGCCGCCTCGATGGTGGCGTTGAGGGCCAGCAGGTTCGTCTGCTGGGCGATCTGGCTGATGCTGTCGACCACGCTGCTGATGTCCATGGCCCGCTCGGCCAGCTGCTCCACCGAGGCCGCGGTGCCCTCCACCACCGACACCGCGTCGGTGGCCACACCGGCCGCCTCGGCGGCGTTGGCGGCGATGTCACGGATGGCGGCGCTCAGCTCCTCGGCGCTGGCATCGACCAGCTGCACACCGCTGCGGACGGCACCGGCGGCGCCGAGGGCGACCTCCACCTGGCCGGCGGTGGCGCTGGCGCCGGCCCGCATGGAGGCGCTGACCGCGGTCAGCTCCTCCGAGGCGGCGGCGAGCATGGTGGCCCGCTCGGCCACCTCGCGCATGGCGGTAGCCAGCTTGGCGGTGAAGGCGTTGAACTCCTGACCGAGCTCGCCGAGCTCGCCCGGCAGCGTGTCGTCCAGGCGCTGGGTCAGGTCGCCGTCGCCCGAGGAGATCTGGCGCAGGCGGGCCACCACCGTGCGGATCGGCTCGAGCGTCGAACGGCGCACCGCCCACGCCACCGCCACCAGCACCAGGGCGGCCAGGACCTGCACCACCAGGATGACCCGCAGCCCGTTGGAGGCGGTCGAGGAGGCCGCCGCCACCTGGGCGTCCTTGGCGGCGACCACGGCATCGGCCACCACCGGCAGCTCCTCCTCGAGCAGGGCGAAGGCGGCGTCGAAGTCGGGCAGCAGCACCTTCGCGGCGGTCGGATCGTCGATGGCGGTGGTGGTCAGCTCCCGGGCGATGCGCCCGTAGGACTCAGCGTCGGGGCGGATGGTGGCGACGGCCGCGGTCACCTCGTCGCCGAGGCCGCCGGCGGCCACCGCGTCGAGGTGGGCGAGCAGCTCGGCGGCGTGGGCGTCGGTCTCCTCGGCGATGGCGGGGCGGTCGGCCGGCTCTGCGGCGAGGGCCTGCAGCACGTCACCGCGCAGGGCGTCGTGCATCATGTCCGACAGCACGCTCTCGCGGACCACCTCGACGGTGGCCGCCACCGATTCCGACGACGCCTGCAGCGACCGCTGGGCCCGCCAGGCGTTCACCCCCACGCCGATCAGGATCAGCTCGGCCACCCCCACCAGCAGCAGGACCTTCTGCCCGATCGTCAGTTTGCTCAACACCGCGCACTCCCGCATGTCGAGGGCCCACCGCCGACCCGTCGCCAGCGGGGCCATCTCCGGCCCCTACCTCGACCGTTCGCCGCCCGAACTTGAGCGCCGGGGCTGTGGCACCCGTCTCCATACCA
Organism: Acidimicrobiales bacterium; assembly: GCA_041394365.1. Taxonomy (GTDB): domain Bacteria; phylum Actinomycetota; class Acidimicrobiia; order Acidimicrobiales; family CAIXPF01; genus CAIXPF01. The sequence goes on from JAWKIM010000030.1 coordinate 36,367, forward strand.
GCAAGTAGGTTCAGCGGCATGAGCAGCGCTGCCCAGCCCGGCCCGCTCGCCCTGGTGGGCAGCGGTGAGTTCCTGCCCCAGATGGCCGAGATCGACCGGTGGCTCCTGGCCGGCCGGCCGCCCCGGGCCGCATTCCTGGCCACCGCCGCCGGGCTCGAGGGCCCTGAGACGGTCAGCCGCTGGCTGGCGCTGGGCGTCGAGCACTACCGGCGCCTGGGGGTGGAGCCGGTGCCGGTGCCGGTGATCGAGCGGGCCGATGCCGATGACCCCGACCACGCCGCCGCCTTCGAGGGCTGCGGCCTCGTCTACCTGTCGGGCGGTCACCCCGCCTACCTGGCCGCCACGCTGCGCGGCACCGCGGTGTGGACGGCGATCGAGCGCGCCTGGCGGGCGGGGGCGGCGCTGGCGGGCTGCAGCGCCGGCGCCATGGCGCTGTCGGCCGAGGCGCCCTCGGTGCGGGGCGATCGGCCCGACGAGCCCGGCCTGGCCCTGGTGGCGCACGTGGCCGTCATCCCCACTTCGACCGGATCGCGGCGTGGGACCCCACGCTGGTGGCCCGTCGCACCGCGCGGCCAACGCCCGGTCGCACCGTGGTGGGCATCGACGAGGACACCGCGCTGGTGGGCGGCCCGCAGCGGTGGACGGTGATGGGCCGCGGCACGGTGACCGTGTTCGAACCCGCCGGGCCCGTGGTGCACCACCCGGGCGACGTGGTGCTGCTCGAACCCTGACCCTCCGGCACCGCCAGCGCGGGGCGAGCGTGCCGGTGGACAGCGGTACGCCACAGCGGAGGGGCCGAGGCTGGACGCACTGCCCACCGACAGCCCCCGTTTTGCCAGGTCGAAGGTGCGCGCGTCCAGTAGCAAGCGGCGCGATTGTTGCGCGCCGGGCGTCAAACGGTGTGGCCCGCCGACCCCGCGGGTAGGAGCCCACCAGACCCGGCGAGCGTGCCGGGCCACGAGCGGAACGGAGTTGATCCCATGAGCATGACCCTGACCCGATCGATCGATCCGGCGCTCACGGTGGACGTGCAGCACACCGCGCGGTACCTCGCCCGCGCCGTGTGCGCCGGCGACAACGAGCTCGGCGAGGTCATCGCCGTGCTGCGGGACTGGGAGGACGACGAGCCCGGGCTGCTGCAGGCCGCCGCCAGACCCGAGCCCACGGGCACGCCCGAGGATCTCGCCATGGCGCTGCTGTTCGAGGCGGCCGCCGGGTCCTGATCTGTGCGCCCGGCGGCGTCAGCGCCCGGCGTCACCCAGCAGCGCCCGCACCCGCGGCGCCACCTCCTTGCCGTACAGCTCGATCGTGTCGAGCAGGTGTTCGTGGGGCAGGGTGCCCGCGCTGTACTTCAGGTCGAAGCGGGACAGGCCGAGCCCGGCTACGACCCGGGCGATCTTCGCCGCCACCGTCTCCGGCGCACCGACCATCAGGGCGCCGTCAGGGCCGGCGGCCGCCTCGAACTGGGTCCGGGTCATCGGCCCCCAGCCGCGCTCGCCGCCGATGCGGGCGTGCATGGCCGCGTAGTGCGGCCAGTAGCGCTCCCGGGCCAGCTCGTCGGTGGCGGCCACGTGGCCGGGGAGGTGGGCGCCCACCGGTGCGGGCGGGCGTTCGAAGTGGGAGAGGGCGCGCCGGTAGAGCTCCACGAACGGGGCGAAGGCCAGCGGGTTGCCGCCGATGATGGCCAACATCATCGGCAGGCCGTACTGGGCGGTACGGACGACGGAGTGCTGGCTGCCGCCCACCCCCACCCAGGTCGGTAACGGTGCCGCCTCCAGCGCGGGGTGGACCCGCTGGTCGGTGAGCGGCGCCCGCACCGTCCCGCTCCAGGTCACCGGTCGCCCGGTGGCCAGCTGCGCGAACAGCGCCAGCTTCTCGTCGAACAGCCGCTCGTAGTCCTCCAGGTCGTGGCCGAACAGCGGGAAGGACTCGGTGAACGAGCCCCGCCCGACGATGACCTCGGCCCGCCCGCCGGACAGGCCGGCCACCGTGGCGAACCGCTCGAACACCCGCACCGGGTCATCGGAGCTGAGCACGGTCACCGCCGACCCGAGCCGGATCCGTTCGGTGCGGGCGGCGATGGCGCCGAGCACCACCTCGGGTGCGGAGACGGCGAAATCGTCGCGGTGGTGCTCGCCCACGCCGAAGAAGTCGAGACCGACCTCCTCGGCGAGCACCGCCTCCTCCACCACGTTGCGCAGCACCCGGCCCGGCGGCAGCGGTGTGCCGGCGACGTCGATGGTGACGTCACCGAAGGTGTCGAGGCCGAGCTCGACGGACGCGCCGCCCGGGGTGACCGCAGCGGCGGAGAGCGTGCTCATCGGCCGAGCTCCAGGCCTGCGTGCATCTCCCACACCAGGACCTCGGCCTCGCGATGGCAGTACGCCACGACCACCGGTCCCGGTGAAGCGGACGGCGTCGCCCTCGGCGAGCGGGCCGGCTCCCTCGAGCTGCACGTCGCCCCGGGCCACGTACAGGTGCAGGTACGGCGCGTCGGGCAGCGCCACCCGCTGCCCCGGCACCAGGCGGGCGGCGTGCAGGGCGGCGAAGCGGTTGCTGATGCGGATGGCGGCATCGTCGCGGTGGGCGTCCCTGCCCGAGGCCACCGGCACCAGCCCCGAGGCCAGGCGCTCGGCCGGCAGCTCGAGCTGCTCGTACCCCGGGTCGATGCCGTCGGTGTCGGGCACGACCCACATCTGCACGAAGCGGACCGGGTCCTCGTGGGGCTCGCCGCCGAGCCGCCAGGCGTCGTTCTTCTCCGAGTGCAGGATGCCGCGGCCGGCGCTCATGCGCTGGGCCAGGCCCGGATAGATCACACCGTGGTTGCCCGTGGAGTCCTGGTGCACGAGCGAGCCCTGCAGCACCCAGGTGACGATCTCCATGTCGCGGTGCGGGTGGGTGTCGAACCCGGTGCCGGGCGCCACCACGTCGTCGTTGCTGACCAGCAGCAGGCCGTGGTGGGTGTTGCGGGGGTCGCGGTGGTGGCCGAAGGCGAACGAGTGGCGGGAGTCGAGCCAGCCGGTACGGGTGACGAAGCGGTCGGCGGCCCGGCGGACGTCGATGCCGGGGGCGGGCCGGGCGCCCGTGTCGGTGTCGGTGCGGGTGGTCATCAGAGGCTCCCTTCAGGACGGTCGCAGCCTACAACATGGATGATGTGTCAACCATTCCCGTCGCAACGAAGCGCACGGGCGGAGCCGTGCGGAGCGTGCGCTACAGTGCACCCGCCGAGCGGCAGCGAAGTCCGGTGAGAACCCGGCGCTGTCCCGCAACTGTGGTGTCGGGGTCCCCGTGGCCCCGGCCGAGCCAGGTCGCCTGCCGGGTCGGTGCTGCAACGAACAACGCTCTCGAGGATGGAGCGATTCGTGCGACAGGACCCACCTGTCCTCGAGCGGGATTCCTCGACTGGCAGGAGGTCATCATGCGCACCACGTTCCGATCGTTCACCGTCGCGGTCGCCGCCTCGGCCGCGCTCGTCGCCGCCGCCTGCGGCACGGGTGACGACGGGTCCTCGACGGCGTCGTCGTCACCGTCGGGCGAGGCCGCCGACACCAGCGCCGCCGCGGCGGGCGGCTTCCCGGTGGAGCTCACCACCGACGCCGGGCCGGTCACCATCGAGGCCCAGCCCACCGCCATCGTGTCGCTGTCGCCCACCGGCACCGAGATGCTCTTCGCCATCGGGGCCGGCGGCCAGGTGAAGGCGGTCGACGACCAGTCGAACCACCCGCCCGAGGCGCCGGTGTCGGACCTGTCGGGCTACACCCCCAACGTCGAGGCCATCGTCGGCATGGACCCCGACCTCGTCGTCGCCTCCGATGCCGCCCCCGACGTGGTCGACGGCCTGGCCAAGGCGGCGGTGCCCCTGCTGGTGCTGCCGGCGGCGGTGACCATCGAGGACTCCTACGAGCAGCTCGAGCTGCTCGGCCGGGCCACGGGCCAGACCGGCGGCGCCGAGAAGGTGGTGCAGGACATGCGCACCCGCATCGACGAGCTGGTGGCCGGCCTGCCCGAACGGCCGCAGCCGCTGACCTACTACCACGAGCTCGACGACACGCTCTACAGCGCCACCTCCGAGACGTTCATCGGCAGCCTGTACGCCATGATCGGGCTGGAGAACGTGGCCGACGGCGCCGACGGCGACGGCTCGGGCTACCCGCAGCTGTCGGTGGAGTACCTGCTGCAGGCCGATCCCGACCTCATCTTCCTGGCCGATGTGAAGTGCTGCGACCAGAACGCCGAGACGGTGGCCGCCCGCCCCGGTTGGTCGGCGCTCACTGCGGTGCGGACCGGCGCGGTGGTGGAGCTCGACGACGACATCGCCTCGCGCTGGGGCCCCCGCGTCGTGGACCAGCTCGAGACGGTGGCCGCCGCGGTGGCCGAACTGCCCGTCACCAACTCGTGACCGCGCCGGGGCCGAGCATGGCCCGCACCGCCATGGAGCCCGCCGCCGCCCGGGTGGACGCCGCCGCCCCGCCGGTCGATGCAGCCGGACCCGCCGGCCCGGTCGCACCGAACGCACCCGCACCGGTGCGGCCGGAGGGGCTGTCGCCGTGGTGGCTGGCCGCCGGGCTCGCCGCGGTGGCGGTGGCGGCGGTGGCCGGCCTGGTCATCGGCCCCGTGCGGCTGCACCCGGTGGCGGTCGTGCGGGAGCTGCTCGGCCTCGACTCGGGCCTCGGCGCACGCCAGTCGACCATCGTGTGGGAGTTCCGCCTGCCCGCGTCGTGCTCGGCCTGCTGGTGGGTGGGATCCTCTCGCTGGCCGGCGGTGCCTACCAGATCACGTTCCGCAACCCGCTGGCCGACCCCTACCTGCTGGGTGTGGCCGCCGGCGCCGGGTTCGGTGCCACCACCGTGCTGGTGGCCACGGGGACGTGGGCCACGGCCGCGGTGGTGCCGCTGGAAGCGTTCCTCGGCGCGTTGGGCGCCATGGCCCTCACCTACACGCTCGGTGCGGCCGGCAGCCGGGACCGCACGTCGGTGTCGTTGGTGCTGGCCGGCGTGGCGGTGTCGGCGTTCTTCACCGCCATGCAGACCTACCTGCAGCAGCGCAACCAGGACGACATCCGCCGGGTGTACTCCTGGATCCTCGGCCGGCTGTCGACCTCCGGCTGGCACGACGTGCTGTTGCTGCTGCCCTACGCGGCGGTCTCGGTGGCAGCGCTGCTGGTGTGCCGGCGCTGGCTCGACGTGCTGGCCGTGGGCGACGAGGAGGCGGCGGCGCTGGGTGCCAACCCCGGCCGCATCCGGCTGATCGTGGTGCTGGCGGCCACGCTCGGCACGGCGGCGGCGGTGGCGGTCAGCGGCCTGATCGTGTTCGTCGGCATCATCGTGCCCCACGTGGTGCGCTTGCTGGCCGGCTCCAGCGCCCGGGTGGTGCTGCCGCTGTCGTTGTTGTTCGGCGGTGCTTTCCTGGCGCTGACCGATCTGGCCGCCCGCACCGTGCTGGCGCCGGCCGAGCTGCCCATCGGGGTGGTCACCGCGTTCCTCGGGGCGCCGTTCTTCGTGTTCGTGCTCCGCTCGGCCCAGCGGGAACGGTGAGGGCGGTGGGCGATGCGTCCCGGGCGGCGGCGGTGCCGTCCATACCGGTCGGTCTGTCGTTGGCGCAGGTGTCGGTCCGCATCGGCCGGCGGACGGTGGTGCGCGACGTGTCGGCGTCGGTGGAGGCCGGAGGCTGGCTGACCGTGGTCGGGGCCAACGGCGCCGGCAAGTCGACGCTGCTGCGGGCCATCGCCGGCCTGGTGGCCCACGACGGCGAGGTCCACGCCGGGTCGCAGCGGCTGACCGGCTCGCCCCCGCGGCGCCGGGCCCGGCACCTGGCGCTGGTGGTGCAGACCCCCATCCTGCCGCCCACCATGCGGGTGAGCTCCTACGTGCTGCTCGGTCGGGTGGCGCACCTGGGCCCGCTCGCCCGGGAGTCGCGCGCCGACCTCGACATCGTGACCGCGGTGCTCGAGCGGCTCGACGCCCGGTCGCTGGCCGATCGACCGCTGGCCACCCTCTCAGGCGGGGAGGCGCAGCGGGTGACCATCGCCCGGGCGCTGGTGCAGCAGGCGCCGGTGCTGCTGCTCGACGAACCGACGAGCTCGCTCGACATCGGCCACCAGCTCGAGGTGCTCGACCTGGTCGACGAGCTGCGCCGGGAGCGCGGCCTGACCGTGGTGGCCACCATGCACGACCTCACGCTGGCCGCCCAGTACGCCGAGCGGCTGCTGCTGCTCGACGACGGCGCGGTGGCGGCGGCCGGCACGCCGGCCGAGGTGCTCACCGAGGAGCACCTCACCCGCTACTACCGGGCCGCGGTGCGCATCGTGCGCGAGGGCGACACGGTGGTGGTGGTGCCGGTGCGCCAGCACGGCGTCCCCGGCTGCGCCCACGCCGGCGATGGATCGGCATCCTGAGCATGGCGCCGGGGCTCGACGTCCACTTCGCCCGCCGTCTGGAGGATGGCGCGTCGCTGTCGATGCTGTGGTGGCGGGCGCCCGAGCCGCTGCGGGCCGTGTCCACCGCGCTGGTGGGCGGCGGCATCGGCACGATCGGCTGGTACCTCAACGCCCAGGTGCACGCCGACTACGCCCGCACCGACCCCGATGACCACCTCGCGGCGCTGGCCCGCGGGTGCGGCCTGGCCGGGCCGGGGGTGGGGATGCTCACCGCGGTGGACGTGACGACGGTGGAGCGGGCCGAGGAGGACGGCGTGCACGTGCTCGCCACCGTCGGGTTGGGTTGGCCCACCTGGGCGGCGGCCGCCGACGGTCAGGCCACGGTGGGGGTGCCGCCGCCGGGCACCATCAACCTGTTCGTGGTGGTGCCGGCGCCGTTGGGCGACGCGGCCCTGGTGAACCTGGTGGCCACCGCCACCGAGGCCAAGGTCCAGGCGTTGCAGGAGGCGGACGTGCAGGGCACCGGCACGGCGAGCGATGCCGTGTGCGTGGCCTGCCCGGCGCCCACTGGTGGGTCCGCCGACCACGCCGACCACACCGGCCGGTTTGGCGGGCCGCGCTCGCACTGGGGGCGGGTCGCCCGGGCGGTGCACCGCGCCGTCAGCCGGGGCGCGGCCGCCGATTGGGATCGGGCGGTGGCCGGCGGGTGGCCCCGACCACCCCGCCAGCACGGCTGAGCCCGACTGAGCCCGACCACCCGGGCGCGTGCCCCGGCCGCCTGATCGGCGATGAGCCGTGTGTCCGCCCGACACCCATCGGGCAATGATGCGCTGGAGCGCCCGAACGGGCGTCGAACCACATCACTGCGCTCCACGCAGCCGGCCAGTCACACAGGGAGGCCACCCGGCCGGCTCGTCACCGGCAGCCCGTGCGTTCAGCTGAACGGTCGGCGGTCAGCGGTTGGTGGTTTGCGGGTCTGTGGTTGGCGGGTTGGTGGGCGCGCTGCCGGGGGGTCTCGGCGGGCTCCCTCGCGCTCGATTCGACGTCGATTCGGAATTGGTCGTGAGACACGAAGTCCGGCCACCATCGGTGTGGCTGTGCAGCCTGTCCGGAGGTGGTGGCCACCAGCGGTGGGCGACCGAACCCAGGCGGTCGATGACGTCGAATCGACGTCGAATCGCCGCCGAAGCACGGCGCTGCTGGGTCGTCATCGCCGGGCCGACGCTGCGAACGCCGGTCCCGCAGGCGGGGTGCCAGCAGCCTGCCGGCCTGAGCTCAGGCCGACGGGTGCGGCGGAGCGGAAGCGCCGACCGACGGCCGGCCCCGGGCCAGCAGGGTGCGCCGGCCCGGCTCGGTCGATCCGGTTCAGCTGCACACCCGATCCCTTGCGACACCGCTCACCGTGCACCGCCGGGCGCCCTTGCACCACGTCCCCGACGGCCCCGTCACCGGATCGGGACGAACCTCGGGGCCTTGCCGGTGAACGGGTCCCGGGCGATGGTGTCGACCACTTCGACGCCGACCGTGGCCGGCGCCCCCGCCGCCCGCAATGCGGCGGCGAGGCCATCGCGCAGGACGACCGGATCGAAGCCGGCCGCCGCCACCACCGCCACCGCCACCCCGTCGGGGCGTTGGCGCACCTGGTACTCGAACACCTCCGCGTGGGCGACGAGCACCGAGCGCAACGCCGTCGGGTGCACCATGATCCGGCCCCAGCGCAGCGCCTCATCGCTGCGGCCGTCGACCACCGCCCGGAGGTGGGCATCGGGCCAGTCACCGTCCACGGCCCGGAACCGGTCGGTGAGCTCGTAGCGGATCAGGGGTTGCGCGTGGTTGGCGAGGTTGGTCACCAGCACCTTGGCCGCGGTGGCGCCCGGGGGCACCGGCGCGTCGTGCTCGTCGACCAACTCGATGATGCAGCCGTCCTCGGCGAAGCGGATGGGCTCCTGCCCCGGCGCCGACGTGCCGACGAGGCCCTCGGTCGAGCCGAACGTGTTGACCACCGGCACACCGAGCCCACGCTCGATCTCGGCGCGCATCGCCGAGGTCAGCGGTTCGCTCGTGCAGGTGACCGCCAGCGGGTTGATGGCCAGCTCGCCGCGGCGGCGGGCGTCGGCCAGCCGGGCCAGGATCGTCGGGTAGCCCACCACGATCGCGGGTTGTGCCGCCTGCAAGCGGGCCACGACCTCCTCGAAGGGCAGCGTGGCCGGCATCGGGTCCAGCCGCACCAGACCGCCGGGCGCGCTGACGAGGGACCGCAGGGCGGCGGTGCCGTGCACGGCGCGGCCGGCGCCCACCATGGCACCGCGCACCGGTGCATCGGCGGTGATCCCGAAGGCGCGCAGGGTGGCGATCGTCTCGCGGGTGAGCGCATGGGCGAACTGGGCGAACCCGGCGCGGTCGTGCACGAACACACCGCGCTCGCCCGAGCTGCCGCCCGACACCATCACCACGTGGCGATCGAGCAGGTAGGTCAGCTCGTCGGTGCTGCCGGTGAGGTGGTCCTCGACCAACGAGCGCGACAGGGCAGGGTCGGTGAAGACCCGGTCGAGGTCGGCCATCATCTCGGCCTTGGTCATGGTGGGCAGCGTCGGCAGCCGGTCCAACGTGAAGGTGGCCGGGTCGATCCCACCCAACCGGTCCGCATGGTAGGGCGACCGCTCGACCGCGACGGCGAGCAGCTCCCGCAGGCGCCGTTGCTGGTGCTCCCGCAACCGGGCCTCGTCCCAGCTCAGGCGGGCGTGCGCCTCGGCCGAGGCGGCCAGGAGGTGGTGCAGCTCGCGGGCTCGGGTGTCGGCGGGCGAGGCGGTGACGGTCATGTCGTGCTCCGTGCAGTGGTCGGGCGAAGGGTGGTCGGGCGGCGGGTTCTCGAACGGCCAACGGGCGTACCGGTCGGTATGGGCTGAGTCGAGGGCGGGCGCGATGGGTCAGCGTGATCGCAGGGGTGATCGCGCATCGCCCCGATGACGACCGCGGCGGCGCGTGGGGGCGCTCAGGCAGGAGCGAACAACAGGCGTTGCAGCAGTGCGGACAGGGCGTCGGGCGGCAACGGGTCGGCCGAGGTGGCCTCGGCGAGGAGGAGGCCGTTGTCGATGGCGAGCAGCAGGACGGCCAGTTGCTCGGCGGGGGCCGGCGGATCGGTGCCGGCGCGGGCGAAGAGGGCGTCGAGCAGGGCGGCCAGCCTGGCGATCGTCACCCGGTGCACCGCTTCGTAGCGGGCCCGCAGCTCGGCGTCGCGGGCGGCGGCGAGGCGGAACTCGATGACGGCGAGCCGCCAGCCGGGCTCCGAGCGGCTCATGGCCTCGTTGAGGCGGGCGCCGACCTCCCGGGGGTCGACGCCATCCCACACGTCGAGGACGGCGTCGTTCTCGCGGGCCCGTTCGTCGATGCGCTGCTCGAGGACCGCGAGGAACAGATCACCCTTGCTGGCGAACTGGGAGTACACCAGCCCCTTGGAGAAGCCCGCGGACTCGGCGATCTCCTGGAGCGTGGCTGCGGCATACCCGCGGGTCCGGAACACCTCCCGGGCGGTGGCGAGCAACTCGGCGCGGTTCTCCTCGCTCTGCTGTGCCCGCGTGCGCCGAGGCGTCGTCACCATACCGTCGGTATTCAAATACCGACGGTATCGAACTGTCAAGGGGATGCGGCGGGATCAGCCCACGCAGTCGAGCAGCTGTTGCTGCGCGGCCTCGGGCAGCCAGCCCGGCGCGGCGTTGCCGTCGCCTGCCTTCCAGAAGCGGGCGGCGCCGACCACGCTGAGCGGGCCTCCGGCGGACGGCGCCACCAGCAGACCCTCGGCGTGCACGAAGGCGCCGAAGTTGTCCGGCTTGCGAGCCCGCACGGCCACGGCGATGGCGCCGTCGGGTCCGGCGGTGGTGGCGGTGTCCACCACGCTCCAACCGGCGGACAGGCCTTGCGCCACCGCCTCCTGGACCGATCCGTCGGTCTCCGAGCAGACGACTGCGGCCACCGGGGTCGAAGGGGGCTCGCTGCCGTCCGCGGGGGCGGCCCCGGTGCTGCGAACGCCCTGGCCGCAACCGGCGAGGAACGACGCCGCGGCCACGGCGACCGCCGCCCGCAGCGCCACCTTCGACGTGGGACGCCCAGCGGGCCCCGCAGCTCGTGCCGTGGCTCTGCTGTGCAGCATCATCGTCGCCCTCCAACCCCGACCCGACCGTGGCATCGTAGGCCGGTGCCGGCGCCGAACGGAGGTCGGGCCGGCCGATGTCGCCAAGCCGTCAGGAGGAGGAGCGGCACCGCGGCCGGTGGATACGCGCCGGCTGCGCGGTGTTGCGCCGACCGGTCGGCGACGGCGGGCTCAGCGACCCCGCAGCAGCCGGCGGCGCACCGTCGACACCGGCTGGTACAGGAACGCCGACCACCCCACCTCGGTGGCCGGCGGGCGCGGCCCGCGCCGGGCCTGCACGCGGTACAGCAGCTCGGCGTAGGTGGCCGGGGTCCGCAACCACCAGCGGTCGAGCGGTCGGTAGGCATCGGCCAGCACCAGCTCGGGGTGCTCCCCTTCCCGTCCGTACCAGTAGGTACGGGCCCGCGCCGCGTGCAGGGCGTGCGAGGCGAGCAGCACGACGTCGGCGCCGGCGCCGGCCACCAGCGGGATGCAGTGCTCGATGTTCTCGGCGGTGGTCAGCGACCGCTCCTCCAGCACCACCGCCGATGGGTCGAGGCCGGCGGCGATGGCCAGTTCGGCGAGCTCGGACGCCTCCGAGCGGGCGGACACCGTCGGCCCGCCCGAGAAGATCACCGGGGAGCAACGGTGGGTGCGCCACGCCTCGAGGCCCATGGCCACCCGCCAGCGCTGCATGGCCCGCAGCACGGGGTTCGAACCGGGCAGGCCCAACACGATGACCACCGCCCGCTCAGCGTCGGCGGGAGCCCGGCCGGCCCTCCCGCCGCCCGCCACCGCCCAACAAGAGACCTCGGACACGGCGACACACGCGGCAACGCACGCAGCGATGGGCACGGTGACGGGGATGGCCGCGGCGAGCCACCGGTTCCGCATGGGTGCAGCCGCGCCCGCGGTCAGCGGTCCGCCGGCGCCGGGCGGAACATCACATCGAAGTTCGGCTGGCCGGTGCCGGCTGTGACACCGCCGTCGACCACCAGGTTGTGCCCGGTGATGTAGCTGGCATCGTTGGAGGCCAGGAAGCAGATGGCGGCGGCGATCTCCTCGGGCCGGCCGGGCCGGGCCATCGGCACCAGCCGCTCGTACTGCTCGGCATGGTGATCGAGCGTGCGCTGCAGCATGGGGGTGGCCACGCCGCCCGGGCAGACCGAGTTGCAGCGCACGCCCTGCGAGGCGTGGTCGAGGGCGAAGTTGCGGGTGAAGTTCACCACCGCGCCCTTGGAGGTGTTGTAGGCGATGAGCCCGGGATCGGCGAACAGGCCGGAGATCGACGCCGTGTTGACCACACAGCCCCCGCTGGCCACCAGGTGGGGCAGCGCCGCCCGGCAGGCGTAGAACACCGAGCTCACGTTGACCGCCATGATCCGCTCCCAGGCCGCGGGTTCCACCTCGTCCACGTGGCCGAACAGGCCCATGCCGGCGTTGTTGACGAGGATGTCGAGGCGCCCGAAGCGCTCGACGGCGGCCGCCACCATCGCCTCCACCTCGGTCAGCACGGCGACGTCCACGGTCACGGCCATGGCCTCCGCCCCGGCGGCCCGCAGCTCGGCGGCCACCGCTTCGGCGGCCTCGCCGTTGCGGTCGGCCGCCACCACGGCCGCACCCTCGGCGCCGAGACGGCGGGCGGTGGCGGCGCCGATCCCGGAGCCGGCCCCCGTGACGAGGGCGACCCGGTCGGTGAAACGTGCGGACATGCGATCCTCCGGCTTCGGTGGGGACGGGGCCGGTGACGGTGCTCCCGCCGGCGGCCGTGGGCGCTGCTGCGGACCGTACCGGGCCGGCCCGCTGTGCTCCACACCGGGGTCGCCGCAGCGGCTTCACGTCCGCAGCGGCCAGAACAGGACGGTGCGCAGGACGTTCGGGTCGAGGTCCGGCGTGGGCTCGGTCTCGTAGATCTCCCACAGCTCGTCGGTCGGGGTGAGGCCCTGCTCGGCGATCCAGCCGGCGAGGCGCTCCCACGACGAGCCCAGGCCGTCGTAGGGGCCTTGGTGCACGAGCGTCGCCGCCGGAGAGGCCGATCGTGTCGCCGGCTGGACGCGCCCCTGCGGACGGATCTCGGCGGCCACCGGGAAGCCCACGTCGAGCACCGCCGAACCGGCCGGGGGCGCGTGGTAGTGGGCGAACGCGGGCCCGGCGGGGGTGAGACCCTGCTCGGCCAGCACGGCGGCCAGTTCGGTGAAGGCGGCGTCGAAGAAGGCGGGCAGCTGGGCCATGGGCACGACGGCGTGGATCACGGCGAGCGATGCCGGGCCGAGCTCGGCGATGGTCGGCTGGTCGGGGTGTGCAGGTTCGGAGCCCATGGTCACTTCGACGGCGGGCCACCGTCGGAGTCATCGGTCGACACCGCCGGAGTCATCGGTCGAGCGGCGTTCGGTGGGATGGGGCCCACCCCCTCGCAGCGAATCGGCACCGAATCGTTGGCAAGTAGTTAAGTGCACTTACCTTCATGACTTCGCATGCCTTGACAGTCCGGCGACGGGCGGGCAGGCTCGGGGCATGCACCCCGAGCCCGACGAGCCGCCGGTCGACAACCGCCGAGATCGGCTGCGACCGGTCGGAACCATCCGGCGCCGCACCCGCCGACACGCTGGCGGCGGCCATGCCGGTTGAGACCAAGCTGCGCCTGGCATCCGTGCTGATGGGAGCCGTCCCCGACGCCCGGGCGCTCATCCGCCGGCGCGACGGCGCCGCCATCCTCGCCGGCCGGCACCCCGCCTGCGACGTGAGCGCATCGCAGCTCCGGTTGCTCGCCTTCGCCGCCGCCCGCCGGTGTTCGGGTGCCGCCGCGGCCGTCGGGGAGCTGCGCGACGTCGAGCTCGCCGGGGCGCTCGCCCCCGAGGGCGCGGGCCTGTACCGGCGGCACACCGGCGACGGGCGAGAGGAGCGCTGGCTGGCCACCACGCTGCCGCCGGTCGCCGTCACCCACCTCGTCGAGGAGCATGCCGAGCGGTATGGACCGGGCATCACCGTCGACGTGGTCGCCGATCACGACCTCGGCGCATCGGCGCTGTGCCTCACCGCCGAGACGCTCACCACCGAGACGCTCACCACCGAACCGCTCGCCGGGGCGGTGCCGCGCCTGGACCACGCGGCCTTCGCGCTGGTCGCCTCCTGCCTGATCGCCGAACTGCACGACACCGGCAGCTGACGGACGAGCGGCCGGCGGCCGGGCGATAGGGTCGCGCGCCATGGCAACCGACGCCGACCACGACGCCATCCTGCGCAGCCTGTTGGAGGAGCGCACCGTCGACATCGTCACCACCGGCCGCCGCACCGGCCGGCCGCGCACCACCGAGATCTGGACCACCGTGTTCGAGGGGCGCACGTACATCGCCGGATCCCCGAACGCGTCGAAGCCGGGGGTGGAGCACACGCCGCGGGACTGGATGGCCAACCTGCTGGCCCAACCGGCGTTCACCATCCGGTTGAAGGCGAGCGTCGAGGCCGAACTTCCGGCCACCGCCGCACCGGTCTCGGATGCAGACGAGCGCCGACGCCTGCTGACCGCGCCGCACACGGCGTACTACCGCGATGCGGTCACCCTCGAGGCGGCCCTGGCCCACAGCCCGATCGTCCGGGTGACGTTCACCGGCGACGCGGCCTGGCTCAACGACGCCATACGGACCAGTACGATCTGACCGGTCGGGCAGGATCGATGTGGCCGTCACGGCAACGCTAACGTGCCCGCAATGGCGAAGATCAGCCCGTTCCTGGACACCGACCTGCGGCTCGGCCGTACCGTGGCCCTCATCGGCGCCGAGGCGGGCAAGTACCCCTCGGGCAACTCGTTGCTGGTGGTGGGCGCCGACACGTCGGCGTTGATCGACCCGTCGGTGTCGGTGTTCGACCGAGGCGGCGCACCGGCGCCGGTGGACCGCATGCTGCTCAGCCACGCCCACGAGGACCACATGGCCGGCGTGGGCCTCTACCCGGATGCGCCGGTGCACGCCCACCACGAGGACCTGCTCGGTGTGCGGTCGCTCGACGGGCTGATGGAGATGTACGGGATGACGCCGGAGCACGAGGCCTCGTTCCGCGAGGTGGTGCTCGACGAGTTCCACTACACCGCCCGCCCCGATGCGGTGGGCTTCGCCGATGGCACCACGTTCGACCTCGGCGGCGGCGTGCGCATCGAGGTGGTGCACCTGCCGGGCCACACCCGGGGCCACTGCGGCTTCCTGGTGGAACCCGACGGCGTGTTCTTCGTGGCCGACGTGGACCTCTCGAGCTTCGGACCGTACTACGGCGACCACTGGTCCGACCTCGAGGACTTCGAGGCGGCCATGCGGCGCTGCCGTGAGATCGACGCCCGGTGGTATGCCACGTTCCACCACAAGGGCATCGTCGAGGGTCGGGAGGATTTCCTCGCCGCGCTGTCGGCGTTCGAGGGGGTCATCGAGCGGCGCGAGAAGCGGCTGCTCGACTTCCTGACCGAGCCGCGGACGCTGGCCGAGATCGCCGCCCACCGGCTGGTGTACCGGCCCGACGTGGAGCTGATCTGGGTGGACGAGACGGAGACCCGCACGGCGCAGCGCCACCTGACCCGCCTGCTGCGCGACGGCGTGGTGGTCGAACCGGAGCCCGGCCGCTACCGGGCGGCCTGACCGCCCCCGCCGGCGGTCGGACCGGCCAAAGTCCCGGACGGCTGCTGCGGACCGAGCGAGCGGCGTGCTCAGTCGGCGTGACGGGTCAGGACCAGGCGTAGACGAGGCTGGTAGCGAACGGCGAAGGCGACGCCCACGAGCCCGGCTGCCAGCACGACCGACGGCGCCAGCGCGATGCCGGCGAGGTTGCCCGCCAGCGCCATGAGACGCATGGCGACATCGGCGCACAACAGCGCCACGACGACGGCGCCGAGCCGGCGGATCGGTGCCCGCTCCGACAGGACGGCGCCCAGACCGCCCAGCACGGCGCCGGCCACGATGGCGGCCGGCGCAACGGCGACACCGAACAGGTTGCTGAAGTCGGTGATCAACCACGGCGCCAAGAGGAACCCGATGGCGAAGCGGACGGCGGGATGGATGCGGGTGGCGGTGCTCATGGCCGGACGCTGCGCTGGGCCAGCCCGCTCCGCATCGGGAATCTCCCCTATACCCCCCATCCTCATCGCGCAACGTATCGAGGCGCGCCGATGGCCGGACCCACCGAGGGATCCGGCCACCTCATGCACCGGCGCTACCGGGATTCAGCTGCAGCCGCTGGTGGTGCCGCAGCTGGGGCAGGCGTGGCAGGAGCCGGCGCGGACCATGTGGACGCCGCACTGCATGCACATCGGGGCGTCCGAGCTGCGGAAGCGGGGTCGGTTGCCCTCAGCCTCGAGCTGCAGCTGCAGCTCCTGCACCGACGGGATCGACGGCGGGTCGGCGGGGATGTCCTGACCCTGGCGGGTCTCCACCACGGTCTCCTCCACGCCGGGCAGCGTCTGCTGGGTCCGCTCGCCGGTGGTGAAGATGCTCAGCTCGGCCCGCTCCTCGTAGGAGAGGTACTCCACCGCCAGGCGGCGGAACAGGTAGTCCATCAGCGACGTGGCGATGCGGATGTCGGGATCGTCGGTCATGCCGGCCGGCTCGAAGCGCATGCCGGTGAACGCATCCACGAACGCCCGCAGGGGCACGCCGTACTGCCAGCCGTAGCTGACCGCGATGGCGAAGGCATCCATGATGCCGGCCAGGGTCGAGCCCTGCTTCGACACCCGGATGAACAGCTCGCCGGGCCGGCCGTCCTCGTACTCGGCGACGGTGACGAAGCCCTTGCAGTCCGCCACCCGGAAGTCGAACGTGCGCGAGCGCCGGCTGCGGGGCAGCTTCGCGGACGGGCTTGTGGATGATCTTCTCGATGATCTTCTCCACCGGGGCCAGCACGGCGGCGGCCGCGTCCTCGGTGGCGGACTCCTTCTTGGCGGTGGCGAGCGGTTGGGCCACCTTGCAGTTGTCCCGGTAGATGGCCACCGCCTTGACGCCCAGCTTCCAGGCGTCGATGTGCAGTTGCTCCACCTCCTCGACGGTGACCTCCTCCGGCATGTTCACCGTCTTGGAGATGGCGCCGGAGATGAACGGCTGCACCGCGCCCATCATGCGGACGTGGCCGAGGTGGTGGATCACGTTGTCGCCCATCGAGCAGGCGAACACCGGCAGATCCGACGCCTTGATGAACGGCGCCCCGATGATCGACTTGTGCTCGTCGATGTAGGCGATGATCGCGTCGACCTCGTTGGGCTGGTAGCCGAGCCGCCGCAACGCCCGGGGCACCGTCTGGTTGACGATGGACATGGTCCCGCCGCCGACCAGCTTCTTGAACTTGGACAGCCCGAGATCCGGCTCGATGCCGGTGGTGTCGCAATCCATCATCAGGCCGATGGTGCCGGTGGGGGCGAGCACCGACGCCTGGGAGTTGCGCACGCCCACCTCGGCGGCGAGCTCGCAGGTGGTGTCCCACGCCGACTGCGCAGCCGACAGCAGCTCGGCGGGCACGAGCTCCTCGTCGATGTCGGCGGCGGCGGCACGGTGCTGATCGAGCACCCGCAGCATGTGCTCCCGGTTCTCGGTGTAGCCGGCGAAGGGGCCCATGCGGGCGGCGGTGCGGGCGGAGGTCAGGTAGGCGTGACCGGTCATCAGGGCGGTGATCGACGCGGCGAGCGCCCGGCCACCGTCGCTGTCGTAGGGCAGGCCGAGGGCCATGAGCAGGGCGCCGAGGTTGGCGTAGCCGATGCCGAGCTGGCGGAACTTCCGTGAGTTCTCGGCGATGGGCCGGGTGGGGTAGTCGGCGTTGCCGACGAGGATCTCCTGCGCGGTGAACACCACCTCCACCGCCGAGCGGAAGCCGTCCACATCGAAGCGGTCATCGGCGCCGAGGAAGGACAACAGGTTGAGGCTGGCCAGGTTGCACGCCGAGTTGTCGAGGTGCATGTACTCCGAGCACGGGTTGGAGCCGTTGATGCGACCGGTGTTGGCCGCGGTGTGCCAGCGGTTGATGGTGGTGTCGAACTGCATGCCGGGATCGGCGCACTCCCACGCCGCCTGGCTGATCTGGCGCATGAGGTGGCGCGCCTTCACGACCTTCACCACCTCGCCGGTGATCACCGACTTGAGCGCCCAGTCGTCGTCATCGAGCACCGCCTGCATGAACTCGTCGGTCACGCGGACCGAGTTGTTGGCGTTCTGGTACTGGATCGAGTGGCTGTCGGACCCGTCGAGGTCCATGTCGAAGCCGTTGTCGCGCAACACGCGGGCCTTGCGCTCCTCGACCGCCTTGCACCACACGAACTCCTCGACGTCGGGGTGGTCGGCGTTGAGGATCACCATCTTGGCGGCGCGACGGGTCTTGCCGCCGCTCTTGATCGTGCCGGCCGAGGCGTCGGCGCCACGCATGAAGCTGACCGGGCCCGAGGCGGTGCCGCCGCCCTTGAGCGGTTCCACCGACGAGCGGATGCGGCTGAGGTTGATGCCCGCGCCCGAGCCGCCCTTGAAGATGGTGCCCTCCTCCACGTACCAGTTGAGGATCGAGTCCATCGTGTCCTCGACGGCGAGGATGAAGCAGGCCGAGGCCTGCTGGGGCACGCCGTCGACCCCGATGTTGAACCACACCGGCGAGTTGAACGCCGCCCGCTGGGTGACGATGAGGTACTTCAGCTCGTCGGCGAAGGCACGGGCCTCGGCCTCGTCGATGAAGTACCCGTCACGCAGGCCCCAGGCGGTGATCGTGTTGACCACGCGATCAGCGACCTGCTTCAGCGACCACTCCCGCTCGGGCGCCCCCAACGGGCCGCGGAAATACTTCTGGGCCACGATGTTGGTCGCGTTGAGTGACCATCCGACCGGAAATTCGACGTCCAACTGCTCGAAGGCGACGGAACCGTCGCGGTAGTTGGAGATGCGAGCGTCGCGCCGTTCCCACGAGACGAGGCTGTAGGGGTCAACGCCGTCGGTGGTGAAGTAGCGGCGGATGCCGATGCCGATCTGTTCCGGTGCGACGGCCATGCGTGTGCTCCTGGGGGGTTGCTGGTTGTGCTCGAGACAGGGGCCGGTGCGGCCGGAACCGTACCGGTCGACGCCTCGCTCCCTTGCTGGACTGCCCGTTCGACCGCTCAGCGGAACCACAAGATGTTGTGGTTTCGGGCAACTCCGCCGACGCCGTGTACTAGATGCGGTGCGAATTACAGCACTGAAATTGCAAGCATGTCAACGGCCCGCGGCGAGGCTGGGCGAAACAACCCAGGCACGTCGCCGGCCGTGTCATCCACGTGCAGCAAGGCCCGGGGCTGGTGACCAGGTAAGGAGGCCAAGCGACCTCGACCGACGGGGCTGCCGCCCCGACCGACCGTCGATCATCGCCCTCCCCTCAGGAGTCGCCCACCCAGACGTTTTGCAGACGCCAACCACCATCCGGTCACCGTCCCCGTAGCCCGCTTTCGGCAGCGATCACCCTAGGTAGTTACCCCTGTGGACAGGAAGAGGACGACGCTGTGAATTTCGGGCAAACGGCTGGGGATTCGGGCCGGTGAGCGGGGGAAAAGTCGGGTGGTTTCGCACCGCCTGTGGACCACCGTCCCGAAGGGCCAGGTCAGGCAGTTGGCGGCGCCGGGCGCATCGGTGGATAACCCCGTCCGTCCCCACGGTTGGCGACGGTAGGTGAATGTACCCACGCGGCTCGTACACCGAGCCGAACGATCAGGGGCGATCGCCGGCCTCGAGCAAGCGGAGCTCCCGGGCGAAGTCCTCGGCGTCGTCGAAGCCCTTGTAGACGCTGGCGAAGCGCAGGTAGGCGACCTGATCGTGGGCCCGGAGGTGGTCGAGCACCGCCCGGCCGATCTCCTCGGTGGTGATCGGCGGATCGGCTCGCCGGGCGAGCTCCTCGATCTGCTCGGCGATGCGCTCCACCACGTCAGCGCCGACGGGGCGACCCTTGAACGCCGCCGTCAGCCCGGCGACGATCTTCCGCCGTTCGAACGGGACCCGCCGGCCCGAACGCTTGCGGACTTGGATCACCTGCGCCTCGAGCCGCTCGAAGGTGGTGAACCGGTACCCGCACGCACCGCAGTGGCGGCGGCGGCGGATGGCGGCCCCTCGTCGGCGGCGCGAGTCCACCACCCTGGTGTCGTCGGCGGCGCAGGCAGGACATCGCACGGCCGCTCAGGCTACTGGCCCCTCTCACACCGACGAAAGGATGGGTGCAGCTCACGGCGCCGACGCCAACCACGCCGCCGGCACCCGGACCGCCTGGCCGACGACCAGCTCGCTGCCACCGTTGAGCAGCACGAGCACGTCGAGCGAGCGCCGCGGATCGGCATCGGGGCCGTAGGCCACGGCGAGGTCCCACAGCGTGTCCCCCGGGGCGGCGCGGTGCACGACCACGGGGACCTCGGGTGCGGCCCGCCACTGGGTGCCCGCATCGGCCACCGTGGTCCGCCCGAGCGCGGCCAGCGCCTGCCAGCCGACCAGGAAGGCCGCACAGATCACGGCGACGGCCACCAGCCGGCGCCGCACGTACACCCACCGGACGGGACGCACGGACGGCACCACCTGCGCCCGCGGCGCCGGCCGTGCCGCCGGCCGCTGACGGGCGGCGGGCCGCGGCCGGGGGCGCGGCGTGGAGACGGGCTCGGGCACTGCGACGGGGCTGATCCACAACGAAGCCATGGCCGGCATTCTCCTCAGGGGGTGTGACAGTGAAGCGGGGACCGGCCCGATGGCTCGCCATCGAACAGGGGTTCCACCACTCGGACACGCTAACCACGTACACTCGTTCGCAGTCAAGGCCGAGACCGAACATTCGTTCCCCATTCGCCGACCAGTCCCGTGCATGCAGGAGGAGGGCGTCCATGCCCAGTCACAAGCTCACGACCCGCCAGCAGGCGATCCTCGACGTGATCGAGCGCCAGGTGGCCGCCAAGGGCTACCCGCCGTCGGTGCGTGAGATCGGCGATGCGGTCGGGCTCGGCTCCCCCTCCACCGTGCACGCCCACCTCAACACGCTCGAGCGGCTGGGCTACCTGCGCCGAGACCCCACCAAGCCGCGCGCCATCGAGGTGTGCCAGGACCCGTCCCTCGGTGGCACCGAGCGGCGCCCATCGCGGCTGGTGCCGTTGCTGGGCGACGTGGCCGCCGGCACCAACGTGCTGGCCCAGGAGAACATCGAGGAACTGGTGCCCGTGCCGGCCGACTTCACCGGCGAGGGTGAGCTGTTCATGCTGCGGGTCCGGGGGGACTCGATGATCGACGCCGCCATCCTCGACGGGGACTACGTGGTCGCCCGGGCCCAGAAGGACGCCGCCAGCGGCGACATCGTGGTGGCCGGCATCCCCGGCGAGGAGGCCACGGTGAAGTTCTTCAACCGCCGCCGCAACAAGGTCGTGCTCACGCCGGCCAACCCCCGCCTCGAGCCGATGGAGTTCAACCCGGGTGAGGTGCAGGTGTTCGGCAAGGTGGTCAGCGTGCTGCGGCGGCTCTGACCCCGGCGCCGCCGGGCCACGCTCAGCCAGCCAGCAACGAGGCGAGCACGTCGTGCACCGCCACGATCGACGCCGCGTCCACCCGCTCCTCGGCGGTGTGGGCGAGCGTCGAGTCCCCGGGGCCGAAGTTCACCGCCGGCACACCCCCGCCGAGAAGCGGGCCACATCGGTCCAGCCCAGCTTGGCCTCCACCTCGGCGCCCGAGCGCCGGTGCAACGCCGCCAGCAACGGGTGGTCCAACGCCGGCCGGCCGGCGGGCGAGCTCTCCGTCAGCTCCACCCGGTCGCCGTCCTCCAGGTACGGCGCCACCAACCGGCGCACCTCCGCCAGGGCCTCGTCCACGTCGCGATCGGGCGCAAAGCGGTGGTTCACCGTCACCGACGCCTCGTCGGGCACCACGTTGCCGGCCACCCCACCGCTCACCTGGACCGCCTGCAGCGCCTCCCGCCACCGCAGCCCACCCACCTCCGGCTGCCGGGGCTCGAAGCGGGCGAGCGCCTCCAACAAGGCGCCGAGCCGGTGGATGGCGTTGCGGCCCATCCACGGCCGGGCCGTGTGCGCCCGGGCCCCGCGCAGCGTGATCCGGGCGCGCAGCGTGCCCTGGCAACCGGCCTCGATCCGGCCGCTGGTCGGCTCCCCGAGGATGGCGGCGTCACCGGCGAGCAGCTCGGGCGCCTGCACGAACAGCTCCTCCAACCCGCTGTGCTCGGCCGCCACCTCCTCGCGGGCGTAGAACACGTAGGTGGCGTCCACCGCCGGTTCGCGCAGGGCCGCGGCCAGCTCGGCCATCACCACCAGACCGGCCTTCATGTCGGCGGCGCCGAGGCCCCACACCACGTCGCCCTCGATGCGGGCCCGGTCGTTGCCGTTGACCGGCACCGTGTCGGTGTGGCCGGCCAGCACCAGCCGCTGCGGCCGGCCCAGCATGGTGCGGGCCACCAGGTTGTCACCCACCCGGTCCACGCTGAGATGGGCCAGCCGGCGCAGCTCCGCCTCCAGGTGGTCCACCATCGGACCCTCGGCGAAGCTGACCGACGGGATGTCGATGAACTCGGCGGTGCGGGCCACCAGCCGGGAACGGAGGGCGGCGCTCACACCCCGACCCGCTCGGCCACCAACCGCAGCTTGTCGTCGGGTTGCACCATGGCCACCCGCACGAAGCCCTTGCCGGCCTCGCCGTAGAACTCGCCGGGGCTGATGAGCGCGCCGGCCTCCCGGGCCAGCCGCTCGGTGAGCGCCCAGGCGTCACCGTCGGGAGCGGGGATCCACAGGTAGAACCCGCCCGCCGGCATGGGCGCCGGCACACCGAGCCGGGCGAACACCGCCTGACCCAGCAGGAGGCGGTCGTGGTAGAGCTTGCGCTGGTGCTCGACGTGCTCGTCGTCGTCGAGGGCGGCGATGCCGGCGGCCTGCACCGGGCCGGGCACCATCATCCCGCCGTGCTTGCGCACCTCCTGCAGGTAGTACACGAGCTCCGGATCGCCGGCGTAGAACCCGAGCCGGCAACCGGCGAAGTTCGACCGCTTGGACAGCGAGTGCACGGCCACGAGGCCCTTGAACCCGTCGGCCACCCCGGCGCTGAGGATGGTGCGGGGCGGGCCCTGCCAGGTGAACTCGGCGTAGCACTCGTCGGAGAACACCGGGATGTCGCGCTCGCGGCCCCACGCCGCGGCGGCGGCCAGGTCGTCCAGCCCGCCGGCGGGGTTGCCGGG
This sequence comes from Acidimicrobiales bacterium, assembly GCA_041394365.1. Taxonomy (GTDB): domain Bacteria; phylum Actinomycetota; class Acidimicrobiia; order Acidimicrobiales; family CAIXPF01; genus CAIXPF01. The sequence continues at coordinate 59,046 of JAWKIM010000030.1, forward strand.
CGTGTTGACCCACAGCACCAGAGCCCGGGCGGCGTCGACGGGGTCGATGGCGTCGAGGCGGATGCGGAAGTGCTCGTCCACCGGCACCGGCACGGCCCGGCAGCGGGCGAAGGTGGCGCCCATCTCGTAGGTGGGATAGGCGATCTCGGGGTAGAGCACGGTGTCGCGGTCGGGCCGGCGCAACTTGAGGTAGTTGGGCAGGCTGGCCACGAACTCCTTGGTGCCGATGCAGGCAGCGGTGTCCTTCGGGTCGACCTGCACGCCGAAGCGGCGGTCGATCCAGCGGCTGATCGCCTGGCGCAACGGCAGCGTGCCGATCGACGGCGGGTAGCCACGCTCGGCATCGGAGTGCGACAGCGCCTCGACCGCCGCCGGCAGCGGCGGATCCACCGGGGTGCCGGTGGACAGGTCCACGCAGCCGCCCTCGAACGCGTCGCACAGCGGCTTGTAGGCGTCCAGCCGGTCGTAGGGGTAGGGCGGCGGCACGTAGGGGGCGTGGATGCCATCGGGGCGGACGTCGGCCGCGGGCGAGCTCATGGCTCGATTCTGCCTCCTGGCACAGTGCCGACCACGAACTCCGCCAACCGGGCCCGGCCCGCCGGCTCCAGGCGGACCCGCACGCGGTAGCCCTCCTCGTCGGTGGTCTCCACCAGCACCTCGCCCTCACGGTGGGCGACGGCCAGCGCATCGCCCCGGGCGAAGGGGATGGACAGCTCGGTCACCTCGGTCATCACCCGCAACCGATCGCCCACCTCGCGCAGCAGGGCGTCGATGCCCTCGCCGGTGAACGCCGAGATGGCCAGCGACCCGGCGTGGGTGCGCACCAGCTCGGCCACCGCCGGGTTGGCGTCGGCCTTGTTGAACACGATCAGCTCCGGCTTGTCGCCGGCGCCGATCTCGTCGAGCACGGCCCGCACCGCGGCGATCTGCCCGTCGGGGTCGGGGGCGGCGCCATCGACGAGGTGCACGAGCAGGTCGGCCTCGTTGACCACCTCGAGCGTGGTCTTGAACGCCTCGACCAACCCGTGGGGCAGCTTCTTGATGAACCCGACCGTGTCGGTCAGCAGCACCCGCTCGCCGCCCGGCAGCTGCAGGCGGCGGGTGGTGGCATCGAGCGTGGCGAAGAGCCGGTCCTCCACCAGCACCCCGGCGTTGGTCAGCCGGTTCACCAGCGTGGACTTGCCGGCGTTGGTGTAGCCCACCACCGCCACGTGGGCGAAGCGCGACCGGGAGCGGCTCTTGCGCTGGTTCTCCCGGTGGCGGCGCACGTCGGCCAGCTGCACCTCGAGGCGGTGCAGGCGCCGAACGATGCGCCGCCGGTCGATCTCGAGCTGCGTCTCACCGGGGCCGCGCCGGGCGCCGAGGCGGCCACCGGCCTGCTGGGACAGCGAGAACCCGCGGCCGCGCAGGCGGGGCAGGCGGTAGCGCAGCATGGCCAGCATGACCTGCGCCTTGCCCTCGGGGTGGAGGCGTTCTGGGCGAAGATGTCGAGGATCACCGCGGTGCGGTCGATGGCGGTGCGCCCGAGGATCTTCTCCAGGTTCAGCTGCTGGCTCGGGCTGAGATCGTCGTCGAAGACCACCGTGTCCACGTCGTGCAACTCGGAGAGGTCGCGCAGCTCGTGGACCTTGCCCTTGCCGATGAACGTGGCCGGATCGGGGCTCTGGCGGCGTTGAATGACCTGCTCCACCACGTCGGCCCCGGCGGTGTCCACCAGGCGGGCCAACTCGTCGAGCGACGCCTCCACCTCCTCGGCGGTGGCGGTGGGCTGCTGCAGCCCGACGATGATGATCTTCTCCCGGAACGTGCGCTCGATGAGGCCGCCGCTGGTGCCGCCGAACTCGCCGAACCCGCCGCGGTGGGTCTCGGCCGGGCCCTCGTCGAACGCGTCATCGTCGAAAGCCTCGTCGTCGAAGGCGTCACCGTCGAAGGCGTCACCATCGAACGCGTCACCGTCGAACGGTTCGTCATCGGCGCCGTGATCGCCGGGGCGAGGGCGCAGGGGTTCAGCCATGGTCCACCTCCACGTGGCCGATGTAGGTGGCGGGGCCGATGAGCTCAGTTCCACCATGCCGACCAGCACGGTCACCGTACCGCCCGGCATGGCGACGGTCACCGCCTCGTCGACGATGCCCCAGCGGTGGGCGATGGTGGCCGCCGCCGATGCGCCGGTGCCGCACGCCTCGGTGACGCCGGCGCCACGCTCCCACACGGCCAGATCGAGCCGGCTGCGGTCCTGCGGATCGGCCGCCACCACGTGCACGTTCATGCCGGCCGCGAAGTCGGCCTCCAACACCGGGCCGACCGCGGCCATGTCCACCGCCCACGGGTCGGCCACCTCGATCACCAGGTGGGGGTTGCCGATGTCGGCGGTCTCGGCGTGTCGGAACCCGTCGTCGATCGAGCGAACGCCGAGGCCGGCCAGCGCGCCGGGCCGCCGGTGAGGGCCGCCAGACCGGGCCGTCGCCCACCGGGCCCATACCGACCCGTACGTCCACGGTGGCCGGGTCACCGGGGTGGGGGCGGACCTGCACGGTGCGCACGCCGGCGTCGGTGGCGATGGCGAGATCGACCTGGTCCGTGCCGCGGGCCATGGCCAGCGCCTGGGCCAGGCAGCGGATGCCGTTGCCGCTCATCTCGGCCCGCGAACCGTCGGCGTTGTGCAGCGCCATCGACGCCTCGCCGGGCCCGGCGGGCGTGAAGGCGGTGATGATGAGCCCGTCGGCTCCGATGCCGCGCCGTCGGTCGCACAGGCGCTTGGCCAGCACCGGGCAGTCGAAACGGGCCGGCTCGTCGACCACGGCGACCAGGAAGTCGTTGCCCAGGCCGTGGTGCTTGGTGAGGGTGAGCCGCCCTCCGGCGGGCGTGGCGGGCGTGGCGGTCATGATGCGGTCCAGTCTCCCAACAGGGCGGTGGCGACGGCGAGCGGATTGTCGGCGGCGGCGACGGCGTCGATCCAGCGCAGCCGTGGATCCCGGCGGAACCAGCGCTGCTGGCGACGGGCGAAGCGGCGGGTGCGGACCACGGCGAGCTGCAACGCCTCCTCGAGGGTGGCCGTGCCGTGCACGTGCGCCAGCAGCTCCTTGTAGCCCAGCGCCTGGGCGGCGGTGTGCGAGAGCCCCTCGGGGCGGGCGGCGAGGGCACGGACCTCGTCGAGGAAGCCGTCGGCCAGCTGGCGGTGGTAGCGGGCCTCGATGCGGGCGTCGAGGGCGCTGCGGTCGAGGTCGAGCCCGACGAGGTGGTGCCGGGTGGACGGGTAGTGGTCGACGCCGGGCCCGAACCCGGAGAACGGTCGCCCGCTGCCGAGGGTGACCTCCAGGGCGCGCACGATCCGGCGGCGGTTGGTGGGCTCCATGCGGGCGGCGGCCACCGGGTCGAGCTGGGCCAGGCGGCGGTGCAGCGCGGCCACCGCGTCGGGGCCGGCGTCCGCTTCCGCTTCGAGCCGGCTGCGCACGGCCGGGTACTGCGGCGGGATGGTGAGCCCGTCGACCAGCGCCTGCACGTACAGCCCGGTGCCGCCGACGATGATCGCCCGCCGGCCCCGGGCGGCGATGTCCTCGAGGGCGGCGGTGGCGAGGCGCTGGTAGTCGCTCATGGAGAACGTCTCGTGCGGCTCGACCACGTCGAGCAGGTGGTGGCGGATCTCCCGCTGCTCGGCGGCGGTGGGCTTGGCGGTGCCGATGTCCATGCCGCGGTAGACCTGCATCGAATCGGCGGCCAGCACCTCCGCGTCGCCGGCCGCCCGGGCGACGGCGAGGGCCAGGTCGCTCTTGCCCGAGGCCGTGGGCCCGACGATCACCAGCGCCGGGGCGATGGCGGGGCGCTCAGCGCAGCTCGTCGAGCAGGGCATGGAACTCGAGCCGGACGACGTCGGGCGACGGTTCGCCGTACGCGTCGAGGAACGGGGCCAACGCCTCGGGACCGAGCGCGCCGGCCAGGTCCCGGGTCATGGCGGCGAGGTCGCGGTAGGGGTCGGCGACGGCGGCGTCGGCCACGTCGACCAGCGCGCTGAGCCTGCCGCCGTCGAGCCAGATCGCCGCACGCCGGGCGCCGCCGTGGGTCAAGCCGGGCCGCACCGGCCGGCGGGCGTGGCGGGCGTCCAGCACCGGCAGCAGCGCCTGGAGCTGTTCCACCACTCGAGCGGGGTGCAGGTGGGCGCGGGCGTCGGCGAGGTGCGCACCGGTGACCGCGCCGCCGGCCACCTCAGCGGCCGCCCGGGCGACGAGGGCGCCGGCGTCGAGCGCCGGCACACCGGCCGTCGCGGCCGGGGTGGGATCGGCCGGCGGCGGCGGGGTCTCGTGCAGCAGGCGCACCGCCCGGCCCAACGCGGCGAGGGTGGCGCCCGGATCCACCTGGTGCTGCGGTGCGTCGGCCGGCAAGCCCGCCGGCCGCTCGAACCACGACAGCTGCGGGCGAGCCCCGCCCGGCGGCGGCGGGCAGGCGCTGGCCATCGGCAGGCCGGCCCCGGCGAGCGCGTCGACCAACCAGCGTTCCCGACCGGTCGCATCCACCAGCACCAGCCACTCGCGCTCGCGGTCGGTCAGCCACCACCACGCGCCCGAGCAACCGACGAGCCGGATCAGCTGGAGCTCCGGGCGCGCCGTCAGCAGCTCCTGCAGCGCGGGCGGCGGGGCTGCGCCGGCGTTCAGCCGGCCACCACCGGGATGCGAGTGCGGTGGGTGGGCACCGCCACCACCTCGACCAGCCGGCCCAGCAGGTGGTGGGCACCGGCGTCGGTCACCTCGACCTCGGCGTAGGTGCCGGGGCGCAACCGGGCGGGCGAGGGGAAGTGCACCAGCTTGTTCTGGGCGGTGCGGCCGGTCAGCAGCTCGGGCCGACGCTTGGAGGGCCCCTCGACCACGACCTGCTCGACGCGGCCGACCCGTTCGAGGTGGCGCTGCCGGGTGCTGTGCTCCACCACCACCCGCAGGCGTTCGAAGCGATCGGCCACCACCTCGGCCGGCACGAAGCGGTCCACCAGTTCCGCCGCCTCGGTGCCCGGCCGGGGCGAGAAGATGAACGTGTAGGCCCCGTCGTAACGGGCCTCGGCCACGACCTCGAGCGTCCGGGCGAAGTCCTCGTCGGTCTCGCCGGGGAAGCCGACGATGAGGTCGGTGGTCACGGCCAGGTCCGCCACCGTGGCCCGGGCCTCGGCCAGCCGGGCGAGGTAGCGCTCGGCGGTGTAGCCGCGGTGCATGGCGGCGAGCACCCGATCGGACCCGGCCTGCAACGGCAGGTGCAGGTGCAGGCACACCGCGGCGGTGTCGGCCATGGCCGCCATAACGCTTGGAGGTCCTTGGGGTGGGGGCTGGTGTAGCGCACCCGACGGATCCAGGGCACAGGCCGACGGCGCGCAGCAGATCGGCGAACAGGGCGCGGCCGCTCACCGGCCGCCGCCTCCGCCGCCCAGGAGCGCCGGCCAGCGGGCCGGTTCGGCGGTGAACGTGCCGGCCCGCAGCCCGGTGGTCAGATCACGGCCGTAGGAGTTCACGTTCTGGCCGAGCAGCGTCACCTCGGTGACGCCGTCGGCAACCAGGCGGGCCACCTCCTCGACGATCTCACCGAGAAGGAGCGGCTCTCCCGGCCTGCCGACGGCACGATGCAGAACGCAAGCGTTGTCGCACCCGATCTGGATCGTCACCCAGGCCGCGTGATCCACCTCTCGCGGCGCACCGGCAGCGCCGAGGGGAACTGCGCGTGCTCGTCGAGCACGGCCTCGTCGAGGATCTCCAGCTGCGGACCGCCCACTCGGGCGGCGGCCAGCAGCTCGGTGGCCCGGTGCACGTTGTGGGTGCCGAACACCACATCGACGTGTGGCGCCCGGTCCAACACGACGTCGCGGGTCCTTCTGTGCGAGGCAACCGCCGACGATCTGAAGATCGGGCCGCCGAGCCTTCAACGCCTTGAGGTGACCGAGCTGCCCGTAGAGCTTGTTGTCGGCGTTCACCGGATGCAGCACGTGTTGAGCACGATGACGTCGGCGTCATCGAAGCTGTCGGTCGGCGCGTACCCGTCGGCCTCCAACAGGCCGCTGATGCGCTCCGAATCGTGCTCGTTCATCTGGCACCCGTAGGTGCGCACGACGTACCGCTTGGTCACAACCGGCCAGGTTAGAGGCTCGGCGCACCCACCCCCTTGCAGGTACGCCGGCCCGAGGCACACGCCCCGGGCCGGCTCCGTGTCTGGGTGGAACGATCAGTCGTCCTCGGCGCCGTTGAGGACGATCACGTCATCCTCGGCGGCCTCGCCGTTGAGCCCGACCTGGGTGCGGATCCGATCGGAGATCTCCATCATGATCTCCGGGTTGTCCGACAGGAAGTTCTTGGCGTTCTCACGGCCCTGACCGAGCTGCTCGCCGTCGTAGGTGAACCACGCACCGGACTTCTTGATGATGCCGAGCTCCACCCCGACATCGAGCAGCGAGCCCTCACGGCTGATGCCACGGCCGTACATGATGTCGAACTCGCACTGCTTGAACGGCGGGGCGACCTTGTTCTTGACGATCTTCACCCGGGTGCGGTTGCCGGTGACCTCGGCCCCGTCCTTGATGGACTCGATGCGGCGGATGTCGATGCGGACCGACGAGTAGAACTTCAGCGCCCGACCGCCCGGCGTGGTCTCCGGGGAGCCGAACATGACGCCGATCTTCTCCCGCAGCTGGTTGATGAAGATGCAGATCGTCTTCGACTTGTTGAGGTTGGCGGTGAGCTTGCGCAACGCCTGGGACATGAGGCGGGCCTGCAGGCCGACGTGGGAATCCCCATGTCGCCCTCGATCTCGGCAACCCAAGGGGTGAGGGCGGCGACCGAGTCGATCACGATCACGTCGATGGCGCCGGGCGGATCAGCATGTCCGCGATCTCGAGCGCCTGCTCACCGGTGTCGGGCTGGGAGACGAGCAGCTCGTCGATGTCCGCCCCGATGGCCTTGGCGTACACCGGGTCCATGGCGTGCTCGGCGTCGACGTAGCGCAGATGCCGCCGTTGCGCTGGGCCTCGGCCACGACGTGCATGGCGAGGGTGGACTTGCCCGAGGACTCCGGGCCGTAGATCTCGGTGACGCGGCCGCGGGGCAGCCCGCCGATGCCGAGGGCGAGGTCAAGGGCGAGGGCGCCGGTGGAGATGGCCTCGATGGCCATGTCCCCCCGCTCCCCCATCTTCATGACGGAGCCCTTGCCGAACTGCTTCTCGATCTGCCCGAGCGCCATCTCGAGTGCTTTGGTGCGATCCACGATGCATCCCCTTCGGATGTTCTGCGAGTTGTGATGGGCTGGGGCGCTGCGCCCCGGCGAGGTACGAGGGCAACAGTACGGATGGGGTGTGACAGTGAAGCCGGGGCCGCGCTGCCGGGCGACCGCCGACCCCTGTGCGGGCCGGATCACAGCAGTGTAGTTACGAACCCTTGTTCGTTTCAAGGATTCGTGTTCCACCGCCGCCGATCGACCCCGGCCATGGCCGCCGAGCACCCCGGCCGAGCAACCCGGCCGAGCACCGCCCGGGCGCGCCACCGCGCCACGACACCGATCGACGTACCGATCAGCATGGTGGCGCGGGTGGACCGGGCTCGAGCCCTCGACCGGGCATCAGCCGTTGACGGCCGGCACCACCTCGGCCATGAACCGCCCGAGCGTGTCCTCGAGATCGGCCTGGCCCCGGAAGTTGAACCCCGGGATGATGAACTCGCCCACCCCGGCCTCGCGGTAGGCGCCCATGATGTCGGCCACCTCCGAGCTGGTGCCGATCACCGTGGGCCGCTCGATGGACATCGAGCGCACCTTGGCCAGCGCATCGGGATCGCTGGGCATGAACAGCAGCGCCACCGCGGTGTGCGCCACCGACGACGGATCGCGCCCCTGGTCCTCACAGCAGCGGTCCAGCACCGCCCCCTTCTGGGCCAGCAGCTCGGGCGTGCCCCACACGTTCCACTCGGTGGCGTAGCGGGCGACGATGGGCAGGGTGCGCTTCTCGCCGCCTCCCCCGATGAGGATGGGCAGCGTCGACTGCACCGGCTTGGGGTCGAGCGGCGCGTCGACCAGCGAGTAGTGCGACCCGGAGAACGAGCTGCGCTGCTCCCGCAACAGCATGGTGATGATCTCGCACGCCTCCTCGAGGCGATCGAAGCGCCAGCGGAACGAGTTGAAGTCGATGCCGTAGGCCCGGTGCTCGTTCTCCTGCCACCCGGCGCCCAGGCCCAGCACGAAGCGGCCGTTGGAGATGTGGTCGATGGTCACCGCGCTCTTCAGCATCACCACCGGGTTGCGGTAGGTGTTGCCGTACACCAGCGGGCCCAACCGCACCCGGCTGGTGGCGGCGGCGATGGCGGCCAGCATGGTGGGCGCCTCGTGGATCGGACCGTCCGCCGGCTCCACCGCGTTGGGCATGAAGTGGTCGGCGTACCAGACGCCGTCGAAGCCGAACTCCTCGGCCAGGCGGGCCTGGGCGACGGTGGCCTCCCACGGCAGGGAGTTGGGGATCCAGTAGCTGAAGCGCATGGGGCGGGACGGTAGCCGCGCCGCGCCCCGCACGGCCGCCCGGCTTCGCTGCGCTCAGCCGACCACGAAGTTGACCAGCTTGCCGGGCACGGTGATGACCTTGCGCACGGTCACGGCGGCGAGCTGCTCGGCGATGCGGGCATCGGCACGGGCGGCGGCTTCCAGCACGGCGGCATCGGCGCCGGTGGGCACGGACACGCGGGCGCGCACCTTGCCGTTGACCTGCACCGGCACCTCGACCGTGTCGGCCACCAGCAAGGCCGGGTCGGCCACCGGGAACGCCTCGAACGCCAGCGACGACGCGTGGCCCAGCCGCTCCCACAGCTCCTCGGCCAGGTGCGGGGCCAGCGGGGCCAGCAGCAGCACCAGCGTCTCGGCCACGTCGCGGCTGATGCCACCGGCGGCCGCCACCCCGGTGAGGTGGTTGTTGAGCTCGGTGATGCGGGCGATGGCGGTGTTGAAGCGCAGGCCGTCGAGATCGGCGCGCACCGCGTCCACCGTGCGGGCCAGCACGCGGGCGGTCTCCTCGGAGGCGGTGGTGCCGTCGGGCGCCACCCGCAGCTCGCCGCTGTCCTCGTCGACCAGGTTGCGCCACACCCGCTGCAGCAGCCGGTAGGCGCCCGGCACCGCCCGGGTCTCCCACGGTCGCGACGCGTCCATCGGGCCCATCGACATCTCGTAGATGCGCAGCGTGTCCGCCCCGTAGGCGTCGTACATCTCGTCGGGCGTGACCGCGTTCTTCAGCGATTTGCCCATCTTCCCGAACTCCCGGGTGACCGGCCGGCCCTCGTAGAGGTAGGCGCCGTCCTGTTCGGTCACCGCGGTGGCGTCCACGTAGATCTCGCGCTCGTCCTTGAACGCCGCGGCCAGGATGTAGCCCTGGTTGAACAGCCGGTAGAACGGCTCCGACGACGAGACGTGGCCCAGGTCGAAGAGGACCTTGTGCCAGAAGCGGGCGTAGAGCAGGTGCAGCACGGCGTGCTCCACCCCGCCCACGTACAGGTCGGCGCCGCCGGGGTGGCCGGGCCGGGTCGGGTCGGGGCCCATCCAGTAGCGCTCCACCTCCCGGTCGACGAAGCGCTGGTCGTTGGTGGGGTCGAGGTAGCGCAGCTCGTACCAGCACGACCCCGCCCACTGGGGCATCACGTTGGTGTCGCGCCGGTAGGTCTGCGGGCCGGCGCCGTCGCCGAGGTCCAGGCGCACCTCCACCCAGTCGCCCAAGCGGTCGAGCGGCGACTCGGGGTTGGAGAACTCGTCGTCGGCGTCGAACGTGCGCGGCGAGAACTGGTCGGTGTCGGGCAGCTCCACCGGCAACATCGAATCGGGCACCGCCCGGGCCACGCCGTCGTCGCCGTAGACGATGGGGAACGGCTCGCCCCAGTAGCGCTGGCGGCTGAACAGCCAGTCCCGCAGCTTGTAGGTGATCGTGCCCTCGCCGCAGCCCTGCTCCTCCAGCCAGGCGATCATGGCGGCCTTGGCGTCGTCCACGCCGAGCCCGTCGAGGAACGCCGAGTTCATGGCCGGGCCGTCACCGACGAACGCCTTGCCCTCCCAGCCCTCGGGTGGGCGCACCGTGCGCACGATGGGCAGCTCGAACTGCTCGGCGAACTCCCAGTCGCGCTCGTCCTGGGCGGGCACGGCCATGATGGCGCCGGTGCCGTAGTCCATCAGCACGTAGTCGGCGATGAAGATGGGGATCTGCGCCCCGTTGACCGGGTTGGTGGCGAAGCTGCCGGTGAACACGCCGGACTTCTCCCGGTTCACCTCCTGGCGGGCCACCGAGGACTTGGCCTGGGCCGCCCGCTGGTAGGCCCGCACCGCCTCGCCCGGGGTGGCCGCCCCGCCCGTCCACGCCGCCACCGTAGCGTCGGGCCAGGCCTCGGGCACCAGGGCGTCGACGATCGGGTGCTCGGGTGCCACCACCATGAACGTGGCCCCGAACAGGGTGTCGGGACGGGTGGTGAAGACCACCAGGTCCCCCGCCGGGGTGGGGAACCTGACCCGGGCGCCGTGCGAGCGGCCGATCCAGTTGCGCTGCATGATCTTGATCGGCTCGGGCCAGTCGAGCGTGTCGAGATCGTCGATCAGGCGGTCGGCGTAGGCGGTGATGCGCATGAGCCACTGGCGCATGTTGCGCTTGAACACCGGGAAGTTGCCCCGGTCGGAGCGGCCATCGGCGGTGACCTCCTCGTTGGCCACCACCGTGCCCAGGCCCGGGCACCAGTTCACCGGGGCGTCGGCCACGTAGGCCAGCCGGTGGCCGTCGAGCACCCGCAGCTGCTCGGTGCGGCTCAGGGCCGACCAGACCCGGCCGTCGGGCAGGGCCCGGGTGCCGGCGGCCAGCTCCGCCTCCAGCTCGGCGATCGGCCGGGCCCGCCCGCTTCGGTGTCGTACCAGCTGTTGAAGATCTGCAGGAAGATCCACTGCGTCCAGCGGTAGAACTCGACGTCGGTGGTGGAGATCGAGCGCCGCTGATCGTGGCCCAGGCCCAGCCGCCGCAGCTGGCGGCGCATGTTGGCGATGTTGGCCTCGGTCGACACCCGGGGTGCTCACCGGTCTCCACCGCCCGCTGCTCGGCCGGCAACCCGAAGGCGTCGAAGCCCATCGTGTACAGCACGTTGAACCCGCACATGCGCTTGAAGCGGGTGTACACGTCGGTGCCGATGTAACCCAGCGGGTGGCCCACGTGCAGGCCCGAGCCCGACGGGTAGGGGAACATGTCCAGCACGTAGAGCTTCTGGCGCTCGGCGGCGGTCGAGGCGGCGGCGTCGTCGGCCAGCGGACCGGCCGGGTTGGGCGCCTCGAACGTCGCCTCCTCGTCCCAACGGCGCTGCCACTTGAGCTCGATTCGCTCCGCCAGCTGTGCGGTGTAACGATGTTCGGGCAGGTCGGCCCCGGTGCGGTTCGGTGCCTGCTCAGTGCTGGACATGGCGACGTACGGTAGTGGCCCCCGGCCCCGGGCACGCACCACGATCCGAGCGGACGTCAACCGGCCGTTCTGTAACCTCCGTCGCGCCATGAAGGTCGAAGCCGTCGTGCGAACACTCCTGGATCGGATCGAGAAGGCGGCCGGCAAGTCCGGGTCGGTCACGTTCGTCGTCGGCGGCGGCGAGGACCGCGTCCCCTGGCGCCAGCTCCACGACGAGGCCCGTGACGTGGCCGCCATGCTGCAGTCGATGGGCATCCGTCGGGGCGGGCACGTGTCGATCCTCGCCCCCACCTCACGGGCGCTGGTGACCGCCATGCAGGCCACCTGGCTGGCCGGCGCCACCCTCATCGTGCTGCCGCTGCCCATGCGGCTGGCCTCGCTCGAGGAGTTCACCGAGCAGACCAAGTCGAGGGTGGCCAACGCCGACACCGACCTGCTCATCGTCGACAACGACCTCGCCCCGTTCCTCGGTGATGCCGTCGACGCCCCCGGCGCCCCGCCCCTCGCCCTGCTGCAGGACCTGCTGGCCAAGGCGGCCAGCAACGGCTCCGCCGCCTACGAGCGCCCCACCGTCGAGCCCGACGACCTCGCCATCCTGCAGTTCACCAGCGGCTCGACCTCCGACCCGAAGGGCGTGATGATCCCGCACCGGATCATCTGCGCCAACCACGACGCCATGGTCGAACGGGCCCGCATGACCGACGCCGACGTGCTGGTCTCCTGGCTGCCGCTCTACCACGACATGGGCCTGGTCGGGCTGCTGCTGCTGGGCATGGCCCAGGGGGTGGACCTGGTGCTCGCCGCCCCGCAGGACTTCCTCGCCGATCCCGGCCGCTGGATGGAGTGGATCGACCGCTACGGCGGCACCGCCACCGCCGGCCCCAACTTCTCCTGGGTGCTGGCCGGTCGGGCGCTGCGGTTGCGCAAGGAACAGCTCGACCTGTCGTCGCTGCGCATCGCCCTCAACGGCGCCGAGCCGGTGGACCCCGCCACCGTGCGCACGTTCATCGAGGCGGGCGCCCGCCACCGGCTCGATCCCGGTGCGGTGTTCCCCGCCTTCGGCATGGCCGAGGTGGCCATCGGCGGCACGTTCCCCGACCCCGGCTCCGGTCTGCGCACCGACCTCGTCGACGCCCGGGTGCTGGAGAACGAGAGCTACGCCGCGCCGGCCCCCGCCGAGGCCGAGGGCGCCCGGGAGCTCGTCCGGCTGGGCAAGGTGCTCGGCGGCATGGAGCTGCGGGTGGTCGACCCGCAGACCGGCGATCCGCGCAGCGAGCGCGAGGTCGGCGAGCTGGAGATCAGGGGCACGTCCGTCACGCCGGGCTACTACACCAACCCGGAGGCCACCGAGGCGCTGTTCCGAGACGGCTGGCTGCGCACCGGTGACCTGGCCTACCTGGTCGACGGGGACCTGGTCATCTGCGGGCGCATCAAGGACGTGATCATCGTCGGCGGGCGCAACGTCTACCCCCAGGACGTCGAGCGGGCGGTGGCCGAGGTCGACGGCGTGCGGGCCGGCAACGTGATCGCCTTCGGCATCAACGGCCGCCACAACAAGGAGACGCTGGTCGTGGTGGCGGAGACCAAGCTCGCCGACCGCGACGCGCTGACCAGCGCCGTGCACCACAAGGTGCGCGAGGCGGTGGGCCTGCCGGTCAAGGACGTCGTGCTGGTGGCGCCGGGCAGCCTGCCCAAAACCAGCTCCGGCAAGCTGCAGCGGGCGCTGTGCAAGCAGCGCTACCTGGCCGAGGAGCTCCAGCTCGCCTGAGCCGCAGCGGGACCGGGGCGGCGCCCCGCGGGTTGACGCTCAGACCACGAACACCGGGGTGCCGAGCGCGGTGCGCTGCACCAGCTCGGTCACCACGTCGTTGGGCAGGCGCACGCAACCGTTCGACGCCGCGCTGCCCAGCAGCGACGGCTGGTTGGTGCCGTGCAGGGCGACGATCGGCTCGCCCCCGTTGAACAGCTCGAACGCATCCGAACGGGCCGAGGTGGCTAGCACGAACGGCCCGTACACGCCCGTCGGGTCCTCCATCTGCAGCAGGTCGGTCACGTAGTACAGCCCGGTGGGCGTGGGCGTGGCATCCGTGCCGATCACCGAGATCGACTCGGCCACCAGGCGATCGCCGTCGTAGAGCTGCACGGTCCGGCTGGCCAGCTCCACCACCAGGCGGGTGGCCACCGGGGCGAGGGCGACCTCGCTGTTGTGCACCCATCCCTCGAGCTCGTTCGGCTTCATGGGCACCCGCACCCGCAGCCACTCGCCCGCCGTGCCGGTGACCAGGAACACGGTGGGGCTGCCGAACTGGGTGGTGGCGGGGAAGCGCCAGTCGGCGAACTCGGCGGCCGGCGCCGCCAGCGGCTGGGCGTACACCGCGACCTGCGGCACCGAGGCCCGGGCCGAGGTCACGGGTGCGGCGCCGTCGAGCGTGGGTCGCAGCTCGGCCACCGGTGCGTCGAGCGGCGGCGGCTTCACGCCGGCCGGCCAGGTGGCGACCGTCGGCGGCACGGCGGTGGTGGCCGGCGGGGCGGTGGTGAGCGAGGTGACCGGGCGCGGCGCGGCGGTGGTCGTGCCGGCGGGAGCGGCCGTCGTCGTGGTGGCCGGGCCGGCCGTCTCATCGCCGCCGGCGACCGCCAACCCGATCCCGGCGGCCGTGGCGGCCAGGGCGAGCACCGCCACCACGGCGGCGAGCAGGGCGGGGCGGCGTCGAACGCTGGGGGCAGGGCGATCCGGCGGTGCGGTGGGCCGTTCCTCGACCTGGGTCATCAGCGCTCCTCAACCGGCGAGCCGCGTCGGCGTCGTGGCGGCCAGCGTACCGGCGCCTGCCCGCCGCAGGCACGGTCGATCGGCTGTGTCGCAGCCGCCGGGAGCGCGCCGGTCCGCGGCTCAGTCGTCGCGGTTGCGGAGGAACTGCTCGACCTCGGCTGCCAGCTCCTCGCCGCTGGGCAGGGGGAACGGTGTGGCCTGCTCGTCGTAGGCCTGCTCCAGCTGGCGGACCATCGCCGTGTGCTCGGGGTTGGAGGCCACCAGCGCATCGAGCCGGGCGCGCGTCTCCCCGGCCGCCACCTGCAGGGCGGTGACATCGACGCTGAGCTCGGTCAACGCCCGGACCTGGTCGAGCAGGGCGACGGTGGCGGCGGGGTAGGGCAGGTTGGCGACGTAGTGGGGCACCTGGGCCCACAAGCCGACCGCGGCGATCGCCTCCGTGGCCGCGGCCGCCTCCACGGCGGCGTTGAATCCGGCGGGCACGTCGAGTTGGGCGGGCAGGAAGCCCACCCGGTTGGCCAGCTCCTGGGTGGAGGCGGTGGCCACCACCTTCGCCGGGCGGGTGTGCGGGACGGCGGCGGGGTACGCCCCGAGCGTGAGCACGTGGCGCACGCCGGCCTGGCGGGCGAGGTCGACGATGATGCGGCTCAACGTCCGCCACTGCCGATCGGGCTCGGCGCCGCTGAGCAGCAGGAACCGTCGGCCCTCGGCGTCGGCGCCGAGCTGCAGCAGGATCTCGGGGAAGTCGACCCCGGTGTTGACGCCGTGGACGATGTGCATCACCGGCCGGCGGGCCTGGTGGTCCACCAGCGTCTCGGCGTCGAACCGGCCGACCACGCTGACGTCGCCGGCGCTGATCAGCTCGGCGCGGGCCCGGGCCGCGCCCAACCCGGCATCGAGCCAGCTGTCGATCGCGCAGATCAGCACCGGGGCGCGGGGCAGGTCGGGGGCTTCGAGTCGGAACAGTTCGGCCATGGCGGTCCTCCCGGCGGCGGGCGTGGCGGACGACCGATGTCGCGTCCGGGTGCACGACCACCGTATCGTCGAGGGCCGCGCCGCCCTGGTCGTCCACTGTGGGAATGCGGGCAGCGCTGCTGATCGTTGCCTTTCGGGCATACCGCGGAGGACAGGTCCCACCATGATCATCGACGTCACCGACGCAACGTTCGAAACCGACGTGCTGGCCCGCTCGGATCAGACCCCGGTCGTGGTCGACCTGTGGGCCCCCTGGTGCGGCCCCTGCCGGCAGCTCGGCCCGCTGCTCGAGCAGGCCGTGAACGCCACCAATGGGCAGGTGGCGCTGGCCAAGGTCAACGTCGACGAGAACCCGCAGATCGCCCAGATGTTCCAGGTGCAGTCCATCCCGGCGGTGTTCGCGCTGTTCGGGCGGCGGGTGGTCGACGGGTTCGTGGGTGCCCAGGGCGCGGCCGCGGTGCAGCAGTTCATCGCCCGGCTGCTGCCCACCGAGGAGGAGACGGCGCTCGCCGAGCTCGTGGCCCGCGGCGACGAGGCGTCCCTGCGCCAGGCGCTCGAGATCAACCCGGGCTTCGAGCCGGCCGTGCTGGCGCTGGCCCAGCTCCTGGTCGACACCGACCGGGGCGAGGAGGCGCTCCAGCTGCTGGCCCGCATCCCCGACTCGCCCGAGAGCCGGCACATCGCCGCACTGGCCCGCACCCACGTCGCCCCCGACGACGACTACGAGGAGCAGCTCACCGCGCTGCTCGACAAGGTCAAGGACGACGACGACGCCCGTCAGCAGTTCGTCGACCTGCTCGAGCTGATGGGCCCCACCGATCCGCGGACCGGGGTCTACCGCCGCAAGCTGACGTCGCGGCTGTTCTGACGCCGTCGTTGCGCTGATCGCACCACCCGTCGCCGGCCCTCGACAGGCGCCGGCACGGGCGGCTAGCGTCGTTCGCACTTCCTCCCGCGCCGTTGACGCGCCCTCGGAGGCGGAGCCATGCCCGAACCCGGTCCGCTCGACCCTGCTCGACCGCTCGGGTGGCGTTCGGCCGTTCGACGTTGCTGTCGGTGCTCGCCGTCGCCGCGGTCGCCGGTGCCGTCACCGCGGCGGCGGCGCTGTTCCTGGTGCCGAGGGTGGCCGCCGGTTCGGCGCTGGCGGCCACGGACCCGGCCGTGGCGTTGCCCCGGGCGGTGCGCATCACCACCACCGCGCCGCCCCCGCCGCCGTTGGTGGTCCACGTGGGCGGGGCGGTGGTGCAACCGGGGCTGGTGCAGCTGCCCGACGGCGCCCGGGTGGCCGATGCGGTCGCCGCCGCCGGCGGGCTGCGGCCCGACGCCGACGCCGGCCGGCTCAACCTCGCCGAGAAGCTGCGTGACGGCGCCCGGCTCTACGTGCTGGCGGTCGGTGAGGCGGTGGTGCCGCCGGTGGCCGGGCAGGTGGGCACGCCGGGCGCGAACCCGGGGTCGACCGGCACCGGCGATGACACCGGTGGCGGGCCGGTCGATCTGAACACCGCCACCGAGGCCGAGCTCGATGCGCTGCCCGGGGTGGGCCCGGCCACGGCGGCGGCCATCGTCGCCCACCGGGGCACCATCGGCCGCTTCAGCAGCGTCGAGCAGCTGGCCGACGTGCGGGGCATCGGCCCGGCCAAGCTGGAGACGCTCCGACCGCTGGTGCGGGTGTGAGCGCGGCCGCGGCCCCGGGGCCGCCGGACCAGGCCGAGGGCGAGGCCGAGGCCGAGGGCGCCGATGATGCGCGGCCGCCGGTGCTCGGCGACGGCGCGGTGGCGGCCATGGCGCTGGCCGCCGCGGCCGGGGCCTGGTGGGCGGCGCCGCCGGCCCTGCCGCTGCTGCTGCCGGGCTCGGCGCTGGTCGGGCTGGTGGCGCTGCGACGGGCGAGGGTCGTGCCGCTGGTGGCGGCCACGCTGTTGCTCACCGCGTCGCTGGGCCAGCGGGCCCTGGCCGGGCTCGATCCGGCGCCCGCACAACAGCTGACAGCCGTCGACGCCGTGCTCGTGACCGACCCGGAGACCGGCGTCGCCGGCACCACCGCCATCGCCCGGGTGCACGGTCGGCGGGTCGAGCTGTGGGCCCACGGTTCATCCGCCGGGGCGTTGCGCCGGGCCTGGGCGGGCGACGTGGTCACCGTCACCGGGCAGCAACGACCGATGCTCGAGGAGGACATCCGGCGCGCTGCCTGGCGGCGGGTGGTGGGCGAGGTGCAGGTCACCTCGCTCACCGGCGTGCGTTCGGGCGGGCCGGTGGCCGGCGCCGCCAACGAGCTGCACCGGCGCCTCGAGCGCGGCGCCCGGTCGCTGCCCGACGGTGATCGGGCGCTGTACGCCGGGCTGGTGCTGGGCGACGACCGCAACCAGCCGGTGGTGCTGCGCGATGCGTTCGATGCGGTGGGCCTCAGCCACCTGCTGGCCGTGTCGGGCCAGAACGTGGCCTTCGTGCTGGCCGCGGCGGCGCCGCTGCTGGTCCGCCTGCGGCTGGTGGCCCGCTGGGTGACGGTCCTGTCGTTGCTCGCCTTCTTCGCCGTGCTGACCCGCTTCGAACCGTCGGTGCTGCGGGCGGTGACCATGGCCGGCCTGGCCGCCACCGCCACGGCGCTGGGCCGGCCCGCATCGGGCCTGCGGGTGCTGGGCCTGGCGGTCACGCTGCTGCTGGTGGTCGACCCGCTGCTCGTGCGCTCGCTCGGCTTCCAGCTGTCGGTGCTGGCCAGCGGTGGCATCCTCGTCGGCGCCCCGCTGCTGGCCCGCTGGTCGAGGCTGCCGGCTCCGCTCGCCGTCGCCGTGTCGGTGCCGCTCGCTGCGCAGCTGGCCACCACCCCGCTGCTCGCCGCCCGGTCGGGCGGTCTGTCGCTGATGTCGGTCGTGGCCAACGTGCTCGTCGAGCCTGCCGCCGGGGCCGTGATGACCTGGGGGTCGTCGGTGGGCCTGCTCGCCGGCTACCTCCCCGAGCCGCTCGCCGCGGCGGTGACCGTGCCCGCCCGCGTGCTGCTGTGGTAGATCCGGGAGGTCGCGCTCCGCTGCGCCCGCTTGCCGCCGGGGGTGCTGCCCGGCTGGGCGGTCGGCGTCGGCGTCGCCGCCCTGGCGGTGGCGCTCGCTCGGCGACGGGCGTGGGCGGCGGCCGCGCCGCTGGCCGGGTTGGCGTTGGCGCTGGCGGTCACGTCGGGGCCGATGCCGCTGGGGGCGGTGCCGGCCGGGGTCGAGCTGCACCGTGCCGGTGCGGTCGAGGTGCTGGTCATCGGCCGTCCGGTGGACGGTGTCCGGCTGCTGCGGTCGTTGCGCCACCGGGTCGACGGCCCGATCGACGTGGTGGTGGTGACCTCGCCCTCACAAGGCGCGTGGCGCAGCGTCGAGGACGTCCGCAGCCGACACCGCACTGCGCTGGTGGTGGCCGCCGTCCCCCGGCCCGCCGCCACGGTGGCTCGCGCCGGTGACCGCTTCGTGGCCGGGCCGCTGCTGGTGGAGGTCACGACCGTGCGCCGCGGCGACCGGGGGCCTTCGTTGGAGGTGGCGGTCACCGGCGGCGTCGACGCCCGGGCCGCGGCGGCCGGGCGCGACACGGCCGGCCCGTCGCCGTGATGGCGAACGGACCGGCCGTGAGGATCGGACCGTGGGGGGAGCCGGGCCCGGCCGGTCGCCCCCGAAGCGGCCGGGCGATCAGCCCTTGGCGGCGTGGTACGACTCGGTGAAGGCGGTCAGGGCCTCGGCCTGCTCGCCGGCGAGCTTGGCCCGCACGGCCTGGGCGCGGCGGGCGGCGTCGTTGAGCCGGTCGATGGCGGCGTGCTGGAACTGCGGCATGACCTCCTCGGCGATCAGCTCGTAGCTGCGGCGGGTGGCGGCCGGGTTCGCCCACTCGTGGGCCATCATCAGGTAGCAACCGAAGCCGCCGTTGGACTGCTTGTGCAGGCTGTCGATCTGCGCGGCCACGTCCTCGGGGGTGCCGATGGCGCCCACACCGGACTCGTTCGCCCAGTGGATCATCTCCTGCAAGGTCTCGCCCTCGGGGCAGAAGTGTGGCGCGGCGGCGGTGTGCTGCAGGTAGTCGAACCAGTGCTGGATGCCGAACTCCACGTCCTTGTAGGCCTGCTCGCGGGTCTCCGCGCAGTGCATGACGCCCACCAGCGCCCACTTGGCCCGGTCGACGGACTTGCCGTTGGCGGCGGCGGTCTCCTCGGCGACGTTCCAGTGCATGGCCAGCACGTCGGCGCCGGCCTGCATGGTGGCGCCGATCGACAGCAGGCCGATGCCGTGCTTGCCGGCCAGCTTCGGCCCCGACGGCGAGGCGATGGCGGCGGCGGCGATGTCGAAGTCCGAGTAGCGGGGGAGCTGGCACTTGGCGTCGACCAGGTTGAACCAGTCGGTTTTCATGGTCAGCGGCGCTTCTTCGTTGAGCAGGTGCATGATCGCATCCATGCCCTCGTCGAGCATGCGGCGTTGCTCGGAGGGGTGGATGCCGATCATGTGGGCGTCGGTGGGCAGGGCGCCCGGGCCCACGCCCAACATGAACCGCCCGCGGCTGAGGTGGTCGAGCAGCAGCGCCTTGTCGGCCGTCCACAGCGGGTTGTGGTAGGGGATCGACGCAACGCCGGTGCCGATCTTGATGTGCTTGGTGCGCTCGAAGGCGGCGGCGGCGAACACGAACGGGTCGGCGATCAGCTCGGTGCCGCAGCTGTGGTGCTCGCCGATCCACGCCTCGTCGTAGCCGAGGGCGTCGAGCAGCTCGATCGTCTCCAGGTCCCGCTGCAGGGCGGCCGTGGGGTTGCCGTGGGCGTGGAACGGCGCCATGAAGATGCCGAAGCGAAGCCTGTCCATGTGATCCCTCTTCGTCGATCCGGTCCGTCCGGCCATGACGACCGTGACGGATGTCATGTGGCGACCACGCTAGTCACCGCGATCGAGCGACGCCGGGGGATCGGTGCCGGGCGTCGGGAGCCCGAGCGTCGAGCGGGCTCAGTTCGCCCGATCGGCTCGGGATCGCTCCGGTCCGTCGGGTCGATCGGCCATGATCGAGCGTCGAACGGGAGGAGCGCCATGGCCGCAGCGAAGGCCGCCAGAGCAGACGCGGGAGCCGGCGGTCCCGTGCTGGTGCGGGGCGACGACGACGTGCTCGTGCGCGACGCCGTGCTGCGGCTCATCGACGAACGGGTCGGGGAGGAGGACCGGGCGCTGGTCCTCGCCGAGTTCGCCGGGGAGGACTACGAGCTGGCCGAGCTGGTCGATGCGACCCAGACCCCGCCCTTCCTCACGGCCCGGCGCGTGGTCGTCGGCTGGGGCATCCACCGCTTCAAGGCGGCGGACCTCGCCCCGCTCGTCGCCTACCTGGCCGACCCGCTCGACACCACCGACCTGCTGCTCGTGTTCCAGGAGGGCCGCGTCCCCAAGGCGCTCACCGACGGCATCAACGCCGCCGGGGGCGCCGTGCTGCAGACCGGCCCCCAGAGCGGCCGCGGCGCCAAACGTGAGTTCATCGAGGAGCACCTGGGTCGGGCCGGGCTGCGGGTGGACAACGCCGCCAAGGCGGCCATCGAGGCCCAGCTGGGCGAGGACGTGGGTCGGCTCGTGCCGCTCATCACCACGCTGGCCGCGGTCTTCGGTGAGGGTGCCCGCATCGGGGTGGACGACGTGCAGCCGTTCCTGGGTGAGGCGGGGGCGGTGCCGCCGTGGGAGCTGACCGACGCCATCGACCGGGGTGACGTGGCCGAGGCGGTGCGGCGACTGAGGCGGATGCTGGCCGGCGGCGACCGCCACCCGCTGCAGGTGATGGTCACGCTCACCAACCACGTGGAGCGCATGCTGGCGCTGTCGGGCAGCGACGCCCGCACCGAGAAGGACGCGGCCGCGCTGCTGGGCATGAAGGGTTCCACGTTCCCGGCCCGCAAGGCGCTCGACCAGGGCCGCAAGCTGGGTCCGGCGCGCATCGCCCGGGCGGTCAACCTGCTGGCCGACGCCGACGTCGACCTGCGCGGTGCGTCGGCCTGGGAACCGCAGCTGGTGATGGAGGTCCTCGTCGCCCGCCTGGCCGCCCTGAGCCGCTGAGCCGGCGGTGCGCCGGCTGCCCCGGCTGCTGCGCCACCCGGCCGGCGAACGCGAAAAGGCCCGCCGGGCGCAAGGGCCGGGCGGGCGATCCGCGGCGCGGTGGAGGGCTGGACGCCCTCCGCGTCGTTCAGTCCGCCTTGGTGGCGGCGGCGACCCGTCGCATCAGGCGGGAACGGTCACGCGCCGCCTTGTTCTTGTGGATGACGCCCTTGGCGGCAGCCTTGTCGATCTTCTTGATCGCCAGGCGCAGCAGCTGCTCGGCGTTCTCGGCACCCGACTCGGCGCCGACGACCGCGTTCTTGCGGCGGGTCTTCAGCTCGGAGCGCACGGCCTTGTTGGCGATGCGGCGCTTCTCGTTCTGCAGGTTGCGCTTGATCTGGCTCTTGATGTTCGCCACGGGGCAGGCTTCCTCTGGGCTCGAAATCGGCCCTCCAAGGATAGCGGTCCGGCGCACGGCGAGCACGTCGGCGCATCGGGAGCCGGGGCCGGTGGGGCCGAACGGCTGGTCGGCGGGGTGCGGCCGCAGTGTGGACCACCGGGTCGAGCGGGGAAGTTGGTAGCGTCGCACGGACTGCCATGGACCTCGCGCGCATCCGCAACACGGCGATCATCGCCCACATCGACCACGGGAAATCCACCCTCGCCGACCGGCTGCTCGAACTGTGCCGGGCGGTCGACCCGCGCGACATGCGGGCCCAGTACCTCGACTCGATGGACCTCGAGCGCGAGCGTGGCATCACCATCAAGCTGCAGTCGGTGCGGCTCGCCTACAAGGACCACGTCGTCAACCTGATCGACACGCCCGGCCACGTGGACTTCGGCTACGAGGTGTCGCGCAGCCTGGCCGCCACCGAGGGCGTGATCCTGCTGGTGGACGCGGCGCAGGGCATCCAGGCCCAGACACTGGCCAACTGCTACCAGGCGATGGACAACGACCTGACCATCGTGCCGGCGCTCAACAAGATCGACCTGCCCGCCGCCGACCCGGAGCGGTGCATGGACGAGATCGAGCGGATCCTGGGCATCCCTGCCGAGGAGGTGCTGATGATCAGCGCCAAGACCGGAGCGGGCGTGCCCGAGCTGCTCGACGCGGTGATCGAGCGCATCCCCGCCCCCACCGGTGACCCGAAGGCGGAGCTGCAGGCGCTGATCTTCGACTCCCACTACGACCAGTTCCGCGGGGTGATCAGCTCCATCCGGGTGGTCAACGGCACGCTGCGCACCAACGCCAAGCTGCGCTTCATGCAGGCCGGCGCCAGCCACGAGGCCGACGAGATCGGCGTGCGCCTACCCGCCCCCACCCCGGTCAAGGAGCTGGGCCCCGGCGAGGTGGGCTACCTCATCGCCGGCATCAAGGACGTGGGCGAGGCCCGTTCCGGTGAGACGGTGACCGAGCTGTCCCGCCCCGCCGCCGAGGCGCTCAAGGGCTACCGCGAGCCCAAGCCGATGGTGTTCTGCGGGCTCTACCCGATCGACGGGGACGACTACCCCCGCCTGCGCGACTCGCTGGAGAAGCTGTGCCTCAACGACGCCAGCTTCAACTTCGAGCCGGAGACGTCGGGGGCGTTGGGCTTCGGGTTCCGCTGCGGCTTCCTCGGCCTGCTGCACATGGAGATCATCCGGGAGCGCCTCGAGCGGGAGTTCGATCTCAGCCTGATCGCCACCGCGCCGTCGGTGGAGTACCAGGTGACGGTGCGCGGCGACCGCCGCTTCGTGGTGGACAACCCCTCCGAGATGCCGCCCATGGGCGAGATCGAGGAGATCAGCGAGCCCTACCTGAAGGCCACCATCCTGGCCCCGTCGGACTACACCGGCACCCTGCTGGACCTGTGCCAGAGCCGTCGTGGCGAGATGCTCAAGCTCGAGTACCTCTCGCCCGAGCGCATTGAGCTGGCCTACCGCCTGCCGCTGGCGGAGGTGGTGGTCGACTTCTTCGACCAGCTCAAGAGCCGCACCCAGGGCTACGCGTCGCTCGACTACGAGCCCGCCGACTACGCGCCCGGCAACCTGGTCAAGGTGGACATCCTGCTCGCCGGTGAGCCGGTGGACGCGTTCTCGATGATCATCCACCGCGACAAGGCCGACGAGTACGGCCGGGCCATGACCGACAAGCTCAAGGAGCTGATCCCCCGCCAGCAGTTCGACATCGCCATCCAGGCGTCGATCGGCGGCCGCATCATCTCGCGCTCCACCGTCAAGGCCTACCGCAAGGACGTGACCGCCAAGCTCTACGGCGGCGACATCTCCCGCAAGCGCAAGCTGCTCGAGAAGCAGAAGGCGGGCAAGAAGCGGATGAAGTCCATCGGCCGGGTCGAGGTGCCGCAGGAGGCGTTCATCTCGGCGTTGAAGCTGGGTGATTGAGACGGGCGGGCGGCGCCGGCGGCGGGCGGCCGATCCAGCGGGCCGTGCACGCTGATCTGCACCTATCATCGAGCGCACCGTTGGACCGGTGGTAGATCCATGCTCGACGAACGGAAATCAGCGATCCTCTCGGCGATCGTCGAGGAGTACATCCAGACCGCGCAGCCGGTCGGCTCGGCCCATGTCGCCGCCGCCGCCCAGGTGCAGGTGTCCTCGGCGACGATCCGCAACGACATGGCGTACCTCGAGCGGGAGGGGTACCTGGCCCAGCCGCACACCAGCGCCGGGCGCATCCCCACCGAGAAGGGGTACCGCTTCTTCGTCGACCACCTGGCGGCGCCGGGCCTGAGCCCCACCGAGGCGCAGACGGTGGGCAGCTTCTTCGACCGGGCCCACACCCAGCTCGAGCACATGCTGGGCGAGACCAGCCGGCTGCTGTCCAAGCTGACCAGCTATGCCGGGGTGGTCATCGGTCCGCCGCGGGAGTCGGCGTTGGTGCGCAACATCCAGGTGGTGGGCCTCGGCGGCCGCCAGGCGCTGGTGGTGGTGGTGCTGTCGAACGGCACGGTCGACCAGCACGCCCTCGACGTCGACGCCACCACCTCCGATGTGGAGCTCGGTGCGGCCACCGCCCGCCTCAACCGGATCCTGGTCGGCACGCCGCTGAACCAGGTGGTCGTGCCGCCCCCCTCCGGCGACGCCGCGCTCGATGCCATCGTGGAGCGGGTCATCGGCGTGCTCAGCCGGGCCGAGGACGACGCGCAGCGGGTGTACGTGGGCGGCGCCGCCAACGTGGCCGGGGCCTTCGCCGCCACCGAGACGGTGCGCAATGTGCTGTCGCTGCTGGAGGAGCAGTACGTGGTGGTGAGCCTGATCCGGGAGCTGCTCGGCCGGGGGGTGCACGTGGCCATCGGCACCGAGACCGGCATGGCCCCGCTGGCGGAGTGTTCGCGCGTGATCGCTCCCTACGCTGTGGAGGGCGAACCGGCCGGTTCGATCGGGGTCCTGGGCCCCACCCGCATGAACTACCCCCAGGCCCTCGCCGCGGTCGCCGTGGTGAGCAAGAGCCTGGGACAACGCCTTTCGGAAGGGTCTGAGTCGTGACCGACTACTACGAGCTGCTCGAGGTTGCTCGCACGGCAACGCCGGACGAGCTCAAGAAGGCCTACCGGCGGCTGGCCCGCCAGTACCACCCCGACGTCAACCCCGACCCGGAGGCGGAGGCCCGCTTCAAGGAGATCTCCAAGGCCTACGAGGTGCTGTCGGACCCGCAGCGCCGGGCCCGCTACGACCGTTTCGGGCCCGAGGAGGGCGCAGCGGCCGGTCCCGGCTTCGGTGGGTTCAGCGCCGGTGGTCTCGACGACCTGCTCGGCATGGTGTTCGACGGCTTCGGGTTCGGCGGTGCCGGCGGTCGGGGGCGTGGTCGCCCCGGTCCGCCGCGCAGCGCCGACCTGGAGACGGTGCTCGACCTCGAGTTCGAGGAGGCGGTGTTCGGCCACCAAGGACGTGTCCATCCGCACCGCGGTGGCCTGCTCGGACTGCTCGGGCACCGGTGCGGCGGAGGGCAGCGGCGCCCAGACCTGCCCCGACTGCGGCGGTAGCGGCCAGATCCAGCGGGTGCGCCAGTCGTTCCTGGGCCAGATGGTGACCAGCAACCCGTGCCTGCGCTGCGGAGGCCGGGGTCAGATCATCGCCAACCCGTGCGAACGCTGCCGGGGCGATGGCCGGGTCACCGAGGAGCGCAGCTACCCGGTGGAGATCCCCGGCGGGGTGGATGCCGGCACCACGCTGCGGCTGACCGGCAAGGGCGCGGTCGGCCCCCGCGGCGGTGCGGCCGGCGACCTGTACGTGCACCTGCGGGTGGCGGCGCACGAGTACCTCGAACGCAACGGCGACGACCTGCACCACCGCCTGCCCGTCTCGGTGACCCAGGCGGCGCTGGGCGTGACGCTGGCCTACGAGTCGCTCGACGGCGACCTGGAACTGGTCATCCCCAAGGGCACGCAGACCGGCACCGTGTTCCGCTTCCGTGAGCACGGCGTGCCCCAGGTGCGCGGCAGAGGCCGGGGGGACCTGCTGGTGGAGGTGGTGGTGGAGACGCCCACCGACCTCTCCGAGGAGCAGGAGGCGCTGCTTCGCCAGCTGGCCCAGCTGCGCGGCGAGGACGTGGCCGAGCACCGCAAGGGCCCCTTCGCCCGGCTGCGCTCGGCCATGCGCTGATCGCGCCGGCCCGACGCCCCGTGCCGCCCGACGACCGCCCGTCCCCGGTGACGCGGCGCGGTCCCCTGGTGTACGTCGACGATGTTGCAGATCCGCAATTTTCGTCAGAAGATCGTCACCATCTGCAGCGTGTGTTGCGGTTGAGAGCGGGCGATCCGTTGGTGTTGAGCGACGGTCGTGGCTCGTGGTGCGATGCGACCTTTGGCGATGCGCCGGTGGTGACCTCGCCGCTCTTCTTCATGGAGAAACCCGGAGCCGGCGCTGCGGTTGTCGGTGGCGTTGCCCAAAGGTGATCGGGCCGACTGGTTGATCCAGAAGGCGACCGAGATCGGCATCGACGAGCTGGTGGTGGTGCAGGCCGAACGATCGGTCGTTCGTCAGCCGATCGGCAAATCATGGAAACCGCTCGAGCGGCTGGCGCGCATCGCCCGGGCGGCGGGCGCCCAGAGCCGCCGGGTGTGGCTGCCGGCGCTGTCCGGGCCGCTCGATCTGACCCACGCCGTAACCCCGTTCGGAACGGTGATCGCCGAGCCCGGTGGGGGACCGATCACCCCGGATTGCCGGAACGTGATCATCGGCCCAGAGGGTGGCTGGACCGACGCCGAGTTGGCGTCCGGGCCTCCGCTCGTTGGGCTGGGACCCCAGGTGCTTCGCGTGGAGACGGCAGCACTCGTCGCTTCAACGCTGTTAGTGGCGCTGCGCTCCCGGTTGGTGCTGCCGGCTGGCTCGGCTCCAGAAAACGCTCCCGGTGGTTGATCTCGGCCCTTGTGGTGCGTACTCTCACTCCCCGTAACCAAGTTTTGGCCAGGCCCTCGTGATGGCGAGCGCGACGGGCCGCAAGCGAAAGTGAGAGCTGATGCTCAGCGACAACGAGGTGGGCGGCTCGGAGATGCCTCCCAGCTACGGCCGGAAGGTCGGTGAGCGCCTGCGGGCCATTCGCCGCCAGAAGCGCCTGTCCCTGCAGGACGTGGAGGCCGCTTCGAACCAGGAGTTCAAGGCGTCGGTCCTCGGTGCCTACGAGCGGGGTGAGCGCGCCATCTCCGTGCCCCGCCTGCAGCGCCTGGCCCGTTTCTACAGTGTGCCGGTGGACCAGCTCCTGCCGAAGGACGAGGGGCCGGATTTCGGTACCGCCCCGGGCGCCCGCGGCGGTGCTGTCGATGACATGTCTGTCACTATCGACCTCACCCGTCTGGAGCAACTCGAGGGTGCGGAAGCGGAGATGCTCTCGCGCTATCTGAGCATGATCCAGGTGCAGCGCCAGGACTTCAACGGCCGGGTGCTGACCATCCGCCGGGACGACATCCGGGCGCTGGCCTGCATCCTGGGCACGATCGTGGAGGAGACCACCCCGCGGCTCGAGGGCCTGGGGCTGCGGGTCGTTCGCTGATCCGTAACAGTTCGCCGTTCGGGGCGCCGGCCGTACAGGCCGGCGCCCCGTTGCCGTTTTCGGCGCTGCGCGCGTGCGGTGGTGACCGGGCTGATCACCCGGTTGGCGCGGGAACCGAGCGGTCCTTGCCGGGGCCAGGGCCGGGGCTGGCTCAGCGCAGGGGGAGCGTGAGCTGCTGGCCGGTGAAGAGCAGGTCGGGGTTGGACGGGTCCGCCAGGCCGGGGCGGTTGGTCTCCACGAGCAAGCGCCAGTAGGCCTCCACCGCCTCGAGGTCGGCCGGGGTGCCGGCCCGCTCCTGGAGCACGGCCTCGGCGATCGACCACAGGCTGTCGCCCGGTCGCACGATCCACACGCCGAGCCCGGTGGTGATGATGGGGGCGTCGAGCTCCACCTCACCGGCGGTACCCACGGCGATGGGTGGCGCCTCCACGGTGAGGGCGTCGATGAGCGTGACCTGCTGGACGGCGTCGACCGGGTCGACCACCGGCGGTCCCGGGGTCGCGGCCGGCCCGGTGGGGGCGGTGCGCTCCAGTGCCATGGTGGGTGCCGGCACCGCCGGTTGGGTGGGCGGACGCGCCGGCCCCCGCCCGGAGGACTCGAGGACCAGCACCGGGGCCTGCTCCACCACGACGACGGCTTCGTCGCCTTCCAGCGTCATCACCGGGGCGTGTTCGTCGCCGGGGATGCTCTGGGCGCCGCCGAGGGGGGCACCCACCGCGCCGGCGCCGATCGAGGCGGCCAGCCCGGTGATCGACAGCCGCCGGACGAGCCCGCCCGAGAGCCGGTCGGCCAGGCGCAGGGCCCGGGCCGAGTCGGCCGTCACTGCGCCGGCGGCCAGGCCGTGGGCGGCGGTCAGGTAGCCGCCGGTGCCGGTTGCCGCCGCCCACATGGCGCGCACCGCCACCTGGTCGACGGGCGTGTTGGTCAGCCACGCGCCGAGGGCCGCCGGGGTGGCGGCGGCGGGCAGGCCGCCGGGGAGGGCCGCGCCGAGGCGCACCAAGGCCCAGGTGGCGCCGGCCGATGCGGCCGTGGCCGCCACCAGGCGCAACGCCACCGGCCGCCGGTGCCACCGGATCTGCCGGTGCTGCCGGTGCTGCCGGTTCCGCCGGTGCTGCAGCCGATCCGTCGATCCGTTGGTCAGGTCGATGTGAGGGTTCATGCCGAGCCGCACCTCCCGCCGTCAGCCCACTGCGCCGGGCAGCGTCACGTCGCTGCCGTCGGCCAGCGTCACACGGACCCCGCCGCAGGCGGAACCCGTCGGATCACCCAGATTGATGGCGCCCGGCACCTCACCGATCAGCCGCGCCGACTGCGGCTGCGAGCCATCGGCCCAACGGTCGTACACGTAGACCCGCCCGGAGCCGGTCTGCAGGACCGTCGCCTCCAGCAGACCGTCACAGTCGAGGTCGCTGAGCCCGGCACCGTCGCCGTCGGCGCCCAGCACGAACGACAGCGGCCCCACCCGCAAACGCTGGCCTTCGATCGTCACGGAACCCGCGCAGCGTTCGGGCAGGCCGGCGGCGGCCAGCTGTGCGGCGCTCATCGGGCACGGATCCTGACCGCTCGGCTCCTCCGCCACCGCACTCGGTGCATCGCCGACGGCCGCCGTCGCCGGGGCGGGCCGCGGGGTTGCGCCCGGCGCCGCCGCGCGGTCGCCGGTGGCGGCGCTCCCGCTCGAACCGGTCCGGGTGGACCACAACGCGACGGTGAGGCCGGCGGCCATGGCGGCCGCCACCGCGGCGGCCACGAGCCGCATGGCGGGCACCCCGGCGGGGCGCGCCGCGGCGGAGCCTGTCGGCCCCTCAGCGCTTCGTCGCGCCCCCAGGCGATCGAGGACGCTGCGCCCGTTGCGCCGCACCGATCGGCCGGTCCGTGTGGGCGCGGCGGGCCCGGCCGCAGCGGCGAGGACCCGGGCAAGCTCGGTCATCGGTGGTCGCACCGAGGCGTCGGGGTGGTTGGCGGCGGTGGCCACCGCACCGAGCTGCGTGCGCAGCCGGGCGCTGACGGCGGGGTTGCCGCGGGCCAACTCGACGGCGAGCGTGCCCAGGGCGGCGACGTCGGTCGGCGGGGAGAACGGCGCCGACCCCTCGGCCTCGAGGGCGACGGCACCACCTGGGACGCCCGGTGCCGGCGCAGCGCCGTCGGTTGGCGCCGTGGCCGGCTCGGCCGGGAGCGGGGACGGGCTGGTCGCCACGCCGGCCAGGCGCCAGCCGCACAGCACCGCGCTGTCATCAGGGCCGAGCAGTACGTGTGAACCGTCGATGCGGCCGTGGCTGATGCCCCGCTCGTGTGCGGCCGCGAGGGTGGCGGCGGCCGAAGCCAGGACGCGCAGCAGGTGGGGCTCCGTGAGGTCATGGCCCGACGATGCCAGCGTCCGGGTGCCGACGTAGGCCAGGTCGATCCACGCCGGGGCCCCATCGTCGCCGGGCACCAACGGGGTGGATCCCGTCGCCGGTTGCACGACCGGGAGCTCCTGCAACCGGCGGAGCACGGCCAGCTCCCGAGCCAGCGTGAGCCGGTCGCGATCGTCGACCGCCTTGCGGGCGACGATGGTCCCGTCGGCCCTTCGGATCACCGTCACCCCCTCGGGCGGCGGTCCGGCCGGCGGCGCTGGTCCCGGCCCGTCACCCATCGTCGTCGCGCCGCCGCTTCCCAACCGCTGCTGCAGGTCACCCGCCACCCGTGGCTCCTCCCACCGTCTCCATGCGTACCGTGCGTACCTCGAGATTGCATGAAACTACATGAAAGGCACAGTGGCAGTGCATCGGACGGGATCGGGCCAGCCCGATCACCCGCTGCTAGGTAGGCGGAGCCGGCCGGTGGTCGGAGCCGACCCGGCGCAGCCGTCGGTGAACGGGTCAGCGGACGACGAGCGTGGCCCGGGCCGAAGCGATGAGCGGCTCGGGTGGGTTGGCGCCGGGCACCGCCGCGGTGAAGGGCGCCACCCGGGTGCGCAGCGTGATCACCACGCCGTCCGGGCAGCCCGTCCGGGCCGACGACAACCGGAGCTCGACCAACTCGGCGTGCACGTCGCTCGCCGCCAGCGTCGCCGCCACCGAGCGTCGCACCCGGGCGGCGTCGAGGCACGAGGATCCGTCCGCCCGCAGTCGTGCCTCGTCGAGCCCGTGACCCACGGCGTCGTTGGCGGCGGCATCGGCCAGCTCGAGCAGGGCGCGCTGGCCTGGAAGCCGACGGCGAGGTCGAAGGCGATCGCCGCCAGGACCAGCAGGATCAGCACGCCGGCCGGCATGAGCAGCAGCGCGCTGCCGCGCTCGTGTCCAGCGTGGTCACCGCGCGCCGAAGCGGCGTCGTGCTCACCCACAACCGGCTCCGTCCAGCCCGCTGCGCCATGGATCGACGATGGTGCGGGCGCGTCCGTGCACGACGATGCCGTCGCCGAACCCGCCGATCCACGGCACGGTGATGGCCGGCACCGTCACCGTCGCCTCGATGGCCACCGCGCAGCGCTGCGCCCCCGGGCTCTCCGTGGCGCGCACGGCGGTGCGTGAAGCGGGGATCCCGTAGGCGGCGAACACGTCTCGGGCGGCGGCCAGGGCGGCGCCGCCACCGGTCGCACCGTCGAGGCCGGGGGAGACCTCGGCGTAGGTGCGGGCCGCCTCGCGGGCGGCGGCCGAGGCGGCCAGCTTGGCATCGACCACCGCCCACGCGTTCACCAGCAGCAGACCGCCGACCACGAAGACGAGCACTGCCACAGGCAGCACCTCGGCTCCGCCCACCTGGCCGGCTTCCCGGTCGACGTCATGCGGTGGCTGCGTCGGGCGGCCGCCGTCGGTCGCGCCCGTCTCATCGCAGCAGCTCCAGGCGGACCGTGACCGAACGCTCGATGACGGCGGAGCCGAGCGTGCCCCCGCCCAGCAGCAGCCGCGGTCGGGTGGTGGCCACCGTGACCGTCGCCGTGCCGGCCGCGGGGTCGAGGGCGCTGAGCGCGAAGGTGGCGTCGTCGCCCAACAGGTCCTGCACCCGGTCCTCGGCGGCCCGCCGGCCGGCCGCCAGCTCCCCGGGGTCGAGGCGGCCGTCGCTGCCGCCGGCGGTGGCGACGATGCGTCCGGCGTCGAGGGCGGCGCTGGTCAGCACCGAACGGGCGTAGAGCGACACCGCCAGCTGGGTGGCGAAGAGCAGGAACCCCAGGAAGAACAGCACGCCGAACCAGGTGCCGAACAGACCGCTGCCCGCTTGCGGGTCGACGCTCTCACCCTCGCCCGTGTCCAGCGCGGCCGCCGCGCGCTCCGGCGGTGCTCCGGTCAAGCGCCGACCTTGGCGATCTGCGTCTCCGCCTTCTCCTTGGTGCCGTCGAGCAGGCCTTTGAACGCCAACCACGCAGCGGCGCCGAGGAAGGCGACGATCAACACCGCGATCGCCATGCTGATCACGCCCTCGCCGCGCTCGTCGGTCGCGGCCAGGCGATCGGTCAGGCGTCGACGGGTCGAGGTGACGGCGATGTGGGCGCAGCGGCCCAGGTCCACAACTCGGTTCACGGGATCCTCCGGAGGGTGTTGGTGCCGCTCACAGCGCGGCGAAATCGTGCAGTGCTTCAAGGAACGGGACGGCCATGAACACGACGCCGGGCACGAGCGTGGCCACCGTGACCGGGATCCACACCAGCTGGGCGCGTCGTTCGATGAGCTCGAGGGTGCGGCGGTGCGCTTCACGCCGCACCGCCCGGGCCTCTTCGGCCACCAGGCGGCCGAGGTCGGTGCCGGCGTGGTTGAGGGCGAGCACGGTGACGAGCCGGTCGAGCTCGGGCACTGCCGCCAGCGATGCCCACTCCCGTAGCGCCTGCTCCTCCGAGAGGCCCTGGCGCACCCGGTTCACGACCAGCGCCAGGTCTTCGGCCACCACCCCGCGGCCCCGCTCGGCCAGGCGGCTCAGCGCTGAGCCGAGCGAGTACCCGGCGCCGAGCAGCATGCCGAGCTGCTCCATCACCACCGGGAGCTCGTCGAAGAGGTGCGCCTGCCGCCGGGTGGACGCGCCGGCCAACCGCTGCTCGATCACCAGGAAGGCCAGCAGCGGGGCCCCGACGACGAACAGCAAGGCCACCGGGGCGGGCGGGGCCAGGGTCAGCGCCAGCGCCGCCGCGCCCAGCAGGGCCCCTCCCGCCCACGCCGCTTGGCGGAGCCGGAAGGCGGTGGCGTCGATCGGGGCGTGCAACCGTCGCAGGCGCACGGTCAGGTCCTCGTCCACACCGAGGGCGCTGACGAGGCGTTCCGCCGCCGCGCTGACCAGGGGCCCGATGACGTCACGGAACGACGCCGCCGACAGCGAGCGGTTGCGGCCGTGCAGCAGCTCCGGCGCCCCGCTGTAGCGGCGCAGCCGCTCGGCCAGCGGTTCCCGGCGGAACCAGCGCAGCTCGGCCAGCAACAACGTGCAGCCCACCCAGGCGCCGGCCAGGGCCAGCACGAACAGCCGGCTCATCGCTCGACCGGCCCGGCTTGGGGGAAGACCCGGCGCTCGGCGGGCAGGCGCAGGTAGTGCCCGGCCCACCACCAGCACCCGCCCATCAGCGTCAGCGCCACCAGCACCAGCGCCTGCCCGGTGGGGGTGGTGTAGGCGTGGCGGCCGGTGCCGATGAGCGAACCCGCCGCCGCCATACCAAGCGGTACGACGAGGACGAAACGGCGGGCGAAGCGCACACCGGCCTGGCGGGCCCGGGCATCCTTGCGGCTGGTGACCTCGGTGCGGCGGTCCTCGGCCAGGGCCAGCAGCCGTGGTCCGAGGTCGGTGCCGCCGAGGTCGTGGGCGATGAGGAGCGTCTCGCACACCACGTCGGCGGTCGGATCGCCCAGGTGGGTGCGCAACACGTCGAGGGTCCGGGCGAAGTCGGTGCTGATGCGCCACTCCCGCTGGGCGGCGGCGAAGGCGGGCCGGAGCTCGGCGGGGGCGCGGTCGCCCACCTCGAACAGGGCCTGGGGCACCGACCGGCCGAGTGTGGTGGCCCGCAAGCGGATCTCGTCGAGCAGCCGCGGCCATTCCTCGGCAGCCAGCTCCAGCCGGGCCCGCCGGCGGTTGCGGTACAGCCCGACGGGGGCGCTGGCCGCCACCGCGCCCATGCCCACGGCCGGCAACGGTGAACCGAACAACACGAACCCGGCTGCCGACCCGGCGGCGGCCAGCACGGCGACGACGGCGGCGAACTCGCCCACGGCCACCTCGGCCAGGCCGGCCTGGGCCAGCCAACCGTGGATCGAGCGCCGTACCGTACGGTTTGGTACGGCGGCGCCGTCGGGCCGGGGACCCACGCCCCGCCAGCCGAAGGCGACGGCGGTGTACAGCAGGTAGGTGCCCAGCGCCGCCGAGGCGGCCAGCACCAGGGCCGTCACCGCCCGCTCCCCGCCGGACCGGTTGACGTGCCCGCCGCGTGGGTGACCCCACCGGTCAGCAGCGCCCGGACGTCGAGCCCGTTGGTGCGCAGGGCGCGCTCCAGGCGGGAGGGGATGTCGCCGGTCCAGCGCAGCGGTGCGTCGGCGCCGTCGCGGCGGAACAGCTCGGTCACGGTGAACTGGGCGGCCTCGGCGCCGCCGGCCAGATCCTCGACGGCCACGATCTCGTTCACCTGCGGCCCCGCCGGCCCCCGCCCGCAGTGGACCACGAGATCGATCGACTCGCTCACCAACGTGTTCAGGGCGCTCATCGGGAGGTCCCGGGCGGCATCGGCCAGCTGGCAGATGAACCGCAGCCGGGTGAGCGCCTGGCGGGCCGAGCCGGCGTGGATCGTGGTGTAGCCCTTGACCCCCGACGAGAGCGTCAGTAGCAGCGGCAGCGCTTCGCGGTCGCGGACCTCGCCCACGATGGCGACATCGGGCGACATGCGCAGGAACCCCGACACCAGCCGCCGCAGGTCGATGGCGGCGCGGTCGGCTCGCGCTGCGCGCGTCTGGAGCTGGGCCACGTTGGCCAGCGGGATGTCGAGCTCGAAGACCTCCTCGGCGGTGACGATCCGAAGGGTCGGGTCGAGCTCCGCCGCGCAGCACGAGAGCAGGGTTGTCTTGCCCGAGCCGGGCGCGCCGGAGAACACGATCGAGCTGCGCGAGGCCACCGCCGCGGCCAGGAAGCGCGCCGCCGTACCGTCGAGCATGTCCCGCTCCACCAGTTGATCGAGGCGGTGGAACGCGAGCCCCGTGAACTTGCGGATGTTCACCAGGAGGTGGCCGCCGCGGGCGATGTCGCCGTGGGCGATGTGCAGGCGGGCCCCCGTGGCCAGCTGCGCATCCTGCAGGCCTTCGGCCGGGTCGAGCTTGCGGTGGCTGCCGGCCTCGTCGAGGAGCTTGGTGAGCGTGCGCACCACGTGGTCGTCGTCGTGGAAGCCCTCGTGGTGGTACCCGTTCGGTCCCCGGTGGCGGCGCACGAAGATGGCGTCGGGGCCGTTGATCATCAGCTCCCACACGTCGTCGTCGTGCAAGAGGTGGTGCAGCGGCCCGTAGCCGGTGAGGTTGCGCATGGCCCGCTCGGCCATCGCCTCGGGATCGGCCAGCTCGAAGGGCCGGCCGCCGCGGCGGTGCTCCAGGTTCCACTGCTCGATCTCGTCCTCGACGAGGGCGCGCAGCGCCGCTGCGCTCGCCGCGCGCCCATGTCGAGCGCCAACGTCGCCGCCCGTTGCTGGACCTGCGCCTCGATCAACTGCAACGGCGAGAGATCCCGCTCGGCCCGTGCGGCGGAACCCGGCCGGGCGGCGGTGGGCGCGTCGAAGACGGCCGCCATCAGCTCGCCGCCCGTTCGCGCCGCGCCGCGCCGAGCTCACCGGGCTTGATGGCCACCGGTCCGCTGGTCGGTGCCGTACGGGGCGGGAGCGTGTCGAGCACGGCACCGATCGAGGCGGCCAACCGTTCGCCCAACGACGCCGGCAGCCGGCCGCCGTCGCGCAGCACGGCGTCGAGGCGCCGGACGGTCCCCACGAACAACGGCGCCGCCACCGCCCCGGCGGCCGGCGTCCACGGGGCCCTCGGCGCAGTGCCCGGCCCCGGTCGGGGCGGCCCGGTTGCGGCGTCGGGCGGTACCACCTGGTATGGCGACGGTCCGGCCAGTGCGGTGAGCGCCCCGATGGCGGTGGCCAGCTCGGCTCGGGCCCGAGCCTGGCGCGGAGCCTGGTTCACCACGACCAGCAGGCGCTCGGCGGGCACCCCGAAACGGCGCAGCTCGCCCACCAGCCGCACCAGGCGGTGCACGCCGGTCAGGGTGGCCGTGCCCACGACCACCACCGCATCGGCCCGCTGCAGCGCAGCGCGGGTCAGGCCGTTGCGCTCCTCCACCTCGACCGAACCGCAGTCGTCCTCGCCCTCGACGTCGGCCTCGCAATCGGCCACCACCACCGGATAGGTCTGTGCCAGGCCCTCGAGGGCGGCGTGCACGGCCCGGGGTCGTAAGGCGGCCCAGTCGCGGTGGCGGCGCAGGCCGAGCAACAGGTCGTAGTGACGCCCGTCGACGGCGAAGGTCAGCTCCCGGATGCGCTCGGCGGCCACCGCTCCGCCCCGGTGCAGCTCCACCAACTCGCTGACGCCGGGCACGATGTCCGGCGCGGCGTGCAGCATCGCCTGATCGGCGTCGAGGGCGAGATCGGCGAGCACCACCTCGCCGGGGCCGCGCCGGTCGGCGAAGGCCTGGGCCAGCGCCATGGCCAACACCGAGGTGCCGGCGCCGTCACCCACCACGCTGACCCACCGGCCGGCTCCGACGTCACCGCCGCCGGACCCGCCGCCGGGCGCCGGGGCGCCGATGCGCGGTGGCGCCGGCTCGGGTTGGTGCGCCGGCAGCGTCGTGGCCCGGCCCTCCAGAGCGGTGGCGTGAGCGTCGAGGGTGACCAGCAGATCGGTGCGGCCGAAGCCGGCGTGCAGCACCGCGTGCACCCCCAGGGCGCCCCAGTCGCGGTTGACGCTGCCGTCGTCGACGACGATGGTGGCCGAGCCGGCCCGCCGCAGGTCCTCCACCAGGTCCCGGTCCAGCTCGAGGCTGGCGCCGTCCACCAGCAGCGCCGAGTAGCCGCGGCCCGACGCCAGGTTGGCCGCCACCTCCTCGCGCGACACGCAGCGGATGAAGTCGATCGGGGCCGAGCCGCTGGTGGCCCACCGGCCCACCTCGCTGAACCAACCGGCCCGGGGACGGGCCAGACCGAGCACCACGAAGCGCGTGCTCATGACGCCTGCCCGGCGGGTGCCGTGGCGGCGGGGAACGCGGCGGGCAGCTCGTCGGTGGCCCGGGTGGAGCGCAGCACCGTCAGCGATCCGGCGGCGGCGCCGTGCACCACCGCCAAGGCGTCGGTCCCGTCGGTGAGCGCCAGCGTGATGACCACGTCGTCGCCGGCCAGCAGGTCGTCGCTCGATCCGTCGGCGTCGATCACCAGCGCCCGTTGCACGAGCACGGCGCTGCGGTCCTCCACGGTGGCCACCACATCGACCCGATCGCCGGGGGCCAGATCACCCAGCAGCGCCCGGGCCCGGGGCACGGCGAAGGACACCTCCCGGTAGGTGCGCAGCTCGGCGCCGGCGCCGGCCGGTTGCAGCACGGCGTCGGTCAGCAGCGCCCCGGCGGCCACCGGGCCGCGCAGCACGGCGCCGTCGAGCACCGCCGCATCGGTGAGGGCGCTGGCCGCCTGGTCGGCCGGCAGGTCCAGCGCCACCAGCCGCACGTCGGCCGGGCCGAGCACGGAACCGGGCGGAAGCGCCCGACTGGTGACCACGTAGCGTGTCGAGGGGGCACCATCGCCGGCGTTGGCCACCGCGAACGCGGCGGCGGCCGAGGCGGTGACCAGCAGCGCACCGAGCGCCGCCCGCCGGCTGGGCAGCTCCCGCCGGGTGCGGATGCGCCGCCCGGCGGGCGGACCGAACGCACCGGTGCGAGGACCCGTACCGCCTGCCACGGTGTCCCCAACGCCGGGCGAGCGTGATGCTCTCTGCCAGCCAATCGAAGCCATTCGCACCCTTCCAGGACATTTCGGTATAGTTCGGAGAGTTTGCCGAACGTATCGAAAGACCGCAAAAAGGCGTATAGGGTGGTGCACCTATGGGTAGCTCAGAAATCCGCTGGCTCAGCACGGCCGAGTCGGCCCGGCGTTTGGGGATCACCCCGCGGACCCTCTACCGCTTCATCGACGAGGGTCAGCTGCCCGCCTACCGCTTCGGGCGGGTGATCCGCCTGAAGGAGGATGAGGTGGAGTCGTTCATCGAGTCGTGCCGGATCGCCCCCGGCACGCTGGAGCACCTCTACCCGGAAACGCTCAGCGAGACGTCGGTGACCGAGGAGAGCCGTACGTAGCGGGTGCGCCCCACCGTGGACGGGCCGCCCGACGTGCTGCCGGCGATGGGGATCGCCCGGTCGGTCAGCGCGGCCACATCCGCGCCCACCCAGCGCAGCCGCCCGTTGAAGGCGCCGCCGTCGAAGGCGACGTGCACGTCGGGCTGCTCATCGGCCAGTTCCGCCAGCAGGTGGCGCAGCGTCGGCCGCTCGCCGTCGGTCGGCGCCCTCGCTCCCGCGTCGTCGGGGTCGGCATGTCGCGATTCGCGGCCCGCTTCCTCCACCGCCACCAGGCGCTCGAGCGCCACCAGCAGGGGCGCACCGCTGCCGTCTCGCAGCGCCACCACGTCTGCGCCTACCACGGTGATCACGCCCTGCACGTGCTTGCCGGTCGACAGCACCACCGTGACCGGCCGGGCCAGCTCCGCCAGCGAGTCGAGCAGCGCGGTCAGCGTGGTGGACTCCGCCGCTGCCCGGGCCAGCCAGCGCCCCCGCCGGCGTTGCGCCACCCGCTCGTCGGTGCGGGCGTCCGACGCCAGCTGCGCCAGCGCCGCTTCAGCATCCTCGTCCCACCGGCCCTCGTCCCACCCGCCCCCGCCCGCCCCGGAGAATCGGTTGTCCCTGCCAGGTCCCCATGCCATGCTGCGTCCCAACGGAATCCGCCGCGCCCCTGCGGCGTTGCGCGGCTCTGTGATCACCTCATGACAACATCGTCCGCCAGCCCCGCCCCCCTGAAGCTGTCCATCCCCGGCAACGAGGTGATGGCCGCCCTCCTGGGCCAGCGCGACGAACTGCTCCGCATCGTGGAGAACGCCTTCCCGGC
The DNA here is from genome assembly GCA_041394365.1 of Acidimicrobiales bacterium. Lineage (GTDB taxonomy): Bacteria > Actinomycetota > Acidimicrobiia > Acidimicrobiales > CAIXPF01 > CAIXPF01. The sequence goes on from JAWKIM010000030.1 coordinate 97,275, forward strand.
GGCGGACATCCACGTGCGCGGCAACGAGATCTCCCTGCACGGGGAGGGCTCCATCGAGGCGGCGAAGGTGTTCGAGGAGCTGGTCACCATGGCCCGGTTGGGCCACGCCCTCGAACCGGTCAGCGTCGCCCGCACCATCGACATGGTCAAGGCCGACGAGCGGCCCTCCGAGGTGCTCACCTCCGAGGTGCTGCGCGCCGCCCGCGGCCGCTCGGTGCGGCCCAAGAGCGCCGGCCAGAAGCGCTATGTCGACGCCATCGCCCGCCACACGATCACCTTCGGCATCGGCCCCGCCGGCACCGGCAAGAGCTGGCTGGCCGTCGCCCTGGCCGTGCAGGCGTTGCAGGCCAAGGAGGTGGAGCGCATCATCCTCACCCGCCCGGCGGTGGAGGCGGGGGAGAAGCTCGGGTTCCTCCCCGGCGACCTGACCGCCAAGATCGATCCGTACCTGCGCCCGCTCTACGACGCCCTCTACGACATGGTCGAGGCCGAGGGCGCCCAGAAGCTCATCGGCCGGGGCCTGGTGGAGGTGGCGCCGCTGGCCTTCATGCGGGGCCGCACGCTCAACCGCAGCTTCATCATCCTCGACGAGGCCCAGAACACCACCCCCGAGCAGATGAAGATGTTCCTCACCCGCATCGGCTTCGGCTCCAAGGCGATCATCACCGGCGACACCACCCAGGTGGACGTGCCCGGCGGGCGAAGGCCTCGACGGCCTCGAGGAGCTGCTGACCGGCATCGAAGGGCTGACCTTCGTGCACCTCACCAGCCGCGACGTGGTCCGCCACCGCATCGTGGCCGACATCGTCAACGCCTACGAACGCGCTGGCGGTCAGCCCCCGTCGAGCCGAACCCGCCGATGATGCTGCGCCGGGGCGGCAAGCCCCCAGCCGGACCCGACGCCCCCGCTCCCGCCGCCACGCCCGACGCCGCGCCCGCCACCGGACCCGACGCCGTCATCGACGTGCAGGTGGCCGACGAGCAGGACGCGGTCGCCGTCGACGCCGACGGGCTGGCCCGCCTGGCCGCTGCGGTGTTCGCCGCCGAAGGCGTGACCGGCTCCGCCGAGGTCACCCCACGTTCGTGGACGAGGACACCATCGCCACCCTCAACGCCGAGCACCTGGACGAGACCGGGCCCACCGACGTGCTCTCCTTCCCCCTCGACGACCCCGACGAGGACCTACCGCCCGGTATGGTGGCGCTGTTGGGGGACATCGTGATCTGCCCGGCGGTGGCCCGGCGCTACGCCGCCACCAACGGCCGCAGCGTCGAGCACGAGCTGGCCCTGCTGGTGGTGCACGGCGCGCTGCACATCCTCGGTCACGATCACGCCGAGCCCGACGAGGCCGCCCACATGGCCGCCCGGGAGCTCGAGCTGCTCCGGGCCCACGTCGACCCCGCCTTCGTGCGCTGAGCGGCGATGAACCTGACCAACGCCGACCTGCTCGCCCTCACCGTGGCGCTCATCGCCGTGCCGCTCAGCGCGCTGCTGGCCATCACCGACACCGTGCTCACCCAGGTCACCCGGGCCCGGGTCGATGCCCTGGTGGAGGAGCACCCCGACCGCCGGGCCCTGCGCAGCCTGCGGACCCTGCTGGAGAAGCGCGATCAGGCGCTGCACCCCGTGTTGCTGGTCGAGCTGGTGTGCGACGTGGTCGCCGCCGGGCTGGTGGCCGCCGTCGCCTACCGGGTGGGCGGCATGGTGGCCATGCTCGTGGCCTTCGCCGTGGGCATGCCGCGGATGTACCGCGCCGCCGCCTCGCTGCCGCGGGCGTGGGCGCTGCACAACCTCGACCGCGCCATCGCCGTGGCCGGGCCGCTGGGCCGGCTGGTGGCCGGGCTGTGGCCCATCCGCCTGTTGGCCGAGCTGTCGCTGCGGCTGGCCCGCCGTTGGTTCCCGCCCGCCCCCAAGGGCACGCTCGACGAGCTGGGCGACGACAGCTTCGTGGCCGTGGCCGGCTCGCCGCTGGAGGCGGACCGCATCGACTTCGACGACCACGACCTGCTGGCCTCCGTCATCGAGTTCGGCCGCACCGTGGTGCGCGAGGTGATGGTCCCCCGGCCCGACATGGCCACCCTGCCCGGCTCGCTGACCCTGGCCGAGGCCGTGCCGCTGGTCCAGGCCGAGGGCTACAGCCGCTTCCCGGTCACCGGCGAGTCCATCGACGACGTCATCGGCATCCTCTACGCCAAGGACGTGGCCAACGCCGCGCTCGGCGGCGCCACCCACCTCACCGTCGCCGCGCTGGCCCGACCCGCCTGGTTCGTGCCGGAGCTGAAGACGGTGTCCTCGCTGCTGCGCGAGATGCAGGTGGCCAAGCTGCACGTGGCGGTGGCGGTGGACGAGTACGGCGGCACCGCCGGACTCATCTCGCTCGAGGACATCATCGAGGAGCTCGTCGGCGACATCGAGGACGAGTTCGACGACGCCCGACCCGGCATCGAACGGCTGGCCGACGGCAGCGTGCGCATCGAGGCCCGCATGCCGCTCGACGAGGTCAACGACCAGCTCGACCTCGATCTGCCCGAGGGCGACTGGGACACCGTGGGCGGCTTGGTGTTCGACCACTTCGGCACCATCCCCACCGTCGGGCAGGTGGCCCGCTTCGGGGAGCACACCCTCGAGGTGGCGGCCATGAGCGGCCGGCGCATCGCCCGCCTGGTGCTGCGCCATGCACCACTGACCGATCGGGGCGAGGTGACGGGAGGCGCGGGTGCCGCCGGTGCGGGCGAGCCCGTCGACGGCGAGCCGACCGTCGAGCTGCGCCGCCCCTTGCCGGACGCCGCCGGGTCGGCTCCCAGCGCGACGACGGGTGCGGCCGTCACCGAGGCGCTCGATGAGGTGGAGGCATGAGGTCGGGTTTCGTGGCCGTCATCGGGCGGCCGAACGTGGGCAAGTCCACGCTGGTGAACCACCTGGTCGGCACGAAGGTGTCGATCGTGTCGGACAAGCCGCAGACCACCCGCACCCAGATCCGCGGCGTGCTCAACCTCGACGACGCCCAGCTCGTGTTCGTCGACACCCCCGGCGTGCACAAGCCGCGCACGCTGCTCGGCGACCGGCTCAACGAACGGGCCTACCAGGCCGCCGGCGGGGTGGACGTGGTGTGCGTGGTGGTCGACGGGGCCGCCGGCGTGGGTCGCGGCGACGAGCGGGTGCTCGCCGGGGCACCCGACGACGCCGTGGTGGTGCTCAACAAGTGCGACGCCATGGGCCGCGAGGCGGTGGTGGCCCAGCTCGGCAAGGTGGCCGGCCTCGGCCTGCCCGAGGGCGCCGTCGATCGGCGCGAGTACTTCCCGGTCTCGGCCCGCACCGGCGAGGGCGTGGAGGCGCTCGCCGCCCACCTGCTCGAGCGCATGCCGGAAGGGCCGGCCTTCTTCCCCCGCGACGAGGCCACCGACAACCCCGAGGCGTTCTGGGTGGCCGAGCTGGTGCGCGAACAGCTGCTGCACCGCACCGAGGACGAGCTGCCCCACTCCATCGCCACCCGGGTCACCGAGTGGGAGTGGCCCCGCATCCGCTGCGAGATCCTCGTCGAGCGCGACAGCCAGAAGGGCATCGTCATCGGCAAGGGGGGCGCGGTGCTCAAGGCGGTCGGCACCGAGGTGCGCAAGTCGCTCGCGCCGGGCGCGTACCTGGAGCTCGTGGTCAAGGTCGACCGCAACTGGCAGCGCCGCCCCGCCGCCCTCGATCGCCTCGGCTTCTGAAGGTGCCCGCCCCCATCCGGGCCCGCCGAAGGCCCCGGCAGGTACAGCACACCAGTTCGCGTCGAAACGGCTGGGAGCCGGTAGCTTGCCGGACGTGGTTGGACGACGGGGCAGGGGCAGCGGCAACGCAGGGGTGCAGCTGCCGGGGATCGATCCCGATCGGATCCCCCAGCACATCGCCTGCGTCATGGATGGCAACGGTCGCTGGGCCCAACAGCGGGGCCTGAAGCGGACCGACGGGCACGCCGCCGGTGAGGAGGCCCTCTTCGATGCGGTGGAAGGCGCACTCGATCTGGGCGTCGGCTGGTTCAGCGTCTACGCGTTCTCCACCGAGAACTGGACCCGTCCGGTCGACGAGGTGCGGTTCCTCATGAACTTCAACCGCAAGATCCTCCTCGACCACCGCGACGACCTCAACAGCAAGGGGGTGCGCATCCGCTTCCTCGGCCGACGGGATTGGCGGGTGCCGCGTGGCTTGCTGAAGGTCATCGAGGAGACTGAGCGCCTGACCGCCGCCAACCGGCGCATGACGTTCTCCATCTGCTTCAACTACGGCGGCCGGGCGGAGATCCTCGACGCCGTCGCCGCCATGGTGCGCGACGGCATCTCGGCCGACAAGGTCAGCGAGAAGGCGCTCCGCCGCTACTTCTACGCGCCCGACATGCCCGATCCCGACCTGGTGATCCGCACCTCGGGGGAGTACCGCATCTCCAACTTCCTGTTGTGGGAGCTGGCGTACTCGGAGCTGATCTTCACCCCCATCTACTGGCCGGACTTCCGTCGTCAGCACCTCTTCGACGCCGTGCGGGAGTACCAGGCCCGCGACCGCCGCTTCGGCGGCATCACCTGAGCAGACCCGCCGAGCGACCCCACGAGGAGCCCCGCCATGGCGCTGTACCGGGCGACCGGCATCGTGCTGCGCACCTACAAGGTGGCCGAGGCCGACCGGATCGCGGTCGTGTTCACGCTCGAGCACGGCAAGATCCGCACCGTCGTCAAAGGGGTGCGCAAGACCACCGCCCGCCACGGCATCCGCCTCGAACCGCTGGCCCACGTGGCCCTGCAGCTGTACCGGGGGCGGGAGCTCGACACGGTCACCCAGGTGCAGGGCGTCGATGCCTTCCCCGGCATCCGCAACGATCTCGACCGCCTGGCCCGCGCCGCCATCCTGCTGGAGGCGGTCGAGCTGTCCACCCCCGACCGGGAGCCCGACGAGCGCCGCTACCAGCTGCTGCTCGGTGCGCTGCGGGCCATGGAGAGCCGTGACCGGCCCCTGCTGGTCAGCGGGATGCTGCTCAAGCTGCTGAGCCTCGACGGCGTGGTCCCGATGATCGATCGCTGCACGGGCTGCGGCCGCACCGATGAACTGGTGGCGCTCGACCCGGAGGCCGGCGGGGCGCGGTGCCGTGGCTGCCGCTCGGGGATGCTGCTGACCCCTCGGGGCTTCGAGCTGGCCCGCATGGTGCTCGGCGGGCGGTTGGGCGCAGCGCTGAACGAGGAGCGCACGCCCGACACCGAGAGCCTCGACCGGGTGGTGCTGGCCGCGGTGGAACGACACCTGGAACGGCGCCTGCGGGCGGCGACGGTCAACACCCACTGAGCTCGTCGGACCGGCCGGTGGCCGCCGGCCGGCCGGCCGCTATTGGCTGATCGGTCCCCAGGCCTTGGCGGCGTCGTCCCACTGGAGCCACTGCGCCGACACCGGCTCAGCAGATGTAGGCCTGGCGGGCGGCGTCCCACTGCGGTGGGTACGGGTTGGCGGCCGCCGTGGCCGCGGCTCCGGTGGTTCCCGTTGCCGCCGGCTGGGCACCGGTGGCGGGCGCGGCGCCCTCCTGAGCGGGTGCATCGGCCGCCGGCTCGTCGGCGGGCGCCGCCGTCTCGTCCTTCACCTCATCGGTGAAGTCGGCCGGCCCGGTCGCCGTGATCGCGGTGGTCGGCTCGGCGGCCTCGGGCTCGGTGGCCGGGCCGGGGGACGGTTCGGTGGAGACGGCTCCGGAGGGCTCGGTCGCCTCGGTGGCGGCCGGCGCGCCGGCCGGCTGTGCGCGGCCGGGGCCGGCTCGGTGGTCGCCAGCGGCGGGGCCGGGAACGCAGCCACGTCGGGGCCCAACGGCGCGGCGCCGATCAGCGTGGGCGGGGCGGCGGCCTCGGGTTCGGTGCGGCACCCGAAACGGTCTCTGGTGGCGGTCTCGGCGCCGGCCTCGGCCCGGGCCGTGCCATCGGTCTCCGCCGCAGCGGGCGCCGCCTCGGTGGTGGGGAGCTCGCCGCGGGCTCGTCGCCGGTGCCGCCCGGGCTCCCGGTCCCTGCGTCCGCTCCGCCTGCTCCCGGGGCCTGGCCGCCGGGGACGACACCGAGGGTCGGGGCAGGACCGGTCGTGCTCAACGGGCGGCTGAAGCCGGACGTCGGCGCAGCCGAACCGGGCGCATCGCTCCTCGCAGACCGGTCATCGCCGGACGGCGTGGTGGGTGTGGTGGGTGTGGTGGGTGTCGTGGGCGCACCGGTCCTGGCCGCCGGCTCGTCGGCCTTGGCCGCCCCACCGCCGCGCTTCGAACACCGACGGCAGCACCGGCGGCAGGTCGGGCACCGCGCTTCAGCTTCGGGGCGGGCTGCTGGCGAGCGGCCTCGCTGCCGGCATCGGGAACACCGGGGAACACGGGCGGCGCACCGGACGGTCGACCGACGCCGGGCGTGCCGACCATGGGCAGCGTGGGGGTGTCGCCGCGGCCGGCGCCGACCGTCGGGGCTGCGGCGGCGGCCGCTGGGGAAGCCGCGCCCGCCGGCGCCGGGGCGGTCGGTCGATCGGCGTGCGGCGCCGGGGCGATGGCGGGGGTCGGGACGGGGGCGCCCGTGGGGATCTGGCCGTCGCCCGGCGTGGCCCCGCGCCCCGTGGGCGGTGCCGGCTGCATGGGCGGCCGCCGATCCTCGGCCTGCTCGCGCAGGTCGTACTCGTCGTCGCGCTCGGGCCGGCCGCCGATGTAATCGGCGGACGCCACGAAACGCAGCCCGAGGCGCTCGTCGGACAGCGGGCCCAGCACCGGCACCAGCGAACCGATGAAGCGCAGCAGACCCAGTGCGGCGAAGACCGACAGCAACCGCAGCGGCCACGGGCCACCGATGACCGCCATCACCACACCGACGATGCCGAGCGCGCCGTCGGGCAGCGCCCAGCGCACGAAACTGCGCACGATGCCGGGGGCACGGCGCTCGTCGTCGGCCAGGCGGAGCCCCGCCACCAACTTGCCGGGCGTCCAGCCGGTGACGCCCTGCAGGACGACGAACACGACCAGCACGTAGATCAACGTGACCAGGTAGGTGGAGGGCCTGGGCGGATCGGCGATGTAGACCGTGTCGAGCACCTGGTAGGTGGCGTGGCCGCTGTCGATGACGCGGTCGTCGAGCATCGTGTACTCGATGATGATGTTGCCGGCATCGTCGACCCGGTCGGTCTGGGCGGCGACGTTGCAGTTCGGCGCCGGCGCCGGATCGCACGCATCGGGCTTGGTCGACAGCACGTCGGAGCCGCTGATCCACAACCCGGCGAACAGCACCGCGACCGGTACGACGTCGACCAGCCGGGCGATGATGCGGCGCAGCCACAGTTCGATGCTGGAGGTCCCCTCGGGCCCGCTGTACCGGACGGAGGAACCCGCACCGGCAGCGCGCGTGGGTTCTTGGCGCGCGGACGTCGTCACCTGTTCATTCTTAGTCGCCGACCGGTGTCGATCGGCGCATACCCGGCGCGTGCGGAGGGTGCGACGGCCCAGGCAGACGTGGTCGTGCCCGGTCCCGCGTGGTGGCGGGGCGTCGATCCCGCCGGGGTCGGGCTACTCCTGCTCGACCGGCAGCCAGTCGCCGAACGTGTCGTCGTAGCGCATCCACCGCTTCTCGGTGGGGTCCCACTGCACGTAGGCCTGGACCTTCCCATCCCAGATCGGGTCGAAGTCCTGGCGTTCCTCACCGTTGCCGCTGTAGCGCTCCGGCGCCGGCCCGGGGGCGACGAGCGGCTGGGCGTCCTCGTCCTCGTCGTCGAACTTCGACACGACGAACGTCCGGGTGATCGTGTCGCCGACGCGCTGATGGGTCGGGGTGAACCAGATGAGCACCGCACCGAGGGCACCGAGGCAGGGCAGGCCGTCCACCACCCAGGCGGCCATGCGGATGAGCGCAGGTCCCGCGCCCGGCGGCCGGCCGGCTTCGTTGACCAGCTTCAGGCCGGTGAACGCCTTGCCGGGCGTGGCGCCGGTCTCGCCCTGCACGATGCCGAAGACCCCGGCGGCGAACAGCAGCGTGACGCCGGCGGCCATGAACTGCGACCCGGTGGCGTTGCGCACCACCAGACCGAGCACCCCGACGATCAGGCCGTCGATGACCATGGCGCCCAACCGACGCCTCAGCACATCGGCGCTGGTCGTCGTGGACGAGTTCTTGACGAGTGTGGGGGTCTTCATCTTGAACCTTCGATGACCGTCGTCACCCTCTGCCGATACCTGTTCTGGAGCCCATCGTCCGGAGGGATAACCTGCCCACCCATGGCCAGCGACTCCCCTTCGACATCGGCCGGCGCGGACGCCGACTTGAACCCGTCCACCACCGTTGCGGCGGGTTCGGCGGGCGGCGAGGGCCAGGACGAGCAGGCCGGTGCCGTGCCCGACCCCGAGGTCATGGACAAGATCGTCAACCTGTGCAAGCGGCGCGGGTTCGTGTTCCAGTCCGCCGACATCTACGGCGGCTTCCGCAGCACCTACGACTACGGACCCATCGGTGTGCTGATGCTCCGCAACGTCAAGGACGCCTGGTGGCGCACCATGGTGCAGCTGCGCACGGACGTGCTGGGCCTCGACGCCTCGATCCTCTCGCCGCCGCCGGTGTGGGAGGCGTCGGGCCACCTCGCCAACTTCACCGACCCGCTGGTGGATTGCACCAAGTGCAAGCAGCGCTTCCGCCAGGACCACCTCGAGGACCTGTCGGTCTGCCCCAACTGTGGCGCCCGCGACTCCTTCACCGAGGCCCGACAGTTCAACCTGATGTTCAAGACCCACGCCGGTCCGGTGGAGGAATCCGCAGCGGTGGCCTACCTGCGGCCGGAGACGGCGCAGGGCATGTTCATCAACTTCGCCAACGTGCTCAACACCAGCCGGCGCAAGCCGCCGTTCGGCATCGCCCAGGTGGGCAAGAGCTTCCGCAACGAGATCACGCCGGGCAACTTCGTGTTCCGCACCCGCGAGTTCGAGCAGATGGAGCTCGAGTTCTTCGTGCCGCCCGGCGAGGCCGAGCAGTGGTACGAGTACTGGTGCGCCGAACGCCTCGACTGGTACGTGCGCCACGGCATCCCGCGCCGCCAGCTGCGCCTGCGCCCGCACGACGCCGACGAGCTGTCGCACTACTCGTCGGGCACCTCCGACGTGGAGTTCCTGTTCCCCTGGGGCTGGGGTGAGCTGGAGGGCATCGCCAACCGCGGCAACTACGACCTCAGCCAGCACGCGCAGCACTCGGGTGCGGACCTGACCTACTACGACCAGGAGACCAAGACCCGCTACGTGCCCCACGTGGTCGAGCCCGCCGCCGGCGCCACCCGTTCGATGATGGCGTTCCTCATCGCCGCCTACGACGAGGAGGAGGTCAAGGGCGAGACCCGCACGGTGCTGCACCTGCACCACCGCATCGCGCCCTACAAGCTGGCCGTGCTGCCGCTGTCGAAGAAGCAGCCCCTCATCGAGCTGTCCCGCGACGTGCTGGCGCTGGTCCAGCCCAACTGGATGACCGACTACGACGAGACCCAGGCCATCGGCAAGCGCTACCGCCGCCAGGACGAGATCGGCACGCCGTACTGCGTGACCGTCGACTTCGATTCGCTGGAGGACCGGGCGGTCACGGTGCGCGAGCGCGACTCGATGGCGCAGGATCGTGTCTCGATCGACCGGCTCGTCGGCTACCTCGCCGAGCGCCTCGCCTGAAAGGCGGTCGGCCGGCGGGTCGGGCCGGAGGGGACACCACCGGCTGCTACCATGGACGGCTGCCCGGCGCGCACGTCGGGCGTCCGCTCCTGGGCGCGGCGCCGGAACCCTCGGTTCGGCCGGTCCGCGGGGCTGGGTCAGATACCCGAACCTGATGAAGGATCACACCACGCCGATGGCCGAAAAAGCCGACATCATCGCCGAACACCGCAAGCACGATTCCGACACCGGTTCGCCGGAGGTGCAGATCGCACTGCTGTCGGATCGGATCAGCTACCTGACCGAGCACCTGAAGGTCCACAAGAAGGACCATCACAGCCGCCGGGGTCTGCTGATGCTGGTCGGTCGCCGGCGGCGCCTGCTCGACTACGTCCGCAAGAACGACGTCGAGCGATACCGGGCGATCATCGCCAAACTGGGTCTGCGTCGCTGACCCGCTGCACGAGCGGCCTGCGGGCCGCTCGTTGCGCATCCCGCCGCCCACCCGGGCGGTGGACCACAGCAAGACACAACTGAGAGCCGATGGTCTGTCCGGGCGGAGTCCGGGCAGGGACTGCCAGCTGCCAGCTCGAAGCGCCCGAACCGGAGTCGGGCGCTGCGACCTGGGAACTGGTGGGTGCCTCGGCTCCTCGTTCGGGCCCGGAAGGGGCCCGGAAAGGAACACCGAGAGAGATGGCTGAACCCATCAGCATCAGCGCGCCGGTCACCGGCGACGTCGAGAAGGTCTTCACCCTGGAGACCGGCAAGCTCGCCCGCCAGGCCGACGGCTCCGTCGTCGGTCGCATCGGCGGCACCTACGTGCTCGTCGCCGCCACCGCCGCCAAGTCGGTGCGCGAGGGCATCGACTTCTTCCCGCTCACCGTCGACGTCGAGGAGCGGCTCTACGCGGCCGGCAAGATCCCCGGGAGCTTCTTCCGCCGTGAGGGCCGCGCCCCCGACAGCGCCATCCTCACCTGCCGGTTGACCGACCGGCCGCTGCGGCCGAACTTCCCCGACGACTTCCGCAACGAGGTCCACATCGTCGCCACCGTGATGGGCGCCGACAAGGTCAACCCGCACGACGTGCTCATCATCAACTGCGCGTCGGCTGCGCTGCTCATGTCCGGCATCCCGTTCCTGTCGGCCATCGGCGCCGTGCGCCTCGCCTACACCGCCGACGGCCGCTGGCTGCCGCACCCCACGTTCCAGGAGGGCGACGACTCCTCCTTCGAGGTGGTCGTGGCCGGCCGCGAGCTCGACAACGGCGACGTCGCCATCATGATGGTCGAGGCCGGCGGCACCGTCTCCACCTGGGAGAACGTGCAGGGCGGCGGTCCGAAGGTCACCGAGGAGGCGCTCGCCGAGGGCCTCGAGGCGGCCAAGGTCCACATCAAGGACATGATCAAGCTGCAGCTCGAGCTGGTGGCCGCCGCCGGCGGGCCGAAGCCGACGATGAGCTACAACCCGCAGGTCGACTACACGCCGGAGATCTTCGCCGCCGTGGAGAAGGCGGGCGCCGACAAGCTCCAACCGGTCATCCAGATCGCCAAGAAGGCCGAGCGCGAAGCGGCCGAGGGCGAGGCCCGCGCCGCCATCCTGGCCGAGGTCGCCCCCGCCTTCGCCGACGTCCCCGACGCCGAGAAGATGATCAAGGCCGCCACCCGCAGCCTCGTGAAGAAGCTGGTGCGCAGCCGCATCGTCAACGACGGGACCCGCATCGACGGGCGTGGCCCACGAGACCTGCGCCCGCTCGCCGCCCAGGTCGGCGTGCTGCCCACGGTGCACGGCTCGGGCTTCTTCGAGCGGGGCGAGACCCACGTGGTCAACGTCACGACGCTCGGTGTGCAGCGCATGGACCAGATGATCGACGGCATCGACACCACCGAGCGCAAGCGCTACATGCACCACTACAACATGCCGCCGTTCTCCACCGGTGAGACCGGCTTCATGCGGGGCCCGAAGCGTCGTGAGATCGGCCACGGCCTGCTGGCCGAGCGGGCGCTGCTGCCGGTGGTGCCCAAGTTCGACGAGTTCCCGTACACGCTGCGGCTGGTGTCCGAGGTGCTGTCCTCCAACGGCTCCACCTCGATGGCGTCGGTGTGCGGTTCCACCCTGTCGCTGATGGACGCCGGTGTGCCCATCAAGGCGCCGGTGGCCGGCATCGCCATGGGCCTCGTCTTCGCCGACGGCAAGTACACGACCCTGACCGACATCCTCGGGGCCGAGGACGCCTACGGCGACATGGACTTCAAGGTCGCCGGTACCGCCGAGTTCGTCACCGCCCTGCAGCTCGACACCAAGATCGACGGCATCCCCGCCGACGTGCTGGCCGCCGCCCTGGCCCAGGCCAAGGAGGCCCGGCTGCAGATCCTCGAGGTCATGCACGGCGCCATCGCCGAGCCGCGGCCCGAGGTGGGCGAGACCGCCCCGAAGATCATCAGCTTCACCATCCCGCTCGACAAGATCGGCGAGGTGATCGGCCCGAAGGGCAAGGTCATCAACTCGATCCAGTCCGAGACGGGCGCCGGTCTCACCGTGGACGACGACGGCTTCGAGGGCACGGTGACGATCTCGGCGGTCGACATCGGCTCGCTGCACGAGGCCGAGCGCCAGGTGCGCCTGATCCTCGAGCCGCCCACCGCCGAGGTGGGTGCCACCTACAGCGGCCGCGTGGTGAACATCACCAAGTTCGGTGCGTTCGTGAACATCCTCCCGGGCCGTGACGGCCTGGTGCACATCTCCAAGCTGGGCGGCGGCCGTCGCATCAACAACGTGGAGGACGTCCTCACCCTCGGCGAGGAGATCGAGGTCGTCGTGGAGGACATCGATCCCAACGGCAAGATCTCGTTGCGTCCCACCAACCTGCCCGAGCGCCCCGAGGGTGCCGGTGACGGTGCCGCCGACGGTGGCGACGGCGGGGAGAACGGCGAGCGGGAGTACGTCTCGTTCGAGGAATCCTTCGAGGACGAGCTGCGCGAGGAGTTCGGCGATCTCGGCCCGGCGCCGGTCGGTGGTGGCGAGCGCGAGCGCTCCGACCGCGGCGGCCGGGGCGATCGGGGCGGTGACCGGGGCGACCGTTCCCGGCGGCCGCGTCGCCGTCGTTGAGTCCGGCTGAAGGGGCCGCCCGCCGCCGCAAGGCCGGCGGGCGGCCCTTCGCCGTCTCCGGGGCGGATCGGGTGCGGGTCGACGAGCCGAGCTGGCAGCGCACCGAGCTGCCCAACGGGGTGCGGGTCGTGTCCGAGCCGGTCCCGGGCGCCCGCTCGCTGTCGGTCGGGGTGTGGGTCGGTCTCGGCTCCCGCGACGAGCCCGCCGAACGGGCCGGGTTGTGCCACGTGCTCGAGCACCTGATCTTCAAGGGCACCGAGGCGCACGACGCCCGGGCGCTGTCGCTGGCCTTCGGCGCGGTGGGCGGCGAGATGAACGCCTACACCGCCAAGGAGCGCACGGCGTACTACAGCCGGGTGCCGGCCGGGGCGGACGAGATCGGCGTCGACCTCCTGCTCGACGCCGTCACCGGTGCCGCACTGCGCGCCGAGGACCTCGCCGCCGAGCGCGACGTCATCCTCGAGGAGCTCGCCGGCGCCGAGGACGACCCGATCGACTGGGCCGACACCAAGCTCTACGAGGTGCTCTTCGCCGACCACCCCCTGGGTCGTGAGGTGATCGGCAGCGCCGAGACGGTGGCCGCCATCGGACGGGACGACGTGGCCGGCTTCGTCGCCGAGCAGCACCGCGGCGCCAACCTGGTCATCACTGCTGCCGGGGTGGTGGACCACGAACGCCTGGTCGACGCGGTCGAGGCGCGCTTCGGCCACCTGGCCCCCGGCGTGCGTCCGCAGCGTGAGGCGCCGGGTGGCACCGGGAAGGGGCGGATCCACGTGCGGCGCCGCACCGAGCAGACCCAGCTCACGCTCGGCTGGCGCTGTGGTGGGCTCCACAACGCCGATCGGTATGCCCTGACGGTGCTCGAGCACGTGCTCGGTGACGGGCCGGCCAGCCGGCTCTTCTACGAGGTGCGCGAACGCCGGGCGCTGGCCTATTCGGTGGGCACGTCGCTGTCGCTGTACAGCGACGTGGGCACGCTCGTGGTCTCGACCGCGGTGGCCCCCGACCGCGGGGCCGAGACCCGCAAGGTGATCGAGGGCGAGATCGGTCGGGTGGCCGCCGACGGGATCACCGAGGAGGAGCTGGCCGCCGCGCAGGGCTTCGTGATCGGCTCCACGCTGCTGGGCCTGGAGGAGGCCTCGACCTGCATGGCCCGCCTCGGGTACCTCGAGCTCACGTACGACACGATCGCCCCCATCGAGACCTACCTCGACAAGATCCGGGCCGTGACCCTGGCCGACGTGCAGCGGGTTGCCGCCACGACGTTCGCGGCGACACCGGCGGTGGCCACCGTCGGCCCCCGCACCGTGCGTTGATCGGCGGTTGGACCGGCGTCGAGACGGTGGGGCCGGCCCGGTGCCGGTGGGCCTAGAGTCGCCGCCATGACGATCAAGGTTGGGGTGCTGGGGGCGCGCGGCCGAATGGGCGCGACCGTGTGCGATGCGGTGGCTGCCGATCCGGATCTCGAGCTGGTGGCGGCGGTGGACCAGGGCGATGACCTCGACGCCGTGCACGCCGCCGGTGCCCAGGTGGTGGTCGACTTCACCGTGGCCGATGCCGCCCGGGTGAACCTGCCCCGCATCGCCGGGTGGGGCATGCACGCGGTGGTGGGCACCACCGGTTTCGGAGCAGATGACCTGGAGGCACTGCGCGGGGCGTTCCGCACGAGCAACATCGTGGTGGCGGCCAACTTCGCCATCGGTGCGGTGCTGATGATGCGCTTCGCCGAGCTGGCCGCTCCGTACTTCGACTCCGTCGAGGTGATCGAGCTGCACCACGACAACAAGATCGATGCGCCGTCGGGCACGGCCACCGAGACGGTGCGTCGCATGGCGGCGGCGTCGGCCAGCTGGTCACCCGATCCGACGCAGCACGAGGTGTTCACCGGGGCGCGCGGCGGCGTGGGTCCGGCCGGCATCCACGTGCACTCGGTGCGCCTGCGGGGGCTGGTGGCGCACCAGGAGGTACTGCTCGGTACGGCAGGTCAGCTGCTGACCATCCGTCACGACAGCTTTGACCGGGTGTCGTTCATGCCCGGTGTGGTGCTCGCCTGCAAGCGCATCGCCGAGCACCCCGGTCTCACCGTCGGCCTGGAGCCCCTGCTCGGCCTGTGACCCGCCGACCCGACCCGCCTGCAGGTTGAGCAAGCAGCGCGTGCACCACCTATCTGCTGCCATGCGATGCGCTGGACGTCACCGGATGCCGGCCTGCGCTGGCGCTGCACCGAGACCTGGGGAGCGGTGCTGCTCAACACCAGGGGCGGCGTCAGGTCGGCGTCGCGAGCGCCAGCGAGCAGCCGACACCCGGCGACCGACAGGGAGCCGGGCAACGAACACTGTCACACCCCATCCGTACGGTGTTCGCATGCCGAGCGCAGGAGGAGTTGTAGCGTGTCATCCATGCCCGCAGTCGATTTGGACGACGAGCTGCCGTCCTACCCCGACGAGCTGAAGATGCCGGAGAACCCGCTGCACCGGCGGGTGGCCGAGACGGTGGCCCACGCCGTGCACCTCGCGGTGGGCGGCCGGCTCGATTGCTTCCGCGACATGAACTGGTACCCGCGCGACGGCGGCAACGCCATCGCCCCCGACGTGATGGTGCTCCCGCCCGGCATCGTGGCCCCGCCGGCCAAGTCGTACCGGCAGCCACCCGACGGTCCCACTCCCGCGGCGGTCGTCGAGATCCCTTCCGAGACCGACAGCTTCGCCCGCTTCCGGCGCAAGGTGCAGCGGCTGCAGGCCCTCGGACCGGTCGTGTACATCGTCGTGGCGGACGCGGGCACCGCCGCC
>JAWKIM010000031.1:0-104369 GCA_041394365.1 Acidimicrobiales bacterium
CCACCACCGAGCACCACCACCGCGGTCACGATCGCCACGACCATCGGGGTGCGGAGGATGCGCAGCAGCGTTTGTGAGGGTGCCATGGTGGGGTCTCCGACCGATCCGTACTGATCGGTATGGTCAGGGTGGGTCCGGGTCAGCCGGCCGAGGAGTCGTGGTACGTGATGATGACCTCGCTCCCGGGGGGCACCTGCTTGGCGGCTCCGGGCGACTGATCGAACACGATGAACTCTTTGTTGTTCGGGCTGAACACCGGGTTGGGCACGCCCACAAGTCCGAAGCGCTTCAACGTGGCGAGTGCCGTGTCCTTTTGGAGGTCGATCAGGCTCGGGACGGTGACCAGCTGCGTGGTGGTCGTCGTCGGTTCCGTCGTGGTGGTGGTGGGCGCCGTGGTGGTTGTGGTCGTCGGCGGCTCGGTGGTCGTGGTGGTCGGTGCCGTGGTGGTGGTCGTCGGCCTCGTCGTGGTGGTGGTCGGCGGCCGTGTGGTGGTGGGTCGCGTCGTGGTCGTGGGCCGGGTCGTCGTGGTGGGCTCGGCGGTGGTGGGCACCGACGAGGCCTGGGTGGTGGTCGGCCTGGTCGTCGAGGTGGTGGTGACCCGACGGGTGGTGGACGTGGCCCGGCTGGTGCTGGTGGTCTCCTCGGACCCGGTGGTGTCGGTGGAGGCGACGGTCGGATCGGTCGAGCTGCTCGACGGCGCGATGCCGAGCGTGGTCGAGGAGCCGGTCTGCTGCGGGGCGAACACCCCGGTCGTGGTGGTGCCACCGGGCGTCTTGGGCGCCGGCACCGAGTACGGCCCGTCCTGCTCGCCGTCCGTACCGACCGGTCTGGTGAACAGCCGGCCGGTGGCGGCGTCGTGCAGCACGAACGCCTTCACCTCGGTGTTGTTGGGGCTGACCCGCACCACCTGGGCGGCGCTGAAGTTGGTCCACGGCGTGCCGGTGTAGGTGGTGTTGGTGGTGGGTTGGGGTGGGAGGAGGGGGTTGCCGCAGGCGCAGCGGGCGCGGGGGACGCCGTTGCGGTCGACGAGGACGGCGGTGGGCATCCCCCCGTTGGGCGGACACCTCGTATAGGAGGTAGTCCATGTCCAGTAGTAGGAAGCGTGGTCCGGGGAGGCCGGCGAAGTACCCGCCTGAGTTCCAGCGTGACGCGGTTGCGATGGTGCTCGATGAGGGCCGCGCGATCACCGATGTTGCTCGGGCGATCGGGGTGAACGAGGGCACGCTGGGGAACTGGGTGTCCAAGACCCGCCGGGAACGCGAGCTCGGCTCGAGCCTCACCGGCGACGAGCGAGCCGAGCTGGCGGAGTTGCGGCGGGAGACAGCGCAGCTGCGGATGGAGCGTGATCTGCTCAAACGATCGCTGGCCTTCTGGGTGAAGGAGTCGACATCGTGAGCCGCTACGCGTGTGTCGCTGACCAGAAGGCCGCTGGGTTCCCCGTCACGATGGCGTGTGAGATCGCCGAGGTGTCCACCTCGGGGTTCTATGACTGGTGCGCTCGCGAGGCGGCCGGGCCGACCGAACGCCAGCTCGCGGATGCGCAGCTGGTCGAGTTGATCCGGGAGATCTTCGCCGCCACCGACGGCAACTACGGGGTGCCGCGCATCCACCGTGAGCTACGCGACCAGGGAATCACGGTGAACATCAAGCGGGTCCGCCGGCTGATGCGACGCCATGGCCTGGCCGGCCGGGCGGTCCGCCGGCGGGTCCGCACCACCATCGGCGGCCCCGACGGGCACCCGGTTCCCGATCTGGTGGGCCGGGCGTTCACCCCAGGCCGGCCGGACTGGGCGTGGTGCCAGGACATCACCTACATCGCCACCGGCGAAGGCTGGTTGTACCTGGCGTCGGTGATCGACATCGGCTCGCGGCGGCTGCTCGGCTACTCGATGGCTGACCACATGCGCACCGAGCTCGTCACCGACGCCCTCGAGATGGCGGTCGCCGCCCGAGGCGGCAACGTCGCCGGCGTGATCGCCCACGCCGACCGCGGCTCCCAGTACGGCTCGACCGGCTACCTCGACTTCTGCCAGGCCCACCAGCTGCGGCCCTCTGCGGGTCGCACCGGCATCTGCTGGGACAACTCCGTCGCTGAGTCGTTCTGGGCGTCGCTCAAGCGTGAATGCCTCCAAGGCCGTGTCTTCGCCACCCGCGCCGAAGCCCGCCGCAAGATCTTCACCTGGATCAACTGGTACAACTCGACGAGACTCCACTCCAGCCTCGACCACAACACACCCACCCGCTGGGAACAGCACTACCAGCAAGCTTCATAACCACCGTCCGCCCAACGGGGAGCCGCCCACGGTGCCGGCTTGGAGGACGGATTGGAGGGGGTTGGCGGTGCCGTTGGTGTAGCCGTGGTTGGTGACGCGGGTGTCGAGGCGGAGTTGTACGGGGGTGAGGGTGCGGATGTAGGCGGGGATCTGGGCGACGGTGATGTTTTGGACGGAGGCCCAGGCTTTGGCGTGGTCGGGGTTCTGGGTGAGGAAGGTGATGATCTGTTCGCGGTCGCACTGGGTGTCGTTGAGGGTGCCGCCGTAGAGGCCGACGGTGCCGCCGGCGAGGGAGGCGGTGCCTGCTTTGAGGTCTTTGGGGAGCAGGTCGTTGGCGAGTACGACGGTGGGGACGGGGGTTTTGAGCAGGTTGATGAAGGGGTCTTCGCCGACGCTGTCGGCGGGTTCGAGGAAGACTTCGGTGGGGTTGTCGCGGCCGCTGCTGCTGTTGGCGGCGAACACGAAGATCCCACCACCGAGCACCACCACCGCCGTGATGGCGGCGATGAGCAACGGGGTGCGCACGATGACGCGCCCGACCTGCCGCAAACCGTCCATGCTTCCGCTCCTTGCCCGCTTCTTCCCTGGGACGGAAGTGTCGCCCGCTCCGCCTGAGGTGCCGTCGGGGAGATCCCCGATCCTCACCTCCCCACCATCGGGGAACTTCAACTTACCCCGACGTAGGGAACGTCGAGCGCGGCGTTGGATACGCCGTTCGGAGCCGATCGTGACGAATGGCTTGCGGCCCGAACGTTCAGCTGGGCAGTTGGCGCCGCAGCGCGATCTCCTGATCGCGCAGCGAGAGGTAGAGCGCTTGATCGCCGGCCACGCATGCTTCATAGCGGTCGTGGTGGTGGTGGGCGCCGTGGTGGTTGTGGTCGTCGGCGGCTCGGTGGTCGTGGTGGTCGGTGCCGTGGTGGTGGTCGTCGGCCTCGTCGTGGTGGTGGTCGGCGGCCGTGTGGTGGTGGGTCGCGCCGTGGTCGTGGGCCGGGTCGTCGTGGTGGGCTCGGCGGTGGTGGGCACCGACGAGGCCTGGGTGGTGGTCGGCCTGGTCGTCGAGGTGGTGGTGACCCGACGGGTGGTGGACGTGGCCCGGCTGGTGCTGGTGGTCTCCTCGGACCCGGTGGTGTCGGTGGAGGCGACGGTCGGATCGGTCGAGCTGCTCGACGGCGCGATGCCGAGCGTGGTCGAGGAGCCGGTCTGCTGCGGGGCGAACACCCCGGTCGTGGTGGTGCCACCGGGCGTCTTGGGCGCCGGCACCGAGTACGGCCCGTCCTGCTCGCCGTCCGTACCGACCGGTCTGGTGAACAGCTGGCCGGTGGCGGCGCGTCGTGCAGCACGAACGCCTTCACCTCGGTGTTGTTGGGGCTGACCCGCACCACCTGGGCGGCGCTGAAGTTGGTCCACGGCGTGCCGGTGTAGGTGGTGTTGGTGGTGGGTTGGGGTGGAGGAGGGGTGCCGCAGGCGCAGCGGGCGCGGGGACGCCGTTGCGGTCGACGAGGACGGCGGTGCCGGCTTGGAGGACGGATTGGAGGGGGTTGGCGGTGCCGTTGGTGTAGCCGTGGTTGGTGACGCGGGTGTCGAGGCGGAGTTGTACGGGGGTGAGGGTGCGGATGTAGGCGGGGATCTGGGCGACGGTGATGTTTGGACGGAGGCCCAGGCTTTGGCGTGGTCGGGGTTCTGGGTGAGGAAGGTGATGATCTGTTCGCGGTCGCACTGGGTGTCGTTGAGGGTGCCGCCGTAGAGGCCGACGGTGCCGCCGGCGAGGGAGGCGGTGCCTGCTTTGAGGTCTTTGGGGAGCAGGTCGTTGGCGAGTACGACGGTGGGGACGGGGATTTGAGCAGGTTGATGAAGGTCTTCGCCGACGCTGTCGGCGGGTTCGAGGAAGACTTCGGTGGGGTTGTCGCGCCGCTGCTGCTGTTGGCGGCGAACACGAAGATCCCACCACCGAGCACCACCACCGCCGTGATGGCGGCGATGAGCAACGGGTGCGCACGATGAGCGCCTGACCTGCCGCAAACCGTCCATGCTTCCGCTCCTTGCCCGCTTCTTCCCTGGGACGGAAGTGTCGCCCGCTCCGCCTGAGGTGCCGTCGGGGAGATCCCCGATCCTCACCTCCCCACCATCGGGGAACTTCAACTTACCCCGACGTAGGGAACGCCGAGCGCGGCGTTGGATACGCCGTTCGGAGCCGATCGTGACGAATGGCTTGCGGCCCGAACGTTCAGCTGGGCAGTTGGCGCCGCAGCGCGATCTCCTGATCGCGCAGCGAGAGGTAGAGCGCTTGATCGCCGGCCACGCATGCTTCATAGCGACGGATGGTGGTGTCGACGATCTCCAGGGCGAGCTGGGGGTCCTTGGTGCTCTGCTCGATGGCGATGCGCAGCGACCCCGGCACCTTGTTGGTGTCGTCGGGCGGCAGGCCGTAGTTGGTCTCGACGCCGGTCAGGAACTCGTTGCAGGCGAGCGTCACGCCATCGGGGTCGATCCCGATCTTGTTCAGCTCGCTGTCCGAGCGGTTCACCGCGTCGATGAAGGCGGTGAGCGGCGGGATCTCCGCCGTCGTGCTCGACGTATTCGCATCACTGGTCGTGGTGTTGTCGACGAACCCTCGGTGCTGGCCGTGACCGGCGCCGTGGTGGACGTGGATGTGGTGGAGGTGGGGCCGGCGTCGTCGTCACCGCCGCCGCGCAGCACGAGGAACCCGGCGATGCCCACGATGCCGACGAACGCCGATGCCCACCGCCGACAGCCATCGGCTCCGGCCGGGCGGCGGGCGCTCCGGCGGTCGCGCGTCGTCGAAGGCGATGGTGGTCGAGGCCGGGGGAGCGCCGGCCGGCTCGGTCGGTGCGCCCGGCGGCCCGGTCGGCGTGAACGGCGGCCCGGCCGGTGGGGACGGCGGCCCGGCCGGTGGGGACGGTGCTCGGTGCGCTTCCGTGCGGGCGGCCGGGGTGAGCACCGTCGGCGGCGCCGCAACGGTCGGCGGTGCCGTCGGCGGTGGGATCGGGTTGACCGGCGGGACGGCCGTCGGTGGTGGGGGCGCCGGGCGGTCGAGGGGCGGCCCGCTCGGGGGCGGGGCGAAGGCCACCGATGCGGCCGCCGGTGGCGTCTCGGTGGCGGGCGGCGTCGGGCCCGCGGTGTCGGCCGGCCGATCATACGGATCGGTCTGGTCGGTGCCGGGCGGGGCGATGATCACCGCCGGCGCATCCTGTGGGGCCACGTCGGCCGGTGCGGTGCCGGCCGCCACCAGCGCGGCGCCCAGGGCGACGGCGTGCTTGGGGTGGATGTCGAGCGCCACCGGCCGGCCCAGGCGGGCCGAGATCAGCTGGCTCACCAGCGGGATGCGCGAGCTACCGCCCACCAGCAGCACCGCATGGAGGTCCTTGGCCTCCAGCCCCGCCGCCTCGAGCGTGTACTGCAAGGCGTCGGTGGTGTACTCCAGCGTGGGGCGGATCAGCGCCTCGAACTCGGAGCGCACCACCCGGATCTCGTCGCGGAGGGGGCCCACCCGCACGGCGATGGCGGTGTCGGTCTCCACCGACAACGCCTCCTTGGCCGCCACGCAGGACTGCCGCAGCGCCACCAGATCGGCCACGATCGACGGGTCGGCGTGGTCGAGGGCGTCGGCGCCCTCCGTCATCGACAGCACGTGACGGAACAGCGCTTCGTCGAAGTCGATGCCGCCCAGCCGCTCCACACCCCCGGGATCGCCCACCAGCGCGTAGCGCTCGCCGCGGTCCTCGAGGATGGCCACGTCGAACGTGCCGCCGCCCAGGTCGTAGACCGCCACCCTCGCGCCCTCGGGCGGGCGGTCGTGGGCGGCGTAGGCCAGGGCGGCCGCCTCCGGTTCGCTGATGAACGTGACCGTGCGGGGGTTCTGGCCGGCCAGTTGCACGGCGGCGCGCAGCACGTCGATCTTGAACGTGCCCCAGTTGGCCGGGTGGGTGAGCACCATGCCCGCAGGCGGTCCGCCCTCCAGCTCGCTCACCCGTTCCAGCGTGTGCTGCAACAGCTTGGCGGTGAGCTGCTCGGCCGAGAACGGGCTACCACCCAGCAGCAGGGGCACGCTGTCGCCCAGGCGGCGCTTGAACTCGCGGGCCACCCGGTCGGGTTCGATCACCGCCCGCCGCTCGGCCGCCTCGCCCACCAGCGTGGAGCCGTCGGCCCGCACCAGCACCAGCGACGGGATGGTGGCGGAGCGGGTGCCGAGCTCGGCCATGTGCCACCGGCCGCCGCCACCGCCGCCGCCGGGGGCCACCGGCCCGTCGCCGCCGAGGGTGTGCACGGCCACCGCGGTGTAGGTCGTGCCCAGGTCGATGCCGACGACGTATTGCGAGGAACCCTTGCTCACCAGCCGTCGCGTCTAGCACGACTTCGGTCCGATCCCGCCGCGCATCGCCCGGCGGGATCGGGAATTCTGCCGGCGCCGACGGTTGCGGCCACCGTTCGTGGCCGTGCTGTCCCGTTCAGCTGATGACCCGGCCGTCGTCGTCGCGGATCTCCGGTTCGTGGACCCGCGCCCGGGGATCGCCGAACTTGCGGTCGCGGTCGGCGAACGCGCCCTTGAGACCGCCCTTGCGCACCGCCTCGAAGTAGGCCTGGGTGCCGGGGGCGCGGTGGGCGCGGGCGTCGGTCTCCGCCGCATAGCGCTGCAACGTGCGGGCACCCATGAGCTCCATGCCCATGTTGATCACCCGCTTGTTCGACGACAGCAGGTCGGGGTCGATGAGCGCCAGCCGCTTGGCCAGCGAGGTGACCTCGGCGGCGAGCAGGTCGGCGGGCACCGCCTTCATCACCAGGCCGATCGAGGCGGCGTCGGCCCCGGAGATCAGGTCGCCGGTCATGGTCAGGCGCTTCGCCCACTGCGGGCCGGCGTGGTAGAGCCACATGGAGTTGGGCAGGCTGCCGAGGTTGCGGGCCGGCGGGAACCCGATGAGGGCGTCGTCGGCGGCGATGATCATGTCGCAGAACAGCGCCAGGTCGGTGCCGCCGGCCAGGCACCGGCCGTGCAGTTGGCAGATCGTGG
Source organism: Acidimicrobiales bacterium (assembly GCA_041394365.1). Lineage (GTDB taxonomy): Bacteria > Actinomycetota > Acidimicrobiia > Acidimicrobiales > CAIXPF01 > CAIXPF01. The sequence goes on from JAWKIM010000031.1 coordinate 7,300, forward strand.
GCTTGTGCATGTCCCACAGCACCCGTAGGCGGTGGGTGTTGCGCTCGAGGTGCCAGGAGTCGTCGTCGATCGTCTTGGTGCCGCGGCGCGGCCGGTCGGGCTGGCCGGAGAAGTCCTGCATGCCGGCCAGGTCGTACCCGGAGCAGAAGTCGGGGCCGGCGCCGCGCACCACCACGCAGTGCACCGCCTTGTCGTCATCGGCGTCCCACAGGGCGGCTTCCAGCTCCTCGAGCAGCACCCGGGACAGCGCGTTGCGCTTCTCCGGGCGGTTGAGGGTGACGGTGGCGTACCCGTCGCTCACGTCGTAGGCGATGCACTCGTAGTCGGCCATGGCCCGGACCGTACTCGGCGGGTGCCCGGTCCGCGCCGTGGTGAGGTCACGTGCGCCGCGGGCCGAGCTCCGGTCCGCTCATGCTGGGTTCAGGGTTGGAAGCCGTTGGACGCCGTGGTGGCGCACTCGTTCACCTCGGCGTCCATGGCCTCGATGACGGCGGTGATGCGGGTGGCGGCGTCGGCGGCCCGGGCGGCGGCGTCCTTGGCCACCTCGATCTCCCGGGCGATCTGCACCGACGCCAGGCCGGTGTCGGCGGCGAGGCGCTTCACCTCCTCGGCGACCACGGCGAAGCCCCGACCCTGATCGCCCGCCCGGGCTGCCTCGATGGTGGCGTTCAACGCCAGCTGGCGGGTCTGGGCGGCGACGGTGGTGATCAACCGGGAGGCTTGTTCGATCTCGGCGGCGGTGGAGGTGAAGCGGCCGAGCACCTCGGCGGAGATGGCCAGCTCGGTGGCCACGGTGGCCACCTGCTCGGCGATGCGGAGCACCGCCTGGGCCACGCGCTGGCGGTTGGCGTCCTGTTCCTCGATGACGCGGGCGGCGTGCTGCATGCCGCCGCGGGCATCGTCGATGATGGTGGCCCCGTTGCGGTAGGCGCCGGGCATGCCCTGGACCAGGAAGTGGCGGTGGTAGCGGCCGGCGGCCACGGCCTGCAACGCCGCCGAGGACTCCCGGACGAACGCGTCGGCCACATCGAGGGCGCCGTTGAGGGCGGTGCGCAGCTGCTCGAGATCGGTGAAGTCGCCGTCGAGGGGCGGGACACGGGCTTCGAGATCGCCGCGGTGGGCCAGCTCGCAGGTCGCCGCCACGGCGGCGACGGCCCGGCGGTAGGCGGCCAGCGTCTCCTCGGCGCCGGCGGCCTTCGGGGATCCGGATCGACGCCGCAGTCCGCCGGTCAGGCGTGTCCACGTCGTCGTCCGTGTGGTGCTGGGTGCTCCGTGCGTCACGAACTCCTCCGGGCCGACCGACTCCGAACTCCGGTATCGGTCCGCCTGGCGGTGCGCTTGATGATCCACGTGCATCGGTGTGACCTTCGGCCCTCACCCCGTACGGCGGATGAGGCGCCGGCCGCGGCCGGGGGCGTTGCGGCGCAGGCGGGGCGTCGCGAAACCGGCCGGGGCCCGTGGGTCCCGACCGGTCGGCGTCGCGGCCGACGCTCACGGTCAGCCGCGGGTCACCTCCACCTTGCGGGCGGCATCGGCCCGGTCGGGCAGCGGCACGGCCACGTCGAGCACGCCGTCGCGATAGGAGGCGGTGATGGTGTCGGGATCGACCGCTCGGTCGATCGGGACGCTGCGGTACAACGAGCCGTAGCGGAACTCGCTGCGGAACCCACCGTGCTCGGTGGTCTCGGCCGTGCGCTTGCGCTCGACCTTGATCCGCAGCTGACCGTCGTGGACGGACACGTCGGCGTCGGTGGCGGGGTCGATCCCGGGCACCTCGGCACGGATGTGCAACACGTTGTCGACGGTCTCCTCCTCGATGCGCATCGGCTCCAGGCCGAGGCGGTCCTCGAAGAGCCGCCAACGCCGCTCGTCGCGCCCGCGGAACCAGTCGAACAGCTCGCCGAGGTCGCTCAGCTCGGGCCAGCGGCGGCCGGTGGTGGCCGGTACCGTCTCGGCCGTCGGCTCAGCCGTCTGTTCGGCCGGCTCGTGGTCGGGGGTGGCGGCGGTGTCGGACAGGGGTGTGGTGTCGGACAGGGGTGTCGAGTCGGACATGGTGTCGACCTCCTCTGGCGGATCTGGAGGCGTTCGCCTGCTGCCATGGGCCGGACGGTGCCTGCCCACGCCACTATCGTGCGCCTTCGGACGACGGTGCGGCAGTGCCATCGGTCGGCACGTGGCAGCGGCGACCGACCCTCGCCGGGAGGTGGGCAGGATGGGCTTCGAGCCGATCTCGATCGAGCTGGGCGGCGGCGTTTCGTTGCGGGTGCGCCGGCTGGGAGCGGATGATGTGGCCGCCGTCGAAGCGCTCTACGACTTGCTGTCGCCGGAGGACCGCCGGCTCCGCTTCTTCAGCGCGTTCCGGCCGGGGGCACCGTTCATCGAGCGGTGGTTGACCGGTGACGGCAACGTGGTGCTGGGTGCGTTCGCCGGCGAGGCGTTGGTGGGTGAGGTCGGTTACGCGCGGCTGGCCAACGGCAACGCCGAGCTGGGCATCACGGTGGCCGACGGCTGGCGCGGGTGGTTGGGGCCGTTCCTGCTCGACGTGCTGGCCGGTGCGGCACGTGAGGCGGGGGTGCCCAACCTGGAGGCGGATGTGCGCCTCGAGAACCGATCGATGCTCGGCCTCATCGGTCGGCGCGGTGCGGCCGTGGTCGACCAGCCCCGCGATGCCCAGGTGCGCGTGGTGATGGGCACGGGGGCACGGGTGCCGGGCTGGCCGCCCGAGCGGGCGCCGGGCTCGCTGCGGGTGCTCGTGGAGGCGCCGGCCGGCCGCTGGTCCGCCGCGGGGGCGGCGGGAGCGGGCCCCGGGAGCGCGGGAGAGCCGCCGGCGGGGGTGGAGGTGCTCGCCTGCGCCGGTCCCGCCGGGCGTCGCCGCGGGTCGTGCCCATTGCTCGATGGCGGTCGCTGCCCGCTGGTCGACGGCGCCGACGAGGTGGTCGTGGTCACCGGGTCCGAGCGCGAAGCGGTGTTCGGCCGGCTCGCCGCGGCCCACCGGGAACGGGCCGGGGCGGGCGGGCCGCCGGTGCACACCTGCGGCCTGTCGAGCGCCGTGGGTGAGGTGCTACGGGCGATCGCCGCCGAGCGAGCGACCTCGAGCGATCGGCCCGACCCACCGCCCAACTGATCGGCGATCGCCCACCGTCCCGCCGCTCGTCGTCCCGCTGCCGCTCCGGCGCCAGCTGCCGATGTTGCCCGCAAACCGCCGCGCCGGCCGGGTGGTCGGAACGCCGCATCGAGTTTCTCCGGTGACGAAACACGGATGCTCTGCGCGGCTAGGTGCCTGCTCTGCGGGTGCGACAGGCACCCATCCGGTCAGCGCCAACGCGAATCGTGTTTGCATTCCGTCACCGGAGAAACGTGATGGGGTGCGGGAGGGTCCGAGAGGGTGCGGGAGGCGGCAGCGAAGGGTGGGAAGGCGGGCGGTCCGGGGTTGTGGGGTGGGGGAGGGTAGCCCTCGGTCGTCCCGGCGCCCGCCGGTCAGGTGCGGGCGTCGGTGTAGGCGGCGAGGGCGGCGATCGAGGCCACCAGCGGGTAGTCCCGCTCTGGCACCTCCACCCCGGTCTCGGCCGCCACCGCTTCCATCAGGTTGAGGAAGTCCATCGAGTCGAGGTCGACCTGCTCGCGCAGCTCGCGCTGCAGATCGATGGTGGCGGGATCGATCTCCGGCGCCAGCTCGACCAGCAGGCGCAGCACCAGTTCGGTGGTGGCGGTCATGGGGCATCCTCCACGTTCATCGCGACATCCTCCTGCAGGTTGCGGACCACCTCGGCCAGGAACGCCGCACCGGTCAGACCGTCGGACACCCGATGGTCCCCGGCCAGGGTCAGCTGCACCACCGGCCGCGCCGCCACCATGCCCCCGGCCGCCCACGGTTCCTCGTGCACGGCGCCGATGCCGACCAGCGCCACCTGCGGCGGGTGGATCACACCGAACACCGCATCCACACCCAACTCGCCCAGGTTCGTCACCGTGATCGACGCCGGTGCTGCGTCGGCGGAACGCAGCCGACCCCGGCGGGCCCGGGTGACGACGTCGCGCAGCGCGCCATGAGCTCGACCGGCGAGAGCCGGTCGGCGCCCACGATGGTCGGGGCGAGCAGACCGCCGCCGCCGCGCGACCACCACCCCGAGGTCGACCCGGTCGGCCGGGTGGAACGCTCCGCCCGTGTAGGTGCCGTTGACCAGCGGGTGGTGGGCGGCGGCACGGGCCACCGCGTGCAGCAGCAGCGCCGCGGGCAGCACCCGCCGGCTGATCGGCTGCGCCTCGTTGGCACGGGCCAGCCGCTCCAGGGCCGCCGACAGCTCGGCCCTGGTCTGCAGGTGGTAGTGGGGGATCTCCTGCCAGGACCGGCTCATCAGCTCGCCGATCGCTCGGCGCATGCGCACCGACCGGTCGACGGGGACCGCAGCGGTCACCAGCGCGGCCGCCGACCGTTCGCCGACCGGACCGGACGGTATGTCGCGCCCGATCACCGCCCCGCCCGGACCGCTGCCGGCCAGCGACGCCGGATCGATCCCGGCGGCGGCGGCCAGCCGTCGCGCCCGCGGGCTCACCCGTGGGCGATCGACCAGACCACTCGGTATGGCCGCCGATTCGACGTCGATCCGGCGCACCTGGTGGCCCGGCCCGCTGCCCTGCAGGCGGGCGGGATCGAGGTGCCGCTCCTCGGCCAGGTGGCGCACGAGCGGCGAGAGGACCCGGGGCTCGACCCGTCGGACCGGCACCGGCCGTGCCGGCGCAGTCCCGGCCGGCGGGGTGAGCGCGATCTCGGCCGGCGGGGTGGACGCGACCGGTGGCGCGATCTCGGCCGGCGGGGTGGCGCGGCCGGCGGGGTGGGCGCGGCCTGCGGGGTGGCGACCGCCCCGGTGGGCACACCGGCCGGTGACAACCAGGCCAACACGGTGCCCACCGGCACCTGCTCACCCACCGGCACCACCAACTCGGCCACCGTCCCGTCGTCCCAGCACTCGACCTCGATCTCCGCCTTCTCGGTGTCGACCAGGGCCACGATGTCGCCGTGGCGAACGACGTCGCCCACGCCGATGTGCCAGTCGAGGACCGTCCCCACCGTCATGTCGGCGCCGAGCGACGGCATCCGGAACGCCAGCGGCTCGGCGCCGGCCCCGCTGCTGGTCTGCTCAGCCATCGCCCACCAGCGCCCGCACGGCGTCGACCACCCGGCCGACGGACGGCAGCGCCGCCTCCTCGAGGTGACGGGGGTAGGGCAGCGGCACCTCGGCCGTGCACACCCGACCCACCGGTCCGTCGAGCTCCCAGAACGCCTGCTCCATGATGCGGGCCGACACCTCCGCCGCCAGGCTCACCGACCGCCAGCCCTCGTCGACCACGACCGCCCGGTGCGTGCGCCGCACCGAGTCGAGGAACGTGGCGTCGTCGAGCGGGCGCAGCACCCGCAGATCGACCACCTCCACCGACGTGCCCCCGGCGGCGAGCTGCTCGGCGGCGTCGAGGCAGACGGCCAGCGAGCCGCCATAGGTGATCAGCGTCAGGTCGGTGCCCGCCCGGCGCACCACGGCGCGCTCGATGTCCACCACCGGCGCCTCGTCCGCCAGCTCCTCCTCGGCGTTGTAGAGCCCGCCGTGCTCGAAGATGAGCACGGGGTCGGGATCGGCCAGCGCCGGTTGCAGCATGCCGGCGAGGTCCTCGACGGTGCCCGGGGCCAGCACCTTGATGCCGGGGATGTGGGCGTACCAGCCCTCGAGGCTGTGCGAGTGCTGGGCGGCGAGCTGGCGGCCCCCTCCGGTGGTCATCCGGATCACCAGCGGCACGCCGAGCTGCCCTGCGCTCATGTGCCGCAACGTGGCGGCGTTGTTGAGGATCTGATCGAGGGCCAGCAGCGAGAAGTTGCACGTCATGATCTCGACGATCGGGCGCATCCCGGCCATGGCGGCGCCGATCCCGGCCCCCACGAACGCCGACTCCGACAGCGGCGTGTCGCGCACCCGGTCGGGCCCGAACTCGTCGAGCAACCCTTTCGACACCCCGAAGCACCCGCCGTAGCGGCCCACGTCCTCGCCCATGAGGAACACGCGCTCGTCGCCGGCCAGGGCCCGTCGAATCGCCCGTCGCATGGCCTCGCGCCCGCTCAGCTTCACGTCGCACCGCCGGTCTCGGCGTACACGTGCCGGGTGAGCGTGTCCACCGGTTCCAGCGTGCCCGCTTCGGCGAAGGCGACGGCGGCGTCCACGGCGGCCACCGCCCGGGCCTCGAGCGCGTCGAGCGCGGCGTCGTCCACCGTCCCGTCGTCGAGGAGCCGGGCCTTCAACAGCGCGATCGGATCGCGCTGCTTCCACTGCGCCACCTCGGCCTTGTCGCGGTAGAGCTCCGGGTCGTACATCGAGTGCGCCCGGAAGCGGTAGGTGCGGAACTCGAGGAAGGCGGGCCGGCCTTCGCGCACCATGGCGACGGCCCGGCGCGCCGCCTGCTGCACCGCCTCGACGTCCATCCCGTCGACCGACCACGCCGCCATGCCATAGGTGGCCGCCCGCACGGTGAGGTCGGTGTCGGCCTCCGAACGCTCGAGCGCCGTGCCCATGGCGTAGAGGTTGTTCTCACAGCAGAACAACACCGGCAGGTCCCACAGGGCGGCCAGGTTCATGCACTCGTGGAACTCGCCCTCGGCCACCGCGCCCTCGCCGAAGAAGCAGACGGTCACCCGGCGGGTGCCGGTCAGGCGATCGGCCAGCGCCAGCCCCACCGCCAGCGGCAGGCCCCCGCCGACGATGGCGTTGCCGCCGTAGAAGCGCTTCGACGCATCGAACAGGTGCATCGACCCGCCGCGGCCGCCGGAGCAGCCCTCGGCCCGGCCGAACATCTCCGCCATCACCGCGCCGGCGTCGACGCCCTTGAGCAGCGCGTGGCCGTGCTCCCGGTAGGTCGCGACGAGGTTGTCGCCCGGTTCGAGCTCGGCCAGCACGCCGGTGGCCACCGCCTCCTCGCCCACGTAGAGGTGCAGGAAGCCGCGGATCTTCGTCTCCTGGTAGAGGCGGGCGCAGCGCTCCTCGAAATGGCGCACGAGCAGCATGTCGCGCAGCAGGTCCAGGCGGTCACGCATGGCTGGTCTCCTCGATGGCAACAACAGGGATGGTGGCCTGGTCCGCTGGTGGGGCGACCGGTGCCGGTTCCGAGTCCGGTGCCGGTCCCGGTTCCGGCTCCAGGCTCGACAGGTCGCCTTCGGGCAGGCCCAGCTCCCGGGCGCGCAGCAGGCGGCGCAGGATCTTCCCGCTGCGGGTCTTCGGCAGGGCGTCGACCACCACGAAGCGGCGGGGGGCCACGGCCGCCCCGAGCCGGCGGCGGGCGTGGGCGGTCAGGCTGCGCAGCACCTCCGCCTCGGTGCCGTGCCCCGAGCGCAGCACGACGGCGGCGTGCACCAGGGCGCCGGCCATGGGGTCGGGCACGCCGTACACCCCCGTCTCGGCCACGGCCGGGTGGTCGTTGAGCACCGACTCCACCTCGAACGGCCCGATGAGGTGGCCGGCGGTCTTGATGACATCGTCGGCGCGGGCCACGAACCAGACGTACCCATCGGTATCGCGGCGCACGAGGTCGCCGGTCAGGTACCACCGGCCGTCGAAGCAGCGCGCGTACCGCTCGGGCTGGTCGAGGTAGGCCCGGAACATCGACGGCCACGGCGAGCGCAGCACCAGCATGCCCACGCCCTCGTCTCCCGCCGGCTCGTCGCCGGCGGGCACCGGCGGTACGTCGAGCAGGTCGCCGTCGGCGCCGTGCACCGCCTCGCCGTCCACATCGGTGGCCACCACCCTGATCGTGATGCCGGGGATCGGCTGGCCCATCGAGCCGTCCCGTACCGGCAGGTCCGGCCGGTTGGCGATCATGATGCCGCCGGTCTCGGTCTGCCACCAGTTGTCGTGCAGCTCGATGCCCAGCTCCTCCCGGCCCCAGCGCACGGCGTCGGCACCGAGCGGTTCGCCCACCGACGCGGCGAAGCGCAGCGCCCGCAGGTCGGCGCCGGCCGCCGCCTCGGGCCCGGCCCGCATGAGCAGCCGGATGGCGGTGGGCGCGGTGTACCAGACGGTCACGCCCTCGTCGGCCAGCTGCCGGTACCAGCGCACCGCGTCGAAGTCGGCCTCGTCCACGATCGAGGTCACCCCGCACGCCAGCGGGGCCACGATGCCGTAGGACGTGCCCGTCACCCAGCCCGGATCGGCGGTGCACCAGAACACGTCGCCGTCGCGCAGGCCGAGCACCGCCCGGCCGGTGGCCAGGTGGGTGACCACGGCCTCGTGCACGTGCACGGCGCCCTTCGGGGTGCCCGTGGTGCCGGAGGTGAAGTGCAGCAGGGCCGGATCACCGGGGTTGGTGGGCGCGATGCGGTGCCGGGGCGAGGCGGCGTCGAGCAGCGGGTCGAGCGCGGTCGTACCGTCCGGTATGTCCTCGCCCTCCACCAGGATGATCGGGGGCGGCTCGAGTCGGTCGAGCTCGGCGCGCACGGGTTCCAGCTTGCGCCGGTACAGCTCACCGGTGGTCACGATGGCGCGCGCCCGGCCCAGCTGCAGGCGCTGCAGGATCGGTTCCGGGCCGAAGGCGGCGAAGAGCGTGCAGGCCACGGTGCCGGCCTTGAGGGCGCCCAGCACGGCGGTGTGCACCAGCAGGCGCCGCGGCGCCAGCACGAACACCCGCTCGCCGGGGGCGACACCCAGCCGTTCAAGCACGTTGGCGAAGCGGTTGGTCAACGCCGCCAGCTCGGCGAAGCTGACCTCCCGGCGCTCGCCGTGGCGGCCGAGCAGGCGCAGGGCGATGCGGTCACCGTGGCCGTCGGCGACGTGGCGGTCGACCGCCTCGTGGGCCAGGTTCAGCCCGCCGTCGGGCAGGCCGGCGAGCTGGCGCCGGGCATCGTCCCAACCGGTCGCAACATCGGTCATGGCCCGACGATGCGGGACGGGCTCATGCCCCGGCCAGGGTACAAAGCACCGCCCGCCGGCGACGCCCGTCACGTACCTGCCGGTACGGCAGGGCCTACTCGAAGGACACCGACAACGCCGGCGGGTTGGCCAGCGTCTGGAACACGACGCAGAACCGCTCGGTCAACTTGGCCAGGAGGGCTCGCTGCTCCTCGGACACCTCGCCGTCCAGCTCGACCCGGAGGCGGATGGCGCTGAAGCCGACCGGCGCGTCCTTGGCGACGCTCAGCGTGCCCCGGAAGTCGAGGTCACCCTCGGCCACCAGGCGGGCGTCGCCCACTTCCACGCCGAGCGACGTGGCCACCGCCCCCAGGGTCACCCCGGCGCAGGCGACCAGCGCTTCGAGCAGCATGTCGCCCGAGCAGGCGGAGAGCCCGTCGCCGCCGGTCAGTGGGTGCAGGCCGGCCTGGACCAGGGCCTTGCCGGTGTCGACCGAGCAGGTGACCCCGTCGCCGATGCGCCCGGTGGCCGACAGCGTGATGCGCGCCGCGCCGGGTTCGCTGCGGTACCGATCCTTGAGGGGTGCCTGCTTCTCGCTCAACGCCTGCTGGTCGATCATGCCGGTCATTCTTGCGCAGGGCGACGGCGGGTTGCAGCCGTCACGTCGGGTGATCCGCTGACGGCCGCGTGCTCACGGGTGGTCCTGCCGGTCGTCGCCGGGACCGGGGCGGTTTTGGAAGGCGTTGCGTGACGCAATCGACAAATGGTCGACGTTGCGTGGCGCCGGGAACGCTGCTGGTCGATGATCTGGGCCCTGTTCGGAGCGGGCGCGATCAAAACCGCCCCGGTATGTGGCATGTCAATAAGTTTCGTGTACCCAAGTGTCCTCCCACTCGCAGCGAATCGGCGCGGATTCGGTGCGACGGGGGGCGGGAACAGCTGCATACCGATCGGTACGGGGTGGGTGATGGCGCCGTGCGGGCCCCGTCCGGTAGGAAGGCCGGCGATGGTCGCCAAAGCCGCTCCGACGTCGCACTCCTACTTCTCGCAACGCCTGCGGTTGCACTACCTCGACTGGGGCAACGAGGCGGCGCCGCCGCTGCTGCTGGTGCACGGCAACCGCGACCACTGCCACAACTGGGACTGGGTGGCCGAACGCCTCCGCGACCGCTACCACGTCATCGCCCCCGACCTGCGGGGCCACGGTGATTCCCAGTGGGCGGTCGGCTCCACCTACGGCTCCTACGAGTACGTCTACGACATCGCCCAACTCGTGCGCCAGACCGGCCTGGCCCCGCTGCGCATCGTCGCCCACTCCCTGGGCGGCAACGTGTGCCTGAAGTACGCCGGCACCTACCCGGAGCTGGTCGAGCGGTTGGTCGTCATCGAGGGCTACGGCCCGCCGGAGCCGGAGGCGCCGCTCTCGCCCGCCGCCAAGCTGCGCGACTGGATCGACAACGGGAGGGCGTTGTCGGGCCGCCAGCCCCGCCGCTACCGCTCGATCGACGAGGCGCTCGAGCGCATGCAGGAGGCCAACCAGCACCTCACCCCGCAACAGGCCCGCCACCTGACGGTGCACGGGGCCGACCAGAACGAGGACGGCACCTACAGCTGGAAGTTCGACAACTACACCCACCTCGGCCCCGGCCCCTACGACATGCCGGCCGCCGAGCGCTGGGCGTTGTGGGGTGAGATCACCTGCCCGGTGCTGCTCATCAGCGGTTCGGAGAGCTGGGTGCAGCGCGACGGCGATGTGGCCGGGCTGTGCTCGCACTTCCGTCGCCGCCTCGGTGCGCCACGAGACGATCGACGGGGCCGGTCACTGGGTGCACCACGACCAGCTCGACCGCTTCGTCGAGCTCGTGTCGGCGTTCCTGTCGGATCGACCGGCACCCTGACGGCCGCCGGTGCTCGCCGTGCCGGTAGCCTCCGCCGGTGATGGCCCCGCCCGACCCCGAGCCGGCGTCGGTGTGGACGTGGTCGGAGGAGCCGCTGCTGGGGACCCGGGTGGCGGTGCGCATCAGCGGTTCCGACGGGCGGCGGCCGCTGCGCTGGCCGACGAGGTCTTCGCCGAGTGCGATCGGCTGGAGCGGGTGTTCTCCGTGTTCGACGAGACCAGCGCACTGCGCCGCTGGTGCCGCGGCGAGCTCGATGACGACGCCGCGCCGCCGGAGCTGCACGAGGTGCTCGTCGCCGCCCGCTCCTGGGAGCGCCGCAGCGGGGGTGCGTTCAGCACGGGCTCGGCACCGCTGAGCGAGCTGTGGCGGCAGGCCGAGCGCGAGGGGCGAGCCCCGTCGACGCAGGCGATCGACGACACGCTCGCCGCGCTGCTCGACCCGCCCTACGACGCGGTCGGCGGGCGGGCCCGCCGCCTGCACACCCCCTGCCGGGTGGACCTCAACGCCATCGCCAAGGGCTACATCGTCGACTGCGCCGCCGCCCGGTGGGACCGCTCGTCGGGCGCCGCGTCCGGGGTGGACGCCCTGGTGGTCAACGCCGGCGGTGACCTGCTGCACCGGGGGCGCGGCACCGTACCGGTCGGTATTGAGGATCCGGAACGCCGCCACGACAATGGCGCACCGCTGACCACCATCACCCTCGGCGACGCCGCCCTGGCCACCAGCGGGCCGACCCGGCGGGGTTTCCGGGTGGGCGGCCGGTGGTTCGGTCACGTGCTCGACCCCCGCACCGGTCGGCCGACCGACGGGGTGCGCTCGGCCAGCGTGCTGGCCCCCGACGCCATGACCGCCGACGCGGTGGCGACCGTGGTCTCGGTGCTGCCGCCGCCCGACGCGCTGGCGTTCGTCGAGGACCTCGACGGCGTGGCCGCGCTGGCGGTGGACGACACCGGCCGGTGGTGGCGCAGCAGCCGCTGGCCGGGCGCCTGAGCGGCGGCCGGGTTCAGGTGGTGGTCAGCACCATGAGCAGCACGGCCAAGCCGGCGCCGCCGGCGGCCATCGCCAGCGCCCGGGCCCGCCGCTTGCGCAGGAACAGCTGGATGCCCAGCCCGGTGGTCGCCACGAGCACGAGGAACCCGCCGGCCACGTCGATGGCCCAGTTCCACGACGAGGCGGTGTCGCGGCCCTTGTGCAGGTCGTTGAGCACGGCGACGAGCCCCTGTTGCTCGATGGCCAGCTCATAGGCGCCGGTGTCGACATCGAAGAACAGATCGGCGGCGTAGCCCGGACCCTTGTAGGCGATCGTGCCCTGATCGCCGGTGATGCCGTGGTCGGCGACGTCGGCGGAGATCCCGTAGGTGTCCCGGATGAACTCGCTGGCGGCCAGGAAGTCGGTGCGCTCGGCGTCGGTGACGCCGGCCGGCAGGGTGCCGGTGAAGCTCGAGCGGTCGGCGCCGTCACCGAAGGTCCAGGTGGGGTGGTTGAGGGTGATGCCGGTGATCCCGAAGAACAACACGATCAGCAGGCTGATCATGCTGGTGTACACGTGCACCCAGCGGACCCACCGGTGCGTGCTGGTCTGCCAGCGGCGCTTGCCGGGAGTGGGGAGCGTGCGTTGGATCGTGCGGCCGGAGCTCATGGGACGTCCTTTGCCGGGCCCTCAGGCCTGCAGGGTGATGGAGGCGTTGGTCAGCTCGCCGTTGCCGGGCAGATCGGTGCGGAAGGGCCCCTCGCCCAGGGCGAACGGCTCCCGGATCAGCTCGTAGGGCCCGTGCTCGCGGGCGGCTTCGATGCAGATGAAGTAGCCGCCGGCGGCGACGGGCCGCCCGGCCAGGTCGGTGCCGTCCCAGGCGACGGAGTAGCCACCGGGGGAGCGGGTGGCGGAGGACACGGTGGCGATGGTGCTGTCCAGGGCCGCGCCGGCGTTCTGGTACCAGCGGCGCAGGTCCGGGAGCCAGCGCATGCCCTTGCCCTGCTCGAACCACAGGGCGACGGTCTGCACCATGGCGCCGGAGGCGTCCTCGATCCAGACCGCAACGTACGGGTTGCGGACCCGGCCGCCCCCCGATGCCGCGAACGTGAAGTCGATGCTCAAGGTGCCGGTGGCCGCAGCAGGGACCGCTGCGGCGGTGGTGGGCGCCGCCGTCGCCGGGGCGGCGGTGGTGGGCGCGGCGGTCGTGGGCGCCGCCGTGGTGGGTGCGGCCGTGGTGGGTGTAACGATGGCCGTGGTCGCAGCCGCAGCGCCGCCCGGCGCGGTGCCACCCCCGGCGGCAGCGCTCGTCGGGGTCGTGCCGGCGGCCGACTCCACCCCCAGCACGTCGCGGTCGTTGCTGCCGCAGGCCAGCCCCGGCACCGTCACCACTGCGCCGGCGGCGAGCAGGCGCGCCAGGAACGCGCGGCGGGAGACGGCTTCGAAACGGGAGTGGGCGTTGGCCATGGGTGACCCTTCGTGCTGGGCGGCGGGGCGGCGGTCGGCGGTTGCGGTGTCGGCTCGGTTCCAGTGTTGGTGCGTCAGGTAAGGGATCGGGAAGAACACGGCAGGACCCGCGCGAAAACTGTTGGTGCAACCGCGACGAACCGGACGGCTGAGCCGTCGGCCGGTGACGGAGGTCACCGCAGGGCGCTCCGGCGATCCATACCGGAACGTATGGGCCACGGGGACCGCCCGGCCGCGATGATGGTGGGCGTGACGACGAGCGCAGGAGCACGGCCGTGAGCGACCGGAGCGGGCCGAGTGGCCGGAGCGACCCGAGCGGGCCGCCGTGTCCGTGCGGCACCGGGGCGGCGCTGGCGTCGTGCTGCGGCCGCTACCTCGACGGGCAGCGGCACGCCCCCACCGCAGAGGCGTTGATGCGTGCCCGTTACAGCGCCCACGCCCTGGGCGACGTCGAGTTCCTGCGTCGCAGCTGGCACCCCGACACCCGGCCCTCCACCGTGACCGATCCGGGCGTCACCTGGGTGCGGCTCGACGTGCGGGGCCGCGAAAGGGGCGGTCAGCTCGACGCCCGCGGCACCGTCGACTTCGTCGCCCACTACCGCAGCGGCGAGGGGCCGGGCGTGCTGGCCGAGCGCAGCCGTTTCGAACGGGTGGGCACCCGCTGGCTGTACGTCGACGGGGAACCGCTCGACGCCTGAGCGGGCGGGTGACCTGCGGCCGGCGGTCAGGCCAGCGTTCCCAGCCAGGTGCGGGCGTCGACCATCATCTCGATGCGCTGCGAGTGGTCCATGTCGTAGCCGGCCTGGGTCACCCGCCAGCCGGCCGCCCGCAGCGCATCGGCCACCGCCCCGGCCCGCTCCACCGGGATGATCGGGTCCCGCCGGCCGAACTGCACGAGCGCCGGCGTGCCCGCCCCGGCGGCGAGGTCGAGCGTCAAGCCCTCCACGGAGGGCAGCGCGCAGCACATCGCCCACACGCCGCCCAGCCTCGGTGCGCCGGCGCGACCGCCGAGGGCCAGCGACAGCATCCCGCCCTGGGAGAAGCCCCCGACCACGCAGCGCTCGGTCGGCACCGCCCGGCGCTCGCACTCCTCGGCGATCAGCGCCGCCACCGCATCGACGGCGGCGAGCACCGACGCCGGCTCCGGTCCGTCGGCCGTGCGCACCCACCACGAGGCGCCGTCGGAGTCGGGCAGGTCGTGCAGCGCCCGCGGGCACACCGCACTGAACCGCTCGCCGGGGTCCACCAGCGGGACGTAGGCGGCGAGGTGGTGCTGTTCGGCGCTGTAGCCGTGCAGCAGGAACAGCAGACGGTCGGCGTGCTCGCGGTCGATGCGGTACAGCGTGAGGGCCATGTCGGTCATCGTTGCAGGCGGCGGCCCGCCCGCGGTAGGTTCTCTCACGGAACTCACTGGCCGGTGCGCTCGGACGGCCACCACGACGGAACCGGGAGCCCCGATGGACTGGCAGCAGACGGCCTGCATCCTGTGCGAGTGCAACTGCGGCATCGAGGTGCGCATCGGCGGCGCCGACGGCCGCCGCCTCGAGCGCATCCGCGGGGACAAGGCCCATCCCGCCTCACGCGGCTACACCTGCGAGAAGGCGCTGCGCCTCGACCACTACCAGAACGGGCGGGGCGAACGGGTGCTGCACCCGCTGCGCCGGCGGCCCGACGGCACGTTCGAGGCGGTGTCGTGGGAACGGGCCGTCACCGAGATCGCCGCTCGGCTCAACGCCGTGCGCGAGGCCCACGGCGGCGAGACGATCCTCTACTACGGTGGCGGTGGCCAGGGCAACCACCTCGGCGGTGCGTACGGCAACGCCCTGTTCCGCGGCCTCGGCGGCCGCTTCCGCTCCACCGCCATCGCCCAGGAGAAGACCGGCGAGATCTGGGTCAACGGGCGCATGTTCGGCACCGGCGTGCGCGGCGACTTCGCCCACTGCGAGGTGGCGCTGTTCATCGGCAAGAACCCGTGGCACACCCACGGCATCCCCCACGCCCGCAGCACGCTGAAGGCGATCGCCAACGATCCGGGGCGCGCCATGGTGGTCATCGACCCCCGCCGCACCGAGACGGCGCAACTCGCCGAGCACCACCTGGCTGTGCGCCCGGGCCGCGATGCCTGGCTCATCGCCGCCATGGCCGCCACCATCGTCGACGAGCACCTGGCCGACACCGCCTGGCTGGCCGCCCACACCACCGGCGCCGACGCGGTCCTCGCCGCGCTGCGGGCCATACCGATCGGTCGGTACTGCGAGATCGCCGGGGTGCCGGAGACCGACGTGCGCGCCGCGGCCCGGCGCATCGCCCGAGCGTCGAGCGTGGCCGTCTTCGAGGACCTCGGCGTGCAGATGAACCGCCACTCCACCCTGGTGAGCTACTTGGAGAAGCTGCTGTGGCTGCTGACCGGCAACCTCGGGCGGCCGGGTGCGCAGTACGCCTTCTCCACGCTCATCCCGCTGGCCAAGGCCTCACGGGCGGAGCTGGGCGCCGACGGGCCCCGCAGCCCGGTGGTGGGCGCCCGCATCGTGGCCGGGCTGCTGCCCTGCAACGTGATGGCCGAGGAGATCCTTGCCGACCATCCGGCGCGGTATCGGGCCCTCATCGTGGAATCGGGCAACCCGCTGCACTCGGTGGCCGACAGCGGGCAGTTCCGCCGGGCGATGGCCGCGCTCGAGCTCAGCGTCGTGATCGACGTGTTCCTCACCGAGACCGCCCGCGCCGCCGACTACGTGCTGCCGGCGCTCACCCAGTACGAGAAGTTCGAGGCGACGCTGTTCAACTTCGAGTTCCCGCGCAACGTGTTCCACCTGCGCCGGCCGGTGCTGGCGCCTCCCGACACCCCCGACGGCCCGCTGGCCGAGCCGGAGATCCACTGCCGCATCGCCGAGGCGGCGGGGCTGTACGGCGAGGCGGAGCTGGCCCCGTTGCGGGCGGCGGCCGCCGACGGCCGGGGCGCGTTCCTCGCCGCGCTGCAGTCGTTGCTCGGCGAGCGGCCGCAGCTCGGCGGTGGCGCCCCTGCTGGCCTACCGAGCCCTCGGACCGCACCTGCAGACCCCGGACGGGACGAACGCGGCGGCGGCCGCCGCGCTCCTGCTGGCCCTGCCCAAGGCCGTCGCCCTCAACGCCGAGGGCGTGCGCCGCGCCGGCTTCGGCGAGGGTGGCCGCCGCCGACGCCCTGTTCGACGCCATCCTGGCCTCGCCGTCGGGCGTGGTGTTCACCGACGACACCGACGACGCCACCTGGCAACGACTCGCCACCGCCGACGGGCGGGTCGAGCTGCAGCTCGACGACCAGCTGGCCGAGTTGGCCGCCCTCGAGCACGAGGAGCCACCGGGGCCCACCGACGACTGGCCGTTGCTGCTGTCGGCCGGGGAGCGCCGGGCCTTCACCGCCAACACGATCATGCGGGACCCCGGGTGGCGTCGATCCGACCCCGACGGCGCGCTGCGCCTCAGCCCCGCCGACGCCGAGCGCTTCGGTGTGCAGGACGGGCAGCGCGCCCTGATCGAGACCAAGCGGGCCACCGCCGAGGTGACGGTGCAGGTGGACCCGGCCATGCAACCGGGCCACCGGCGCTGCCCAACGGGTTCGGCCTCGATCACCCCGAGGACGACCGGCGGGTGCGCACCGGCGTGGCCCCCAACGAGCTGACCGCAGCCGAGGACCGCGACCCGTGGGTGGGCACGCCGTGGCACAAGAGCGTGCCCGCCCGGCTCAGCGCAGCACGGAGCGAGGCGTCGGCGTCAACCGGGTGACCACGATCTGCTCGCGCTCGATGAGCTCGGCGGCCTGAGGGCCCAGCACGTTCTTCCAGTGGTCGCTCTGGTAGACGTCCTCGTAGAGACGGCGGCGGTGGTCCTCGTCGTCGAAGCGGCGGATCCACACGAACAGGTTGTCGTCCTCCTCACCGACGAACGTGCCGGCGATGACCACGCCCTTGGCCGTCTGGAACGGCACGACGTCCTCCTCCATCCACCGCACGAGCTCATCGCGCTTGTTCGGCTTGGCCCGGTACTGACGCAGCTCCCACAACATGGGTTTCCCTTCGCTCGAGGCCATCGCCGTCGCCCGGCACCTGAGGTGGCGCACGTCGCACGGCGCACGGAAACCTAGGCGACGGTGGCGGTGCGGGCGTCGGCGTCGCTGCTGCGCAGCAACAGCTCGAACGTGGTGCCGTCGGCCTGGGCCAGGCGCAGCCGGCCGCCCTCGCCCTCGGCCAGGGCCCGGGCCAGGTGCAGGCCGATCCCGGTGGAGCCGGCCCAGGACTCGCGCCGGCGGAACAGGCGGGCCTCGGCGTCGGCGGCCACCGTGCCCTCGTCGGCCACCTCGATGCCGATGACGCCGTGGCGGGGCACCGCCCGCAGCTCCACCGTGCCGCGACCGTGGACCAGCGCGTTCTCCACCAGCACGTCGAGGATGTGATCGCAGGCCGACGCCGACGCATGGGCGGCGATGCGCTCCCGCGGGGCGGCGCCGTCGTCCTCGGTGCGGCACGCCACCAGCCGCCGTCCCTGCGCCGCGGCCACCGGCGCCCAGCGGCCCACCGCCGCGTCGAGCCGGCGTCCCACGTCGAGCTCGGCGCGATCGGGAGGCTCGTCGCGGGCGAGGTCGAGCAGCGTGACCACGGTGCGCTCGAGACGTTCGACGGCGTCGAGCCCCTCCTCGATGGCCAGGCGGGGGTCGGGGCGGGGGCGTACAGCTCGGTCTCCAGCGTGGTGCGCAGGGCGGCGAGCGGGGTGCGCAGCTGGTGCGGCACGTCGGAGGAGAACGCCCGCTCCGGGTGAGCAACCGACCGATGCGGTTGGCCGAGCTGCGCAGCGAATCGCCGAGCTGGTCGACCTCGCTGAGCCCGGTGACCGGGGTGTCCAGGGTGAAGTCACCGTCGCCGATGCGCTGCGCCACCGCCCGCAACGCCTCCAGCGGGCGCACGATGCGACGGACCAGCAGCACGCCGGCGATGGCGGCGATGGCCAGGGCGCCGAGCGCCACCATCCCGAGGCGCAGGATGCTGGCCCGGATGCGTCCGGCGGCGCGCGGTGCCTCCTGCTCGGCCCGCACGACGGCGGCGGGCCGGCCGTCCTCGGCGTCGATGGGCACCGCGGCGATGATGTCGCGATCGGCGCTCATGTCGGCCACGACATCCCGGAGCGCCACCCGCACGGCGTCGTCCCCATCGGCGGGACCGTCACCGGCGATCAGCGTGCCGGTGGCGTCGTAGAGGCCGAAGTGGCGCGACGGGTCGCCGTCGCCGGCGAAGATGGCCTCGATGGCGGAGGGCCGCACGAGCAGCGGGTCGCGGGGCAACCGGCTGGCCATCACCATGGCATCGCGCTGCAGGCCCGCCACCTCGGCGCGCTCCTCGCGCTCGCGCACCGCCGATGCCGCCGGCAGGAACAGCAGCACCACGCCCAGGGCGCAGGCGGCCACCACGGTGAGGATGATGCGTCGGCGCACGGCGGCCCCCGACCCTCAGCCCCGGCTGTCCTGGCCGCCGGCCGGGCGGTCCCGCCCCCCGGGTTCGAGGCGGTAGCCCACGCCGCGGATGGCCGTCACCCGGCTCGGTTCACCGGGTTGCTCGCCGAGTTTGCGGCGCAGGGCGTTCAGGTGGACGTCGAGGGTCTTGGTGGAACCCCACCAGTGCTCGTCCACGTCGTGCATGAGGCGCTCGCGGGTCACCACCCGGCCGGCGTCGCGGGCGAGACGGGCGAGCAGGTCGAACTCGCGGGGGCGCAGCACCACGTCCTCGCCGGCCACCAGCGCGGCGGGCGTCGAGGTCGATCTCGAGGTCGCCCACCACGTAGGTGCCGCCCGCCGGAGCGGGCTGGGGCGGCGCGGTGTGCAGCACCTGACGCCGCTGGCGCAGCTGGGCGTGGACCCGGGCCAGCAGCTCGGCGAGGCGGAACGGCTTGGTGATGTAGTCCACGGCGCCGCTGTCGAGGCCGACGACCACGTCCATCTCCTCGGCCCGGGCGGTGAGCATGATCACCGGCAGGCCGGGGCGGTCGCGCTGCACCGCGGCGCACAGGTCGAGCCCGTCCTCGTCGGGCAGGCCGAGGTCCATCAGCACCAGGTCGGGGGTGCTGGTGGCCAGCAACCGGCGGGCCTCCGCCCCGTTGCGGGCCCACGGCGCGTCATACCCGGTCGCCTTGAGGGCCCGGCACAACCCCGCGCCGATCGCCGGGTCGTCCTCCACCACCAGCACCTGCGAGCTCATCACGCCCAGTATGGGCCCGCGACGGGCGCGAACGCCGCAGCCGATCACGGCGCTCGCCCCGCACGGTTCGGGTCCTTCGTCGTTCGCTATGGGGTGCGCAACGCACTGCCGGTGGCGCGGGGCCTGCCGTAGCGTCGACGCCGGTGACCGGTCCTGCGACCTCCGGCGATGCGATGCCTCCGGGCCCGCTCGGGCCTGATGGGACCGATGCCCCCGGCGGGCGCGGGGCGGCCTGGGCGGCGGGCGCAGGCGGCGGGCTCACCGCCGGCGAGGCCGCCCGCCGGCTGGCGGCCGACGGCCCCAACCAGCTGCCCCGGCCCCGTCGCCGGCCGGCATGGCGGCGGCTCGGCGCCGAGTTCGCCCACTTCTTCGCCCTGATGCTGTGGGCGGCGGGCCTGCTGGCCTTCATCGGGCGCATGCCGCAGCTCGGCATCGCCATCTTCGTGGTCATCGTGGTCAACGGGGTGTTCGCCTTCGCCCAGCAACAGCGGGCCGAGCACGCCGCCGAGGCGCTGCGCGACCTGCTGCCCGCCGGGGTGACCGTGCGCCGCGACGGCACCGAGCGCACCATCGCCGCCGCCGAGGTGGTGCGGGGCGACGTCGTCGTGCTGCACGCCGGTGACCGCCTGCCCGCCGACGGCACCGTGTTGGAGGCCGACGGCTTGCGGGTGGACGAGTCGATGCTGACCGGGGAGAGCGTGCCCCGACCCGTCGGTGCGGGCGGGGAGGTGTTCGGCGGCACGTTCGTCGCCGTCGGTGACGCCCTCGCCGAGGTGACCGCCACCGGGACGCGCACCCGGCTGGCGTCCATCGCGCAGCTGACCGCCACCGTGCACCGCCCCCGCAGCCCCCTCGCCGCCGAGCTCGATCGCATCGTGCGGGTGGTGGCGAGCCTGGCGGTGGGCGCCGGCGTCGCCTTCTTCGTGCTGTCGGTGCTGGTGGGTGCGTCGCAGCGCGACGGGTTCCTCTTCGCCGTGGGGGTGACCGTGGCCCTCGTGCCCGAGGGGTTGCTGCCGACGGTCACGCTGTCGCTGGCCATCGGCGCCCAGCGCATGGCCGCGCGCAACGCCCTGGTGCGCAACCTCGAGGCGGTGGAGACGCTCGGTTCGACCACGTTGATCTGCACCGACAAGACCGGCACCCTCACCCGCAACGAGATGAGCGTGGTGGCGGTGTGGACCCCGACCGGTGCGGTGACCATCGACGGCGTCGGGTACGAGCCCACCGCCACGGTGGTCGCCGAAGCAGGTGGCGCAGCGGTCGCGACCGGACGCGCAGGTCCCGACGGCCTGGCGGCGGCGCTCACCGAGCTGGGCGCCGCCGCCCGCGCCTGTTCGCAGGGACACATCCGCGCCGACGGCGATCGGTGGCTGCCGGTGGGCGACCCGATGGAGGCGGCCATCGACGCGTTCGCCGCCCGGGTGGGGGCGGGGGCCACGGCGACCAACGGCGACACGGTGCGCCGCCGCTTCGGGTTCGACCCCGCCCGGCGGCGCGAGTCGGTGGTGCTCGCCGGGTCGGTCGTGGTCAAGGGCGCGCCCGAGGCGGTGCTCGGCCTGACCGTCGATGCCGGGCCGGCCGGGACGAACGAGGCGGCCGAGGCGGCCGAGCGGGCGGTGCAGGCGATGGCCGGCCGCGGGCTGCGGGTGCTGGCCGTGGCCCGGCGCCCCCTCGAGCCGCCCCATGCCATACCGGATGGTGTGGAGGAGGCCGAGCGGGACCTCGAGCTGCTGGGCCTGCTCGGCTTCGAGGACCCACCGCGACCGGAGGTGCCCGCCGCGTTGGCCGCCTGCCGCCGGGCCGGCATCAAGGTGGCCATGCTGACCGGCGACCACCCCGCCACCGCCCGGGCCATCGGCGAGCAGATCGGTCTGCTGCTGGCTGGCGCCGACGGGTCGGTGACCGTGTTGGAGGGTGCCACCCTGCCGGCCGATGACGCCGTGCTCGGCGCGCTGCTCGACCGTGACGGCGTGGTGATCAGCCGGGTCGCCCCCGAGGACAAGCTGCGCATCACCCGCGTCCTGCAGCAGCGCGGGCACGTGGTGGCCATGACCGGCGACGGGGTCAACGACGGGCCGGCCCTGCGCGAGGCCGACATCGGGGTGGCCATGGGTCGCAGCGGCACCGACGTGGCCCGCGAAGCGGCCGATCTGGTGCTGCTCGACGACAACTTCGCCACCATCGTGGCCGCCATCGCCGCCGGGCGTTCCACGTTCGCCAACATCAGGCGCTTCCTCACCTACCACCTCAGCGACAACGTGGCCGAGCTCGCCCCGTTCGTGGTGTGGGCGCTGTCGGGTGGTCGCTTCCCGCTGGCCATCGGCGTGCTGCAGGTGCTGTTCCTCGACATCGGCACCGACCTGCTGCCGGCGCTGGCCCTCGGCGCCGAGCCGCCGCCCGCCGGTGTGCTCGACGGTCCGCCGCCGCGCCGGCACCTCATCGACGGCGGCCTGCTGCGCCGGGCCTTCGGCGTGCTGGGCGCCACCGAGGCGTTCGTGGAGCTGAGCGCGTTCCTCGTGGCCATGGTGGTGGCGGGCTGGCGGCCCGGGGCGACGTTCCCCACCGGCACCGCCCTGGCGGCGGCGTCGGGGGCGGCGTTCACCACGGTGGTGGTCGGCCAGGCGGCCAACGCGTTCAGCTGCCGGAGCTCGCGGCGGCCGGTGTGGCGCATCGGTTGGGGTGGCAACCGCCTGCTGCTGGGTGCGGTGGCCGTGGAGTTGGTGGCGCTGGTGGGGTTCCTGGCCATCGGTCCGGTGGCCAGATTGCTGGAGCACCGGCCGCCGCCGCCCGCCGGCCTGGCGGTGGCGCTGCTGGCGGTGCCGGCGGTGTGGCTGGCCGATGCCGCCCACAAGCACCACCGGGCCCGGCGCCGGCACCCGGCGGCGCCGCGCTGATGGCGGTGCGGCGCCCGGGCGGAACGTGCCCGTGCCGCAGCGCTACGGTGCGGCCATGTCGCAGCCTCTTCGATTCGGTGTCGTCCACGACTTCCGCAGCCCGCCCGGTTCCGAGGTGGGGCTGCCCGAGATCTACGCGCAGGTGATGGAACAGGTCTCGTTGGTGGACGACTGGGCCTGGACCTGGTGTGGTTCACCGAGCACCACTTCCTCGACGACGGGCACCTGCCCAACTTCGTGCCGGTGGCCGGGGCGGTGGCGCGCGCACCAAGCGGGTGCGCATCTCCACCGACATCTGCCTGGCCCCCTTCGCCCACCCGCTGCGGCTGGCCGAGGACCTCGCCGTGCTGGACAACCTCTCCAACGGCCGCATGGAGCTGGGCCTGGGCATGGGCTACGCCCCCCACGAGTTCAAGGGCTTCGGGATCCCGCAGTCCCGGCGGGTGTCGCTGACCGAGGAGCTGGTGGAGATCCTGCAGCTCGCCTGGTCGGGGGAGCGCTTCACGTTCCACGGCAAGCGCTACCACGTGGAGGACGTGGCCGTGTTCCCCAAGCCGGTGCAGCCCGGCGGCCCGCCGCTGTGGATCGCCGGCATGAGCAGGCGTCCGCGGAACGTGCCGCCCGGTACGGCACGCACCTGTTGCCCAGGGGGCCCGCTCGGTGGTGCTCGACCCGTGGCGGGAGCGGCTGTTGGAGAGCGGCCGTGACCCCGGGGACTACCGGGTGGGCATCATCCGGTCCTGCCTGGTGACCGACGATCCCGAGCGCGACTGGGCGCCGATCAAGGCGGCCGAGCGCTACCGCATGAGCATCTACGGCCGGTTCTTCGCCGAGACGCCCGACAGGCTCAGCGCGTTCGACCGGGACCAGGTGTCGATCCCGCAGGGGTGGATCGTGGGCGACGTGGAGCACTGCGTGGCCGAGCTGACCTCGTTCATCCTCGAGTTCGGCATCACCGACGTCGTCGGCTGGGGCGCGCCCCCGGGCATGGCGCCGTCGATGCTCAACGGTTCGATCGAGCGCTTCGCCACCGAGGTGGTGCCGCGGGTGCGGGCCAACGTGGAGGCGGCCAGGGCCTGAGCCGCCGTCAGGGGCTGCGGGTCAGGGGATGCGGGTCACTTCGGGGTGGCGGACGAGCCAGGCGCCGAGCACCACGATGCCGGTGCCGGCCGACGCCACCACCGCGGTGTGCGAGCCGATCTGCTCGGCCAGGGCGCCCAGCAGCACCATACCGAACGGTAGGGCGCCGATGGCCATCGAGAGCAGGCCCATCGAGCGGCCCCGCATCTCCGGCGGGCTGATGGCGATCACGAGCGCGGCCTGCACGGTGGAGAACCCGGCGGAGAAGATGCCGGTGAGCACCAGGGCGGCGAGGGCGATCACGAACACGTCGAGCAAGGCGAACACGATCAGGCAGATCATGCCGCCGAAGGAGCCGATCACGTAGATCAGGCCGCGGCGCGGTGGGTCGATGATCACCATCAGCGCCGACCCGATGAGCATGCCCAGGCCCAGGCCGCTGGCCAGCACACCGGTCAGTACGGGGCCCACGTCGAACTGCTTGGCCAGCACCGGCACCATCGGCATGAACGAGAAGAACAGGAAGTTCATGGCGAAGGTGACGCCGAGGAGGGACACGAACGGACGGTTGCCGGGCAGCGCCCGGGTGGCCTCGCCCAGGTCCCGGCGCAGCTGCGCCATCCCGCCGGTGGCGCCGGCGGCGGCCTGGTCCCGCCGGGCCACCGCCGGGACGCTGCGCATCAACAGGAAGATCACCAGGTAGAAGCCGGCCACCAGCCCGTAGGCCGAGCTCTCGCCGAGCAGGCCGATGACGGTGCCGCCGGTGAGCGAGCCCAGCATGTTGCCCGCGGCCATCGACAGCGCCTCGAGCGCCATGGCGTTGCCGAAGAGGCGGTCGCCGACGATGTCGTGCACCAGCGCCCGGCGGTTGGTCATGTCCACCACCTGGCCCACGCCCACGGCGATGGCGAACACGTACATCATCCAGGTGCGGATCTGCCCGGTGGCCACCAGCACCGACATCAGCGCGGCGAACGGGATCAGGGCGACGAGCTGGCGCAGCACGGTGCGGCGGCGGTCGAAGCGGTCCGAGACGGTGCCGGCCACCAGCCCACCCACGAACATGGGCAGGAAGAAGCAGGTGCCGACGAGTTGCACGAGCAAGGGAGAGCCGGTGAGGCGGTTCACCAGGTACGAGCCCAGGAAGATCGTCATCCAGCGGGTGATGTTCCACAGCCCGCCGGCGCCCCACATGCGCGGGTAGTACGGCACCGACAGCGCCGCCAGCGGACCGGTGGGGGTGGCGACCGTCCCTGGCGTGCCGGTGGACGACAGGGCGGTGTCGCTCACTTCGTGAAGCCGATCTCGCGCAGCACCTCGTCGGTGTGCTCACCGACGGCCGGCGAGGGCTTGGTCCGCTCGAGCGGGTCGCCGCGGAACGTGATCGGGTTGTTGACCGACAGGTAGGGCTCGCCGGTCGGGTTGGTGACCTGCACGAAGCCGCCGGCGGCGCGGATCTGGGGGTCCTCGAGCACCTCCGGCATGGTCTGGGCGGGCGCCCACCACACGTCGTGCTCGGCGAAGCGGGCCTTCCAGTGCTCGATCGGCTGCGAGCGGAACGCCTCGTCGAAGATGGCGATCAGCTCGGCGGCGTTGGCCTTGCGGGTCTTGGCGCCGATGAACCGTTCGTCGTCGACCAGCTCCGGTCGGTCGATGGCGGCGGCGACACCGGGGAAGTGGCGGTCGGCCTCCACGCCGATGAGCCAGAACCAGTGCCCGTCCCCGCTGACGTAGGAGTTGACCATCGGGGTGGGCGCCTTCTCACGGGGCTTGGCCGACTCGAGTCGGCCGAACGTGTCCTGCACCACCACCTGGTGGCCGATGGCCCACAGGCCGGTGCGCAACAGCGAGGTCTCCACGATGCGTCCCTTGCCGGTGCGGCCTCGCTCGAGCAGGGCGGCGAGCAGGCCGGCGGTGGCGGACAGGCCGGTGTAGTGATCGCCCAGGCCGCCGCGCACCCCGACGGGGGCGGCGTCGCGGGGCACGAGGTCCCGGGCGATGCCGGTGCGGGCCCAGAACGCGCCGATGTCGTAACCGGGCTTGTCGGCGTCGGGCCCATCGAGCCCGTAGCCGGTGATGGTGGTGACGACGAGGTTGGGGTGGCGCTCGTGCACCTGCTGGGGCGCGAGGCCGATGGCCTCCAGCGACTTGGGCCGCATGTTGGTGAGGTACACGTCGGCGCTGGCCAGCAGCTGCTCCATGGCGGCGCGGCCGTCGTCGCTGTTGAGGTCGAGGGCGACGGAGCGCTTGCCCCGGTTGTCGAGGGCGAAGCCGGGGACGGGCAGGTCCCCGTAGCCGAGGGCGCCGAGGATGTTGCGCTGCGGATCGCCGGTGGGCGGCTCCACCTTGATGACGTCGGCCCCCCAGTCGGCGAGGAGACCGCCGGCCGACGGCCCGGCGATCCACATGGTCAACTCGACGACCCGGATGCCGTGGAGGACACCGATCTCGCTCGGTCCCTGCTGCTCGCTCATGTGTCTGCTTCCCCCGATCGACCCTGGCGTGCTGCCGGCCCGCACGCTACCCGACCGGTTGCGCAGCCTTCCCGCCCGCGCGGTGCGGCGTCGGGTGCCGGCGTCGGGCGTCGGGCGCACCAGCTACGTTCTCGCCCATGGCAGACGAGGCAGAGGCGGTACGCGCCGGCGACGAGTTGGATTGGGCGGCGGTGGAGGCGTTCGTGCGAGCCGGGCTCCCGGAGCTCGACGGGCCGTTCGGTGTGGGCCAGTTCCCCGGGGGGAGCGCCAACCTCACCTACCTGATCCGCCTGGGCGACACCGAGCTGGTGCTGCGCCGCCCCCCGTTCGGCACCATCGCGCCGGGCGCGCACGACATGAAGCGGGAGTTCAAGGTGCTGTCGCGCCTGTGGCGCCACTTCGATCGGGCGCCGCGGGCCTACCTGTTCTGCGACGACCACGAGGTGGCGGGGGCGGACTTCTTCGTGATGGAGCGCCGGGTGGGCGAGGTGATCCGTGACGAGCTGCCGGCGTCGATGGCGCACCACGAGCAGTTGGGGCGGCGGCTCGGCTTCGGCACGATCGACGCGTTCGCCGATCTGCACCTGCTCGACCCGGCGACCGTGGATCTGGCCGATCTGGGCAAGCCCGACGGGTTCGTCGAGCGACAGGTGCGCGGTTGGGCCGATCGCTGGGGCCGGGTGTGCGAGCTGTGGGACGAGCCGCTGATGGTGGCGGTGGCCGACGAGCTGGCCCGGCGCCTGCCCCAGCCGTCGAGGGTGTCGCTGGTGCACAACGATCCGAAGCTCGACAACTGCATGTTCGCGGCGGAGGATCCGGACCGGGCGATCGCCATCTTCGATTGGGACATGACCACCGTCGGCGATCCGCTGGTGGACCTGGGGACGCTGCTGAACTACTGGCCCGATCCGTCGGACCCGCCGGGGGCGTGGCGGGGTCGGGAGGAGTCGATGCGGACGTTCGGGTTGCCCACCCGGGACGAGGTCATCGAGCACTACGCGGCGCGGACCGGCTTCGACTGCAGCCAGGCCCGGTGGTACGAGGCGTTCGCCCAGTGGAAGACCGGCGTGGTGGTGGCGCAGCTGCACCACCGCTGGCGGATGGGCAACTCGGCCAACCCGCGCCACGAGACGATCGGCGACGCGGTGCCGGTGTTGGCCCGCTCGGCCGCGGAGCTGCTGCAGATGGTGTGAGCACCGCCACGCCCCTTCAGCCCATCCCCCTCCTGGGCCGCACCGCCGCCCAGCTCCGGGCCAGCCCGGCCCGTTCCCTCCAGCGCCGTCTAGAGCCCCGCCACCGCCCCGAGCTCACCCGCTGTGGTCCCTCCCCCACTCATCCCTGCCCTGACCCGTCATGGCGAATCGCACAGGATTCGCCATGACGGGTGGGTGGGGGAGGGGGGTGGTGGTGTGGCCGCGGTGGGTGGGGGAGGCTTCGGTGTCACAGGTGGCGTGGATGATGGGGTGGTGGCGTTCGGGGCCCGCCGTGTCAGTGGCCGCCTGGGTTGATCATCGGTTGTCTTGAGGATCGTCATGTCGGGTGTCGGGTTCGACGGAGATGAAGGCCAGCGTCGGTTCGATCCGATCGTGGGATCGGGTCGCGTGTTCGGTCGCAAGCGTGCGGCGGTGGAACGGGAGTGCGCGGCGCTGGCCGAGCAGATCGCGGAGTTGGATCGCCGGCTGTTCGACGTCATCGAGCAACGGCGCAAGCTTGCTGACCAGCTCGAATCGCAGCGCAAGCGGCTCTACCGCCGGTTGGTGGACCGCGGTCGGGCTCCGGCGGCCGACGGCGGGGTGCAGCTCCCCCCGTTGCCCGACGAGGCGCGGTTCCTGTGGGGCCGCCGCCTGCGTTCGACCTGCCGGGCGATCCTGTCGCGCCTGGGCCAGGCCAGCCTCGTCGAGCTGCACCTCACCCTGCACCGGCTGGGTTACGGGGTGGCCAGTCTCACGCCGGTGAAGGCGCTGGCCGATGCGTTGGGCTACGACGCCGACGTCGGCAACGTGGACCGGATCCGTCGGGGTGTGTACGCCTTCCCTCCGGGGGCTACCCCGCCCACGAGGCTGTGGCGGGGCGGGCCACCCATCGGTCCCATCCCGCCGGTCGCCGCCTGAGCGTCGAGGCCGGGGCGCCAACCCCTCACGAGGCCAGCAGCAGGTGACTGAAGGCGTCCTCCACCTCGGTGGCAGCGACCAACACGGCCACCACCTGCCGGAGCTCCTCGACGGAGAGCAGCGTGCGGTGGGCGATGCGCACCAGGGTGGTGCCGATCTCGTCGCGCACGGCCGGCTCGGCGGTGGCGCCGTAGCAGTCGAGCAGCAGGTCCACGACGTGGGCCTGGCAGACCAGCCCGGTGCCGGTGGTCAGGGTGTGCAGCGCCTCGATCGGCGAGCTGCCCAGCAGGTGCAGGTGCGGGTGCCTGTTCATCGTCGTGACCTCCTCCGGTCGTCGGTGTCGATGAGCTGTGTGTGACCCGCATCGTGCGCCGACGCGCGGGCGCCGTCCTCGGGGGACATCCCCATCCGCGTCGCGCCCGGTGGGGGATCGGCGCCCAACTACCGTGATCGAGTGACCCTCGCCGTCCCCCGCACCGCCGTGCTCGACGGTCGCCGGGCATGGCTCATCGCCGGCGTGGCCTGCGCCGCCAACTTCGTCACCTTCGGCGCGCTGTTCTCCTTCGGGGTCTTCCAGAGCGCCATCGCCCGTTCGTTCGACACCGGCACCGGCCCGGTGGCCGCGCTGTTCTCGATCGCGGTGTGCTGCTACTACCTGGCCGGCATGGTCGGCGGTCGCGTCGCCGACCGCCACGGGGTCCGCATCGTGCTCGTGGCCGCGCTGATCGCCCTGCCGGTGGGCCTGATCGCGTCGTCGCGGGCCGCCACGCTCTGGCAGCTCTACCTGTTCTACGCCCCGCTGGTCGGCGCCGCGGTCGGCTGCTGCTACCCG
This sequence comes from Acidimicrobiales bacterium, assembly GCA_041394365.1. GTDB lineage: Bacteria > Actinomycetota > Acidimicrobiia > Acidimicrobiales > CAIXPF01 > CAIXPF01. The sequence continues at coordinate 36,126 of JAWKIM010000031.1, forward strand.
CCGCTGATCGGGGTGGTGGGCCGCTGGTTCGAGCAACGGCGGTCACTGGCCATCGCCATCGTCCTGCTGGGCGTGGGCGGTGGCACGCTGGTCATGCCCAACGTCAGCGAGGTGCTCGAGCACCGCTACGGCTGGCGCACCACGTTCGTGATCATGGCCTTCGTCGGCAGCGCGGTGGTGGCGTTGGCCGCCGCCGTCACCTCCACCCCCGATGCCCGCAACGCCCCCGCACCGGCGCCGTTGCGTTCGATCCTGGGCAACGAGCGCTTCCGGGTGCTCTACCTGAGCGTCGTGCTGGTCGGGCCCGGCTTCTACACGCCGCTGGCGTTCTACAACGACTACGCCGTGCACCACGGCGTCGGCCGGGGAGCGGCGGCGGCGCTCATCGGGCTGGTCGGAGGATCGAGCGTGGCCGCCCGGCTGGTGTTCGGTTGGCGCGGCGGCTTCGCCCCGATGACGCAGTACAACGCGGGCTACCTGCTCATGCTGGCCGGGCTGCTCACCTGGTTCGCCGCCGGCGGCTCCTACCCGATCATGGTCACGAGCGCCGTGCTGCACGGTCTCGGCTGGGCGGCGTGGGTGACGGCCACCCCGCTGGTGCTCACCGAGTGGTTCGGCGTACGGGACCTCGGCGGGGCGCTCGGCACGTTCTACACCGGCCTCGGCATCGGTGCGCTGGCCGGCCCGGCCGCCAGCGGGTTCCTGGTTGACCGCGCCGGCTACCGGCCGGCGATCGCCGCCGTGGTCGTGACCACGGCGGCGGCCTGTGCGGTGACGATCAGGCGTTGGGGGCCAGAGCGCCGGCGATGATCTGGTCCTCGGCCGCGTCGGCCTTGGCCCGGGCATCGGCGGGCAGCTTGTAGTTCTCGTTGTACTCGATCACCAGGCCGCCGTTGGCCAGCGTGAGCTCGTACTCCTCACCGCCCAGGTCGCCGGTCTCCACCCGCGAGATCACGTCGCGCAGCATGTTCTCGAAGTGGTACACCTGCGAGGCCACCACCGCGTCGGGCGACAGCGAGGTCTGGTTCGACTGGTTGCCGAACCACGCGGCGTCGGCGGCCACCACCACGGGCACGGCGCCGGCCATCGCCTCGCTGCTGCCGGTGAGCACGTCGGCCCCGCCGTCGGTGAACGTCTTCGCCGCCGCGGCCGCCTTGACCACGTCGGAGAAGCTGTCGATGTAGGTCACATCGGTCTGCACCGACGCCTTCGTGTCGTGCACGCCCTTCTTGAAGCCGTCGACGAACAGCTTGGCGTCACCGCTCTCGATGGGCCCGACGATGCCGACCTTGTCGCTCTCGGTGATCTCGGCGGCGAGCACACCCATCACGTAGGCCCCCTCGTCGGCGGCGAGGCCGTAGGAGAACACGTTGGGCATCCCGAAGGTGTCGATCTCGGTGCCCCACACGAAGGCGATCTCGGGGTACTGCGGCGCCAGCTCCTCGACGATCGGCCCGAAGGCGTCGCTGTGGGCGACGATGATGTTCGCCCCGCCCTCGGCGTAGTCGATGATCGCCTCGCGGGCCTTGTCGGTCTGGAACATCTCGGTGGTGGTCTGCAGCGACATGAACTCGGCGCCGCGCTCGGCGGCGATGCCCTGCAGCGCGTCGATCATCGGCTGGCTGAAGGCGAGGTCGTCGGCGGCCGAGGGCGTGACCACGGCCACGCTGAGCTTCTTGGTGGGTGCCGCCGTGGTCGTGGTCGGCAGCGCCGTGGTGGAGCTGGCCGGGGCGGAGCCGGTGTCGGCGTCGTTGCCGCACGCGGCGGCGAACAAGCAGAGCAGGGCGACGGCGGCGGAGCGGTGGATGGCGTGACGCATGGAGGTCTCCTCGGACGGCGAACGCCGTCGCATCGGCACGCCTGGATCAGACCTTGAGCGCCACCGGGCGCCGCCGAGCGCCGCCGGGCCGGCCGCCGTGCCGGTGGGTTCACCGGCGCGGCGGTCCTCAGTCGCTGCGCCGGGCCCGCAGGTGGACCGGTGCCGGGAGGTGGGGCAACCGGCTGGTGAGCGGGCTCAGCAGGCTGACCGCGCCGGCGACCAGGGAGAAGCGAGAGCGCGGCGGCGACCCGTCGCCGCCGGCCCGCCACCGCGGGTTCAAGCGAAGCGTCCATCCCTCTCAGCGTAGGTGATCACCCACCGAAAGCGGTCGTCGCCGGCGGCCGGTACGAGGGGGAGCACGGGCCGAGCTACCCGGCCGGGTCCGGTCGAGATCAGATCAGCTGAAGTAGCCGACCACGTCGGTGATGATGTGCACGGACCCATCGCTGTTGAGGACGTTGATCTGGCCCCGGTGCCGACCTTGACCATCGCCTGGTTGGCCCGGGTGGTGCCGGGCACCGTGTTCTGCATCGATGCCCAGGGCTGGGCCTCGCCGGTGGGCCAGGCGGTGACGAAGGCGTTGGCGGTGGCCTCGGTGACGGTGATGTTGGACACCACCGCGGTGGCGGCGGGGTCCACCCCGAGCGACGCCCCCGACACGGCACCGGTCACGAACTGACCGCCGGTGACCGGCGCCCGACCGGCGCGGTCGCGGGTGTCGAACGCCCGCACCGGGGCGACGGCGTGGAAGCGGGCGCCGCCGCTACCGGTCTCGTACCAGCCGACCACGTCGACCACCACGTGGGTGTTGCCGGCGGGGTTGAACACGGTCACGCGCCCGGCGCCGGCACCGCTGCCCACCCCGACCACGGCGGCGTTGGCCACGGTCTGGCCGGCGGCGAAGTTGAGGTTGGACACGTTGGGCACCGAGCCGCCGGCGGGGTAGACGGAGACGTAGCCGCCGGCGGTGGGACCGGTGACGGTGACGTTGAGGGCGACGCCGGCCATCGAGGCGGGGTTGATCCCCAGTGCGGTGGCCACGTCCACCTCGCGACTGCCGCCAGGGGCGATCGGGCCGCCGGCGTCGCGCGTGTCGAGCGCCCGCACCGGGTTCACGCCGTGGTACCCGCCGGTGGTGGCGGCCGAACGGTAGGCGCCGACCACGTCGACGAGGAGGTCGGCCTGCCCGTCGGAGACCTGCAGGTTGATGGCGCCGTTCGAGCCGACGGCAGTGGTCACCAGGTTGGGCACGGTGTCCCCGGCGCGCAGGTTGAGGCTGGAGGTGGCCGGGGTGGCCGTGCCCGACGGCCACACCCGCACGAACGTGTCGGTGGTGGCGTTGACCGCGGTGACGTTGAGCACCACCGCCTCGGCGTCGCCGTTGACCGGGGTGCCGGCCCCCCGCACCGTCAGCGTGCGCACGGCGCCGGCGGCCACCGGGCCGCCCGCGTCACGGGTGTCGAGCAGGCGGGTCGGGGTCACCGGCACGAAGCCGGCTGCCGCGGTGGGCGGCTGGGACGGTTGGGTCACCGTGGGCGGCGGCGCGGTCGTAGGGGTCGTGGGGGTCGTGGCCGTGGTGGCGGTGGTGGCGCCGCCGGGGTCGATGTTGCTGTCGTTCGAGCTGTTGATGGCGGCCACCTGCGCACCGATCTGGGCCTGGTTGGCCGTCTCCAAGATGCCGTAGGTGAACGTCTGGTTCGTCAGCCCCCCGGCGATCTTGCCGCTGTCGCCGGGGTAGTTGCGGCCGAAGCCGAACACGGTCATGGCGCCGGCCGAGTGGTAGCCCTCCTCGCCATCCGCCTGCTGGTGGCTGAAGAAGATGGAACGGTTCTGACCGGGCACGGCGAAGGCCACCCAGTTGGGGGCGGCCATGTCCACCGAGAAGCTGCCGTTGAACGGCACCGAGCCGCCATCGGATCGGTACACGGTGCCGGCGCCGTTGCCGAACGCGGCGTCCCCTCCGGGCGTGCCCTCGTAGAGGAACCACCACGACTCGCTGCCGGTCTGGGTGAACGAGGAGCGCACGAACGTGGGGTAGACCTCGATGCGTTGCCGCCAGGTGCCCGACGCCACCGTGGCCGTCGCCTCGAACGTGGCCTTCAGCGTGCCGCTGCTGACCAACGTGGTCGCGGCCTGCGTGCCACCGGGGTGGAACCAGTTGTCGTTGAGCTGGCCGATGCCGCGGTACTCACCGGTGAACTGCGTGCCGGCGCCGGGCTTGAAACCCGATCCAGTCGACCCCGGCGGCATCGACCGCGCTGGAGAACGCCCCGGCGGACTTCTGCAGGTACCACCCGCCCGCGGCGTGGTGATCTTGAACGCGCTCTGGCCCTCGTCGCTGGCGTTGGCGTCGACGGTGACCTGCCCGGCCGGGCCCACGTGCGGGGCGAAGGCCGAACCGTCGCCCACGGTCAGCACCACCCGGCGGGTGGCGCCGGCGTCGAGCACGCCCGGCAGTTGCACCAGCACCGTGCTGCTGGCTGCGCCCGGGGCATCCTCGTCGAACTGCACCGGCAGGGCTGCGCCGGTGGGCTGACCGGCGGCGTCGGCCTCGAACGCGGCCAGAGCGGCCTCGTCGAAGGGCCGTTCGATGCCCGCCGCCGACAGCAGCGGACCGAAGTCCACCCGCTCCTCGGCGATGGTGTCGGTGCTCGCGGCCTCGCCGCCGGTGATGGTCATGGGCAGCCGCAGCGCGGCGTTGCTCTGGCCCTCGGCGTCGGCCCGCAACGCCGGCAACGCCAACGCCGCTTCCAACGTGGCCACGGTCAACGGAACGGCCCAGCGCCGCGCGCTGCGCCCGCCCTCGGTCCCCTGCTGCCGCACTGCCGCCGTGGGTTTTCATGAAATCGTCCCGCCTGGTCCACCGAACACGGCGATCGGTCGATCACCGCAACACCGCTGCAAACACCACTGCAAACGCCACTGCCACCGGACCGGTCCGCCGAGCTCGGCCCCGACACACGGGCGTCCGGCCGAGCATAACCGGCGATCCGTCAGATGCACCTATGACAGATGGTCCACCGAATGCTTCACGTGGGGTGAACGTGAGTGGTTTCGATGAAATCGGGACGAAGCGCTCAGGGCGGGGCGGTCAGGGCGGGCGGGGCGGTCAGGGTGCGGCGACGGGTGCCTGGAACGGCACCTCGCCGACGGTGGTGACGCGGTACCCGTGGCGCGCCTCGGGGAAGTAGTCCCAGCTGGCGTGGTGCTGCACGCAGCGGTTGTCCCAGATGGCCACCGAGCCCGGCTCCCAGTTGAAGCGCACCTGGAACGGCACGCCGTAGGCGATGTGGTCGAACAGCAGGCGCAGCAGGGCGTCGCTCTCCTTGCGGCGCAGGCCCTTGATCCGTGCGGTGAAGCCGCTGTTGACGTAGAGGCAGCGGCGGCCGGTGATCGGGTGGGTGCGCACCACGGGGTGCTCGCTGACCGGGTAGCGCCGGTCCTCCTGGTAGCCGTAGCGGCCGCGATAGGCGAGATCGCCTCGGTGCTCGGCGGTCAGCGTGGCCAGGAACGCCTGCAGCGTGGGCGACAGGGTGTCGAGCGCTTCGTACATCGACGCCCACACCGTGTCACCGCCCACCGGAGGGGTCTGTTCGATGCGCAGGATCGACAGCGCCGGCGGCCGGGCGTCGCAGGAGACGTCGGTGTGCCACGCCTCGCCGGCGGTGGAGGTGCTGGTGGCGTCGGTGTGGATCAGCAGCACCTCGGGGAAGCCCTCGGGTGCCTTGGCGGCGGGGTGGATGTGCAGCTCGCCGAGGCGCCGCCCGAGCGCCACCTGCTCGGCCAGGGTCATGTGCTGGTCCCGGAAGAACAACACGCCCCGTTCGGCGACCAGGTGCTGCAACTCGTCGGCACCGTCGGCATCGAGGTGGCGCAGGTCGACCCCGGACAGCTCGGTGCCGATCTTGGCGTTGAGATCGCGGCGGGTGGCGGTGAGCACGGCGGCCATCGGGAGCTCCTCGGGCGGTTCGGCGGCGGTGTGCGGCCATACCGCTGCGTATCGGAACGGGCGGGCGGCCGGTGCGCGGCCACGATAGGGCAGCGGCCGGGCGCTGCGCCGTCGAGGCGCCCACCGGCGCGCGCCGGCCCGGCGCCATACTGCACGGTATGTGACCCTTGCCACCCCTCCCCCTCCGTCGCGGTAGTGTGGCGGCCGTCACAGAGCGACGAATGGGGGGCGAGCGATGCCGCAGTCGAACGGTGACCCGATGATCCTCGAGGGGTGCACGGTCCTGGACTTCACCCAGTACCTGGCCGGCGCCGGTGTGACGAGGATGATGGCGGAGTTGGGGGCCGAGATCATCAAGGTGGAGATCCCCGAGGTGGGCGATGGGGGACGGCTGCTGCCGTGGGAGGTGAACGGCCGCAGCGGCTTCTTCGTGCAGCACAACCGGGGCAAGAAGAGCCTGTGTGTCGACTGGAACACCGACGAGGGGCGAGAGCTGCTCGTCGAGCTGGCGTCGAAGGTGGACATCGTCGCCGAGAACTTCTCCTCGGGGGAGATCATGGCCCGGCGGGGCCTCGACTACGACACCATCAGCGAGGTGAACCCGCGGGTCATCTACCTGTCGGTGTCGTGTTTCGGCCGCAACTCGGCCTGGGCGGGCAAGCCGGGTTACGACTACATCGCCCAGGCGGTGTCGGGGATCATGCACATGACCGGCGATCCCGACGGCCCGCCGTACTTCGTGTGCTCCGCCCTCGGGGACACCAACGGCGCGGTCCATGGTTTCGCCTCGCTCGGCTACGCGCTCTACCACCGCGAACGCACCGGGCGCGGCCAGTACCTCGACATCTCGATGACCGATGCGCTGTTCCACTTCCACGAGGGCCAGCTGATGGGTGAGCACCTCAGCGAGGGCCGTTACGAGGCCAAGCGCTACGGCGCCCACCACCCGGCGGTGTTCCCGGCGGGGACCTACCGCGGTCCCCAGGGCTACATCATCGTGCTCGCCCTCGACCTGCAGTGGGCCAACGTGTGCCGCTGCATCGGCCGGCCCGACCTGCTGGATGACCCGCGCTACGCCACGCTGTTGGACCGCGCCGAGCGCCGCCACGAGCTGATCCCGCTGATCGAGGGCTGGATGGCCGGCTTCGACACCGACCAGGAGGTGCTCGACGAGCTCGAACGCCACCACGTGCCGGCCGGCCCGGTGCTGGCCCCCACCGACGCGCTCGACCACCCCTACTTCAAGAGCCGGGACATGGTCCGCTGGGTCGACGACCCGCGGACGGGGCCGATCCCCATCCCCGGGTTCCCGTTCAAGTTCTCCGACCAGCCCGAGCTGCCGTCGTTGGTGACCGCCGACCTCGGTGAGCACAACGCCGAGGTGCTCGGCCGGTGGCTGGGTCTGTCCGAGGACCGGGTGGCGGCGCTCACCTCGAGCGGGGTGTTGCACCGCCAGAGCTGACCGCGTCGTCGCGATGGTCCCACGGCGGTAGGGTGCCCACCCGTGCCGAAGCGCCGCCGCGGAGCGTTCACCCTGATCCACCATCCGGCGCAGTACGTGCTGGCCGCCTTCGTGGCGGCCAGCACCGTGGGGGCCGGGCTGCTGATGCTGCCCATCGCCACCGAGGGCCCCGGCGGCGCCCCGGCCCTGACCGCCCTGTTCACCTCCACCTCGGCGGTGTGCGTCACCGGGCTGGCGGTGGTGGACACCCCGTCGTACTGGAGCACGTTCGGGGAGCTGACCATCGCCGGGCTCATCCAGGTGGGTGGGTTCGGGATCATGACGCTGTCCTCGATGATCATCCTGGCCCTGGCCGGCCGGCTCGGGTTGCGCCAGCGCCTGCTGGCCGCGGCGGAGTCCGGCGCCTTGGAGATCGGGGAGATCCGGCGACTGGTGGCCGGTGTGGCCCGGTTGAGCTTCGCGGTCGAGGGCATCGCCGCGCTGTTGTTGGGGGTTCGCTTCGCCACCACCCACGGCGAGCCGGCCGGCCGGGCCACCTACCTGGGGGTGTTCCACGCCGTGTCCGCGTTCAACAACGCCGGCTTCGGGCTCTACAGCGACAGCCTGGTGCCCTTCCAGCGGGACCCGGTGATCCTGCTGGTGATCGCCGCCTGCATCATCGTCGGCGGCTTGGGCTACCCGGTGTGGGTGCAGCTGTCGGCGTACCCCACCCGGCCGCGACGTTGGAACCTGCACGCCAAGCTCACCGTGCTCACCACCACGGTGCTGGTGCTGGTCGGCACGGCGGCCCTGGCGTGGTTCGAGTGGTCCAACCCCGAGACGCTCGGCCAGCTGTCGGTTGGTGACTCGCTGGTCAACGCGTTCTTCCACGCCGTGTCGCCCCGGACCGCCGGGTTCAACAGCGTGCCCATGGCGGGACTGCAGGATTCGAGCCGTCTGCTCACCGAGGTGCTGATGTTCATCGGCGGTGGCAGCGCCTCGACCGCCGGTGGCATCAAGGTGACCACGTTCGCCGTGCTCGGCTTCGCCATGTGGGCCGAGGTGCGCGGCGACCCCGACACGGTGGTGTTCCGCCGCCGGGTGCCCGAGGCCGCCCTGCGCCAGGCCCTGACCGTGGCGCTGCTGGCCATCGGGGCGATCATGGGCGCCACCATGCTGCTGGTGTCCACCTCTCCGGCGCCACGCGACGACCTCTACTTCGAGGCGATCTCGGCGTTCGCCACGGTGGGGCTCTCCATCGACACGACCTCATCGCTGTCCTCGGTCTCGCGCCTGGTGATCATCGGGCTGATGCTGCTGGGGCGGGTCGGGCCGATCACGCTGTTCGCGGCGCTGGTGCTGCGCGAGCGGGAACGCCTCTACCGCCTCCCCGACGAAAGGCCGATCATTGGCTGATCCACAGTTGCCCCGCTCCTCCCGGCGCCGTTCGAGCTCGACCGCCAAGACGCCGGTGCTCGTGGTCGGGCTCGGGCGCTTCGGCGGTGCGGTGGCCACCGAGCTCGAGGCGCTCGGCTTCGAGGTGCTCGGGGCCGACACCGACGCCAAGCGGGTCCACGCCTACGCCGATGAGCTGACCCACGTGGTCATCGCCGACACCAGCGAGGCCGAGGTGCTGCGCCAGCTCGGCGCCGCCGACTTCAAGCTGGCGGTGGTGGGCATCGGCAGCGACATCGAGGCCAGCATCCTCACCACCGCGGCATTGGTGGACGTGGGCGTGCCCAACATCTGGGCCAAGGCGGTGACCAAGGCGCACGGGCGCATCCTGTCGCGGGTGGGGGCGCACCACGTGGTCTACCCCGAGCACGAGATGGGCCGCCGGGTGGCCCACCTGGTGGGCGCCCGCATCGTGGACTGGTTCCAGCTCGACGCCGACTTCGCCATGGTGGAGACGGCGGCGCCGGCGAGCCTGGTGGGCCGGCCGCTGAGCCAGCTCGACCTGCCCCGGCGCCACGGCGTCACCGTGGTGTGCATCAAGCCGGCCGGCGGTGCGTTCAGCTTCGTCGGCCCGGGTACCGTGCTCAATGAGGGGGACCTGGTGGTGGTGGCGGGTCCGGCCGATCGGGCCGAGGCGTTCGCCAACCTGGCCTGAGCGGCGGTGCCGGGTGCCCGCGGCCGGCGCTAACGTCGGCGGCGTCACCCGAGGAGGCCGGCGATGACCGCACCATCGAAGTTCGCGCACGTCGTGTACAACACCCACCGCTACGACGAGATGATCGACTGGTACGCCAAGGTGTTCGAGGCCCGGGTCCAGCACCGTGATGAGCGGCTGACGTTCATGACCTACGACGACGAGCACCACCGCTTCGCCTTCGCCAACCTCGGCCCGTTGCCGGCCGACGCCCCGCCGCCACGGCTGGGCAAGGGCCCCGGTGTCAACCACGTGGCCTACACCTGGAACGACCTCGGCGAGCTGGTGGGCCTCTACCGCCGGCTGAAGGGCTACGGGATCGTGCCGGTGCGGCCGATCAAGCACGGCCTCACGCTGTCGATGTACTACGCCGATCCCGACGGCAACCTGATGGAGTTCCAGATCGACGTGCTGGAGCCGGAGGCGGCCAACGCGTTCATGGCCGGCCCGGCCTTCGACGCCAACCCCATCGGCGAGCCCTTCGATCCCGAGGTGCTGGCCGAGCGCTACGAGGCGGGCCTGTCCGTGCAGGACATCGTGTTCCGCTCCGACCAGGAGCCGGTGCCCCTCGCCCCCTAGCTCCAGGCGCGGTCCGGCGGGAGCCCGCAGGCGGTGCGCAACACCGTCGCCCAATCGGCGGGGGCCCGGGCGGCGCTCCAGGCGAGGTGGTGGTCGGGGCGGACCAGCAGCAGGGCCCGGTCGTAGACCCGGCTCCAGCCGACGTCGAGCCGTACCAGACCGAATGGTATGCCCAGCGCGGCGGCGGCATCCGTCACCGGGCCCGGGTCGACGTCGCCCACGCACACCAGCGTGAAGCCGCGGCCCAGCCGGCGGTGGAGGTTGGTGCCGTCCTCGAGGAACACCGAGGGCAGCCGGCCGCCTGGTTCGCACGATGGCCGGTAGGTGGCGGGATCGAAGTCGGAGTCGGCCACGGCGTCGGGGATGACGGGCGAGGCGGCGTAGCGGTAGCCGTGCTCGATGCCCCACTGTTCGTTCTCGGCGTTGCCGGTGGCGGCGATGGCGGCGCCCAGCGCCGCGGCCTGTTCGGCGTCGCGGTCGGCGTGGGGATGGGCGGCGTAGAGCCGGGCGATGTCGGCCCGCACGCCGGCGTGGCGCCCGGAGGCGTCGCGGTTGCGCAGCGCCACCGGTCGCCGCTCGGCGTCGTAGGAGTCGAGCAGCGCCTCGCCGCCCCAGCCCTCGAGCACGGCGGCGAGCTTCCAGCCGAGGTCGACGGCGTCGGCCACGCCGGTGTTCATGCCGTAGCCGCCGGTGGGAATGAACTGGTGGGCGGCGTCGCCGCACAGGAACACCCGGCCGTGCCGGTAGCGCTCGGCCACCAGCAGGTGCGCCACCCACGGGTTGGCCACCAGGACCTCGGCGTCGATGTCGACACCGAGGAAGCCGCGCAGCACCGCTGCCGGGTCGAGCGTGGCCGGGTCCACGTCCTGCGGGGGGCGCGCCTGCAGCGTCCAGTAGCGATCGTCGTCCTGGGCGATGATCGTGCCGGTGGCGTGCTGGGTGTGCCACACGATGCCGAAGTGCTGCAACACGTCGTGGCGGCGCGAGCGGAAGTGCACCATGTACGAGGGCCGCACGCCGGGTGTGCCGTCGAGACCGATGCCCAGCACCCGGCGGACGGTGCTGCCGCCGCCGTCGCAGCCCACCAGGTACCGGGCGCGCACCTGCTCGGTGCGGCCCTCGGCGTCGCGCAGCAGCGCGGTCACCCCGTGGGCGTCCTGCACGAAGCCCTCGAGGGCGGTGCCGAAGCGGTGCTGCACCGTCGGCTTGGTGCGCAGCGAACCCACCAGCGCCGGCTCGAGCACGATCTGGGAGATGCGCACCGGTGGCTCGGCGGGCTGGGTGCCGTCGTTGCCGTCGCGCAGCTGCCGCCAACGCTCGGTCTGCGACGGGTAGGCGAAGCGGTGCAGCACGGTGCCGGTGGGGCTGGTGCACCACAGCACGTCGAAGGGGTTGTCGGGTGGCACCCCGACCGAGCGCACGAGCTCGGCCACGCCCAGCCGTTGGTAGAGCTCCATCGTGCGGCTGTTGGTCAGGTCCATCTTCGGGTGGGCGGTGGTGGTGGCGTTGCGTTCGATCACCAGGCAGCCGACCTCGTGCCGCGCCAGCTCGTGGGCGAGGGTGAGGCCCACGGGGCCGCCGCCGGCGATCAACACGGGCACGGTGCGCATGGGCGGGCAACCTACCGCGGCCGCTTCCGGCGGTCCGCGTTGCGCCCGATCGTGGAAGGATGAGCGTGCCAACCGTCCACGGAAGGAGGACAACCGAGTGACCGTCAACATGAAACGGTCGGTCCAGCAGCTGATCGACGAGGCCCGCAAGCACATCGACAACCACTCGCCCGAGGAGGCCAAGCGCCGAGTCGACGAGGAGGGTGCGCTGCTGGTCGACGTGCGGGACGTGCGCGAGCTCGAGCGTGACGGGGTGGTCCCCGGCGCCCTGCACGCGCCGCGAGGCATGCTCGAGTTCTGGATCGACCCCGAATCGCCGTACTTCCGCGAGGTCTTCAACGAGGACCGCGAGTTCATCCTGTATTGAGCGGGGGGCGGGCGGACAAGTTTGTCCGCGAAGCTCCTCAAGGACATGGGCCTCGAGCGCGTGTCGCACGTCGTGACCGGCTTCCGCGGTTGGAAGGACGCCGGCCTGCCGGTGGTGGACTACGCCACCTGGAAGGCGGACAAGAAGTGCGCGAACCGGCCGCGGCCCGTTCGGCGCCGCGGTCGGTTCGCTCGGCCCGCTCGGCCCGCTCGGTCGAGGGGAGCTCACCGTTCGGGTGCGCAGCTCCCGCCGATGTTGCACACCAGGTCCGAGGCCGGCGTGTGGTCGATGCGCTTGGCCGTCCACCAACCGTGGGGGCCGTCGTTGCTCAGCGCGTAGGCGTTGGCCCGGTTGGGGTCGCCGGCCACGGCCACCAGGATCCGCTCGGGGCGGGTGACCACGGGGACGAGCCGGTCCGGGTCCGCCGAGGCGGCGAACACCGCGGGCAGGACGCCTTCGGCCACCAGGTCGGTGAGGCGGCGCCGCCCGGCGGTGAGGTTGGTCCACTCGCCGATGAACCGCTCGAACAGACTGGCCGGTATGCGGGCGTGCTCGAACAGCGCCGCCTGCACCCGGGGCAGGTCCCAGCCGGCCCGGGCGAACGTGCGGGCCAGCATCGGCGACAGGATCAGCAGCGGTTGGTACTGGTCCTGTCCGAGACCGTGCACGTGGGTGAGGTCCCAGCCGGTGACCCGCACGATGCCGTTGGCCAGGTAGGGGACGATCTCGGCCGGGGTGGCGCCGAACACGCTGCCGATGATGGTGCCGCTGTTGGTGCGGGCCATGGTGACCACGTCGTCGTCGGGTCCGAAGCCCAGCTGCTCGCCCACCGACGGCCAGCCGATCTCCCGCCCGCACGCCCGGTCGGCGGCCAGCACGGGTCGGGCTGCGTTGCCGAACGTGGCCCGGTCGTGCTCGCCGGCGGTGAAGCCGAACACGTTGCGCAGGTACAGCCGCAGCCACCGGCCCACCGCGGTGTTGGCGTGGGCGCCTTCGCGCAGGGCCCCGGGGCCGGTGTTGAACCCGAGGGGGGCGGCGGCGGGGCCGTCGAGCACGATGAGGGCGTCGGCGCCGGTGGTGTTGCCCGAGTGCTCCGCCCCGTACGCCGGGTCGGCCAGGATCTCGGCCAGGGCCAGGAGCACGGGCAGGTGCTCCGGCCGGCAGCCGGCCATCACGCCGTTGACGGCGATCGACCAGACGGTGAGGTCCCGGCCCGAGGAGGCGGCGATGCCGAGGCGCTTCCAGGGATCGTGGCCGGAACCCTCCAGGAGCCGCTCGACCCGCTCGATGGTGGGCGGGATGATCGGGTTGCCGTCGCTCCAGCCCTCGGCCAGGAACCGGGCGTTGATGTCGTCGATGGTGCCGCGGCAGACGATGTCGAGGGCGGCCGGTTCGGTGTTGCCGGCGGCGTGGTCGCCCTCGTCGCCGGTCAGCCCTGCGATGATCTGCTCGACGGTGTGCGCCAAGAAGTTGTCGATCATCACGTCCGCAGGCTGGGCGTCGACGTGGCCGACGGTGACGGCGAGGGGGAGGCCGTCGTAGCCCAGGCCCCGGGCGGTGGCGCCGGCCTGGCCCTCGAAGCCCTCACAGACGATGGACACCGAGGCGATGCCGGCGGATTCGGCGGCGATGGCTGCCCGCATCACGGCGGGCGTGCAGCTGCCTCAACAGCCCATCCCCGACACCACGGCGTCGACGTGGCGGGCGCGCAGCTCGCCGGGCAGGCGGCCGACGCGCTCCTTCTCGTCGGCGCCGTGCAGGTTGCCGAACTCGGTGTGATCGACGATCTCGACGCCCTCGAAACGACGGCGCAGCTCCTCGGCGAGCACCGGGAACAGCTCGTCGCCCCGGAACAGGTGGTCCCACAGGAACGCCACCCGCTTGCCGGCCAGCGTGTCGAGCCGATCCGCCCGCCGGCGCTGCTGCACCCCACGGGGAACGGGGCCACACCACGTCGTACTGCGCTTCCATGCCACCCATCATCGCCGACCGTGGGCAACACCACCGAGTTGCCCACGGCCCGTCGTGGGGTCGCCCGGCGCAGTCCTGCCGTGGGCCTCCTGCGCCGAGGCGGTCCCGCTACGGCTTGGACGTGGTCGACTGCTGGTGCACCGTCGACGGTGTCGACGTGCCGGTGGTGGAGGTCTGGCGCTCGGTGCTCGGCGTGTGGGCCGTGGTGGCCGTGTCGTCGTCGCTGGTCGTGGTTGCGCTGGCACCGCTGCCGTCCTGCGCCGTACTGGTCGACTGCTGGCGCTCCGTGCTGGGCACCTCGGCGGTGACCGCCGTGGTGGAGGACGGCTCGTCGCCGTCGTCACCGCCGCAGCCGGCGAGCGTGCCGAGCAGGGCGAGGGCCAGCACGGCGCCTCGGGTGCGTTGGTCCCGGAACAGGTGAGGTCGGAACATCTTCGGTCCTCCTTGACGCTGCTTTCGAGTCCATCCAACTCGTCGGCCCGTCGGCGGGGCAGGGCGCTGTGGGCCCGAATTGCAGGACAACGGCCCGCGGTCAGCTGACGTTCAGGCGTGCCGTCGGGCGCCGCGCCGGGCGAGGTTCACCATCGGTGGAAGCCGGGTAGAGACGCGCAGCCCACGCCCTCGGCCTGGGCCTGTGACCGGGGTGCCCTTCGCTCTGCTGCGGCCCTGTCATCACCGGCGCGGCCGATCGGGTGTGACAACCCGCCGGCTTGCGTCATGCAGGGCGGGCGCGCCGGGCGTACCACCCGGATCGGAGGTCGGGGATGCGAGCGGGGGTCGGGTGCGGAGGGGTGGTTGCCGGTGCCGGAGCCGGAGCCGGCGCCGCATGACGGTGGCGCAGCGCCGAGGGGGACGGCCCTCGGTGGCGCCGCCGCCGGTCGTGGAGCGCTGATGGCGGGCGGGACGGAGGCCCTGCCCGGACCGGACCAGCTCTTCGAGCGGGCTCGGGCCGGTTCCGTGCGAGCGTGGGAGGAGTTGTACGTGGTCGCCCGCCCGCAGCTCTACCGCTTCGCGCGTCTGCGCCTGGCCACCGACCACCAGGCCGAGGACGCGGTCAGCGAGACGTTCGTGCGAGCGATCGCCGCCGCGGCACGCTACCGTCCCGGCCCGGGCGTGCTGCCCTGGTTGGTCGGCATCTGCCGCAACGTCGTGCGTGAGGCGTACCGTGACGGCGGTCGAGCGAGCGTGACCGATCCGACCGTGCTGGTGGGCGCCCGGGGAGCCGACGCCGAGCGAGGACCGGCCGAGCAGCTGTTGGCCGGTGAGGAGGCGGACGCCTTGCGCCGGAGCTTCGCCCGGCTCCCTGATCACGAACAGGAGCTCCTCGCGCTGCGGCTGGTGGCCGGGCTCGACTCCGACGCCGTGGCGGCCATCATCGGCAAGCGTCCCGGGGCCGTGCGCATGGCCCAGTCCCGGGCAGTGGCACGATTGCGCGGCTACCTCGAGGAGGACGCGTGAACGACGACGAACTGTTCGAACGCCTCGGCCATGCCCTGGATCCGGTCGTCCCGCCCCTCGATGCCGGTCGGGTGGCGGCGGTGCGCGCCGCCGCGGCCGCGGGCCCGGTCGGATCGCCGGTCGAACCGCTGCGCTCGCGCCGCTCGATGCTGCGCCTCGGCGCCGCGGCCGCGGCAGGCATCGCTGTCGGCGGGACGGGCGGGGTGCTGCTGTCCAACGAGCGGTCGGACGCGCCGGCGCTGGAGGCGGTGGCGGTGCGCTCCGCCTCCGGGGTCTCCGCCAGCGCCGGGCTCATCGCCCACACGTGGGGCCTCGAGGTCGTGCTCGACATCACGGGCCTGCCGGCGGGGACCGCCTATGAGATGACCTTCGTGACCACCGACGGCCGCCGGGTCGCAGCAGGTGGGTTCATCGGCACCGGCGGGCGCATGATCTGCCGGAACAACGGCGCCGTGCTGCGCAGCGATGTCGCCCGGGTCGTCGTCGCCGGCCCCGACGGCGCGGAGGCCGTGGCCGCCGACCTCGCCTGAACACCGCCGTTGAGCGGCCTTCGACGCGCTGGTCGCGGAAGATCGGAGCCCCGGGGTGTGACGGCGGGGCCGTTCGGTGCATGGACGGGCACCGATCAACCTCTGGAGGCAGCTGCCATGCACGTCCATCACCGCACCTGGGTCGCCGTCGCGGTGGCCCTCGGTGCGTCCCTCGCCGGGTCCACCGCCGTGGCCGCCGCCGACCCGAACACGGGCCCGCCGCAGGCCTCCGCACGCACGATCTCCGTCACCAGCACGGACGATCGCGCCGATGCGAAGCCGGGCGACGGTTCCTGCGCCGACGTCGGCGGGGCCTGCACGCTCCGGGCCGCGATCCAGGAGGCCAACGCCCGAGCCGGCACCACGAACATCGAGGTACCGCGCGGTACGTACCGGTTGGCCATCGCCAACGTCGACGGTGACGAGGACGCGGCCGCCACCGGCGACCTCGACGTCACCTCGTCGATCCGGTTGCGGGGCTTCGGTGCCACCGTCGATGCCGCCGCCCTCGACCGGGCCTTCGAGGTGTTGCCCGGCGCGTCGTTGCACGCATGGGGTCTCACGATCACCGGCGGTCTGGTGAGCGGCGGGGCGGACCCCGTTTCGGGCAGCGGTGGCGGTATCGCCAACGCCGGTGAGCTGGTGCTCGATGCGGTCACGCTCACCGCCAACGCGGCGACCGGACCGGCGGCCTCGGGCGGTGCGATCCTCAACACCGGGTCGCTGCACCTCCAGCACTCCACCGTCGCCGCCAACACGGCGACGAGGGCGGGCGGCGGGATCGAGGCCAACGGGGGAAGCACCACCGTGCACCTGTCGACCCTGCGCGACAACGCCACCGGGCCCGGGCCGGGCAACGGCGGCGCGCTGCACCTGACCGGGGCCGGCGCCGTGCACGTCGTCGGTTCGCTGATCGAGGGCAACACCGCCACCGCCGAGGGAGGTGGCCTGTGGAACTCCGCCCCGGGCACGATGGCGGTCCGCGACACGGTGGTGACGGCCAACCGCGCCGGCGGCGACGCTGCCGATGAGGGCGGCGGTGGGCTGTTCAACGACGGCGGGACGCTCGAGGTCTCCCGGAGCGTGATCTCGCGCAATGTCGCCGACGGCGCCGCCGGTTCGGGCGGTGGCATCCTCAACGACGGCGGTCTGCTCCGTGTGGACAGCTCCGGTCTGCTGGTGAACGAGGCGACCCGAGCCGGGGGCGGTATCGAGGCCGACGCCGGTCGGATGGAGTTGCGACAGGTGTGGATCGACGGGAACCGCACCGGGCCCGCCCCCGGCAACGGCGGCGGTGTGCACATCACCGGGGCCGGCGACGCCACCATCGACGGTGCCGTCGTCACCGGCAACGTGGCGGCCTCCGAGGGCGGTGGTCTGTGGAACGGAAGCGGCACCATGACCGTGCGCGGCGCAACCATCACGGGAAACCGGGCCTCGGGCGACGCCGCCGACAACGGCGGCGGTGGGCTGTTCAACAACGGCGGCACGCTCGAGGTGCGGGCCAGCACCATCGCCGACAACGTGGCCGATGGGGTGGCCGGGTCCGGCGGTGGTGTCCTCAACGATCAGGGCACGACGGTCGTCGACGGCTCGCTGCTCATCGGGAACACGGCCACACGTGCGGGCGGCGGGATCGAGGCGAACGTCGGTGTCACCACCATCACGGCCACGAAGCTGTCCGGCAACGAGACCGGCGCGAACCCGGGCAACGGTGGGGCGGTGCACCTCTCCGGTGCGGGCTCGGTCGACATCGACCGTTCCTCGGTGATGGGCAACCGGGCCGCCGCCGAAGGCGGTGGGCTGTGGAACTCGGCGACGGGCACGATGACCGTCACCGCCACGGAGCTGGCCGGTGGCCGGGCGCCGTCGGGACCCGACGTCTTCAACGACGGCGGCACGCTTCGCATCGACGGCGGCGGTGATGGCCACCGCCGGCTGATCCGTTGACGAGCCCCGGGTGGCGAGCCGAGCACCCGTGATCGCTCGGCCGCCTCACCGTACCCTGGCCGGGACCGCCGCTCGACGGCGGCCCGGCCGGGGTGGTTCACCAGCCGACGGCTTCCATCTTGCGGAACGCATCGACTCCCGCAGCGCACGGTGCCGTCGTCGCACACCTCGATGGCGGTGGGGTGGGCGAAGTCGTAGCCCGTTGCGTTGGCCTCTTCGTTGACGGTGTCGATGCGGTGGCCCATCGCCTGCAGCGCCTCGATGACGGCCGGTTCGATGCGGTCGTCCACCAGCGTGGAGCGGCTGGAGGAGTCGGTGCGGGCCGCCGAGCACGCCGCCTGGATGGACAGGCCGTGGTCGAGCACGTTGGAGAGGATCTGCACCACGCAGCCGATGATGCGCCGGCCGCCGGGCGCGCCGAGCGCCAGGTACGGCTTGCCGTCGCGCAGGGCGAGCACCGGGCCCATGTTGACCACCGGTCGCTTCCCGCCGGCGATCGAGTTGGCCGCGCCGGGAGCGGCGGTGAACCAGTTCATCCCGGCGTTGAAGAGCACGCCGCTCTCGGGCAGGAACTTGGCGCCGAAGGCGTGGGCGGCGGTGTGGGTGCAGGACACGAGCATGCGGTCCTCGTCCACCGCGCAGAAGTGCGTGGTGCCGCTGCCGGGCGGGGCGGCCGGGGCCACCTCGGCGAACACCTTGGGTGCGGCGGGACCGCCGGGGTCGTGGGGCCACGGGTCGTTCACCGCCCGGTAGGCGTAGTAGGACCACGGTTCATCGGTACCCGGGGTCTCGGCCAAGGCCCGGCCGGCCACGATGCGCCGGGCGGTCTGCTCGGCGTAGGCGTCGGAGAGCAGACCGGCGATGGGCACCGGTTCGAAGTCGGGGTCGCCGAGGTGGTGGTAGCGGTCGGCGAAGGCGTGCTGGGACGCCTCGATCAGCGTGTGCAGCGCTTCCGCGCTGTTGTGGCCCATCGAGCGGAGATCGAAGCGGGCGAGGGTGTTGAGGATCTGCAGCTCGGTCCAGTGGCCGCCCGGTGCGGTGGGCACGACGATGTCGGCGCCGCGGTAGCGGCGGGTGAGCCCTTCGGTCACGTTGACCCGGTAGCCGGCGAGGTCCTCACGGGTCATGATCCCGCCGAGGCGGTTGATGTCGTCGATCATCGAGGCGGCGATGTCGCCCCGGTAGAACGATTCGCCGCCGTCGCGCGCCACCTGGCGCAGCGTGTCGGCCAGGGCCCGTTGGCGGATCAGCAGGTGGGGCTCGGCGGCCGGCACCCGGCCGCCGTCGGGGAAGGTGGCCAGCGCGGCGGGGAAGCGCTCGAGGTAGGGCAGGTGCTTGGCCAGGATCCAGCAGTAGTAGTAGTCGGCCTCGAAGCCGTCCTCGGCGCAGGCGATGGCCGGGGCCATGACCCGTTCGAGCGGCAGGCGGCCGAAGCGGCGGTGGGCGGCCACCAGGGCGGCCACCAGACCGGGCACGGCGGCGGCGTTGGCGCCACAGGAGTTCTCGTCATCGCGGACGGCGAACACGGTGAGGGTGTTCTTGCGGGTGTCGCCCTCGACGATCTCGAACATGTCGGGCGTGGCCGCGGCCGGGGCGCAGGGTTCGAACTCGAACACGACCGGCTTGGCCGTCTTCGGGTCCCACACCAGGAAGAAGCCGGCGCCACCCACGCAGGTCTCCATCGGTTCCATGACCGCGGCCAGGAACCCGACGCAGACGGCGGCGTCCACCGCCGAGCCGCCCTCCTGCAGGCAGGCGAGGCCGGCCTCGGCCTGGGCCCGCCGGGTGGCCGCCACCGCACCGCGCTTGGCCACGACCTCATCGCGGTCGGTGTGCTGTCGGCTCCGCAACGCCATGGTCTTCCCCCGTCGGTCCGTTGCCGGGGCACTCTAGGGGCGGCGCGGTCATGGCGAAGACGTACCAATCGGTATGGCCGGGCGGCGGCTGCACGGAGCCGCCGCCATCGAGAACTCGGCGCTCAGCTCGCTCAGCTGGACGGCGTGGTGGGCGGACAGGGGTTGGTGGTTGGTGGGTGGTCGTTGGTGGCTGGTGGGCGCCATGCCGGGGGGTCTGGGCGGGCTCCCTTCGCACTCGATTCGACGTCGATTCGGAATTGGTCGTGAGACACGAGATCCGGCCACCATCGGTGTGGCGGTGCCGCCTGACCGGAGGCCGTGGCCACCACCGGCGGGCGGCCGGACCCAACCGGTCGATGCCGTCGAATCAACGTCGAATCGCCGCCGAAGCACGGCGCTGGAGGGTTGCCGGCCGGCGGAGACCGCCGATGCCCTTACCTCGCGTTGCGGCCGTGGTGGGATGGGTGGGGCCGCTAAGGCCGCCGGCCGCCGGCCGCTCGCCGCGGCGCATCAGCAGGGCGCACGGTCGAGCGGCACGCCGAGCGCCCGGGCCAGGCCGAGGTCGTGGCCGGCGAGGTAGACCACCCGGGAGTCGGGTGGCCCGTCCGGCACCCGGGCGGTGACCGGCGTGTCGCCCGGGCCATCGCTCCCGATCGGGACGAGCAGCGCGGCCCCGGTGAACGTGGTGGTGGCCGGGTTGATCGAGGTCCACTCCTCGGCGAAACGGACCCACAGGGCCTGTGACCAACCACCGTTGGTCGGGGGAGGCCCGAGCTGGCGACGGGTGCCGATCCGGTCGCCCTCGACGTAGGCGAAGCTCGACGTGGTCGAGCCATCGGTCGCCGGCTGTGCGGTCGGCCCGGCTCCGGAGACGGCGTCGACGCAGGCCGGCTCGCTGCGCCAGAGGGCCACGACACCGCCGTTGCGTTCGGCCGCGGTCGCCTCGACGTCGTCCAGCAGCAGCGGCAGGGCGAAGGAGACGGCAACGACCTCACAGTGCTCGAGGTCGGTCGAGCCGGTCCCGCATGCGCCGGCGATCGTCGACGCAGCGGCGCCGCCGGCGGCACGGGCGGTGAGGCCGGTGGTCGGTGGTGCGCCGTCCTCGATGGGAAAGGTGTCGATGATGGTGTCGTCTCGGCAGGCGGCGGCGCCCCCGAGGCAGGCCAGCACGGTGAGCAGGTGGAGCAGGTGGTTGGTTCGCATGCTGCTCCGACGTCGCGGCGGTGCCGATCGGTTCCGGCGCCACCGGTTCAGCGCAGCGGCTCTGCGCTCCGGCTGCGGCCGGCGTCGCCCAGCACGTCGCTGAGCATGGCGAGGGTCTCGGGCCGCACCCGGAACCACGCCCACTTGCCGCGCTGCTCACGGTCCAGGATGCCGGCCTTGACGAGCATCGACAGGTGGTGGCTGACCGTCGGCTGGGCGCGCCCCAGTGCGCCGGGTAGATCGCAGGCGCACAGCTCGCCGCTGGCCGATCCGGCGACGAGGGAGACCAGCCGGAGCCGCACCGGGTCGGCGAGCGCCTTGAGCAGCTCGGCGAGCGCGGTGGCATCGTCCTCGCTGAGCGGCTCGCGGAGGAGGGGAGCGCAACAGGGCACGCCGGTCCGGTTCATGTTCTCCACCCTGACATATTGACGAATGTCGATCCCATCGGGCTATCGTATCGACAGTCATCGAAGTGAGCTTCGCTCAAGGAGACCAGCATGCGTCTGCAACTCGCGCTCAACGTCGAGGACCTCGACGCCGCCATCGAGTTCTACTCGAAGATGTTCGGGGCCGAGCCGGCCAAGATCAAGCCCGGCTACGCCAACTTCGCCATCGACAACCCGCCCCTCAAGCTGGTGCTGTTCGAGGGTGCCGGGCCGTCGGGCTCGATCAACCACCTCGGCGTGGAGACGGAGACCTCGGCCGAAGTGGTGGCCGCCGAGGCCCGCCTGTCCGGGGCGGGGCTCGAGACGACCGGCGTGGACGACACGGTCTGCTGCTACGCCGAGAAGACCGAGACCTGGGTCCACGCCCCCGACGGCAACAAGTGGGAGTGGTATGTGAAGAAGGCGGATGCCGAGCAGTTGCAGAACGTGGTCGTCGGCCCGCACGGCACCAGCTCCGGTACCTGCTGCGCCTGAGCACTCTGTCGTCAGAGCAACCCGTGCCCGCCGCCCGCGCCCGGCGGGGCGTCGCGCCGTGACCCTCCGTCTCCTTGCTGAGGTGACAGCCTCGGCGGCGTGGATGTCAGCACCGTGTCCCGGAGCCGGCCGACTGGCCGCACTGGGCGATCCCGCCCGGCTGGCCATCGTCGACGAGCTGAGCGTGTCCGACCGGATGCCGAGCGAGCTCCAGGCGTCGCTGGCGCTGCCGTCGAACCTGCTGGCCCCACCACCTCGACGTGCTGGAGCGGGTCGGGGTTGATCGTGCACCCGGTCGTCCGGCGATCGCCGCCGCCGCTACGTGCAGCTGCGGCGGGAAGCCCTGCGCAACCTGTGCCGTCGGCGTCGCGGCCGGTGGCGCCGGCGTATTCGTCTGCACGCAGAACTCGGCCCGTTCGCAGCTGGCCGCCGCGCTGGTGCACGCTCACCGGGGCGGGGGCCGAGTCGGCCGGCACCGCACCGGCCGAGCGGGTCCACCCAAGGCGATCGCCGCCGCCCGCCGGGCCGGGCTCGATCTGGGTGGCGCCACCCCCAAGCACCTCGGCGCTCGACGAGTGGCCCGAGCTGGTCATCGTGTGCGACCAGGCCCACGAGGAGCTGGGCATGGCCGCCGGTTGGGTCCACTGGTCGATCCCGACCCGGTGCCCGACGGTCAGGCCTGGCGGCGTTCAGCGCCACCGTGTCCGAGCTGCGCCGGCATCGCCGATCGCACCACCGGCGGCCTGGTATGACCGACCTCGGCCGCACCACCGCGCAACCCTGTCCTCGCCCGTGGACCGCCTGGAGCTGGCCCGCAAGGTGGTGGCCGAAGCGATGGGCACCGCCCTGCTCGGCAATGGCCATCGTGATCGGCTCCCGAGCATCTACGCCGAGCGGCTCAGCACCGATGTCGGCGTGCAGCTGCTGGAGAACTCGATCGCCACCGGCGCCGGGCTGGTGGCCCTCATCCGGCGTTCGGACCGGTGTCCGGGCGCCCGCTTCAACCCGGTCGTCACCCTGGCCGACCGGCGCAGCTGCAGGTGGCATCAGCACCCGCGATGCGCTCGCCTACGTCCCCGCCCAGATCGTCGGCGGTTGCGTGGGCGCCGTCGCCGCCAACGTGATGTTCGAGAAAGCCGACCCGTCAACATCTCCGGGCACGCCCGCTCCTCGGGGGCGCTGTGGTTCAGCGAGGTGATCGCCACCATGGGCCTGCTGTTGGTGATCCTGGGCGTGGTGCGCTCGGGCAAGGGCCATACCGCGCCGTTCGCGGTGGGCGGCTACATCGCCGCCGCCTACTGGTTCACGTCCTCCACGTCGTTCGCCAACCCGGCGGTCACCATCGCCGCACGCTGTCGGACACGTTCGCCGGCATCAAACCGTCCTCGGTGCCGGCGTACCTCGTCGCCCAGGTCGTCGGCGCCGCCATCGCCGTTGCCGTCGGCCGGTTCCTGCACCCCACCCTCGACGCCGACGAGGTCGTCGTCCCCCACGAACCCAGCAACTGAGGAGCCACCATGGCCACGCTCGCCGAGATGACCATCGAGCAGCAGCACCTGCTGCGCACCGCCGCCGCCAACCTCCGCCAGGAGTTCGACGGCACGTTCGGCCAGAAGACCATCGAGGAGTTCCTGGCCAGCAGCTACGAGCAGTTCGCCACCGGGGTGAAGGCGCTGAACTTCGTGCCGTTGCTCGCCGAGCGCTTCGCCCGCCAGCGCCTGCGCGCCCTCGCCCGCATCGAAGGCCGCGCCAACGACGGCGTCCCCGTGGTGCTGTTCCTGTGCGTGCACAACGCCGGACGGTCCCAGATGGCGCTCGGCTGGTTCAACCACCTCGCCGGCGACCGGGCCATCGCCTGGTCGGGCGGCAGCGAGCCGGGCGCGGCGGTCAACCCCTCCGCCATCGCCGCCATGGCCGAGATCGGCATCGACATCCGCCAGGAGTTCCCCAAGCCGTGGACCCAGGAGATCGTGCAGGCCGCCGACGTGGTCATCACCATGGGTTGCGGCGATGCCTGCCCCATCTTCCCCCCGGCAAGCGTTACGAGGGACTGGCTGACGACCCGCCGGCATGGACGTGACCGACGTCCGTCCCATCCGGGACGAGATCGGCGCCCGGGTCGGAAGCTCCTCGCCGGCCTCGAGGTCGACAGCACGGCCTGATCCCGGACGGTCGTCGAACTGGACCGCAGCTGCCCCGCGTGACCGCGGCGCAGCGAAGTTACTCCACCGCCGAACTCGCTCGCTGACCGCCGGCCTGCTGCGGCGAGAATAAGTTCGCCGGTACGAAGTCCGTGGGCAGCCCGGCTGACGCCAGCTGTGCGCCGCTCATGCCTTCCTCCTGCAGCGGCTCTGGTGCTTCACGCTCCTGACGGGTGAGGGTGATCGGGAACTGCGACAGCGGTTGCTCCCGAGGAGGCAGCCCGGGGCCGCGCTCGATCGTCGTACCGCCTGCCAGGCCCGTGACCCGCTCGTGGACCAGGTCGGTCGCAGTCATGTCGCGGTCGAGCGCCAGCACGACCGCTCTGGGGTGGTCGGGGTAGTTGGAAGGCGAATCGAACGCCCAGGTGCTGCTCGTCGCGGCGTGTGCGTGGTGTGCCCGTCGCCGGCATGGGCCCGTCCTCACTGCTTTGTGACCCGAGTCACAGTAGCAGGCGGCAGTCAGAGGTCGAAGGATCCTTCTCGCGGGTGCATCCAGGTCCGCATCCACCTTTGGTATGGAGGAATGACTTCGGTCAAACCTATTCTTTCAGCGGTTTCAGAAACTTCTTCGATCAGGCGTTGTGCTCGCCGCTTCCACTATGACGTGGGTCATTTCATGGAAGCGGGGGTTCGGATCTGGGTCGATGGAAGCGATGGCTCGGGGGTTTGGTCGCCATCGCTGTCGTTGCGGCAGCGTGCGGTGGCGATGACAGCGTCCGAAGGCGCGGTGACGGCGGACAGCGCCGTGGAGGCGGTGAAGAACGAGATCGGCACGATCCAGCTCGGAGCGACGACCACGCCGACCTCGGCGGCGACCGGAACCTCGGCGGTGGCGAAGGCGGGTGCCGAAGCCGACGTCGATGGAGGAGTGGGAGGAGCTCTGGGCTGGCGACCGGAGCGGCGGTCGTCGAGCGCATCAGGAGAACAGTTGGGGTCTGCAGGCTGATGGCAAGACCGTCACGGGGCCGGAGGGTTTCACCATCGATCTGTCGAAGTGCGGCTTAGGCTGGTCAGAGCGCGAGCCTGTCGGACTACCGAGATCGAGATCGGCAGCCACACACGCCGTTCTCGGGCACGCTGGCCGACGCAGGCAACATCAACAGGGTGCGGCCACCATCCTCGACCACTACTCGCGTGAGGAACTATTTCCCAGGATTCAGGCAAGACCCGCAATGCGGTGTTGGTCTCAAGGATGACGGCTATGACCCGGCTCGGACGATCCCGTTGGTGGACAGTTCTTGGACTCGGACAAGGTGTTCGCCATCTGGGGCTTGGTTTGTCGGTGATGAAGACCTGTAACCAAGATCAACCAGCGTTGTGTGCCACATCCGTTCGCGACCGGCCACCCGGCGTGCAGGGTGACCCGGTAGACCATCCATGGACCGGCATCCTGTTCGCCTACAACACCGAGGCGATTGTCGGGAACGCTTCATCGAGCAGCAGCCCGGCACAGGCGAACTGAAGGTACGATGACGGCAAGGTCGTTCGCCGCGCTGGTGATGGTACAACGACTTCGGGAAGTCCTACGACGGTGGGTTCCGGGCGTGGCTGGCCACGTCGGCGATCAAGGACAAGATCAACTACGTCACCGAGACGATCGAGCCGCAGGCGCCGACGGTCCAGGACCCCGATGAACCTGGCGTCAAGAACCCGTCGATCTTCGTGGCCGCGGTGGCGGCCACGCCGTGCTCGCAGGCGATGGAGCGGCGGCATGCGGGGAATCGGCGAAGTATATTCATGCCGATCGGTGTGCGAAGCCGTCGTCGCGGGTGGGCGAGGAAGGTGGTCGGCAGGGCCATCCGATGGCTGGTGGATCATGGGTGGCGGTGGGCGTGACATCAACTCGCCGGCCGAGGACGCCAGCCCCTTCATCGTGTGGGCTCGAGACCTGCTCAAGAAGCGTCGGCTGGCATAAGGACTCGGCAAACTTCGGCTCCGGCATCTCCATCGGCTGGGACTGGGTGCAAACCCTCAAGGTCGCAGGGGAGCTCGACGGCGGCCTGACCCGAGCCAACCTGATGGTGGCGGCCCGTTCGATGGAGATGACCCATCCCATGTGCCTCGACGGCATCAAGTTCAGCCTCAATGGCAACGCCGATGCCTACTGGATCGAAGGCTCCGACCTGTCGAAGTACGACGCCGCCAGCAGTCCTGGATCCCGCGGGGCTGACATCATCGAGCTGTCCGGCAAATCCAGAACGCGCCTGGGACCAGGCCGCCGCCAACTGCAAGTAGCCGAGACCGACCCTCGGGTCAGCCCTGCACGCACGGCCAGGGCTGACCCGAGCGTTCGGCAACCGAGCCGGATTCCGGCGTCCACCGTGCGGTGCTGATCAAGATCGGTCAGAACCAAGAAAGCGGGCGTGAAGATGCAACGAAGGAGAACATCGGCCCTGGGGGCTGCCCTGGTCAGGCTGTCCCTGGTGGCGGCCGCCTGTGGCGGTGACGACGAGGGCACCACCGGCGAAGCCGCGCAGACCGCAGAGACGGTCGACAAGGGCGTGCAGCAGGGCGTCAGGGCGCGCTGACCGGTACCACGGCGGCGGGCGGTGGACCTCTGCCGCCGGGGCGACCACCACCACCGCACCGAAGGCCGCCCCCGACCACCCTCGAGTGGGAAGGCGCTGTGGGAGAGGAGCGCGCGGTCGTGGAGAAGATCAAGGACGGCGGCTACGGCATCGCCGCCGACGGCAAACGCCTCGTCTCCGAGGTTACCATCGATCTCACCGTGCCCCGCCGAGGTTGGAACAACACCGAGGCCTCACGGACACCGAGATCAAGATCGACCACCTGCGCTGTCGGGCACGCTGGCCGTGTACGGCAGATCGCCACCGGGTGGCAGCTCTACCTGGCCGAGGTCAACAAGGCCGGTATCACCGACTCCGAGGGCAAGTCCCGCAACTTCAACCTGATCTTCAAGGACGACGGCTACGACGCCGCCCGCACCATCCCGCTGGTCGACGAGCTGATCGACTCCGAGAAGGTGTTCACCATGATCACGTTGGGCTCACCCAGCGATGAAGACCTACGACAAGCTCAACGAGCGCTGCATCCCCTGGCCATCGTGATGACCGGTCACCCGGCCTGGGGGCGATCCGGAGAACCGCAGTGGACCACCGGTGAGCAGATGGCCTACAACACCGAGGCGGTGCTGTGGGGGGCGTTCATCGAGGATCATGCCGATGAGCTGAAGGCAGTCGGCAACAAATCTGCGTCAGCCGCGCGGTGACGAACAACGACGCCGGCAAGGCCTACGACGGCGGGTTCAAGGCCTGGCCGGGAGAGTCAGGAGATCTGGGCCGGCCGTCGATTGTCACCGAGCCATCGAGCCGACGGCACCGGCGTCACCACGATCCGCGACCGCCCTAACTCAAGCAGCTGTTCCATCGCCATGATGCCGACAAATCCTGCGCGGGCGGCTGAGCGTTGAGGAGCGGCCTCGGGACAACGGTGTACGTCTTCCAGCCCTCGGTGTGCAAGGCGAACAGCTTCCTCGGCAAGGACAAGGTGGGTGGCGACGGCTCCGCCAGCGACGGCTGGTGGGTGGTCCGGCAGGGGCACGAGGCGCTCGAAGAGCCAGAACTTCGACAGCGACGATGTGGGCGCAGCAGGCCCGCAAGCGGCTCGAGACGGCCGGGATCGACTGGAAGACGAACCCCACCTACTTCACCGGCATCGCCCGCTGGGGCTGGACCACCGAGCGGATCTTCAAGATCGCGGCCGAGCTGGACGGCAGGCTCACCCGGGTGAACCTGATGGTGGCGCTGCGCAACCTCGACATGACCGCGCCGTTCCTGCTCGAGGGTGCCCGGTTCAACCTCAACGGCAACAAGGACGCCTACCTCACCGAGGCATCGGAGTTCGGCAAGTACAAGCGCGGCCAAGCAGGCCTTCGAGCAGCAGGGCGAGCTCATCGAGCTCTCCGGCAAGTCGTCGAACTGCGTGTGGAGCCAGTCAGGCGGCACCTGTAGCTGACCCGACACGCCAGTGGCAGCTGGTCTGTCTCCCTCTCCGCCGTGCACCAGTACCGGCCCGGATCGGATCCCCGGTCCGGGGCCTGCGTGAAAAGAAAGTAGCAGTTGGTTGGATGCTCGCCATTCACTGCCTCGCCGTTACAACTGTGTTGGTTCGGGCAGCGTGGACGATAAAGCCCCGGATGGAGCCTAGCCCGGCGGCGGCAACGGCAGAGGAGCAACAGGCGGACATGCAGCGCACGGGCGGCACAGGGGTTGCGGACCCCGATGGCGGAGCGCCCTCGCTGGCGATGGAGGCGTGGCGTGCTGCCTGTGCACGCGGCAGCCGGCAGGCCGAGCCCGTCGGCATCGGTGAGGACTTCGAGTACCGGGTATCGGACCAGACGTTCGTCGCCGTCCGGTGCTCCCAGTGCAGCCTGGTCTACCTCGACCGCGCCCAGCGCTCAGCGAGCTGGCCGCCATCTACCCGGACACCTACCGCACGTTCGACTTCAACGAAGGGACGGTTTCGGGCTCGTACCGAATGCGCAGCCGCCTCGAGGCCCACCGCCTGCTGCGCGTCGGCGGAGACCTCCCGGCGGGTGCCCGCGTCCTCGATGTCGGCTGCGGGGACGGCTTCCACCTCGACCTGTTGCGCCGGTTCGGCGAGCCCGGCTGGGAGCTGATCGGGCTCGACACCGACCAGCGGGCCGCCGCCGCCGCCCGACGTCGTGGGCTCGAGGTCCACGAGTGCACCGTCGAGGACCCGCCCATCGAGCCCGCTTCGGTGGACCTGGCACTGTGCATCCAGACCATCGAGCACGTGGACGATCCGGTGGCCGTGCTGCGCGCCATCGCCCGGCTGTTGCGCCCCGGCGGCCGGCTCTACCTGATCACCGACAACACCGGTTCACCGGATTTCGCGCTGACCCGGGGCCGGCACTGGGGCGGTTACCACTTCCGCGCCACTGGAACCTGTTCGACCAGCGCTCGATGCGGCTGCTGGCCGAGCGGGCCGGCCTGGAGATCGAGCACCTCGGTACCACGGCGAGCCCCGTCAACTGGACGTACTCCGTGCGCAACTGGCTCGACGACTGGGGTGCCCCGCGGCGGCTGGTCGAGTGCTTCTCCCTGCGCACGGCACCATCCCTGGCCGCCTTCACCGTACTGGACAGCATGTTGACGGCGTTGGGGAGAAGCGGCGCCCTGCTGCGGGTCGTGCTGCGGAGGCTGCGATGAGCGCGCTACCGATCGTCATCATCGGGGCCGGCATCGCCGGGCTCGTCGCCGCCACAGTACGCAGCGACCTGGCGTGGACGCCGACGTGTACGAGGCGGGCGGCGCGGTGGCCGGCATGGCCGCCAGCCACGTGGACCCCGACGGCTTCGCCTACGACATCGGCGCCCCTTCGTGACCAACCGGTTTGTCGGCGCCCTCGGCCGTGCCGGGACCGTTCCACGTTGCCGCGCTACGGGTCGTCCACCTCGGTCCCGAGGCGCTTCCCGCTCTACCCGCTGGGGTTGCTCGGCGTGCCCCGCTTCGTGGCCAGCGCCGCCGAGGAACGGAGTGCGGCGTCAGCACGACCTGCGCCTGCGGCCGAACGGTTTTCGCCGTGACTACGGTCCGGCCCTGGCCGACGAGGGTGGCTGCGCCGCTGCTTTGCCCGCCTGGTCGGGCCTGCCGGCGGACGAGCTGTCGGCCAGCGTGATCGACAAGACCCCCACCAGCCTGCCTCGCACCGTGTGGCTGCGGGCGGCGCAGCGACTCACCCGCCGTGCGGTGATGATCAGGTATTGCAAGGAAGCGCCTCGCTGGCCGCGGTCCCTGCGTTGCCGGCGGCGGGGGTGGCGCCATCTGCACCCATGTGGCCGACGGGCTGCGCCGTCGGTGCGGTTGCTGGCCGGCGGGAGCGGATCCACGTCGAGGACGGCCGGGTGGTGGGCGCTCGTGTGGCGGGCCGCGAGGCATCGAGACCGACGTGGTCATCTCCACGTTGCCTATCAACCGTCTGGCCGACCTGGTCAGCGGCACCGACCGCCTCGACCGGTTCCGGCGCTTCCGTTTCCGGGGGCTGGTGCTGGTGAACCTGAAGCTCGACGGCCGTGGTCTGCTGCCCGATGTCGTGGTGGACCCCGACGGGTTGATTCTTCCGTGTCACCGAGACGGCGTTGTCGATCGTGGACGGCGCCGGACGGGAAGACCCTGGTGTTGTGCGAGTTGGCAGCGCAGCCCCGGCGACGAGACCGTGGAGACCTCACCGACGACGAGGCCACCGGAAGGCGGTGCGTGGGTGCTCTCGAGCGCCTCATCCCCGACGTGCGCCGCCGGTTGCTCGGCTCGACGGTCCTGCGTCCAGGCGCTGTCTGCGGTGTTCGCCCTCGGGTACGAGGAGGACAAGCGCCGCGCTCGCCGCCGAAGGGACCGGGGTCGGTGGGCTGCACAGCATCGGCCGCAACGGCGAAGGTTCGACCACATCTGATGGAGGACACGTTCGGCGCATCCGTCGCCGCGCCCGCCCTCCTCGCCGCCCGGGCGGCCGAGCAACTACGCCCAGCCGTAGGTGGTTGGTGACAGGACGTGACGCCCGGCATAGGTTCGCCGCAACATTCGCCGGCGAATCGGGGAGCCGCCGTGTTCAATGGTCCACGTCTCCGTTCGGTGTTGCTCGCCGCGGTCGTAGCGGTCACCGTGGCGGGCGGCGCCGTCGCCGAGGCCACACCGCCTCCCGACGACACCCGACAGCGAACGCCTCGACGGATCACCGCGTTCAACCGCGAACTGGTCGAGTCCAGCCTGCTGCCGAACAGCTCGACGTTGGTGTACCACCGGCCAGGAGGTCCAGTTCGACGTGGCCGGCTACGCCGACGCCGCTCGGCAGGAGCCTGCGCGTGACGGCGCAGCCTCTACCGCATGTACTCGATGACCAAGGCGATCACCACCACGGCGGTGATGACCTCGTCGAGGAGGGCGAGTCCGACTCGACGACCCGGTCTCCGCCTACCTGCCGTCCTTCGCCGATCAGAAGGTGCAGCAGGCGGACGGCTCCCTCGTGCCGGCCGCCCGGCCGGTCAACCTCAACGATCTGCTCACCCACACCTCGGGCACGGTAGGGTTGACCGAGGCGCTCACCACCCCCGGCCTCGTGCAGCTCGACGCCACGCGATGGCCACCCTCGTGGATCGCATCGCCGCCCTGCCGTTGCGAAGCCAGCCCGGCACGGCCTGCGAGTACGGCTTCGGGCTCGACATCGCCGGCGTCGTGGTGGAGGGTGGTGACCGGTCAGACGCTCGAGGAGGCATTGCACGAGCGTGTCTTCGTACCGCTCGGTATGCACGACACGTCGTTCTACGTGCAACCCGGCGACGAAGGACCGGTTGGTGCAGGAGCAGGGTCCGGCACCGGCCACCGACGGCACCTGGAGCTGGGTCGCCCTGCCGTCCGCCATCTACTCAGCGACAAGGTCGGTAGCGCCGCCAGCACTTCGGTGGCGGCGGCAGAATTGGCGGCGTCGTCTCCACCATCGACGACTACGCCCGCTTCGCCCGCATGCTGGCGGTGAGAGGCGAGCTCGACGGGAATTAACGTCCTCAGCCGCAAGTCGGTGGAGCTGATGACACCAACCACACCGGCACGCTGGCCACCAACGGCGGGCCTGGTTACGGACACGGCTTCGGCATGGGCGTGCGGCGACCTGACCAGCAACCACGCTCGGCACGGTCGGCCAGTTCGGAGTGGTCCGGTGCCGGGTTCCTGCAGGTCGACCCCACCGAGGACCTCGTCGCAGTGCGGTTCCTGCGAACGTGCTCGGCGCCGATCAACTCCCCGGCTTCGGGCGCATCTCGCCCACAACCTCGTCTACAGACGATCACCGATGACCGGTGCCGCGATCGCGGTTGGTTGGGTCGGTCCTCCTGCGCTCGGGGCGCTTCGATGAGCCACCAGCCGGGTGCGGCTCACCTGGGCTACGGTATGGGTAGTCTGACGTGGTGGTCTGGTCGGCGCGGCGTGCAAGGCCGGTGCGGGCGAAGTGCTCGCTCTCATTGCCGGCCGTGCGTGCCTTGTCCGGGATCGAGTTTGCGCCGGTGACGGTCGTCGGAGACAACGGGACGGGCAAGTCGACAGTCGTCGAGGCGTTGGCCCGTCGCGGCGGGTTCAACGCCGAGGGTGGAAGCCGAAATCTGCGGTTCGAGACCTATGCGACGCACAGCGACCACGGCTGACCATCTGACCCTTCGATGGGAGCGCCCGAAGTGGGGGTTGGTTCCTGCGCGCCGGGCCTTCTACGGGGATGGCGAGCCACATCCACACCGACGACGACCCGTGATGACCGGTGTGAAGGCGCTGCTGTTCCGGATCTGCGCAACCGGTCTCTGGGAGTCGTTCCTGACGCTGATCGAAAGCCGGATGACAGGCGACGGGCTGTACTTGCTGGACGAGCCGGAATCGGCGCTGTCATTCCGGCCAGTTGAAGCTGTTGGCCGTGATCCATCCAGGCGGTCAGCGAAGGAGCGCAGTTCATCGTGGCGACGCATTCGCCGATGCTGATGGCAGGCGCTGCGATCTACAGGCTCGACGCTGACGGGAGTGCACCGCTACGGAATGGAGCGACGTGGGCTCGGTGCAGTTGTGGCGCACCTTCCTCGCTGCTCCGAACCGGTTCTTCCGCCACTTGCTGGCGTCCGGATGATCCAGGGCAGCGGTAGGTCACCGTGGCCCCATCCGACAAGGTTGGTCGGCGTGTTGCGGCTGGAAGGTGTCCTCGACACCACCGTGCTGAAGGTTGCCGAGGCCTCGGCCGGCGGCCTGATCGGTGTCGTTCCCCGAGGAAGGTCCCAATCCAGCAAACCGCAGCTGGCGAGCCCCGATGTCTGCGCCGCAGGATCTCGATCTTCTCTGGTCTCGACCGCCGGAAATCCGCAAACGAGCGGGCCGAGATTAGCGAGGAGGAACCGGTGCAAACCCTCAGATTCACCAATCGTGCCGTGTCGGCTCCGCTCCTTGTGCTCCTGTTGCCGCTGATGAGCACCGGGCTGTTGAACAGGACGGGCGGCTCGGGCCACACGTGGCTGCAGATCACCTGGCGGGCCGTCGTCCTGTTCGATCTGGCGTTGCTCGTGTGGGCCGTGGGGTACCCTGCGGACCGAGGTGGTGGCCAGCGAGTCGGGCCTCGTGCTGCGCACGCTGCGTACGAAGCTCGTGCTGGCGCGACATCGAGGGCGATCGACGTGCGTCGTGATCGCGTGACCGGTCGTCGGGCGGTGCTGCGTACCTCCGGCGGGAGCATGCCTTGCCCGGCTGACGCAAGCGTTCGCCGGCGGAAGCTTCGACTGCGCCATCGCCGAGTTGCGCCGAGCTGACCCGACACACGGGTGGCAAGGCCGTGCACTAGGCGAGACGACGCACGTGGACGGAAGCTCTCCCCTCGGCGGGTTCTGGGGTTGCACAGCATCGGCCCGCGATGGCGGGTTCGACCACATCCTGGTGGAGGACACGTTCTGGCGTCTCCGTCGCCGCACGCCCGCCCTCCTCGCCGTCCGAGGCCGAGCAGCTGCACCCCACCATCCGCGGGCCACACTGACTCCACGTAGTAGCAGCTTCTACCATGGGTAGCATGTGGGTGTGAAGCTGAGCGTGAGCCTCCCGGACGAGGATGTCGAGTACCTCGACGCTGGCGACGAGGTCTGGCGTCGCGTTCCTGCGTTGCGCAGGCTGTGCGCCTGCTCGGGCCTCCGAGCTCGGCTCCGCCTACGAAGGCGCGTGGACCGAGTGGTCCCACAGCGAGGACGCCGAGTACTGGAAGCGGCGACGTCCGACGGTCTCACCTGATGCGCCGCGGCGGATCCGGTGGATCGATCTCGGTTATCCGCAGCCCGGAGGCGGACAAGCGCCGACCGGGCGTGATCGTGAGCAACGACGGGGCCAACGCCGCGGCGAGCCGTCTCGGCCGGGGCGTTGTGACCGTTGTGCCCGTCGTCGAACGTCGAGCGGATCCACCGTTCCAGGTTCTCCTCACCGCCGAAGCGACCGGCCTCGCTCGCGACTCGAAGGCCCAGGCGAACAGGTGAGATCCGTCGGGGTCGAGCGGGTGGGCGAACGGATCGGTACGCTCTCCAGCACCGACATCGCTGCGCTCGACGAGGCGTTGCGTCTCCACCTCGCCCTCTGACCGGGCAGGGCAGTCACCGCCAGCAGAGCGTGCCGAGGCGAACGGCTTGCCACCTACCGGCGAGTCCGCTTGTCGACCTTCGGCCGTGCCGGGCGGGTGCCGCGTTTAGCCATCATGCGGTGTACGCTTCCGTGATGCTGCTGACCTGACGGCTCACGCTCTCGCGCTCATCTCTCTCGATATGTTCGGTGGTGCCCAGATCCACGCATCCCGACTAAGCCGGGCTGTAGCCTCGCGGAAGGAGGCCCCGATGCCTGGTGATGCAGCATCTTCGTTCAGCTGTGGATGTGACGGTGACCGTCAGCCTCACCAGGTTGCAGCCGTCGATGCGGTCCCAACCATCGATGAGATCGGTCTGATGGTCGTCGGAGGCGTGATGCAGCCAGCGCAGCTGAGGTGTTGAAGAATCGACAGTCAGGGCGGCATCGACCACCGACCTTCCCGGCGGTCGTCAGTCCCGCCACCGACTCCTCACCCCAATCATAACGCCGTCAGCGCCAGCAGCGGTGGTTCGCATCATCTCGCATCCGTTGCAGCAGCGACCTCCGGCGGAGCTCCGCGGCGGCAGAAGGCCCTGATCAGAACGAGGTGGGCCCGGTGGGTATCGAACCCACGACCGAGCGATTATGAGTCGCCTGCTCTGACCACTGAGCTACGGGCCCCGACGGGCGGTCAGGCTAGCAGCGGCGCGGCGCGGAGCGGTCGCCCCGCCGCCGGACCCGGCCGCCGTACGGGAAGGTATGCCCGCAGTCGGTCTACATGGCCTCCACGGCCATGATGATGCGGTCGATGAAGTCGAGCTCGTCGTCGGAGCCGCTGATCGAGGCGGCCAGGTTGAGCGCCTGGGATTCCACCAGGTCGCTCACCAGCACCCGCACCACCCCGAGGGGCAGCTTGGCCTTGGCCGACAGCTCGGCGATGGCCTGGGGCTCGGCGCACAGCCGGTAGATCCGACGGTACTCCTCCATACCGGGGAGTTCGGCGCGGCCGGCGGCGGCGTCCACCACCATCGCTTCCACCGGCAGCGCCGCGTCGGTCCGCCCGCCGGTGACCATGAACGGCCGGATCATCGGCTCGTCGTCGAACTCGTCCTCGTAGCGATCGAACTCGTCAGGATCATCGTGCAGTGACGGCGCCATGGTCGTTGCCTCAGACCGCGACGAGGTTCTTGAGCTCGGCGATCAGCTCGGGGGTGAGCAGATCGCCGAACCGGTCCACCAACAGGGTCATCTCGTAGGCGATCAGCCCCATGTCGCACTCCTTGTCGGCGATCACGCCGAGGCAGGAACCCATGCTGACCGTGGTCACGAACATGTACGCCGAGCCCATCTCCACGATGACCTGGTCCACCCCGTCGGCGTCGAAGCACCGGCTGGCGCCCATGGTGAGGCTGGACAGGCCCGAGGTGATGGCGGCGAACTGCTCCGCCTGCGAACGCTCGAGGTCCTCCGACGAGGCGAGCAGGATCCCGTCGGCCGACACGGCGATGGCCGAGCGGACGTCGGCGGTGTTGTCGGCGAAGCTGTTCAACAGCCATCCGAAGTTCTGGGCGGAGGCGCTCAGGTTGCTCATCGATCAGGCTCCTTGCTCGTCGCTGGTGTCGGTGCTGTCGTTGGTGGCGTCGGGGGAGACGACGGCGGCCACCGTGGCGGGCTCGTCGGTGTGCACCGCCCGGGTCTTGCCCGCCTTGAAGCTGTCGAGCCGGCTGCGCACGTCGTCGGCGGAGCGGGTGCGGGCCGGTGCGGTCGGGGCGGCGAAGCGGTCGAAGTCGTCGGTGGCGGCCGCCTTGCGGGTGCGCTTCTTGTACCCGGCGGCGGTGACCTCCTCCTTGGTGGGGGCGGGGGAGATGGCGGTGGCCGGGGTGGGCGGCTGCGCGTTCACCGCCGGCGTGACCTCCGGCGTGACCTCCGGCGTGGTGTCCGGCACCTCGGCCTTCGGCACCTCGGGTTCCTGTGCCTCGAGCTCCGGCGCCTCGGACGGCACTGCGGAGGCGCCTTCCTCGTCGAGCACCACCTTCTGGCCCCGGTAGATCATCACCTGCCGCTTGGCCGCCGGCTCGGCCGGCGCTGCCTCCGGGGCCGCCCCGGCAGACGCCATCGCGACCAACTCGGAGCGTTGCTGGGCCCGGGCCCGCACGTAGCCGTCGCGGTCGGCGGGGGCCTGGTCCTCGCCGGCGGGGCCAGGATGTCCTCGGGCAGGTCGATCACGGCGGTGATCCCCACGTCACCGGACTGCAGGGCCACGCCGATGCCGTGGCGCTGGGCCAGCCGGCCGACCACGAAGTGGCCGAGGTAGGCGGTGGGGCCTCCTCCAGGCGGGGCGGCTCGGCCAGGCGCTGGTTGGCGTTGGCCAGGTCGGCGTCGGCCATGCCGGTGCCGCGGTCGGTGATGGTCAGCCGCAGGCCCTTCGCCGTCGGCTCACCGGCGATGATGACCTTGGTGTCGGGCGGGGAGTAGCGCAGCGCGTTCTCGGTCAGCTCGGCCACCAGGTGGGCGAGGTTGGCCGCCGCACCGCCGCTGACCCGCACGGCCTCCATCTCGGTCACCTCGACCCGCTCGAACTGCTCCACCTCGGACACGGCGGAGCGCAGCACGTCGACCACCGGCACCGCCTTCTTCCACTTGCGCGGGGCCTCGAGGCCGGCCATCACCAGCAGGCTCTCGGCGTTGCGGCGCATGCGGGTGGCGATGTGGTCCAGCTTGAACAGCTTCTTGAGGTTCTCGCTGTCCGCCTCGTTGCGCTCCAGCTCGTCCACCAGGCGCAGCTGGCGGGACACGAGGTTCTGGTTGCGGCGGCCCAGGTTGACGAACATCTCCGACAGCGCCTTGCGGCCGCGGGCCTGCTGCTCGAGCAGGTCGATGGTGGTGCCCACCACCGTGTTGAGGGCGGCGGCGGCGTCGGCCAGCTCGTCGCTGGTGCCCAGGTCCACCGGCTCGATCTGCGGCACCTCGTCATCGAGGTCCGTACCGCGCAGTTTGGCCACCACGTCGTTGGCCGCGTTGCGCAGCCTGGTCACCGAACGGGTGATGGCCTGGGCCACGAGCAGCGAGACCGCCAGCGCCAGCCCGAGGCCGACCACGAAGGCGAGGATCGACAGCGCCGACAGGCGGCTGACCTGTGCGTTGGACGTCGACTCGATGTCGGCCTGCTTGGTGCGGGCCAGCTCCACCGTCTGCACGATGGCCTCACGGTGGCGGCCGTAGATCTCGTTGAGCTGGCCGTTGGCGATCGACAGGGCGGTGGCACCGTCCCGTTCGTCGACCGCGGGCAGCAACTCCTCGTCGACCACCCGGAAGAACTCGGTACCGGTGGTGAACGCGTCGACGAGCATGGACTCGTTCAGCGCCGGGTCGTCGGCCACCAGCGCCCGGTCGACCCACTTGTCGTGGGTGGCCTCGAAGTCGAGCTGGAACTGCTCGAGGCGGGCCTCATAGGTGGCGATGCGCTCGTTGCTGTTGGCGCTGTCGTTGGCCGCCTCGTTGGCCAGCTGCTGCACGGTGAGGTAGCTCTCCACCAGGAAGCCGGGCGGCGGCAGCACGTCGGCGACGAGGTCGGCCGACTGGGTGATGTCCACGTAGCGGTCGCTGCCGATGGACACGCTGCGCTGGGTGGCGAGGCCGATGCCGTTGACCACCACGAGCATGCCGATCGGGACGGCGGCGACCAGGAAGACCTTCCGTCTCACGGACAGGCGGTTGAGCATGGCGGGGCCTTTCGGGAGCGAGCGCCGGCCCTTCGTGGCCGGCTGCTGGTGGGGACGGGACGCGGATCAGATCCGCCGGCGGGCGACGGCCTGGCGGGCGGCGCGCAGCACCACGAGCAGCGTCTGCTTGGCGGACTCGCGGTCGCGGGCGTCGCAGAACACGACAGGGACCTCCGCCGGGATGCTCATCGCCTCGCGCAGGTCGTCGACGGAGGGGTCGGTGGTGCCCTCGAAGCGGTTGATGCCCACGACGAAGGGGATGTTGCGCTCCTCGAAGTAGTCGATGGCGGGGTAGCAGTCGTCGAGGCGTCGGTGGTCCACCAGCACGAGCGCACCGAGCGCACCGAGCACGATGTCATCCCACATGAAGCCGAACCGGGACTGGCCGGGCGTGCCGAACAGGTACAGCACGATGCCGCGGTCCACCGTGATGCGGCCGAAGTCCATCGCCACCGTCGTGGTCGTCTTGGTGCTCACCAGCGAGCGGTCGTCGACCCCGGCCGCCACCTCGGTCATGGCCGCTTCGGTGGTCAAGGGGGCGATCTCGGACACCGAGCCCACGAACGTGGTCTTGCCCACGCCGAACCCGCCGGCGATCACGACCTTGGCGGAGCGGGGTGGGCTCGCCATCGTCCCCGGACTCTTGGGCGGCAGTTGGGTGGTGGGCTGTGGCACGTTCCCCCCTCATCACGACGGATCGGCGTGCGACCGGGCGCCGCCGGTCGGCGGTTCGGTCGTCGGCGATTGGTCGGAGTCGGAGGGAACGCCCTGTACGTCGGACCGCGCCAGTCCCCTCGGGAGGGGAGCCAGTCTGGCCCTTAGATGAACGCCAGCTGCCCTGAGGCTGACGGGGAGCAGCGCGAACGCGTCAGACGCGGCAGTGCCCGCGCCTGGGCGCCGGGCACGAGCTCCGGGGAGAGACTCGAACTCTCAACCAACGGATTAACAGTCCGCTGCTCTGCCGGTTGAGCTACCCCGGAAGGACCGCCGAGCACGATAGCAGCCACCGCCCGCAGGGCGCGAAACGGTTTGCCAAAAGCTCACACCGATCGTCGGGGACGTCGCGACGGAGCGCCCGGACGGGTCGGCAGCGGTCCCGTCGGATGGCGTGGTGCCGCTGCAGCCGTTCGAACGCGATGCGTGATGCGCGCAGAGCGATCGGCAAGGTCGGCGCCGCTCCGAAGTCGGGGGTGCGCGGAACGTGATCCACGGAACACTGTTCGTCAACTTGTGACGGAGGTATTGCAGCAACGCTGTTCTGGGTAACTCGTCTTAGTCCGATTGTCGCCACCAATACCGGTGGGCCAACGACCTCGGCGGGTAGCCTGACGCAGCCGAGGTTCCGCGCCCGGCAGAGGGAAATCCAGGGCGGGAAGTGGAGAAGAACGAACGATGACTTCGAGGCGCTTGAGCGCATTGTTGATGGCGGTGGCGGCCGCGGTTCTCGCCCTGGTGGCAGGATCTCCGGCCTCCGCAGAGCGGCGCACAGACGCCCAGTCCGGTCGCGGTGACCGACTACGCCAACTACCCGCTCGGGTTGGGCATCATCCCGGCCACGTGCACCACCCAGGGCTCGGCCATCCTCACCGGTGTGCAGTACAGCATGAACGGCGGCGCCGGTCTCGAACCTGGCCGACCTGGGCCAGGTGCCCAACAACGCCAGCATCACCATGACGTGGACGGGCTACGCGCCCGGCTGCGAAGGCATCGGCGTGTCGCTGTCCCGCAAGGTCTCCCGCACCGTGGGCTTCAACGAGAACGACAACCAGTACCTCAACGTCTGGTCGTACTGCGGCCCGGGCGGCAACCCTGCAACGGCTCGCTGACGCTCAACCTGGCCACCTCGGGTGTGTCCGTCGCCTGCTACCAGCTCGACGCCAACGTCGGTCCGCCGCTGGAGATCGTGGGCCCGGCCGGGTCCTTCTACTCGATCAACGGCCAGTTCAACACGCTGCTGTCGGCCAACAACGGCGGTGCGGGTGACTGCACACCGCCGCCCTGCGAGGCGCCCAACGCCCCGGCGGACATGCCGGCCGCGCCGCCGCCCGCCAGGACCTGCAGGCCACCACGACCACCACCGCAGCGCCCACCACCGTGC
The DNA here is from genome assembly GCA_041394365.1 of Acidimicrobiales bacterium. GTDB lineage: Bacteria > Actinomycetota > Acidimicrobiia > Acidimicrobiales > CAIXPF01 > CAIXPF01. The sequence continues at coordinate 76,049 of JAWKIM010000031.1, forward strand.
CCACCACCGCTCCGCCGGTGACCACGTCCGGTGGCAGCGGCCTCGGCGGCACGAGCACATCGACCGCTCCCTGTGCCTCGAACCAGACCCGCAACGCCGCCGGCGAGTGCGTGAACGTGCTGAGCACCGGCGCCGGGCAGCTGCCCTTCACCGGGTCCGCCTCCGAGGACATGGCCCGCTTCGGTGCGATCGTGCTGGCCGCCGGCGCCCTCGCCGTGATCGCCGCCCGCCGCCTGCGGGCTGCTCAGGCCAACTGATCCCCACCCCTTCGAGCTGACGGGCCGCCGGTCTTCGCACCGGCGGCCCGTTGCGCGTCCCGGATTGCCGTCCGGTCGCCGCCTCCGTGCCCGGTGCTCGCGAGCGACGCCGGTGCGCGACGCTCGACCGGCGGGCCCGGACGCGAGCAGACTGCAGCCATGGCGATCCCCGCTGCGCCCCCCGACCGAGGCACCGCTGCGCTGCCGGCCGCCGGTGCCGTCGCGCAGGCAGCGGTGTTGGTGGTGCGCGACGGCCGGTTGCCGGCCGGTGCCGACGCGGTGCTGCGCGGTGCCACCATGGCCGTGCTGGTGGGCAGCGGGGTGGACCGCGCCGCCGCCGCGCTCACCCTGCCGATCGCGAAGGGCCCTGGGTCGGCGCCGCTGCCGGTCTACGGGTGGGAGGCCGGGCCATACCAACCGGAACGGTGGGTCCCGAGGTTGGCGCCGCTGCTGCAGGCGGTCACGCTGCTCTGCCTGCCCGACGGGCCCGACGGGCGCGAGCTCGGCCCGCTGCTCGCCCACCGGCTGCGCCGCCCCTATCTGGCCAACGTGCTGGCCGCCGGAAACGGCGCCGTCCGCTGCGTCGCCGGCGGCGCGACCGAGGTGCTGGCCATCGATACGCCCGCCGTCGCCCTGGTCCGCGTCGCTCACCGGGCCGGCCGGACCGCCACCGGTGAGACGGTGGCCGCAAGCGGTGCCACCGCGGCGCGGGTCCGCTGGCTTGACCTCGACGGCCCCGCCGTCGCTGCGGCGAGCGGCTCGACGCTCGGTGCCGTGCAGCGGTTGGGGGAGATCGAACCCGATGTCGGCACCATGGACCTGGCCGATGCCGAGCGGGTGGTCGGCGCCGGGGCCGGCCTCGACGGCCCGCACCGCCTCGAGCAACTCGCCGGGGTGGGGCGCCTGCTCGGTGCCGCCCTGGGCGCCACCCGGGTCCTCACCGATCGGGGGTGGGCGGGCCACGAGCGTCAGATCGGCACCACCGGGGTGGCGATCGACCCGCGCCTGTACCTGGCGTTCGGCATCTCCGGGGCGGTGCAGCACACCAGCGGGTTGGGCCGCCCCGACCACGTGGTCGCGGTCAACACCGATCCGAGCTGCCCGATGATGGCCATGGCCGATCTCGCCGTGGTGGCCGATGCCGCCGCCGTCATCGAAGCGCTGGCCGAGCGGTTGAGCACCCGATGAGCTCGGCGGAGGCACCCCCGACCGATGGCGCCGAGGGCGACCAGGGCGGCGACCGCACCGACTTCGACGTGATCGTGGTGGGCGCAGGACCGGCCGGCTCGAGCGCGGCGCTCGGCTTGGCCCGCGCCGGCCGGCGGGTGTGCCTGGTGGAGCGGGGCCCGTTCCCCGGCGCCAAGAACATGTACGGCGGCGTGGTCTACGGCCGGGTGCTCGACACGATCCTGCCCGGCTGGACCGAGGAGATCCCGGTGCAGCGCTGGGTGGTGCGCCGCTCCACCATGCTGCTGACCGACGAGCAGGCGCTCAGCATCGACTACCGCACCGCTCGCTGGGGGCGGGCGCCCTACAACGGGTGCACCACGCTGCGGCCCGAGTTCGACGCTTGGTTGGCCGATCACGCGGTGGCCGCCGGCGCCGAGCTGATCACCGCCACCACCGTCACCGGGCTGCTGCGCGAGGGCGGCCGGGTGGTGGGGGTGCGCACCGACCGCCCCGATGGGGTCCTGCGGGCCCCGCTGGTCATCGCCTGCGACGGGGTCAACTCGTTCCTGGCCAAGGAAGCCGGGCTCTACCACCACGGCGACGCCGGCCACTTCACGCTCGGCGTGAAGGAGGTCCTGGCGCTACCCCGCCAGCAGATCGAGGAGCGCTTCGCGCTGCGCGACCTCGAGGGCGCCGACTTCGAGATCGTCGGGTGCACCGGCGCCGTGCCCGGCGGCGGGTTCCTCTACACCAACCGCGACTCCATCGCCGTGGGTGTGGTGGTCAACGTGGCCGCCCTCGCCGCCACCGGCGTGCGGCCCGAGCAACTGGTGGCCGACCTCAAGGCGCACCCGGCCATCGCGCCGTTGGTGGCCGGCGGAGAGCTGCTGGAGTACAGCGCCCACCTCATCCCCGAGGCGGGGCTGGCCATGATGCCCGAGCTGGCCACCGACGGCATGCTGGTGGCCGGCGACGCCGCGGCGTTGTGCCTGGCGGCGGGCATCTGGTTGGAGGGCGTCAACTTCGCCATCGGCTCGGGCTGGGCGGCTGCGGCGGTGGCCGACGAGGCGCTGCGCGCCGGTGACCAGTCGGCGGCCTTCCTGGCCCGCTACCGCGAGCGGCTGCGATCGAGCTTCGTGTTGGCCGACCACGAGAAGCTGCGGCGGGCGCCGTCGCTGGTGCTGTCGGACCGGGTGCAGTTCCGCTACCCGCAGCTGTTGTGCAACCTGGTGGAGGCGATGTTCACCGTGAACAACCCGGCGCCCAAGGCCGGGTTGCTGCGGCTGGCGCGGCGCGAGGCGAAGCGCAGCGGCGTGAAGCTGCGCGAGCTGGCCGCCGACGCCCGCGACGCGCTGCGCACGTTCGGCTGAGCCTGCGGCGCGCGTCGGCCCTGCACACGAGGTGCCAGGTGCCTGCGGGCAGCCGTCCGGTGACCCACCGGGCGCCGTGCTTCGGCGGCGATTCGACCTCGATTCGACAGCATCGACCGGCTGGGTTCGGCCGCCCACCGCTGGTGGCCTCAACCTCCGGTCAGGCGGCACCGCCACACCGATGGTGGCCGGACTTCGTGTCTCACGACCAGTTCCGAATCGACATCGAATCGAGCGCGAAGGAACTCGCCCACACCCCCCGGCATGGCGCCCGCCGCCCGGCAACCCGCCCACCAACCACCCGCCGCTGCACTGTTCCAGCCCAGCCCAGCCCAACCCAGCCCGAGCCTGGATCGTGCGCTCAGGCGGTCGGGGCCAGCGGGACCCGGTCGAACACGAACCCCGGGTAGCCGTTGTCGGCGATGGCTTCCAGCCGTTCCCGCAGCGCCACCAGGCTGCCGGCGTAGGGCTGGTACACCTGCGCCTTGCCGGGGATGTTCGAGCCGACCACGACGTCTCGGCGATGAGCACCTTGCCGGCGGCCTCGGCCACGTGGCGGGTCCACTCGTCCACTGCCGCCGGTTCGGGGGCGACGCTGCGGTGGCCCCGCAGGCGGGCGTAGGCCAGCAGACCGGTGACGAAATCGACCTGCGGCTCGGTGGCCCTCGGGAAGTTGCCGGCTGCGGTGTGGGGCCCGCCGACGAGGAAGAGGTTGGGGAACCCCGCGCACTGCAGACCCAGGTAGGTGCGTGGCCCGGCCGACCAGTCCCGGCGCAGCGTCCGGCCGCCGACGCCTTCGAGGTCGAGGCGCATCAGCGCGCCGCTGAAGCCGTCGAAACCGGTGGCCCACACGATGATGTCGAAGCGCCGCTCGCCGGCCGTCGTCTCGATCCCGTCCTCGGTGATGGACACGATGGGCGTGTCGTGCAGATCCACCAGGTGGACGTTCGGCCGGTTGTAGGCCTCGTAGTAGCGGGTCTCCATCGGCGGGCGGCGCATGCCGAAGCCGTGATCGCGGGGGATCAGCTTCTCGGCGACGGCCGGATCGTCCACCCGGGCGCGGATCTTGTCGGCGAGGAAGCGGGAGAACTCGGCGTTGGCCGCCGCGTTGGTCATCAGATCCCGGTAGTTGCTCAGCAGCTTGGCGAAGCCCCGGGCGTGGTACAGCTGCTCGTAGAGGGCCCGGCGCTCGGCGGTGGTGGCCTCGAACGTCCGCAGCGGGTTGGCGCGGTGCACGAAACCGGCGAACGTGTTGCGGCACAACTCGTGGATCTGGTGGTAGGCGGCGGCCAGCTCCTCCTGCTCGGCGGCGGTGATCGGACCGTTGTTCAACGGCGCGCACCAGTTGGGCGTGCGCTGGTACACGGTGAGCGAGTCCACCTCGTCGGCGATCACGGGGATGAGCTGCACCGCGCTGGCACCGGTGCCGATGACCGCCACGTGCTGATCCCGGAAGTCGACGGCACGATGCGGCCACTGCCCGGTGTGGTAGGCCTGGCCCCGATACCGCTCACGGCCGGGGAGGTCGGGCCAGTAGGGCACCGACAGCACGCCGGTGGCGGCCACCACGAACCGGCAGCGGAGCTCCTCGCCCTCGCCGGTGCGCAGCGTCCACGTGCCGCGGCCCTCGTCGAAACGCCCGCCGGTGATGCGGGTGTTCGTGCGGATGTGGGGGCGCAGCCCGAGCGTGTCGACGGCCACGTTGAGGTAGCGCTCGGTCTCGGCCTGGCCGGCGAAGTGCTCCGACCACCGCCAGGTCTGCAGCAGCTCCTCGGAGAAGAAGTAGCCGTAGGAGTAGCTCTCGGAGTCGAACCGGGCGCCGGGGTAGCGGTTCCAGTACCACGTGCCGCCCACCCCGCTGCCCGCCTCGGCGATGCGGGCGTCGAAGCCCACCTCCCGCAGCCGGTGCAGCTGGTGGATCCCGGTCACACCGGCGCCGATCACCAGCACCTCGGCATCGAGCGTGTCCGATTGCGCAGGGCTCTGCTCACTTGCCATGTCACCCTCACCGTTCGCCTGCCCGGACGGCCAACCCTACGCCGCAGCGGGGGCGATGGCCCCCGCCGGCGCCCGCTGATACCGAACGGTACGGTGCCGGTGCGGCACCGTGGCGGTGCCGCTGCGCACCGACCCACGCGCTCGGCGACGGGCCACGCGCTCGGCGACGGCCCGGCCGGGAGCGGCGCAACTATCCTGCAGCGCATGTCGCAGTGGCCGGCCGTCTCGTTCGAGGATCGCATGGCGACGGTGGAGTTCCGCGTCGGCGAGCGCGCCCACATCACCGTGGACGGCGACCGTTGCCGGGGCTGCACCACCCGGGCCTGCGTGAGCGCCTGCCCGGCCAACCTGTTCGTGCCGATGGCCGACGGCGGGGTGCTGTTCAACTACGAGCAGTGCTTCGAGTGCGGCACCTGCTACCTCGTGTGCAACACGGCCGGCGCCATCACCTGGACCTATCCCGACGGCGGCCACGGCGTCGTGTTCGCCCGGAGCTGACGGTGGGCGGCTGGATCGGCGTGGCCGTGAAGGTGGTGGCGCTGCGGCCCGGCGCCAACAGACCGGACGGCGCCAACAGACCGGACGGGCCGGGCGGGCCGGGCGGTCGTGATGCCGGCCGCCCGGGCGGTTCGGGCCTCGCCGGGACGCTGGGGTGGTCGCCGGCGGACGGCGCCGCGCTGGAGTGCGCGCTGCGGCTGGCGGCCGCCGACCCCACCCGGCCGGAGGTGGTGGTGGCCGCGGTGGGTCCCGCCGCCATCGAGGCGGTGCTGCGCGACGCCCTGGCGGCCGGTGCCGATCGGGCCGTGCGCATCGACGCCCCCGCCGACCTACCGAGCGGTGTGGTGGCGGCCGGGCTGGCGTCGCTGTGCGATGCCGACGGGGAGGCGCCGCGGTGGTGGGTGTGCGGCGAGCGCAGCGCCGACCGGGGCAGCGGCGCGGTGCCGGTGCTGCTGGCCGCCGAGCTCGACCGGGTGGTGGCCTCGGGGCTGGTGAGCCTGTCGGTGGACGGCCTCCCTTACGGCGACCCTGACGGCGACCGCGACGGCGATGGCCACGTCGACGGCGGTGGCGGCACGGTGCTGGCGGAGCGGCGGCTGGAGCGCGGCCGGCGCGAGCGCCTCCTGGTGCAAGGGCCCGCCGTGCTCGCCGTCGCCGGCTCGGCGGCCCGGTTGCGCCGGGCGCCGTTGCCCGCCGTGCTCGCCGCCCGCCAGGCCGTCATCGCTGTGCACGACGCCCCGGGCGTCGCCTCGGTGCCGACCGCCGGGATCGGCCGGTTGCCGGTGCTGGCCCGCCACCCCTTGCGGCCGCTGACCTCACCGGTGCAACCACCCGCCGGTGCCACCGCCCGGGAGCGGGTGGCTGCCCTCACCGGTGTCTACGACGGCGGGGGCGGCGCCGCCCGGGTGGTGAGCGGCGACCCCGGCACCGCGGCCGACGCCATCCTGGAAGCGTTGCGTACCTGGGGGTACCTCGGCGCTCCCGCCGACCCGTCACCGTGACCGCGCCCCGCACCGATGTGGGTGCGGCGTTGGGAGCGCGCACCTCGCCCCAGGCCGCCGCCCCGATGACCGTGCTGCTGCCGCTCGGCTCGTGCGAGCAGCACGGCCCCCACCTACCGCTCGACACCGACCTGCGCATCGCCGTGGCCATCGCCGAGCGGGTGGCTGCCCGAGCCGCGGCAACGCCCGCGCCGCACCGGGTGGTGGTGGCCCCGGCGCTGGCCTACGGCGCGTCGGGGGAGCACCAGGGCTTTCCCGGCACGCTGTCGATCGGCACCGACGCGTTGGTGACGGTGGTGGTGGAGCTGCTGCGCAGCGCCGGCCCCGAGGTCCGCCACCTGGTGGCCGTCAACGGGCACGGCGGCAACGCCGAGGCGCTGGCCCGAGCAGCCACCATCGCCCGGCGGGAGCGACGGCCGTTCACCGTCTGGTCGCCCCGTCTACCGCCCGGGGGTGATCTCCACGCCGGGCACACCGAGACCTCGGTGCTGCTCGCCATCGCCCCGGGCGTGGTCTGCCTCGATCGGGCCGAACGCGGCAACACCGGGCCGATCGCCGCGCTGGGGGACCGCCTGCGCCGCGGCGGGGTGGCTGCGGTCAGCCCCAACGGCGTGCTCGGTGACCCGGTCGGGGCGTCCGACCGCGCCGGGCGCGCCATCCTCGAATCCTGGTGCACGGAGCTGGAACAGCACCTGTCACAGCTGCGCACCGACGAGTAGGGTGGCCGCGCCTGGCGTGACCGATGGCACAACGGTCGAGATCGAAAGGGTGCCACCACCATGAAGATGAAAGCCGCCATCCTCTGGGAGCCGAACACCGACTGGTCGGTCGAGGAGGTCGATCTCGATCCTCCCAAGGCCGGCGAGGTGTTGGTCAAGCTCGTCGGATCGGGCCTCTGCCACTCCGATGAGCACCTGCTCACCGGCGACATGACCGTGCCGGAGGAGACGGCCAAGGAGCTCGGCCTGCAGCAGTTCCCGGTGATCGGCGGCCACGAGGGCGCCGGTGAGGTGGTCGAGGTGGGGCCGGGCGTGACCAGCCTCGAGGTGGGCGACCACGTGGTGTTCGGTTTCATCCCCGCCTGTGGCCGTTGCCCGAGCTGCTCCACCGGTCACCAGAACCTGTGCGATCTCGGTGCGTTCCTGCTCGCCGGCCGCCAGGTCACCGACTTCACCGCCCGGCACCACGCCCGCGGTCAGGACCTCGGCATCATGTGCTGCATCGGCACGTTCGGTGAGTACACCGTGGCCTCGGAGGCGTCCTGCATCAAGATCGAGAAGGACATCCCGCTCGACAAGGCCGCCCTCGTGGGCTGCGGCGTGACCACCGGGTGGGGCTCGGCGGTGTACGCCGCCGGTGTGCAGACCGGTGAGTCGGTCATCGTCATCGGCTGCGGTGGCGTGGGCATGAACGCGGTGCAGGGCGCGGCCATGTCGGGCGCCCGCCACGTGATCGCAGTCGACCCGGTGGAGATGAAGCGGGAGCAGGCCCAGTTCTTCGGCGCCACCCACACCGCCGCCTCCATCGAGGAGGCCACCGCCATGGTGATGGACCTCACCTGGGGTCAGATGGCCGACAAGACGATCATCACCGTCGGCGTGGGCGATCCCAACCTGATCCAGCCGGCGTTGCTGGCCACCAAGAAGGGCGGCCGGGTGGTGCACACCTCGGTGGCGCCGATGGACATGCAGAACGTCCCCATGGACCTGTTCTCGCTCACCCTGCTGGAGAAGCAGCTCGTCGGGTCGATCTTCGGTTCGGCCAACCCCCGCCGGGACATCCCCCGCCTGCTGCGCCTCTACCAGGAGGGCAAGCTCAAGCTCGATGAGCTGGTGACCAAGACGTACCCCATCGAGGGGATCAACGAGGGCTACCAGGACATGCGCGACGGCAAGAACATCCGGGGCATGCTGATCTACTGAGCCGATGCGGCTCGACCGATCCACCATCGCGGCGCTCGGCGACCGCGTCGTCGGCCGGCGACGCGAGATCGAGCTGATCGTGGCGGCGTTGGCCGCCGAGCGCCACATCCTGCTGGAGGGACCGCCCGGTACGGGCAAGTCCACGCTGCTGCGGGCCCTGGCCGACGCGCTCGGACTCGAGTTCACGTTCGTCGAGGGCAACGCCGAGCTGACGCCGGCGCGCCTGGTGGGCCACTTCGATCCGGCGCAGCTGTTGGAGGAGGGCTACCGGCCCGACGTGTTCGTCGACGGCCCGCTGGTGGCGGCGCTGCGCAAGGGTTCGCTGCTGTACATCGAGGAGATCAACCGGGTTCCCGAGGAGACGCTGAACCTGTTGATCACCGTCATGAGCGAGGGCGAGCTACACGTCCCGCGCCTCGGCGTGGTGCGCGCCGGGGCCGGTTTCCGGTTGGTGGCGGCCATGAACCCGTTCGACGCGGTGGGCACGGCCCGCATCTCCGCCGCGGTGTACGACCGGGTGTGCCGGCTGGCCATGGGCTACCAGACCGCCGGGGAGGAGGCCTCGATCGTGCGGGCCCACGCCGGCGGCGCCGTCGCCGTGGGCGGGCCGGCCGGCGCCGGGGCGGTGTCGGACCGGTTCCTGGCCACCGTGGTCGACGTGGTGCGCGCCACTCGCGACCACCCCGAGATCCGGGTGGGTTCCTCGGTGCGCGGCGCCATCGACCTGGTGCGGGTGGCGTCGTCGCTGGCCGAGCTGCGCGGGGCCCGTACCGATGAGTACGGCGTGGGCCTCGACGCGGCGTTGGTGGCGCTGTCGGGCCGGATCCGCCTGCACGAGGCCAGCGGCCGCAGCGCCGAGGAGTTGGTGGCCGAGCTGTGGGAGCGGTTCTTCGGGCCGCCGCCGGCGGAGGTCGACGGCGAGGGCGACGAACCGGCGAAGGCGTCGGACCCGGGAAAATCCTGAGCCCTTCCCGGCAGCTGGCCCAGCAGGACCGCAGCCGGATCCAGGAGGGCGACGCCGTCAAGGACGAGTTGAACCGTCAGCGCCGTCGCACCACCTCGCGCCGCGACCTGGCCAAGCACAAGCAGTTCGACGAGGTGTCGCCCGAGGTGGGCATCCTCGACGAAGCCGGCTTCGACCGGGCGTTGAGCGAGGACCGCGACGAGGCGCTGACGCTGCTGGCCGACCTGACCGGCGCCACCGATCGCGCGCTCGCCCAACTCGCCCGCCGCCTGGCCGGGCGGTTGACGCTCGAGCTGACCCGCACCGGCCCGGCGGTGGGCCGTGGCGTTCGCCGCCTGCGCTCGGCGCCCGCCGATCGGGCCGAGGGCGACCTCGATCTCGACGCCAGCCTGGAGGCGTTGCTCGACGCCCGCCGCAGCGGTCGCCGGGCCGCGGCCGACGAGCTGCGGGTGCGCACCTGGGCCCGACCCGAGGTGGCGCTGTGCCTGGTGGTGGACCGGTCGGGATCGATGGGCGGGGAGCGGCTGGCGGCCGCCGCCCTGGCCGCGGCGGCGTGCTCGTGGCGCTGCGGTGAGGACTACTCGGTGCTGGCGTTCTCCGACACGATCCTGATGATGAAGGGCCAGGACGAGCGGCGCCGCCCGCCGGAGGTGGTGGACGACCTGCTGTCGTTGCGCGGGTTCGGCCCGACCGACCTGTCGCTGGCGTTGCGGGTGGCCGCCGGTCAGCTCAGCCTGGCCCGGGCGTCGCGGCGGGTGGCGGTGCTGCTGTCGGACTGCCGGCCGACGGCGGGGGCGGACCCGGCCCTGGCCGCGGGCGCGCTGGACGAGCTGGCCATCATCGCCCCCGACGACGATGCCGACGACGCCGAGGAGCTGGCCGCCCGGGTGGGGGCGCGCTGCGTGCGACTGCACGGACCGGGCGGTATCCCCGCCGCGTTCCTCCAGGTGATGGAGGCTCGGTGAACGCCGGTCGGGTGTCGCCGCCGGACGCGCCGGTAACGCCGTCGGTGCCCGGGCTGCCGGCGGTGCCCGGGTTGCCGGCGGTGCCGGCGGACTGGACACTGACGCTGGACGGCTCGGTCCGGCGCTTCGCCGACGGTCGGGTGCTCCTCGGCGGCGCGCCGTTGCGCATCCTGCGGTTGACCGATGCCGGGGCGACCATGCTCGGGCGGTGGGTGGCGGGTGAGGCCGTCGGCCGCTCCACGGGCCGGACCCAGCTCGCCCGTCGCCTGCTCGATGCCGGCATCGTCCACCCGGTGCCCACCCCCGCAGAGATCGATCCGGCCACCGTCACGGTGGTGATCCCCGTGTGCGACGACGCCGAAGCGCTGGCGGTCACGCTCGAGTCGCTCCGGGCCGGCGCCCATGGTGTGGCCGGGCGGCTGCGGGTGCTGGTGGTGGACGACGGCTCGGCGATCCCGGTCGAGGCGCTGGTGGCCGATCTCGCCGCCGGCGACACGTCGGGGTTGGAGGTGACGGTGCACCGCCGCCCGCAGCCCGGTGGACCCGGCGTGGCCCGTCAGCACGGCCTGGCCCGGGTGCGGACCGCGCTGGTCGCGTTCGTCGACGCCGGCGTGACCGTACCGACCGGTTGGTTGGCGGAGCTCGGCGCCCACCTGGCCGACGACGCGGTGGCCGCAGTGGCCCCGCGGGTGGGTTCACGGCCGGGTCCGTCGCTGCTGCAGCGCTACGAACAGGCGCAATCACCGCTCGACCTGGGCGCCGAGCCGGCGCGCGTGGTGCCGAGGGGCAGGGTCGCGTATGTGCCCACCGCCATGCTGGTGGCCCGCCGGGCGGCGCTGGAGGCGGTGGGCGGGTTCGCGCCGGCGCTGCGCTATGGCGAGGACGTGGACCTGATCTGGCGCCTGGTGGCCGCCGGCCGCACCGTTCGGTATGTTCCCGAGGCGGTGGCGCAGCACCGGCCGCGGCGCAGCTGGCGGGCCTGGTGGCGGCAGCGGGTGGGCTACGGCTCGGCGGCGGCGCCGCTCGCGCAACGCCACCCGGGCCAGGTGCCGCCGGTGCAGGTGTCGGCCTGGAGCGCGGCGGCGTGGCTGGCGGCGGCCGCCGGGCACCCGCTGCTCGGTCTGGCGGTGGCCGGTGGGTCGACGGCGCTGCTGCCCCGGAAGCTGTCGGCTCTGCCCGAGCCCCGGCGGCGGGCGATCGAACTGGCCGGTGCGGGGCACCTGCACGCCGGCCGGTGGTTGGGTCGGGCGGTGTTGCGCCCGTACTGGCCGCTGGCGCTGGCGGCGGCGCTGGTCAGCCGGCGCGCCCGCCGGGCGGTGCTGGCCGCCGCGGTGCTGCCCGCGCTGCTCGACTGGCGGGAGCGGCACCCGGCGGTGCACCCGGCGGCGTTCGTGGGCGTGCGGGTGGCCGACGACGTGGCCTACGGGACGGGGGTGTGGCTGGGCAGCCTGCGCCGGCGGACGTGGGCGGCGCTGTGGCCCGATCTGACCAGCTGGCCCGGCCGCTCAGCGCAGGCTCAGGAGCCTTCGAGCCAGCTCGGCGCCCGCTCCAGCAGGTAGAGGCTGACCTGCTTGCACCGCTCGAGCTCGTCGCACAGCAGCTGCTGACCCATCAGGATCTTGGCCAGCGACACCTCGGCGCGGGCGGTGATGGTGATGGTGCGCTCCGGGGCGTCGGTGACGGTGGCGGTGGAATCGATGGCCGACACCTCGATGGGCAGGTCGGGCCCGCCGATGCCGGCGAGGTCGGTGGCGAGCACCAGCAGGTCGGGCAGGTGGTGCAGCGGCGGCAGCGACCAGTTGAACAGCATCGGGAAGTGGAACGCGTCGGGCGGGTCCTCGTCGTCGGCCAGGGCCATGACCGCGTCCTCGAAGGCGAGCAGCGAGCGCGGGTCCACGTCGAGGGAGAGGTGCAGGTGGAGGGGGCCGTCGCACGCATCCTCGGGGTGGAGCTCCACCTCCCAGGTCTGGCGCAGGGAGTACGTCTCCACGAAATGGCGCTCTTCGTGAATGTGGAAGCCGTGGTCGACGGCGTGATCCTTCAGATCTGCCACGAACCCCGGCACGTCGATAACGGCCAACCGGGCTGTCTCCTTGCTGCGGGACGCCACCATCGTAGTGCGGGCCACCGCGCGGTTGAACAGCGCGCTCCGCGACGGTGCTGGCCAGGTCGTTCGCGCCCGATCCGCGCCCTGGGAGACGATCCGGCCGCCCTGCGCCCGTCGGCGCGGACGGTGATCGCCGAGCGTGGCCGATCCGGGCGGGCGGCGGGGCTGCCTACGATCGTTGGGTGAACGACGACGCGCTCCTGGCGTTGCTGGTGGCCACCGCCGATGCGGTGGCGTCGGCGCTCGCGGCCGCCCCGTCCCGGCAGCTGCTGGCCGGCAGCCGGTCCCTGCACCACAGCGACCTGGCCACCGACGCCGCCGCGCTGGCCGTGCTGGGCGAGGCCGGGGTGCGGGTGCTGAGCGAGGAGTCGGGGCTGACCGGCCCGGCCGGGGCACCGGTGACGGTGGTGGTCGACCCGCTCGATGGCTCCACCAACGCGGCGGCCGGGCTGCCCTGGTACGCCACGTCACTGTGCGCGGTCGACGCCGTGGGGCCGCGGGTGGCGGTGGTGCGCAACCTGGCCACGGGCGAGCAGTTCGCCGCCGTGCGGGGGGAGGGTGCCACCGTGGACGGGCGGCCGTTCCGCTCGCCGGCCGATCGGTGCGAGGTGCTCGGTGACGCGCTGGTGCTGCTGTCGGGTCATGCCCGCACGCACCTCGGGTGGCGGCAGTACCGGGCGATGGGGGCGCTGGCGTTGGACCTGTGCGCGGTGGCCGCCGGTCGCATGGACGCCTTCCTCGACTGCTCGGTGGACGCGCACGGGGTGTGGGACTACCTCGGCGGGGTGCTGGTGGCCCGCGAGGCCGGCATCGATGTGGAGGACGTGCACGGCCGCGAGTTGGTGGTGCTCAACCCGGCGGCGCGGCGCACGCCGGTGGCGGGCCCGCCCGGGTTGCGGGCCGTGCTGCGCCGGCGCTGGCCCGAAGTGTCGGGGGAGCCGCTGCGGCTCGGTGACCGTTCGGAGGTGGCGTGATGGGGGGCCGCTCCGGCGCTGGGTTGCGGGCGGCGTTGTCGCCGGCGGCGGTGGTCCGGCGAGCCGGTTGGTGGGGCCAGCGGCTGGCCCTGCAGGTGTTCCGGCGGCTGCCGGTGCAGGCCCGCCGGTCGGTGGTGCGGCTGCTGAGCCCCACCTACACCGCCGGTTCCATCGTGGTCATCGAGCGGGGCGACGGTGCGGTGCTGCTCATCCGCCAGGCATACCGCTCAGGATGGGGCCTGCCCGGTGGGTTGATGGCCAAGGGGGAGAGCCCCGAGGAGGCGGCGGTGCGCGAGGTGCGCGAGGAGGTCGGGCTGGATCTCGGTGAGCTGGGGCCGGCCAAGCTGGTGCTCGACGTGGAGCCGAGGCGGTTGGACTTCGTGTTCGCGGCCACGGTGGATGGGGCCGACGGGGACGATGTGGTGCCCACGTCGCCGGAGCTGCGGGAGGCCCGCTGGTTCCGTCGGGACGAGTTGCCGGCGCTGCAGGCGGAGACCCGTACCGCGCTGGAGGCGTTGCAGCGCCACGACGTCATGCCGTTCCTGTCCGGCCGCCACGAGCGGCACCGGCACCATCACCACGACTGACGGCGCATCGGCGGGCGCCAGCACGGGGCTGTGCTTTTGCCGTACTGAAGAGTATGGCGCCGCCGCAGTACCTATCGGTATGGCCTGGAGCGGGTGGGATCGGATCAGCAGGACAGCTCGAGCGAGGCGGCCGTGGCCAGCTCCCGGTCGGGCTCGTGCAACAGCGTGCCGGCGGCGGTGATGCGGCGGCCGTCGGCCTGCAGGCTGAGGGCGCTACGGGCGGCGGCCAGGCGGGCGGCGCCGGGCGGCGGCTCGTCGAGCTCGCGGACCACACCGAAGCGCACGGCGAGGCGGTCGGGGCTCTTGACGGTGACCACCAGCGGGGTGCCGCTGCCGGTGATGCCGGTGCCCACGGCGCCGAAGTTGCCGGCGTCGGCCACGCAGAAGCTGGTGGCGATGGCGACCCGTTCGTCGCCCAGTTGCAGCGAGCCGTTGTGCACCGGGGTGGCGGTGTGGACGGGGGCGTCGCCGCCACAGCCGGCGGCGGCGATCAACAGCAGGCTCACCAGCCGGGCGGGCTGGGTGACGGCCGATCGGGGGAGGGAGGCGATGCGGGTGGTCGTCATCATGGGTTCCGTGGTCGGGGGCACACTCTTGCCTCCCGGCGGGGCCGCTGCGAGGGTCTCCGGCCACCTGACATTCGACTGAAACTGATTCGACACCACGGACCGTGGCCTGTGACACGGACGTAACCGCCGAGCGGGCGCACGCTGACCGGTTCGCCGGGCCAGGGGTGGGCCGGCCGATCGATCACCGCCCCGCCGATCCGCCGGGTGCGCTGACGCTGGTCCCCGAGCCGCCCGCCCCGATAGCCTGGGCCGCTCCCGGGCGCGTAGCTCAGTTGGTTAGAGCGCTGCCCTTACAAGGCAGATGTCGGGGGTTCGAGTCCCTCCGCGCCCACCACGTTTGGTTCAGCGGCCATGTACGCCGTAAAGGTGGCGAGGGTGGAGCCGCCAGGTGCACACCAGGTGCACGGGACGGGGAGCCCCAGGGCGGCATCGGGCGTGATCTGGCGACAGGCGACGGCACGATTAGGCACTCGACCACGCGGCCGCTGAGCACCGGAGTTCCGCCGCAAGCCGGCTCGCAGCGCTCGTCGAGTGTGCGGCATCGGTCTCCTCGCCGGTGGCGTCCGGTGTGGGCGTCGATACCCTCCGCAGCAGGCGGTACGTCGGAGGGGATGCGATGGCGTGGTTCAGCGGACCGAGTGCAGTGACGCCCGAGATGGTGCTACTGGGCGGCGACGACACGCTCGAGGTGGTCGGTGAGTCGTACCACCTCGACAACATCTGGCGGATCGTGGGTGGACGTCCGAGCTCGACCGTGCGACGGCCCATCCGTGCAGTGCTGATCCCAGAGACCGACAACCCGCACGATGCCAACGCTGTGGCGATCGTGATCGACGGGCTCCTCGTCGGCCACCCTCCCGAGCCGACACGGTGGCGTACCGGCCTGGTCTGCTGCGGCTGTACGAACAGCACGGCGGACGGCCGATCGCGCTTGGCGGTGTGATCTACGGCGAGGGCGACTTCCTCGGCGTGTTCCTTGATCACGACCCGGCCGAGTTCGGGCTGACGTGCAAGCAGTTCCACCGGGCAGTGCCCGAGCTGCGCACCGGGCTCAGCGAGGCGATCGGCACCGACTTCGATGACGACTCGTACGATCTCGGCTGGCTAGCCCGGCCTGTTCAGTAGGTGCGCCGGTGGTGTAGGGCGCGATCCGCGAAGTGGCCCTTCTGGCAAGGGATTCTGTAGGTGCTTGAAGCCAACAGAACCCGAGACAGAAGGGCACTTCGCAGGTGAATCGTGGACGCGGTCGGAAGCGGCTGAAGGTGACCGGTGGCGGGCGCGGTCTGGTGAACCACGCCGGCGCCCGCCTCCTGTCGGACGTGGCTGACGACATCGGTCTCACGGTCGGCTTGTCGGTCGCGTTGGCGCCGACGAAGCAACGCCGGCGGGGCCATGATCGTGGTGAGGTTCTGCGGGATCTGGCGGTGATGGTCGCCGACGGCGGCACCCGGATCTCGGATTTGGCCGTGCTGGGTAACCAGCCGGAACTGTTCGACGGCGTGGCGTCGAACCCGACGGCGTGGCGGACCTTGGAGGCCATCGACGACGAGACGCTGGAACGGATCGCTGCGGCCCGGGCCCATGCCCGAGCGAAGGCGTGGGCTCGCGGCATGGACCCGGGGTTCTACGTGATCGACCTTGACGCCACCCTGATCGGCGCGCATTCGGAGAAAGAAGGCGCCGCACCGACATACAAGAAGGGCTTCGGGCACCACCCGCTGATGGCCTACCTCGACGCCACCGGCGAGCCGCTGGCTGGGTTGTTGCGGCCGGGCAACGCCGGGTCGGGCACCGCGGCCGATCACATCACCGTCCTCGACGACGCGCTGTTCCAGCTGCCCGTTGATCCGCACGAGAGCGAGGTGATCGCCCGGGTCGACACCGCGGGCTGCTCGCACGCGTTCCTCGACGCCTGCGTCGAGCGGGGCGTGCGGTTCATCGTCGGGCACCGCCTCACCGCCGACATCGCCCAGCTCCTGATCGAAACACCACAGTCCGCTTGGCAGACGGCGATCTCGGCCGATGGCTCCGAGGAACGGGATTGGGCCCAAGTCATCGAGATCACCGGGCACATCGATCTTTCGGGTTGGCCCGAAGGCACGCGGATGATCGCTCGCCGTGAGCACGCTCATGTCGGCGCGCAGCTCACCTTCACCGACATCGACGGGCACCGCTTCCAGGTCTGTGTCACCAACCTCGCCGACGACGATGTCCCGTTTCTGGAAGCGCTCTACCGGGGTCGGGGCCGGGTCGAACGCCGGATCTGCGATGCCAAGGACACCGGCATGGCGAACCTGCCGTCGGCGTCGATGGCCATCAACCAAGCCTGGGTCACGGTCGTGATGCTCGCCCAGGACCTCATCTCCTGGACCCAGCACCTCTACCTCGACGGCGACCTCGCCATCGCCGAGCCGAAACGGCTCCGCTACTGCCTGCTCCACGCCGCCGGAATGATCGTGCGCACCGGACGCCAGACCAAACTGCGCCTCGCCGATGACTGGCCCTGGACCGACGCGCTCATCGCCGCGTTCGACCGGCTACAGCACCGACCAGCCCGCTGCTGAACAACAGCCCCGGCACCGCGGCAGCCAAAGCAGCACACGAGCCGCGACATCGACGACACCGCCGCTCTCTCAGCTTCGACGCGCACCACCACGCACGAGCCAGGCATCGCCGCCGGCCACGACCGTCGACCCGGCGAACCTCACCACCCAGGACTGCCTACTGAACGGTCCGGGCTAGACAAGCTCCTCCAAGGACGACGGCAGCGCCATTCCATACCTGAGGGGATGGCTGCTGCGGGATCGGGATGTGATCTCCCGCCACTTCCTGTTCTGCCACCTGGAGAAGAGCCTCTACCGGCTCCGCGACTACGGCCCGGCGATGCTCGCCGAGTTCGATCAGGCGTGCGCAGCGCACGATGCGGAGATGGACCTCATCCGCGACCACCTGATCGCCAAGTTCGGGAAGGTGCCGGTCCTCGAGACGTACCGCCAGGCCGCCATCCGCCATCAGAAGGCCAAGGATTGGCCCTCCGCACGTTGGTGGGCGGAGCGAGGATTGCGCCTATACGGCGAACTCGCAGCGCGGCCCGAAGCACGAGAAGACCTCATGAAGCGCGCCGCGATGGCGTCAGCCAAGCTCGGCGCGGCCACCGGCGCAGCGGGATCGTCCACGGCGGCACCAATGGTGGAGCGCGAGGTGAGCGCGCACGCCGCTGTCGCTGCAGCGACCACCGAACAGGCGGCCGCGCCCCTCGCACCTGCTGGGTGGTACGCAGACCCCGCCGGCCGCTTCGAGTTCCGATGGTGGGACGGAGCGACCTGGACGCCGACCGTGGCTCGCCAGGGTCAGCCTCTCTACGACCCTCTCTGAGACGACCGTCGCCCGGCAAGGTCGATGAGCTCCGAGGGTCCGCCGTTCGCAACGGAACACGCGGTTGGTCCGGCCCGGATCTGGTCGCTCGTGTTCGCCTGGCGTTGGGTCGCCCGACGCACGGCCCGCTGCAGATCAGGCTGGCCAGAAGCGTGAGATGCTGCGGAGGTAGTCGAGCACGGCGTCATTGAAGCCGGCCTCGAGGAGTGCCAGGGCGAGGGTCATGTCGGGCCCGCCGATGACCAGCAGTGGGGAGCCATCAACGCGACCTGCGCTCTTGAGGTGGGCGACGGCGTCGTCGTTGCGGCCGTCGCGACGGGCCAGCCAACCCCGCAGGATGTTGCTGCCGTGGGTGAGGTCGGCGATCGCTGCCCGGTCGGTCTCCGTGGCGAGGGCGGTGTCGAGTTGATCGACAAAGGTCTGAGCTTCGTTGAGGTCGCCCATGCGGGCGATGTCGAGCCCGGCCTGCCAGACCGGAGGCCTGTCGTCGGGCGTTCGCTCATCGATCGCCGCGAGGAGGAGCGAGCTGGCCGCTCGAAGGGTCTTCGATCTCGAGGCCAGCTGATCGCTGCACAGTGCATCCTCGATGTCGATCCAGCCGAAGCCGGCCTCGTCCGCAGCCGCCTGCACATCGTCAACCAAGCGTTCGAGGCGATCGAGCATCTGAGCGGCGAGCGCGTCGGCGTTGTCCATCACGCGACCGTGCCAGCTGCCCGGCGCTGGCGCAACGGGACGAGAAGCGGGCGGGCGGAGGTGCGGCGCGCTCGGTTGGGATGGTCCTCGAGTGCCGCTGGCGCGCAGTTGCCGGAGCTCCCGGCTCGCAGGCCTGGCGGCGATGACGGTGACGACGCGGTGGGGACCGGATAGAAGATCGGCTGCCAGTCCAACCGCGGCGGAAAGCGTCGCCACCCGGTTGCCACTACCAGATCGAGCTCGGGTTGCCCAACGGGCCGTTACAGCGTGACAGTCCCCACGGCGCAGTTGTGCGGCCGAACGCCCATGCGCACCGCGGATTTCTCTCGGCCAGGAGTCCCCACAACGAGCGCCAGCTCGTGGAACTACGCGGCAGTCCCCGTCGACCCCACTTCCCAGCGTGGGTCCTCGCAGCTCGCGCTTCTGGCCCGCTAACGTCGTTTAGCAGCACCCCCTTCCTGAAGTGAGTCGCAAGCTGTGCCGGTAAACTGTCGAGGTGTCGCCAGTCGCTCCGAGACAACACGCTGAACCGGATGAGGTGACGTTCGCACTGGGGCGGCTTGTCACGCGCACCTACGCGACCAAGAGCTTCACCATGGCCTTCGGCCAAGACGTGGGCCAACCATCGCGCTACATCTATCGGGTGTTTGACGAACAAGCTTCCGGCGATGACGATGATTGGGATTGGACGAACGAAGTGGTCTACACAACACCGGGCGGGCGCAAACAGCTACAGCTTCAGGTCGCGCGTTCGGCAGGTGCCGTTCGCAAGATACGAATCCAGAAGGTGCCGACATCGGGTGACCTCAGCAAGCTCGAAACGGTGCTTGAACTGGATCGTGATCAATCAAGCCGTCTGCTTGACCTGCTGAGGGCGCTCGACTCCATCCCGATTGAGGGGGACGCCAGTGTGCGCGTTGACGACGATCTGCTCAGGGAGGTCTTCTCTGATCCGTCAGCGATTGCATCGGTCTACGCCCACGACCCAGCTGGCTTTCGCGCCTTGATCGAGTCGGATGCTGACGCTCGCGATGTTGTGGCGCTCCAGCGGCGACGCGAGGTCGTGGCTAGGATGCGCGGCTGGCTTGAAGGTCAGTCTGACTTCGAAAGCGCTTCAGCGGCAGCTGGCGGCCCTGAGAAGGCATGGCAGAAACTTCTGGAGGAGAATCCTTGGATATTGGGGATCGGCCTCGCGGGTCAGCTGCTAACGTCATGGGACGAGGCGAGGCTTGAGCAGACAGTGGTTGGCCGGAGCTTCGCTGGAGTGGGCAAGCGCGTAGATGCGTTGCTCCGAACGGCAGGGTTCGTCCGATCGCTGGTATTCGCTGAGATTAAGCACCATGAAACCGCCCTTTTGGCCGACGAGTACCGCACCGGCTGCTGGAGGCCTTCTCCCGAACTTGCCGGTGCGGTTGTGCAGATCCAACAGACCGTCCACCTGGCGGCTCGTCAAATTGACGACTATATGCAAGATACCACAGCGGATGGGTCGCTGCTTGGCACAGGAACGTTCGCTCTTCGCCCACGCTGCTTTGTAATAGCTGGCTCGCTAGGCCAGCTCGCAGGTGTGGAGGGAGGTCCAATACCGGGCATGGTTCGAAGTTTCGAACTATTCCGCCGCAACCTCGTCGAGCCCGAGGTATTGACCTTTGACGAGCTGCTCGCCCGTGCTGAGTGGCATGTTCAACAGGCCGAGCGTCAAGCTGGAACGTCAGAGCGACCGTCGGGTGAGGGTGAGCTGGTAATTTTGAAGTAGATTGAAGGTCCCGCGAAGTGTCGTGTTGTGATTGCATTCGGTGCTGTGGGCGTCGCGTGGGCGAGAGTTGATAGCCTCGCTGTGAGTGGCGTGGACGCTGTCAGGGATAATGTCAACCCAGGCGACCGGCTAGACCGTCTATTGAGCGGTCGAGCGTCGGGCGAGCCTTTCAGAGTCTTGATCAGATCGACATCGTGATCGCGATACAAGTGGCCGTAGCGGTCGAGCACTACGGAGACTGACGTGTGGCCGGCGCGGGCTGCGACTTGCTTCGGGTTGGCGCCGGCCGCAATCCAGATCGACACGGCCGTATGGCGCAAGTCGTGGATCCGTAGCGGCGCCAGACCGGCGGCGTTTACGGCGGGAGTCCAGAAGCGGCTTCGGAACAGCGATGCTCGGATCGGCTTGGCGTCCGGGGACACGAGGCGG
Organism: Acidimicrobiales bacterium; assembly: GCA_041394365.1. Taxonomy (GTDB): domain Bacteria; phylum Actinomycetota; class Acidimicrobiia; order Acidimicrobiales; family CAIXPF01; genus CAIXPF01. The sequence continues at coordinate 96,684 of JAWKIM010000031.1, forward strand.
CAAGGTTCGGCGGGCCCGCCGCTGCGGGCGAGCTCGTCGCACACCATGCGGGGCAGCGTGACGATCCGTCGGCTCGCTCGCGTCTTCGGTGGATCGAAGGAGATGCGGTTGTTGACGTCGACCAACGTCTCGACCACCTCGACTCGGCGGTGAAGCATGTCGACCCGGCCCCACCGCAGGCCGAGCATCTCGCCGAGGCGAAGACCCCCGTACCCGCCGAGGAGCACGAATGCCCGATACCTGGGGTCGATGGCCTCGGCCAGGCGGTGGAGCTCTTCGGGGGAGGCGAAACGCATCTCGCGGCGCTCGATGCGGGGGGCAGCGGCAGCCGGTCGACGGGGTTGGAGGAGATCAGCCGATCCTCGAGCGCAGCGCGCACCAGCTTGTTGAGGATGTGCGCGATCTTGCGGACGGTGGCCGGCGCCAGGTCGGAACCGTTCGCATCGAGCAGGCGAGCGACCCAGCGTCGCAGCGATGTGCGGTCGAGACGGGCCAGCGGGGTCGAGCCGAAGTTCGGCAGGATGTGCAGCCGGTAGTAGATCTCGTCGCGGGCCCGGGTCGACGGACGCAGGTTGGTGACCGTCGGCCACCAGATCTGCCACCACTCATCGACCGTGAGGCGGCCATGATGCGGGTCGACCAACGTGCCCTCGTGACGCTCGGCCTGGATCCTGGCCTTGAAGCTCTCGGCGTCGCGCCGGCGGCCGAACTGCTTGGACCGCTGCTTGCCGTCGAGCGTGCGGTAACGGACGAGGTATGCCGGCTCCCCGGAGGACAACTTCTTCCGCACGATCGACGCCATAGCGGCGGAGGATATGACCTCATTCGGGTGCACGGCAGGTGCACGGGCGGCCCGATATGGGGCGATAGAGCGCAGTAATGGTCGTCAGGAAAGACACTGGGCAGGGGCTGATCCGTCGTCGAGCTGGACCTTTGAGAATGCTCCGCTCGCGCTTACAAGGGCAGACCGAGGCGGAGGACCACCGCCATCAAGTTCTACGGCTCACCGGGCAACCTTCAGCGCGATCCGTGCTGGGGCAGTGGCGGCTGGCAGGTGATTCGGCTGGCGAGTGAATGATCGCTGGGATCCTTGACGGACGTTCTACGATGTAGCACATGAGTGAGGTCGGGATCCGGGCGTTGAAGCAGAACGCGTCGGCGGTGGTAGCGGAGGCGGCGGCGGGGGAGACGGTCACGATCACTGATCGGGGTCGTCCGGTGGCGCAGCTGTCGCCCGTGCCGGCGTCTCGGTTGGAGGGCTTGGTGCGCGCCGGGCTGGCGCGACCGGCGCGGCGCAGCATCGTCGAGTTGCCGGCTCCGGAGCCCGGTCCGCCGCTCGGTGCGACGTTGGCGGCGATGCGGGACCAGGAACGGTTCTGAGCGGTGGCGTGCTACCTCGACACCTCGGCCCTGGTGAAGCTCGTCGTCGAGGAGCCCGAGACCAAGGCCCTGCGAGCGTGGTTGGCCGCAGCTGACCGGTCTCCGGTGTCCTGCGATTTGGCCCGCACGGAACTGCTCCGAGCGGTCCGCCGCGCCGCGCCCGATCGGATCGTGCGCGCCCGAGAGGTGCTCGATGCCATCACCCTGGTCTCGGTGCGCACCGCCATCTTCGAACAAGCGGGGCGGCTCGACCCGTCCGTACTGCGAACGCTCGATGCGCTGCACCTCGCCGCCGCCCTTGACCTCGGCGACGACCTCGACGTGATCGTCACCTACGACGAGCGGCTCGCCCAAGCCGCAACGGCCAACGGCGTAGCCGTCTCGCGCCCATAATCCGGCGCGCCGATGACGATGCGGTCACGGCCGACGAACCCGCGGGACCGCTCAGTCCGGCACGCGAACCCGTCGCACTCTGCTTGGAGTTCGGGCGCAAGACACTCGTCCGAGTGAACCCCGACTGTTGGGCACGCGACGGCAGAGTCGCGGCAGTGGCACATGCGCCCGTCGATGGCGCACTCGGTCGACCCTCCAAGGTCGTGACCTCAGCGTGACCTCGTGGACGGTGAACAGCGGTCCTGAGAGGGGAGCAGGGGGCAGACGGAAAGTGCCCCTGACGAGGAAAAACGCGGAAATTGGCTCGGCACTATGCCAGCCTGATTTTCCCTTACGAGGCAGATGCTGGGGCGGTTCGAGTCCCCCGCGCCCACCAGGTTGAGCCCGGTTTGCACCCAGCGGGTGATGTCGACCGAGGTGCTGCTCCAGGACCTCGGCGATCGGCGCGGCACGGAATGGTGGACCTCTCCATCAGCGGCGCGAGTCGACGTTGATCGTTCGAGGCGGATGATGTGGGCTCTTGGCTGGATCGCGACGACGTCGATGAGGTCGTCGAGGGCTCGGAAGTCGTCGGGGTTTCGGGTGTAGAGCGGGAGTTGTGCGGACAGGGCGGTGGCAGCGATGAGGAGGTCGACCGCTCTGGCCCCACGGGGTTTGTGGCCGGCTTGGGTGATCGCAGAGAAGACCCGACCGTAGGCGCGGGCGGCATCGGCATCGAACGGCAGCGGGTCGAAGGTGGCTTCAGTCCGCTGCAGCCGATCCTGGCGGCGACTCCGCTCGGCCGGGTCGTCGGTGGCGCGCGGCCCGGCGGCCAGTTCTGCGAGGGTGACGGAGCTGACGGCCACCTCCACAGGGAGGGCGGTGGCGGGTATCGCTTCGAGGTCGATGGCGACCGAGGCGTCGAGTAGGCCGAGCGCCGGCCGAGTCTCGCTAGGCGCGAGGGGTGATGGTCTGGTCGGCGATGTCGTCGAGCTCGTGGCGAAGTCGGTCGTCGTCGATAGCCGGCGCGGCTCGGAACAGCTCGATGGCCGCTTCGGCTCGTACGAATCGGTGCCGACGCACGGGTGTGAGCTCGCCGACAGGTTCACCGTTCCGTGTGACGATCGAGGTCTCGTCCTCGACGAGCGCGCGCATGATGCGGCCGCTCTCGTTGCGAAGCTCTCGCTGGCTGATCTCAGCACTCATGACCCGCAAGCGTAGGACCTCGTGCTACGAGTGCTGCGAGCACTCCGAAGGGCCCGGTGCGGGCCGGCCCGCGCTGCGTTGCCCCAGACCGGCGGGTACGTGCTGGCCGGCGGTGCCGCGCTGGTGGCGCTCCGGCTGGTGGAGCTCGGCGGCGCGGTCGACGCGGCGGCGGTGCGCTCGGCGTTCGCCAACATCGAGCGGATGGCTGACGCCGACCTCTCGCTGCCGCGTCGAACGACCGGCCGGTGAAGCGCGTTGAGCAGATCGGGGTCGTGGTCGGCCTGCAGGTGGCCGGAACGGTCGGGGACGACGAAAGACGCACGGGTGGCCGGCGCGAGCTGGGACCTGCTCCGGGTTGGGCAGTGGCGGTTGGCAGGCGATGCGGCTGGCGAGTGAATCGAACGGCGTGAACTGGGTCGAGCAGGCGTAGTCGGCGTGGCGCTCGGGGCTCGGTCGTCGGCATGAAGCCCTCGACGGCGGGTCGGCCGAGGCCTCGCCGCTCGCCGCCTACCAGTGAGACCAGAGCTCGATCAGGCCGGCGATCAACGCCACCGACCCGGCAACAATGAGGTTGTGCGGTAGATACCGATGCTGATAGTCGAGTGTCGTCCATCCGCGCCGATCAGCCACGTTCGGTTCGTCGCGTCGGTTCCACCTGATGCGAAACCCAACGGCCACCATGGCAGTCCCAGCCAGTATGTAAACCGCGGACAGCATGAATGTCCTCACCCGGCCGCCCGCCCAGCACACAGTTCTCGCATCGCTCTGCTGTCGGCGGCTGCAACCGTGATTCGCATGAGCTCGCCTGCTCCGTCGATTGTGAGCCCCGATGCTGGAGCTGCGGCGCCATCGAGGCCGAAATCGCCCCCGCCGGAGACGGTCTGCCTGTATCAAGTACGATACATCTCGTGGAGTACGGAGCGACACTGCAGCGAGCGAGGGCGGCGAGCATGCGCACGCAGGCGGTGGTGGCGGAGCGGAGCGGGGTGGCCCGGCCGAACATCGCTGCCTTTGAGGCCGGCCGACGCGAGCCCCGCTGGGGGACCGCGGTGCGGGTGCTCGAGGCAGCCGGGGCTCGGGTGGTGATCGAGGATCCGGTGGTGTGGTGGTGGACGAGTGGCCGGCGGCCGTACGCGGTGCCTTCGAGGCTGTGGCGCTTGTCGGTGCGGCAGGCGGTACGGGTGCTCACGCCGGGGTTGGAGCTGTGGTGGAGCGGCCCGGCCCGAAGTTTCGACCTCGCCGACCGGGCCGACCGCCTGCGGGCCTATGAGGTCGTGCTGCGGGAGGGCACGCCAGAAGTAATCGAGGCAGTGGTGGACGGGGCGTTGCTGATCGACGGTTGGGCCGACCTTGTGCTGCCTGCCAAGCTTCGGCGGGCGTGGCAGCCGTTGATCGACGCGGCGTTGGGGTCGGTGGACCAAGCGTCATGACCGGTTTGACCGACGAGCAGCGTGAGATTGCCGCGCTGCTGTTCTCGTTGCCTCAGGCCGGCGGGTACGTGCTGGCCGGCGGCGCTGCGCTCGTGGCACTCCGGCTGGTCGAGCGGACCACCCGGGATCTCGACGCCTTCCTGGCCGCGCGAGCTGGTCGGGATCCGGGCAGCGTGGAACCGCTGATGGAAGCGGCAGCGGTCGCGCTCGTGCGCGCCGGATGGGACCTGGTCGTCGTGCGTCGTCACGCAACGTTCTGCCGCTTCGTCGTCACCCGCGACGAGTACTCGGTGGAGATCGACCTCGCCATCGACTCGCCGCCGCTGCAGGCGGTCGAGGTGGTCGACGGTATCCCGGTCCTGTCCTCGCTCGACCTCGCCGGGCGCAAGATCCTGGCCACGCTCGATCGAGCCGAAGCACGTGACTTCACCGATCTCTGGTCGCTGTCGCGAGCGCTCGGCCGCACCGCATGTGTCGACGCCGCACGCCAACTTGACGGAGCGGTGGAAGCGGCGGCGGTGCGCTCGGCGTTCGCCAACATCGAGCGGCTGGCTGACGCCGAGTTCCCCGTCGCCTCCGACGAGGTCGAAGTCGTGCGGTCGTGGTTCAAGGACTGGCGGGACGAGCTGGCCGGGAGCTGAACCCGGGGACCTGGTCTGTAGTCCGGTGTTCCATTGCGAAGCGTCAGCCCACCCGACCGTCGAAATCCCTGGCCGCCCGCAGCACCTCGTCGAAGGGCTTGTTGGTGTCGAAGCTGGGCTCGCGGGGCAGGCCGAGGATGCGTTCGCCGATGCCGTTGCGCTGCACCTCGTTGGTGCCGGCCGCGATCGACACGATGCGGCCGTTCAGGTAGTCCAACGCCGGTCGGCCGCCGCGCTCGTCGTCCGGGCTCCAGGTGAGCGCGGCCGGCCCCCCGACCTCCAGGCCGAGCCGGGCCCGCAGCGGCGTGAACACACCGGCCGCCAGCTTGGCGTAGGCCGCCACCGCTGCATCGGGCTTTGCCGACGCCCGCAGCCGAGCCGCCATCGCCCGGCGCAGGTGGTACTGCGCGTAGTCGTTGATGTGGGCCCGGGCGATGGCCTGGCGGGCCGCCGGATCGTCGGTGCGCCCCACCTTGCGGGCCAGCGCCACCAGATCGGGCGCCAGCTCGCGGGGCTCGCCGCGCCCGCCGCCCGAGCCGCCGGCGCCGCGCTCGTACACCAGCATCGTCTGGGTCACGGCCCAACCCCGGTTCACCTCGCCGATCACGTCGGCGTCGGTCACCTCGACGTCGTCGAGGAACTCCTCGCAGAACTCGGCGTTGCCGTTGATCTGGTGGATCTGGCGGATCGTCACGCCCTTGGCGTTCGTCGGAACAGCGAACCAGGTGAGGCCCCGATGCTTCGGTACCGACCAGTCGGTACGGGCCAGGCACATGGCCCAGTCGGCCAGGTAGGCGCCGCTGCTCCAGATCTTGGAACCGCTGATGATCCAGCGGTCACCGTCGCGCACCGCCCGGGTGCGGATGCCGGCCAGATCCGACCCGGCCTCCGGCTCCGAGTAGAACTGGCACCACAGCTCCTCGCCCCGCAGGATCTTGGGGATGTGCTGCTCGAGGAAGTCGGGCGTGCAGTGGGCCAGCAGCGACCGGCCGATCGCCCCGAAGGTGACCCCGCCGGCCGCACCGAAATCGGGGGTCACGTAGTTGAGCGCCTCCTCACGGAAGGCCCGTTCGTGCAGCGTGGTGAGGCCCCGCCCGCCGTACTCGGCGGGATAGGAGATGCCGGCGAACCCGCCGTCGAACAGCTTCCGTTGCAGCTTCCGGGCCTCCGCCACCTCCTCGGGGGTGACCGCGTCGCGCTCCACGCGCCCCGCCAGCGGGGCGTGCGCGCGCGGTTCGAGGTTCGCCCGGATCCACTCCCGGGCCTCGAGCCGAAACGTCTCCACGTCCATCGGACCGCTCTCCTGTGTCGTTGTCTGGATGCTCATGGCCGTGTCCCGATCCCTCAGAGCCCGGCCAGCTGGCAGAGATGTTCGCGATGCCAGGCGGCATCGCCGTACAGGCCGGCATCGGTGGTGAGCCGGCGCAGGAACAGGTGCTGGTCGTGCTCCCACGTGTAGCCGATGCCGCCGAACACCTGGAAGCAGTTCTGGGCCAGCTCGACCGCGGCCTCGCCGACCATCGCTTTGGCGATGCTGGCCGCCTCGGCGCCGTAGCCGTCGTCGGCGCCGAGCGAGGAGGCGGCGGCGAGCACCACCGCCTTGCCCATCTCCACGGCCAGGCTGGTGTCGGCCAGCACGTGCTTGACGGCCTGGAACGAGCCGATCGGCCGCCCGAAGGCGATGCGATCCTTGGCGTACTGCACGGTCATCTCGAACTCGGCGTGCATGGCACCCACCGACTCCGCCGCCGTCAGCAGCGCAGCCAGGGCCAGCTGGCGTTGCAGCTGCTCGTCGATGGCGCCGGGGGCGCCCAGCACCGAACCGGCCGGTATGGCGACGCCGTCGAAGCGGACCTCGGCGAAGCGACGGCTCAGATCGAGCGAGTCGAGCTGGGTGACCGTGACGCCGGCGGCGTCGGCCGGCACCAGCGCCTGGGTGGCGCCGGCGGCGGTGCGGCAGGTGACCAGCAGCCACGAACCCGCCTCCACGTCCTGCACCGCCGTCTTGGCACCCGACAGGGTCAACGCACCGGTGCCGTCGACCTCGGCGGTGACCCCGCCGTCGAGCGCCCGGTCGGCGGCCGCGGCCACCGCCCACGAGGCCGGCGCCTCGCCGCCGATGAGGGCGGGGAGCACCTTGCTGCGCAGCTCGTCGCCACCGGTGCGGGCGATGGCGTCGGCCACCACGTTGGTGCCCACGAACGACCCCGGCTGGAGCAGGCCACCGCGCAGGTAGGCGATCAGCGCGGCGTCGGCCACGCCGTTGCCGGAGATGCAGCCGCCGCCGTGCTCCTCGGGCACCAGCATCGAGAACCAGCCGAGCTCGGCCGCCTGCCGCCGGTAGGACGCCGCGAAGGCGCCGTCGCGCCGCTCAGCATCCCGTACGACGGCGAGCGGGCAGGCCTGCTCCATGAAGCGCGAGGACACGTCGAGCAACGCCCGCTGGTCCTCGGTGACGTCGGTGTCCACCGCTCCCCCTTCGGATCTCATCCCACCGAGCCGCGGGTGCGGCCCGGTGCGCCGCCATTCTTGCCGTTCCCGCCGGGCCGGGCCCCAAGTCGGCGGCGGAGCGGCAGCCACCGCCAGAATGCGGGCCGTGGAAACGCCGTGGGCCATGCAGTTCGTCGTGCGGGTGGAGCGCGTCGAGCCGCCCCGGC
>JAWKIM010000032.1:0-90573 GCA_041394365.1 Acidimicrobiales bacterium
CGTGCGGCCGGGAGCTGAGCCCGCCCGGCCCGCGCTCAATAGTGGCGCGGGCCGTAGATCACGGCGTTGACGTCTCGTTTGGTGGCGTTGGCCGCCTTGGCCGGCTGGGCCGCGTAGCGCTCGGCGATGGCACGGGCCTCCGTCAGCAGCGCCGCCGGTTCGACCACCCGGTTGATCACGCCGAGCTGGCGCAGTTCCTCGGCCCCGAAGCGGCGGCAGAGGATCACCGCCTCCTTGGCCAGCCACGGTCCCATGCGATGGGTCAGCGCAAAGCTCGACAGCCCGCGGAAGGGCACACCCAGATCCACCTCCGGCACCCAGAACTGGGCCTCGGGCACCGCCAGGCAGTAATCGGCCGCCAGGGCGAGGGACCACCCGCCGCCGATGGCGTGGCCGTTGACGGCGGCCACCGTCATCACGTCGAGGTGGGCCAGCAGGTCGAAGATGCGCCCGATGGTGCGGGGTCCGCCCGCCCCACCGGACACGTCGGCGCTGCCGGCGCGGGCCTTGGCCGCACCCGGCTCGGCCCCGGCGCAGAACACGGTGCCCGCCCCCGTCAGGATCAGCGCCCGGGTCGTGCGGTCATCGCGCACCTCGGCCAGCAGGCGCTCGAGCTCCACCAGCACCGCGGCGTTGAGCCCGTTGCGCTTGTGGGGCCGGTTGAACGTGAGCGTGGTGACGGCGCCGTCGCGCTCCACGCGGAACAGCGGCGCCTCCGGTTCGACCATCGACATGGCGCGGACCCTATCCCGCACCGGCGGGCGGCGCGGCGACGGTGGCGGCCGCTGCTACGTTCCCGTCGATGGCGCAGCACACGCGGGTCGCGGTGGTCCAGGCCGGGTCGGTGCCCTTCGACGCGGCGGCCACCACCGCCAGGGCGATCGGGCTCATCGAGGAGGCGGCCGCGGCCGGGGCCCGGGTGATCGTCTTCCCGGAGGCGTTCATCGGCACCTACCCGAAGGGCCTCACGTTCGGCAGTCCGCTGGGCCGGCGCACCGAGGCCGGCCGGGACGAGTACCTCCGCTACGCCCGCGGCGCCATCGCTCTCGACGGCGCCGAGCTGACCGCGGTGGCCGGCGCCGCCCGCCGCACCGGTGCCTTCGTGGTCATGGGGATCATCGAGCGGGCCGGCGGCACGCTGTACTGCACGGCGGTGTTCATCGACCCCGATCGCGGTGTGGTCGCCCATCACCGCAAGCTGATGCCCACCGCCGCCGAGCGGCTGGTGTGGGGCTTCGGCGACGGCTCCACCCTGCCGGTGGCGGACACCGCGGCCGGTCGGGTGGGGGCGGTGATCTGCTGGGAGAACTACATGCCGCTGCTCCGCCAGACGATGTACGCCAAAGGGGTGGAGCTGTACTGCGCACCCACCGTGGACGACCGCGACAGTTGGCAGCACACGATGGTGCACATCGCCCTGGAGGGCAGGTGCTTCGTGCTCGCCGCCTGCCAGTTCATCCGCCGCGGCGACTACCCCGAGCCCTACGCCTCCGCCATCGACCTCGCCGCCGACGAAGCGCTCATCCGGGGCGGCAGCGTGATCATCGACCCGCTGGGCGAGGTCCTGGCCGGGCCGGTGTACGGCGAGGCCTGCATCCTCACCGCCGACATCGACCTCGATCGGCGGACCCGCGCCCTGCTCGACTTCGACCCGGTCGGTCACTACGCCCGGCCCGACGTGTTCCAGCTGATCGTCGACGATCGGGCGAAGCGGTCCGCCTGGTTCCGATCGGCGTCCGACCCCGGCCATACCGCGCCGTAGGTCGCGCCGGGAGGCCGCCCTCGCCGGGCGTCGGTAGCGTGGGCGGGCCGACAGGGGAGGGCGCAGAGGGTGAGCGAGGAACGGCTCCACGCCGTGGTCCACGACGGCGACGGCCCGTTCGCACTGTTGGTGCACGGCGCCCTGGGGAGCCGTTCGTACTGGCGGGACAACATCGGGGCCCTGCAGGCCGTGTGCCGGCCGGTGGTGGTCGAGCTGTGGGGCCACGGTCGCTCGCCCAGCCCCGCCGAGCACGAGCGCTACCTGCCGGCCGCCTACGTCGAACAGTTCGAGCTGCTGCGCCGTGAGCTCGACGCCGAGCGCTGGTTCACGATCGGCCAGTCGATGGGCGCCGGGCTGGTGTTGCACTACGGGCTGGCCCATCCCGACCGGGTCGCCGCCCAGGTGGTCACCAACAGCCTCTCGGCGTTCGCCAAGGCGGAGGGTTGGGCACAGCTGCACGCCCGCACCGCCGACCCGGTGGTGGCGCGCCTGCACGCCGAGGGCACCGGCTTCCTGCGCCACGCCAAGCTCAACCCGGCCAGCTCCCGCCGCATCGACGAGACCACCCGGGCGTTGCTCGCCGCCGAGTTCGCCGAGCACGACGCGCTGGGGCTCGCCCATTCGATGCGCCACACCACGGCCGCGCTGCCGTTGGGGGAGCGCATGGCCGAGCTGCGGCCACCCACCCTGCTCACGGTCGGCGTGCGGGAGGAGCAGTTCCTGCGCTTGGTGCCCCGGGCCCGGCGGATGGCCGCGGTCGAGGTGGTGGAGCTCGATGCCGGTCATCCCGTGAACGCCCAGGACCCGAAGGGCTGGAACGAGGCGGTGGTGGCCTTCCTCGCCCGGCACCGCTGACTGCACGACGCCCTGGCGGCTCGGGCCGCGATCCACGAGAATCGCCGGGTGAACCAGCAACCGAACCTCTGGGATGAGCGCTACCGGACCGAGGAGTATGTCTTCGGCACGGAGCCCAACGACTTCCTGCGGGACAACGTCGCCCGCCTCCAGCTGGGTCCGGTGTGCTGCATCGGCGACGGCGAGGGCCGCAACGGCGTGTTCCTCGCCCGTTCCGGGTTCGAGGTCACCTCGGTGGATCTGTCCTCGGTCGGCCTGGCCAAGGCGGCGCAGCTGGCCGCCGCCCACGGGGTCGGTCTCACCACGATCGCCGCCAACCTGGCCGAGTGGGTGCGGACCCCGGCGGCGGCGGGTCCGTGGAGCTCGGTGGTGTCCATCTTCTGCCACCTGCCCAGCGCCGTGCGCGCCATCGTGTACCCGGCGCTGATCGAGGCCATGGCCCCCGGCGGCACGTTCCTGCTGGAGGCGTACCGGCCCGAACAGATCGGTCGGGGCACCGGCGGGCCCGGCGACCCCGATCTGCTGTTGACCGCCGAGCTCGCCCGCCGGGAGCTGGCCGGCCTGCAGTTCGAGCACCTCGAGGAGCTCGAACGAGATGTGTCCGAGGGCAGCCTGCACACCGGCACCGCCCTCGTGGTCCAGGTGCTCGCCCGCAAGGCCTGATGACGCCGCCGCCTGGGTCGCGACGGTGGTCGCGGCCCGGGCGGTGCGGTCGGGTGGCGGTGACCGCGGTTCAGATGACGGTGCCGGCGGCACCGTTGCCGCCGACCACCGGCTGGCCGGCCGCGGCCCACGCCGTCATGCCGCCGGCCATGTTGACCACGTCGTAGCCGGCTGCGGTCAGTGCCTCGGTGGCCCGCCCCGATCGGTTGCCCGACCGGCAGATGGCCACGATCGGGGTGGAAGGCGAGGCCACCGAGGCGATGTCGCCCAACCGGCCGAGGGGCAGGTGGGTCGCGGTCGGCGCATGGCCGGCCGCCCATTCGTCGTCCTCGCGGACGTCGAGGAGGACGGCGCCCGCATCGGCGAGGCGCCCGGCCTCGCGGACGTCGATCTCACGGATCTGCACGGTCATCGGTGTTCCTGTTCCGGTGGTTTGGGGGCTGGTTCGGATGGGCGCCGCGATGGGCGCGGTGGGCGCCGGGACGGGTGCCGGGTTCGGTCAGGCGGCGGCGCCGACGCGGAGCCGGTCGACCATGGTGTCGACGTTGCAGTTGTCGGTGCGGTTGTAGGGCAGCTTGGCCAGCAGCATGCCCATGGCGCAGGTGTTGCTGAAGCGCAGCGAACGTGAGACCGAAGCCGAAGGCACCGGCCAGCCACTTCATCGGCGGCACCACCGTGCTGGCCAGGATGGCGGTGAGCACCACGGAACCGGCCACCAGGCGAACCTGGCGCTCGAGGGACCAGCGGCCGGTGGCGCCGCGGCGCACGTCGTAGCCCTGCTGCTCCCAGGCGGTGATGCCGCCGTCGAGCACGTGCAGGTTGGCCATGCCCAGCCCGGCCAGCGCGGCCTCGGCCTTGGAGGCCCGGCCGCCGGAGAGGCACACGAGGACCACCGGTTCGTCGATGGTGGCGATCGTGGCACCGTGCTCGCCGAGGTCGTCGAGGGGCACGTTGTAGGACCCGGGGATGCACGGTCTCGAACTCGCCGCCGGTGCGGACGTCGAGGATCCGGGTGGTCGGGTCATCTCGCAGCAGGGAGTGCAGCTCGGCGGGGCTGATCCGGGATTGCACGGTCGGGGTGTCTCCTTGGTGAGGGTGGGGGGTTGCAGGCGCGCGCCGGGGCCGGCGCAGGGAACGGTGTGGTTTGAGAGGGAGCGCTCGGGCGTGGCGATCCACCGGTGCCGGTCGCTCGAGGGCGACCGGCACCGGCGGGCCCGAGGGGGATCAGGCGTTGACGCTGAGCGGTTCGACCGGCTGGTCGGCACCGATCCAGGCGCCGAAGCCGCCGGTCAGGTCCGACACGTCGGCGAACCCGTTGGCCCGCAGCACGCTGGCGGCGATGGCCGACCGGTACCCACCGGCGCAGTGCACCACCGTGGGCCGCTTCGGATCCAGCTCCTGCAGGCGGTTGAGCAGGCGGGGCAGCGGCACCAGCCGGCCGCCGGGGACCATACCGCTCAGGCGGGCCTCGCCCTCGTTGCGCACGTCGACGATCTGCAGGCCCTCGATGCTGTCGCGGCGCTCGGCCAGCTCGGCGGCGCTGATGCGGGCGGCCGGCACCACCAGGTCGGGGCGGGCCACGAAGGCGGCCACGGGGTCCTGCAGCGCGCCGACCACCTTGTCGAAGCCGATGCGGGCCAGCCGCACCTTGGCCTCGGCGCCGGCGGCCTCCTGGTCGGCGACGATGATCACGCTCTGATCGGGGCGGATCACGTCGCCGGCGTACTCGGCGAAGCGGCCGTCGAGCCCCACGTTGACCGAGTTGCGCAGGTGGCCGAGCGAGAACTCCTGGGCCGGTCGGGTGTCGAGCACCAGCGCGCCGGCGCCCTGGGCGGCCAGCACCTCGTCGAGCGTCATCGGGGCGGGCGGGGCCTCCTCGTCGAGCAGCGGGCGGACCTGCATGTTGCGGCTGGCGGAGAAGGCGAAGTACAGCGGGGCGGCGGGCTGGCCCTCGGTCACCGCCTCCACGAACGCCTGCTCGCTCATCGGCTGCAGGGCGTAGTTGTAGCGGCGCTGCTCGCCGATGGTGGACACCGTCTCGGAGGACAGGTTCTTGCCGCACGCCGATCCGGCGCCGTGGGCGGGGTAGACCCGGGTGGCGTCGGGCAGGGTCAGCAGCTCGTTGTGCAGCGAGCGGTAGAGCTGCCCGGCCAGCTCATCGGCGGACACGCCGACCGAGGTGAGCAGGTCGGGACGGCCCACATCGCCGATGAACATCGTGTCGCCGGTCAGCACGCCGTAGGGCTCGGCGCCGACGTGCTCGTACACGACGATGCTGATGGACTCGGGCGTGTGGCCGGGGGTGGCGCGTGCCTCGAGCACGACCTCGCCGAGCGACAGCCGCTGCCCGTGGGTGAGCGGTTCGATGGCGAACTCGGCGCGGCCCACCGCGGCCTCGCCGTAGGAGATGGCGGCGCCGGTGGCGGCAGCCAGCTCGAGGTGGCCGGAGAGGAAATCGGCATGGAAGTGGGTCTCGATGACCCGCTCGATCGCCAGGCCGTGTTCCGCGGCGTCGTCCAGGTACTGGCTGATGTCGCGCTGCGGATCGACCACCACGGCTCGGCCGGTCGACTCGTCACCGATGAGATAGGAGGCGTGCGAGAGGCATTCGAGGTAGTACTGCCGGAAGAACATGTGGGCCATCATATACCCCCATGGGTATCTAGGCAAGTACCCCCGACCCGTATGGCGAGGCCGCCGGTCAGCTCGAGAGAGGCCCGATGAGGTACTCCCGGAGCAGGGCCTCCGCTTCTTCGGAGTGTTCCCCTCGGCCGTCTTCGGTGAGAAAGGCGACCGTCGCCTCCAGGTCGCACCACGGGATGATCGTGCGGCTGCCGCCGGGGTGCGCCTGGATGTAGCCCGTGACGTCGTAGGCGTTGCCCCCGATGGCGAGCCAGCAATCGTCGATGCTGTCATGGGCGGTCAGCTCGGCGAAGCTCGTCGCCGGCTGGGTGGTCGTGGAGGTGGGTGTGGTCGCCGGGTCGGCGGCAGCCGGGGTGGCGAGTGCTGGGGCGGTGAGCGCTGGGCTGTCAGCGGACCCGACAGGCGCTGCGGTGATCACCGGGGTGAGGGCGCGGCCGGCCGGTTCGGCCTGATCGGTCACCAGGCCGGCCACGCTCGTGACCGCGATCGTTCCCAGGAGCAGCGCCAGGGTCAGCGCGACCAACCATCTCATCAGAACCCGAACTCCTCGAAGTGGATCCGGTGGTGGGCCACCCCGGCGTTGGTCAGCTGTCGTTGCAGCGAGTGCAGCATGGGCGGCGGCCCGCACAGGAGGAACTCGACGTCGGCGAGGTCGCCGAGGTGCCGGCCGAGCAGGTCTGCGTCGATGAGGCCGTCCGCGTGCTCGTCGACGAAGACCACCTCGAGGTCCGGTCGGTGGGCGGCGAGCGCCCGCAGTTCCTCGAGCACCGACGCTGGGCCATCGCCGGCGTGACCGTAGAACAGCGTCACGCGGTAGCCGCCCGTGTCCTCCAGTGCGTGGGCCATGGAGAGGAACGGTGCGATGCCGATGCCGCCCGCCACCCACGCCTGGCGGCGACCGGCCACGAAGCGGTTCGAGAATCGGCCGTAGGGACCTTCCACCACCGCCTCCGCCCCTACCGTCACCTCGCCGATGTGGGCGGTGTAGTCGCCCAGGTGCTTGACGGTGAAGCGCAGCTCACCGCCCGGCGCCGAGGCGATGGAATACGGGTGGGGCTCGCCGCCGATGGGCTGGTCCTTGAAGCGCACGAAGGCGAACTGCCCGGGCACGAAGTGCATCGACCGGCCGAGCGGGCGCAGCCACAGCTCGGTGATGGTCGGGCTCAACGCCCGGACGGAGCGCACCTCGTAGCGGTGGTGCGGCGAGACCAGCCTCCCGGCGAAGGTGTGCGCCACCAGCGCAGCCAGGCCCAGTGCCACCACCGCGCCGAGGTACCACCGCAACGGGCCTCGCTCCGCGCTGTCGCCGCCCGCATGCAGCGCGTGCCAAGCCGCCGGTAGGAACAGAACCCCGAGCGCTCGCTGCAACCAGAGGAGCACCTGATGGCGCACCGAGCACCACATGGTGGCGGCGATGGCCACCGCCATGCCGTAGAGCGCCACCTGTCCGGCGGCCAGGGCGAGGTCGGCCGGGTCGGGTCGCCACAGCGCCGCCGAGCGGTCCCACGACACGTGGGCGTAGCGCCATGCGAGCAAGGACGGATGCAGCGCCAGCAACGCGAAGGCCGCAGCGCCGAGGCGGTGGTGGAACCGGTACACGCGGTCGAGGCCGCCGGCGCCGCGCTCGACGAGGCGCAACCGGGCGGTCAGCACGATCGTCATGGCCAACAGCACGGTGCCGGCCAGCGCCGCCAGGCTCGAGATGGCGCCGAGCGTCGCGGGCCGGTTGACGAACCGCGACCCGAGTGGACGCGCAGAGGCCCACAGCCACAGCAGCACGCCCAGCAGGACCGCCACCGACGCCCACAACGGCCCACCAGTCGGCGCGGTCCACCCCCTGGGGCGCCGCTCGGTCGATCGATGGTCGTCATCGGTGACAGCCTCGACGGCTCCGGGCGTGATCTGCACGAACACCATTCTCCGGTAGCGGCACGGCACGCAGCAGAGGCGGACAGCACCCGCACCTGTGACCTAGAGCGGCGCAGCCGTGGCCGACCGCCCCGTGGCGTGCTACCCATGCCGGCACGATCCGGCGTTCCGGCCGCGCCATCCGCCGCCGTCACGCCTCCGGCCGAAGGAGCACCACCATGTCCGAGTTCGTTACCGGCACCCGCCTCGAGGGGAAGGTGGCGCTCATCTCCGGCGGCGCCCGCGGTATGGGCGCCAGCCACGCCCGGGCCATGGTGGCCCAGGGCGCGAAGTTGGTGCTCGCCGACGTGCTCGACGCCGAGGGCGAGGCGCTGGCCGCCGAGCTCGGCGACGCCGCCGCCTACGTGCACCTCGACGTGACCGATCGGGACCAGTGGGCCGCCGCCGTGCAGGCCACCGTCGACCGCTTCGGCAAGCTCAACGTGCTCGTCAACAACGCCGGCATCGCCAACTTCGGACCGATCGGGCACTACCCGCCGCAGGAGTGGGATCGGGTCATCGCCATCAACCTCACCGGGGTGTTCAACGGCATCCACGCCAGCGTCGAGGCCCTCGGGCGGCGGCGCCCAGCCGATCATCAACATCTCGTCGACGGCCGGGCTGCAGGGCTATGCCGCGCTGCCGGGCTACAACGCCGCCAAGTTCGGCGTGCGGGGCCTGACCAAGTCGGTGGCGCTCGATCTGGGCGCAGCCGGCGTGCGCTGCAACTCGGTGCACCCCGGTGTGGTGGCCACCCCCATGACGGAGTCGTTGGTGACACCGCAGAGGCACGTGGCCATGCGTCGGGTCGGCCGGCCGGAGGAGCTCTCGCAGCTGATCGTGTTCCTGGCCAGCGACGAGTCCAGCTTCTCCACCGGCGCCGAGTTCGTGGCCGATGGCGGCAGACCGCCGGCCCGGCCCCGGCGCGATGACCTAGGAGAGCCCGCACGCCGGGGCTGACGGCTCCGCTGCTGACGTGTGGCCCACCGCTGGGGGACTTCCGGCCTCTGCGCAGCAGCGTTTGCGGCTGCAAGCATCAGCTCCAGCGAGGTACAGGAGGCCGTGATGCTGAAGAAGAACATGGGATCGATCGACCGGGCCGGCCGGGGCGTGCTGGCTGTGGTGCTGTCGATCGTCGCCGCCGTGGCGGGCTTCGGCTCCGTCGGCGGCATCATCGCCCTGGTCCTGGCGGTGGTGATGGCGGCCACTGCCGCCGTGGGCTCGTGCCCGCTCTACCTGCCGCTGCACATCAACACCGCCAAGCGCGCCTCGAGCCGCTGACCGGCCACCGGGGCGCCGATGGCGGGGGCCGTCAGGCCCAGCGGGCCAGCGCGGTGGTCGTGTTCGGCTCGACCACGGTGTAGCCGGCATCGACGATCTCCACCGGAGCGGTGGCCCGCAACCGCGGCCACCGGTCCGGGTCGGGGTGTTCGACGGTGACCGGGAACTCCTGCCGCCGCCCACCGCGCCAGGCGGGCGGGCGACATCCTTCCGGCCGCGAGCTGCGCCGCATGGGCGGCCGCAGCCGCGGCCTTTCCCGTGGGCAGCACCGGGTGCGGGCAGATCGACGCCACCGCCGGACCATCGGCCACCGCGTCGACGCACGGCCGGCGGGCCGGGTCATCCAGCTCGAGGCCTCCAGCTGGAGCCGGGCGAGGTCGCGCGGCAGCGCGTCCAGCGGGTAGGGCAGCAGGGCCCGGACCTCGGCGCCGTCGCGGGCCACCGTCACCCCGTCGAGCGCGGCCACCCGGCTGCAGGCCGCCCCTCGGGCCCGCCGCACGTGCTTGCGGATGGCCAGCCAGCCACCGCTGCACCGGTTCGGCCCACTCGCCGCCCGGTCGGGCGCGCCGTCGGTCAGCAGGTGGAGCGTGGCCGTGGCCGTCAGCTCGCACACGTCGCTGTGCCGGGGCGGCTCGACGCTTCCACCCGCACGACGAACTGCATGGCCCACGGCGTTTCCACGGCCCGCATTCTGGCGGTGGCTGCCGCTCCGCCGCCGACTTGGGCCCGGCCCGGCGGGAACGGCAAGAATGGCGGCGCACCGGGCCGCACCCGGCTCGGTGGGATGAGATCCGGAAGGGGGAGCGGTGGACACCGACGTCACCGAGGACCAGCGGGCGTTGCTCGACGTGTCCGTTCATGGAGCAGGCTCTGCCCGCTCGCCGTCGTACGGGATGCTGAGCGGCGCGACGGCGCCTTCGCGGCGTCCTACCGGCGGCAGGCGGCCGAGCTCGGCTGGTTCTCGATGCTGGTGCCCGAGGAGCACGGCGGCGGCTGCATCTCCGGCAACGGCGTGGCCGACGCCGCGCTGATCGCCTACCTGCGCGGTGGCCTGCTCCAGCCGGGGTCGTTCGTGGGCACCAACGTGGTGGCCGACGCCATCGCCCGCACCGGTGGCGACGAGCTGCGCAGCAAGGTGCTCCCCGCCCTCATCGGCGGCGAGGCGCTGGCCCGTGGGCGGCGGCCGCGGCCGCCGACCGGGCGCTCGACGGCGGGTCACCGCCGAGGTCGACGGCACCGGTGCGTTGACCCTGTCGGGTGCCAAGACGGCGGTGCAGGACGTGGAGGCGGGTTCGTGGCTGCTGGTCACCTGCCGCACCGCCGCCGGCGCCACCCAGGCGCTGGTGCCGGCCGACGCCGCCTGGCGTCACGGTCACCCAGCCCCGACTCGCTCGATCTGAGCCGTCGCTTCGCCGAGGTCCGCTTCGACGGCGTCGCCATACCGGCCGGTTCGGTGCTGGGCGCCCCCGGCGCCATCGACGAGCAGCCGCAACGCCAGCTGGCCCCGGCTGCGCTGCTGACGGCGGCGGAGTCGGTGGGTGCCATGCACGCCGAGTTCGAGATGACCGTGCAGTACGCCAAGCGATCGCATCGCCTTCGGGCGGCCGATCGGCTCGTTCCAGGCCGTCAAGCACGTGCTGGCCGACACCAGCCTGGCCGTGGAGATGGGCAAGGCGGTGGTGCTCGCCGCCGCCTCCTCGCTCGGCGCCGACGACGGCTACGGCGCCGAGGCGGCCAGCATCGCCAAAGCGATGGTCGGCGAGGCCGCGGTCGAGCCTGGCCCAGAACTGCTTCCAGGTGTTCGGCGGCATCGGCTACACGTGGAGCACGACCAGCACCTGTTCCTGCGCTGGCTCACCACCGATGCCGGCTTGTACGGCGATGCGGCGTGGCATCGCGCAGCACCTCTGCCAGCTGGCCGGGCTCTGAGGGATCGGGACACGGCCATGAGCATCCAGACAACGACACAGGAGAGCGGTCCGATGGACGTGGAGACGTTTCGGCTCGAGGCCCGGAGTGGATCCGGGCGAACCTCGAACCGCGCGCACGCCCCGCTGGCGGGGCGCGGAGCGCGACGCGGTCACGCCCGAGGAGGTGGCGGAGGCCCGGAAGCTGCAACGGAAGCTGTTCGACGGCGGGTTCGCCGGCATCTCCTATCCCGCCGAGTACGGCGGGCGGGGCCTCACCACGCTGCACGAACGGGCCTTCCGTGAGGAGGCGCTCAACTACGTGACCCCCGATTTCGGTGCGGCCGGCGGGGTCACCTTCGGGGCGATCGGCCGGTCGCTGCTGGCCCACTGCACGCCCGACTTCCTCGAGCAGCACATCCCCAAGATCCTGCGGGGCGAGGAGCTGTGGTGCCAGTTCTACTCCGAGCCCGAGGCGGGCTCCGATCTGGCCGGCATCCGCACCCGGGCGGTGCGCGACGGTGACCGCTGGATCATCAGCGGTTCCAAGATCTGGAGCAGCGGCGCCTACCTGGCCGACTGGGCCATGTGCCTGGCCCGCGCCGACTGGGAGGCCCCGAAGCACCGTGGCCTCACCTGGTTCGCGCTGCCCACCGACGCCAAGGGTGTGGAGATCCGCCAGATCCGCCAGATCAACGGCAACGCCGAGTTCTGCGAGGAGTTCCTCGACGAGGTGGAGGTGACCGACGCCGACATCATCGGCGAGGTCAACAAGGGCTGGGCGGTGACCCAGACGATGCTGGTCTACGAGCGCGGCGCCGGCGAGATGGGCGCCACCACGCTGGAACCGCCGGCTCGCCCCCGACCTGGTGGCGCTGGCCTGCAAGGTGGGTCGCGCCGAGGACCTGGCCGCCCGCCAGGCCATCGCCAAGGCCCACATCAACGACTACGCGCAGTACCACCTGGGCCAACGCATCGCCGAGCG
Organism: Acidimicrobiales bacterium; assembly: GCA_041394365.1. Taxonomy (GTDB): domain Bacteria; phylum Actinomycetota; class Acidimicrobiia; order Acidimicrobiales; family CAIXPF01; genus CAIXPF01. The sequence continues at coordinate 12,005 of JAWKIM010000032.1, forward strand.
GTTGCGCCGCTCGGCCACGCCCGACCCGGCGGTGGCGGCCTACGGCAAGCTCGCCTCCGGGTGTTCGCCCCCATCGGGCCCGACTGGCCAGAGGTGGCCGACCGGCCGCCCTGGCGTGGACCGCGGGTGACGAGGACGCCGGCCGCCCGGCGCTCAACTACCTCAACGGGCGGACCACCTCGATCGCCGCGGGCACCAACGAGATGCAGCGCAACGGCATCGGCGAGCGTGTGCTCGGCCTGCCCCGCGAACCGAGCTTCGACACCAACAAGCCGTTCAACGAGGTGCTGGCCAACGCCCGCAACTGGCAGAGCAAGGTCGGCTGAGCGCCGCCAGCGGGACGGGCCGACCGCAGCCACCCTTCGCCATACCGATCGGTCCGGCGAGAGGTGGCGCGCGCTCAGATACCGGTGAACCAGCCGGCGGCCCGGGGCGCGACCGCAGCCGGGTCGAGCGCAGCCCGGCCACGTCCCCGGCCGGTGAGGGGGCGAGGCGGCCGTAGACCAGGCGGACGAACGCCTCGGCGTCGCCCTCGACGGTCACATCGGCCGGCGCTCCGTCGTCGAAGGTGCCGGACGGGTCCATGTCGATGGAGTCGGTGGTGACGGTGAACCGGCCCTGCCAGCGCACGGCGCCGTCGAGCGAGGCCTGACCTGCAGCGGCGCCGACACGGTGGATCGGGTTGGTAGGCCCAGCGCAACGAGCCCGACGCGATCGACTCGTCGATGATCAGCAGCACCGCCGCCACCCTGAACGGGCTGATGCGGGCAGCCGGATCGGTGGGAGCGCGCAGATCCCACTCGTGCACGCACAGCTCCTTGGCCCGTAGCAACAGGAACCGGTTGAGCGGCAGCAACCCGCCGGGGTGGTAGCCGGGCAGGTCGAGTTGGTCGGGCCCCAGCGCGCAGGCGCTCGCTGAGCCGGGCGGCCGAACGGTCGAACGTTTCCAGGATCATCGGCGGTGGCGGCAGCCACCGCGGCCGCCCTTGCGCACCACCGGCGCCGTGCTGGCGCTGCGCATCGAACCGGCCGCCGGCTGCCTCGGCGGCGCCCGTGGTCGCCGGTGACGCCGCGCTCGATGTTGCTGGCGTAGAAGTCCGCCACCGTCACCAGGTGGGCGATCACCTCCCGCGCCGGCCAGTCGCCGTGCGCCGGCCGGTCCAGGGCGGCCGGTCCCAGCTCTGTGCAACCAGGCGGAGACGCGGGCGGTCTCCTCGTCGAGCAGGCGGCACCGTTCGGCGTGGTCGAGTGCCAGGTCCATCGCCGCACGCTAACCCAGCGCCGGTGGTCCGGCTCCGCAGCCGATGCGGATCGGAGCCGCTGGGCTACGGTGGCGGGGTCCGGCACCGGGTCGGGCAGGCTCGGGGGAGTGCGATGACCGTTCAGGGCGCAGCGGCACAGGTGTTCGGCGTGGGCGACGTCTCCGTCGTCAAGGTGGTCGACGTGATCGAGCCGATGAGCCCGAAGGTGCTCTACGTCGGCAAGAGCCGCGAGGACTTCGACCCGCACCTCGACTGGCTGCAGCCGCACTTCCTCGACGAGGCGCGCTCGATGCTGCTCAGCATCCACAGCCTGATCATCCGCACCGGGCACCACACCGTGCTGGTGGACACCCGCCTGGGCAACCACAAGCAGGATGCCGGCTTCCCAGCGGAACGACCGGCGGGGCACCTACCTGAGGACCTCGCCGCCGCCGGCTGCTCGCCGGAGTCGATCGACTACGTGTTCTGCACGCACATGCACATCGATCACACCGGCTGGAACACCCGCCTGCAGGATGGTCGCTGGGTCCCACGTTCCCCAACGCCCGCTACCTGTTCAACAAGGCCGAGTGGGACGGGATCAAGGACCACCCCGGCGCCCACGAGCAGGCGGTGCTGCGCCAGAACCTGCTGCCCATCGTCGAGGCCGACCAGGTGCAGTGGGTCGACGGGGAATGGGAGATCGACGACGTGGCCAGCCTGCTGCCCACCCCCGGCCACACCCCCGGGCACTGCAGCGTGCGGGTGGCCAGCGCCGGGCGGCGGGCGGTGATCACCGGCGACATGATGATCCACCCGGTGCAGATCGCCGAACCGCACTGGCAGCAGTCCGCCGACGCCGACAAGGCCAAGGCCGCCGCCACCCGCACCAAGTTCGTGCAGGACCACTGCGACACCGACGTGCTGGTGCTGGGCACGCACTTCAACACCCCCACCGGCGTGCACATCGTCAGCCAGGGCGACGCCACCCGCATCCGGTTCCCGGACTGATCGGCGACCGGCACCCCATGACCACCGCCGCCACCTCCCAGCCCACGGCCCCCACCGACCGACGGCCGCTGCTGGGTGCTGGTCGCCGCCAGCGCCATCACCGCCGTCTCGCTGGGCGTGCGTTCCACGTTCGGGCTCTTCCTCACCCCGGTCACCGAGGCGCTGAGCACCGACCGGGCCGGCTTGCGCTGGCCATCGCCATCCAGAACCTGGTGTGGGGGCTCGGCCAGCCGGTGGCGGCCATCGCCGACCGCTTCGGGGCGCCCCGGGTGCTGGCCGTGGGCGGCGGCCTGTACGCGCTGGGCGTGTTGGGCATGAGCCGGGCGTCGACCACCACCGAGCTGTACCTCAGCGGCGGGCTGCTGGTGGGCGTGGCCATGGCGGCGGCATCGTTCTCGGTGGTGCTGGCGGCGGTCGGTCGCATCGCCTCGCCGGAGCGGCGCACCTGGGCCAGGGGCACCGCCACCGCGGCCGGCTCGCTGGGCCAGTTCATCCTCGTGCCGCTCGCCGGCCAACTGGAGGACGCCTTCGGCTGGCGCAGCGCCCTGGCCGCCCTCGGTTCGGTGGCGCTGGTGGCCATCGCTCTGGCCCCGGTGCTGCGCCTGCGCACCCCGGCTGCGGGCACCGCCGCCGCGGCCGAAGCGGCCGCCGCCGAACCGCTCGGTATGGCGTTGCGCCGGGCCCTGCGCCACCCGTCCTACGTGCTGCTGTGCGCCGGGTTCTTCGTGTGCGGCTTCCACGTCACGTTCATCGGCACCCACCTGCCCGCCTACCTGGGCGATGTGGGCCTGTCCAAGGCCACCGGCGCCCGGCGGTGGCGCTGATCGGCCTGTTCAACATCGCCGGTGCCTTCGCCGCCGTTCGCTCGCCGCCCGCTTCCCCAAGCAGCGGTTGCTGTCGCTGATCTACGGCCTGCGGGCCGTGGCCATCGTGGGGTTGGTGCTGCTGCCGCACACCACCGCCACCGCTGGCCTTCGGGGCGGTGATGGGCGTGCTGTGGCTGTCCACTGTGCCGCTCACCTCGGGCATCGTCGTGGGTCAGTTCGGGGTGGCCAACGCCGGGTCGCTGTTCGGCATCGTGTTCCTGGCCCACCAGATCGGGGCGTTCATCGGCGTGCGGTATGGCGGCAAGCTGGCCGACAGCACCGGCTCCTACGTGGCGGTGTGGTGGATCGCGGTGGGCCTGGGTCTTCGCCGCCGTGATCCACTTCTTCATCGACGACCGCCCGCCCCGCCGGCGCCGGTGCGGGTGGCCGGCGCCGGGCTGGGGGCCAGCGCCGGCATGGCCTCGATCGCCGTGCTGGCCGCAGTGTCGGCGGTGGGCGCGGCCAACACCACCGCCGCCCGTCCCACCGAGCAGGCGGCGGCATCAGCCACGGTGCCGGTGTGCATCGTGCACCCGACCAGCTGACCGTCTGTCACCCGGGGACACCCCTGGAGGGTCGTACGGGCATGGATGTGGAGCAGGGCACCGGCGTTCCGGCCAGCGCACCGTGCCGCGGCTGCGATTGCGCCGAGCCCCGACGGTCCCCCGCTCGACACCTGGGCGGGCTGGTACGAAGCGGAAGCGCACCGGCTGGTCCGATTCGCCACGTTCGTCGCCGCCCCGACCGGGCCCTCGATGTGGTGCAGGCGGCGATGGTGCGGGCACTGCGGTCGACGTCCCACGCGGGATCGCCGGGCCTACGTCATCCGCATCATCGTTCGCGAAGCGCAGCGCCCGGCGAGCGGGAGGTTCGCCGGGAGGCGCTCGAGCCTGCGGGTGGTGGCGGTGGTCGACGAACGAGACCCGGCCGACGATGTCCTTCAGCGACCCGAGTTACACGCCGCCGTGCGCGCCTTGAGCCCGCAGCAGCGCGGTGGTGTTCCACACCTACTGGGAAGATCGAACACCGGCTGAGGTCGCCCGCCAACTCGGTTGCTCAGAGGGCACCGTGAAACGGCAGCTGGCCCGGGCCCGGGTGAAGCTACGCGAGGTGATGCGATGAGCGCCGAGCGACCCCCGCCGATTCCTTCGATGATCGGGATCGGATCAAGGCGTTGATCGAGCGGACGTTGGCCCATCTCGCCTGCGCCCGAGCCCTCGGCAACATCCTCACGGCGATGAGGCGACCGGCACCGAGCCGACGGTGGCCACCCTCGCCGACGCGAACGCTGATGGGAGCGGCTGCGATCGCGCTGCTGGCGGCGCTCGTTGCGGCTTCGACCTGGCAGCGCACCCGCTCCGTACCGACAGCCCGGCCGGGTCGGTGGCGATGACCGAGCTGGTGCCGATCGCTCCGGGTGCTGCCCGATGACCTCCAACTGCAAGACGCCCATCGGTGTGGTGGACCCGCCGGCGCGCGCAACGGTTCGTCGACGTGCGGATCCGTCCGTGGAGATCACGGTCGTGACCGAAGGGGTCAGCATCCTGGGCGGTACGCCGGATGGCGATGCGGGCAGCGATGACGGCCTGCGGGTGCTCGACGGGATGAACCCGGCCACCTTCAGTTGGATCGCGCGGAAGACGGTGGCGTGCTGTCCGACGTTCTGCCGGCCGCCCGCGCTGCGCTCGTCATGAAAGGAGCGGGGGAACAGCGCGCCGGCTTGCTGTCGAACAGTTCGTCGCACGCACGAACCCGTTCGACGGCTACGACCCGGCCCCCGGGTCCGGTTGGCAGCAGGAGGACGATCGTTCGGCCGCCCCTGGTCGGCGGCCCGCCGTCCAGCAGCTATGGCGGGCATCGGATGAGCGAGCCGTGTACCTGGCGACGGCCGCAGATGTGGGCGTGGTGCCATTGGCGGCGCGAGCCGGTGGCTTCGAGGGGCCACCGTCGGGAATGGAGGTCATCGGGGGCCAGGTCGTGCTGCGCTCGGGAAGCCTGCTGAAGTTCCAACTGGCGGCGGCGATGGTCACGCTTGCAGCACCGGGGCTGTCCGACGAAGAGCTCGGCGACCTGATCCTCTCGCTGCAGCCGCTCAGCGCCGAGGCGTGGGAGCAACAGCTCGCATCGGCGAACGCCTACCTCGCGGAGGCGCCCCTGATCGCCGAGGTCCCAACCCGGCTCGAGGGTGTCGGTGCGGTGAGCGTCGAACTGCGGGCGCTTGACGTCGGGGCTGTCCCTTGTGAGGGATGGCGCGGGCAGCGCTGTACCAGCGCTCAGTTCGGGGTGGCCGGCACGGGGACCGGCAGCACCCGGCGACGGTGATGCGGCCTGGTTCGGCAGCGTGTCGGCTGGTGGCCGCCCGTGGCTGATCGGCATGGTCGGCGCTGCGGCAAACGGTTCGTTCAGCCTGGAGTTGGAGGATGGGACGCTCACACCGCTCGTCCCTGTCGGTGCCCCGCAGGGCCATCGAGTAGCCCAGCCGCTCGACGGCGGCCCCGATGGTCAGTTGCCGGTCCTGCTGTCCGAGTCGAATGGAGCGTTTACGATCGCCCCACCACGATGAGCCGAGGTCAGGCGCACAGCGCAGGGATAGAGCGACTCGTCGGTCTTGGCGGACTTCGCTCGGGCGAGCGAAAAGGGGGTTTCGTTCACCGTGCTGGTTGATCGTGCGCCACCGCGCCGGCCGGTGCACGCCCGTTGCCGAGGGACGCGACCGGCGGCGGGTGTCGGCCACGGTGCGGACGAGGGCCACGCCGGCCTGACGGGCCGCAGTCGGTAGCGAGGCGAGGAAGTTGGGATGGGCCATGCCCTTCGCCCGATCCCCGAAACGGCCCCGAGCGCCGTGATCCACGTCGCCGTCCACCGGGTGGTGCAGGTTCGACGGCTCGTCGCCGGTCATGGGGGTGTCGGTGAGCAGCGACCACGCGGCCAGCGCCGTACTGCTCGCTGAACGCGGGCGACAGCTGCGATGCGGCCACCAGCATCGTGTTCCAGACGCCGAGCACCTTGTTGCGCCGTCCTTCCACGGCGGCCCGCACGATGGTCCGGGCGGCGAGCTCGGGTTGGTAGATCGGCGCCACCGGCTGGGCACGGTGTGACATCTGGTTCTTGCACCAGTCGAACTGCGGGGTGTTGACCCCGGGCAGGTGCACCATGGTGAGCCGCACCCGGCCGCCCTCGTGGCCAGCTCCGAGCGCAGCGCCTGCACGAACCCGCGCGAGGCGAACTTCGAGGCGCAGTACGCGCTCTGCAACGGGATGTTCAGGTGGCCAGCGCCGAGCCGACGTCGACGATGGTGCTCGTCCCGGCACCATCCGGGCCAGCGCCGCCCGGGTGCCCCACACCTGCCCGAGGAACGTCACCTCCACCGCCCGCTGGAAGTCGACCGGGTCGATGGCGGTGAACGGTGCGAACACGGTGGTCATGGCGCTGTTGACCCAGACGTCGATCGGTCCTGCTCGTCCTCGACGCGGCCGGCCACCCGATCGAGGGCGGCAGCGTCGCTGACGTCCACCGGGCAGCACAGGGCCACGCCGCCGGCCCGGCGCACGTCCTCGGCGGCGCCGCGCAGCCCTGCTTCGCCCCGGGCCAGCACGGCCACGTCGAAGCCGGCCTCGGCGAAGGCGACGGCCGTGGCGCGGCCCACCCCGCCCGAGGCGCCGGTCACCACCGCCACCGGTCGACTGGTCGGGCGGGAGGGCGACGCGGCTGCTTCCGAACGATCCTGCATGCCCTGCTCCTACCCGGCGCCGCCGATCGGGATGCACCGCCGGTGACAACGGTTGAGCCGCGCGGCGGTGACCGAGCTGCGCGTTCCGGCTCAGGCGCCGACGCGGGTGTGCATGCCCCCGTCGATCGGCAGGATGGCGCCGGTGAGGTAGGAGGACTCGTCCGACGCCAGGAACACCGCCGCAGCCGCCACCTCCCAGGCCGTACCCATCCGACCCATCGGCACCGCCTGGTGGCGGGCCGCCCGGATGTCGTCCCGGGGTGTGCCGGTGAAGCGGTGGTAGCCCTCGATGGCCAGTGGGGTGTCGATGAACCCGAGCATCAGCAGGTTGGCCCGCACGTTGTGTGGGGCGTTCTCGAACGCCAGCCAGCGGGTGAGCTCGTTGAGGGCCGCCTTCGACAGCTTGTAGCTGATGAGCGGCAGCGAGGCGACGGCGGCAATCGAGCCGACGTGGGTGATCGCCCCGGCCCGCTGCGCTCGCAGGTGCGGCAGCGCGTGCTTGCACAGCGCCATCGCCCCACCCAGGTTGACCTCCATGGTCTGGCGCCACTGCTCCAGATCGAGCTGCGCGGTGTCACCGTCGGGGGCGCCCACGCCCACGTTGTTGTGCAGCACGTCGATGCGGCCATGGCGTTCGATGGTGTGGGCCACCAGCGCCCGGCAATCGTCCTCCACGGCGATGTCGGTCTGCACGGCGTCGGCATCGAACCCCTCGGCCCGGATCAGCCGTTGCGTCTCGTGCAGCGACGGCAGGCTGCGGTTGGCCAGCACCACCGTCGCACCCTCGCGGGCGAAGGCGATGGCCGTCGCCCGGCCGTTGCCCATACCCTCGCCCTCCGCCTGCCCGGCGCCGACGACGACCGCGACCTTGCCTGCGAGCCTCATCGCATCCCCTCCTGAACGCTTCGGTGACGGACCCAAGCCTGCCAGCTCGGGTCGGTCGACGGGAGCGCAAACGTCAGCCTGGTGCCGTTCAGCGGTCCCGGAAGCCCTTGCCGGCGAGGATCTTGGGGACGCACTTCTCCACCCGCCCGGCCCGGGTGGCCGCCTGCTTCGCCTCGGAGATGTGCAGGTTGTACTCACGGCGCCGTCCGGGGGTCAGTGCCTCGAACGCGGCGCGCAGCGCCGGGTCGGCGTCGAGCCGCTCCTGCAGCTCTGCGGCCAGGCTCGGTTCCGGAGCCGGACCCACCTCCAGGCCGGCGGCCTCCACGTCGATGGCCTCGTCCACGTAGGCCCGCACGGTGTCGGCCAGGTCCTGCACATCCTGCACGGTATGGAACTCGATGCGCCGGGCCGACCGCGAGTTCGGTCCCTGGTCCACCAGCACGCCCGCCGGATCGGCCAGCAGCGCACCCTTGAAGAACATCAGGGCCAGGTGCGGCTTCATCTCCTGCAGGATGGCGATGTTGTGGCCGCCGTGGCTGTAGCAGGGCTTGCCCCACTTCAGCTCCTCGGTCAACCCGCAGTCGAGCAGGACCGCCCGCAGCGCGGCCAGCTCCGCCGGCCAGAGCTTGGCGCGGTCCAGGTAGGCATCGACCTTGTGGTTCATGGCGGCTCCCATCATGGCACCGCACGCCCGTCCGGTCGCCGGCGCCTGGAACCTACCCCCTGGCTGGTGGCTGCGCACCCGCCGCGGCGGCCCCACGCTGCGGTCTGGATAGGTTCGTCGGCGTGCCCGCCCCGCTGCCGTCGATCCGCCGCGCCGTGGTCGAGCTCACCAAGGGCATCGTCGCCGAGTGGCGCAGCGACCGCATCACCGGCTGGCGGCGGAGATCGCCTTCTGGACGGTGCTCAGCCCGGCCGCTCGCCATCGCCCTGGGTGCGTCGCTGCAGTTCATCGAACCGGTCGCCGGTCGGGATGCGGCCGACACGGTGCGCCGGCAGGTGCTCGAGTGGGCCCGTGACGTGCTGGGACGCGGACGGCGGTGCCGCCGAGGCGCTGGGTCAGCTCTTCGAGCAGTCCGGCACCGGCGCGCTCACCTTCGGCGTGCTCGTCGCGCTCTGGAGCTCCGCCCGCGGGTTCGGTGCCCTGATCGGCGCTCGACGTCGTGTACGACCTCGACGAGCACCGCTCCTTCATCGCCCAGCGCGCCAACGCCCTGGTGCTCGCCGTGGGCAGCGTGATCACCGGCGCCGTGATCCTGTCGATGCTGGTGTTCGGACCGTTGCTCGGCTCCGGCACCGATATCGCCGACGCCGTGGGCTCGGGTCGCACGTTCGCTGTGCTGTGGACCTACCTACGGTTGCCGTTCGCACTCGCCGTCATGGTCGCCTGGGCGGCCACCGTGTTCCACGTCGCCCCCAACCACCGGACGCCGTGGCGGTGGGACCTACCCGGTGCCGCCGTGACCACCGCGCTCTGGCTGCTCGGGTCCTTCGGCTTCCGGGTGTACCTCGGGGTGGCCGGCTCCGGCTCCAACGCCGTGCTCGGCGTGCTCGGCGGCACGCTGACCCTGCTGCTGTACGTGTTCGTCCTGTCGTTGTCGCTGTTGCTCGGCGGTGAGGTGAACGCGCTGCTGGCGGACCGCTACGACGTGGCCCGCTGGCAACCACCCGCCCGCCGACTCCGCCGCTTCGTGCGTGACCGGTGGCCCGGTGCCGAACCCGCGGCAGCCGATCGGGGCGGGTCCGATCAGGCCGGGTCCGATCGCACCGGGCCCGAGGCCGGCGACGGCTGATCGCTCGCCATGCCGGCCGGTACGGAACGGCGGCGGGCTCACACCAACCGGCGGCGGTGGAGGCGGGCGAAACCCACCGCGCCGGGCACCACCGGCAGCCAGAACGACAGCAGGTGGTACACCACGACCGCTGCGGCCGCGTCGGTGACGCCGACCGAGGCGCTCAGCCCGGCGATGAGGGCGGCCTCGATGGCGCCGAGCCCACCCGGTGTGGGGCTGATCGCCCCGATGGCCGCCGCCGCCAGGTAGACCAGCGTGCACTCGCCAAGGGTCGCCGATGCGCCGACGCTGTGGGCCACCGACCACAACGTGATGCAGTGCAGTGCGGTGAGCAGCGCAGCGCCGGCCAGGACCAGGTTGCGGCGGCGCCGGTGCCGCAGCACGGCGACGAACCCGGAAGCCGATTCGGCCACCGATCGGGGCAGGTGGCGGTCCGCCCGAGCGACGCCCAACACGGCGCCGGCCACCACCAGCGCGACGCTCGACGCCACCAGCACGCCGGTGCCATCGGGGGCGGCGATACCGGCCGGTACGCCGACGAGCGGTACCAGCACCACGAAGGCGACCACGTGGACCACCGACACGGTGGTGGCTCCCACGGCCACCGAGGCGATGGCCTGCGGTCGGGTGGCGCCCACCCGCTGCAGGTAGCGCACGGTCAGCGCCGCCCCGCCGAGCCCGGCCGGAGCCAGGCGGTTGGCGAAGGCCGCGGCCACCTGGGCGAGGACGGTGGACCGCACGGGCAGCGGCGTGGGGGTGGCGCCCAGCGTGATGAGCGCCGCCGACGCGTACGTGCCGGCGGTGGTCAGCACGGCCAGCGCCAGCCACGGCGGCGAGGCGGTGGCGGCCACCCGCAACGCCGAGCGGGAGCCGTCGGCGCGGCCCGCGAACATGACCACGGCCGCGCTGGCCAGCACCAGCAACACCAGGCGGCGGACCAGCCGGGTGCGGTGCAGCGGCAGGTCGGCGACGGCATCGGGCACCACGCCGGCGATCGGCTGCTGTCGAGCGAAGGACCGCACGACCTCATCGTCGTCCGCCGGCGCGGGGCACGTGACGGCCGAACGTCACCAACGCGCCGGCGACACGGCCCGTGCCACCCACGCGCCCCTGGTTTCAACCTCGGTGCATCGCTGCACCTGACGACAGGGCAGCGTACGGTTCAACGGAGGAGTCGTTCGGCAGTGTCGCCGAAGGTGCTGACGAGGGCGGGATCCCGCTTGGCCTTGGCCAGCAGCAACAAGCCCTCCATGTGGGCCACCAGCGTGAACGCAACAGCCGTCGGGTCGAGGTCTGCGGCCAGTTCGCCGGAGGTCTGGCCGGCTTCGATCGCGGCGGCGAAGGTCGCGGCCATCGAGTCGAACACGTGGCTCACGCAACCGCGGATGGCCTCGTCGGTGTTGGCGAGCTCGAGAGCGAAGTTGCCGAACCGGCAGCCGGAGATCGCTCCCTCGGTTTCCAGCTCGAGGGTCAGGCCCGCAGCGAGCTGCTCCCCGAGCCGGTGGAACGTGTCGATGGTGCCCGGCTGCTCGAACGCCGGAGCGAACACCTCTGAGCGTTTGCGCTGCCACGACTGCTCGAGCAGCTCGACCGCGAGCGCGGCTTTGGAGTCGAAGAAGTGGTAGAAGCTCCCCTTGCGGACGTCCGCCTCCCGGCAGACATCGGCGACGCCGACCGCCTCGTAGCCGCGGTAGCGCAACAACCGGTCGGCTGCGCTCAGCATGCGCTCGCGCGGCCCACGTTGTTGTCCCGCCCCCTCCCCGCTGCCGGGGCTTGGCGTCCGGTCCGATCCAGGGCTCACCGTCAGCAGTGTAGTTGCCCGACCGGCGAGCGGCTGGGTCCAGTTGACCGGTCGTCTAGTAGACGGTTAGCGTGCGGGGCGAGGTCAAGGAGATCAGGTCACCACGGTCCGGTGCACCTGGCATGCGCCATGACCCGGAGCGAGCTGAGGATCCCCGACCATGCAACGTGTCCGATGACGGCGCCACCCCGACCGAACACTGCCGACGACCGTGCCGAGACTGCGAAACCAGGAACGGGTCGAGACCGCGCCGTCGACTGGATGGCGCCGCTGGCGGCGACCGCCTCGATGGTGGTCATCTTCGTCGCCCTGCTCGCTGTTCCCGTGCAGGTCGCGTCGGACCGACAGCTCTCGCCGGCGCAGACCGCGTCATGGATCGCCGCCCTGTTCGGGATCCCTGCGGTGCTGAGCCTGTTGCTGATCTGGCGCTATCGCCAACCGATCGTTCTCACCGGCAACGTCTTTGTCTGGATCTATCTCGTGCGCCTGGGGGGCGACATCGGCTGGAGTGATCTCGTCGGCGCCTCCATGCTCGCCGGCGTGATCGTCACCGCACTCGGCCCGCTGCGGCTCACGCGGTTCCTGACGCGTTGGCTGCCATCGTCCATCGTGTCGGCGCTGCTGGCCGGCGCCGTGCTCGGCTTCTTCATCGACCTCTTCAGCGCCCTCGACCGCAAGCTCGTCCTCGTCGGCGCGACGCTCGTCGCCTACCTCCTGGCGCGATCGGCAGGACGGCCCTGGCTGCCGCCGATGCTGCCCGCCTTGATCGCCGGTTGCGTCGCAGCCGCGGCCACCGGCCAACTCAACGCCGTGCCGAGCACCAGTGTCCTGCCGTCGATCACCGTCACGTGGCCCACGTTCTCACTCACTGCGATCGCCACCGTCACCCCCGTCGTGGTCCTGTTGATGACGCTGCCCACCAACATCCCGTCGATGGTCCTGCTCGAGAACAACGGCTATGAACCACCCAAGGGCACGATCGGTACCATCAGCGGCCTCAGCACCATCGCCGGTTCGCTCCTCGGCCCCTCGGCAACGTCGCTGTCGCTGCCCGGAACCGCCATCTGCTTGGCGCCCGACAGCGGCAAACGCCGGCTGCAGCCCCACATCGCTGCCCTCGCCTCGATCGGCGCCCTCGTCATCGCCCTGCTGGCCGGCATCGCCGCACACACTGCCACCATCGTGCCGCGCGAGTTGCTCGTGGCCGCGACCGGCCTCGCCGTCGTCGGGATCATCGCCACCTCGCTCGGTTCGGCAACGCGCGGGCCGTTGCTCCTCGGACCGCTGTTCACCTTCGCCATCGCCATGTCCGAGCTCTCCCTCCTCGGCCTCGGCTCGTTCGTCTGGGCCATCGGCGGCGGGATCGCGGTCTCCCTCCTCCTCGAACGCGAGCAGTTCCTGGAGCTCGCCGCCACCACCCGCCCCTGATCACTCGACTCCGCCCGACGCTCGCAGCCTCGGTCCGCGGCGAACCGTACAGATCGAGGTACTCCATCCTGTACGCTTTGGTCATGGAAGTAGCGGTCACGGAGCTGCGGGCGCACCTCAGCGAGTGGTTGTCGCTGGTGCGTGAGGGCAACGAGGTGCGTGGTGACCGAGCGCGGTGTCGTCGCCCGGCTGAGCGCCGTGGGTTCGTCGTCGCTGCTGGACCGCTGGACCGCCGAGGGTCTGGTGAGCCGTCCGCTGTCGCCGGGCCGTCCCAGCGCGCCGGGTCGGCAGCGACTGCGGTCGTTATGCACCGGTGGCCGATGTCGTGAGCGAATCGCGTCGTTGAGCGGTGGCGGTGGTCTACTTCGACGCCAGCGCGCTGGTGAAGCTGGTGGTCCAGGAGGACGGTAGCCACCTGGCTCCTGCGGTTGTGGGACGACTGTGATGCGGCGCTTTCCAGCCGCATCGCCTACCCGGAGGTGTGCGCCGCACTGGCGGCGGCCGGCCGGAACCGGACGCTCACCGCAGCCGGGGTGCGACAGGCGCTGGCCTCGTGGGAGGAGTTCTGGGCGGCCCTGCGCCCAGTGGAGCTCACCGCCGAGGTGGCACGCCGGGCTGGAGAACTGGCCCGAACGAGATCATTGCGAGGAGCTGATGCGGTGCACCTCGCCTCGGTCGCGGCGTTGGGCCGCGCCGAGGTCGTGTTCGCGGTGGTGGGACCGCCGCCTCCATGCCGGGGCGCGGGCGGAAGCGATCTCGGTCGCCCCGTCGGCCCTGCCCTAGCCGGGTCGCTGATCGCCGGACGAACTCGACGGCCTCGGCTGGCCGATGCTGTTCGATGCAGCCGATCCGTCACGGGCGTCGTCAGGGTGATGCTGCTGGCCGGCGACAAAGCGGGCGAGGGCGGAGTGCGCGCTGTCGCCGTTGACGACGACGGTCCGCTTCACTTCGACGTGCTGCCGGGCCCGGTGTCGAAGAACCTGCACCTGTTGGCGGCGACGCACGGCTGAACGAACCGTTGTCATACGACCGTGTCGCACTCCCGCCTGGGGGTCGGAGGTGGAGCCTGTACAGACCTGTGGGCCGCTCGGCGAAGATCGGAGCGACGCCTCGCCGAGCGCACGTGGTGGGCGCCGTGTCGCTCGCCAGGAGCACGGGTGCGATCCAGGGTGAGTGAGGGTCGGAATGCACTCGGCCCTGACCTGCACATCTGTGCTGGTCAGGGCCGATTCCCAGGGCGCCTCGACAGGACTCGAACCTGTGCACACGGCTCCGGAGGCCGCTGCTCTATCCGCTGAGCTACGAGGGCTGGGGCCTGCAGCATAAGGCTCACCGCCGAGGTGCCTGCAATCGAAACCGGGGCGTTTCGCAGGGGGAGGCCGTGCGCGTGCCGAGTTTGTGCGCAACTCGCGCACCCCCTCGTCGGCGGAGCGGCGGTCACCCGCGAAAGGCCAGGTCAGGGCGCTGTGCGCGAGCCCGCCGCCAGACGGGCGGGCCGGAAGCGCACAAACATGGCGAGCGGCGTTGCGGCAGGCCGCTTCCGGTGCCGAGCCGCCCGAAGTCGATTCGGCCCGTCCGTGGCGACCCGCTACTCGTCCACCCAGTCGCGGCCCTCGCCGCTGAAGTAGGTCATGCGCGCGTCTTGGAGTTCTCCGACGGTCGCCCATGAAACCCACCGCGACGTGGTCCATGTGCTGGATCGCCCGCCCCAGCGGCATCGCCTGGGCGTTGATCGACGCCTTCGACACCATCGTCGGCACCGGCGGCTGGCGCACCACCTCGGCCGCCAACCGTTCGGCGGCCGGCACCAGCTCCTCGTCGCTGCCCACCGTCTCGGTGAAGAACCCCATGGCGTCGAGCGCCTCCAGCCCGTAGGTGCGGCCGAGCAGCAGCATCTCCTTCGCCTTGTGCGGGCCCACCAGGTTCACCAGCACCGGCACCGAGTGCCACGTCAGGTTGAAGCCGATGCTGACCTCGTTGAGCGTCAGCGAGCTGGTGGGCGAGCCGATGCGGAAGTCGCACGCCGCCGGCAGCACGCCGCCGCCACCGATCATGTAGCCGTGGCAGCAGCAGATCGTCACCGCGTTGAGGTGCAGCAGCGTGTCGTACATGCGGGCGCCCTGCTTGAGCCCAGCATGTTGGCCGCGGTGCCCGACTCCGGGGCTGCTTGAGATCGGCGCCGGAGCACAGGCTGCGCCCCTCGCCCCGCAGGATCACCACCCGGACCGACGTGTCGGCCTCCACCGCCAGCAGCGCCTGGTACACGTCGCTGACCAGCTGGGCGTTGACCGCGTTGTGGACCTGGGGGCGGTTGAGGACGAGGTGGCGGACCGGGCCCTCACCATCGAGACGTACGGTTTCGAACTCCATGCGTCGCATGCTGACACGGCCGCGGGCCCTCGCCCCGAAGCGCCCGCAGCGTCATCACCGCGCCGCCCCCGGTGGCCTGAACGCCCGTCGACCCACGTGCATACCTCCTTCATCACGCCCCACCCCGGCAGGTAGCGTGGCCGCCCGTGATCCAAGACGACCTGCGCTCCGCCATCGCCTCGGCCCTGGCCACCCTGGGGGTCGACGCCCCGGCCGCCATCGCCCTCGAGCGACCGGCCCGCAAGGAGCACGGCGACTGGTCCACCAACGTGGCGCTGGCCTCGGCCAAGGCCGCCAAGCGCAACCCCCGCGAGCTCGCCGGCCAGCTCGTCACCGCGCTGGAGGCGGCCCAGGTGCCCCACGTCAGCTCGTTGAGGTTGCCGGCCCCGGCTTCGTCAACTTCCACCTGGCGCCCAGCTGGCTGCACGAGGTGCTGCGCACGGTCGTGATCGAGGGCGAAGCCGGGTACGCCTGGCCCGATCTGGGCGGCGGCAAGCGGGTCAACGTGGAGTTCGTGTCGGCCAACCCCACCGGGCCGCTGCACGCCGGCGGCGGGCGCTGGGCGGCCTACGGCGACGCGCTGGTCAACCTGTTGAACCACTGCGGCTATCGGGCCGACCGTGAGTACTACCCTCAACGACCGAGGCGTGCAGATGACGCCGTTCGGCCGCAGCCTGGCCGCCCTGAAGGCCGGTGAGCCGGTGCCCGAGGACGGCCACAAGGGCCAGTACCTGGAGGAGTGGGCGGCGGAGATGCCGCCGACGCCGATCCGGTCGAGTGGGGCTACGAGCGGGTCAAGCGTGACCTGCGGCGACGCTCGACGCCGCCGGCGTGCACTTCGACACCTGGTTCTCCGAGCGGTCGCTGGTGGCCGACGGCGCCATCGCCGCCACGTTGGCCGACCTCGCCGCCCGCCACGCCACCTACGAGGCCGACGGCGCCGTGTGGCTGCGCTCCACCGACTTCGGCGACGACAAGGACCGGGTACTGGTCAAGTCCGACGGCGAGCCCACCTACCTGCTGCCCGACATCGCCTACCACCGCAACAAGTTCGAGCGCGGCTACGAGCAGCTCATCGACATCTGGGGCGCCGACCACCACGGCTACGTCGCCCGGCTCAAGGCCGGGTCCAGGCCCTCGGCCACGACGCCGCCGAGGTCGAGCTCATCCTCGGCCAGCTGGTCACGCTCAAGCGGGGCGGCGAAGAGGTCAAGCTGTCGAAGCGGGCCGGCACCATCAGTGACCTCAGCGAGGTCGTCGAGGAGACCGGCATCGACGCCACCCGCTTCACGTTCCTGCTCCAGTCGCTCGACACCCGCCAGACGGTCGACCTCGCCGTCATGGCCTCCCAGGCGATGGAGAACCCGGTAGTTCTACGTGCAGTACGCCCACGCCCGCATCGCCGCCCTCACCCGCCAGGCCGCCGCCAACGGCGTGACCCGCCGCCCTCGACGAGGTGGACCTGGCGCCGCTGGGCCACGAGCGCGAGCTCGACGTGCTGCGCGCCCTGCACGAGCTGCCCGACATCGTCGCCCTGGCCTGCAACGAACGGGCCCTGCACAAGATCACCACCTGGGTGCGGGAGCTGGCCGGCGCCTTCCACGGCTTCTACCACGACTGCCGCATCATGGGCACCGACACCGACGGCCAACCGGTGAGCGACGCCACCACCCAGGCCCGGCTGTGGCTCACCGAGGCCGCCCGCATCGGCCTCGTAATCGGCCTCGGCATCCTCGGCGTGTCCGCCCCGGAGAGCATGTGAACCCGACGCCCGACGATCGTCAACGCCGGGCCGGCGCCATACCGCGCCGTCTGCTGCCCGACACCGCCACCGTCGCCGCCGACGGCCACCTCCACCTCGGCGGCGTGGACACCGTCGAGCTGGCCGAGCGGTACGGCACCCCGTTGTTCGTCTACGACGAGCAGCACCTGCGCAACCGCTGCCGCGCCGCGGTCGACGCCTTCCCGGCGGCGCCTACTACGCCACCAAGGCGTTCCTGTGCGGGGCGATGGCCCGCTCTCGCCCACGGCGAGGGCATGCGCCTCGACGTCGCCTCCGGCGGCGAGCTCACGCCCGCCCGGCGCGCCGGCGTGCCCGCCGCCGACCTGTTGCTGCACGGCAACAACAAGTCCTCGACGAGCTGCGCCAAGCGCTGCAGGAAGGGGTGGGCCGCATCGTCATCGATTCCTTCGACGAGATCGACCGCCTCGCCCACCTGGTGCACGGCGAGGGCCTCGACCGTCCTGACGTGTTGATCCGCGCCACCCCGGCGTCCACGCCCATACCCATGAGTACGTCTCCACCGGGCAGGAGGACTCGAAGTTCGGTTTCGGGTTCCGTTCGGGGGCGGCCGAGGCGGCCATCGCCCGCCTGCAGCGGCCCGACTCGCCCGCCCGCCTGTCGGGCTGCACGTGCACATCGGCTCCCAGGTGTTCGTGGCCCAGAGCTTCGCCCGGGCCATGGAGGCCATCGCCGGGTTCGTGAAGCAGGCCGCCCTGCCCGAGCTGAACGTGGGCGGCGGGCTCGGCGTGGCCTACGTCGAGCGCGAGGAGTCCGAACCGATCAGCGCCTGGGGCGAACGGGTGCACGCCCGTGCCGGGCGCTGGGCATCGAGGCCACCATCTCCGCCGAACCGGGTCGGGCCATCGCCGCCCAGGCCGCCGTCACCATCTACCGGGCGGGCACGATCAAGGACATCCCCGGCGTGCGCACCTACGTGGCCGTCGACGGCGGCATGATCGACAACCCTCGCCCGGCCATGTACGGCAGCGAGTACGAGGCGTTCCTGCCCTGCCGTCGACGCCGAACGCACCCGCCGGGTGCGGGTCGTGGGCAAGCACTGCGAATCCGGCGACATCCTCCTGCACGACGCCGCCCTGCCCGCCGACCTCCGCGTCGACGACCTGCTCGCCACCCCGGTCACCGGCGCCTACGGCTTCGCCATGGGCTCGAACTACAACCGCCTCGGCCGCCCCGCCGTCGTGTTCGTCGGCGACGGCCGGCACCGCCCTCGTCGTGCGCCGGGAGACCACCGAGGATCTGCTGCGCACCGACCTCGAGCTGGCGTGAGGCCGCCGCCTGGTGGCCCGTCGCCGCTCCCGCGCCCAACCGTCCCCGAACCCCCTGATCGATAGGCTCCAGCTGTGGTTGCACATCCCGTACGCATCGGTCTGCTCGGCTGCGGCAACGTCGGCGCCGCCCTGGCCGCCCTCGTCGCCCAGCGCGCCGACGCCATCGAGGCGCTGACCGGTCTGCAGCTGCGCATCGCCCGGGTGGCGGTGCGCTCGGTGTCGCGCGACCGCGGCATCAGCTTCGCCCCCGGCGTGCTCACCCACGACACCGCGTCGGTGGTGATCGACCCCGACGTCGACGTCGTCGTCGAGACGATGGGCGGCATCGAACCGGCCCGCTCGCTCATCCTCGAGGCGCTCAAGGCGGGCAAGCCGGTCATCACCGCCAACAAGGAACTGCTGGCCAACGTCGGCCCGGAGCTGTACCGCGCCGCCGAGGCGGCCGGCGTGGACCTGCTGTTCGAAGCGGCCGTCGGCGGTGGGATCCCCATCATCCGCCCGCTGCGCGAGTCGCTGAAGGGCGAGCGCATCAAGCGGGTGATGGGCATCGTCAACGGCACCACCAACTACATCCTCACCCGTATGACCGAGTCGGGGGCGAGCTACCACGACGCCCTGGCCGAGGCGCAGAGCCTGGGCTACGCCGAGCGCGACCCCACCGCCGACGTGGAGGCTTCGACGCCGGGGCCAAGGCCGCCATCCTGGCCAGCATCGCCTTCGGCGCCGTGGCCGCCGGCGACGTGTACCGCGAGGGCATCGCCAACGTCTCGGACACCGACATCGCCGTGGCCCAGCGGCTCGGTTACCGCATCAAGCTGCTGGCCATCGCCGACGAGCACGACGACGGCGCCATCGGCGTGCGGGTGCACCCCGCCATGGTCCCGTTGGAGCACCCGCTGGCCTCGGTGCGCGACTGTACAACGCCGTGTTCGTCGAGGGCGAGGCGGTGGGCAACCTGATGTTCTACGGGCGCGGTGCAGGCGGGAACCCCACCGCCTCGGCCGTGCTGGGCGACACCATCGACGCCGCCGCCAACCTCCGCAGCGGTACGTTTGCCTCGCTCGGCACGCTGCGACCGGCCCGCATCCGGCCCATCGACGACGTCGAGACGGAGTACTACCTGCAGCTCGAGGTGAACGACCAGCTCGGCGTGCTGGCCCAGGTGGCCCAGGTGTTCGGCACCCACGGCGTCTCGATCCGCCTCGATGGAGCAGGACGGCCTCGGCGACCGCGCCCGCATCATCTTCATCACCCATCTGGCCCGCGAGTCCGACGTGCAGGCCACCCTCAACGAACTCCGCCAACTCGACGCCGTCCGCCAGGTCAACGGCCTGCTGCGCGTCATCGCCAACGGGAGCCGAGCACCGATCCATGAGCGCCATGCGCTATGTCTCCACCGCGGCGCCGCCCCCGAGCTCGGCTTCGGCGACGTGCTGCTGGTGGGCCTGGCCACCGACGGCGGCCTGTACGTGCCCACCGAGGTGCCGGCGCTGCCGGGCCGGCTGTGGACGCCGAGCGGCCCTACGCCGAGCTCGCCGCCGCCATCATGTGGCCCTACGTGGCCGGCTCCATCGAGCGAGATCGCTTCGACGCGCTGGTGGCGGACACCTACGCCACCTTCGACCACCCCGACGTGGTCCCGGTGCGCCGGGTGGAGGACGGGCTGTACCTGGCCGAGCTGTTCTGGGGTCCGACGCTGGCGTTCAAAGACGTGGCCCTGCAGCTCGTCGGCCGCCTGTTCGACCACGAGCTCGGGCGCCGCGACGCGCGGTCACCGTGGTGGGCGCCACGTCCGGCGACACTGGCTCCGCCGCCATCGAGGCCCTGCGCGACCGCGCCGCGGTGGACTGCTTCATCCTGCACCTGCACGGCCGGGTGTCGGAGGTGCAGCGCCGGCAGATGACCACGGTGCTGGCCGACAACGTGTTCAACCTGGCGGTCGACGGCACCCTTCGACGACTGCCAGGACCTGGTCAAGGCCATGTTCGCCGACGTGGCCTTCCGGGAACGGCTGCACCTCTCGGCGGTGAACTCGATCAACTTCGCCCGGGTGCTCGCCCAGATCGTCTACTACGTCACCAGCGCAGCGGCGGTGCGGCGCGAGCTCGGCGACGTGCCGGTCAGCTTCGTGGTGCCCACCGGCAACTTCGGCAACATCTACGCCGGGCACCTGGCCACCAGGGCCGGGCTGCCGGTGCGGCGGCTGGTGGTGGCGTCGAACGCCAACGACATCCTCACCCGTACGTTCGGCACCGGCACGATGGCCCAGACCGGGGTGGTGCCGACGCTCAGCCCGTCGATGGACATCCAGGTGAGCTCCAACTTCGAGCGGTTGCTGTGGGAGCTCGCCGGTGGCGACGGCGAAGCGGTCGACGCGCTGCTGCGCCGCTTCCGTGACGAGGGCACGGTCACCCTCGAAGCGGACTGGTCGGCGGCGCTGGGGGAGCGCTACGCCGCGTACCGGGCCGACGACGCCGCCTGCCTCGAGGTCATGGGCCGTCACCACCGCAGCCACGGCCTGCTGGTTGACCCCCACACCGCGGTCGGCCTGTCCGCCGCCGAGCAGCACGGCTACGGCGCGTCCGACCCGACGATCGTGCTCGCCACCGCCCACCCCGCCAAGTTCGCCGATGCCGTCGAGCAGGCCACCGGCGTGCGGCCGGCGCTGCCCGACCGCCTGGCCGACCTGCTCGAGCGGCCCGAGCGCTACCGCCGGGTGGCCGGCGAGCTCGCCGCGGTCGAGCGCCTCGTCGATGAGGCCGCCCGGCTCGGCACCGGGGTCGGCGCACCGGGCCCAGGAGGCCACGGCCACGAACACGACGGACGGTGATCGATGCGGTGGCCGATCCCCTCGATCGATGAACGCTCCGTGACGGACCGGGGGCGGGAGCGGCGCTTTGGCGGCTTCGCTGAACGGTGCTGCCAGAATGGCCCGTCATGAAGTACGTGGTCTGCGTCCCCGACGGTTGCGCCGACGAACCGGTCGACGAGCTCGGTGGCAGGACGCCGCTCGAGTACGCCCGGCTGCCCGTCCTGTCCTCGATCGCCGCCCGGGCCACCGTGGGCCGGGCCCAGACCATCCCCGCCGGCCTGCCGCCCGGCAGCGACGTGGGCAACATGGCGATCTTCGGCTACGACCCGGCCCGCTACCACACCGGCCGGGCGCCCATCGAGGCCGCCGCGCTGCGCCTCGATCTCACCGGCAAGGTGGCCTACCGCTGCAACCTCGTGACCGTCGGGGCCGACGGCACGATGGTGGACTTCGCCGGTGGCCACCCCGACAACGACCTCGCCGGCGAGGTGATCAAGGCGCTCGACGCCGAGCTCGGTGGCGAGGTCAGCTTCCACCCCGGGGTGCAGTACCGCCACATCATGCTGGCCCCGCCGAGCTGGGCGGAGGCCGACTGCCACCCGCCGCACGACCTCACCGGCCAGCCTGCGCTCGGCCCCAGCGGTGCGAGCGCCGCCCGCCTGCAGGACCTGATGGACCGCTCGCGTGGCGTGCTGACCCGTTTCGATGTGCAGGCCAACCAGATCTGGCTGTGGGGCCAGGGCCCCGGGCCCGACATGCCCCGCTTCGAGGATCGCTTCGGGCTGCAGGGCGGCCTGTGCACCGAGGTCGACCTGGTGCGCGGCCTGGGCGTGCTCGCCGGCTTGCGCATCACCGAGGTCGAGGGCGCCAACGCCTGGTACGACACGAACTACGAGGGCATGCGCGACGCCGCCATCGCCGGCCTGCGCGACGGCACCGACCTGTGGATCGTGCACATCGAGGCCTCCGACGAGGCCGGCCACGCCGGCGACGTCGAGGAGAAGGTGAAGGCGCTGGAGAACTGGGACCGCCGCGTGCTCGCCGGCCTGGTCGACGCCCTCGACGAGCTCGGCCCGTGGCGCATGTTGCTGCTGCCCGACCACGCCACCCCGCTGCGGCTGAAGACCCACACCCCCGACCCGGTGCCCTACCTGCTGTTCGACAGCACGGCCGACGGCCCCGGCGGCCACTACACCGAGGCCGCCACCGCGGGCTGCGCGCCGGTGGTGGCCCACCAGCTCATGGGTGCCCTGCTGCAGCGCTGACCGCCGCGCCGACGCGGCGCCGGCGAGCTGAACAGGGGGATTGTTGCTCAGCGTTGCGCCCGTGGCTACGATGGCGGTGCGCCGGTTTGTCACCCGTGGCAGATCGCGGCCAACGCTGATGCGTGTCCGCAGGCGGGCTCCGTTCCTCGCAGCTGAACCCGTCGTCTTCCCCCACTCCCATCGCGGGACTGTCGGGTCGACCACACCTTTGCGGAACCACCGCCCGCCGGCGTGCACCTGAGACCAACGACGGAACCCAGGGTGCCGACCTCCCCGCCGCGCCGCGGCGGAACCGTGCCGGCCCCCTGCGGGCACCACCCGGCCATCGCCGGAGAAGGAAGGCCCGAGTGAGCGTTGACGCGCACGAACTCGAGCGAGGGGCACTGAAGCGGAAAGACCGCGAGCAGCTCCTCACCATTGCCAGCGCACTCGGCCGGAAGCCGCCGGCCCGCGCCCGCAAGGACCAGATCATCGATCTCATCCTCGAGCTCTCCGGCGGATCCTCCGCCGCCGAAGCCGGATCGAGCGGAGGGGTGACCTCCCCGGCATCCGGCCGCGCCGCTCGCACCACCGCACCGGCACCGGCCGACGCGGAGGTCCCGACCGACGCCGCGCCCGCCCCGGCTGTGGCCGAGCCGCCCGCACCCCAGCGCCCGGCCGCAGAGCGGCCGGCCGCCGAGCCGTTGCCCCTGTTCGAGGCGCAACCGGCGGCCGAGGCCCCTGCGCCTGTGCACGTGGCCTCGTTCGACCCCTTCGGCGATGTCGAGGGGGAGCGCCCCCGATGCGGCGCACCCGGCCGGTCGAGGCCACCGCGACGGGCGGGTCCGGCAGCGAGGGCGGCACCGTCGAAGGAGGCGGCGCGGCGACCAACGGGAGCAACGGGGCCATGACCGCAGGCGTGGAGACCAACGGCAACGGCGCCGCCACCACCGAACGGCCGCCGTGTCCGCCGGGGGCGAGAACGCTGGTGAGCGCACCGCCCGCAACGACGGCGACGGTCGCGGCGAGCCGGCGGACCGGGGCGACGGCGCCGAGGGCGGCGAACGCGGCGACGCCGGTGATCGCGGTGACGGACAGGGCGAGCGCGAGGGCAACAGCCGCCGCCGACGCCGTCGCGGCCGCGACGAGGATCGCGACCGCCAGGGCAACCCCGGCCAGGGGGCCAGGGCTCGAACCAGCAGGGCGACCGCGCCGACCGATCCGATCGCTCGGACCGGTCCGATCGCGTCGACCGGTCCTGGATCGGACGACCGCGACGGCCAGGGTCAGTCATCGAACGACCCGGTGCCGGTGGCCGGCTTCCTGGACCTGCGCGACGAGGGCTACGGGTTCCTGCGGGTCAAGGGCTACCTGCCGTCCAAGGAGGACGTGTACGTCCCGGCCAAGTTCGTGCGCCAGTTCGGCCTGCGCAAGGGCGACCACCTCGACGGCGCCTCGCGGCCGGCCGGCCGGGGTGAGAAGAACCCGGCGCTGCTCCGCATCGACGAGGTCAACGGCACCGACCCGGAGAAGGCCAGGGCCAGGCGGCGCTTCGAGGAGCTCACCCCGTTGTTCCCCGATGAGAAGCTGCGCCTCGAGCAGACCATCGACCCCGCCAACATGACGGCGCGGATCATCGATCTCATCTCGCCCATCGGCAAGGGCCAGCGCGGCTCTGATCGTGTCGCCCCCAAGGCGGGCAAGACGACGGTGATGAAGACGATCGCCCAGTGCATCGAGGCGAACAACCCCGAGGTGAAGCTCATCGTGCTGCTCATCGACGAGCGGCCCGAAGAGGTCACCGACATGAAGCGCAGCGTGCGCGGTGAGGTGGTCGCCTCCACGTTCGACCGCCCGGCCGACGAGCACACCCACGTGGTGGAGATGACCATCGAGCGGGCCAAGCGCATGGTGGAACAGGGCGATGACGTGGTCATCATCCTCGACGGCATCACCCGCCTCGCCCGCTTCTACAACCTCGCCGCCCCCGCCACCGGCCGGATCATGTCCGGCGGCATCGACACCGGTGCGCTCTACCCGCCCAAGAAGTTCTTCGGCGCCGCCCGCAACGTGGAGGAGGGTGGCTCGCTGACCATCCTCGCCACCGCCCTCGTCGAGACCGGCTCGCGCATGGACGAGGTGATCTTCGAGGAGTTCAAGGGCACCGGCAACATGGGCTGCGCCTCGACCGTCGCCTCGCCGAGAAGCGGATCTACCCCGCCATCGACGTGGACGCCCTCGTCCACCCGCCACGAGGACTGCTCTTCGAGCGCCGCCAGCTCAACCTGGTGTGGAAGCTGCGGCGCGTGCTGTCCGGCCTCGCCGCCGAGGGCAGCGCCGGGGCCGGCCTCGAGCCGCTCGTCGATCGAATGAAGACCTTCAAGTCGAACGACGAGTTCCTGGCCGAGGTGGCCAAGGCCCCGTCGATGTGACGGCGCAGCGCTGATGCCACCGTCGGATATCGATCCCGAGCCCGGGCGCGCCTCAACCTCGCCAAGCTCCGCGTCCTCGTCCGCGACCACGCCGGTGCGCAGGAGGTGGTGGAGCGCCCCATGGGCGCCTCCCCGCCGTACTCGCTGGTATCGACGGCTACGTGCTGGCGACTGGCGGCGGCGGCATCGGTGCCGCCCTGGTCTGGGCCCGTCGCCAGGAGCTGCGGGGGGCCCTGCACATCTTCGCCGACCCGGCCCCGGCGGACGGGTCGGCACCCGCCTCCGAGCCCGGTGTGCTCGCCCGCCGGGCCAGGTTCTTCACGTTGTCACCCGCGGTCTACGCCATCGAGGGCGCCACCGCCGCCCTCGCCGAGCCGGCGCCGCACTTGCCGCCGATACCCGCCCGTGCCGACGCGCTCGCTGCGGTCGAGCCCCTGCGAGAGGCGGGCGCTGAGATCGTCGTCGAGCACGGCGTGGTCATGGCCGAGATCGCCGGGCTGGAGATCGGGCGCGTCGTCGCCGACCCGGAGGGCGACGGCGTCCACCTCGAGATGGGCGTGGGCCATCACGATCGCGAGGCCTCCCACATCATGGAGGCGGTGCTCAGCCCGCAGGGGGTGCGGGGCAGCGTGCTCGACGTCGTGCGGTCACATCGCCGCATCGGCCAGCCGCCCCACCTGCTGACCCGTCTCGCCCGGCAGCGATGGCTGCGCAGCCGCATCATCGCCGATCCGTCGCTTGTCGGTGCCGACACGCTCGAGCTGCTCGAACCGCCCTTGCCGCGTCGCAACCTCGTCGAGCCGGTGCCGGCGCTCTGCGCTGGGCGAACCACCGCCGGGCACCCGCTCGTCGTCGCCTGCGCGGTCGGGGTCGACCTCGAGGCGGTGCCAACCGCAGCCGACGCCCGCGACCGCTTCGACCCGGATGCCGAACTGATCTACGCCACGCCGGCGCGGGACCAGTACCCGGTGGTCCGCGAGCTCGCGACCATGCTCGTCCGCCCGGCCAGGCTCGTCGCCCTCGAGGGCGACTGGGTGGACTGAAGCGATGCTGGGGCGCATCGACGCGCTCGAACAGGAGTACCTCGAGCTCGAGAGCCGGCTGGGTGATCCCGATCTCATCGGTGATCCCAAGCGGTATGCCGCGGCCACCCGGCGCTACAAGGAGCTCGACACCGTGGTCGGCGTCGCCCGCCGGTTGCGCAGCCGCCACGAGGATCTCGCCACCGGACGGGAGCTGTTCGTCGACGCCGACGCCGCGGACCGCGACCTGCTGCGCGGCGAGCTCGACGAGGCCGAGGCCGACATCGCCTCGCTGACCGACGAGCTGCGGGTGCTGCTGCTGCCCCGCGACCCCAACGACGACAAGACCGTGATCATGGAGATCCGGGGCGCCGAGGGCGGGGAGGAGGCCAACCTCTTCGCCCGCGACCTGTTCGAGATGTACCGCGGTTTCGCCTCCCGCCAGGGCTTCAAGCTCACCGTGCTCGACGCCAGCCCCTCGGACCTCGGCGGCTACAACGAGGTCGTGTTCCGGGTCGAAGGCGACCACGCCTGGTCGAAGCTGAAGTGGGAGGCCGGCCCGCACCGCGTGCAACGGGTGCCGGTCACCGAGTCGCAGGGGCGGGTCCACACCTCCTCGGCCACCGTCACGGTGCTGCCCGAGGCCGACGAGGTCGACATCGCCATCGATCCCAACGACCTGCAGGTCGACGTGTTCCGCTCGTCGGGGGCGGGCGGCCAGCACGTCAACACCACCGACTCGGCCGTGCGCATCACCCACAAGCCGACCGGCCTGGTCGTCTCCATGCAGGACGAGAAGAGCCAGCTGCAGAACCGGGCCAAGGCCCTGACCGTGCTGCGCAGCCGGCTGCTGCGCGCCGAGCAGGACCGCCAGGCCGCCGAGCGCTCCGGCCAGCGACGCGACCAGATCGGCGGCGGTGGCCGCAGTGAGAAGATCCGCACGTACAACTACAAGGAGAACCGGGTCACCGACCACCGGCTCGGGCTCACCCTCTACAAGCTCGACCGGGTGCTCACCGGCGAGCTCGACGAGATCACCGACGCCCTGGTGCAGGACGAGCGGGCCCGCCAGCTCGCCGGCGGTGGGGACGACGACCGGTGAGCGCTGCACCGGGCGGCGACGGCACCGTCACCTGGCGCCAGGTCGGCGAGCAGGCCCGTGAAACACTGGCCCGCCACGGCCGCACCGAGGCCGCTCTCGACGTGCGCCGCATGATCGAACAGGCCACCGGCGTCGAGCCCACCGAGTACCTCGACGTGCTCGACCAGCCCGCCACGGTCCGCACGCTCGCCCACTTCGATGCGATGGTGGAGCGGCGCGCCACCGGCGAGCCGCTGCAGTACGTGCTCGGTCGTTGGGCGTTCCGGCACCTCGACCTGCTCGTCGACCGTCGGGTGCTCATCCCCCGCCCGGAGACCGAGACGGTGGTCGACATCGCGCTGCGGGAGATCGACCGGCTGGTCGACACCTACCGGTACCACTACGAGCAGCGGCTGCCGGTGGTGGACCTGGGCACCGGGTCGGGAGCCATCGCCCTGGCGGTGGCCACCGAGCGGACCAGCACCGACGTGTGGGGCACCGACGTGTCCGACGGCGCGGTCGCCGTGGCCCGGGCCAACCTGGCCGGCGCCGGGCGAGCCGCCGCCCGCGTCGCGCTGCGGACCGGTTCGTGGTTCGAGGCGTTGCCCGCCGAGCTGGCCGGCACCATCGGCGTGATCATCTCCAACCCGCCCTACGTGGCCGAGGCCGACGAGCTGCCCGACGAGGTCGAGCGGTGGGAGC
The DNA here is from genome assembly GCA_041394365.1 of Acidimicrobiales bacterium. Lineage (GTDB taxonomy): Bacteria > Actinomycetota > Acidimicrobiia > Acidimicrobiales > CAIXPF01 > CAIXPF01. The sequence goes on from JAWKIM010000032.1 coordinate 39,495, forward strand.
CCGCGATGGCGCTGCGCAGCGGGCCGGACGGGCTCGACGCCGCTCGCGTGCTCATCGGTACGGCCGGCCGCTGGCTGCGACCCGACGGCGCACTGGTGGTCGAACTCGCTCCCGGCCAGCTCGCCACTGCCGCCGAGCTCGCTGTCGAGGCCGGGTTCAGCATGGTGGAGGTCCACCGCGACCTCGCCGGCCGCCAGCGGTGCCTGGTGGCCCGCTGCGCGCCGGGGACCCCGCCGCCGTGACCGCGTCGCTCTGGGTGTACGGCGCCGTCGGCGCGGTCGCCGCCGTGGTCACCTGGCTGTTGGTGCCGCTCACCCAGCGGCTGGCCGCCAAGGTCGGGGCGGTGGTGGAGCCCGACGAACGGCGGATCCACCGCTGGCCCACCCCCACCCTCGGTGGCGCGGCCATGCTCGGTGGTTTCATCGCCGCGGTGGCCGCCGCCCGTTGGGTCTTCGGCGGGTTCGAGGCCATCTTCGACAGCCCCCGGGAGATCCTCGGCATCGTCATCGCCGCGGTGGTGATCTACGGGGTCGGCTTCATCGACGACCTGCGCGACGTGTCGGCTCCGGCCAAGATCGCCGGCATGGTGCTGGCCAGCTCGGTGCTGTCCATCGCCGGCATCAGCCTGGTGTACTTCCGCATCCCCTTCGCCGGTTTCTGGGTGCTCACCCCCGATCTGTCGGCGCTGGTGACCGTGCTGTGGGTGATCGGCATGGCCAACGCCGTCAACCTCATCGACGGGCTCGACGGCCTCGCCGGCGGCATCGTCGGCATCGCCGCGCTGGCCTTCTTCATCTACACCCAGCAGCTGGAGGGCCATGACCTGCTGCGGCCCGCCAACCCGGCGCCGTTGGTGGCGGTGGCGGTGACCGGGGTCTGCCTCGGGTTCCTGCCCCACAACTTCCACCCGGCCCGCACGTTCATGGGCGACGGCGGCGCCCTGCTGCTGGGGCTGCTGATGGCGGCCGCCACCATCAGCGTGGGTGGCCGCACCCGCGACCCGTTCAGCGGCCAGACGTTCTTCTTCTTCGCCCCGCTGGTGATCCCGCTGTTCGTGCTCGGGGTCCCCATCATCGACACGCTCTTCGCCATCGTGCGGCGCGCCCGCAAACGCTCGGGGCTCGCCACCGCCGACAAGGGGCACCTGCACCACCGGCTGATGGAGATGGGTCACGGCCAGCGCCGCAGCGTGGCGATCCTGTGGGGGTGGACGGCGCTGCTGTCGGCCACCGCGCTCTACCCGACGATCACCGGGCTGGGCGACAGCCTCGTCCTGCTCGGGCTGGGCGCCCTGGCCCTCGCCCTGTTCACCTGGTTCCACCCCGGCCTGCGCCGCCCGCCGAAAGCCTGATGCCGCCGGGAACCCGATGACCCCCTTCGGGCGACCTTCCCACGGGATGCGCAGCTCCGCCGGCGAACGGCTCGCCCGGCCCGGCCGCACCCGGGGGAGGACCCGTGACCAGGTCGGAACGTTCCAGCCGCCAGTGGCGCTCGCTGTGGCGCATCCACTTCTACGCCGGCATGTTCGCCATGCCGTTCATCCTGCTGATGGCGCTCAGCGGCCTCGTCATCCTCTACACCCAGCCGATCGAGGACCTCACCGAGGGATCGATCCGCACGGTCGACGTGCCGGCGGGCGCCGAGCTGATGTCCTACGACGAGCAGGCCGTCAACGTCCAGGCCGCCTTCCCCGAGGCGCCGGTGCTCGACCTGACGCCGCCGGCGGCGGCCGATCGGGCCAGCCGGTTCTTCGTCGACGACGGCTCGGTGAACGGCCTGCACGTCTTCGTCGATCCCTACACCGGCGAGGTGTTGGGTGACTCGAAGCCCGGGGGCGGGATCATCGGGTTGTCCAACCGCCTGCACGGCTTCCTCAACAACGAGACGCTGACGGTTCCGCTGCCCGCCGTGTCGGCGCTGTGGGACGGCGACGCCGTCGTGCGCGACTACGTGGTGGGAGACCTACTGCTCGAACTGCTCGGGGTCTGGACGCTCGTGCTCGTCTTCTCCGGGCTGTACCTGTACTGGCCGCGGCGCTCCGCCAACAGCACCGGGTCGAAGGGGGCGCGCCGGGTGTTCGCCATCCGCCGGGGCGTGCACGGCCGGGCCCGGTGGCGGGACCTGCACGGCCTGGGCGGCCTGGTGATGCTGGTGATCATGGCGTTCACCATCGTGTCGGGCATGGGGTGGTCCACCTACTGGGGACCCAACTTCAACGCCTTCGCCGAGAAGGTCACCCCCGGCGAACCGGTCGAACCGCCCGCCAGCGCGCTCGGCGTGCGGGGCGACCTCGACCGGTTCGGCAACCAGATCCCGTGGGCCACCGGCGACTTCCCCATCCCGGCCAGCTACGCGCCCGCCGGCGGCGACGCCCCCGCCCCGATGCGGCTCGACGATGTCGTGCGCATCGCCGGTGAGGAGGGCATGAAGCCCGGCTACACGATCTCGTTCCCCGCCAACGAGGTCGACGAGGCGGGCAACCCGCTCTACGGCAGCTTCACGCTCTACAACTCGTGGCCCCGCAAGACCAGCGAGGCCTGGACGTGTTCATCGACCAGTTCAACGGTCAGACGCTGGCCGAGCAACGGGTCTACGGCATGGGCGCCGTCTATGAAGGGATGGACACGCTGGTCAGCGTGCACATGGGCACGCAGCTGGGGATCTTCAGCCGCATCATGATGACGGTGCTGTGCGTGCTGGCCATCTGGTCGGTGCTCAGCGGGTTCGCGATGTTCTGGAAGCGGCGGCGCCGCGGCACGCTCGGCCTGCCCCGCCGGCCCGTCGACGTGCGCCTGAGCCGGAAGCTCGCAGCCGTGGGCGTGGCCACCGGGATCGTGTTCCCGCAGTGGGCCGCCTCGGCGTTGCTCGTGTTGGGCTTCGATCGCTTCGTCATCCGCCGAAGCCGGCTCCGGACGGTCTTCGGCCAGTCGACCTGAGGTCCGCCCCGGTCCGGTGGGCTTCGATACCGATCGGTACCACACCGGTCGGTATCGAACCCGGGGCTGCGGGCACGGCGGCCCGGCCCCCCACAACGGTGAAGGGCCGGTCCCGTAGGACCGGCCCTTCACCGTTCGTTCGTTCGGGGTTCCTCGGTGCCGGGCGCCGGGCTTGTCACCCGCAGGTCGTCAGCTGGCGCCTCGCTGCAGCAGCACGCTGGGCAGCGTCTTGCCGAGGATCGTCAGGTCGGTGAGCAGCGACCAGTTGTCCACGTAGTAGAGGTCGAGCCGGCTGTACTCCTCGAAGGAGGTGCTGGAGCGGCCGCTGACCTGCCACATCCCGGTGATGCCCGGCTGCACCCGGAGGCGGTCACGCAGATCCTCCGACCACAGCGCCGCCTCCTCGGGCAGCGCCGGGCGGGGGCCGACGAGGCTCATCTCGCCCCGCAGCACGTTCCACAGCTGCGGCAGCTCGTCGACCGAGGTCTTGCGCAGCAGGCGGCCGATGCGGGTGATGCGGGGGTCGTTCTTGATCTTGAACAGGGGCCCGTCGGCCTCGTTCTGGGCGGCCAGCTCCTGCCGCATCTGGTGGGCGTTGGGCACCATCGTGCGGAACTTCAGCACGTCGAACAGCCGGCCGTTGCGGCCCACCCGCTGCTGCCGGTAGAAGACCGGGCCCTTGCTGTCGAGCCGGATGGCCACGCAGACCGCCAGCAGCGGCAGCGCCAGGGTCACCAGGCCGATGAAGGCGGCCATCGTGTCGAAGCCGCGCTTGGCGGCCATCCGCCAGCCGGCCTGCCGGAAGGGCTGCAGGTACATGACCGGGAAACGGCCGAGGGGGCGGATCGACAGGCGCTCGACGGCGATGTCGGGCAGGGTGGGGGAGAGCTCCACGTTGATGCCGGCGTTGAGGAGCTTGCGCACCAGGCTCGAGGTGTGGGCCACGTCCACCGCCGAGGCGGCGATCATCACGCTGCCAACGTCGTGGCGGGTCAAGGCGTCGACGGCGTCATCGATGCGGCCGAGCACCTCACCGGGGCGGGCGAAGCGGCGGCCCGGCTCGACGGTGATGAACCCGGCGAACTCGTAGCCGAGCTCGGGCGAGGTGTCGAACATGCGGCGGAGCTCGTCGCCCTCGGCGTTGTCGCCGACGATGGCGACGGCGCGGAGGCGGTGACCGCGGCGGCGCAGCGCAGCGAAGGACTGCCGGACGATCTCGCGCTCGACGAGCAGCAGCGCCACGCCGAACAGGAAGGCCAGGCCGACGAAGTCACGCTGGATGTCGATCCGTCGCCACAGGTCGGAGATGACCAGCAGGGAGGCGGAACCGAGGGCGCCGGCGGTGAGCAGGCGGCGGAACTCCTCGGAGCGCCGGGCCACGCTGCGGGCTTGGTAGCCCTTCACCTGGGCCAGAGCGAAGACCCACACCGGCAGGGCGAGCAGGGCGAGCTGGCCGGTGATGCGCTCCTGCTCGGCGGTGGCACGGACCCCGACGGCACGGGACGTGGCCAGCGCCAACCCCATGGCCATCGCCAGCGCGGCCAGATCGGCCCCGACGACGGCCGCCTTGGTCAACCACGGTGAGGAGCTGGAACGCTCACGGGCCGGGTGGACCGGCTGCACCGTGTGCACGGTCTTCGGCGCCGGTGCGGTCAGCGTCTGGTACCTCGCACCGGACTGCAGCCGGGGACGGGCCGCCGAGTCCGTCTTTGGTTCCCGCGTTCGAATCGTTTCCATAAGGTGCGCCGCTCTCACCAATCCGCTCGTCGCCTCTGGGTTCAGCTCTGCGCGCCTGGCAGTCGCCCACAACGTTGTGCCGTGACGCCTTGTCGATCCCTGGTGTCCGCTCCACCGGGTGATCGCCCGACCCGCCGACCTGACCCCGAAAGGTGTCTGGTTCGACGTCGACCTTAGGCCGAGATTGGGGATGGTCAAGCGGGGAGCAGATGGCGATTTGGTGACAGGATCGGGGTCGCCTGTTCGGGTAGTTATGCTTATTCTGCAACCTTGTTATTAGAAGGTTTAGAAGAAAGTCGGTTGCAGCACCACTCTATCGGGCCATTCCTCGACCGCCGAGCGCTCAGTGCGCGCGCACGGTGTGGGAGGCGGCAGATGGTGGGGACGGTCCGACGTGCTTGGTGGTCGAGCGGTGCGATCGTCGTTACACGGCGTACTCATGCGCTTTGATCAGCGCAAAGATGGCTGGGGCTAGGTCGCCCGGCCCGGGCCGATGGCCTCGTGGGGCCGCTCCGCCGGTGCAATCGTCCCGTTTCGGAACGAGTTCGACATGGAGCGGCGACGACGCGGAGTGGTGCAGCCGTCCGCGGCCGTCCGCGGGCCCGGACCGAGCGGTGATCTCCCCATGCTGGGGGGTGGGACGGTCCCGAACGGTGTCGATGTCCTGGGCCGATCGTCCTGCTCCGCCCGGGTGGTCCCGGTGGGTGCTGCGCAGTCCCGCCCGGGACCCCGAACCGGGGTCAGCCGCGGGGTGCGTCGCCCGGCGCGACGGTCGGCCGATCGCCCGCCGACGGCTCGTCGCCGAGTCCCTCGGCGCTGCCTCCCGGGTGGGTCTCGACAGGTCGGTCACCGAGCGGTGACGGCTCCCCGGCGTGCTCGTCGCGCCGGTCGATGAGGTCGTCGCGCAGGTCGATGACGAGGTCGTCGCTCGGGTCGAAGAGCTCGTCGGGCGGGATCGTGCTGAACAACGACGGTGGGCGCCGGCGCTGCCCATCCTGTGCGGCCGGCCACGTCGCCGCCGGCGAGAAGCGGGTGCTGGCCAACTCGTCGGCGTCCTCGGCGCCCCGACCGGGCCGGACGGGCAGGGCGGCATCGAGCGCCGGCGCGGACGGGCCCACCGGGTCCGACGGGCCGGACGGGTCGGACGGGTTGGAGACGGTGGACGCGTCGGCGGGTTGCCTGTCGGGTGCGGGCTCCTCGGTGTCGCCGCTCGTCGGCGTCGCGCTGCGGTGGCCGCCATCGACCACCCGGGGCTCGGACGGCTCGATGGCGGGAGGGCGCACCGCGCCGGCGCCGGGTACCGCCCGCACCGGTCCCCGGGCCGGGGCCGGCCGGCGACGGTCACCGGGGCGGGGGGCGGGCTGCATGGGCAGGCGGCCGGCCGATCGGGGGCCGGGCGCGTCCGGTGCCGTCGTCGGTCCGGCGCCGCCCGGGGGTCGGGCCCGAGTGGGCGCCCACCGTGATGCCGCCGGTTCGTCGGTGCCGGCTTCACCCGGCCGGCGGACCGGCGGTGGCGGCGGTTCACGCCGCTGCGGGCTGCGCCGGGCACGGGCCGACCCGTTCGGCGGCGCTGCTCCGCGGGGCGGCGCCGCGTCGCCAGTCGCGGCGCGCTCGCCCGAGCCGACGGCGGGTGCGGGCGACGCCGGCTCCGGTGCCCTCGGCTGGTGCTCCGCGGCCGCGTGGCGTGGGGGCGACGCCACGCCGGGCTCGGCCGACGGATCGGCGGCGACCTCGCCCCCGCCCGCGCCGCCGTCGCCGGCGGGGGCGGTCCCGATGGAGGGCGGGCGGGGCGGCCGCTGGTCCGGCACCGGCCGCCGGCGCGGACGACGCGACCGCCTCCTCGGGCCGCGACCGCCGCGGTGGCAGCCGACCGCCGGGTGCGGGCCCGCTGTCGTGCGCTGCCACAGTCGCCGGCCGACGGCCGCGGTGCACAGCGTCGCGAACCACGCGATGGCGGCGGCGATGGCGACCGCGGTGAGGCGCTGGCGGCTGATGACCATCGTCGTGGGTTGCGCCGCCACCGCACCGGCGCTCACCGTGCGGTCCTCGTTGACCCCCATCGACTGCTGCACCGAAACCAGCGAGCTGCGCGACACCTCCACCATCCGTTCGACTGGCTGCCGCCACCGCTTCGTCGCGGTGGTCGGCCGAGAGCTCGAGCTGGGTGGTGGCGTCGTCGAACTCGGTGTGCACGTCGCCGGAGAGCCCGGCATCGAGGTAGCCGCGCCGCTGGCCCTCGGTCTGCGCGAGGTGGCCGACGACCCGGCCGAGCGACGCGGTGTCGAAGGGGTTCTGGGCCACCCCGGGCGGGCGCTGCGCTCGGGGGCGATCAGCTCGAGCCGTGCGCTGACCCGATGCTCGTCGGGCAGTCGGTCGCCGAACAGGCCGTAGGCGACGCCCGAGATCAGGACCAGCGCGGCCCAATGCCACCGCCTGGCCACCAACCTGCGAAGGCGCGGGAGCCGCATGTCCTCCGGAACAGCCTTTCCGGTCGTTGCCACTGATCACGGTGTCCGCCCGCAGATCGGTGGGCTGCGATCCGCCGCAGCGCCGCTTTCGAGCGTAGTCCCCGCCACCGCCGCCATGTCGTCGCCGGCGGTCGGGTCGGTGCGGTGGTGCAGCCGCCGGGGCCGCGTAGCGTGGTGGTGATGGCCGCCCGGTGGAGCGAACCGATCCCTGCCGGGAGGCGCGGGCTGTCCCGCCGCGATCCGCTCGAGCACGCGGTGGTCGGCCGGCTGCGCCACGGGCGGCCACGTCCCGAGGCCCCCGTCGTGGTCGTGGTGACCGGTGCGGCGGGCCCGGACCGCGATGACGCGGTCGACGCCGCGGCGGCCCAGCTCGGCGTCGCCGCGCTGGTCGTCGTCGTCGAGGCCGTTGCGCCGGGTGTCGCACCGGACGCCCTCGGAGACGGGACCGCCGCCCTGGGCTGGGGAGCCGCCCGGGTCGTCGATCGGGTGCAGATCCGCCGTCTCGTCGTACCGGCCGCACTCGGAGAGGTCAACTCACAGCGGAACGTGGCCATACGGCTTACGGCGAGTCGGTATGTGGCCTTCCTGGATGCGGGCGCCCGTTGGTGTGTCGATCACCTCGGACGGGCCCTCGCCACCCTCGAGGGCGGGCGCGAGGGTGGCGCCGAGGTGGCGGTGAGCAAGGTGGTCCGCACCGCCGAGCGGGGCTCCGTACCGCACGGTGTCCGCACCGTACCGCACGGTCTTGTCGGACCGCCGCCCACGCACCCGGCGCCCTGGGGGCCTGGAACCGCCCCTGACCTGGCCGCCGTGGTGACCCGACGCGTGCGCGCCCTGCGCCTACCGCCGAGGGGACCGGGCGGACCGGGCGGACCGGGTGGTACGGCGGCGGCAGAACTGGCCCTGTGCCGTCGCCTGTCGGCACGGCTGCACGTGGCCCTGCTCGACGGCGCCACCGTGTGCCGCTCGGTCTGAACGGGCCGCAGCCATCGCGAGCGGGTCATCGCCGACGATGCGGTGCCGCCACCACCTTGACGTGCCCGCCGGGAACGGGCGCCGCAGCCCCGTCATGAGCTAGCGTGCGCCTCGTCACGGAGCCGGCCCGACACCCGCACAGATTTGCGTGTGTCATGCCGGCCCCCGTAGATTGCGAATCAATTCACAAGCTCGCCGGGCGTTGTGGCGCGGCCAACAGGAAGTCCAGTGGACAACTCGCAGCGACGCGAATTCTCCAGAGATCTGAACCGAAGCAGCGGCGGCTTCGAGCTGGCGTTCGTTGCGGCCATCTTCGGCGGCATCGGCCTGCTGATCGACCGGTGGCTCGGCACCGTGCCGGTGTTCGCGCTCGGGCTGTTCATGCTCGGCATCGTCGGCACCGTGCTGAAGCTGTGGATCGGCTACGACCAGCAGATGCGCAAACTCGAGGGGGAGGGTCCGTGGGCTCGCCGTTCGTGACCCGCCTCGAAGGCCCCGCGCCCGAGGCCCAGGTCGCCAAGGACATGATCCGGCGCGCGGTGCCCGCCGCCCCCGTGCTCATCGGGCTGTGCGCAGCGATGTGGTCGCTCGACGGCGCGTTCTCGTCGGCCTACGGCATCGCCATCGTGCTCGCAAACTTCGCCCTGTCGGCCGCGTTGCTCGCCTACACGGCGCGCATCTCGCTGGCCCTGCTCATGGGCGCCGCCCTGTTCGGCTTCCTGCTGCGCCTCGGCCTCATCTTCGCCGCCGTGCTGCTCGTCAAGGACGCCGGCTGGATGCACCTCGGCGCCCTCGGGGCCACGCTCGTGGTCACCCACCTCGGCCTGCTGTTCTGGGAGCTGCGCTACGTTTCGCTCTCCCTCGCCCACCCGGGGCTCAAACCGGGCCCCAAGCGCACCCGTCCGTCCCAACCCGCACCGAAGGAGAGCGTGGCACCGTGATCATCGGCGCACTCGAGTTCCCGCCCATCGAAAACGTCGTCGAATGGCCAGCCTGGTTCGGCGACGGCCAGTTCTTCGCCTTCAACAAGATCGCGTTCATCAACCTGCTGGCCGCGCTCATCACCATCGGCATCTTCCTGGTGGCCGGCTCCAAGAAGGCCCTCGTGCCCCGGGGCGTGCAGAACCTGGCCGAGACCTCGGTCGAGTTCATCCGCAACGAGGTGATCGCCCCCGGCATCGGCCACGGCGGCGAGAAGTACCTGCCCATGTTGCTGTCGATGTTCTTCTTCGTGTTCTTCTCGAACATCACCGGCATCATCCCGTTCTTCAACATGCCGGCCACCGCCCGCATGGCCACGCCGCTGGTGTTGGCGCTGCTGGCATGGATCTGGTTCATCGGCGTGGGCCTCAAGCACCACGGGTTCAGCTACATCACCGGGGCCCTCTTCCCGCCCGGGGTGCCCGCTGCGCTCTACCTCCTGGTGACGCCGATCGAGTTCGTCTCCACCTTCCTGGTGCGGCCGTTCTCGCTCGCCGTGCGACTCTTCGCCAACATGCTCGCCGGCCACATCCTCCTCGTGACCTTCGGCGTGCTCTGCATCACGCTGTGGGGCCTGCAGCCGTTGGTTGCCGCCCTGCCGCTGGCGCTGTTCATGCTGATCGCCCTGACCGGCTTCGAGGTGCTCGTCGCCTTCCTGCAGGCCTACATCTTCACGATCCTCACCGCCGTCTACATCGGCGGCGCCCTGCACCCCGAGCACTGATCCACCCTTCGCACCAAGCAACCGTTGTCGTCTCCGGTGCCTTCCGGAGTCGCACCCACCAGACACAGGAGACCTGAACCCCGATGAGCCTTCTCCACACCGCCGCCGAACTGGCCCAGGAGGCCGCGACCCTGACGGCCGACGAGGCCAAGGCCACCGCCGGTGCGAGCAGCGCCGGTTACGCCTACGGTCTCGCCGCCATCGGCCCGGGCATCGGCATCGGCTACCTCGTCGGTCAGGCGGTCACCGCCATGGCCCGTCAGCCCGAGAGCGCCGGCATGGTGCGCACCACCATGTTCCTCGGCATCGCCTTCACCGAGGCCCTCGCCCTCATCGGCTTCGTCGTCTTCATCCTGCTCAAGTTCGTCTGATCTGCGAGCACCCACGATCGAACGACTGAGACGGAGGAAACGTGCTGGCTACCGCGTTGCTGCTAGCCGCTGAAACCCATGGCGAAGAAGGGGCCAAGGAGACGGTCAACCCGATCCTGCCCACCGGCTCGGAGATCTTCTGGGCCGTGGTCACCTTCTTCCTGCTGTGGATGCTGTTGCGCTACGTGTTCCTGCCGCCGGTGATGCGGCTCATGGAGGAGCGCGAGGAGCGACTGCGCGAAGCGAGGGCGGCCGCCGAAGGCGCCACCGCCGGCGCCGATGACGCCGTCGCCGCCTACGACGCACGCGTCAACGAGGCGCGGGCCGAGGCCAACGCCATCGTGACCGCCGCTCGGGACGAGGTCGAGGCCTACCGGGCGCAGAAGCTGGCCGAGGCCAACGCCGATGTCGCCGCCTTGCGCGAACAGGCCGCCGCCGAGGTGGCCCAGGCCAAGGCCGCCGCCCTGCAGCAGCTCCGCTCGCAGGTGGCGGGCGTGGCCGTGAACGCCGCCTCGCGGGTGGTCCAGAAGGACCTTGCCCTCGACGCGCAGCTGCAGGTCATCGAGGACTACGTGAACCAGGCGAACGGAGGTGGTCCCCGATGATCGGCACCCTGCTGGCCGCCGAAGGGCCGAACGGCAAGATCCTGCCGCACGACATCAACGAGCTCTACTGGTCGATCGTGGCGATCGCCGTGGTCGGCTTCCTGCTGGGCAAGTTCGCAGTGCCCGCCATCAAGAAGGGCCTCGCCAGCCGCACCGCCAAGATCGAACAGGCGCTCGGTGCGGCCGATGCCGCCAAGGCCGAAGCCCTCGCCCAGGCCGAGCGCGTGCGCGCCTCGGTGGGTGACGCCGAGGCCGATTCGGTGCAGATCGTGGCCGAGGCCCGCCGCAGTGCCGAGCAGCTGAAGGTGTCGCTGCGCGAGCGGGCCGACCAGGAGGCTGCGGATCTCCGGCAGCGGGCCCTGGTCGACATCGAGTCGCAGAAGGCCCAGGCCATCGCCGACCTCCAGGCCGAGGTCGCCGCCTTGGCCCGTGGCGCAGCCGAGGCCGTGGTCCGCCACAACCTCGACGACGCCACCCAGGCCAGCCTGATCGACAACTACATCAACCAGGTGGGTGCGTGATGGCGGCGACCGATCGGACCCAGGCCTTCGCCGACGCGCTGTTCACCGTCGCCCAGGCGTCGAACCAACCGGCCGAGGTCGAGGACGAGCTGTTCCGCCTGGCCCGCATCTTCGAGGGCTCCGACGAGCTGCGCTCGAAGCTGACCGACACCGCCATCCCGGCGCCGCACCGCCAGCAGATCGTGGAGGAGCTGCTGCAGGGGCGGGCCACGCCGATCACCGTGGCGATCGTGTCGCTGGTCGTCGCCGCCGACCGGGCGGCCGACCTGCCCAAGATCGTCGATGCGATGGCCCGCAAGTCCGCGACCGCGTCGAACCGATCGCTGGCCGAGGTCCGCTCGGCGGTGCCGCTGTCCGATGAGCAGCAGACCCGCCTCGCCGCCGCCCTCGAGAAGCAGCTCGGGTACCCGGTGCAGGTCCGAGTGATCATCGACCCATCCGTCGTCGGCGGGATCATCACCCAGATCGGCGACACCGTCATCGATGGCAGCATCCGTACCCGTCTCGCCCAGCTGCGGGAAGCGTTCTAGGCCCGAGGAGCCCCAACTTTCATGGCTGAGCTGACGATCAACACCAGCGACATCCTTTCCGCCATCACCCGCGGCCTCGAGGGGTACAACCCCTCGCTCGAGCAGAACCAGGTCGGCAAGGTGCTCGAGGTGGGCGACGGCATCGCCCGCGTCGGCGGCCTGCCCGGCGCCACGGTCAACGAGCTGCTCGAGTTCGAGGACGGCACGTTCGGTCTGGCCCTGAACCTCGACGAGGGCTCGATCGGTGCGGTGGTCCTCGGCGAGGTCTCCCACATCGACGAGGGCCAGTCGGTGAAGTCCACCGGCCGCATCCTCGACGTGCCCGTCGGCGACGGCCTGCTCGGCCGGGTCGTCGACGCCCTCGGCAACCCGATCGACGGCAAGGGCCCGCTCACCAACGTGACCCGCCGCCGCATGGAGATCCAGGCCCCCGGCATCACCGGCCGCAAGCCGGTGCACGAGCCGATGCAGACCGGCATCAAGGCCATCGACTCGCTGATCCCCGTGGGCCGGGGCCAGCGAGAGCTGATCATCGGTGACCGCAAGACCGGCAAGACGACGATCGCCATCGACACGATCATCAACCAGAAGGGTCTGGGGGTGAACTGCATCTACGTCGCCATCGGGCAGAAGGCCTCGACGGTGGCGCAGACCGTGGCCACGCTCGAGGAGTTCGGCGCCATGGACTACACCGTGGTCGTGGTCGCCCCGGCGTCCGACCCGGCGCCGTTCAAGTACCTGCCCCCTACGCCGGCTGCGCCATGGGCCAGCACTGGATGGACAACGGCGGCCACGCCTGCGGTGTACGACGACCTGTCCAAGCAGGCCGAGGCGTACCGCCAGGTGTCCCTGCTGCTGCGCCGCCCGCCGGGTCGTGAGTCTACCCCGGCGACGTGTTCTACCTCCACTCCCGCCTGCTGGAGCGGGCCGCCAAGCTCTCCGACGAGCGCGGCGCCGGTTCGCTCACCGCCCTGCCGGTCATCGAGACCAAGGCCGGTGACGTGTCGGCCTACATCCCGACCAACGTGATCTCGATCACCGACGGTCAGATCTACCTCCAGGACGACCTGTTCAAGTCGGGCATCCGCCCGGCGGTGGACGTGGGCATCTCGGTGTCCCGGGTGGGTTCGGCCGCTCAGATCAAGGCCATGAAGACCGCCACCGGCACGCTCAAGTCGGATCTCCAGCAGTTCCGGGAGCTCCAGGCGTTCGCGGCGTTCGGTTCCGACCTCGACGCCGTGTCCAAGGCCCAGCTCGAGCGAGGCAACCGGCTCACCGAGCTGCTCAAGCAGGGCCTCAACAGCCCGCTGCCGGTGCAGGAGCAGGTCGTGGTGATCTTCGCCGGCACCCGGGGCTACCTGGATCCGATCCCGGTGAACGACGTGCGTCGCTTCGAGAACGAGCTGCTCGACTGGTTCCGCTCGCGGCACCGCGACATCCTCGACGGCATCGTGGCCAAGGGCGACATCCCCGACGCAGGTGCGTTCGAAGGTGCCATCCAGGCCTTCGCCGGGCAGTTCCGCACCAGCGACGGATCGGGCCCCGAGCCCACCCCGCAGGCGCACGGTGCCGCCACCACCCAGATCGTCGATTCGGACACCACCCTCCCCGAGGAGGAGATCGACCGGGACGAGGACGCGTGAGCCGCTTGAGCGCGCACACGCCCGAGACGGGCCAGAGGAAGGGCTGACGACATGCCGGGTGCGCAGGAACGCATCCTTCGTCGCCGCATCAACAGCGTGAAGGCGACGAAGAAGATCACGCGGGCCATGGAGCTCATCGCGGCGTCCCGGGTGGTGCGCGCCCAGCAACGGGCCAACGCCGCCCGGCCCTACGCCCGGCAGATCACGAAGGTGATCGAGGACCTCGCCGCCGGCGGTGCCAGCATCGACCACCCGCTGCTGCGGGAGGCCGAGCAGGTCCGCAAGATCGGCTACGTCGTGTTGAGCCCGACCGCGGCCTCGCCGGGGCCTACAACTCCTCGGTTATCCGTGCCGCAGAGCGCGGCTCGCAGTCGAACCAGCCGAGGGCATCGACTACGAGCTGGATCACCATCGGCCGCAAGGCCGAGGGCTACTTCAAGTTCCGGAACTACCGGATCGCCGCCGCCTTCGACGGCATCAGCGACAAGCCGACCTACGAGAACGCCCGCGAGATCGCCGAGAAGATCACCGCGATGTTCGAGGGCGGCGAGGTCGACAAGGTGATCCTCGCCTACACCGAGTTCATCTCGATCGCCTCGCAGAAGTTGGCGGTGCGCACGTTCCTGCCGCTGTCGCCCGAGTCGACCATCGCCGAGGCCGGCGCCCCCGGTGCCACCGCTGCCTACGAGTTCGAGCCCAGCCCGGAGGCCGTCCTCACCGACCTGCTGCCCCGCTATGTGGAGGCCCGCCTGTTCGCCGCTCTGCTCGACGCAGCGGCCTCGGAGCACGCCAGCCGGCAGCGGGCCATGAAGTCGGCCACCGACAACGCGGACGAGATGATCATCAAGCTCAGCCGCCAGCTCAACCGGGCCCGCCAGGACGCAATCACCACCGAGATCATGGAGATCATCGGCGGCGCCGAGGGTCTCAAGGAAGATCAGGGCGACCCCGAGGACCTGCTTCTCGACCGGCTCGACCCGATCCACCTGTTCCCGCAATCCGATCAACCGCACCGCCCTTCCCCGCCCGGGCACGTGTAGAGGAGACCCAACCGACATGACCACTGCCACCCTCAAGGACGGCCGGATCGTCGCCATCGCCGGTCCGGTGGTCGACGTGGAGTTCCCGCCCGACGGCCTGCCGGAGATCAACACCGCCCTCGAGTTCGACATCGTCGTCGAGGGCGAGACCACGACGGTGCGCGCCGAGGTTGCCCAACAGATCGGTGACTCCCGGGTGCGGGCCATCGCCCTCAAGCCGACCGACGGCCTCAGCCGAGGCTCGGCCGTGCGAAACCTCGGCGTGGGCATGTCCATGCCGGTGGGTGACGGCGTGCTCGGCCACGTGTTCAACGTGATCGGTGAGCCGCTCGACGTCTCCCTCGACTCGATCAAGGACAAGCTCGACGGCTACTGGGAGATCCACCGCCCAGCCCCCGACTTCGACACGCTCGAGCCGAAGAAGATCATGTTCGAGACCGGCATCAAGGTCATCGATCTCCTGACGCCGTACCTCCAGGGCGGCAAGATCGGCCTGTTCGGTGGTGCCGGCGTGGGCAAGACGGTGCTCATCACCGAGATGATCCGCCGTGTGGCCCAGAACCACGGTGGTGTCTCGGTGTTCGCCGGGGTGGGGGAGCGGACCCGTGAGGGCACCGACCTCTTCCTGGAGATGGGCGAGTCCGGCGTGTTGGAGAAGGCCTCGCTGATCTTCGGCCAGATGGACGAGCCGCCGGGCGTGCGTCTGCGGGTGGCCCTCGCCGCCCTCACCGTCGCCGAGTACTTCCGTGACGCCCGCGGCATGGACGTGCTGCTGTTCATCGACAACATCTTCCGGTTCGTGCAGGCCGGCTCCGAGGTGTCGACGCTGCTGGGCCGCATGCCCGGCCGTGGGTTACCAGCCCACCCTGGCCGACGAGATGGGCGAGCCTGCAGGAGCGCATCACCACGACCCGGGGTCGTTCGATCACTCCCGCTGCAGGCCGTTTACGTGCCCGCCGACGACTACACCGACCCGGCGCCGTTCACGTCGTTCACCCACTTCGACGGCACCACCGAGCTCTCCCGCGACATCGCCTCGCTGGGCATCTACCCGGCGGTGGACCCGCTGGCGTCGACCTCGTCGATCCTCGCCCCCGAGGTCGTGGGCGATCGCCACTACCGCGTCGCCCGTCGCGTGCAGGAGATCCTGCAGCGTTACAAGGAGCTGCAGGACATCATCGCCATCCTCGGCCTCGACGAGCTGTCCGAAGAGGACCGCATCACCGTGGCCCGGGCCCGCAAGGTGCAGCGGTTCCTGTCCCAGCCCATGTACGTGGCCGAGGTGTTCACCGGTCTGCCCGGTGTGACCACGCCCGTCGAGGAGACGGTCGAGTCGTTCGAGATGCTGGTCAGCGGCGACCTCGACGACCTGCCCGAGCAGGCGTTCCTCAACGTCGGTGGCGCCCAGGCCGCCCGTGACAAGGCCGAGCAGCTGCGTCGGAGCGCCAACTGATGACGCTGCAGGTCGAGCTGGTCTCGCCGGAGGGCATCCTCTACGAGGGAGAGGCCCAGATGGTGATCTGCCGGACGGTGGAGGGGGGCGACATCGCCTTCCTCACCGGGCACGTGCCCTTCGTCGGCTCGCTGGCGGTGGGCCTGGTCAAGATCATCGGCACCGGTGACCAGACCACGTTGCTGGCCGTGCACCGCGGGTTCGTCTCGGTGGCCAACGACCGGGTGACCATCCTGTCCGACGTCGCCGAGCTCGCCACCGAGATCGACGTCGCCCGGGCGGAAGCGGCCAAGACCCGGGCCGAGGAATCGCTGCGGGCGGCCTCCGACGACGACGAGGCCCGCGCCGCGCTGCGTCGGGCCGACGTCCGCCTGCTGGCCGCCCGGGGCTGAGACGCCCGACGGCGGGCGGACCCTGAACGGGAGCC
Organism: Acidimicrobiales bacterium; assembly: GCA_041394365.1. Taxonomy (GTDB): domain Bacteria; phylum Actinomycetota; class Acidimicrobiia; order Acidimicrobiales; family CAIXPF01; genus CAIXPF01. The sequence continues at coordinate 55,906 of JAWKIM010000032.1, forward strand.
GCCCGGATCAGAACGAAGAAGGGGGGCCGGTCTGCACCGGCCCCCCTTCGTCGTTCCTGGTCGAGCGCTCAGGCCCGGCTCAGCACCTTGCGCCCCGTGCGGGCGGCGCGCACCCGACCACCGCTGCGCCCGAGCAGCGACTCGTAGTACTCCTCGGTCTTGTCGGTCACCCGCTCCCAGGAGAACTCGTCGATGACCCGGTCGTGCAGCAGCTGGGCCGCGTCACGCTCACCGGCGATGTCGTCCACCATCAGCTGCAGCTGCTTGGCCATGTCGTCGAGGTCACCGGCCTTGAACACCCGCTGGCCGGGCTCGGAGCTCCCGACCACCTCGAGGTGCGGCGGGATGTCGCTCACGGTGACCGGCAGGCCATAGGAGATCGCCTCGAGCAGGGCGAGCGGCAAGCCCTCCAGCAGCGACGGCATCACGTAGCCGGCGGCGTTGCGGAAGAGGCGGTCCTGGCCGGGGCCGTAGACCGGGCCGGTCAGCACGATGCGCTCGTCCTGGGCGGCGAGGCGGTGGAGCCGGTCGACGAAGTCATCGGTGTGGCTCGAACCACCCACGATGGCCAGGCGGAGGTCGGTGTCGACCTTCGTCCAGGCCCGCAGCAGCTGGTCGATCGCCTTCTCCGGCACCAGCCGGCCGATGTTGACCAGGTAGCGCCCCGGGGTCAGCCCGAAGCGGGGCAGCGGGTCGTCCTCGGCGCTGATCTCCTGCTCCGGCACCACCGCCACGCCGTTGGGGATGTAGACGGTGTCCTTGCCGAACTGGTCGCGGAACTCGCGCTGGAGCTGCTGGGAGACGGCGATGCCCCCGTGGGGCACGTTGGCCGACATCCACGCCGCGGTCGACAGCACGAGCTGGGCCGGCCGGCTCCACTTGGCCCGCTGGTCGTCGCGCCCCTGGATGGTGACCACCAGGCGGCTCGACGGGCGGAGCCGGGCGATGGGGGAGGCCAGGCACGGGCCGAGCGCGTGGTAGTGGACGATGTCGTAGTGCTTGAGCAGCGTCGAGATGGTGCCGCCGATCGACTGCGTCATGTTCAGCATGTGCTTGCCGCCGAAGGCGGGCACGTAGCGCAGCTCGATGCCTCGGTGTTCGGCGGGTTGCGGCCGATCGGCCTCCCGCCGGTTGAACGCCGTGACGTGGTGGCCGCGCTGCACCAGACGGGCCGACAGCTCTTCGACCGCCTTCTCGACCCCGCCGTAGCGGGCGGGGATGCCCTTCTGGCCGATCATTGCAATGCGCACGGTGCGTACCGCCTTCTGCTGGTCGGGAGAGGCCGACAGGCGGGGCGCAGTGCCGGCCCATCTCCGCGGAGCCACTTCCGCCGCTCCGCTCGTACTTCCGCGCCAAAGAAAGGGGCCGACGAACGTCGGGCCCCCTCCCTCAGCCTGTCTTCCGGGTTGTCAGATGGTCGTCGGGGTGTCCGCCCCGCCGATCAGGTTGCGGCCGTGGCCGCTGCAGGCCGAACGCCCGCGGGCCGGCTCAGCTGCCGGGCAGGCGGCGCCGGTTGCCCGCCGCCTTGCGGTCGCGGCTGCCGGCGGAGGCCCGTTCGTCGGCCTTGTCGTCGGCCTTGTCGGTGCGAGGCCTTCTCGTCCGCCTTGTCGGTGCCGGCCTTGTCGGTGGTCGGCTTGGTGCCCTCCACCTTCGTGTCGGCCTTGGTGTCGCTGCGGTCCCGGCTGACGGCGGTCGCCGCACCGGCGCTCTCCGAGGGACGGGAGAACATCGAGGATCCGCCGTCGCCGCGACCCGCCGAACCGCCGTTCTTGCTGACCACGGTCGGGGGCGCTGCCGGTCGTCCCGGTTGCCGACGGGGTGCGCAGATCGATGTCGCCCGCTCGGTCCGCTTCTCGGTGGTCGCGGGCTCAGCCTTGGCGGCGTTGTCCCGGGCGGCCAGGTGCGGCGATGGTGCCGGCTGCTCGCGGCGGGCCAGGGTGTCCGCCGACGTGGTGGTCACCTCCCGCTTCGCCGCGGGTGCAGCCTCGACGGTGCGGCGCGCCGCCGTGGTGTCGGCCACCTCGGTACGGGGCGCAGGCTCGGCCTTCGCCGCCGCGGCCGTGGAGAGCGGTGCCCGACGTCGAGGCCACCGGCTTGGACGAAGTCATCGGCTTGGCCGCCGCCGGCTTGGCCGCCGCAGGTGCAGGGCTCGAGCCGGTGACCAGCGTCGCCGCCTGGGCCTGGACCGGGGCCGGGCTCGAAGCGGTGGCGCGGGCCGGGGTCTCCGCCACCGCAGCCGCCACGGGGGCGGCCGCGGGCACCGGCGGGTTGGCCCCGGCGGCCGGCTTGGCCGCCGGTCGGGCCGGCGTGGCCTGACGGCGCCGCGAGTCGGCCACGAAGAAGAAGGCGATGCCGGCCAGGAACGTGGCCACCACGGCGGCGACGAAGCCCTGCAGCATCGTGGCCAGCTTGGAGGTCTGAGACGGTGTCACCCTGGGAGATGGCCACGCATCCGGTGTTGGCCGATGCGAGGATCTCCTCGGCGTTGGTGCCGCCTGCTCGGCTTCCTTGAGCAGCGCGGTGGCGTCGGCCAGACGCTCCTCGACCTCGCCGTACTCCTCGGCCAAACGTGGGCAACTGCAGCTGCAGCCGCAGGCAGGCCGCCTCGGCGTCGGCTGGACACGGGCGTCAGTGGTGAGCTCAGCGTCGGGTCGCTGCGGTCCAGCGTCAGTTGGTTGAACCGGTTCATCGTCTCGTTGTAGGCGGTGACCGGGTTGACGAACTGGTTCTGGGTGAGGAGCGCGTCGCGCTCCTCCTTGGCCGTGTCGACATCCGCCTGCCGCAGGGCCACGACCGCTTCGGCGGCGTCGACCTGGCGCGCTGGGCGAGGAAGCGCATGCCCTCGGTGGACACCGACTGGCTGATGTTCTCCGCCATCGTCGGGTCACCGACCTCGGCGATGACCTCGGAAACCGAGCCGCCGTCGTTGCCGTTACGGGTGACCAGCACCTCGACGTCGTCGATCGAGATGTCGAGCTTCTCGGCGACGCTCTGGCGCACCTGGGTGACGTCGGCCTTTCTGGAAGTCGGATACGAGGGGCGACACATCGAACGCCGAAGCGCCCTCGGGGAGCGCCTGGCTGACGAACACGGTGGTGTTCGCCTGATACGTCGCTGCCTGCCGACTCACGGCCGCTGCCGCCACAGCCCCGGTCAGCGCGCCCACCGTGGCGAGCGCCGTGAGGCGCTTCCCGTTGAGTCGCAGCAGTGTGAGGATCTCCATTGGCTTTTCCCGCCGTCCTTTCGGGTGGATCGCAGAGCCAGACAACGTTTCGGGGCCCGAATCGGCAAGCAGCCGATTTGCTCATGGTTGGCGAGGGGCCCTCGCGGTGACCTACAGCCTGGCCGGTACGCTGACGAATCGGATGCGCTGACCGCAAGGTCGTCGCGATGCCGGGTCGAAGATCACTGTCACGGTGACGATTTCCGCGGCGAATTCGCGCCCACTGTGACGTGGCGGATGCAGGGAGCGATTATGCGAGTATTGGTCACCGGCCACGACGGGTACATCGGCAACGTCCTCGTGCCGTTGTTCAAGTCGGCCGGCCACCAGGTGGTGGGCCTCGACAGCATGCTGTTCGAGGGGTGCACGTTCGGGGACGACCCTCACGCGGTGGACGAAGTCTTGCGCATCGACGTGCGTGATGTCACACCGGCGCATCTCGAGGGGATCGACGCCGTCGTGCACCTGGCGGCGATCTCGAACGATCCGCTCGGTGACCTGAACCCGAACTGCACCTATGACATCAACCACCTGGCCACCGTCACGCTGGCCGAAGCGGCCAAGCAGGCCGGGGCCAGCCGGTTCCTCTACTCGTCGTCGTGCTCGCTCTACGGCGCCCATGGCGACGAGTTCCTCACCGAGTCGGCGTCGTTCAACCCGGTGACGCCCTACGGCGAGTCGAAGGTGCGCTCCGAGCTCGATCTGGCCAAGCTGGCCGACGACGGTTTCTCTCCCACCTACCTGCGCAACGCCACCGCCTACGGCGTGTCGCCCCGACTGCGCGGCGACCTGGTGGTCAACAACCTCACCGGGTTCGCGTTCACCACCGGCCAGGTGTTCCTGAAGTCCGACGGCACCTCATGGCGGCCGTTGGTGCACATCGAGGACATCTCCCGTGCGTTCCTCGCCCTCATGGAGGCGCCGCGCGAGCTGGTGCACAACGAACCGTTCAACGTGGGCGCCACCGAGGAGAACTACCGCATCCGTGACGTCGCCACCATGGTGGGCGAGGTCGTGCCCGGCTCCGTGGTGACGCTGTCGGACGAGGCGTTCAACGACCTGCGCAACTACCGGGTCAACTGCGACAAGCTGGCGGAGACCATCGGGTACCGGACCAAATGGACCGTACCGGCCGGCATTCGCGAGCTCTACGAGGCATACAAGCAGATCGGCCTTACCCTGACTGATCTCGAAGGCAATCGCTACATGCGCATCAAGCGCGTCCGCGAGCACCTCGAGGCGGGGCGGCTGGACGCCGATCTCCGCTGGACCCGCGTCGACTGAAGGGATTCTCCATGAACTGTCGCGTCTGTGGGGTGGGCGGCGTCCTGCCGTTCCTCGATCTGGGCAAGACGCCGCTGTCGGACGGTCTGGTCCGGCCCGAGCGCCTCGACGGGCCCGAGCCGCGCTTCGCCCTCGAGGTGGCCTTCTGCCCGAACTGCAAGATCGTGCAGATCCTCGAGGACGTCGCCCAGGAGATCCTCTTCCCCGAGGACTACCCGTACTTCTCGTCGTTCTCCGACCATCTGCTCGCCCACTCCCGCCGCCATGCGCTCAACCTGGTGGAGACCCGGGGGCTCGGTGCCGGGAGCTTCGTGGTGGAGCTGGCGTCGAACGACGGCTACCTGCTGCAGAACTTCGTGGAGGTGGGCGTGCCGGTGCTCGGCATCGACCCGGCACCGGCCCAGGTGCAGGCGGCCAACGACAAGGGCGTGCGCAGCATCTGCCGGTTCTTCGGGATCGAGCTGGCCGAGGAGCTGCTGGCCGAGGGCCACCCGCAGGCCGACGTGATCATCGCCAACAACGTGTGCGCCCACGTGCCCGACCTCAACGGGTTCGTGGCCGGCATGCAGCGGCTGCTGGCGCCGGGTGGTCTCATCACCATCGAGAACCCCTACGTGCGGGACCTGATCGACCACTGCGAGTTCGACACGATCTACCACGAACACCTGTTCTATCACTCCTGCAGCGGCATCTCGGGGCTGATGGAACGGCACGGCCTGCACCTCAACCACGTCGAGTACTTCCCCGAGCTGCACGGCGGCACCCTGCGCTACCACGTCTCCCATGAGGCGGGCCGTAGCGAGGCGCTCGAGCGCTACCTGGCCGAGGAGCAGGCGGTCGGTCTCGACACGTCCCGGTACTACGAGGGCTTCGCCCACCGGGTGGAACAGCTGAAGGCCGACCTGCTGGCGCTGTTGCGCAACCTGCGGGCGGAGGGCCACACGATCGCCGCCTACGGCGCGGCGGCCAAGGGCTCGACCATGTTGAACTACGTCGGCGTCGACCGCGACCTCGTGTCGTTCGTGGTGGACCGCAACGTGCACAAGCAGGGCCTGCACATGCCCGGCACCCATCAGCCGATCCTGCCGGTCGAGGCGCTCGTCGAACAGCGGCCCGACTACACGCTGATCCTCGCCTGGAACTTCAAGGACGAGATCATGCGCCAGCAAGCCGCGTACACCGAGGCGGGCGGTCGCTGGATCGTGCCCGTCCCGCACCCCGAGGTGGTCAACCCGTGAGCCGTCGCACCATCGAGCACGCCTGCCCCGCCTGCGGCAACCCGCAGATGGACGTGTTCTTCGAACAGCGGGCCATCCCCACCAACTCCTGCCTGTTGCTCGACACCCGCGAGGAAGCCGAGGGCTTCCCCCGCGGTGACCTCGAGCTCGGCTTCTGCCATCGCTGCGGGTTCCTGTCCAACGTCGTGTTCGACGCCGCCGAGTACTCCCAGCGCTACGAGGAGACCCAGGGCTTCTCCAAGCTGTTCGTCGAGTGGGCCAAGGGGCTCGCCGCCCGGTGGGTGGACAAGTACGACCTGCACGGCAAGCGGGTGCTGGAGATCGGCTGCGGCAAGGGCGAGTTCCTGGTGTGGATGGTGGAGGCCGGCGCCGGCCACGGCATCGGCATCGACCCGGGGGTGCACCCCGAACGCATCGAGACCACCGTCGCCCCCGACCGGTTGACCTGGATCAAGGACTTCTACTCGGAGGACTACAGCCACCTCGCCGCCGATGCGGTCGTGTGCCGGCACACGCTCGAGCACATCCACCCGGTGGGCGAGTTCATGCGGATGGTACGCGCCGCCATCGGCGACCGGCTCGACACCGTCGTGCTGTTCGAGCTGCCCGACGTGAAGCGGGTGCTCGAGGAGGTGGCGTTCTGGGACGTCTACCACGAGCACTGCAGCTACTTCTCGCTCGGTTCGCTGGCCCGGCTGTTCCGCGCCAGCGGCTTCGAGGTGCTGCACCTCGAGCTCGACTACGACGACCAGTACCTGCTCATCGAGGCCCGGCCGTCGGCCACCACGCCCGCCCCCGGCGATCCCTTCGACGTCGAGGACGACCTCGAGGTGCTCACCCGCGGTGTGGACAAGTACGCCGGGGAGTACGACGCGCTGGCGCAGAGCTGGAAGCAACGGCTGGCGGACCTGCGGGCCAGTGGCGGCAAGGCGGTCATCTGGGGCGCCGGCTCCAAGGGCGTGTCCTATCTGACCAACCTCACGAACATGGGCATGACCGACGAGATCGAGTACGCGGTCGACATCAACCCGTTCAAGTGGGGCAAGTTCATGGCGGGAACGGGCCAGCAGATCGTTTCCCCCGAGTTCCTGGTGGAGTACCGTCCTGATCTGGTCGTGGCCATGAACCCGATCTACCTCGACGAGATCCGTGCGCAACTCGACGCACTGGGGCTGCGCCCCGAGCTGATCGGGGCGTGACCGCCGCTCGGGCGGCACCGACGGGGTGGGTCGACGGCGGATCGCGACCGGACCCCGGCCAACCGAACGGACGGCGCAGCGGCATGAGGCAGCCGAGACCGTGACCACCATCGACACCGACGAGCCGGACGCGGCTGAGGGCGAGCGGCGCTCGCCCCAGCCGCGCGGGCTGCTCGACAGCGTCGCCGAGGTCTTCAACGCCGGCGGGGATCTTCGCTTCGGCCACCTGATCCCCCTGTCGGCCCGTTCGCCGTCGCCCGCCTACCTCCGCTCGCTCGAGCACCCGCTCTGGCTCGAGGAGGACGACGACGAGGCGGCGGCCGCCGCCGCGGAGGAGGCGGAGGCCGAGGCCGAGGCGGCGCTGCACGCCCGATCGCACCGCCGCGACACGCTCGTCACCACCGCCGTCGGGCTCGGCACCTATGGGCTGAGCCTGTTCACCGGGCCGCTGCTGGCGAGGTCGCTCGGTGACTCCGACCGCGGGACATACCAGGCGGTATGGGGCCCGACGCAGATCATCGGCTGGCTGCTGATGCTGGGCATCCCCGCCGCCTCCATGTTCTACGCCCGCCGGGACAACCGGCGACAGCTCGACAACACCGCCTGGTTGGTCACCCTGGGCCTCGGCCTGCCGGTGTTCGCCGTGCTGTGGCCGCTGGTGCCGCTGCTGCTGCACCGCCACCCGCCCGAGGCGGTGTTCTGGTTCCGCCTGTTCCTGCTGGCCATGCTGCTGGTGCTGCCCATGCAGAACTCCTTCGAGTACCTGCGCGCCCGGGGCGGGAACACCAAGTTCAACGTCTACCGGTCGCTGCCGTTGGTGCTCACCACCGTGTTCATCGTCGGCACGTTCCTCAGCGGTTCGCTCAACCTGCGCACGGCGCTGTTCGCCACGTTCTCGGCCAACCTCATCGGTGCCCTCGTGCCGATCGTGCTGGAGGGGTCCTACCCCCGCTTCGGCCGGGGGAACTTCGACTGGGCGCTGTCCAAGCTCCAGTTGCACTACGGGGCGCGCATCTGGGTCGGCACGCTGTCGAACATGGTGCTCGCCCGCTTCGACCAGATCCTCATGGTCACGCTGGTGGCCCCGGCGGAGCTCGGCCACTACGCCATCGCCGTGACCGCCGCCGGCCTCTCCGCCCCCGTCGCCCAGGGCGTGGGCTTCGCGCTGTTCCCGTTCCTCGTCCGCGACACCGATCCCGACGCCCGCTCGGCCCGCATGTGGCAGGGGTTCCAATGGGTGCTGCTCGGATCGCTCGGCATCTGCGGCGCGTTGGCCGTCACCATGCCGTGGGGTCTGCCATTCCTGTTCGGCGAGGAGTTCCGGGCGTCGCTGCCGCCGTTCTACCTTCTGCTGCCGGGCCAGGTGCTGTGGAACGTCGGGCTGGTGTTCAAGACCCGCCTCGAGGCTGACAACCGGCCCGGTTCGGGTTTCAACGCGTTGGCCGCATCGGCGGTGGTCACGCTCATCGGCGTGCCCGCGGCGGTACCGCTGGCCGGCATCTTCGGCGCCGCGGTGGTGACCAGCGTGTCGCAGTTCGTGTTCTGTGTGCTCGGGTACGTGTTCGTGCGGCGGGGCGTGGCCAAGGACAAGGCGGCCATCGCCGCGGCCGAGGCGGAAGCGTTCGAGGAAGCGGTGCAGCGCGAGCTGCAGCCGGCGTCGGGCAACGGCGAGGAGGAGCGTTGATGGGCATGGGCTGGAAGGCGGAGCTGACCCAGGACTGGGAGATCAACCGGGAGAGCACCAAGTCGCAGGTGATCCTGGTGGCCTTCCGGGCCGCGCACCGGTGCCTGGTGGATCCCAAGGTGCCCCGGCCGCTGGCCAAGGCCTACGTGCTGTTCTACAAGGTGCTGACCACCTGGCTGCTCGGTGTGGAGCTGCCGCCGGAGACCGAGGTCGGCCCGCAGCTGCGGCTCATCCACCCGCAGGGCATCGTGGTCAACGGCCAGACCCGGATCGGGGCCCGGGTGATCCTGCGGGCGTCGACCACCATCGGCAACGTCATGGGGGCCGACGGGGTGGCCTCGGCGTCGCCGGTGATCGGCGATGACGTGGAGCTCGGCGCCAACGTGGTGCTCGTGGGCCCGCTGCACATCGGCGACGGGGCCCGCATCGGCGCCGGTGCGGTGGTGGTCAAGGACGTGCCTCCCGGCGGGGTGGCGGTGGGCAACCCGGCCCGGCTCCTGCAGCCGTCGGGATGACCGGCGCCGCGGGCCAGCCGTCGCTCAGCGGACGGTGGCCGCCTCGGCGTAGAAGCCGAAGATGCGCTCGACGTGCGAGCCGGCGTCGAAGTGCTCGAGCATCTTGGTGCGGGCGGCGGCGCCCATCGCCACCGAGGTGTCGGGATCGGCGAGCAGCCGGCGCATGGCGGCGGCCAGCGGGCCGGATCGTCGTGGGGCACCACCACGCCGTTGACGCCGTCGTCGACCAGCTCCGGCAGGCCCCCGAGCCCGCTGACGATGAGCGGCACGGCCGCCCCCATCGTCTCGAGCACCGACAGCGGCATGTTCTCGTGCCAGCGGGCCACCGCCACCGCAGCGGGCCGAGCGGTTCAGCTCGGCCACCTCGGCGGCGCTGACATGACCGGCGAAGCGCACCTGACCGGGGGCCACCGATTCCGCCAGCTGCTCGAGCTCCTGGCGCTGGGGCCCGTCGCCGGCCACGGTCAGCTTCGCACCCGGCACCTGGCCGACGGCCCGGATGGCGGTGTCCACGCCCTTCTCGGCCGACAACCGCCCGATGGACACGAACCCCTCACCGGGGCCGTTGCGCGACGCCAGCGCGGCGGCGTCGACGTAGTTGTTGAGCTGGCGCACCCGGTCGGGGAAGACCCCGCCGCGGCGCAGCTGGTCGGCCAGGAACCGGCTCGGGGCGATGAAGCGGCCGACCGGGCCGTACGCCCGGGTGGCGCGGTGCAGGCCGGATTCGACGCTCAGCACCGCGCTGGCCGCCAGCGAACCGCCCTGGCAACGCCGCCGGGTGGCCTCCCACACCTTGCCGCCCACGCAGGCGTCGCACAGCTCGCCGTTGGACAGCAGCCGGTAGGTGGGGCAGACGAGCTTGTAGTCGTGGGCGGTCATCACCGCCGGCACGCCGGCCTTGGCCAGCGGCCGCAGGATCGACGGCGAGAGCTGGTGGTAGATGTTGTGCAGGTGGACGACGTCGGGCCGGAACCGTTCGACCACCTCGGCCATGCCGCTGGCCGCCCGGTGCGACCAGATCATGCGGCCGGCCGTGCCGAGGCGACCGCGCAGGCCGGGCGGGGGTGGCTCGAGCGACACGAACGGCGGGAACAGGTCCTCGTAGGTGGCGTCGAGGTTGCGTTCGTCCTGCATCGAGAAGAACTCGACCTCGTGGCCGGCCGACGCCTGGCGGGCGGCCAGGTCGAGCATGTACACCGCGGCCCCGCCGGTGCGGCGCAGGAACTTGTCGACGTGGAGGATGCGCATGCTCAGGCGGTCACGGCCGGCTCGGTCGCCGCCTCGTCGTCGCCCGCGGCGGCGCTGCGGTCCGCCAGTTCGCCGGCGCAGCGCCGAACAGGTGGCCACGACGAAGGCGATGGGCCCGGCCAGGTACCAGAAGATGGCCGCCTGGGTGAGCAGGTTCTCCGAGCCGAGCTGCACGAACCAACCCAGGCCGGCGGCGGCGGCGCCGACGGCGATGCCCCGGGCCAGGCCCGGCCGCAGCCGCCGGATCACGTCGCGCAGGGCCCAGGCGGTGGAGGTGATCAACCCGAGCAGGGACACGAGCCCGAGCACGCCGGTCTCCACCAGCGACTGCACGAAGGTGTTGTGCGGCATCAGCTTCTCGGGGGAGCGGGCCAGCACCTGGTCGAGGCCGATGCCGGTGGCCGGGTTCTCCTCGGTCAGCGGCAACAGGCGCTCCCAGTACTTGATGCGCCAGGCCAGCGAGTTGGGGTCGCCGTTGCCCACCGCTTCGGTCTTGCCCAGGTCCGAGAGGCGGGCGCTGACCGAGGGCACGAAGAGCAGGGCGGCCACCGCGGCGGCGACGACGGCGGCGATCAGGCGCTTGTCCTGGCAGATGCCCACCACGATGACGCCGAGGATCAAGGCGATCCAGGCGCCACGGGCGTAGGTGAACAGCGTGAGGGCGGTGGCCACGGCGATGGCCACGTTGGCGGCCACCCGGCTCCAGCGCTCCAGGTGGGGTCGCACGGCCAGGGCCACCACGGCGATGATCACCAGGTAGGTGGCGAACGGGTTGGCGTGCACGAAGGTGCCGTTGATCCGGCTGACCTCGAGGTACGCCTCGAGCTGCCGCGGGCTGGCCAGCTGCTGGGCAGCGACGATGGCGGGCACCACCAGCGACGCACCCCCGGCGGCGAGGATCACCTTCACCCGGGCCGGGTTCTGGCGGTAGACCTGCTCGAGCACGGCCACCATCAGCGCACCGGCCCAGATCTTCAGGCTGACGCTGAAGCTGGAGAAGATGTCGCCCGAGCCGACCGCGCTGAAGCTGCCGGCGGCGGCGAGGGCGATGAACCACTTCGTCGGGCCCGACATCGGTCGCAGGTCACCGGCCCGCTTCTGGGCGAGGAGCCACCCGGCACCGGCCATCAGGAACACGAGGCCGACGACCACGCCCGGGTCGAGCGCGGAGGAGCCCTCGGCCGCATCCCCCAGCTTGAGGGCGTCGAGGCTGGCGCGGGCCACGAACATACCGACCAGTACGAACCAGAAGCGCGTGGCGGCGAGCAGGGCGACGAGCACCCCGACAACCCCGGCGGCGATCATGATGGCGCTCTTGCCGAGGAGGGTGTCGCCGGCGCCGAACAGCAGCCCGGCGCCCAGGCCGACCAGGCCGACCATCACGGCACCGGTGGCCATGGCGTTGCGGGACAGCGGTTGGACCGGGCCGAGGTGCAGCACCGGGTCGTGCGCGGCTCGCAGCTCGAGATCCGGGCCGTGCACGCGATGGGGCTCGTGCGCCGCCGACGCGTCGTCGAGGAACTGGTCCTCGTCGGGGGTGATCGTGGTCATGGTCTTCCCTTGTTCGCGGCGGCCGTGGGGCCGCCCGCCCGTCCGCTGGTGCCGGCGCCGGCGCGGAACCGCAGGAACCGGGTGCCGGTGTCGTCACCGAACTCCCAGTTGCTGACGATGCCCACCCGCTCGATGCGCAGCCGTGGCGCGCTCGGCACGATGTCGCTGATCCGCCGGTAGAGCACCGGCTCGCCGTCCACGTAGACGGCGTAGGTCTCGCCGTCGAAGGCGACGCGCAGGTCGTAGGGCCGGCCGTGCACGATGCGCCGGCCGACGTTGGTCCACACCGCGTCGTACACGTCCTCGAACCCGCCGATGCGCAGGAACGACGACACCGACGTGCCGCCGTACTCGTCGTCCATCCAGGTGTTGACGATCAGGTGGTGCTCGTCGTCCTGGCGGAAGAGGAGCCCACCCCGACCCCGCTGACCCTGGCCCGGCCCGGTGCCCGGCGCCAACAGCGTGACGCAGGCATCGGCCAGCTGCGGATCGGGCCACGGCAGCGTGTAGGCGTTGCGGCGCTCCTCGGCCCGCACGAGGACCGCCAGCTTGCCCTTGGCCCCGCCCGGCGGTGCGGGCACCGGCTGGACGAGGGCGCCCCCGCCGTCGAGGACGAACGCGGTCCGTCCGATGGTGTGCTCCCAGACCGGCCCGCCGGCGGCCACCGGTCGGTGGCCCAGCAGCAGGGGCCATCGGCCGGAGCGCCACCGTCGCCCGCCGGTGGGCGCGGGACCCGGAAGTCGTCGTCGTAGACCACCTCGGTGGCGTCGCCGCCGGGGACCTGCGGCACAGGGGCGCAGCTCGTCGGGCAGGGCGATGGCCGAGGATGGGCCTCGAAGCTGATGATCGTCGCCGATTCGGCGTCGTCGGTGCAGCGAAGGCCCACCGCTGCCAGCCGGCGCCGGACCGGTGTCCGCGCCGGCGGACCGTCGGCGGCGAACGGGCCGAGCACGACCTCGCCGTCGAGCACGACGGTGAGCTCGGCGCCGTCGTCGAGGACCTGCAGCTCGTGCTCCCGGGCCACGGCCACGGCCACCTCCACTTCGAGCGGTGGGTGGCCGTCACGTGGCCGTCGAGGCAGCGTTCGGCGACCACGCCGGTGCTCGAGGCGGTGATCAGCCATCCACTCCGATCGCCGCCGCGCACGGCCAGACCCCGCGCTGCTCGGGTCCGTCGAGGCGGAAGCGGAGGTGCACCAACCCGCTGGGTGCCGACGGGTGCAGCACCACGGCTGCACGTCGGGCGGCGAGCGCCAGCGGGCGCCAGGGGCCGCCCCGCTCGGCCGTCGCCCCCGCGGCGGCACGGCCCGGCCGGCCGGTCGGTCGGCGGCGTGGGCGGTGGTGCACCACGAGGCGATCGACGCCGGCGAGGCGACGCGCACATCGTGCACCCGGGTGTCGACCCCCAACCGACCTGGCCCAGCACGGCCTGGTGCACGCCGACGAACAGGGTGGGCGGCACCGGCGTGGGGTCGATCAACAGTGGCCGCAGGGTCGGCATGGGGGCCAGCCCTGCCGCCCCCGGCAGCGACCCGCGGCGTAGAGCGCCCCTGCTCGCGCAGGATCACCACGAGCTGCAGCGGGACGTTCTGCAGGCCGGCCACCAGCGGGGTCAGCCGCCGCTGACCGGCGTCGAGCCGGCCGTTGGTCGGGCCGGTGGAGCGCACCACGAACGCCGGTCCGCCGGCCGCCCGGTCGGTGGGCGAGGGCTGCGCCGAACAGCCCGACGGCAAGGTTCTCGGCCTGGGTGGCGCCACTGGCGATGGCCCGGCGGCTGTGCCACCAGCCCTGCAGGCGGCGGGTGAGCGCGTCCCGCCCGCCGTAGCGGCGCACGGCTTGGAGCCGGTGCACGACGGCGTCGACCTGGGTGCCGCGTCCACTGCAGCACGAAGCGGGCCAACGACGGCCACGGCTCCTCGTTCTCGGAGGCGTTGTGGCCGTTGAGCACCAGCACCGAGGCCACCAGGCCGCAGCGGGCCTCGAACGGCCCCCAGGTGACCGCGCTGCGCCCCCAGCCGGGCTGCACCAGGGGCTTGATGCGGAGGGCACCGTGGTCCATGCCCACCACGCCCTCGACGTCGATCCCGCCGAGGTGGTGGCCGGTGGAGGAGGTGCCCTCGAGGGCGTCGATGACCGCTCCGGGCGCGAGCTCGTGCTCGAAGGGCGCGATGAACGGGATGGGCGACGCCGCGCTCGCCCTCGTCTCGTTCACCAGCCGGAGTTTGGACATCCTCACCAACGTGGCGCAGCGGGCGCCGCCGAGTCAGATGACCTTCAACCCGTCCAGGCCCTCTTCCGGATCGGGGTAGCGAAGATCAAGGGCTTCCAACGTATCAACGAGGATCTGTGCCACCACCAGGTTGCGGTACCAATTCCGGTCGGCGGGCACGATGTACCAGGGAGCATGTTCGGTGGACGTGCGGGCGATGGCGTCCTGGTAGGCGCGGCGGTACTCGTCCCAACGCTCGCGCTCGGCGAGGTCGCCCCGACGGAACTTCCACCGCTTGGTCGGGTCGTCGAGGCGCTCCTGGAAGCGGATCGCCTGCTCCTCGGGGGAGATGTGCAGGAAGAGCTTGACGATCGTGGTGCCCTCGTCGGCCAGCATCCGCTCGAACGCGTTGATGTGGTCGTAGCGGCGCTGCCACCGCGCTTCGGGCACCAACCCGTGGACCCGGACCACGAGGACGTCCTCGTAGTGGCTGCGGTTGAAGATGGCGATCTCGCCGTCGCCGGGGACGTGGCGGTGCACCCGCCACAGGTAGTCGTGGGCCAGCTCCGCCTCGGTCGGTTGCTTGAAGCTGGTCACGGTGGTGCCCTGCGGGTTGACCCCGGTGAACACCGCTCGGATGGTGCCGTCCTTGCCGGCGGCGTCCATCGCCTGCAGTACCACCAGCAGCCGGTGCGAGCCGGAGGCGTAGAGCACCTGCTGCAGCTCACCCAGCCGGGCGATGAGCCGATCGGCCTCGGCCCGGCCGGCCACCTTGTCGCCATCGAAGCCGGCGCTGGTCTTGGTCGGCCAGTCGCGCAGGTCGACCTCGGCGCCGGGCTCGATGCGGTAGCGGGCGAAGGTCATCCATCCTCCGGGGAGTCGGTGTCGGCGGGGCCGAACTGCAGGTCGTGCACGGCGCGGCCGGCGTCGAGGGCCCGGCGCTCGTAGTAGGTCACGGGGCGATCGGCGCGCGCGGTGCCCAGCACCCGGAAGCGGGGGTCGGCCTCCACGGCGCGGCGGGCG
Source organism: Acidimicrobiales bacterium (assembly GCA_041394365.1). Taxonomy (GTDB): domain Bacteria; phylum Actinomycetota; class Acidimicrobiia; order Acidimicrobiales; family CAIXPF01; genus CAIXPF01. The sequence goes on from JAWKIM010000032.1 coordinate 71,079, forward strand.
GCGGCGGCGTAGCGGGCGTCGTCGGTGGCCAGTTCGACCCGGCCGTGGGGGGTGAGCACCTCCGCCAGCAGGCCGAGCAGGTCGGGGCCCACCAGCCGACGGGCGCGGTGGCGGTGCTTGGGCCACGGGTCGGGGAAGAAGATCCGCACCAGGTCGACGGGTCGCTGCCGGCCGATGGCGGCGAGCGTGTCGCGGCCGTCGCCGACGACGACGGTGAGGTTGGCCGGCGCCTGCTCGTGGGCTCGGAGCAGCAGCGTGGCCACCGATGCCTTGTGCACCTCGGTGGCCACCACCCGCAGCTCCGGCCGGGCGGCGGCCAGCGCCAGCGCGGCCTCACCGGTGCCGGCGCCCAGCTCCACCACGACGGCGGCGGCCGCTCGCAGGTCGGCCCCATCGAGCGGCCGCGGGTGGGGCGAGCGCCTCGAGCGCCCACCGCTTGCGGGCGGTGATGCGGCCCGACCGGGCGTGCCAGCTGGCCGGCCGCCGCGCCGTCGAGGTCGCCGGTCGCGGTCGGGTCGCCGGCGGCCGGGTCGACGTCGAGCTCCCGATCCACGGCAGCTCACGGTAGCGAGGGGCGGCGGCGCAACGGTGGCGGGCGGGCTGTGCTTCCTAACATGGCGACGTGGCCAGGTACGAGGTGGCGGTCGTCGTGCTCCTCGAGGGCCCGAGGCGATCGAGGTGCAGGCGCTGCGCCGGGCGCTGGGCGATCCCGACCTGGACCACGTCGCCCCGCACCTCACGGTGGTGCCGCCGCTGCGGTTGCGCAGCGCCGAGTTGGAGCCGGCGCTGGCGCTGCTGCGGGCGGCGGCGCGGCGCCACCCGCCGTTCGAGGTGCTGCTGGGCCCGCCGGCCACGTTCGCCCCGGTGACGGCCACCCTGCACCTGCCGGTGCTGGAGGGCGAACGGCTCGCCGGCTTGCGCACCGCCGTGTTCCGGCCGCCGCTGGTGCGTGAGACGCACCCGTACGTGCCCCACGTGACGCTGCTCGCCTCGGCCGGCGCCGGCCGCATCGCCGCCGCCTGCGAGCTGCTGGCCGGGTTCCGCACGGCGGCGTCGGTCCACCGCCTGACCATGGTGGCCCGGCGGCGCACCGACGACGGCGCGTCGCGCTGGGCGCCGCTGGCCGATGTCGACCTCGACGGCGTGCGGGCCGTCGGCGCCGGGCCGCTGGCGGTGGAGCTGGCTGCGGGGACGGTGGCCGACCCGCCGTCCCTGGCGCTGCTCGCCCCGCCGGCCGGCACCGTACCGGCCGGTCTGGTGGTGCTCGCCCGGCGGGAGGGCGCGCCGGTGGGCCTGGCCTGGCGGCCCGCCGAGCCGGACGGTGCGGGCGGGCCTGTGCCGGCGGTGTTCGTCGAAACCGCCGTGCGAGGCCAGGGCATCGGCACCCTGCTGCGACGGGAGTGGCTCTTCCGGGATGCCCGGCGCCGCGCCGCCGAGACGGTCAGTCGCTGACCGCGGTGACCTCGGCGTCAACGCCCAACGAGCGCACCTGGGCGGCGATCTCCTCGACGTAGAGCGGGTTCATGACCACGACGTTGCGCACACCGCTCCCGGCCAGGGCGTCGGGTCCGACCACCGGCTGGCCGGTGCCGGGCAGGTGCAGGCCCCACTTGTTGGGGTTGATGTCGACCACGTGCTGCACGGTGTCGCCGCCCTGCACCAGGTTGAGGAACGACACGCCCTTCGAGCCGGCTCCCCACACCGCCACCGGACCGTCGGCCAGCATGGCGGTGAGGCGTTGCGACCACAGCCGGCGGAGCCGGTCGAAGTGCTCGCCGAAGGCGGCCACCCGCTCGGCCAGCTTGGTCAGCGCCGCCGTGTCGGGAGCGGGGGCCGGGGCGGGGGTCCCGCGGCGGGGTCTGGCCTCGAGGTAGAGGTACTGGTCGCCGAAGGTGCGGTCCACCTCGACCACCTCGAAGCCCGCCCGCTCGAAGAGGTGCTGCAGGGTCGGCGCCGAGAAGTACGAGAGGTGCTCGTAGATCAGGTCCCACACCGCCAACTCCGACACCATGTAGGTGGCGTCGGGCACCTCGAAGTACACCGCGGTGGCGGCGTCGTCGGGGATCGAGGCCCGCACGCCCTCGACCAGGCCGGCCGGGTCGGTGACGTGCTCCAGCACGTGCTGGCACAGCACCAGCGACGCATCGATGGGCCGATCGGTCGGGTAGTACTCGCGCACGATCTCCATCTGGGCCGAGGTGACGACCTTGCTGCGCGCGGGATCGAAGCTCGGGTCGTAGCCCACGCCCCGGTTGCCGCCCCGCTCGCACAACAGGGCCAGGAAGTTGCCCTCGCCGGAGCCGATCTCCACGATGCGCCGGTCCCGCAGGTCGTAGCGCTCGATCAGGCGATCGGCCAGGTCCCGGGCGAAGTCCTGGAAGCGGGGCGAGTAGTGCAGCGAGTTCTCGTAGGCGGGGTTGTAGGCGACGAGGTCGGGGTCGAACGCGTCGTTCCACAGGTAGCCGGTGCTGGGGGAGAACCGCAGCTCGAGGTCCCCGCGCGGCGCGGCCATCGCCTCCGCCGCAGTGGGGTACAGCGCGTTGCAGAACACGGGCAGGTCCCGCAGGGACACCACCGGGTCGGTGGCGTCGGCCTTCAGCCAACCCATGTCAGTCGGCCCACACCTTCCACGGCGCCTCGGCGGCCCACAGCTCCTCGAGGCGCTTGCGGTCCCGCACGGTGTCCATGCACTGCCAGAAGTCGTAGTGGCGGTAGGCCATCAGCTGGCCGTCCTTGGCCAGGTTCGACAACGGCTCGCGCTCGAACATGATGTCGTCGCCCTCGATGTAGTCGAACACCGCCGGCTCCATCACGAAGAACGCTCCGTTGATCCAGCCCTCGCCGATCTGGGGCTTCTCGTCGAAGTTGACGATCTGGTCGCCGTCGAAGTCCAGGTGGCCGAAGCGGGCCGGCGGGCGAACGGCGGTCAGCGTGCAGACCTTGCCGTGGGCCTTGTGGAACTCGAGCAGCTTGTGCAGGTCCACGTTGGACACGCCGTCGCCCCAGGTCACCATGAACGTGCCATCGGTGCCGATGTAGGGCTGCAGCCGCTTGATGCGGCCACCGGTGGCGGTGGGCAGCGCGGTGTCGATGAGGTTGACCGTCCAGTCGGGCAGGTTGGCCCCACCGTGGGGGTGGATCTCGCCAGTGGAGAAATCGACGGTCAGGTTCTGCGCGTAGCGGGCCTGCTCGGCGAACCAGCGCTTCACGTAGTCGGCCTTGTAGCCGAGCGCGATGGAGAAGTCCTTGAAGCCGAAGTGGTGGTAGTAGCGCATGATGTGCCACAGGATCGGCAGGCCGCCGATCTCCACCATCGGCTTGGGCCGCAGCTCCGTCTCCTCCGAGAGGCGTGTGCCCAGGCCACCAGCGAGAATGCCAACCTTCATCGAACAGCCGCTTCCGTTCTCGTCGTGGCGGGCGTACATCGGCGCCCGCCGATCGGTGCCCGTCCAGGTCTAGCGGCGGGCGGCACGGATGCAAACGCGTCGGTGGACCCACGTTGCCCGGGTGGTGGCGGCGCCGCCGTCGCGGCACCGCCACCACCGGGTCGCGGCGATCAGGGCTCGTCGATGGTGAAGGTGTTGACCTTCTCGAGGCGGTGGGTGGCCCGCACCAGGCGCACGGTGCCGGACGGCGAGCGCATGACCAGGGATTCCGTGGTGCACCCGCTGCGATCGAAGTGGACGCCCTTGAGCAGCTCACCGTCGGTGATGCCGGTGGCGGCGAAGTAGCAGTTGTCGGTGGCGACGAGATCGTCGTGGGTGAGGACCTTGTCGAGGTCGTACCCCGCATCCAACGCCGCCTGACGCTCTTCGTCGTTGCGCGGCCACAATTTGCCCTGGATCTCGCCGCCCATGCACTTGAGCGCGGCGGCGGCGATCACGCCCTCGGGGGTGCCGCCCACCCCGAAGAGGATGTCGGCGCCGGAATCGTGCCAGGCGGTGGAGATGGCGCCGGCGACGTCGCCATCGGGGATGAGCCGGATGCGGGCGCCGGTGGCCCGCACCTCCCGGATCAGCTCGGCGTGCCGGTCCCGGTCGAGGATGACGGCGGTCAGGTCGCGCACGTTGCGGCCGGTGGCCTTGGCCAGCCAGCGGAGGTTGGCGGCGGGGCTGGCGGTGATGTCGATGGCGCCGGCACCCTCGGGGCCGACGGCGATCTTCTCCATGTAGACGCACGGCCCGGGGTTGAACATCGTGTCCTTCTCGGCCACCGCGATCACGGCCAGGGCGTTGCCCCGGCCGAGGGAGGTCAGCGTGGTGCCGTCGATGGGATCGACCGCCACGTCGACCAGCGGCATGTTGCCGTTGCCCACCCGCTCGCCGTTGAACAGCATGGGCGCCTCGTCCTTCTCGCCCTCGCCGATGACGATGATCCCGTCCATGCTGACGGTGGAGAGCACCTCCCGCATGGCGGCCACGGCGGCGCCGTCGGCCCCGTTCTTGTCGCCGCGGCCCATCCACCGGGAGGCGGCCATGGCGGCGGCCTCGGTGACGCGGACCAGTTCCATCGCCAGGTTTCGATCAGGGTTCGTTTGCCTACCGGTCATGGCAGGGCAGCGTACGGCCCCCTCGGGCGATGCCGCACGCCCGGGGCGACACCCGTCCGCCGCCCCGGCGATCGGTGCGCGGTGCGCCGTTGCCGCGCCGGGTCACCGGATCGGTCCGTGGGGCGAGTAGAACGGAGCCATGACCGATGCGCCGCAGTCGCCCGACCAACCGGGCGAGCTCGTCTACTGGTGGAGCCCCCGCGGTGACGACCGGGTCTTCGACCTCGCCGCCTGGCCCGACGAGGCGGTGGCCACGGCTCGGGCGCTGCTCGAGGAGGACGGCCTCGAGCACAGCTGGGAGGGCGCGTCGCTGGTGGTGGCGAAGGAGCGACGGGACGACGCCGCCGCCCTGCTCGACGAGGTGGTGGCGGCCGCCGCCATGAAGCTCGACGCCGACGCCGATCGCACCGCGTACGACCTGTCGGACTGGCCCGACGACGAGGTCGAGACCCTACGGGAGGCGTTGGAGGGGGCCGGGATCCTCTTCGAGTGGACCGACGACGGCGAGCTGCTGGTGTACGAGGTGGACGAGCAGCGGGTGGACGAGCTGTTCGAACGGCTGGACCTGCACGGGCCGAACCCGGGCATCGAGCTCGACGGTGAGTCGCTCACGTTCCTGCTGACCAACCTGTTCATGGCGGCCGGCACGCTGGCCGAGGACGCCGACGACGCCGATGCCGTGCTCGAGGGCCACCGGTCGATCCTCGAGCTGGAGCAGCTGGCGGTGCCCTACGGCATGAACCGCGACGCCTGGGGCGTGCTGGTGGCCGACGCCGTCGAGCTGCGCCGTCTGATCGAGGCGGAGGCCGGGGAGGACAAGACGGCGGTGCGCACCGGTGGCGGTTCGTCGGCCGACCGCCGCCCCCTCGACGACGGTCCCGAGGGTGACGACGTGCTCGAGGATGAGGTCGACCGGCTCGAGCAGGGCGCACTCGATGACGCGGACGGCGACGACGTGGTGCTCTTCGGCGACGAGGCCATCATGGCGGTGGCGGCACGCGTGCGCGATCGGCTGAAGCGGCTGCTGTGACCCCGGCCGGTGCAGCACCGGGCCGCCCCGCCGCCGACGGGCGCCCATGAACGCCGGCGGCTTCGGCTTGGCCGACTTCGAGCTCTACCACTCCCGGCCGATCGCCCCCACCCGCCGGCTGGCGCTGGGCCTGCAGTACCTGCCGGCCAGCCCGTCGCCCGGCCCCGGTGGGCTGCTGCTGGCCGGGATGGTGGCCACGTTCGGGGCGTCCCTCGACGAGGACGACCAGGCCGAGCTGCTGCTGCTCATGCAGCAGGTGGAGGCCGGCTACCGGGATCGTGCAGCCCCGCCTTCGGCACCGCCTGCAGAGCGATCGGGTGGGTCTGTTGAAGTCGCACCACCGGCTCGATCCCGGGCCCGACGGTCCGCAGTTCCGGCTGACCTCGGGGGTGGGATCGCCGCTGGTGCACACCCTGGAGCGGTGTACGCGGCGGGCAACCTGCCGGCCGACACGCAGGCCGCGGTGTTCAACGCCCTGCGCAAGGCGCTGCGCTGGCACGGTGGCCTCGACGCCGCCTTCGTGGCCCACATCTCCGGAGGCGGCACGGTGCCGTCGGGCTGGCGGGCGCTGGGCAGCGATCCGGAGGCGTGGGCGCTGTCGGTGCTGGGCTTCGATGAGGGCACCGACCCCTCCAAGCGCGACATCCGCCGGCAGTACCGCGATGCCCTGCGGGCCGCGCACCCCGACCACGGTGGGGACGAATCGGAGGCCGCGCAACGCATCGCCGAGCTCGGCGAGGCCCGCAGGATCCTGCTCGGGTGAGCGGGCACGACGAGGCCGCCGGGCCACCGGGCGGGTCGGTGCGCGCCGTGCTGCTGACGCCGGGCGCCGGTAGCTCGGCCGGCCACCACACGCTGGTGGCGTTGGAGACGGCGTTGGCGCCGCGGCCGGTGGTCCGCCTCGACTTCCCGTACCGCCTGGCCGGCCGACGCTTCCCCGACCGGGCCCCGGTGCTGGTGGCCCACATCGTCGAGGCGGTGGGCCGGCTGTGCGACGAGCACGGCTGCACCCCCGATGAGGTGCTGCTGGGTGGGCGGTCGATGGGCGGGCGGATGTGCTCGATGGCGGTGGCCGAGGGGCTGGGGGCGGCCGGTCTGGTGCTGTTGAGCTACCCGTTGCACCCGCCCCGCAAGCCCGAGCAGCTGCGCACCGCCCACTTCCCGGCGATCGGGGTGCCGTGCCTGTTCGTGTCGGGCACCCGGGACGACTTCGCCACCGTCGCCGAGCTCACCGCGGCCACCGGGGCCATCGCCGGGCCGGTCACCCACCGCTGGGTGGACGGAGCCCGACACGAGCTCGACCGCGTGGACCCGCTGCTGTGCACGCTCGTGCTCGACTGGTTGGGCCTGCCGGCGCCGCCGCCGGCGGCCGTCGATTGACCGTGGCCGGCCCGGCGCTCGTCGCTCAGCCGAAGATGGCCACCGGCGTACCGAGCGGTACGGTATGGGCCAGCTGGACGATGGCGTCGTTGGCCAGGCGGATGCACCCGTGGGTGCTGTCGGTGCCGATCGAGGCGGGGTCGTCGGTCCCGTGCAACCCGAGCCGGCCGTCGCCGCCGTCGAAGGTGGTCAACGCCTCCGAGAAGCCCGACAGCCCGAACGCGTAAGGGCCGTAGGGGCCGTTCGGATCGGGTGGTTGCAGCAGCTCGTAGAGGTAGAACGAGCCGCCGGGCGTGGGCGTCGGTTCCTGGCCCACGCCGATCGGCTCGAGCTGCACGATCTCGTCGCCGTCGAACACCCGCAGCTCCCGTTCGGCCAAGCGGATCTCGATGCGGAACGAGTGGGTGCGCACCGCCACGTCGGCGGCGTCGACCCACCCGGTCGAACCGTTGGGTCGCACCGGCAGGGCAACCTGCAGGCGGTCGCCGGCCCGGTCGAGAACGGCCAGCACCAACGGCGCGCCCTCCTCGTTGGGGTGGGCGAGCGTACGGACCGGTACGGTGGCGGTCGCCCCGTCGTAGACCGCCAGCTCGGCCACCACGGCCTCGGCCACGGCGAAGCGCTCGGACCTGTCGCCCGCCACCGGTGCCGGCCCGGACGGCGCATCGGTCGCGGTGGCCACCGCGTGGGTGGGCGATGACGGGGCGGCTGCGGACACCCGGTCGTCGGCGGCCCGGCAGCCCGACCCGGCGAACGCCAACGCCACCGTGGCCGGCAGCACCAGCAGGGCCTGTCGGGCCGTCCACCGCCTCTCCACGGCGATCAACCGTACCGATCGGCCCCGTCGCCCGGGTGGATGGGCGACCGGTCGGGGGCAGGTGCGGCCGCGGCGTCGCTCGGGTTGAGCTCCTCGAGCTCGCGCTGCGCCGTCTCGGGGTAGCGGGTCAGCACGAGCACGGCGACCAGCACGGGCCCGCAGGCGACCGTCGCCATGGCCGCGCCGAAGCCGAAGCGGTCCGCCAGGTTGCCCACCAGCAGCAGGCCGCACACGCTGCCGAGCACCCCGGCGGTGGTGATCACGCCGTTGGCGCGCCCGCGCAGACGGGTGGGGAACAGCTCCGGCCCGTAGATGACCAGGGTGGGCACCACCAACCCGCCGAAGAGCGTGCCGGCCACCGCACCGCCCCACAGCGTGGCCCCGCCGGCGGTGTAGCTGACGGTGATGCCGGCGGCGCCACCCACCAGGCCGATGGCGCCGATCACCCGCCGGCCGTACACGTCGGCCAGACGGCCCCCGAAGAACACCGCCACCCCCGCCGGTGTCGAGGTCAGCAGCGTGAACGCGGTGATCGCCCCGGCGCTGAAGCCCCGATCGGTGCGCAGGTACTCGTTCTGCAGCTGCGACGCCGGGGCGGCGAACAGCGTGGTCAGCAGCGCCGATGCCGCCAGCAGCGCCAGCCGACCCCGATGGGCCCCGAGCCGCTGCGGTCGCTGGTCGTGGCGGTGGGCCACGAACCGGCCGCTCTCCTGCAGGCCCCGCCCGGCCAGCCAGGCCAGCGGGGCGAACACCGCACCCAGCCCGAACAGCAACCGCCAGGCGCGCTCGTCGAGGTCGGCCAGCGGCAGCAGCCACACGGCCATGCCCGAACCGAGGCCGGCGCACATCGCCGACAGGCTGATGGCGTAGGCCCGGGCACCGGCCGGCATGACCTCGGCCACGATCACGGCGCGCACCACGTCGGAGCCGGTGGTGAGGCCGCGCGCCACCACCTGCACGGCGGCGAAGGCCACCAGCCCGGTGGCGAGCCCGGTCAGCGCGGTGACCAGGCAGGCGCCCACCAACCCCACGAGGAGCGTGCGCCGGCGACCGATGCGATCAGCGGCGAACGCGCCCACCAGCGCCACCAGCACGCCGATGCGGGTGGCGGCCTGGGCGGCGGCCTGGGCGTCGACCCCGGCGCCGAACTCGCGGCCGGCGAACGTGGTCAGCTGCGACAGCAGCGTGCCCACGTACCCGCTGCAGATGGCCAGGATCACCAGGCGGCACAGCGCGTCGACCTGGTGGGGCTGCAGGCGCTGCGGCGGCGCCCACCAGGGTTGGCCCCGACGGTCACCGCGGCGGCGCAGCTCGAACCCGAACACCGGGCGGACCAGCCAGCCCCAGAACGGCACCGGCAGGTCGTAGTCGAGTTGCTCCACCGCCGTGCGCCGACCGTCGGCGGCGGGCGCCGGGGCGATCTCGACGGTGCGCCGGTAGCGGGGGCAGGGCCCGTCCACGCCTTCGAAGACGAGCCGCCGCCCGCCGTCGGCGGTGGCCTCCTCGCACCCGAGCCGTTCGAGCACGAGGCCGTCGCGCGGCCGGCAGCGCGCGTCGAGCGCGGGTTCGTCGAGGGTGAGGGTGCGTTCGGTCCGCGGCATTGGTGCAGGCGAGGCCGGGACGGTCTGCCCATCACCGGGGAAGGTGCCGTCGTTGAGCATACTTTCGGGCGATGTCAGCCATCGTCGTCCGACCCGCCGGCCCCCTGGAGGGAACCATCGCGGTCAGCGGTGCGAAGAACAGCGTGCTGAAGTTGCTGGCCGCCACGGTGCTGGCCCCGGGGCGCTACCACCTGCGCAACGTGCCGGACATCGCGGATGTGGCCTGGATGAGCGAGCTGCTGGTGGCGATGGGCATGCAGACCCGACGCCCCGGCCCCGGGGAGCTGGTGGTCGACGCGCCGGCGGAGCTGCTGCCGGAGGCCCCCTACGAGCTGGTCGAGAAGATGCGGGCGTCGATCGTGGTGCTCGGCCCGCTGGTGGCCCGCTTCGGCCGGGCGCGGGTGTCGCTGCCCGGCGGCGACGACTTCGGCTCGCGACCCATCGACATGCACCTCAGCGCGCTCACCGCCCTGGGGGCCACCATCGAGCTGGCCCACGGGTTCATCGAGGCGCGGGCCACGGAGCTGCGCGGCGCCCGCATCGTGCTGGACTTCCCCAGCGTGGGGGCCACCGAGAACGCCATGATGGCGGCGGTGCTGGCCCGCGGGACCACGGTGATCGCAAACGCCGCCCGGGAGCCGGAGATCGTCGATCTGGCCACGTTCCTCAACCGCATGGGGGCGGTCATCAGGGGAGCGGGCAGTTCCCGCCTGGAGATCGACGGCGTGACGGAGCTGGCACCGGTGGAGCACACGCTGATCCCCGACCGCATCGAGGCCGCCACGTACCTCGCCGCGGTGGGCATCGCCGGCGGGGAGGTGACCATCGCCGGTGCCCGGCCCGACCACATGGACATGCTCGTGCACAAGCTCGGGCAGATGGGCATGCGGATCTCGCCCTGCAACGAGGGCCTGTGGGCGATGGCGTCACGCCGGTTGACCTCGGTCGACGTGTCCACGCTTCCCTACCCGGGCCTGGCCACCGACTACAAGCCGCTGCTGGTCGCCATGCTGACCGTGGCCGACAGCGTGGCCATCGTCACCGAGAACATCTTCTCCGGGCGCTTCCGCTACGTGGACGAGCTGGTCCGCATGGGGGCGGACGTGCGCACCGACGGCCACCACGTGGTCGTGCGCGGGCGGGAGTGGCTGTCGGGTGCGCCGGTGCGTGCGCACGATATCCGCGCCGGTGCCGCCCTGGCGGTCGCCGGGCTGCGGGCCCAGGGGGAGACCGTGGTGGCCGACGCCCAGCACATCGACCGCGGCTACGAGCGCTTCGTGGAGAAGCTGCGCGGGGTGGGCGCCGACATCGAGCGCAAAGCCCTGCCCTAGCGCCGGGCCCGTCAGTCCTCGGCGACCGGGTCGATGCGCTCGGCGGGCTCGGTGGGGGTGGTCCCGGTGGCGGTCGTCCCGGTGGCGGCGAGCTGCGCCTTGGCGCGCTTGTTGGCCAGGACGAGCAGGCCGCCGACCACCAGCAGCGGGCCGGCGACCATCAGGATCTCGTCCCAGCCGCCCTGGTGGGCGAGCAGCAGGCCGATGGTTGGGCGCATGGTCCCAGTCTGGAACATCGGCGCCGCCAAGGTGGTTGCAGGTTGAGCACGACGCAGATTTCGCCGCGCCCGGCTGCGGCGAGCACAATCGAGCGGTCCGTGGCGTCGCCCCCTGACGCGGTGGACCCGGCAAGGGAAGGAATCCATGCTGCGCGCCAAGGTGGAAGAGGTCATCGAGGTGGTCCGGCCGATCATCCAGGCCGACAACGGCGACGTCGTGTTGCACGACGTCGACGAGGAGACCGGTCTGGTCAAGGTGGAGCTGGTCGGCGCGTGCGTCACCTGCCCGGCGTCGAGCCAGACCCTCAAGGCGGGGCTCGAGCGCATCATGAAGGACCGGGTGCCCGGGGTCACCGAGGTGATCAACGTGGGGGAGACGCTCGCCGAGGTGCCGCCCGTCCGGGAGACCTCGGTCTCGCTCTGAGGCGCCGGCCCCGCCGGCTCCCGTCCTGGTTGAAGGTCCCGCCATGCGCAACGCACCGCCCGAAGATCTGCTCGCCCGCGCCCGTGAGGGGCAGCGCGGCCCGTTGGCGCGGTTGCTGTCGCTGGTCGAGCGGGGCGGTGAGCCGGCCCGCCGGGTGGGGCGCCTGACGTTCCCGCTGGCCGGTTCGGCCCACACGATCGGGCTCACCGGGGCACCGGGGGCGGGCAAGTCGACCCTCACCAGCGCGCTGGTGGCCCACATGCGCAGCCTCGACGTGCCGGCCGCGGTGCTGGCCATCGACCCCTCCTCGCCGTTCACGGGCGGGGCGATCCTCGGTGACCGGGTCCGCATGGTGGACCACGCCCTCGACGCCGGGGTGTTCATCCGCTCGATGGCCACCCGCGGGCAGCTCGGCGGCCTGGCCCTGGCCACCCCGGCCGCGGTGCGGGTGCTCGACGCCGTCGGCTTCGGGTGGGTGCTGATCGAGACGGTGGGCGTGGGTCAGGTCGAGGTGGAGATCGCCGGCGAGGCCGACACCACGGTGGTGGTGGTCAACCCCGGCTGGGGCGACTCCGTGCAGGCCAACAAGGCCGGGCTGATGGAGATCGCCGACATCTTCGTCATCAACAAGGCGGACCGGCCCGGCGTGGCCGACACCCGGCGCGACCTCGAGCAGATGCTCGAGCTGTCGCAGCTCGGTGAGTGGATCCCGCCCATCGTCGCCACCGTCGCCCATGACGGCCAGGGGGCGGACCAGCTGTGGGACGCCGTCCAGCAGCACCGGGCGTTCCTCGAGCGCAGCGGCGAGGGCGCCAAGCGCCGGGCGCGCCGCCTCGACGAGGAGTTGCGGCGGCTGCTGATCGAAGCGGTGCTCGAGCGGGCCGACCGACGTTGGCAAGCGCCCGCCGGCGTACGCCTCCGCGAGGAGGTGGCGGCGCGCCGCCTCGATCCCTACCGGGCCGCCGAAGCGCTGCTGGGCGAGGAACCCGACCCCGACTGAGCCCGGTCGGCCACGCGCCGCCGCCGAGCGTACCGTTCGGTATGGATGCTGACCGGTGCCGCTCGACTGGGCCGGCTCAGCCGGCCCAGGCGATGAGCCCGAGGTCGAGCGGCGGTGACAGCTCGCCCCGGGCGGTGACGACGCGGGCGGTGTAGCCGTAGCGGCCGGCGGCACCGGGGGCGAACGTGGCCGTGTAGCGCCGGTGGTTCGCATCGATGGCGCCGTCGTCGTCCATTACCACCACGACCGGGTCGTGCAGCTGCCCGCCCTCGCCGACGGGGCCGTGCAACAGCTGCACCTGGACATCGTCGTGACCGAGGGCACCGAGGGCCACCTGGGCGGTGACCGTCATCGGTTCACCCACCTCGCTGGCCGGCAGCGCCGGGCCGACGGCGTCGATGTGGACCTGGTGCCACGCCTGGTTGACCCTGGCCTGCCAAGCGGTGAGCTCCCGGGCGGTGGAGAACCCGTCGCCCGGTGCGTGCAAGCGCACCGACCGGGCGGCGATCGGCTCGTAGAGCTGGTTCACGTAGTCGCGCACCATGCGCTGCGCGGTGACCTGCGGGCCCAGCGTCCGCCAGGCGTTGCGCATGCGCTCCACCCAGCCGTGGGGCAGGCCGTCACCGCTGCGGTCGTAGAACAGCGGCACGATCTGCTGCTCGAGCAGACCGAACAGCGAGTCGGCCTCGAGCTGGTCGCGGCGGTGCACGTCCTCCACCCGGTCGGCGGAGGTGATGGCCCAGCCGTTGTCGCCGGTGAACATCTCGTCCCACCAGCCGTCGAGGATGGAGCAGTTGAGCGCCCCGTTGAGCGCCGCCTTCTCGCCGGAGGTGCCGCACGCCTCGAGCGGGCGCCGCGGGGTGTTCAGCCACACATCGGCGCCCTGGTAGAGCATGCGGGCCACCGAGATGTCGTAGTCGTCGAGGAAGGCGAAGCGGTGGCGCACGCCGAGATCGTGGGAGAACGTGACGATCTGGCGGATCAACTCCTTGCCGCCGTCGTCGGCGGGGTGGGCCTTGCCGGCGAAGACGAACTGCACCGGCCGGTCCTGCGACAGCAGCAGCGCCTTGAGCCGTTCCGGCTGTGACAGCAGCAGCGTGGCCCGCTTGTAGGTGGCGAAGCGGCGGGCGAAGCAGATGGTGAGCGCATCGGGATCGAGCGCCGTCTCGGTCCAGGTGGCGTCGCTGACCGAGTAGCCCTGGTCCACGTGGGCCTGGCGCAGCTTGTCGCGCACGAAGGAGACCAGCCGGGCGGTGCCGATGCGGCGGGTGGCCCACACCTCGGAGGTGGACAGCTCGCCGACGTTGTCCCAGTGCTCCGCATCGGCCGAGGACCACTCGGCGCCGACGCACTTGTGCAGCAGCTCGTCCATCTCCGGGCTGATCCAGGTCTGGCCGTGCACCCCGTTGGTCACCGACGTGATCGGCACCTCGTCACCGGGCACCGACGGCCACAGGTCGGCGAACATGTCACGGCTGACGTCGCCGTGCAGCTTGGACACGCCGTTGGAGCGGGCGGCCAGCCGCAGGCCCATGACCGCCATGTTGAAGCGCTCCTCGGGCGGGTCGCCGATGCGGTGACCCAGGGCCATCAGCTCGTCGAAGCCGATGCCGCACTGCCCGGCCATCGAGGAGAAGTACTTCTCCATCAGCTCCCGGGGGAACCGGTCAATACCGGCCGGTACGGGGGTGTGGGTGGTGAACAGGCAGCCCGAGCGGGCCACCTGCGTGGCCTCGGCGTAGCTCAGCCCGTGCTCGGCCACCAGCTCGCGGATGCGCTCGATGCCGAGGAACCCGGCGTGGCCCTCGTTGGTGTGGAACACCTCGCAGGGCAGGCCCAGGGCCCGCAGCGCCCGGACGCCGCCGATGCCGAGGAGGATCTCCTGGCGCAGGCGGTGCTCGGTGTCGCCGCCGTAGAGCCGGTCGGTGACGTTGCGGACCTCGTCGGGGTTGCCGTCGATGTCGGTGTCGAGCAGGTAGAGCCGCACCCGGCCGACATCGGCCCGCCACAGCTGCGCCTTGGTCTCGATGCCGGCGAGGTCGACGCTGACCTGCACGCCGTCGACCAGGCGCACCGCCAGGCCGAAGGGGTCGAGATCGGGGTAGCGCTCCTGCTGCCAGCCGTCGATGGACAGCGCCTGGCGGAAGTAGCCATGGCGGTAGAACAGGCCGATGCCCACGATCGGCACGCCGAGATCGGAGGCGGCCTTGAGGTGGTCGCCGGCGAGCACGCCGAGACCGCCGGAGTACTGCGGCAGCGCCTCGGCGATGCCGAACTCGGGCGAGAAGTAGCCGATGTGGCTGATGTGGCCGTCGCTGATCCGTTGGAACCAGCGCGGTTCGGTCAGGTAGCTGCGCAGGTCGTTGGAGGCGGCGGACAGCGCGGCGAGGAACGTGGGGTCCTCGGCCAGCTCCTCCAGGCGGGCGCGGCTGGTGGCCGCCAGCAGGCGGACCGGGTCGTGGATCACCTCGTCCCAGGCGTCGGGATCGATCCAGCTGAACAGGTCCCTGGTCTTGCGGTCCCAGGACCACCGCAGGTTCATGGCCAGGGTCTCCAGTTCGGCCAGGGCCGGCGGGAGGTGGGGACGCACGGTGAAGCTCTGCAGTGCTTTCATCGTTGTTGGACGCTACCGATGCGGTGCCGCGCCGCGACCGATCGGTGTGGGATTCCCGCAAGTTGTGGTGCCGACGGCGCACCAGGGATATCCAAATGACCCGACAGGGGCCGGCGTTCCGGTGTGGAAACCGTTGGAACGTCGGCGCCGCCGGGTCGGGTTCAGGACAACACCCGTTTGCAGAACGCGGCCACCCAGTCCTGGCTCGCCTTCGAGGCATCGAGCACGCCCCACTGGCCCCACACGATGTGGGCCTGCCCGAGCCATCGCCGGGCCACCACCTCGTTGCCGGCGGCCACCAGGGCGGCGGCGTAGGCCTCGCCTTCGTCGCGCAGCGGGTCGTACTCGGCGGTCAGCACCAGCGCCGGGGCAGGTTGCGCAGGTCCTTGGCCCGCAGCGGGAGGCGAGGGGGTTGGTGCGCCGCCGGGCGTGGGGCTGGTACTGCTTCCAGAACCACTCCATGAACGGCGCAGTGAGCACGTAGCCCTCGGCGTTGTCCTGCCACGACGGCCGCTGCGGGTCGTAGTCGGTGACCGGGGTGACGAGCGCCTGGCCCGCAGAGCGGGGCCGCCGTCGTCGCACGCGCTGGGCGGTGACGGCGGCGAGGTTGCCGCCGGCGCTCCAGCCGGCGACCATCAGGCGGGCCGGATCGGCACCGAACCGCGGCATGTTCGCCGAGCCACACCGTCGCCGCGTAGCAGTCGTCGGTGGCGGCGGGGAAGCGGTGCTCGAGCGTGGCGGTAGTCGACCGAGATGACCATGGCCCCGCTCGACGCCGCCAGCTGCCGGCAGGCCGGATCGTCGCCGTCCACGTCGCCCAGCACCCAGCCGCCGCCGTGGAAGTAGATGATGGCCGGCAGGGGCGCCTTCGCCGACTTGGCGTAGAGGCGGGCGGCGAGCTCGCCGGGGGCGCCGCCGACGGTCACGTCCTCCACCCGGGCGAGCTTCGGCCCGGCCGGCCTGGTGTCGCGCCCGGCGGCGAACAGCTCCCGGACGTCGGGGGCCTTCATGGTCTCGGGCCGGGGGAGGCCGAACGACGCCATGAGGTCGATGAGGGCTCGGGTCTGGGGGTCGACGGTCATGGCCGAAACGTAGCCCCGACGTCGCCTTGCTGTCGTTCCCACGTCGCCGTCGCGCCGTCCCGCCGCCGCCTCCGCGCCGCCCGGTGGCCACCGGGAACCGGGCGGTACGCCGGTAACCTCGCCGGGTGCCGACACGAACCAAACGTCTCGACCACATCGACATCGTGGAGCTGCAGCCCACGACGGCGTCGGGGGACTGGCCGGCCAAGGCCACCGTCGGGCGCCCGATCGAGGTGTCCGCGGTGCTGCTGAAGGACGGCCACGACGTGCTGGCCGCTGCCCTGCGCTGGCGGCGCGACGGCGGTACGTGGGCGTGGGCGCCGATGCAGGAGGGCGAGCTGTCGCGCTTCACCGGTCGGTGGGTGCCGCTCGAGGCGGGGCCGCACCAGGTGCAGGTGGTGGCGTGGACGGACCGCTTCGCCGGCTGGCGGCGCGACCTCGTCAAGCGGGCGGCCGCCGGCCAGGACCTCCAGGTCGAGTTCGAGGTGGGCGCCCGCCTGCTCGAGCACCTGTGCGACCAGCTGGCCGACGACGCCGCCCGGGCCCGTGTCGGCGACGCGGTCGCCGGCCTGCGCAGCGCATCGTGCTCCGCACAGGTCCGCCTCGACGTCGCCCTCGACCCCGAGCTCGCTGCGCTCGTCGACGGCGTGGTCGCCGGCTGGGACCAGACCCGCTCGCCGAAGCTCGCCGTGTGGGCGGACCGTGAGGCGGCCGAGTTCTCGGCCTGGTACGAGCTGTTCCCCCGTTCCTACGGCGGGTTCCGGGGCGTCATCACCGAGCTCGACCGCATCGCCGGGATGGGCTTCGACACGTTGTACCTGCCTCCGATCCACCCGATCGGGCGGACCTTCCGCAAGGGCCCGGGCAACTCGCTCGAAGCCGGCCCCGACGATCCGGGCAGCCCGTGGGCCATCGGCGGCGCCGAGGGTGGCCACACCGCCATCCACCCGGGGTTGGGTACCGAGGAGGATCTCGCCGAGCTGGTGGCCGAGGCGCGCGCCCGGGGCATCGAGGTGGCGCTGGACTTCGCCCTGCAATGCTCGCCGGACCACCCCTGGGTGGCGGCGCACCCGGAGTGGTTCAACCGGTTGCCCGACGGGTCGATCCGCTACGCCGAGAACCCGCCGAAGAAGTACCAGGACATCTACCCGATCAACTTCTGGCCGGACCGGGAGGCCGATCGGGTGGCGTTGTGGCAGGCGTGCCGCGGGGTGCTCGAGCACTGGATCCAGCGGGGGATCCGCTGCTTCCAGGTGGACAACCCCCACCAAGCCCCTCGCCTTCTGGGCGTGGTGATCGCCGAATCAAGGCGCAACCACCCCGACGTGCTGTTCCTGGCCGAGGCCTTCACCGCGCCCGGCATGATGAGCCGCCTCGGCGAGATCGGCTTCAGCCAGAGCTACACCTACTTCACCTGGCGCACGCATCGCGCCGAGCTCACCGAGTACGTGCAGGAGCTGACCTCGGCGCCGTCGCTGCACCAGATGCGACCCAACTTCTGGCCGAACACGCCCGACATCCTCGAGGGCGTGCTGCGCAACGGGCCGCTGAGTGCCTTCGCCCTGCGGGTCGTGCTCGCCGCCACGCTGGTGCCCAGCTACGGGATCTACTCGGGCTACGAGCTGGGCGAGAACGCGCCGCAGCGCGACGACAACACCGAATACCTCAACTCCGAGAAGTACCAGGTGGTACGGCGCGACTTCGCCGCCGAGCCGAACCTCAACGGCCTGCTGCGGACGCTGAACGCCTTCCGCCGGGCCCATCGTTCGCTGCAGCGCCTGGAGGGCATCCACTTCCACGGTTGCGACAACGAGGCGTTGCTGGTCTACTCCCGCCGCTGGGACGACGACGTGGTGCTGGTGAGTGGTCAACCTCGATCCCTTCGCCGCCCAGGCGGGGACGCTGTCGTTGGACCTCGCCGCGCTCGGCATCGGTTGGGACGAGCCGTTCGCGGTGGACGACGCCCTCGGCGGTGAACGGTTCAGCTGGCGGGGTCCGAACCCGTGGGTCCGCCTGGATCCGGCTTCCCAGCCGGCCCACCTGCTGCACGTTCGCCCCGGCTGAGGCCGTGGCCGTCATGTCCGCCGTGGCGCCGCGCCCAGGCGGGCACCGGCGACCGGCCGAGCAGCAGCGGCCAGCACAACACGGCGCCGAGCGCAGCCAGCGCGAACGCCGCCGCCACCACCCAGGGGGAACGCCCTGCGGGGCCGGGCACGATGCGCCGTTCGAGCACCTCAGGCAGCACCGCCACCTCCGGATCGACGCTGGGTGGGCCGAGCGAGGCCTGCGTCACCGGTGCCGTCGATGGGAGCCGCCGGCTCGGTGCCCGCGGTGGCGCCGGTGCCCGTGGTCGTGGTCGATCGTGGCGGCGCGGTGGCCGTGGTGGGCAGGCCGAGCGCCACCTCGTTCAGGTCGCCGGCGGTGTCGGCCGTGGCGGTGGCGGGGTCGACGGCGCCGGCGGCGGAGGTCTCGGGGCCGCCGCCCGGGCTCGCGGTGCCCGCATCGCCGGCGGCGGGGGCGGTGGTCGGTGGGGCGGCGGTGGTGGAGGGCGCCGGGGTCGGGCCGCCGGTGACCGACACCCGGGGGAGCTCGCCGCCGAGCACCACGGGCTCGGAGGCCCGGTTGCGGAACAGCACCAGCGGCGCGCTGCCGGCCGGGTTGGAGCCGACGATGTCGCGGTCGCCGTCGAGGTCGACGTCGCCGACGGCGAAGTCGAACAGCCCGTCCGGGTCGATCACCCGCGGCGTCCACAGCCGGGCGCGGCCCTCGTTGGTGAGGATGGTGACCGGGCCGCGCAGGGCAGCGGTGACCAGGTCGATGTCGGCGTCGTAGTCGAGGTCGGCGGCTTCGAGCCGGTGCACCGCGCCGCCGGTGTCGGTGGTGACCACGACGGCCAGCCAGCCCTCGTCGGTGCGGCGGTGCACCGCGATCGGGCCGGCGGCGTCGAACGGTCCGAGGGCGATGTCGGTGCGCTGGTCGCCGTCGAAGTCGGCGATGGCGGCCGTGGCGCTCGCGGCGCCGTTGATCGTGCTCGCCGTCCAGCTGCCGGTCGCCCCGCGCGCCAGCAGGGTGCCGCCGGCCACGAGCTCGGCGATGCCGTCGCCGTCCACGTCGCCGGCGACCAGGCCGCGCCCACCGGGCACGGCGATCGGTTCGGCGCTCCAGCCGGCGTCGTTCGACCACCACACCTGCAAGGTCCGGTCGGAGCGGCTGGCCACGTCGGCCCGACCGTCTCCGTCGAGATCGGCGATGACGAGGTCGAGCGGGACGCCGCCGTCGTGCACGCCGATGGTGTGGGCCGTCCAGGGGTCGGCGGCCGGGGTGGGGTTCTCCAGCCACTGCACCTCGGCGGGGGTGCCGACCAGGCCGCTGGGGCGGACCCCGGCCACCGTGATGGCGACGTCGAGATCGCCGTCGCCATCGAGGTCGCCGAGGGGGCAGGCACCGAC
>JAWKIM010000033.1:0-64430 GCA_041394365.1 Acidimicrobiales bacterium
CCTGCATCTGGTAGAGCCGGTGCACGCCGGTCGTGGTCTCCTCCGACACGCCACGGATGGCCTTGCCGATGGCGGTGTAGCGCTGCGGGTCCTCGGCGAGCGAGCGGCGCAGGAGGTCGAGGATGACCTTCCACTCCTCCGGGTCGTCATCCGCTGCGTCGGGCACGGCGCCGGCGGCCTCGTACTCGGTGCCCTTGTGCACCAGCATGGTGGCGTCGCCGCCGTCGTCGAGGATGAGGTTGGGTCCGGTGCCGCCCGGCCAGCGCACCACGTTCTCGGTGCACCACCAGTACTCCTCCAGCGTCTCGCCCTTCCAGGCGTACACGGGGGTGCCGCGCAGGTCGTCGGGGGTGCCGTCGGGGCCGACCACCACCGCGGCGGCGGCGTGGTCCTGGGTGGAGAAGATGTTGCACGAGCACCAGCGCACGTCGGCGCCGAGGCAGGTGAGCGTCTCGATGAGCACGGCCGTCTGGATGGTCATGTGCAGCGAGCCGGTGATGCGGGCGCCCTTGAGCGGCTGCTCGTCGGCGTACATGGCCCGGATGGCCATCAGCCCGGGCATCTCGTGCTCGGCCAGCTGGATCTCCTTGCGCCCGAAGGAGGCGAGGGAGAGGTCCCGCACGGCGTAGTCGCCGCGGGTGTCGATGTCTGGGTTGATCCCGGTGGTCTCGGTGAGGGTCACGCCTGTCCTTTCGCGCCGCGGCGGCCGCGCATCGGCCGCTGCGGGTGGTCCTCCACGGCCCCGACCGGCGGATGGGGGTGCCGTGGCACGGTTCCGGGCTGGAGCCCACTGGCCCTCTCAACTCAGCCCGCTGAGAAGTCTACGTTCGGCGGCTCGGCACACCTCGCACCCGTGCGGCCGTCGTCGCCGTCGATGGCGAAGGGTGGGCGCCGCGGCGTCGACCGTCAAGCCCCCACCGAGGGGTTAGGCGGCCAGGAACCCGACCTGGGCGCGGTACACGGTGCCGACACCGCGCAACCGGTAGCCGGCGGTGGCGGCGGGCACGAACACCGAATCGCCCCGGTCGAGCGCGAGCGCCACAGCGCCGGCACCGGCACCGGCACCGGCACCGGGGAGCTCGACGAGGTCGGCGCCGCCGTCGGTGCACAGCAGGATCTCCGGACCCGGCGAGCGGACGGCCACCCGGTCGCCCTCCAGCAGGAACCTCGACAGGGCGAACTCCTCGGCCGGGGTGCGGTAGCGGGCCTCACCGGTGACCGGATCGGTCTCGGCCTCCAGCGCCCGGGGCTGCACCGGCTCCACCTCGAGCAGGCGACGCAGTTCGGCCACGTTCACCGCCTTGGTCGTGAGCCCGGCGCGCACCACGTTGTCGGAGTTGGCCATCAGCTCCACACCGATGCCCTCGAGGTAGGCGTGCAGCCGGTTGGCGGGGGCGTACAGCGCCTGGCCGGCCAGCAGCCGCAGCCGGTTGAGGCACAAGCCGACCACCAGGCCCACGTCGTGGGGGTGGTGGGCCGCCGCGCTGCGCACGAACGCGGCCTCACGGGGGAAGCGGGCGGCCGCCGCACCGCCGGCGGCCGCGGCGGCGGTCACCTGGTCGGCGAGGCCGGCCTGCTCGGCGACGGGGAGGTCCCACAGGGCGCCGCACAACCGGCCGGCGTCGGCCCGGCGGGCCAGCTCCACCCACGGGCGATCGAGGGCGAACGCCTCGAGGAGCTCCGCCGTGGCCGGCGGTGCCCGGAAACCGCTGAGCGCCTCGAAGCGATCGAGCGCGCACAGCACCTCGGGCTTGGGGTTGGGGTCGCGGTAGGTGCGGGCCGGATCGTTGGCGTCGAGCCCGGCGGCCTCCTCGAGGGCGAAGCCGGCTCGGGCGGCGTCGCCGTCGGGGTGCAGCTGCAGCGACAGCGGCCGGGCGGCGGCCAGCACCTTCAACAGGAACGGCAGCTGCGGGCCGAAGCGGGCCGTGACCGCGGCGCCGAGGTGGCGTTGCGGGTCCGAGGCCAGCAGCGCGGCGAGCGACACCCGCCGATCGGCCAGCTGCACGTGCGACGGTGCCGCCGGGTGCGCCCCCATCCACAGCTCCGCCTGCGGGGTGCCGTCGGGCGGGATGCCCAGCAGGCGCGGCAGCAGCGTGGTGGAACCCCAGTCGTAGCGCTGGATCGTGTTGTGCAACCGGTACACGGCGGGAGCCAACGGCGGCTGGGCGGGCGGGCGGACGGGACCGTGCGCGCCGGTTCAGCCGGCGAAGGTGGGGGCGATGCCCTCGGCCTCGGCCTTGGCCAGCAGGCGGGCGTGCTCGTCGTCGCCGACGCTCTCCGCCTCGTCGACCAACATCACGGGGATGTTGTCCTCGATGCGATAGCGCCGCTGCAACCGGGGGTTGTACAACGCCGACTCGCTCTCGAAGTACAGCAGCGGGCCCTTGTCCTCGGGACAGGCCAGGATCTCCAGCAGTTGCGGGTCGAGCGCCACTTCAGCTCCGTTCGTCGTTGGCGGGCGGGACCGACAGTTCTATACCCCGAAGGCGGCGCGGACCTCGGCCACCCGGCGGGCGACCTCGTCGCCGGTGGCCGCCTCCAGGTTGAGCCGCAGCAGCGGCTCGGTGTTCGACGGGCGCAGGTTGAACCACCAGCCGTCGAGGTGCACGGTCAGCCCGTCGAGCCGGTCCATGGTGGCCTCGGGCTGCGCGGCGGCGTAGTGGGCGGCCACCCGCTCGATCACCGCCCGGGGATCGGGGACCTCGGTGTTGAGCTCGCCCGACGCGACGTAGCGTTCGAACGGCTTGCGCAGCTCCGACAGCGGTAGCCCCGCCCGGCACAGCTGCTCGAGCACCACCACCGCGGCGATGAGGCCGGAGTCGGCCCGGAAGTTGTCGGCGAAGTAGTAGTGGCCGGAGTGCTCGCCGCCGAAGACGGCGCCGGTGTCGGCCATCACCTGTTTGATGTAGCTGTGGCCCACCCGGGTGCGCACCGGGTTGCCGCCCCGTTCGCGCACGATGTCGGGCACCGCCTGCGAGCAGATCAGGTTGTGCACCACGGTGGCGCCCGGGTGCCGCTCGAGCATGCCGGCGGCCACGATCGACGTGGTGAGCGAACCCGACAGCGGCTGGGCGAGCTCGTCCACCAGGAACACCCGGTCGGCGTCGCCGTCGAAGGCGAGGCCGATGTCGGCGCCGATGTCGAGCACCCGCTTCTGCAGATCGACCAGGTTCTCCGGCTGGATCGGATCGGCCGGGTGGTTGGGGAACGTGCCGTCGAGCTCGGGGTAGAGGATCTCCAGCTCGAAGGGCAGCTGGGCGAACACCGCCGGCACCACCAGGCCGCCCATGCCGTTGGCGGTGTCGGCCACGACCTTGAGCGGGCGCAGGTTGGCGGCGTCCACGAAACCGTGCACGTGGCGGGCGTAGTCGGCCAGCAGGTCGGCCTCGCTCCGCTCGCCGTACCGGCCGGCGGGCTCGAGGCCGGCGGCGGCCATGGCCTTGATGGCGTCGAGGCCGGTGTCGGCGCCGATGGGCCGTGCGCCCGAACGGCACAGCTTGATGCCGTTGTAGCGGGCCGGGTTGTGCGACGCGGTGAACACCGCGCCCGGGGCGTCGAGCCGGCCGGCGGCGAAGTACAGCAGGTCGGTCGACACCAGACCGATGTCGATCACGTCCATGCCCTGGGAGCGGGCCCCGTCGGTGAACGCGGCCACCAGCTCGACGCCGGACGGGCGCATGTCGCGGGCGACGATCACCCGCTCGGCGCCGTCGCCGTCGGCCACCCAGCGGGCGAAGGCGGCACCGATGCGGTGGCAGAGGTCGGCGTCGATCTGCGTGGGGTACACGCCCCGCACGTCGTAGGCCTTGAAGATCTCATCCAGCATGCCGTGCGAAGGCTATCGGCGGCCCACGCCATCCCGACCCGCACGGTGGTCGAGCGGTCCCCGCCGGCAACGGCCGTTCAGCGCAGCACGGTCAGCGCAGGACGGTCTCGGCGTGCTCGGCGTAGGCGCCCTGCTTGGCCCAACGGCGGACCCGCACCAGGTCGCGCATGAGCCGGCCGGCGTCGCGGGCCACCTTCACGGTGGAGCGCTCGGAGTTCTCCACCCGCACCGGCACCTCGAGCACCGACAGCTCGTACCGCTCGGCCAGGTGGAACAGCTCGATGTCGAAGGCGAAGCCGGTGATGCGGGTCTGGCTGAACAGCAGCCGGGCGGCATCGGAGCGGAACGCCTTCAACCCGCACTGGGTGTCGCGGTACTGGCCCAGGAGCAGCGCGGTGGTCAGCACGTTGATGACCCGCCCGCCGATCTCGCGCAGGCGGCGGGCCCGCACCAGCGTGGTGGTGCCGGTGTGCCGGCGGCTGCCCACCACCATGTCCCAGCCCTGCTCGACCTCGACCAGCAGGTGCAGCACCTGGTCCGGCGAGTACGCCAGGTCGGCGTCGGTGAAGGCGATGGTGCGTCCCCGGGCCGCCAACATACCGGCACGTACGGCACCGCCCTTGCCCTGGTTCTGCGGCAGCTTGATGGCCTGGTCGGCGCCGGCGCGGCGGGCCGCGCCCACGGTGTCGTCGGAAGAGCCGTCGTCCACCACGACGATCTCGAGGCCGCCGTCGGCGGCGATCAGGCCGAGCTCGTTGCGCAACCGCTCCACGGTGGCGCCGATGCGCTCCTGCTCGCAGTAGGCCGGCACCACCACGCTGAGGCGGACGTCGCCGGGCGGCAGCTCACGGCCGGGCTGCAGCGCCTGGGTGCGCCGGACCCGCTGGAAGAGCACCCAGCGGTAGCAGAACAACCGGATGACGGCGGCCACGAACAGGGCGACGAGCTTGGCCGCCAGCAGCGCACCGAGGCCCGGCCGGGGGCCGCTGAGCAGGGTGAGCACCGACAGGTCGGCGGCCCCGGCCAGGGTGACGACCACCGCCACGGCCCACGGTTGGTGCACCCAGCGCACGAAGGGGTCGCTGCGGAAGGTGAGCGTGCGGTGGGCCAGGAAGGAGACGGCGGCGGCCACCGCCACGGCGACCACATCGGCCCAGGCCAGCGCCCAGCCCGCCCCGCGGTGCAGCGCCAGCAGCAGGCCCACGTCGACGGCGGTGATGAACAGCCCCACCAGCGCGAACCGGCCCAGGAACCCGCGCATGCCGGCCGCGATGGGACCGGGCGGCGGTGGGGGCGGCAGCGTGGGGGCGGCGCTCATCCGTGATCGTCGGGACGCTCGGGTGCTGCGGACGGGCCGTCCGGCGCGTCGCCGTCCCGGGCGCCGGCCTCGGACCCGTCGGCGCCGAGGCGGCCCAGCGTGCGACGGTCGAGCCGGGGTGCGGCGAGCGGATCGAGGGTGGGATCGAACGGCGGGGTGAACGGCCGGTGGCCGGGGTCGGTCGGGGGCGCGGGTGCGGGCGCGGGCTCGGGCGGGGCGGCGAACGGGTTCGCCGCCTCCGGTGCGGGCGACGGCGCCGCCGGGGGCGCGGGGTTGCCGAACAGGTCGAGCGGCACCGCCGACGGTGCGGCCGGATCACCCGCCGGTGGGGCGACGGGGGGCGCGGCGCGCGTCGGCGCCGGCGGTTCGAACGAGGTGGCGGCCACCGGCGGCGTGGCCGGGGTGACCGAGGTGGCCGGGGTGACCGGCGTGGCCGCCCATGGGGCGATCGCCGGCCCGGCCGCCATCGGCGCCGATGCAGGCTCGGCCGGGGGCACGGCCGCGGGCTCCGAGGCGGGTGCGGCGTCGCCGGCCGCCGCCGGCGATGGGGTCAGCACGGCGTCCTCGGCGGCCGCCGAACCGGCGAACATCGGTCCGGCCGGCGTCGTGGGCGGCGCGGGAGCAGGGCCGCCCGGCGAGGGGTCGGGGCGCTCCGACGGTGCCGGCGCGGCCGCCCAACCGCCGTCGTCGGTGGCGCCATCGTGAAGCGGCACACCGGCGTAGGACGGCGCCTCGACCGGCTCGTCGACGGGGAACACGAGCAGGTAGCGCGACAGGTCGATCTCGACGGGCGCTGCGGCGGCGCGCACCCGGAGCGGGCGGTGCAGCGCCGGCGGCTTCGAACGCCACAGCCAGAGCACCCCGGCGATGCCGAGCGCCGACAGCAGGTAGCCCAGCCAGTCCACGCCGGTGTGGCCGTAGGACAGCTCCACCCGCTCGGCGGTGGGCACCACCACCATCAGGTTCGGCATGACCCGGTAGGGGCCCTCGGCGCCCTCGACCTTCCAGTTCGGGAAGTACGAGCTCTTCACCAGGATGGGCACCCCGACGTTGTCCACCTCGAAGCTGATGCGGTCCTGGGTCTCGACGATGTTGCGCACCGTCGTCTGCGGCACGCCGTGCTGCACCGGCTCGGCGTCGATCCCGACGCGCTCCCACTCGGCGGGCCCGTCGGCGGCCAGCAGCACGTCCCAGCGGGACGGGTCGTTGTAGTACTCGGCCGACGGGTCGAGCCACGCCTTCTGGTCCTGGGCCAGGTCCACCACCGCGGGCAGGTTGTCCACCGGTTCCACCAGGGCGGAGTCGGCCACCTCGTAGACCGACCACGGCCCGGTGTCGAGCAGGAAGCTCAGGTCCTCGTTGGCGTCGGCCTGGCGCTTGGCCGCATCGGTCAACGCCATGTAGTAGCGCACGCCCATGAGCTGCAGGTGCTGCACGCCGAGGTCGACGTCGAGCGAGCTGTAGGGCAGGTCGCGCTGGGCCCGCGACGGCGCCTCGGACAGTTCGGACTGGTTCATGAAGTGGAACGGCGTGGTGGCCGAGGACTCGAAGTAGAGCCCTTCCATCGAACCGAGGCAGCCCTTGGTCCAGTAGGGCAACAGCATCAACGACATGGGGGTGCCGTAGGAGTTCAGCTTCTCGGTCTGGTACTCCCACATGACCCGGCCGCAGCGCGCTCCTGGCCGAGGTTGGCCATGGCGGTGACCACCTCGTTGTACTCCGGCCAGGCGTCCTTGCCCTGGTACCCGCTGTAGTTCCACTCGGCCCACGACTTCACGAAGGACTGCGGGGCGGTGAACGTGCCGTAGAAGCTCCATTGGCCGTTGACCAGCTTGCTGCCGGGCACCACCCCGAGGGGCAGGGCGGCGGCGAACAGCAGGCCGAGAGCGGCCACCGTGCCGCCCAGCGAGCGCAGGCCGAACGAGGGCAGCACCTTCACGAACAGCGACAGGCCCACGGCGGCCAGCAGGTAGAGCGACAGGTAGTAGAAGGGCAGGAAGCGGGCGTTCCACATCTGGGTGGCGGGCCACGCCGAGAACAGGATGCCCATCGTCAGCGCCAGCGAGGCCAGGAACCCGCCGATGAGCAGGCGCTCGACGATCGACAGCACGACGGCGATCAGGCACAGGGCGAAGACCGCGTACCAGACGGTGGTGAGCATCTTGGCGGCACCCAGGTGGTCGCCGTAGGTCTGGATCCGCTCCCAGCCCATGTCGTTGAAGTAGGCGTGGTTCTTGACGAAGGGCAGGGACCAGAAGCCGGTCACCATCGCCCCGATGATGCCGACGGGCGCCACCCACAGCAGCGTGGCCCGCCACGCCGGTTCGAACGCCCAGGCCACGGCCACCAGCAGCCCGACGGCCAGCACCGGCAGGGCCACCGCCATGGGGACCGACAGCACCCCCGTGCCCGCGCCCCAGCCGGCGCCGATGGCGGCGGCGATGAACAGCACGATGAACACCCCGTCGGCGCCGCGGCGGGTGTCGATGGCGAGGCGCCACAGCCCCAGCAGCAGCGTGGCCACCACGGCGAACATGGCCGGGATCAGGTGGTTCAGCATCACCAGCGCGAACAGCACGGCGCCGAGCGCGCGGTAGCGGCCGGTCTCGAGACCCCGGGCGGCGACGCCGAGGTACACCAGGCAGATCGTGAGGCTGATGGAGAACGAGAACTCGCCGGCCAGCGTGGAGGCGGCGTTGCCCCCGATGATCCGGAACCGCTCGTCGAAGTCGAAGATGAACGGCAGCGTGCCGAACGCCAGCAGCGCCGGGCCCGGGTAGGGCAGGCGGAACATCTTGCCCATGAACCACGCGGCGAGGGGCATGGTGACCAGCCCCGACACGCTGACCAGCTTGAAGGCGATCGTGTAGGGCACGAAGGGGATGAGGTCGACCAGCACGATGAGCAGCGCCGGGACGACCATGTAGAACTTGTAGGCCGGGAAGCCGGCGTACCAGTCCTTCGTCCAGCCCGACAGGCCGAAGTTGCCGAGGATCTCCCGGCGGAGGAAGTCGGGACCCCACACGTGGGCGCCCATGTCGCCACCGGCGGTCAGCGTGTCGGCCAGCAGCTGGCTCGGCTGGAGCTGCAGCCACACGAACACCATGGCGACGGTCACCGCGATGAACGTCAGCAGGCTGCTGATCACCCGCTCGGGGAGGACCACCAGCTGCGCAGCCGGATGCCGAGGGCGGCCCGGCGGCCGGCGGCCGGTGCCGGTCCGGCCACGGGGTCGGTGTCGGTACCCGGCCCGGTGCCGGCACCGGGGGCCGGCTCGGCGGCGACGCCGCCCGGGTGGTCCGGCTCGAAGGCCGCCGGTGCGGGCTGCGGCCCCGGGTCCGGGTCGGCTTCGGGACCGCCCCACCCGGGGGCGGGTCGCGGAGCCGGGTCGGAACCGTTCGAAGAAGGGTTGATGGTGTCCATGTGGTAGGTCGACCCTTGGTCGGGTGGGGTACCACCGAGGGCGGTGGCGGCGGGGACCACGCTAACCGTCGAGGGTGGCCCGCATGGATGCACCGGCCGGGTCGGGCTTCCGACCTCGGGGTGAACCGCCACGCATCCGGCCGTCAGGTGGGCGTGCCGTCCCGGGCCGTGACCGGACTGGGGACGCCGCCGGACTGCGCGGTCAGCTCGCCTTGCGCAGTGGCTGTGCCGCCTTGATGTCGTCGAGCAGCGATCGCAGCTCCACCCGCTCGCCCGACTTGCTCCACGTCCGCCGGTCGCAGGTCGAGCACGACGTCATCGTGACCGCCTCGCCCCTGACGTACATCGTGATCGTGACGAGGTTGCCCTCGCAGCCGTTCGTGCAGGTGCCGACCGTCGTCGACTTCGCCGCCTTGAGGTCTCGGGTCATGCTGCCTCGCAATTCGTCCGCCACCGCGCGCCGTGGGTGCTCCGCAGCGCTCATACCGACAGGTGTCATCGACCGTCTGGGGGATCCCGCTGAAGTGTCGTCACGGAATTGAAACGGACTCCGGGCCGTTCGCCCAGTCGTTCGTCACCGACGGATCGGCCGACGAGCACCGCCGCATCGATCCGCGGCCGAGCGATGGTCGTGGTGCCGGACCGGGCCGGCGAGCCGCTCAGGACAGGGCCAGCAGCACGACGGTGAACGCGTTGAACGCCATGTGGGCGACGATGGCGGGACCGAGCCGGTCGCGTCGCAGGGCCAGGCCCCCGAAGACGAGGCCGGCGATCAGCAGGCCCGGGAACTGCACCGGTTGGAAGTGCACGCCGGCGAACACCACCGAGCTGATCCCCAACGCCAGCAGCGGGTGCAGACGACCGGCGAGGCCACCCTGCAGCACCCCGCGGAACAGCAGCTCCTCCACCACCGGCGCGGCCACCGCCAGCAGGGCCAACATGCCGAGGACCCCGGCGAGGCCGGCGCCCTTGCTGGTCAGCTGTCGGGCGGGACCGTCACCGTCCACGCCGGCCAGCAGGTAGGCCACCGCCACCAGCAACTGGGCCCCGATCCCGCAGGCGATGCCCACCGGCACGTCGCTCCAGTGCCAGCGCAGCCGCAGGTCCCGGCCCAGGCTGCGGCCCCGCCCGACGGTGGCCACGGCCACCACCCCGAGCTGGGTGGCCCACACCGGCGCCTGCAGCAGCGCCAGGGCGAGCAGCGGCGTGCCCGCCGTCAACGCCAGGGCGGTGTCGTCGAGCACCTCGGCGGCGGCCACCCCCGAGGCCGTGCCGGCCACCACGAACAGCGGGTGGATGGCGAAGAACGCCACTGCGCCGACCATCTGGCTGAGCAGCCAGCCGCCGACGAAGAGCGACACCCAGCCGCTGACGCGGCGGCGCCCCGATGGCCCGCCATCGGCGTTGGTGACGGGGGCCACGGGCTGGTCCACGGCGGAGAAGCTACCGCTCGGCAACCACCTCGGCGGGCGCCGGACCGGGCCTCGCACCCCGGGGTCCGATCGATCCGCATTCCCCCCTGGGTGGACCTAGCATGAAGCCATGGATCCCAAGGCAAATCCGCCCGGCGGACCCCAGGGTCGCCCGCCGGGTTCTGGGGCCCGCAACGAACAGGGCTTCCCCAAGTGGGCGATCTGGGCGCTGGTCGGTCTCGTCGTGCTCGTGCTGGTCGTCCCCACGCTGTTGCGTGGCGAGACGGGCGAGCGCATCACGTACACCCAGTTCATCGAGTCGGTGAAGGACGGGCAGGTCGAGTCGATCACGTTCGACAACACCACCGGCGACATCGACGGCATGTACCGCAACGGCGACGAGTTCCGCACGACCGGCTACCTCGACTTCTCCGACGAGGACCGACAGCTGCTCGAGGAGAACAACGTCGAGCAGAAGCCCGCCACCCCCCGTTCGGGCTTCCTGTCCCAGCTGCTGCCCATCCTGCTGCCGTTCGCGCTGCTCATCGGGTTCTTCTGGTGGATGCAGCGCCGGGCCGCCGGCCAGATGGGCAACATCATGTCGATCGGCCGGTCCCGGGCGAAGACGTACTCCACCGAGCGCCCGTCGACCACCTTCGACGACGTGGCCGGCTACGACGGGGTCAAGCAGGAGATCCGTGAGGTCATCGACTTCCTGCGCTCCCCGTCGAAGTTCGCCGCCATCGGTGCCCGCATCCCCAAGGGCGTGCTGCTCGTCGGCCCGCCCGGTACCGGCAAGACCCTGATCGCCCGGGCGGTGGCCGGTGAGGCCGGCGTGCCGTTCCTGTCGGTCACCGGCTCCGACTTCATGGAGATGTTCGTCGGCGTCGGCGCCTCCCGGGTGCGCGACCTGTTCCAGTCCGCCCGCAAGATGGGCCGGGCGATCATCTTCATCGACGAGATCGACTCGATCGGCCGCAAGCGCGGGGCCGGCCTCGGCGGCGGCCACGACGAGCGGGAGCAGACGCTCAACCAGATGCTGGCCGAGATGGACGGCTTCGAGGCCTCCGAGGGCGTGGTCATCATCGCCGCCACCAACCGCCCCGACGTGCTCGACCCGGCGCTGCTGCGGCCCGGCCGCTTCGACCGCCAGGTCATCGTGCCGCTGCCGGAGTTCACCGAGCGGCTGGCCATCCTCAAGGTGCACTGCAAGGCCAAGCGCATCGCCCCCGACGTCGACCTGAACGTCGTTGCCCGGGGCACCCCCGGCATGGCCGGTGCCGAGCTGGCCAACCTGGTCAACGAGGCGGCGCTGTTCGCCGTGCGCGGCGGCGACGACGTCATCCGGGCCCGCCACTTCGAGGAGGCCAGGGACCGGGTCATGATCGGCGCCCGCCGTGAGTCGGTGGTGATGAGCGAGCACGAGAAGGAGATGACCGCCTACCACGAGGCCGGTCACGCCCTCGTCGCCACATTGCTGCCCGGCTGCGACCCGGTGCACAAGGTCACCATCCTGCCCACCGGCATGGCGCTCGGCGTCACCATGACGATGCCCCAGGAAGACCGCCACTCGATGTCGCAATCGTCCATCGAGGACCGGCTCTCGATGATGCTGGGCGGTCGCATCGCCGAGGACTCGATCTACGGCGAGGTGACCAACGGCGCCTCCGACGACCTGCGCAAGGCCACCGAGTTCGCCCGCAAGATGGTGCGGGAGTGGGGCATGTCCAACCGCATCGGGCCGATGGCCTGGGGTTCGGGCGGCCCGGTGTTCCTCGGTGAGGACTGGGTGCAGACCAAGGAGTACTCGGAGGAGACGGCTCGCGTCATCGACGAGGAGATCGAGCGCATCCTGCGCGAGGCCGAGGACCGCACCCGTCAGCTGTTGCACGACAACCGCAAGGCGCTGGAGATGGTGGCCCGGGCGCTGCTCGAGCGGGAGACGATCGACGGGCGGGAGGTGACCCGGCTCATCGAGCTGTCGCACCGGCCGCCGTCGGCCGGGCCGGCCGAGATGACGCCGCCGCTGTCACCGCCGCCCCCGCCGCCCCCGGCGCCGGTCGGCTGACCCGGCTCCCCGGTACGAGATGCATGAAGGCCCGCAGGTCCGCCTGCGGGCCTTGTCCGTTCTCAGCGCAGCTCGGCCAGCGCGCCCCACAGGTCGGCAGCGGTGACCGGACCCAGGAAGTGCTTGCGGACCACGCCGTCGGCATCGGCGATCACCAGCAAGGGCACGGCGTCGATGCGGTAGCGCTCGTGCAGCCGCTTGTCGGCCTTGGCCTCGAGGTTCTGCACGGCCACCTCGGACCCGTCGACCACCTGGGCCCGCTCCCACACCGCGGCGCACACCTCGCAGGTGGCGGAGCTGAACAGCGCCACCAGCCAGGGGGCGTCGGGTCGCACGAAGTCCCGGCGTTCGAGCTGGGCCGGCACCGACCAGGTCGTGCTCTCGGCCGGCGCGTTGCGGTTGCGGCGGGAGAGGTAGGCGGCGGCGACGGCGGCCAGGAAGGCCAGCCCGACGGCGATCAGCACACGGTTCATGGTCAGCCGGTGGGTGCGGTGGTGGCGGCCGGGTCGACCGGCGCGGTCGTCGGGGCGTCGGCGGGCGGCGCGGTCGTGGGCTCGGCGATGGGCGCGGCCGTGGTGGCCGTGGTGGCCGTGGTCGTCGCCACCGTCGCCGTCGTCGTGGGCGCCCCGGTGGGCGTCGGTGCGCTGGTGACGGTCAGCCCGCCCGGACCGCTCGACGAGGTGGTCCCGCCCGGGGTGTCGTCGAGCGTCGCAACCGTGGTCGCCGGTTCCTCGCCGACGCCGATGTCGGGGTCGAGGGCGTCGGGCACCCGGACCCCTTCCGTGCGGGCGACGGCCGGTCGGATGCCCACGTCGGCCAACGGGGCGTAGGTCTGCACGCCGTCCACCGCCACCATGCCGGTGGCCTCGATCACCGCCAGCACGGGCGGTTCGTCCGGCCCGACCAGCACCGGGATCTCCACCTGCTGGCGGGGCTCGAGCGCGATGGGGGCCGGTTGATCGTCGCCCGGTGCGGGTGCGGTCGAGGTGCCTGCCGTCGTGGTCGCCGCGGTTGTGGCCGGTGCCGCCGTGGTGGTGGGAGCGGTGGTGGGCACCGTCGTGGTCACCGCCTGCTCGGGTGCGGCCGGGGTGGCGGGCACCTCGGTGCCGGCCGGCGGCACGGTGGGGGGCGGCGCCGTGGTGTCGGTGGTGGGCGGCGCTGTCGTGGGCGCCCCGGTGACCGGCGCCTCGGGCGGTGCCGTGGTGGTCGGCGTGGTCGGCAGCGGCGAACCACCCCGGTACAGCCGCACGGTGAACGTCGCCGGCTGGTCGTTGGACACGTTGGTGACGACGATCTTCGCCGCGGCGACGTCGGGGCGTCCGGCGTCGGGCAGCACCCAGCTGCGGGCCACGACGGGTGTGCCCAGCGTGGCGGACAGCCCCGGCGGCAGCGGCACCAGCCCGGCCGCAGCGGCCTCGGCGGCGGCCTGCTCGGCGTCGCCCTGCTCGGTCGCGCCCTGGTCGCCGGGCGCCGTGGTGACCGCGGTGGTGGCCGCACCCGCATCCCCGGCCGCGGTGGTCGAGGTGGCGGATTGGGCCGCCTCCTCGATGGCGGTGGCGGTGGCCTGCTTCACCGTGGAGCTGAGCTGCACGCGCTCGGCCACGATGGGCACATCGTTGAGGGAGCGTACGACGGTGGTGTGGCGCAGCGGCTTGGGCACCCGGCTCTCGTCGTTGAGCACCACCTCGGCGTAGGACTGCGGGGGGATCTGCAACTCGAACGGCTCGATGGCGAGGTCGCGGGTGAGCCGGGCCCGGGTCACCTCCACCTCGACCTGCGCGGTCTGCTCGCCGGGGTTGTACACGGCGATGCGCTCGAGGGTGTCGGCATCCACCCGTCCGTCGGCGAAGTACCAGCTGGTGGCGCCCGACGGGGCCGCCGGGGTGACGTCGAGGGTGACGGTGCCGTCGATGCCGGAGAGGCTCTGGAGACGGGAGACGACGAGGCGACCGCTGCGGGCCACCACCTCGGTGGACACCCGCAGGCGCACCGGCACGATGTTGGTGACGTCGACGGTGACCAGCCGGCGCGGCGGCACGAGGAAGCCCTGCAGCGCCTCGGGGGTGCGGAACCCGTCGTCGGTGTCGAAGGCGATGTCGACCACCGCCTCCACCGCGAACGGGTTGAACAGCGCCAGGCGCAGCGAGGATGCCTCCTGCGGGGCCGTCTGACCCCAGGGCAGGTACCAGCGGTCCGAGGCCTGCGAGCTGCAACGGTCGCTGTCCCAGCCGCCGATGCCCAGCACCTCGTGGCTGACCACCAGGCCACCCCGGTCGAGCTCGACGAGCGCGGCCGCCCACTCCCCCTGGGCCAGGCCGGCCAGCGGCACCCGGGTCTGGTCGCGGGCGGCCACCGCCACCGGGAAGGACTGCGGGTCCTGCCCTTCGAGGAACAGCTGCAGCGTGCCCTCGGCGGCGGCATCGGTGGGGTTGGCGATGGTGATGACGTGCTCGGCGACGCCGGTGACGGTGGCCGATCCGCCGGCGCAGAACCACGTGGAGCTGCCGGCGTCGACGGCAGTGGCCAGCGGGCTGAGGGCGGCGGCGGCGACCGCGGTGCTGGTGGTGGCCGGTTCGGGCCGGCGCGGGTCCAGGGTGAGGGCGGCGGCCACCAGCGCCACCAGCACGGCGACCACCGGCAGGCGGCGGGCGATCATCGCGGGTCCTCCACGTCGGTGGCCGGCTCGGCGCCGGCGAGGTCATCTTCGGGATCGGCGGTGGGGGCGGCGTCCTGCGGGCCGGCCCGGCCGTTGTGCCCGTCGACATCGCCCGGTCCGGTCTCGTCGAGCAGGTCGGGGTCGGGTCCGGGCCGAGGTCCTGGTCGGGGTCGGCCCAGGAGAACGGCTCGTCGCGGTGGGCGGCGGCCACCTGGTCGAGCGTGGCCGCGGCCGCCACCGCCTCCCGGGCACCGGCCGTGCGCCGGCTGAGCACCACCAGCCCCAGCCAGGCGAGGACCTGCGCGGCCAGCAACGCCATGCGCAACGGCGACGCCGACGACGACAGCACCGCCGCGCCCCCCTGCTCGACCGTGAAGGTGGTGACCCCGTCGGCTTCCGTGGCCGAGGCGGTCCGACCGTCGACCTCAAGCCGCCAGCTGCCGGTGGCGGCCGCGGCGAAGCGCAGCACGGTGTCCCCGTCGAGCTCGCCCTCGTAGCGGCGGAGGCCGGTCTGGCGCAGCGCCGGTCCGACCGAACCCGGGTCCGGCAGGGGCGCCGCCACACCGTCCGGCCCGATCGCCTCTGCGGCGGGCAGGGCCATGGTGAGCGGCCACCACGCGGTGTTGCGGTAGACGCGCACCGCCCCGTTGAGCTCGACCTCGGCCAGGTCGAGCTGGCTGGCCAGCGTGGCATCGAGCCACTCGGCGGCCGGGGCCCGCCGGCTGTCGTAGGGCGCCGGAGCGAGCTGGTCGACGACCACCACGTAGCGCACGCCGAGAGCACCGAGGCGCTGGCCCAGCCGGTTGTCGCCACCCGAACGGGCCGCCACCAACGCAGCGGGCACCTGCTCGGTGGCGGGTCCCTCCGGCCCGGACCACAGGCCGCCCAGGGCGGGGTACCCGGTGCTGAGGGCGTAGCTGGTCACGCCGTCCCCCACCGGCCACCCGGCGGCGGGCAGCACGTCGGCCCGGCCCAACCACAGCACCCGGAACGGCCCGGTGTCGGGTGCCGCGACTTCGTCGTCGACGAAGCCGAGCACCCGGTCGTACCCGCCGCGGGGCATGTCCCACTGCCCGTTGAACGAGCGCAGCACCAGCGGGATCAGCGCCACGAACAGCCCACCGGCGGCCACCACGCTGAGCAGCTGGCGCCAACCGAAGCGGTAGGCGGGCAGGTCGATGTCGAAGGCAGCCATGCCGGCGCCCACGGCCACCGCCACCCCCACCGCCGCCGGGCTGAGCAGCACCTCCCCGGCGGGCAGGTCGACGTCCACCCAACCGGCCTGCACCACCGCCACCGCCAGCATCGGCAGGGCGTACAGCGCCCAGCCCCGCACGGCCCAGCCGAGGCGCCAGGAGCGGCCGATCACCAGGCCGGCGAGGCCGGCGAGCAGCAGGCCCCAGCTCACCCAGGAGCCACCGAAGCGGCCGCTGTGGAAGTGCAGGAGGTCGGCGAGCGGTACGGAGTCGGCTCCGCCGAGCGTGCCCAGGGAGCGCAGGTCGGGGTCGTCGCCGGACCAGGCGCTCAGCAGCCACGGTGCGTGCAGCGCCAGGCCCACGGCGCTGCCGAGCACGGCCACGCCCAAGGCGCGCGCGCCGGCCGCAGCCTGCCCACCGATCACCGAGCCCAGCACCAGCGCCACCGCGCACACCAGCACCGGCACCACGGTGGACGGGGCCAGCGCGGCCAGCGCCGCCACCTGCAGCGCCACCGCGGCGACCGCGGCCGGCAGCGGGGTGCGGCGCTCGAGGTCGGCGAAGGGCTGCAGCCCGCCGGCGGCGGCGAGCGAGCGCACCACCCAGGGCAGCAGGGCGTAGAGGGCGAGCGCCCGCCACTGGCCGGCCACCAGCGCGTTGTAGGGCAGCGGGTTGGCGGCGTAGGCCAGCACCATCGCCGCCTTGGCCCGGCTGTGCGCACCGAAGCGGCCGAGGCGCCACATGCCGTACAGCCCCATGGGCAGGCTGCCGACGATGAGCAGCGAGCGCAGCAGGTCGGTGGCGCCGAGCACGATCAGACCGGCCAGGCCCAGCAGGCCGAAGGCGGTGGGCGGCGCCGCGTCCGAGCCGATGCCCACGTCCCGCCAGCTCGACCAGCTGAGCCGCAGCAGGTCCCGGGCGCGACCGGGGAAGGGCACGAACTCGCCGATGGCGGGCACCGACCGGGTCAGCAGGTGCCGGCTGCCGAACAGCAGCACCAGGGCGAGCACCAGCACGGCGACCACGTTCTGGGGCTGGGCGCCGGCGCTGCGGCGGCTGATCCACTGGCGCAGCGAGTCGCCGAGGGTGGCGTTGGCGTCGGCCCCGCCGATCTGGCCGCGGAGGAAGCCGGTCACCCGGGCCGAGCCGCGCACCTGCAGGCGGCGCAGCTCGAGGTCGGTGATCTGGCGCAGGTCCTTGCCCGCCCGACGCTTGGCGGTGATCGAGCCGATCCGGCGGGCGTTCCACGCCCACGCCGCGAGCACCTCCCGGGCCTGGCGGAAGCGACCGGTCAGCACCGCGACCACGACCTCGAGCAGCGAGAGCACCGCCTGCTGCACGAGCTCGCCGAGCAGGTAGAACCAGCCGTAGTTGGTCAGCACCATGCGCAGGCGGTGACGGGTCTGCAGCCGGCGGCGATCGTCGGGCCGGCGCTCGCCGAGCGCCTCGAGGTGCCGGACCCGGGCGTTCGGCGCCACCAGCACCCGGGCGCCGGCCAGGTGGGCGCGCCAGCAGAGGTCGGTGTCCTCGCCGTGGTAGGTGATGGCCTCGTCGAAGCCGCCGAGGGCCCGCAGCAGGTCGGCCCGGATGAGGAAGCAGGCGCTCGGCACGTAGAACACGTCGCGGACGCCGTCGTGCTGCTCCTGGTCGAGCTCGTTGCGCTCACAGAGCGGGAACGGGGCACCGAAGCGGTCGGCGCCCATGCCGACGGCGAGGAGCGCCTCGGGCTGATCCCAGCGCACGAGCTTGGGGCCGACGATGCCGGCGTTGGAGCGGTAGGCCTCCTCCACCAGCAGGCGCACGGCGTTGGGGGCCAGGGCCACGTCGTCGTGGCAGAGCAGGAAGAACGGGGCACCCTCGACCATCGACAGGGCGTTGTTGACCGCGGCGCCGGGGCCGGTGTTGCGCTCGAGGCGGCGCACATACGCCTTCGGAGCGACCTCGGCGATGCGATGGGTCGGGTCGCGGTCACTGTCGGTGTCGAAGACGAGGATCGACAGGTTGGGGTAGTCCTGGTTGACCAGTGACCCCAGCGCCTCCTCGAACCAGGGCCCGGGGTTGTGGGTGACCACGACGGCGACCACGGTGGGCAGGGCCGGAGCGGCTGCCCTCGGCTCGTCGGCCGTGTCGCTGCTGGGGTCCGGCCCGGCGGTGCCCGGGTCCAGGACGTCGCGTTCATCCACGATGGCGAGAGGCTACTCGTCCGCTGTTCACCCTTCTGCGATGGGAGCGCTCGTCGCCCGGGTCGGGCTCGTGCGGGCGTGCCGCATCGTTCCGGCGCGCCCCCTCCCCCGGCCCCGTGCCTTCGGCGACGATTCGACTTCGATTCGCCGCGTCAGACGCCTTGGGATGGCACGCCCACCGTTGGCGGCCGGTGATGACCTCACGAGGTCGCCGCAGCACCAGCGGTTGCCCGAGCTCGTGTCACACGACCGGTTCCGAATCGACGTCGAATCGAGCGCGACGGGTTCGTCGGGCACCCCGGGCAAGGCGGCGCCGCGGGGCCGGGAACGCCACCGCTCACCGCTAGCCTCGGGGCGTGGACGAGCGCGCCCGCAAGGGGCTCGAGGTGGGCGTCGGGCTGACCCTGATCGGCTTGCAGCGGTGGATGGCGCTGCGGCCCGACATCGAGCAGGAGCTCGACCGCCTGGGCTACGGGTTCGCCGCCGACGTGAGCCGCAAGGTCGGCGACGCCGTCACCACCGCCATGAGCCGGGTGGTGGCGTCGGGCTCATCGTGAGCCGCACCCGTGTCGCGATCGACCTGACCCCGCTGCTCGGCCGGCCCACCGGTGTCGGCGTCTTCGCCACCGAGCTCCTGCGCCACCTCGTCGAGCGCGCCGACGTAGACCGGCCCGACCCCCTCGGCCCGCTGGAGCTCGTCGGCTTCGCCGTGAGCTGGCGCGGCCGGGGCCGGCTCGCCGACCTCGTCCCGCCCGGGGTCCGCATCGCCCGCCGGCCGATGGCCGCCCGCCCCTCCGCGAGGCCTGGTCCCGGGTCGAGCTGCCACCGATCGAGCTGTTCACCGGCGCCGTCGACGTGGTGCACGGCACCAACTTCGTCGTGCCGCCCGCCCGCCGGGCCGCCCGGTTGGTGACCGTGCACGACCTCACCCCGGTCCGCTTCCCCGAGCTGTGCAACGCCCACACGCTGGCCTACCCGCGGCTCATCGAGCGGGCCTGGCGCAAGGGCGCCTGGATCCACACCGACAGCCGTTTCGTGGCCGACGAGGTGCGCACCTGGTTGAAGGTCCGCGACGCCGACGCCGAGCGGGTCGTGCCCGTGCCGTTGGGGGTCAGCGCGCAGGCCCACGGTGACCCCGTCGCCGGACGCCGGGCGGCCGGCGCCGAGCGCTACGTGCTGGCCCTCGGCACGATCGAGCCGCGCAAGGGCCTGGTCCACCTGGTGCGGGCCCTCGACGAGCTGATCGAGCTCGACGACGCCCACCGCTCGGCGGACCGCCGGCACCCGCTGCACCTCGTCGTGGCCGGCCCCGACGGCTGGGGCGTCGACGCCTTCGACCGCGCCGTGGCCGCAGCCCGCCACCGGGACCGCATCGTCCGGCTCGGTTGGGTCGACGACGCCACCCGGGCCGACCTGCTGGCCGGCGCCGCGGTGCTCGCCTACCCGAGCGTCTACGAGGGCTTCGGGCTGCCGCCGCTCGAGGCGATGAGCGTGGGGGTGCCGGTGGTGTGCAGCGATGCCGGCCCCCTGCCCGAGGTCACCGGCGACGCCGCCGTGCGCGTCCCCGTGGGCGACCACGGCGCACTGGCGGCGGCGCTCGCCCGGGTGCTGCACGACGACGCCACCCGCGACCGCCTGGCCCACGCCGGCCCCCGCCGGGCCGCCCACTTCTCCTGGGCCCACTGCGCCGCCGAGCTCGCCGCGCTCTACCGGCGGCTGGATCGCCGTGGCCCGGCCATAGGCTGACCATCGTGAGAGCGCTGGTCACCGGGGCCGCCGGATTCGCGGGCACGCACCTCGTGGCCCACCTGCGCGCCTGCGGCGACGAGGTGATCTGCACCGACCGGCGTCGCGGCGGACCCGACCTGCTCGACGGGCCCGGCTGGCGCGACTACGTGGCCGCCGTACGCCCCGACGCCGTGTACCACCTGGCCGCCCAGGCCAGCGTGCCCGCCTCGTGGGCGGACCCGACCACGACCTTGCGGGTCAACGTGGAGGGCACCCAGCACGTGCTGCTCGCCTGTCGCGACGCGTCGGTGGGCCGCGTGCTCGTCGTGTCCAGCTCCGACGTGTACGGCCAGGTACCCGACGGCACCGGCCCGCTGACGGAGGAGGCGCCGCTGCGGCCGGTCACGCCGTACGCGGCGTCGAAGGCGGCGGCGGAGCAGGTGGCGCTGCAGGCGCACCTCGGCTGGGGCGTCGCCGTGATCCGGGTCCGGCCGTTCAACCACCTCGGCCCCGGCCAGGACGACCGCTTCGTGGCCGGCGCCCTCGCCGCCCGGGTGGTGGCGGCCGAGGCCGGCCGGGGTGACGGCACCGCCGGCGACGAGGTGGCGGTGGGCAACCTGCGCGCCGAGCGCGACTTCACCGACGTGCGCGACGTGGTGCGCGCCTACCGTGCCGCGCTCGTGCACGGGGTGCCGGGCGAGGTGTACCACGTGTGCTCGGGTCGGGCGGTGGCCATCGCCGAGCTGGCCGACACGATGGTGCGGCTGGCCGCCCGACCGGTGCGCCTGGTGCCCGACCCGGCCCTGCTGCGGCCGGTCGACGTGGCCCGCCTGGTGGGCGACGCCGGGCGGTTGCGCATCGCCACCGGCTGGGAGCCGACGGTGCCGCTGGAACAGACGGTGGCCGACCTGCTCGAGGACTACCGGCGCCGCTCGCTCCGCTGATGCTGAGCTCGCCAGCCGGCCGTCGATGGGTCCGGGGGCGCAGCCCTCAGCAACGAGGTGGCCGGGTCTCCTCGCCGGTGCGGGCTCGGCGCAGCTCGGCGGCCACGTCGAGCAGGGCGCGCAGCGCCGCCTCCACCCGGACCCGTTCGGTCTGGTCGTGGGCCGAGGCGGCCAGTTCCCGCAGCTCGTCGAGCCACGCCTCCACCACGGCGAACGCCCGCTGCCACCACAGGACTGGCGCGACCGGCGCGGTCGGCGCAGCGAGCGCGGCCGGCGCGGCATCGGCGCCGACGGTTTCGGCCCCGTCGCCGAGGAGCAGCCCGATCCAGCCCAGCTCGGCGTCGAGGCAACCGAGGCGGTGCTCGACGTGGGTGTGGCGGGCCACGACCAGCGGCAGCCGTTCCAGCTTGGCCGCCGGGTAGTCGGTGCCGGCGACGAGCTCGTGCGCTTCCAGCCCGAACGCGCCCGCCAGCAGGGCGACGGTGCGCTCGTTGGCCACGCTCAGGCCGGCTTCGAGGTGCGACAGCGCCACCCGCGAGATGGCGACCCGCTCGGCCAGGCGGGCCTGGGTCCAGCCCAGCTCGGCGCGCCGCTTGGCGATGCGCCGACCCATCGGTTCGAGCCGGCCGACCGCCGTGCTGCCCTCGCGTTCCACCCGACCAGCCTGCCACGGGCACGGCGCGCTTCCGCCCGCCGCGGTCGGATCCCGGGCGCACCCGGC
This sequence comes from Acidimicrobiales bacterium, assembly GCA_041394365.1. GTDB lineage: Bacteria > Actinomycetota > Acidimicrobiia > Acidimicrobiales > CAIXPF01 > CAIXPF01. Next base: position 21,476 of record JAWKIM010000033.1, read on the forward strand.
TCGCGATGGCGCTAAGTGGCTAAGCAGACGCGAGCCGCACCTCGCGGTAGAACGGCGACCATGGCCAACACGAAGCGGGCATTGATCACGGGCATCACCGGCCAGGCCGGGTCGTACCTGGCCGAGTTCCTGCTCGGCCTCGGCTACGAGGTGATCGGCATGGTCCGCCGCTCGTCGACGGTCAACTTCGAGCGCATCGCCCACATCCAGGACGCGTTGACGCTGGTGCCGGGCGACCTGCTCGACGAGGGCTCGATGATCGGGGTGATCGCCGAGCACCGGCCGCACGAGGTCTACAACCTGGCGGCCCAGAGCTTCGTGCAGACCAGCTTCGGCCAGCCGGTGCTGACCGGCGACGTGACCGCCCTGGGGGTGACCCGCCTGCTGGAGGCCATCCGGGTGGTGGACCCCGACATCCGCTTCTACCAGGCGTCGAGCTCGGAGATGTTCGGCAAGGTCGTCGAGGTGCCGCAGACCGAGCGGACCCCGTTCTACCCGCGCTCCCCCTACGGGGTGGCCAAGCTCTACGGCCACTGGATCACGGTGAACTACCGGGAGAGCTACGGCATGTTCGCCACCAGCGGCATCCTGTTCAACCACGAGAGCCCCCGGCGCGGGCTCGAGTTCGTCACCCGCAAGGTCAGCCACGGGGTGGCCCAGATCAAGCTGGGTCGCGCCACCGAGCTGCGCCTGGGCAACCTCGACGCCCAGCGGGACTGGGGCTTCGCCGGCGACTACGTCGAGGCGATGTGGAAGATGCTGCAGCTGGAGGAGCCGGGCGACTTCGTGGTCTCCACCGGCGAGACCCACGCCGTGCGCGAGCTGGTGGAGGTGGCGTTCGGCCACGTGGGGCTCGACTGGCAGGACTTCGTCAAGGTGGACGAACGCTTCTACCGGCCGGCGGAGGTGGACCTGCTCATCGGCGACCCCGAGCGGGCCCGCACGGTGATCGGCTGGGAGCCGCGCACCAGCTTCCGGGAGCTGGTGGAGATGATGGTCGACGCCGATCTCGAAGCGCTGTCGAACGCCGGCCCCGCCCGCAGCGCCACCCGCAGCTGAGCGCCGCTCAGCTGCCGGGGCGGAACACCATCAGGATCACGGCGACCACCAGCAGCAGGTGGGTGGTGCCCACGCCGGCCATGAGCCGCTTGCGTGCGTCCTCGCCGCGCTGCTTGGACGCCGGCATGATCACGGCGACGCCGATGGCCACGAGGATCACCCAGATCAGCAGCGACACCAGCACCCACGGGTCACTCATCTCGTACTTGTCCACGCCGTCGGAACCCGACAGGCCCAGGGCGCCCATGCCGAACACCCACAGCAGCACCAGCGCGGGCAGGCTGATGCGGGTGTAGAGCTTGGCCGCGCCCTCCGGGTCGGTGGCCCACAGGCGCCCGAACACGAGCAGGGGCCCGAACGCGGCCACCTCCGCGATGAGGTGGAGCACGACGTTGATGTTGAATCCGACGGAAGCGGCGAGCACGGCCGAAACGCTAGCCCTGCCGTGGCGTGCAACCGAACCGGCAGCGACGCTCAGCCGAACTGGCGGTGGCGGGCCCACATCGAGCGCAGGCGGCTGAGGTTCGCCTCCGTCGAGCGGGTGGCGGGGTGGTCGGGCCCCAGCGTGGCGATGACCGTGTCGGCGAGGCGGTCGTTGCGCTGGAGCAGGTCGTGCAGCTGCAAGGCGTCGAGCTGGCGGTGGGCGCCGAGCAACCGCTCGAGCACATCGGCGGTGCGCGGGTCGGTCGGGCCGTAGCGACGGGCGAAGTCGCGCACGAGCACATCGGCCAGCGCCGCGGCCGGTGCGTGCTGACCGGCGTGGAGCAGCTCGGTCAGCACGTCGAGCGCCAGGCGCGGGCCGGCATCGGCCGACGACGCCAGCGCGGGCGGGTCGGCGTCGGCCCGGGCCAGTCGCTCCACCGCGTCCGGGTGCAGCGCGCCGACCGCCCGGTAGAGCTGCTGGTGCTGGGTCGGCTCCACCCGATCGAGGGCCACCAGCAGGCGCCGGGCGATCCAGCCGCTGTCGGCGCGGCCGGCGGGGGCGGCCGGCGGTAGGGCCGCAACGGCGGGGGCGGGGGGCGCCGGGCGTGTGGGCGCCGGGGGTGTGGGCGGCGGTGCGGGCGGGGGCGGCGGTGCGGACGGGGGTGGGGTGGCGGCGGGGCGACGGTGCGCAGGGTGACCCGCACCGCATCGTCGCGGCGCCGCAGGCGGCGGCGGCAGCGGCGCGTCGCGCAGGGGCGACGGCAGCGGCGGGGCCACCGGCGCCGGCGAGCCGCTGATGGGCCGGGGCGGCGGGCCCTGCTCCCGCCCCGGGATCGTCGAGGTCAGATCGACCACCCTCGGCCGTTCCACCGGTTCGGCGGGCGGGGCGACCGCCGGGGCGGCGGCGGGCGCGGTCCCAGCTCGAGTGCGGGCTCCCGCGGGTCGCGCACATCGAGGACGAGTCGGTCGGCGGCGGGACCGGAGGACCGGGTGGCGGCGGGGGTGGCGGCGGCGGGCCCGCCGCCGGGCGACGCCACCGGGGCGGGACCCATCCGGTGGCGGGCCGGTCGCCGGGGTCGAGAGCCGGGGCGACGTCGAGGTCGAGGTCGAGCGACGGGTCGACCGCCGGCAGATCACCCGTGGTCGAGGGGTGGCCACCGAGGGCGACCGCCAGCGGGGAGCCGGGTTCGGCGCCCCCCATCGGGGGCGGCGGGGGCGGCGGGGCCGGAGGAGGCGGGGCTACCGACGAGGGCCTGACCTGCGGTGCCCGCGGCGGAGGCGGCGCGGCCGTCAGTGCGAGCGCAGGCGGGCGGGGCCGGTGCCGGCGGCGGGGGCGGTGGGGGACGGCCACCACGGCGCCGAGGTCGACCAGCACCAGGGCGGGCGACGGCGGCCGCGGCGGCAGCCGATCGGCGAAGGCGACGGTGTTCTCGCTCGACGGGGCGGGGGGCACCGCCGGGCGGACCGCGCCGGCGGTGCGGGTCGACGCCGAGCGGCGGGGCGGGGGCGGCGGGGGCGGCGGGGGCGTGACCCGGCCGGGCTCGGCATCCGCCATGGTGTGCAGCACCAGGGGCCCGGCGGCACGATCCCGGTCCGGGGCGTGGCCCTCCGATCGCAGCGAGCGCGCCGGGGCGGTGGCGGTCAGGCCGCCGGCGGGCCGGGCGAAGGGGCCCGGCGCCGCCCAGAACCAGGCGACGGCCGCGGCGATGACGGCCGGTCCCAGCTCGGGGAGCACCGTCGTGATCACTGCCAGCGGCATGAAGCCCTCCTGCCCGCCGCTGCGGGCCGCGGCGCACAGTCTTCAACGTCGCCTGGGGCAGGGCAAGCTTCTCGGGCAGACGCGGGTCAGGCCCTCAGAACTGCCCGGCGTCGGTGGGCAGGCCCAGGCGCATCCGGCCGATCGGCTCCAGCGTGCGGGGGGCGACCATCCCGTGCTGGGTGGCCACGTGCACGTCCCGGAACACCCGCTGCAGGGCGGCGTCCTCCCAGATGGCCGAGCCGCCGGCCGCGTGGTAGCAGGCGTCCACGCAGGTGGCGGCGCTCTCCATGGCGAACGTGGCGGCCAGCCGCAGCCGACGGCGCTGCTCCGCGGTGGGGGCATCGCCCCGCTGGGCCCGGTCCCAGGCGTCGGCCACCAGCTCGCGCAGGTAGCTCGACGCCGCCCCCATGCGGGCCTCGGCCCGGGCCACGTCGGCCTGCACGGTGGCCCGCTCGGCCAGCACCCGGGAGGAGAGCGCCGGCTTCTTGGTGGACGCCACCGTCACCAACTCGTCGAGCGCCCGGCGGGCCAGGCCCAACCCGACGCAGGCCACCCCCAGCCCCAGCGCAGCGGTGAAGGGCAGCCGGTAGAGCGGCCCGTCGGCCACCGGCGCGGCCCGCAGGAACTCCCCCCAACACCCTTCGGGCACGAACAGCTTGGTCACCTGGTAGTCGTTGCTGGCGGTGGCCCGCAGGCCGCTGGTGCGCCACACGTCGACGATCTCCACCGCCTCGGCCGGGAACAGCACGTAGGGCGCCCGCAGCCCGTCGGCCCGGGCGGTGGGCTTGCCGTCGTCGTCCACCACCAGCACGCCGCCGCCGATCCACGTGCAGTGGTCGGTGCCCGAGCCCCACGGCCAGCGGCCGGTGACCTCGAGCCCGCCGTCGACCACCCGCGCCGTACCCTGCGGCATGGCGTAGCCGCCGATGACGGCCCGGGGGTCGCCGAACACGGTGCGGGCCCAGTGCGGGTCGAGGAAGCCCGACAGCAGCGAGGAGGTGCCGCCGATCATCACGCACCACCCGAGGGAGCCGTCGTGGTAGGCGGTGTGCTCGATGTCGCGCAACAGCTCGGCCAGCGGGCGCTCGCCGCCCCCGTGGGCGGCCGGCACCCAGGAGCGGAACACGCCGGTGTCGATCAGGGCGTCGACCACGTCGGCGGGCAACCGGCGGGCGGCCTCGATGGACACCGCGTCGGCCGACACCCGCCGGCCGATCGCCTCGAGGCGCGGGTCGAGCGGGCCGAACCCGGCATCGGCGACGGCGGAGGACGGGCCCGGTTGCGGCGCTTCAATCGTGCTCATGAAAACTGGAGCGTAGCTCTGATTTCCGAGCTATGCGCCGGAGTCCGACTCGACCTCGTCGAGCCCGGCGGCCGGCGCCGCTCCTATGATCGGCCGCCGATGCCCGCCCCGGCCCCCTCCAAATCGGTGCGCACCCGGACCGGCCTGGCCGTGGCCACCCGCGCCCAGCTCGCCGCCACCGCCAGCTTCACCGCCGAGCAGGTGGCCGCCCGGGCGGGCACGTCGCCGGCCACGTTCTACGCCCACTTCCCGACCAAGGACCAGGCGCTCACCGCCGCCTTCGAGCTGAGCCTCGACCAGTTGGTGACCCGGACCAACGCCGTGCTGTCGGTCGAGACCCTGCTGGACGACGGGCTGGAACGCACCTGCGCCCGCCTGGTGGCCGAGCTGGTGGCCCACTTCCGGGCCGACGCCCTCGTGTTCCGGGCCGCGCTGGCCCGCATGGCCGAGGTCCGCCCCATCCGCGACGCCTACCGCCGCAGCGAGGCGGCGTCGCTGGCGCACCTCGAGCGCTTCGTCCGGCGCGGCCAGGCCGCCGGTCTGGTGACCGACGGCCCGGCGGCCGCGCTGGCCGAGTTGGTCCTCGTCCTCAGCCAGGGCGTCAACAACCCTCGCCTGTTGCGCAGCCGCGACGCCCGCCGGCTGCAGGAGGGCTGGACGGCCGCCCTCGTCGGCGTGCTGCACCCGGCGGCGCGGCACGCCTCGCCCGGCGGTCCGGCCGTCAGCGGCGGGTGACCTCGACCTGGCCCATGCCCACCTCGGCGGCGAGGTGCAGCACCGGCCCGTCGTCTCCACCCGAGGTGTCGCTGGCCGTTCCACCCGCAGCACCGGCCGGGGCGTCGCCGTCGTCCCGGGTGGTCAGGGTCACGTCGACGCCGTCCTGGGACTCGTCGGGCCCGGCCGGCGGCACGATCTCACCCATGCCGGCGTGGGCCTCGAGCTCGACGTCGAGCTCGGGCGGCAGGATGACCCGCACCTGACCCATGCCGAGGTCGAGGGACACCGAGCGGTCCTCGGTCAGCGGCGGCAGGGCGGTCAGGTCGAGCACGAGCTCGCCCACCCCCAGCTCGTAGCCGGCGCGCGCGCCCCACTCGGTCGGTCGGTAGGTGCGCTCCCCGGCCCCGCCGGATATGACGGCACCGAAGCCGGCGGCGAGCGCACCGAACAGCACGACGATGGCCACCGTGAACACCACCAGCACCGCCCGCCAGCGCCGGCGGGCGCTCCGCCCGGGGGCGGCCGGCGAGGCCGGGGGCTCCTGGCCGGGCGGGGGCAACGGCGGTAGCCCCGAGCTCGGCCCTGGCCTCGGTCTGCGCCCGGTACCAGTCGCTGGCCCACGCGGGCACCTCGGCGGTGTCGACCCCGCCGGCGGGAAGCGGGTTGGAACCGGCATCCACCACCGCCGTACTGCTCGGCATGGTGAAGCCGGGCCCGGCATCGCCCCACCGCGTCGCCCACCCGGGACGATCCCATACCGTATGGCATGTCGGGGGTGGTGCGGACGGCTCCGTTGTCCTCCCGCTGCAGCAGCAGGTACACGGCGCCACCGATCAACAGCAGCGGCAGCAGCCGGTTGCCCGGCCCGAAAGACCAGTCGCCGAACACGACGGCAACACCGACGGCCAGCCCCACCAGACCGAGGATGGTCGAGCGGGGCGCCGGCGCGGTGACCGGAAGGGCTCGTGCGGATCGGCCTTCGGCATGATCACCCAGGCGACCAGGTAGAGCAGCAGACCGCTGCCGCCGAGGACGGTCAGCAGCACGAAACCGAGGCGCACGAGCACCTGGTCCACGCCGGCGTAGCGGGCCAGCCCGGCGCACACCCCGGCCACCTTCTTCTCCTGCGGCAGCCGCCGCAGGGTGCGCACCGGCTGGTTCATGCCGCCATCCGCTCGTCGTGGCCCGGCTGCGGCTGCGGGTGCGGCAGACCGGCGGGGGGCGTGTCCGGCATCACGAACCAGGCGGCGATGTAGACCGGCACGGTGGCCAGGCCCATGAAGGCGCCGCCGACGAACAGGAGCCGCACGATCACGGGATCGATGCCGAAGTACTCGGCGAGGCCGCCGCACACGCCGGCCAGCTTGCGGTCGCGGCTGCGGCGCAACTCCCGCGCCGTGGGCGGTGCGGCCGGGGGCGTGGGCGGTGCGGGCGGCGCCGCCGGCGGCACGGTCGCGGTCGGGGGCGCCATCGGCATCTGGTCGGCGTCGGTGGTGTCGGTATGGGCGGCGGCGGTGGTGGCGGCGGCGGGAGGGTTCTGATCGGTGGCGGGAGCGTCTTGCATGACCACATCGTCGAGCACGGCGGCGTCCCCGCCAATCGGGAATGACCCCGAGCGAGCCCTGAGCGCGCCCGGGGTGCGCAGGGGCTTCACCTCCCTGTCCGATGCGGTACGGGCCATGGGAGAATGAGCTTGTCATGGCCAACCCGTCCCCGTCAGCTCCCCCGACCCCGTACTGGCAGATCCCCCGGCTCCCCGCCGAGGGCCGCATCCTGACCGGTACCGCCAAGGGCCTCGCCGACGAGCTCGGGGTGGAGGCCATCTGGGTGCGGGTGGCGTTCGTGGTGCTCGCCGCCACCGGTTGGGGGGCGCTGTTCTACGTGGCCGCCTGGCTCATCCTGCGGCTCGTGCAACACAGCGTCCCGGAAGCGGTGCCATACCACCCGGTACCCAAGGCATCGTCCCCGCTCAACCGGCTGCTGGCGTTGGGCATGGCCACCGCCGGTCTGGTGGCGCTGCTGCGCGACGCACAGCTCGCCTTCGGAGCCCGCATCACCGTGCCGGCCACGCTGGTGGGGCTCGGCGCCGTGGTGGCGTGGCAGCAGTCGGGCCGCTCGTCGAGCCTGATCAGCGCCCGGCTGGGGGCCGCCGCCCCCCTCTGGCGGGTGGCGGCCGGGCTCACGCTGGCCGCCGCCGGACTGGCCGTGCTGGCCTTCGCCGCCCGGGGGGGGGGGGGGCGTGGTGGGGGGGGGGGGGGGGGGGGGGGGGGGGGGGGGGGGGGCTGCTGGTGGCCCCGTGGCTGCGCCATCTGGTGGGGGACCTGGCCGAGGAGCGCAACCGCCGCGTCCGTTCCGAGGAGCGGGCCCGCATGGCCGCCCACCTCCACGACTCGGTGCTGCAGACCCTGGCGCTGATCCAGCGCAACGCCCACGACCCCGCCCGCATGACCAGCCTGGCCCGTCGACAGGAGCGGGAGCTGCGCACCTGGCTCTACGGCGAGGCCGGCTCGGCCGTGGCCGCCGACCTCGACGCCGCCACGGGGTCGGGCGGGCCGGTGGTGGCCGGGCTGCGGGGCGCGCTCGAGCGCATCGCCGTGGAGGTCGAGGAGCTGCACGGGGTGCCCATCGAGGTGGTGGTGGTGGGCGATGTCGATCTGGCCGAGCCCACCCGGGAGCTGGCCGCCGCCGCCCGCGAGGCGATGGTCAACGCGGCCAAGCACAGCGGCGCGCCCCGCATCGACGTGTTCGCCGAGCTGCGGCCGGAGCTGGCCGAGGTGTTCGTGCGGGATCTGGGCAAGGGCTTCGACCCCGCTACGGTGGCCGCCGACCGGGCCGGGCTCGCCTCGTCGATCCACGGACGCATGGGTCGCATCGGCGGCAGTGCGGCGGTGGTGTCGCACCCCGGCGACGGCACCGAGGTCGAGCTGCGGCTGCCGCACCCGGCCGGCGGGCCGTCGGGTCCGGGGCGCGGTTCGGGCCCCGCATCGGGCAACGGGCCCGCATCCGGCAACGGCCCCGGATCGGGCAACGGCCCCGCATCCGGCAATGGAACGGGAGCGCCATGAGCAACCAGGGTCGGCATCGGGTGGTGCTGGTCGACGACCACGCCCTGTTCCGGGCCGGCGTCCGGGCCGAGATCGGCGACGCCGTCGAGCTGGTGGGCGAGGCCGGTGATGTCCCCGAGGCGGTCGAGGTGATCTGCGCCACCCGGCCCGACGTGGTGCTGCTCGACGTGCACCTGCCCGGCGGCGACGCCCCGGCGGTGATCGGCGGGGTGACGGCCCGAGGGGTGGGCACCCGCTACCTGGCGCTGTCGGTGTCCGACGCGGCGGAGGACGTGATCGCGGTGATCCGCGCCGGCGCCCGTGGCTACGTGACCAAGGTGATCGACGGCGGCGAGCTGATCGCCGCCATCGGCCGGGTGGCCGACGGCGACGCCGTGTTCTCCCCCCGGCTCGCCGGCTTCGTGCTCGACGCCTTCTCCGCCGACCTGTCGCCGGGCGCCGACCCGGAACTCGACCAGCTGTCGGCCCGGGAGCTGGAGGTGATGCGACTGCTGGCCCGGGGCTACGCCTACAAGGAGATCGCCCGGCGGCTGTCGATCTCGATCAAGACGGTGGAGACCCACGCCTCGGCGGTGTTGCGCAAGCTGCAGCTGTCGAGCCGCAACGAGCTCACCACCTGGGCCGCCCGCCGCCGGCTGATCTGACCGCCCGCCGCCGGCTGATCTGACCGTTCGGCCCGGTCCGGGCCGACGGTGGGGGCCGGCGGGCGCAGCCGGGATAACGTCCCCGGCCGTGATCACCGTCCTCGCCGGCGGCGTCGGAGCCGCCCGCATGCTCGCCGGCCTCCAGCTCGTGGCCGATCCCGCCACCATCTGCGCCATCGTCAACGTCGGCGACGACACGGTGCTGCACGGCCTGCACATCTCCCCCGACCTCGACACCTGCACCTACACGCTGGCCGGGGCCATCAACCCCGAGACCGGCTGGGGGCTGGTGGGCGAGACGTGGCACGCCATGGCCGCCCTCGAGCGCTACGGCGGGCTGACCTGGTTCCGCCTCGGCGACAAGGACCTGGCCACCCACCTCTACCGCACCCACCGCCTGCGCGAGGGCGCCCCGCTGTCGCAGATCACCGCCGAGATCACCGCCGGCTGGGGGCTCGGCGTGCGGCTGCTGCCCGCCACCGACGATCCCCTGGCCACCACGGTCACCCTCACCGACGGCTCGACGATCTCCTTCCAGGACTACTTCGTGCGCCTCCAGCACGGCGTGCCCATCACCGGGGTGCACTTCGACGGGGCGGACGCCGCCCGCCCGGCCCCCGGCGTGCTCGAGGCGGTGGCCGAAGCGGAGACCGTCGTCATCGCGCCGTCGAACCCGATCGTGTCGATCGGGCCGTTGCTGGCGGTGCCGGGGCTGCGCGAGGCCATCGCCGCCCGCCGGGACCGCACGGTGGCGGTGTCGCCCATCATCGGCGGGGCGGCCCTCAAGGGCCCGGCCGACCGGATGCTGCGCGAGCTCGGCCACGACGTCAGCGTGGTGGGTGTGGCCCGGCTGTACGCGCCGCTGGCCGAGGTGCTGGTGATCGACGAGGTCGACGCCGGCCTGGCCGGCGAGGTGGCCGCCGCCGGCATCCGGCCGGTGGTGGCGCCCACGATCATGTCCACCCCCGAACGCGCCGCGGCGCTGGGCCGAACCGTGCTGGAGTGCCTGCCATGAGGCTGGAGATCTTCCCCATCGAGACCGTCCCCGAGGTCCGCCCCGGCGACGACCTGGCCGGCTTCATCGCCGAGGCCGCCGAGCGGGAGGGCAACCCGCTGCAGGCCGGCGACGTGGTGGTGGTCACCCAGAAGGTGATCTCCAAGGCGGAGAACATGCTGGTACCGATCGACCCCGACGACCCCCTGTCGCACAAGCCGCTGGTCGAGCAGGAGTCGGTGCGGATCCTGCGGCGACGGGGCGAGCTCATCGTCAGCGAGACCCGTCACGGGTTCGTGTGCGCCAACGCCGGCATCGACCTGTCCAACATCGACCGGGGCTACGCCGCGCTGCTGCCGGAGGACTCGGACCGCTCGGCCCGACGCATCCGCGACGGGCTCAGGTACCGGCTCGGTCTGGACGTGGCCATCATCATCTCCGACACGTTCGGCCGCCCGTGGCGACGGGGCCTGACCGACGTCGCCATCGGGGTGGCCGGCATCCAGGCGGTGGTGGACCTGCGCGGCACCGAGGACGCCAAGGGCCGCATCCTGCAGGTGACCGAGGTGTGCGTGGCCGACGAGCTGGCCTCGGCGGCGGAGATGGTCATGGGCAAGGCGTCGGACGTGGCCGCGGCCGTGGTCCGGGGCGTGGACCCGGCGTGGCTGGGCGAGGGGTCGGTGCACGAGCAGGTGGTCCGCCACCCGAGCGAGGACCTCTTCCGCTGACCGTTCTGGGCTGATCCGGCTCCGGACCACGTTTCGTGGTGGCGATCCGGGTCGGTCACCGCACGGCGCCGCAGCCGAACCCGGGTCTGTACGGAAACGACCAACCGCCCCCGGTCAGCCGGCGCAGAAGCGCTGGTGGGGACGTGGCCCTTTTCGACCAGATGGCAACTTCCGTACAGACTTGACGCTCGAGCGCCGGCTCGACGGCCTGATCGGTCCGTCCTCCGGGACATCAGTCGGAACCATTCCCATTTGCCGACGACCCGACCGGCGCCGAATCGACGTCGAATCGCCCGGTGCCAGGGGGCGGGCGAATCGCCGACGAATCGCTGCGACCGGGCGCCGACATACCACCCCGTATGGCACGGACCGGCAGGGATCGGCGTCGGGAAGCCCACCTCGGTCAGGACGGCTACCCGCCCGGGTTCAGCGGCGCACGGTCTGCTCGGCGGCGACGGTGGCCTTGGTCAGCGCGTCGCCCACCGCGTCGATGGCGTCGCCGGCCACCGCTTCCACCGCACCGAACACCCCGGTGGCGGCCCCGGCCGCACCCGACGCCGCCAGCGCGGCCCGTTGCGCCGCCCGACGGCTCCACCACGACCACGACGGACGGCCCCCGGTGTCGGCCACCGCCAGCAGCAGCCCGCCGGCCATCGACAGGTTCTTGAGGAAGTGCACCCGCTGGCCGGCCCGGGCCGACGGCTCGGTCTCCTCCCAGAAGCGATGGGCCGCCAGGGTGGTGGGCACCGTGCTGGCCAGCAGCGCCGCCGCCGCCAGCCGCGGCCAACGACCGAACGCCAGCATCGAACCGGCCACCACCTGCACCACGCCGTTGATCCGGACCAGCCGGACCGGGTCCTCGGGCAGGTTGCCGGGCAGCTTGCGCACCAGCGGGACGGCCACGGGACCGGCCGCGTCGGCCTTCTCCTTGGGGTGGCGGATGGCGTCGATGCCGCCGAACACGTACATCCCGGCCATCGCCGGTCGGGCCAACCACCGCAGTGCAGACATGGCCGGGTACCTACCCAGCCCGCCGTCGGCTCACACCGTCAGTCGGGGGCGTCGCCGAAGCCGTAGGGGTGCTTCGACTGCCAGTTCCAGTGGTCGCGGCACATGTCGACCACGTCCCGCGTGGTCTTCCAGCGCAGCACCTCGTTGGCGGTGGCCGGGTCGGCCCACACCTCGACCGCGTCGCCCGGCCGCCGGTCGACGATCTCGTGGGGCACCGGCCGGCCGATGACCTGCTCGGCCGCGGCCACCAGCTCCAACACGGTGGTACCGGTGCCGGTGCCCAGGTTGAGCGGCAGGCACCCGGCGGGCAGCTCGTCGATGACCTCGAGGGCGGCGAGGTGGCCCTGGGCCAGGTCCACCACGTGGATGTAGTCCCGGATGCAGGTGCCGTCGCGGGTCGGGTAGTCACCGCCGAACACGCTCAGCTTGTCGCGCCGCCCGACCGCCACCTGCATGAGGTACGGCATGATGTTGTTCGGCACGCCGCGGGGGTCCTCGCCCAGCTCACCCGAGGGGTGCGCCCCCACCGGGTTGAAGTAGCGCAGCAGGATGATGCGCCACGACGGGTCGCTGGCGGCCACGTCGCGCATGATGTCCTCGCTGGTGAGCTTGGTGCGCCCGTAGGGGTTGACCGCCTGCAGCGGGGACGACTCGCTGATCGGCACCTGCTCGGGCTCGCCGTACACGGTGCACGACGAGGAGAACACGAGCTTGCGACAGCTGGCGGCGTCCATCGCCGACAGCAGGGCGATGGTCGAACCGAGGTTGTTGCGGTAGTACCGCAGCGGATCGGCCACCGACTCGCCCACCGCCTTGAGCGCGGCGAAGTGGATGACCGCCTCGATCGGGTGGGCGGCGAACACCGCGTCGAGCACGGCCCGGTCGGACACGTCGCCCTCCACCAGCGTGACCGCCTTGCCGGTGAGGGCCTGCACCGCGTCGAGCGCCTTGGGCGAGCTGTTGTCGAAGTTGTCGATGGCGACGACGTCGTAGCCTGCGTCGAGCAGCTCGACGCACGTGTGGCTGCCGATGAACCCGGCCCCGCCGGTGACCAGTACGGTGGACATGGGTGTCAGGGTACCGAGGCCCCGCCCCGCCTCGACGCCCCGGGTGGCGACGCGGCCGGCCCGCTCACCCTGCGGGGGCGGGCACCGAGGCGCCGGTGAGGGTGCGGCCGGCCTCGATCCGCTCGCCGTCGCCGATCACGCAGAGCTGCTCCAGCACGGCGCCGGCGCCGACCACCACGCCGTCGCCCACCACCGAGCCGACCACGGTGGCGCCGGCCTCGATGCGGGTGCCGGCCCCGATGACCGAACGGCGCACGGTCGCCCCGGCGCCGATGAGGGCTCCCGGCCGCAGCACGGCGTCCGCCACGACCGCGCCGGCGGCCACCTGCACCGCGGCGGCCTCCCAACCGGTGCGGTCCACCAGCTCGAGCTGGGCCTGCAGGTAGCTGGCCGGGGTGCCGGCGTCGATCCACCAGGCGTTGGACTGCAGGGCGTACAAGCAGCCGTCGCGCACGACGGCCGGGAACACCTCGCGCTCGATGGACACCTTGCGGCCGGTGGCGATCCGCGCCAGCACCGCGGGCTCGAGCACGTAGGTGCCGGCGTTGATCCAGTTGCTCGGCGCTTCGTCGCGCGGCGGCTTCTCGATGAACGCCACCACCCGGTTGTGCTCGTCGATGGGCACCACGCCATACCGCGAGGGATCCTCGACGGGGGTGAGGGCGATGGTGGCGGCCGCGCCCCGGGCCCGGTGCAGCGCCACCAGCTCGCCGATGTCGAGGTCGGTCAGCACGTCGCCGTTGACCACCAGGAACGTCTCGCCGGCGCGGTCGAGCCCGGCGGCCTCGGCGGCGAAGCGGATGGCACCGGCGGTGTCGAGCGGCTCGGGCTCGACCGCGTAGTGCAACGTGACGCCGGCGCAGCGACCGTCGGGGTATGCCTCGGTGAACGCCTCGGGCCGGTAGCCGAGCGACAGCACGATGTCGGTGACGCCGCTGGCGCCCAGCCAGGCGGCCACCCATTCGATCATCGGCCGGTCGAGCACCGGCAGCATCTGCTTCGGTCTGGAGAGGGTGAGCGGCCGCAGCCGGGTGCCGAAGCCGCCCACCAGCACGATGGCCCGCATACCCTCAGCCTCCGAGATCGGTGCGACGGCGGCAGCCGGCGACGACGGGGGTACCGATGGAGGCGACGCCGGGTCCGGGCGCCGCGGGGCTGGTCGTGGTGGGAGCCATGGAGCACCCCAGGGTAGCTGTGGCCCGCCCGGATCGGACCCGCTCAGCGGGCCGCCACCACCGTCTCGAACAGCTGCGAGTAGGCCACCGCCACCGCCGCCGGCGACGCCCACGACTGCACGAACCGCCGGCCCGACCGACCGCGCTCGACCAGGGCCTGCGGGTCCGCCAACAGCTGCTGCAGGCCGGCGACGAACGCGTCGCGGTCGTCGGGGGGCACGGCCAGGCCGGCGCCGGCGGCCTCGACGGTGCGGGCCACCTCGGTGCCCTGGTCCACCGAGGCCAGCAGCGGGCGGGCGGCGGCGAGGATCGAGTACAGCTTCGACGGCACGCTGGAGTGCGCCAGGCCCTTGCGCAACGGCACGACGTGCAGGTCGGCGGCGGCCAGCACCTCCGCCAGCCGCTCCTTGGGCTGGTAGCCGATGAAGCGGATGTTGGGCAGGCCGGCGGCGTCGGCCTCGAGCGCGGCCCGGGCCGAGCCGTCGCCGTTGATGACGAAGACCACGTCGGGCCGCTGGTGCTGCAACGTCCGGGCGGCGTGCACGAACAGGTCGAGCGACTGCGACAGCCCGACGTTGCCGGCGTACATGACCACGGTGCGGCCCTCGAGGCCGTGCTCGGCCCGGTAGGCGTTGTCCCGGGGTCCGTCGACGATCGCCTCGACGTCGACGAAGTTGGGGATCACGTGCACCTTGGCCGGCGCCTGGCCGGGGCCGAGCTTGCCCCGCACGTTGGCCGCCAGCTCGTCGGAGAGCACGGTGACGGCGTCGGCGTGGTCGTAGACGAACCGCTCCAGCTCGGGCCGCCGCGGCGATGACCTTGGGGTTGGTGATGGCGCCGAGCTCGACGGCGACGTCGGGGAACACGTCCTGCACGTTGAACACGAACGGCACCCGCCACCGCTTGGCGGCCAGCCACCCGGCCGGGCCGAGCGTGATCGGCGGGGACATCACGAACACCGCGTCGGGGCGGGGGCCGCGCCGGGCGGCCAGCGCCACGGCCCCAGCGAGCGCGGTGAACCCGCCGAAGGCGAGCGCCCGGGCGGGGATGTTGGTCTTGTCGGCGGGGAACGGGTGCACCCGGGTGATGCGGCCCCAGCTCACGTCCTGGCTGCGCATCGGCCGGCCGCCCCAGCCGTCCTCGATGCGGTGGTTGCGGTACCACGGCAGGGCGGTGACCACGTGCAGGCGGTGGCCCAGCTCCACCAGGCCCCGCCCGATGGTGGTCATCACCTCGCCGGTGGGGGCGATGTCGGGGGCGTAGTGGGGGCACAGCACCAGGATGTTCATGGGCGTTGGCTGCGATCTCCGAGGGGGCGGCGGTTGCGCCGCCCTGGTTGGGGGCGGCCGAGGTGGGCGTCCCGGTAGGCGTCGAGCAGGGCCTGCGCGCTGCGGGCGGCGTCGAAGCAGCCTGCCCGCGCCACGCTGGCCGATGCCAGCTCACGGCGGTGTGCGTCCGAGGTGGCGACCCGTTCCAACGCGTCGGCCCACGCCGGCGGGTCGTGAGGATCGAGCAGCCGGGCGTCGGGGCCGAGCACCTCGCGCAGCGGCGGGATGTCGGCGGCGACGGTGGGGGCGCCGGCGGCCAGCGCATCGAACGCCCCCAGGCCGAACCCCTCGTAGGTCGACGGGAAGGCGAGGGCGTCGGCCCCGGCGACGACGGCCTCGAACTCGGTGCGGGCCAGCCGGCCGAGCCGGTGGACGGCGGTGGCGATGCCGGCGGCTCGGGCGGCGGCATCGAGCTCGGCGTCGAGCGGGCCGGGGGCGCCGGTGAGCACGAGGTGCAGGGCCCCGGCGGGGCCACCGCGGCGGTGCAGCAGGGCCAGCGCGTCGAGCAGCACCCGGTGGTTCTTGTGGGGTAGGCGATGGCCGGGTACAGCACGTAGTGCTCGGGCAGCCCCAACCGGCTGCGCACCTCGGCCACCCGGGCGGCGTCGGGCGCACTGCGGCGGTGCAGTACCGGGGCGACCACCCGGCAGCGGTCGCGCTCGGCGCCGAGCCGCTCGACGAGCCGGTCGACCACGAACGCTGGTGGTGACGATGAGCTCGGCCGAGCGCACCGACGGCGGCAGCAGCGCGGCCAGGTAGCGCCGCTTGACGGCGGAGAAGTGCTCGGGCAGGTCGAGCGGTTGGATGTCGTGCACCGTGAGCACGATGCGGCCGGTGTGCACCGGTGGCACCACCCCGCCGGCGTGGTGCAGCACCGACAGGCCCAGCCGCCGCTGCTGGAGGGCAGCCAGCTGGCTTCGACCCCGGCGCGCAGCGGTTTGGCCCGCCCGCCGACCGGGGCCACCACGAAACGGAAGGCCTCGGCCAGGAACGGGTGGGCGTCGCGCAGGTCACCCGAGCCGAACACGGTGATCGCCACCGGCAACGCCCGCCTCGGCTGGCGCCGGTCGGCCTGGTGCTCGGCGACGGCTCGCAGCCAATCCACCAGCAGGTACTCGCTGCCGCCGACCACGCCGGGCACCAGCCAGCACAGGTTCACGCCGACCCGCAGCGGGAGCATGGTCACGGCGCCCTCCGCCGCTTCGCGGTAGGCCTCGGCGGTGGCGCGGCGGTGCGCTCCCAGGTGAAGGTGGCGGCGCGGGCCAGGCCGGCGGCCCGCAGCTCGTCGGCGAGCCCGTCGTCGTCGAGCGCCTTGGCCAGGGCGGCGGCGATGGCGTCCACGTCGTGGGGGTCCACCAGCAGGGCCGCGCCGCCGGCGGCCTCGGCGGTGGCGGTGCCCGCCGAGGTCACCACCGGGGCACCGGCGCTCATCGCCTCGAGCACGGGCAGGCCGAAGCCCTCGAACAGGCTCGGATAGCAGAACAGCCGGCAAGCGGCGTAGAGGGCGTCGCGATCGGCATCGGGCAGGAAGCCGAGCACCCGGACCCGGTCGCCCAGCGGCCGGACGAGCTCGTCGATGGCGGTGTGCCAGCCGGTGGCGCCGACCAGCACCAGCTCCACGTCGTCGCGCCCGAGCCGGCCGAACGCGTCGAGCAGCCGGGGCAGGTTCTTGCGGGGTTCGAGCGTGCCCACCGACAGCACGAACGGGCGGCGCAGGCCGTAGCGGTGCCGCACCGCGTCGGCGGCAGCGGTGCCGGTGGTGTCGGCGGCGGTCCGGGGCCGGGGTCGCACGCCGAGCGGCACGAGGCGCAGGCGATCGGCGGGCAGGCCGACCGCCAGGCAGTCGTCCAGGGTGGCCTGCGAGGAGCACAGCACCAGGCGGGCGTCCCTGCGCAGCAGGCCGAGGGCCTGGGTGAAGAAGCGGCGGCCCTTGGCGGTGAACTGCGACGGGTCGTGCACGTAGGCCAGGTCGTGCACGGTGACCACCAGCGGGGCGCTGGCCGGCGGCACGGCCACCCCGGTGGCGTGGATGACGTCCACCGCTCCGGTGGCCCGTTGCACGGCGGGGCGACGCAACACGTGCCACGCCTCGTACAGGGCGAGGCGGGGCAGCGGCAGCGCCCGCACCTCGATCGGCGGCTGCCACGGTGCAGCCGGCGGCCCGCCGTGACGGGCGGAGACGCCGATCAGCTCGATCTCGTCGCGGTGGTGGCGGACGAGGGCGTCGGCCACGTCGAGCGCGGCTCGCGCCGTACCGCCCGGCACGGTGTGCCAGCACTGCTCCAGGGTGTAGGCCACGCGCACGACGGCGAGATTCTAGGAAGAGCGGTGCTTCACGGGGGGACCCGCCCCCCTGCCGGGAGGTGGGCCCGGTCAGACGCCGAGCTTGCGGGCGAAGTACTCGGCGGTGAGCACCAGGCCGTCGCGCAGCTGCACCTGCGGCTCGAAGCCGAGCACCGAGCGGGCCAGCGTCAGGTCGGGCTTGCGTTGGGTGGGGTCGTCCACCGGCAGCGCCTCATAGACGATCTCCGAGCTCGAGTTGGTGATCTCGAGCACGTACTTGGCCAGTTCGTTGAGCGTGAACTCGCCGTCGTTGCCGATGTTCATCGGGCCCACGTGGTTCGAGTCGAGCAGGGCCACGATGCCGCGCACCTCGTCGTCGACGAACGTGAAGCTGCGGGTCTGGCTGCCGTCGCCGTAGATGGTGAGCGGCTGGCCGGTCAGCGCCTGGACCAGGAAGTTGGACACCACCCGGCCGTCGTGGGGCCGCATGCGGGGCCCGTAGGTGTTGAAGATCCGCACGATGCGCACGTCGATGCCGTGGCTGCGGTGGTAGGCCATGGTCAGCGCCTCGGCGAAGCGCTTGGCCTCGTCGTACACGCCGCGGGCCACCGGGTTGACGTGGCCCCGGTCTGACTCGGGCTGGGGTGCACCTGCAGGTCGCCGTAGACCTCGGAGGTGGAGGCCAAGAAGAACTTGGCCTTCTTCTCGCGGGCCAGCCCGAGGCAGTGGTGGGTGCCGAGCGAGCCGACCTTCAGGGTCTGGATCGGCATGTCCAGGTAGTCCTTCGGCGACGCCGGCGAGGCGAAGTGCATGATGGCGTCCACCGGGCCGGCCACGTGCACGTACCGGGTCACGTCGTACTTCACGAACGTGAAGCCGGGCGTACCGATCAGGTGCTCGATGTTCGACAGGTCACCGGTGATGAGGTTGTCGATGACGACCACCTCGTCGCCTCGTTGCACCAGCGTCTCGCAGAGGTTCGATCCGAGGAACCCGGCTCCGCCGGTGACGACGATGCGCGCCATGTGTCGATGTCCTTCCGTGCTCCGTGCTTGGGGGGTGTGCGGCGCGCGGTGGCGCCGGGCGGGGCCTCAGGCCTCAGGATCGGCCGATGCCCTGGTAGGTGAAGCCGCGTCGCAGCAGCGCGGAGCGGTCCAGGTGGTTGCGGGCATCGACGATACGGGGCGTGGCCATCACTTCCCGAACCTTGTCCATGTCCAGCCACTTGAACTCGTCCCATTCGGTGAGCACGACGAGCACGTCGGCGCCCTCGCAGGCGGCGTAGGGGTCGGTGACCACCTCGATGCCCGGCAGCTGCTTCTCGATGGCCGGGTCGTAGGCTCGGACCTGGGCGCCGGCGCCGACGAGGCGGCTGATGATCTCCAGCGAGGGGGACTCGCGCAGGTCGTCGGTGCGGGCCTTGAAGGTGAGGCCCCAGACCGCGATCTTGCGGTCCTGCGGGTCACCGCCGGCGGCCTTGAGCACCTTGTCGGCAACCCGGGCGAACTGCTCGTTGTTGACCTCGACCACACCGCGCAGCAGGTGGAAGTCGTAGCCGTGGTTCTCGGCGATGGCGATGAGGGCGAGCGTGTCCTTCGGGAAGCAGCTGCCGCCCCAGCCCGGCCCGGGGCGCAGGAACTCGTGGCCGATGCGCTTGTCGTAGCCCATGCCCAGGATCACGTCGTTCACGTCGGCGCCGACGGCCTCGCAGATGGCCGCCACCGCGTTGACGAAGCTGAGCTAGGTGGCCAGGAAGGCGTTGCAGGCGTACTTGATCGTCTCGGCCGAGGCCGGGTCGGTGACCATGAGCGGCGCCGGCACGCCGACGTACAGCGAGGCCACCCGCACCGCGGCCGACTGGTTGTCGGCACCGATGACCACCCGGTCGGGGTGCAGGAAGTCGTCCACCGCGGCGCCCTCACGCAGGAACTCGGGGTTCGACACCACCGACACGTCGGGCCGCTTCAGCGCCTTCTCCACGACCTTGGTCGAGCCGACCGGCACGGTCGACTTGTTGATGACGATGGCGTCGGGCTGCAGCACCGGGCCGATCTCGCGGGCGGCGGCCTCGATGTAGGAGAGGTCGGCGGAGCCGTCGGCGCCCTGCGGGGTGGGCACGCACAGGTAGATGAACTCGCACTGGGAGGCGGCCTTGGCCGCCCCGAGCACGAACTGCAGCCGGCCCGACGCCCGGCCCTCCTCCACGATGCGGTCGAGGCCCGGTTCGAGGATGGGGATCTCGCCCTTGTTGAGGCGGCTGACCTTCTCGACGTCGATGTCGGCGCAGATCACCTCATGGCCGAGGTGGGCGAAGCAGGCGCCGGTGGTGAGTCCGACGTAGCCCGTGCCGATCACTGCGATCTTGCTCATGCCTGGACGATGCCTTTCACATTGGGGGGAGGTCCCGGGCTTCGTCCCGGGGACGAACGCGCTCGACGGCGGGTGGCACGGGGTCCGCTCCCGCGCCGGGCAGCGCCGATGGGCGTCTTCGCGGCTCGTTCTTTCTACCAGCGGGTTTGCGCAAAACGACGTGGGCCGATCGGCCTGTCATCAGCGGCAATCGTTCGCCGGGTCGTCGGCACCAGGGACGATGCCATAACGAGTGGTGGAGGTCACCGCCTCGGTGGTGGACGTGGTCGACGAAACGCCACCCGCAGCGGTCGTGGTGGTCGTGGTGGTGGCCGGGGCCGGTTCGGTGTTGACGCCGCTGTAGTCGGTGCCGGTGATCACCTCGACGAGCCCGTCGGTGATGTCGGGGTCCTCCACGAGATCGGCGCCGGCCCGCAGGTAGCGGACGATCAGCTCGGCACCGGCCCGCTCCGACGGTGCGAAGCGGACCAGGGTGCGGGTGTGGTCCTGCGGGTCGGTGTCGCCCACGCCGGCCGGCCACGTCAGGCCCGACCTCGGCCAGCGCCTCGCCGGTGCTGCTGGCCTCCGAGCTTCCGACCGGTGCCGTTGAGCACGCGCACCCCGACCGAGGCCGGGTCGATGTCCTGCGGGTCCACCCCGCGGAACACGTCGAGGATCGGATCGGACTCGCTCTCGATCAGCCGCACGATGGAGGCGTCGCCCACCGAGTCGAGGTACACGGGCAGCGAGTACGTCTCCAGGCGCTCCGGTTCGAAGCTGCGGAACCGGGTGCCGAGGGCGATGAGGTCCTGGGCGCGCAGCCCGTCGTCGAGCACGACGGCGTCGAGGCCGGTGTTGACCAACTGGTTGAGGGTGAACGGGTTGCGCACGCCCTTGTCGACCGCCCGGCCCAGCGCCCGCTTGATGAAGTCCTGCTGGCGGGAGATGCGCCCCAGGTCGGCGGTCGGGTCGGACTCCCAGCTGCCGCTGTCCTCGTCCCAGTACTGGTAGTAGCGGGAGCGGGCGTAGGCCAGGGCCTGGTCGCCGGTGAGCGTGTAGCAGCCGGGTTCGGCGATGTCGAGGCCGGTGTTGAGGTCCCGCGCCGCGGTGTCGAAGTAGATCTTCACGCCGTCGACCACGTCGACCAGCCGCTTGAACTGGGCGAAGTCGACCTGCACGTAGTGGTCGAGGGGGATGCCGAAGTTGTTCTGGATCGTGCTGATCAGCGCCTCGGGCCCGTCGACGAACATGGCCGAGTTGATCTTGTCGTACCGACCGGTCTCGGCGATCTCCACGTAGAGGTCACGGGGGAAGGACACCAACGCCAGGCGCTGCTCCTCGGGCATCACCCGCAGCACCATGATCGTGTCCGAGCGCAGCCCGCCGATGCCCTCCTCGTCGCGCTCGGAGCGGATCGGGTCGTCCGGATCGAGTCCGTCGGCGCTGTCCACCCCCACCAGCAGGATGTTCATCGGCTCGCTGGCCACGTCGACCGCCTGGGTGTCGGTCAACACGTGGGAGAGCCGGATGTGCTGGATCTGGCTGGTCTTGTTGCCGACGTAGAGCAGCCCGCCCGCCGCCGCGAAGCAGGCGAGGGCCAGCAGGACGTTCAGGGTCAGGACCAGACGCTGGGGCCAGGTGCGGCGCAGCTTGACGCCGGGAGGGACCTGGAGCACGTCGGGCAACGCTAGCAAGCACCGGCTCCCCAACCCCGTCACCCGACGGGTCCGGGAGCCGGCGGCCGTCGGCCGGCGATGGACAGCCCCGCAGGCCAGGTGTGGTGCAACGGCGCCCTCGTCGGCGCGGCGGCCGCCACCGTGCCCTTCGACGACCACGGCTTGGTGGTGGGCGACGGGGTGTTCAGACCCTCGCCACCCGCCGGGGCCGACCCTACGGGATCCGCCGCCACCTGGAGCGGTTGCGCCGTTCGGCCGCCGGGCTGGGGTTGTCACTCGCCGTCGACGACGCCACCCTGCGTACGTGCCATCGAAGCCGTGACCGCGGCGCACCCGTACGGTGGCGACGGCCGGGAATGCGCATCCGGGTCACGGTGACCGGCGGCCGGGCGCTCGGCTCGGCCCGGGGCGACGGGCCGCCCACCGTGGTCATCGCCGCCGGGCCGCTCGCCCCGCCGGCGCCGAGCGCCCGGGTGGTGGTGGTGCCCTGGCCCCGCAACGAGCGCGGCGCCCTGGCCGGGCTCAAGACCACCTCGTACGCCGAACGTGCTCGCCCTCGAGCACGCCCACCGCCACGGTGGCGACGAGGCCGTCTTCGCCAGCACGGTGGGCGAGCTGTGCGAGGAGCACCGGGTCGAACGTGTTCGTGGTGCTCGACGGGCGGGCGGTGACCCCGCCGCTGTCCTCCAGCTGCCTCGCCGGGGTCCTGCCCGCGCCCTGGTGCTGGAGGCCAGGCTCGCGGTCGAGGCGCCCCTGCCGCTGGCCGCCCTGCTGCACGCCGAGGAGGCGTTCCTGACCTCGACCACCCGGCTCGGCCAGCCCATCAGCCACGTCGACGGGCGCGCCCTCAGCCCGCCGGGGCCGTGCACCCGCCGGGTCCAGCAGGCGCTCGAGGCGCTGCTCGACGCCGATCCCGACGCCTGAGCGGCCGCTCCGAGGCGGCGCACGGCCCGTGCCGGCGGCGCTCGAGCCGGGGTGGTCACCCCGCCTCGAGCGCTGACGCAGGTGTGTGCGCGGTTGCTTTCAAGAAGCGCCCTCCGTGCCGGGCCGATCCCTCGACGGAGACGACAGTTCGAGGGTGCGAATGCCGCAACGAGGTGACAGCAGGGATCGATGCGGCGTGTCGATGACCGCCCGCATCCTGGGAAGCCACCGCCATCGTGGGCCTGCTGGTGCTGGCGGCGGCGTTGGCGGCGAGCTTCGTGCAGAGCGCCCGCTTCGCAGCGGACGCCGCCGAGGCCGGCGACGCCATCACCTCGGAGCGGCTGGCCGACCTCGCCGTGACCACCTACGACAAGGTCGCCATCGGCGAGCAGGCGTTGCGGCGCAAGCTCAACAGCGACGTGCTGCTGGCCACCGCCATGATCGACGACGCCGGCGGCTTCCGCGTCGACGACACCGGCCAGCAGCGCTGGACGGTCGAGCCCAACGCAGCCGCTGCTCGCTATGCTGCAGCTCCTGCTCGGCGACACCGCCTTCAGCCCCGACGCCGCTCCGGAGGCCACGGTGCCGTTGGTCAGCGAAGCGCGGCCGCCAAGGTGGGCGTCGTGGTGGCCGTCTACCAGCGCCTCGACGACGGTCGGCTGCTGCGGGTGGCCACCAACGGCCTGCGCGATGGACGGCCCGACGTGGGTGTGGTGGTGGAGGCGGTCAACGCCGACGGCTCCCCCACCCACGCCGCCAACGCGCTCGACTTCGGCAGCTCGGGCCTGGTGACCAGCATCGAGTTCGGCGCCTGGCACTTCGGCGCCTACCTGCCGATCATCGACGCCGACGAACGGGCCATCGGCGTGGTCTACCTCGGTGTGCCCCAGGCCAGCGTGCCGGTGCTGCGGGCTTCGCTCGACGCGTCGAAGGTGGGCGAGGACGGCTTCGTCACCGTCTACCGGACCCGCGGCGAGGACCGCGGGCGGGTGGCGGTGTCCCCCGGCGGGGCCCAGGACGAGCAACTGCAGCTCGACGCCACCGACGCCGACGGCCTGGCCTACGTGCAGCGGATCGTGGAGGGTGCCGAACGGCTCAACGGCGGCGAGACCGCCTCCCTGCGCTACGTCGACTCCGATGGGCGGACCGTGGAGGCCCACTACGCCTACTACCTGCCGTGGGACTGGGCGATCGTGGTCAACGCCTACCCCGACGAGTTCCAGGCCGCCCAGGCCCGGCTCGAAGCGGGGCGCCGTGACATGGTGCTGTGGATGACGGTGGTGATGCTGGCCGCCACGGGGGTGGGCTTCGCCGTGTCGCTGGTGCTGGCCCGGACGCTGAGCGGGCGGCTGCGGGGGTCGGTGACCGAGGTCCGCGCGCTGGCCGACGGCGCCGACGGCCTGCCCGAGATCAGCCGCCGCCTCGGCCGGTCGGCGGCGAGCACCGCCGAGCAGGCCGCGGCCGCCACCCGGGCCGCCGACGAGGTCGAGGCCGCGGTGCGCCAGAGCACCGAGGCGGTGCGGGAGATGGGCAGCTCGATCGAGACGATCGCCCGCAACGCGGCCGAGGGGGCGGCGGTGGCGCGCGAGGCGGTGACCCAGGCATCGACCATGAACGCGGCGATCGGCCGGCTCGACGAGGTGGGCCGGCAGGTCGGTGCCGCCATGTCGGTCATCACCGACATCGCCGAGCAGACGAAGCTCCTCGCCCTCAACGCCACCATCGAGGCGGCCCGGGCCGGCAGCAACGGACAGGGCTTCGCCGTGGTGGCCACCGAGGTCAAGGCGCTGGCCGAGGAGTCCGGGCGGTCCTCGGACGAGATCCTGGGCAAGGTGGCGGCCATGCGCAGTGTGACCGGCGAGGCGATCAGCGCCATCGCCGAGATCAACGGCACCATCAACCGGATCGCCGACCTGCAGCTGTCCATCACCTCGGCGGTCGACGAGCAGACCGCGGTGACCGCGGAGATCGGCCGCTCGATGGAGCTGGTGAAGGCCTCGGCGGCCACCATCGGGGCAACGTCGACGCCGTGGCCGGGCCGCACAGGACACCGCCGCCGTGTCGGCCTGGTGGAGACGGCCGCCGCCGGGCTCGAGGTGGTGGCCAGCACGCTGAGCACCGTCATCGGCGGCTCGCACGACGCCCCGACCGCGTCCGCTCACGCGACGCGCTCGGATGCCTAGAGGCCCCGGCAGGCCGGCGGTTCCACGATCGACCGAGGGCGCTGGCAACCCGTCGCGCCCGATTCGACGTCGATTCGGAATTGGTCACCTGGCACGAACTTCGTGCACCCGCCGTGTGGCTCCACCTCCGTACTGACGCCCCCGACCACGGAACGCGTGCAAAGCCCTCGCAGGCGTCGATCCCGTCGATTCGACATCGAATCGACGTGGAAGGAGCGCCGGTGGGCCGCCCCGGTCGCCGCCCCGAGCGCACGCAACGGCAGACCGCCCACCGCCCCGGGCAACCCGCCCCGGCCAGTGCAGGCGCAGGTGGTGACATCGACAGCGGCGAACGTGCGGCGCGGCCAGCATGACGCGGTCGATGGTGCCGGACGCGAGCACCGCTCAGCCCGGGTCGGCGAAGATGTCGGCCGCGGTCACGGTGAGGGTGCCGGGCGACGCGTTGCGGACGTCCTCCCGCGCGGCCACCGCCAATGTGAGCCGGTCCGACACGGCCGGCAGGGCCGCGCTCTTGCGCAGCAATGCCCGTTCGAGCGGGGCCGCGTCCACCGATCGCGACCATTTGGCTTCGCCGATGAGCACGGCGGTGCGGTCGCGACCGGCGAGCGCCACGGCGTCGATCTCGTCTCCTCCGCCCGCCCAGAACGCGCCGATGGCCACCACGTCGCCGAAGGCACCGCCTGCCGCAAGGAGGCGAAGGTGCTCACGGAACGCCTCCTCGTAACGGGGCCCGAGGAAGTCGTCGAGCGAGGCGCGCAGCACCGGCAGGATCGACGGGCCGAGCCCACGGTCGATCTCGGAGCGGTACCGGTCGAGCACGCCGAGCCAGAACGCGAGGTAGTTGTCGGCGATGCGGTACGAGGCCCGGCGGCTGCGGGCCCCCTCGGTGACCGGCACCACCCGTTCGAGGAGGCGCAGCGCCACGAGCCGCTCCAGCGTGCGTGCCGGGTCGGTGCGCACGGCGTCGCGGATCTCGGAGTACCTGGTGCGTCCGGCGCCGACGGCGGCCAGCACCTGCCCGGCCAGACCGGACCCGTCGCCTTCGGTGGCCACGATGAGCTCGCCCTCGTCGAGCAGTCGGGCCCCCGGCGTGCAGAACAACGTGGCGAGGTTGTCCTCGACCGAGGCCGACTGATCCCACCACGACAGGTACAGCGGCACGCCGCCGACCAGTCCCCACACGAGGGCTCGCTCGGCCGGCGTCAGCTCGCCGAGCAGTGCGGCCGCCTCGTGCGGCCGGAACGGGTACAGCGCCAGCCGGAGGCCGAAGCGGCCGAACAACGGCCGGCGCTCTTCCGCCAGCGCGGTCATGGTGCGCACGGCGGATCCGCACAGCACCACGCGCAACGGCGATGGCCGGGGCAGTCGGTCGGCGGCGGCGCGCAGCACGCTCTCGAGCTCGGGGTTGGTGGCGAGGAGGTCGGGGAACTCGTCGAGCACGAGCAGCACGGGTTGGTCGACGGCCGCACTGGCGAGCGCGTCGATCGCTTCGTCCCAGCTGGTGAACGGACGGGCGAGCAGGTCCCGCGTGCCGCCCAGGCCGGCGCGCGCCACCTCGGCCGACAGCCGTTGCAGCTCCAACGGGCCGGGGCGGCCGGCCCCGGTGTGCGCCACGACCCGCTCCATCGGTTGGGCGAAGGCGGCGAGCAGGGCGCTCTTGCCCACCCGCCGGCGGCCCCACACCAGTGCTAGCACTTCGCCCTGCGCCCACCAGGTGCGCAGCGCCGCCAGCTCTTGCTGCCGTCCGACGAACATCGCAGCAGCCTACATCGAAACAACCTACATGGCCGTAGCCTACGTCAACGTAGGCTACGGCCATGTTGACAACGACGGACCGGCTCGTGGTCACTGCAGCCGCAGGTGGGTGACGTCGACGGCGGCGAACGTGCGGCGCTGCCCGTCGAGCTCCACCACGATGTGGCCGTCGTCGTCCACGTCGAGCGCCCGGCCGACCACCGGCCCGTCGGGCAGCTCGAGGCGCACGGTGCGGCCGACGGTGGCGGAGGCGGCCCGGTAGGCGGCCAGCACCGCCTGCTCCCCGCCGGGCCCTTCGAGCATGGCGAGCTCGGCGTCGAAGCCGGTGACCAGGGCGATCGCCAGCGCGACGCGGTCGACGGTGCGCCCGGCCAGCTGGTTGAGGGCGACGGCCAGCTCCCCAGCTCCACCGGCACCTCGTCGGGCCAGTTGACGTTGAGGCCCATGCCGATGACCAGCGTCCACCCGGCCGCCGTGCACCGAGGACTCGGTCAGCACGCCGGCCAGCTTGCGGTCGCCCACGAACAGGTCGTTGGGCCACTTCAACCCGACCGCCACCCCGGCCACCAGGCGGCAGGCCCGGCGGCGGCGAGGGACAGCGCCATGACGTAGAGGTGCAGCCGGTTGGGAGCCACCGTGGGGAACAGCCGCACCGAGATCAGCAGCGAGCCGCCCGGTGGGTCGAACCAGCTGCGCCCCTTGGTGCCCCGGCCGGCGGTCTGGTGGTCGGTCACGAGCACCGCCGGGCGGCGGGCCCCGGGCGTGCCGGCGGCCAACTCGTCGAGCAGATCTCGGTTGGTGGAACCGGTCTCCGCCACCCAGTCGACCTGCTCGAAGCGGGTGCCCGCCACCCCGCTCGCAGCGCCTCGGCGGATTCCATGGCCCGCAAGCTCGCCTGGGAGGGGCCGGGCGACTATCCATATGGCGTGTTCTCCAAGGTGCTCATTGCCAATCGCGGCGAAATCGCCGTGCGCGTCATCCGTGGCTGCCGGGAGCTCGGGGTCAAGACCGTAGCGGTCTACTCGGAGCTCGACCGCGAGGCGCTGCACGTGCGCCTGGCCGACGAGGCCTACGCCCTCGGCGGCAAGACCGCGGCGAGAGCTACCTCAACACCGAGGCGATCCTGGATGCGATCCGTCGCTCCGGCGCCGACGCGGTGCACCCCGGCTACGGGTTCTTCTCCGAGAACGCCGACTTCGCCCGGGCCATCACCGAGCTCGGCGTGGCCTTCATCGGCCCGCCGCCCGAGGCGATCGTGGTGATGGGCGACAAGATCTCCGCCCGCCTGGCCGCCGAGCGCGGCGGCGTGTCGGGCGTGCCCGGCACCACCGAGTTCATCACCGACCCGCAGCAGGTCGTCGACTTCGGCAAGGTTCACGGCTACCCCATCGCCATCAAGGCGGCCTACGGCGGCGGCGGGCGCGGCATGAAGGTGGTGCCCGACGAGGCGTCGGTGACCAGCGCCATCGAGTCGGCCCAGCGCGAGGCCAAGGCCTACTTCGGTCGTGACGAGATCTACATGGAGCGGTACCTGACCAAGCCGCGCCACATCGAGATCCAGGTGTTCGGCGACAAGCAGGGCAACTACGTGTACCTGGCCGAGCGCGACTGCTCGGCCCAGCGCCGCCACCAGAAGCTGATCGAGGAGGCGCCCGCCCCCGGGCTGCCCGACAACATCCGGCGCGAGATGGGCGAGGCGGCGGTGGCCGTGGCCCGGGCCTGCGGGTACTACAACGCCGGTACCTGCGAGTTCCTCTACGAGGACGGTGGGTTCTACTTCCTCGAGATGAACACCCGGCTCCAGGTGGAGCACCCGGTGACCGAGATGGTGACCGGCGTGGACCTCGTCGAGTGGCAGCTGCGCATCGCCTCCGGCGAGTCGCTGCCGATGACCCAGGAGCAGGTGGCCACCCAGGGCGCCGCCATCGAGGTGCGCATCAACGCCGAGAACGCGTCGGCCGGCCGGTTCCTGCCCTCCCCCGGGCCGATCACCAAGCTGCGGGCCCCCTCCGGGTACGGCACCCGTTGGGACGGCGGCTACGAGGCGGGCGACGAGATCTCCCAGTACTACGACAACCTCGTCGGCAAGCTGATCTGCTGGGGCAAGGACCGCGACACCGCCATCGCCCGCACGCTGCGGGCGCTGAAGGAGTTCGAGATCGAGGGCGTGCACACCACGATCCCGGCCGACATCGCCATCCTCGAGCACCCCGACTTCGCCGCCGTCGAGCACTCCACGAAGTGGGTGGAGGACGTGCTCGATCTGTCGGGCCTGGTGTCGAGCAAGGGCGACGCCCCGGCCCCGGTGCCCGGTGAGGACGGCGAGCCGGCCAAGGTGCGCCGCAGCGTCGACGTCGAGGTCAACGGCAAGAAGTTCTCGGTGGCCATGTGGGTGCCCGACACGCCGATGGTGGCCGTGGGTGCGGCCGGCGGTGGCGCCAAGGCGCCGCGGGCCAAGCGGGCGGCCTCGGGCGGCGGCGGTGCCGGCGGCTCCGGGTCGGTGGCCGTGCCCATGCAGGGCACCATCGTCAAGGTGCTCGTCAACGAGGGCGACGCGGTCGAGGCCGGCCAGACGGTGGTCGTGCTCGAGGCCATGAAGATGGAGAACAACATCGGGGCCGAGAAGTCGGGCACGGTGAAGTCGGTCAAGGTGAAGCCGGGCGACACCGTCGGTTCCGGCGACGTCGTCGTCGTCATCGAGTAGCCCGGCGCCCGAACTGGAAGGTGGGTGCGATCTGCACCCACCTTGCTAGTCTCGACGGCGTGCCCAAGGTGCTGCAGATCCGGGATGTGCCCGACGACGTCCACGCCGCGCTGACGGCGGCCGCCGAAGCGCAACATCTATCGTTGGCCGGTTACGTGCGGCGCGAGCTCGAGCAGCTGGCGAGACGCGCCCAAGCCGTGCAGGAGAACGCAGCCGTGGTCCGGGACACCCAGGCGACAGTGCGTGGGCGCGTCGACCGCCGGGCGATCCTCGAAGCGCTCCACGAGGGGCGCGGCGATTGAAAGTGGTCGATGCCGGTGTGATCGTCGAGCTCATCGCCAACGATCTCGATCCCGACCGGCTTGGTGACGAGGACCTGGCCGTGCCCCACCTCCTCGACAGCGAGGTCACCAACGTGCTCCGCCGTCTCGCACTGCGGGGGCTGCTCACCGATGCTCAGGCCACCGATGCGCTCGACGGTTTCGGCCGCCTCACCCTGAGCCGCTTCCCGGCGGACTGGCTGCGACCGAGGATGTGGGCGCACCGTCACAACCTCAGCGCCTACGACGCCACCTACGTCGCGCTCGCCGAGTTGATCGGCGCCACCGCGCTGTTGACCACCGATGCCCGGCTCGCCAACGCGCCCGGCATCACCTGCCCGATCGAACTGCTCTGAGCGATCCACGACGGATCGGACCGCTCACACCGGCAGGGTGGCGACCAGGTTGGCGTAGAGGGCGGTGCGCAGCACCTCGTCGAGCGACAGCGGCTGGAGCACACCGTGCTCGTCGGGAGCCCCGAAGGCGGCGCCGAGCGCAGCGAGGCGGTGCAGCTCGCCGGCCATGTCCTCCCAGGCGCCGGCGCCGCGGTTGCGCTCGTGGGCGTCGCGGCGCACCTCCATGCTCAGCTGGCGGATGCGACCCGCTTCGAGCAGGCCCTGCATGCCGCGCAGCACGTCGGGCTCACCGCCCTCCACGTCGACCTTGACCAGATCGATCACACCGTCCACGCCCAGCGCGGCCAGATCGTCGTCGAGGGAGACCACCTCGACATCGACCTGCTCGACGGTGACCTCCGGGTAGAGGGCGTTGAACGAGGCCGTGTCGAGGTGCAGCCCGCCGAGCGTGTGCATGCTGGTGGGGAAGCCGAACGTGGCCCGCCCGGCCGCCGCCCCGACGGCCACCGGGCGCACGGTGATTCGGTCGGCGAACCAGTTGGCGGCCACGTTGTCCTGCACGAGCCGGGCCAGGAACGGCGCCGCCTCGTAGGCGATCGTGCGTCCCTCCCAGGCCAGGTAGCCGGCGACGATGGAGAAGAGGCCCACGTTGGCGCCGACATCGACGAACACGGAGTCCGGTCGCAGCGTGCGCTGCAGGAAACGGGTGAACGGCACGTCGTAGATGCCGTCCTGCAGCAGTTCGGACACCAGCGTGAGGTCGTCGGAGGAGACCAAGAGGCGGCCACCGGTCTGGAGGTAGACGAGCACCCGGCCGTTGCCCACGTAGGTCCCGCACAGCGGGCGCCGGGCGGCACCGGGATCGGACGGGTCGGCCATGGTGGGCTCCTGCGGTGCGGTGTCGTTCGCATCGGTGGTCGGCCCGGGTCCGGGCGTACCAGCCAGCATGGGGGCGTAGACGGGGCCGTCCGGGCCGGCGGCGCGCGCGGCGCCGGCGGGCGAAGCGGCATACCCGGCGGTCTGGCCGATGGCCAGGTAGTGCAGCATCGGGTGCAGACCCGACAGCTTCACGTCGGGGTGCTGCTGCACGTACCAGGCGGTATCGAACTCGGCCGAGGCGGCGCGGCCCTCGGCGCCGCCGTAGCGGGCGTAGTGCTCGAGGGCGCCGAGCCCGGCGGCCACCACGTCGGGGTTGCGGTCGCGGTAGAAGGCCGGGTCGAAGCAGGCGTTGGGCCGCCGACCCTCGGCCTCCCCGTGGCGGAGGTAGTGCGCCAGCGGCGCGTCGGCCGCCTCCGGTGAGTGGGTGGCGTAGAAGTGGGCGTCGAACAGGGCGGCGACGGCAGGGTCCACGCCGGGTGCAGCGTCGGGGCCCCGGCCGGCGGATCGGCCGGCCAGCCGGCCGACGATGGCCCGGGCCGCATCGCTCGCGCCCGGCCCCTGCGCTGGCGCCGACTCCAGTTCCCGCAGCCGCCGGTCGAGCACGCCCAGGCGGGCCTCGATCGCCCGGTTGCGCAACCGCTCGGTCTCCAGCTCGGCGGCGCCGCTCGATGCCGCTTCCCGCCAGCCGGCGTCCACCTGCTGGCGGAAGCGATCGAGCCGGGCCTCGAAGGCGCGGAGCGTCTCGGTCTGCCGGTGCGGGTGCAGCACTGCCAAGGGTCCGGGCGGCGCCGCCACGCCGTCCGCCGCCGAGGGCCCGACGAACAGCAGCGCGCCCTCCTTCACGTCGGTGGCCACATGGCTGTCGTGCCAGATACCGGGCCGTATGGCGTCGATGAGCACCCAACCGTGGGGGGCGAAGCGGTCGGCCCAGTAGGCCGGCCAGCGACCGGGGCGGTCCACCGCGGCGGCCGGGCTCACCGTGGCCAGCACCACGGCGCCGGCTCGTGCCACCAGCGCGGCCACGAACGCGGCCTCATCGTCGGGATCGGCCGGCAGCGCGTCGGGCGAGGCGGCCACCACCACGTCGGCGGGCTCCCCCTCGGCCACGATCGTCACGGCGTCGGCATCGGCATCGGCGTCCCCGTCACGGCCGCGGGCCGCCCACGCCGGGGCGGCGGCACCGAGCACGGCCAGCCGGCGGGCGTCGGGCAACGCCCGCTGCAGGGCGCGCCACAGGGCGTCGACGGCGGCGGGATCGATCCACGGCCACAGGTCCGCTCCGGGGGCGGTCACCGGCTCGGCAGCGTCGCTCAGTGGTCCTTCCAGCTGTGGTTCCAGTGGTGCACCGCGTAGGCCTGCGGGAAGCGCTCGCCGGCCCGTTCCGGTTCGCTGAAGTGGTACGGGTAGAACAGCGAGGACGGGAACACGGTGACCGAGGCGGGTTCGGGTCCGCTGCGCAGGCGGTTCACCACCTGGGTGAAGTAGCGCGGCCCGGACTGCTCGTTGATCGGCCGGTCGGGGCGGCTCCGCATCGACCCGCCGAGCTCATCCACCAGCGCGGCCATGACCGGGTCGCCGGCGGGGCAGCCCATGATGCCGATGCTGCACCACACCTCGTCCTCGGAGGCGCAGAAGAACCGCACCCCGTCGAGCAGCTCGTCGATCGGACGCAACGCCTGGAAGTCGACGTCGAGGTACACGCCGCCGTAGCGCAGCAGCAGGTCGTAGCGGGCGATGTCGGAGCGCTGCGCCGGGCTGGCGGCCGCGTCGAACCATCGCTGGTTGCGCAGCGGGGGCAGCGTCTCGTCGGTCCAGGTGACCAGCTCCCAGTCGGGGTGCAGCCGCCGCCACGATCGTTCCCACCGCCAGTGTTGGGCGGGCTCGACCGCACCGACCCAGATGCGGTGGAACACCTTGGGGATGGCGGGTCCGGTCACGGCGGCCGACGCTAGCCCAGCGCGCCTCCCGGCCCGCGGTGGCGGTGGCGCGCTCCGCCGGCGCCGCTCACTCGGCGGCGTCGGCCAGCAGCTCCGACAGCGACGGGTGCACCAGCAGCGAGTCGATGATGTCCGCCACCTTGAGCCGGTTGGTCACCGCCACCGCGATCACCGCGATCAGCTCGGCGGCGTGGCGGCCCACGATCGAGCCGCCCAGCACCACGCCGGTGTACGGGTCGGAGAGGATCTTCACGAAACCGCGGGTGTCGTTGTTGATCCACGCCTTGGGCGAGGCCGCCATCGGCACCTTGGTGACGCGGATCTTGCGGCCCATGGCGAACGCCTCCGCCTCGGGCAGGCCCACATCGGCGATCTCCGGTTCGGTGAAGATGGCCGAGGCCGCCATGTCGTAGTCGAGGTGGCGGTGGTCGAGGGTGTGCAGGCCCATGGCGTGCTCGGCGATCTTGCGGCCCTGCATCGACGCCACCGAGCTGAGCGGCAGCTTGCCGGACACGTCGCCGGCCACGTAGATGTGCTTCACGTTGGTCTGCAGGTGGTGGCCGACGGTGACCGGGTAGCCCCGGTCGTCGAGCTGCACACCGGCGGCCTCCAGCCCGACGTTGTCGACGTTGGGGATCGAGCCGATGGCGAGGAGCGCATGGCTGCCCTCCACCACCCGACCGTCGTCGCAACGCACCCGGATGCCGGTGACCGCGCCCGACCCGGATGGGCCGTCGGCGCCGTCGGGGGTGTCGGTCAGCCTGTCGATGCCGATGGCCTTGGCCCCCTTGAGCAGGTTCACGCCGCGCTCGAGGAAATTCTCCTCGAGGGCGGCGGCCACCTCGGCGTCCTTCTTGGGCAGCACCTGCTGGCGGCTGACGATGAGCGTCACCTGCGAGCCGAGCGAGCTGAACATGTGCACGAACTCCACGCCGGTGACGCCGGAGCCGACGACGACGAGGTGGCGGGGCAGCTCCGGCGGCGGGTAGGCGTCGCGGGTGGTGAGGATGCGCTGACCATCGACCTCGGCCCACTCGGGGATGCGGGGCCGGCTGCCGGTGGAGATCAGGATCCGGTCGGCCTCGAGCTCCTCGATGCGGCCGTCGGCCGTCTCGGCCACCACCTGGTTGGGGCCCTTGAGCCGCCCGGTGCCGCGGATCATGCGCACGCCCTGGCTCTCGAGCAGCTCGGTGGTGGCCGCCTCCAGCCGGGAGGTGATGGTGCCGATGCGCTCGCGCAGCCCGGCCAGGTCGATGTGCCCGTCGGCTTCGTCGAGCCCGAAGCCCTGCACGCGGTGCATGAACGACATGGCGCCGCCGGTGGCGATCATCGCCTTGGACGGGATGCAGTCCCACAGGTGGGCGGCGCCGCCGATCACGTCCTTCTCGATGAGCGTGACCTGCCCCCCGAGTCGGGCGGCGTAGGTGGCCGCCTGGTGTCCTGCCGGGCCGCCGCCGATGATCACGAAGCGCAATGCCATGGTTCGCAGGCTATCGACGGCGCTACGGGGCTCCTGCGCCGGGGCGACGGTGGCGGACGGCCCGTACCGCCCGGACGGGCGACAGCGCGGTGGCGCCGAGCTTCCAGGTGCTCGATGCGTACAGCGCGTCCAGCTCGGCCCGCAGCCGGGCCACCTCGGCGGTGGCGGCCTCGGCCTGGGCCCGGGCCAGCTCGGCGTCGGCGAGATCGCCGTACAGCTCGTGCACCCGGACCCGCAGGTCATCGATCATCTGCTGCTGGCCGTGGATCAGCTCGGGCCAGCTCTGCAGCATCGGCGGCAGCAGCGGTTCGAACGCGTCGAACACCGGGCGCATGTTCTTCCACCGGGTGGTGGAGCGCAGCATGGAGGTGCGCCGGATGCGATAGCGGTAGAGCGGCTCGGGCACCGACACCACCTTGCGGCCGGACAGGGCGATGGTGACCAGCAGCGTCCAGTCCTCGTGGCCGACGCCGTGGCGGGTGTGGAAGCCGCCGGCGGCCTCCCAGGCCTCCCGCCTGACCAGGCAGCCCGCCCCGCCGATGGTGTTCCAGCTGGTGGCCAGGTGCACGGCGTCGCCCACGAACACGTAGGGCACACCGCGGGAGCGGAACAGGTCGGCCCCGTCGTCGACGTGGGTGACCAGCACCGAGCTCACCGCGGCGGCGCCGGTGGACAGCGCGGCGGTGACCAGGGTGGACACGTAGTGGGGCTCGACGATGTCGTCGTCGTCGACGAAGACCAGCAGGTCGCCCCGGGCGTTGCGGATGCCGGTGTTGCGGGCGGCGCCGAGGTAGGCGTTGTCCTGGCGCACGAAGCGGATGGGCCGCCCCCACGGTTCGTCGAGCAGCTCCTGCAGGCCGCGCACCGTGTCGGGGTCCGGCGTGCCGTCATCCACCACCACGATCTCGAGGTTCGGGTAGTCCTGGGTGGTTACCGAGGTCAGGGTGTGGGCGAACAGCTCGAGCTGGTTGTGGTGCGGGATGATCACGCTGACCAGCGGGCGGTCGGAGGTGTCCGGCAGCGGCGCCGGCGGCTCCAGCAGCGCCTCCCAGGCGGGGAGGATCTCGGCGTCCACCCAGCCCTGGGCGGCCGGTGCGGGCACTCGGCCGGCGGTGAGCACCTCGTCGAGGCGGGCGGCGAAGGCGGGTCCGGTGGGCTCGAACAACACGCGGTCCCGGTCGGCGGCGGCCACCAGCTCGGGGATCCCCCCGGAGGCGGCGGCGAGGAAGGAGATGCCGTCCTCGATGCACTCGATGACCACGTTGGGCGAGTTGTCGATCAGCGACGGGATCAACGCCAGCCGCCCGGGGCCCGACAGGTAGGTGCGGGCCCCGAGGGAGTCCTTGTCGGTGATGAACGTGAGGGCGGACAGCGCCGCCACCACGTCGTCGTCGATGAGCTCGGTGATCTCCTCGGCGCTGAAGGGCACCGCCCGGCCCAGGAACGTGACCCCGATGCCCCGCAGCCGCTCGGCCCCCAACCGGTTGAGGGCCTGGGCGAAGATGCGCACCCCTTTGCGTTCCTCGTAACGGCCGAAGAACACGAGCTCGCGCAGCGCCCGGCGGTCGGTCGGGGCGCCGTCGGCACCGGTCTGGTCGCTGCGCTCCGGCGCCACCCGCAGCCCCACCATGGATGCCGTCGGGTAGAAGATGTGGCGGCGGTCGGCGGGCAGGGACCAGCGGGCGGCCATCCAGTCGAGCAGGTAGTCGCTCGGGCCCACCACGGTGTCGGCCAGTTCGGCGGCGCGCTGCTCGATGTGGGCGGCGGCGAAGCCCTCGGTGTCGACGGTGACGGTCTGGTTGGCCTCCCACAGCCACGGCGTGGGCCCGTGCACGATGTGGACCAGGCGGGTGGCGGCGAAGGCGAGGCCGCTGCGCTTGGCCGACATCGAGCAGTACCCCAGGCCGCGCCAGTCCTGGAAGACGATGACGTCGAAGTCACGGCCCTTGAGCTGGTGGTAGGTGCGGTACGAGTCGGCGATGTAGGGCGGGGAGACCACCTGGCGGCGGTCGATGCGCTCCACCGCGATGTTCTTGGCCCGGTACCAGGCCCGCCACTCGGCCGAGAGGTCCTCCTGGTCGCCGGAGGCGTCGAACAGGGTGACCTCGTGGCCGGCGGCGGCACAGCTTGGCTCGGCCAGGAACGTGGTGGCGGTGGCGATGCCCCCGGCGGTGCGGTGGCCGAGCAGGCTCCCGGTGACCACCAGGCAGTACCGCCCGGTCATCGCTGCTCCTCACGGGCAGCGCCTGCGCCGGGTGCGGTGGCCCCAGCAGCGCCCACCGCCGGGTAGTGCAGCAGCGGGTTCAGGCCGCTGCGCCGTACCTCCAGGTAGGTGGCCACGTACCACTCGGTATCGAACTCGGCCGAGGCCCGGCGGCCCTCGGCGCCGCCGTAGTCGGCGAAGTGCACCAGCGCGCCCACGCCTTCCGGGCCACGTCGAGTGCTTCCCGGTAGAACAGCGGATCGAACCACGGGTTCGGCCCGGTATCGAGCGCCTCACCCTTGGTGAGGTAGTGGGTGAGGGGGTGCTCGGCGGCGTCGAGGTGCTCGGTGACGTAGCTGTTGGCGTCGAACAGCGCCTACCGCAGGCGACACCGTCGGTGTGGCGGGGGTAGCGGCGAGCGCCTGCTGGGTTGGCCCGTCAGCCGGTCGAGCAGCCGGCGGCGCAGCGACGCAGGACCGACCGGCGCCGCCGACGGTGCGACCAAGGGGCCGCCCAGGCCGAGCTGTTGCTCCATGAGCTGCACCAGCCGGCGTTCGTTGGCGGCGGCGCACGGGCCTCGAGGGCGGCGAGCTGCTGACGCTGGCTGTCGATGGTCTCGGCGGCATCGGCGAGGCGCTGGCGGGCGACGTCGAGCTCCCGACGGTGGGCCAGCGGCTGGAGCCGCTCGAGGAACTGCTCGCGCAGCAGCTCGAGCTCGGCGTGCACGCCGCGCACCGCGTCGTTGATGCGGCCGGGGTGCAGCATCGCCAACGCCGGCGACGCCCCGAGAAACACCCGGATAGGCGCCGGGCGCCACGAACACGAGCCACGGCTCGCCGGGCGCGTCGGGCCCGAAGCGCTCGTCGGCCCACAAGCGGGGGCGCAACCGATCCACGAAGCGCCACCGGTGCCGAGGCACGAACTCGCGGCCCACGGCGCGGGCCAACGGCCGCTGCCGTCGACCGTCGCCGCCGGTGTGGGCGCCGCCAGCGCTGACGGCGACGTGGCGGGAGACCGAGAAATCGTCCACCCAGGCTGCGGGATCGGCCCGGCGGGTCCAGGCACAGCAGCACCGAGCCGACGGCGTCGGCCACCGCCCGCCAGGACAGCGCCGGTGCCCAGCTCGTGGCTCGAGCGCCGGCGGCGGCTCGGGGCGGTCCCGAGCACGTCGACCACCTCGTCGAGCACGACCTCGACAGCGCGGGATCGGCGTACCAGGCGGCGGTCGGGTTGGTCACCGCGGCGTTCACCGGTGGCCGCACCGCGTCATCGGGGAGGCGGCGGGCGGCAGCGCCTGCGCCGGCGCCCGGCGCAGCGGCACCGGCCGATGATCACCGAACCTGCGGGGAGGGCATCGCCGTCGGACCGCGAACCTTACCGGTCACCGGTGCAGCGCCGGTTGCACCGCACGGGCCGTTCGCCGGTGATGCCGGGCGGCAGGTTCCGGCGGTGACCAACACCGAAGGCGCAGGTGGACCGTAGTAGTGTCACCCCTGCCCGAAACCGCCAGGGCGCATTCGACGGCCGCCGAACGAGGGTGACCGCCCATCCCAGGAGCAAAGATGCAGTTCGAAACGGCCTTCCTGCGATTCCTCCGCATCATCGAGCAGCTTTCCGTCCGTGCGCTCGAGGACGGCCCACGCCATCGCCGCCGTCCGCAGGCGTGGCGGTGCCTGTTCTTCGCCGGATCGGGCGGCGGCGCCGGATGCGCGTCACATGCGGCGTGTGACTTCCGCAAGCTGGGCGGGATCGAGGCGTACTGCGTCAGCGACAACGTCTCCGAGCTCACCGCCCGGATCACCGACGACGGCTGGGATTTTGCTTCGCCAGCCAGCCGCGCCTCGCGGTTCAGCGGTGACGATGCGCTGTTCGTGTTCTCCGTCGGCGGCGACGCTGCTCGTGGCATCAGCGCCAACCTCGTGAACGCCATGGCGCTCGCCCGCGGTGAGCAGCCGAACCCCCATCCCTAGGGATCGCCGGCCGTGACGGCGGCACCCTCGGCGAGTGGGCGAAGGTGTGGATCCAGGTACCCACCGTCGACGAGTCGGCGGTCACCCCGCAGACCGAGGGTTTCCAGGCCTTGCTGTGGCACCTGCTGGTCAGCCACCCCGTGGTCAGCCGGGCGACCGCCAAGTGGGAGGCGACGGTTTGAGCACCGCCAGCAGCGGCAGCCGCCGCAGTGGGGAGCCCGGAGGGCCACGTAGGCAGCACCGACGCAGCACGATCGCTCGATCCCGCCGCTCGACCGGCGGCCGTCGCCGTCGCACCCCGCCGGCGGGCGAAGGGGCTCCGCCACCGGATCGGCGGCCGCTTCGAGCCGCTCGCCGGCGTGGCGCGGCCGGAACCGATCCGTCGGCTCTCGATCGTGATGCCCATGTTCAACGAAGCTGGCCACCGCCCAGGAGGCCATCCGGCGGGTGCTCAAGGTGGACATCGGCGACGTGGAGCGGGAGCTGATCATCGTCGAGTCGAACTCGACCGACGGGACCCGGGAG
This sequence comes from Acidimicrobiales bacterium, assembly GCA_041394365.1. Lineage (GTDB taxonomy): Bacteria > Actinomycetota > Acidimicrobiia > Acidimicrobiales > CAIXPF01 > CAIXPF01. The sequence continues at coordinate 60,293 of JAWKIM010000033.1, forward strand.
ATCGTCGAGAGCTTCCGCGGGGAACCCGGCGTCACGATCGTGTTGGAGGATCGCCCGAGCGGCAAGGGCCATGCCGTGCGCACCGGTCTGCGCTGCGTGACCGGTGACGTGATCCTGATCCAGGACGGGGACCTCGAGTACGACGTCGACGACTACCCTCGCTGCTGCAGCCGTTGGCCGACGGGCGGGCCGCGTTCGTGCTCGGCACCCGCCACGTCCAAGGGCAAGCCGATGCGGGCTTGCAGGCAAACGCCCTGAGCCGTGTGCTCCAGCGCCGCCCACTGGATCTTCGCCACGATGATCAACGTGCTCTACGGCACGCACATGACGGACCCGTTCACGATGTACAAGGTGTTCCGCACCGGAGTGCACCGACGGGCTGCGGTTCAGCGCCAACCGGTTCGACTTCGACTGGGAGCTCGTCACCAAGCTCATCCCGCGCCGGCTTCGAGCCACTGGAGGTACCGGTGGAGTACCACTCACGCGACTTCCAGCACGGCAAGAAGGTGCGCATGTTCCGTGATCCCCTCACGTGGATGGCGGCGCTGGTGCGCTACCGGATCGAGCCGCTGTACCGGTGAACGCCTGCCCCATCTGTGGCGGGCGCAGCCGAGGATGATCGCCACAAGCAGGCGGCCAGGAGCGATCGGGCGTTCGATCTGGCGGAGTGCCCCGCCTGTCGCTTCGTGCACGTGGTGCAGCCCCGTACCGATTTCGCCGACCTCTACGGCGGGAGCGTACGCCAGCGGCGACGGCGTGGACGCCTCCGTGCACTACGTCCGGGAGCTCGCCGACCCACGCAGCATCCGCCACCACGAATGGCGCGGCGTCGTGGAGGCGGTGCGCAACCGCGGCGTGCCGCCCCGGCCCGCTGGCTCGACTTCGGTGCGGGCTCGGCGAGCAGGTGCTGGCCGCCCGCCGCGCCGGCTACGACGCCTACGGCTACGAGGACGGTTGGGCCGGCGAGGAGCTCGCCCGTCGGGATGTGCCCCGGCTGCGCCGACGAGCTCGACGACGCGGGCACCTTCGACGTGGTCACCGCCATCAGTGCTCGAGCACGTGATCAACCCGGTCGCCGAAGCGCACGCCGCATCCGTGCGTTGCTGCGCCCGGTGGCTGCTCTTCGTGACCACCGGCAACCTCGGCGCGTTCCGGGCCCGCTTCGATCGGTGGACCTACACGTCCTGCCCGTGTCCACGTCAGCTACTACAGCCCCCATGCGCTCAGCGAAGCGCGGACGGGCCGGGTTCGAGGCGGCCACGGTGGAGGATCGGCACGGCTTCGACGGGATCATCCGCTACCGGGTGCTCGCCGCGCTGGGCCGGCACCGCGACGCCTGGTGGCACCGCCGTGCCCTGGCGCCTGGTGGCCGCAGTGGTCGACCGGCGGTACCGCATGACACGACATCCGGTGGGGTATGCACCGCGTGCCGGCAGGATCGACACCGGCGGCAACACCGATCGACGCTCGACCGTCGACGCCAACCGATGAGCGCTCGATGCGCCATCGTCACCGGCGCCACCCGTGGCATCGGGCGCCGCAGTGCCGAGGCCTTGGCCGAGCGCGGCTTCCCGGTGGCGCTGTGCGGGCGCACCGCGTCGGCCGTCTCAGCGGTGGCCGATGAGCGACCGAACGGTATGGCGTGGCCACGTACGGCCAGGCCGTCGAGTTGCGGGATCTCGATGCCGCCCGCCGCTTCATCGATGCCGCCCGGGAACACCTGGGGCCGGTCGCGGTCCTGGTGAACAACGCGGCCGAGCTCGGACCGGTCGGGGCGCTGCACCGGGTCGATCCCGTTGCGTGGGCGGCAACGCTCCACCTCGACGTGGCCGTGGTGGCGGCGCTGTCGGCGGCGTGCCTGCCGGACATGCTCGACGCCGGCTGGGGCCGGATCGTCAACATGGCCGGCGGCGGTGTGGGCGGGCCCTCGATGGCCGTCGGGGTGAGTGCCTACACCACCTCGAAGCTGGCGGTGTGCGGGCTCACCGAGGCGCTCGGCAACGAGCTCGACGGCACCGGTGTGGTGGTCGTCGCCCTCGCCCCCGGCACCATCGGCACAGGCTTCATGGCCGGTGCGATCGATGCCGCCGGCTTCCAGGCGCCGATCGCCTGCGAGCCATGGCCGAGGCCCAGCGCGATCGCCCCGACGACGTCGTGCCGTTCCTACGGTTGCTCGGGCACGTGGTCGACACCGAGTGCGGCGAGTTGACCGGACGCACGCTCAGCGCCCGGTGGGGAGACCCCCGAGGCCCTCGATGCCCTCGTCTCCGCCGGGCCGCTGCACGTCGGCGCGGTTCCGGCTGCGGCGGGTCGACGAGGTGCTGTACCGCGAGGATCCCGACGCCCGCTGAGCCCGCGGCCGCCCCCTTCCCACCCCAACCAGGAGAGCACCACCACCCATGAAGATCGTCGTGACCGGCGGCGCCGGGTTCATCGGCTCCAACCTGACCGACGCGCTGCTCGCCGCAGGCCACGACGTCACGGTGCTGGACAACTTCTGCACCGGCCAACGTCGCTTCCTGGAGCAGGCGGCGGCGCAGCCGTCCTTCCGCCTGGTCGAGCTCGACCTGTTGCGCGACGACCGGCTCGTCGACACCATCGACGGGGCCGAGGTCGTCGTGCACCTGGCCGCCAACGCGGACGTGCGCTTCGGCTGGGACCATCCCGGCCGCGACGTCGAGCAGAACCTCCTCGTGACCCACCGCATCCTGGAGGCGTGCCGCACCACCGGCGTCGGGCAGCTCCTGTTCTCCTCCACCGGCTCCGTCTACGGCGAGACCGACGTGATCCCCACCCCGGAGGACTGCCCGTTCCCGGTGCAGACCTCGCTGTACGGGGCGTCGAAGGCGGCGGCGGAGGGCTTCGCCCAGGCCTATGCCGAAGGCACCGACTTGCGGGTGACCATCTTCCGGTTCGTGTCGATCATGGGGCCGCGCTACACCCACGGCCACGTCATCGACTTCGTGCGCAAACTGCGGCGCGACCACGGCCGCCTGGACATCCTCGGCGACGGCACCCAGCGCAAGAGCTACCTCGACGTGTCCGATTGCGTTGCCGCGGTGATGAGCAGGATCGGCCAGCCCGACCGCGGCGCGGTGTTCAACCTGGGTACGCCCGAGTACTGCACGGTCACCGACTCCGCCACCTGGATCTGCGGCCGTCTCGGCGTGGAGCCGCAGTTCGTCTACAGCGGCGGGGATCGCGGCTGGATCGGCGACAACCCGTTCATCTTCCTCGACACGGCGAAGATCACCGGCACCGGCTGGCAGCCCCGCTTCTCCATCCGGGAGGCGGTCGAGCGCACCGTCGACTACCTGCTGGCCAACGAATGGCTGCTGGAGCTGGAACCGTGATCGACGCCGCCATCGTCGGTTGCGGCCTCATCGGCGACAAGCGCGCCGCCTCGTTGCAGCGCCACGGCGCCCGCATCGTCGCCGTGCACGACGTCGACACCGGGCGTGCCGCGGCCATGGCCGACCGTTGGGGCGGCGCCGTGGCCCCCTCGTTGGATGCGCTGCTGGAGGCGCGACCCGACCTGGTGGTGGTGGCCACCGACCACGCCTCGCTGTGCGATGTGGGTGCCACCGTGGCGGCGGCCGGTTGCCACCTGCTGTTGGAGAAGCCGGGCGGGCGCACGGCCGCGGAGCTGCGACAGGTGCAGCACGCCGCCGAACGCAGTGGGGTGACCGTACGGGTGGGGTACAACCACCGGTTCCACCCGTCGTTCCTGCGCATGCGGGAGCTGGGCGCCGCCGAACGGTTCGGGCCGCTGCTGCACGTGCGGGCGCGCTACGGCCACGGTGGTCGCATCGGCTACGAGCGCGAGTGGCGGGCCGATCGGGCCCGTTCCGGTGGGGGCGAGTTGATCGACCAGGCGGTCCACCTGATCGATCTGACCCGCTTCGTCACCGGCGACGACGTGTCGCTGGCCTTCGCCGAGCTGCGCACCGATTTCTGGGCCATGGACGTCGAGGACAACGCCTTCCTCGCCCTGCGCCCGCGGCGCGGCGGCTTCGCCTGGCTGCATGCGTCGTGGACCGAGTGGAAGAACCTGTTCTCGTTCGAGGTGGCCTGGCAGACCGCCAAGTTCGAGGTGATCGGCCTGGGTGGCTCCTACGGGGTGGAGCGGCTCACGTTC
>JAWKIM010000034.1:0-47115 GCA_041394365.1 Acidimicrobiales bacterium
GGGCGACGGCTGGGTGGTGCTCGGCGAACAGCGTCGCTGAGCGCCGGCACCGCGCCGCGCATCGCCCGGGAGCGGGATCGCGCGTTGGCCCACCTCGGGGATGGACGGGTGGGTCGCACGCACCGTTGACTTCCCCATGGCCACATCGTCGGCGGACGTGGCGCTGCTGCTGCGGCGCGCAGGATTTGGTGGCACCGCTTCGGAGATCACCCAACTGGCGGCGTTGCCCGACCGGGCGGCGGTGGTCGAGGCGGTGCTCGGCGCCGCGCCGTACGGCGGCGACCCGGCCCCGGCGGTCGGGCCCGGCAGCGGCCGGGGCGACTGGGAGCAGTTCATGGCCCTGTCGCAGTGGTGGCTCGACCGTATGGCCCGCAGCACCTCGCCGATCATCGAGAAGATGACCCTGTTCTGGCACGGGCTGTTCACCACGTCCTTCGCCAAGGTGTTCGACCCGACGATGATCGCCGCGCAGCACCACTACTACCGAAGCGCAGCGCTGGGGAACTTCCGCAGCCTGGCCCATGGGATGGCCCTGCAACCGGCGATGCTCGACTACCTCGACAACGCCTGGTCGAACAAGTGGTCCCCCAACCAGAACTACGCCAGGGAGCTGCTCGAGCTGTTCCTGCTGGGCGTGGGCAACTACACCGAGACCGACGTCGACGAGTCGGCCCGGTCCTGGACCGGCCACAGCATCAGCGGCTCGTCGTACCTGTGGCGGCCCTCGTGGCACGACGAGGGCACCAAGACGTTCATGGGCCACACCGGCAACCTCGATGGCCCCGACATTATCGACGTGCTGTTCGACGAGCCGGCCAAGGCGCTGGTCATGTCGAAGTGGATCGCCACGAAGCTGTGGTCGTTCTTCGCCCACCCCACCAACCAGCCGGCCGCCGCGGTCGACGCGGTGGCGAGCGCGCTGCGGGCCGGCTGGGACATCACCGCCGCCCTGCGGGTGCTGTTCAACCGCAACGAGTTCTACGCCACCGAGTCGGTGCAGGGCCACGTGCGCTCGCCGCTGGAGTACTTCGCCGCCGTGCTGAAGGGCCTCATCGGCCGCATCGACGCCGCCAACGCCCATCCCGAGTGGTGGTTCGCCGCCACCGGGCAGATGCCGTTCAACCCGCCCACCGTCGAGGGCTGGAAGTACAACGGCTACTGGGTGTCCACCGCATCGGCCGGCGCCAAGGCCGATTTCGCCCGCTTCCTGTCGTTCCGGATGAACGAGCTCGGCGTGCACCCTTCGCCGACGTCGTCGATGTCGGTGCCCGACGCCGTGCAGCTCGCCCTCGACACGTTCCACATCGTCACGCCGTCGAACGGCACCCGCACCGTGCTGCAGGACTGGCTGATCGCCCAGCGGACGATCACCTACCAGGGCTGGTTCGAGCGGCACGGCCTGCTCATCGCCGTGCTGGTGTGCCCCGAACTGCAGATCGGCTGAACGATGCACCTCACCGGGCCCGACCTCGACACCACCCGTTCGCTGCGGCTGCTGCACCGTGACGAACCGGCCACACCGTTCACGATGTCACGCCGCCACTTTCTGGCCGCCGCCGGTGCCATCGGCGCGGCCGCCGCCCTGGAGCACAGCGTGCCGGCCTGGGCGCAGGAGGCCATCGCCGCGCAGCTCAGGCCCCCTCGGGGTCAACGACGGCGTGCTGGTGATCATCGTCATGGGCGGCGGCAACGACGGGCTGAACATGGTCGTGCCCTACGGCGAGGGGCGCTACTACGACCTGCGGCGACACCGCCATCGCCCCCGCCGACGTGGCCGCGCTTCGACGGCCGTCTGGGCCTGCACCCGGGTCTGCCCCGTGCGCTCGCTCTACGGCGCGGCGAGGTAAGCCATCGTGCAGGTGGGCTCCGCCAACCCCGACCTGAGCCACTTCGTGTCCATGGCGAACCGGATGCGCGCTGGTGGGCCGGCACGCCCGGCAGCGGGTGGATCGGCCGCTGGCTCGACGCCACCGCCGGGGTCCTTCACCGCCATCGAGCTGGGCACGTCGATCCCGCTGCACCTCAGCGGCGTCAGCCGCAAGGCCTCGGCGGTGGGCGTGGACAAACCGTTCGGTACGGACAGCGGGGCGGTGTGGAGCAACCTCTACAACCACATCAGCGCCTACCGCAGCCACCCGGCCGGACTCGGCCCATGGGGCGACGCGGTGGCCGCCGCCCACGCCGATCAGCTGACCCTGGCCGCCACGGCCGGGCCGCTCTACGACGCCCCGCTGCCCGAGGGGCGCCTCAGCGCCAACCTGACCCTCGCCGCCCGGCTGATCAACGCCAACCTCGGTGCCCGCGTGCTGTCGACCACCTTCGGCGATTTCGACAGCCACAACGGCCACCGCGCCATGCACGATGCCCGCATGGCCGAGCTCGACGCCGCCATCGCCGCGTTCTACGCCACGCTCCACCCCGCCTACGCCGGTCGGGTGACGATCATGACGATGTCGGAGTTCGGCCGGAGGGCTCGGAGCAACGGCAACGCCGGCATCGACCACGGCACGGCCGGCACCCACCTGGTCATCGGTCCACAGGTGCGCGGCGGCGTCCACGGCACCGCACCGTCGTTGTGGACCCTGGCCCAGGGCGACTACCTGCAGGCCACCGTGCCCTACCTCGAGTACTACGCGTCGGTGCTCGCCCAATGGCTGGGCGCCGACGCCGCTGCGCTGCTGGGCACCAACCCCAACCAGCTGGCGCTGTTCTCGGCCGGGCCGGGGGACGCCGTCCCCGCTCCCCCGCCGGGCGCGACCGCACCGGGTGAGCTGGTGGCGACCACGCCCAACCGCCGGCTCGACACCCGCATCGGCCAGGGCGTGCCCTCCCCCGGCCCGCTCGGCGCCGGCCAGGCGGTCGACGTGTTGGTGGCCGGCACCGGCGACGTGCCCGCGTCCGGCACGCTGGCCGCCGTCATGAACGTCACCGCGGTCGTGCCCAGCAGCGGTGGGTACCTGACGGTATGGCCGACGGGCGAGGAGCGACCCTACGCCTCCAGCCTCAACTTCCAGCCCGGTGACGTGGTGCCCAACCTGGTGGTGTGCAAGGTCGGGCGCAAGGGCATGGTGTCGGTCTACAACGCCGCCGGGCAGACCGATGTGGTGGCCGACGTGGTCGGCTACATCCGCCAGGCCACCGACACCGCGCTCATCCCCACCCAGCCGGTGCGCCTGCTCGACACCCGCGATGGTGCCGGCCGGGTGGGCGCCGGCGGCGAGGTGGCCCTGACCGTGGTGGGCGGCGCCATCCCCGGTGGCGGCGTGGGTTCGGTGGTGCTGAACGTGACCGCCACCGGCGCCACCGCCGACACGTTCCTGACGGTGTACCCCGACGGCCAGGGCCGGCCGTGGTCGTCGAACCTGAACGTGCGGGCGGGCCAGACGGTGCCCAACCTGGTGGTGGCCAAGGTGGGCGACGGCGGCCGCGTGCGCATCTTCAACGCCGCCGGCACCACCCACGTGGTGGTCGACCTGCTGGGCTACACGGTGGCCGCCGGCGGGGCCGGCGGGCGGGTGGTGGCGGTGAGCCCGGCCCGGGTGCTCGACACCCGGGAAGCGGTCCATGGCGGCCCGGTGCACGGCGGCGTGATCCGCCGGGTGCAGCTGGCCGGGCTCGGCGGGCTGCCGGGCGGCTGCTCGGGCGTGGTGGCCAACGTGACCGTGACCGGGCCGACCGCCGATGGATACCTCACGGTATGGCCGGCCCACCTGGCCCGGCCGCTGGCATCGAACCTGAACTTCGGCCCGGGTCAGACCGTGCCCAACCTGGTGGTGGCGGCGGTGAGCCCCGAGGGCGCCGTCAACCTGTTCGCACCGTTCGGGTCCTGCCACGTCATCATCGACGTGGTCGGCTACATCACCTGACGCCGACGCCGACCCCCCGCCGACCCCGACGCCGACGCCGATCAGGTCAGCGGTTGGGCCCGGGCGGTGAAGTGGCCCAGGTGGCCGGTGTCGTTGTAGCAGCGCAGCTTCCACTCGTCGCCGAGCACCACGAGGTGGTGGATGGAGCCGTTGTCCGCGCCGTTGAAGGCGAACGCCTTCGCCCCGGTGGCCCGGGCGCACAGGGCGGCGATGACCCCGCCGTGGACGAACACCGCCACCCGCTCATCGGGGTGGGCGGCGTGGATGCGGGCCACCGCCGCCTCGCAGCGGGCCTGCAGGGCGGCCACCGACTCGGCGCCGGGGATCACGCCCCAGTCCTGCTCGGCCTGCATCCGCAGGTACACCGGGTCGTTCTCGGCCCCCTTCTGGCGCAGCAGCCCTCCCTCCCACTCACCGAGGAAGATCTCCCGCAGGTCGGCCTCGACCCCGGGGGTGATGCCGAGCAGCCGGGCCAGCGGCGCCGCCGTCTGGTGGGTGCGTTGCAGCGTGGTGACGTAGATGGCGTGGATCGTCTCGTGCTGCAGGCGCTGGGCCACCGCTTCGGCCTGGGCGATGCCGTCGGGCGCCAGCGGCGGGTCGCCGTGGCCGCCGACCAACGGGAACGGCTCACCGGGACGGAAGGGCGCCGATTCGCCGTGGCGCACGACCAACAGCTCGGTCGCCCCGGGCGGCGGCGTGAAGCGGACCTGGCGGTGCTCGGCGGGCGGCGAGGGCTGATCGGTGCTCACGCCGGGACCTAGCGCCACCCCTCCGCGGGCGGCGCCCGGGTCGCGTGCCGCGGCAGGCTTCGTCCTCCACCCGTCACCCGAGCGGGTGGGCGAGGACGACGATGTTGTCGCCGTAGCTACCGTGGACGGGATCGATCACCCCGCCGCAGGTGATGAGGACCAGCATCGGGTCGCCGTCGGCCCGGAACAGCTGCTCCACCGGCAGCTTCGCCTTGCTGTAGGTGGCCACGATCTCCACCTCCCACTCGGTGGTGGCGCCGTCGAGCAGATCCACCCGGATCCGATCGCCGTGGCGCAGTTCCTGCAGGCGGTAGAACAGCCCCCGCCGGCCGCCCGACGCCACATGGCTGACCAACACCGTCGTACCCGGCGCACCGGGCCGGCCGGCGTACTGGTACCACCCCACCTCGTCCACCGCCGGCACGGCCAACGACCCGTCGTCGTTGAGGCCCACCGGGCGCACGTCGGCGTCGAAGAGGCCGAGCAGCGGGATCGACAACGCCGCCGGGGTGGTCAGATCACGCTCGCTGCCACCGGTGGACCGGGAGCCCACCGGGAGCTCGCTGCGCAGCGGGGTCGGCGGCAGCAGCGTGGTCGCGGTCACGGCCCGGCCGCCGCCATCGACGTCGACGTCGACGTCGACGCCGAGCAGCACCGTCGCCGGCTGCGTCGGTCTCGCGGCGGTCTGCTGGGTGCCGGCCAGCTACTTGGCGCGCAGCTCCGAGGCAGGCGCGGCGGATGGCGAGATCGGGCCAGGTCGCCACCCCACCCCCGTACCGATCAGTACGGCAACGGTAGCCACCAGGATCTCGTCACGGCCGGGCAGCCAGCCTTGGCGTGACCAGCCGGCGCGCTCGCGCTCAGCGGCAGCAGCCGGCGGCCAACCGCCGCGTCCGCCGCCGAGGCCGGCTCGGGCGTCGAGCAGGCGCATAGCGTCACCCCGAAGCCACCACCGCGGTGGCCAGCAGCGCCGAGACGAGCACGGCGGCGATGGCCACGCCACCGCCCCGTCGAGGCCGGGCAGCGGACCGAACCCGCTGTCGACCCGGTTGGGGATGACCACCAGGTTGGCGGTCACGAACGAGATCAGCGTGAGCGGCGCCGCCGGCGCCGCCCATCACGTAGACGGTGAGCTGCTCACCGGCCTGCAACGTGAGCGGCTGCAGATCGAGCAGCACGTCGCCGCCGGCACCGACGACGATGCGGTCGGCGATGCGGCATCGAGATCGGCCCCGAACTGACCGCCGCTGACCAGACCGGTGCTCGACGCCATGACCTGCTGAGCCGACCCTGCGGTGACGGCGAGGTCCACCGCGCCGGCGGCGGCCACATGGCGCACGGTGAGGCGGGCCTTGCCGGCAGCCACGGGCGTGCGATCGTCGTCGTAGCGGGTCAGCACCGGCCGCATGGCGGCATCGAGGTGCACGACCCAGATGCGGTAGCCGCTCTCCGGCACGGTGAGCGAGCCGAGCGGGCCGACCAGCACGCTCGACGTGCGGGACCGGCGCACCTCCACCTGGCGCAGCTGCCGGCCGGCGAGCGGGGTCAGGTCCTGGGTGTCACCGGCGGCGAGATCGGCCACCAGGATGCGGCCGGCCACGTACACACGTCGACCGGCTGGCCCATGAGATGCGTTGATGAACCGCACCCGTCCCTCGTCGCCCTGGGCGCCGGCCCCCGGCGCCAGCGCCACCGACGACGCCGCCGCGGCCAGCAGGACGCCGAACAGCGCCGCCGTCAGCGTGACCATCGACGCCTGCGCCGCTCGAACTGCTCGCCCCACCGTCGCACCTCGTGCCGCTCGAGATCCTGCATGCCTCCGGCTCGTTCCGCCGCGCCCTCGGTTCCGAACCGGCGAGGCGGTGCGACCAGTTGTACGACAGGCCGTGCGGCCGCGCGATGGGGAGGGCGGGACATTCGGCCCAAAGCCGGCCAAGGGGGTGACAGTGGTCACCCACCGCGATACGGTGGGCCATGGTCGTTTCACAGGCCGTGGCAACGGCACCCGCAACGTCGGAGACCACAACCGACGACGAAGCGCTCTACGCAGCCCGGCTCATGAGCCGGGCTGCTCTGTTCTCGGGCCTGCGCGCCTCCCGAGTGCTCGAGCTCGCCCAGCACGCCTTCGTGCAGCACCTCGACGAGGGCGATCTGCTGTTCCGGGAAGGCGATCGGGGCAACAGCCTCTACGTCGTGGCCAAGGGCCACCTCAGGCTCTACACCACCGACCCCGACGGCAGCACCGCCACGCTGGCGCTGCTCGGCGCCCCCGCCACCTTCGGCGAGCTGGCGGTGTTCGACCGCCGGCGCCGGTCGGCGAGCGCCGAGGCCACCGAGGCATCGGAGGTGGTCGGCGTCCCCGCCAAGGCGTTGCGTGACGCCTACCGGGCCGATCCGGATCTGGCCGAGGCGCTGCTGCGTTCGTTGGCCGCGCTGGTGCGCTCGGCCACCTCGCAGCGGTCCTCGGTGCTGTTCTGGGACCTGCACCGCCGGGTGGCGGCCGCCCTGGTGGCCGCCGCCGACAGCGGCGACGGCAACGCCGTGTACCTCGACGCCCACGCCGCCACGCTCGCCGAACAGGCCGGCGGTTCGGAGTCGGCCGTCACCAAGATCCTCCAGCAGCTCGAGCGCGAGGGCGCCATCCGCCAGCAGGGTCTGGTGGTGGAGATCACCGACCGCGACGGCCTGCTGCAGATCGCCGAGACCGACTGATCTCGGCCCGGGTCGCCGTGGCCGCCGGGGAGGGGCGGCGGCCGCGTCGAGCCGCCGGGAGCCGTCACGCCGAGCGGCTTAGCCGTCGGCCAGCGCGTTGAGCTTGGCGGTCACCGCCTTGCCGTCGGCCTTGCCGCGGGTGGCCTTCATGATCTGGCCGACGAAGAAGCCGGTGAGCTTGCCCCGCTCCTTGGCATCGCCCGCCTTGAACCGCTCCCACTCGGCCGGGCTGGCGGCGACGGCGGCGGCGATGGCGTCGTCGAGCGCGCTGTCCTGCATCGCCTCGAACCCCTTGGCGGCAGCCACCGCGGCCGGATCGCCCTGGGTGCCGCCGCGGGCGAGCTCCACCAGCTCGGCCAGCACCGCCTTGGCCTGGGTGGCGGTCAGCTTGCCGCCGGTCTCGAGCGCCACCAGCGCCGCCAGGGTGTTGCCGGCCAGCTGCTCGGCGCCGTCCACGGCCAGGTTGTGCTCCACGTGGGTCAGGACCCGCCCCGGATCCGCCTTGGCGGCGATGGCGTCGAGCGCGAGCCGGTCGAGGCCGCGCTCGACCGCCACGATCACCGGCTGGTCGGTGTGCTCGAGGCCGGCGGCGGCGGCGAGCCGGTGGCGGCGGTCGGCGGGCAGCACCGGCAGCGCGGCGCGGATCTCCTCGATCCACGCCGGATCGGGCACGACCGGCACGAGATCGGGTTCGGGGAAGTAGCGGTAGTCCTCGCTGTTCTCCTTGGAACGGCCGGCGGTGGTGCGCCCGGCGTTCTCGTCCCAGTGCCGGGTCTCCTGGCGGATGCGCTCCCCGGCCTCGATCAGGTCGATCTGGCGGCGGGTCTCGTACTCGATGGCCCGGCCGAGCGAGCGCAAGGAGTTCACGTTCTTGATCTCGCAGCGGGTGCCGAACGGCGCCCCGGGCCGACGGACCGACACGTTGCAGTCGACGCGCAGCGAGCCCTCTTCCATCTTGCCGTCGGACGCCCCGATGGCCACCAGGATGGCCCGCAGCTCCTCGACGTAGGCCTTGGCCTCGTCCGCCGAGCGGATGTCGGGCTCGGAGACGATCTCGAGTAACGGCACGCCGGCCCGGTTGTAGTCGATGAGCGAGTATTCGGCGCCGCCGATCCGGCCGCTGCCGCCGACGTGGGTGTTCTTGCCGGTGTCCTCCTCGAGGTGTGCCCGGGTCACGCCCACCCGCTTGCCCGAGGGCAGCTCCAACCAGCCACCGAGGTCGATCGGCTGGTCGTACTGGGAGATCTGGAAGTCCTTCGGCATGTCCGGGTAGAAGTAGTTCTTCCGGGCGAAGATGGACGGCCGCACCTCGCAGTGCAGCGCCAGACCGACCCGTATGGCCAGCTCCACGGCCTTGCGGTTCAGCACCGGCAGCGAGCCGGGCAGCCCGAGCGACACCGGGTCGATGTTGGTGTTGGGCTCGGCCCCGAAGTGGTTGCGGGCGCCGGAGAACAGCTTGGTCTCGGTGGCGAGCTCGGCGTGGACCTCGAGCCCGATCACCGTCTCCCAGCCGTCGGCCACACTACCTGTCTGGGTCATGCGAGGCTCCCCTCCAACACGTCGGCCACCTGGAACAGCATCGCCTCGGACAGCGCCGGGCCCATCACCTGCACCCCCACCGGCAGCCCGTCGACGCCCGTACCATACGGTACGGACAGGGCGGGGTGGCCGACGAGGTTCGACGGGATCGTGCACACGTCGTTGAGGTACATCGTCATCGGGTCCGCCGTCTTCGCTCCCAGTTCGAACGCGGTGGTGGGCGAGGTGGGCGACAGCAGCACGTCGAAGCGCTCGTAGGCGGCGTCGAAGTCCCGCAGGATCAGGCGCCGGACCTTCAGCGCCTGCCCGTAGTAGGCGTCGTAGTAGCCCGCCGACAGCGCATAGGTGCCCAACATGATGCGGCGCTTGACCTCCGGCCCGAAGCCGGCCGTGCGGGTGGCCCGCTGCATCTCGGCGGTGGTGGGCGCGTCGACGCGCAAACCGAAGCGCACGCCGTCGAAGCGGGCGAGGTTGGACGACGCCTCGGCCGGGGCGATCAGGTAGTACGCCGACAGGCCGTAGACGGCGGCGGGGACCGACACCTCGTCGACCACGGCGCCGGCGGCGGCCAGGGCGTCGGCGGCGGCCCGCACCCGGGCCAGCACGTCGGGAGCGATGCCCATCTGTTCGCCGGTCATCTCCGCCACCACCCCGACCCGCAGGCCGGCGACCCCGCGGCCGAGGGCCTCGGTGGTGGGCTCGAGCGGCTCGGCGATCGACGTCGAATCGAAGCGGTCCCAGCCGGCGATGGCGTCGTAGCAGGCGGCGGCGTCCGCCACGGTGGCGGCGAAGGGGCCGATCTGGTCGAGCGAGGAGGCGAACGCCACCAGGCCGTAGCGGCTGACCCGTCCGTAGGTGGGCTTGACGCCGACCACCCCGCACAGGGCGGCGGGCTGGCGGATCGAGCCGCCGGTGTCCGAGCCGAGCGAGAGGGGCACGAACCCCGCCGCCACCGCCGCGGCGCTGCCCCCCGAGGAGCCACCCGGCACGCGGGTCGGGTCGTGGGGGTTGCGGGTGGGACCGAACGCCGAGTTCTCGGTGGACGATCCCATGGCGAACTCGTCGAGGTTGGTCTTGCCCACCACCACCGCACCGGCTTCCACCAGGCGGGTGACGACGGTGGCGTCGTAGGGCGGCTGCCAGCCGTCGAGGATCTTGGAGCTGCAGGTGGTGGCCACGCCGCGGGTGCACAGGTTGTCCTTCAACGCCACCGGTACACCGGCCAGCGGACCGGGGTCCCGCCCGGCGGCGACGGTGGCGTCGATGCGATCGGCGGCGGCGAGCGCCTGCTCGACGGTCACGGTGTTGAACGCGTGGATCTCGCCGTCGCGGGCGGCGATGGCGTCGAGCGAGGCCTGCACCACCTCGCGCGCGGTCCGCTGCCCGCTGCGCACCGCAGCGGCGAGCTCGAGCGCGGTCGGACCGCTCACGGCTCCTCCCCCAGGATGGCCGGCACCCGGAACCGCCCGTCCTCGGCGGCGGGGGCCTGCCCGAGGACCTCCTGCCGGTCGAGCGCCTCGCCGGGCACGTCCTCGCGGAACACGTTGCGCACCGGCAGCGGGTGCGACAGCGGCTCGACGTCGCTCAGGTCGAGCGCCTCCACGTCGGTGGCGTGGTCCAGGACGGCCCCCAGCTGCTCGGTGTAGCGCTCGAGCTCGTCCTCGGTGAGCTCCAACAGCGCGAGCCGGGCCACGTGGGCGACATCGTCTCGAGAGATGCGGGCGGGCATGGGCGGCAGCCTACCGACCGCACCACGGCGCCCTGAACAGCGAAAGCGGCGGCGGGCGACGGGACGGGGCGGTGCGCCCGCCGCCCGGCGCCGGGCCGGTAGCGTGAGCGCCGTGAGCGACACCTACGAGTTCCTGTCCGACGCGTGGATCGAGGCCGCCCGCGCCATCCGGGACGAGTACGCCGGCCGGGTGGGGCCGCCACCGGTGTCGCTGCGCATGAACCAGGTCATCACCGACGGTCCCGACGGCACGATCGAGGCGCACCTCGATACCTCCGACGGCCGGACCCGGCTCGAGCTCGGCCACGTGGCCGATGCCGACCTCACCGTCACCACCGACTACGCCACCGCCCGCGCCATCTTCGTGCTGCAGGACGCGGCCGCGGCCATGCAGGCGTTCATGAGCGGCAAGATCCGCGTCGAGGGCGACATGGGCAAGCTGCTGTTGCTGCAGGCCCAGGCGATGCAGCCCGATCCCCTGGCCGCCGAGGTGGCCGAGCGGGTGAAGGCGATCACCCGCGCCTGATCCGTCCGCACCCGGTGGGCTGCGGCGTTCGCGGTGCCGCCCACCCGTCCGGACTGCCGCGTTCGTGTCATCCTGCGCCCTCGCGAACGTTTCTACAGCAGATGCGCGACACCGCCCGTCAAGCAGCCCATCTGTTGCGTCGATAGCCCATGCATGCAGCGCTCAGGTGAGCAGTTCCTCAGCCGGCTCGTCCGCCGGCTCACGTTCGGGTCGATCGCGCTCGCCGTGCTCGTGTGCGCCAGCGCAGGGGTCACCGTGCTGCTGCTCGGCCGCATCGCCGACGCCAACCAGGAGCAGGGGCGCTACACCGCCGCCGTCCGCCTCACCGAGACGCTGGAGGCGGCGCTGCGGGAGCAGCGCGCCCTGCAGGCCGAGTACGTGCTCGCCCCCGACCCCGCCACCCTCGACCGCTTCGAGGAGACGGCCGCGGTCGCGTTCGACGCGGTCGACCAGCTGATCATCGCCTTCCCCGAGAACGAAGGCTTCGTCGAGGCCGCGAAGCAGGCGCGCACCGCGGACGAGGCCCACGACGCCGTCTTCGCCGGGCAGCTCGTGCCCGCCGCCGACGCGGGCGACACGGAGACCGCCGCCGTGGCCCTCGACGACGCCAAGGTGCGCCTCGGCGCGGTGTTCGAACCGATCGGCCGGATGATCGACACCATCCGGACCGAGGCCGACGACGTGCAGCAGCACCAGGCGTCGCTGGTGCGCACCGCCCGCTGGTTGGCCACCATCGCCGTCATCATCGCCGTGACCGGTGTCGGCCTGGGCGCGTTCACCGGGATCCGGCAGCTGCGTGAGGCCATCCGGGCCCTGGGCGGCCAGATCGCCGCCGCGGTGCGCCACGTCGGCTCGGGCACCGCCGCCGTCAACGACGAGGCCACCCAGACCGCCAGCGACGCCGGTGCGGTGGCCAGCTCGGCGTCGTCGATGCGCGACGCGCTGGGCGAGGCGTCGGACTCGCTGCAGCAGCTGCAGATCGCCATCAACGAGATCGCCCACCACGCCGCCGATGCCACCGGCGTGGTGTCCCATGCCCTGGCCGTGGCGGACACCGCCGGCACCGTCGTGCAGCAGCTGGGCGCGTCGTCGGTGGGCATCGGCGAGGTGGTCACCGCCATCTCGGCCGTGGCGGAGCAGACCAACCTGCTGGCGCTCAACGCCACCATCGAGGCAGCGGGCGGGCGAGTCGGGCCGGGGTTTCGCCGTGGTCGCCGGCGAGGTCAAGGAGCTGGCCAGCCAGACGGCGGCGGCCACGTCGCAGATCACCGAGCGGATCTCCGCCATCCAGGAGGACAGCCGCCGGGCGGCGTCGGCCATCACCGAGATCACCGCGGTGATCGACCAGGTCGCCAACCTGCAGGCCAGCATCGCCGCCGCGGTGGAGGAGCAGACCGCCACCAGCGCCGAGGTGGCCCGTTCGGTGGAGATGTTGAGCACGTCGAGCCGGGAGATCGCCGAGCGCATCGGTGGGGTGGCCACCGCCACCGCCCGCACCCGGGCCGGCGCCAGCGAGGCCGCCGATGCCTGCGCCGCACTGCGTCAGCTCGAGGCGGACATCGCCGGGCTGTTCGCGGCACGCTGAGCCGGTGCCAAGTCGCACGGCGGCGAGCTGGCGGTGTGAGGTCGGCGCGGTGCCGCCGGCGCGCCTGCCGATCCACCGTGGGGCCAAGGTCACCTACCGCGGTCTGGTGAGAGCGCACGGTCGGCCCAACGGGGGACTTCCGGTGGTGCGGCAGCCCTCCACGC
Organism: Acidimicrobiales bacterium; assembly: GCA_041394365.1. GTDB lineage: Bacteria > Actinomycetota > Acidimicrobiia > Acidimicrobiales > CAIXPF01 > CAIXPF01. The sequence goes on from JAWKIM010000034.1 coordinate 12,871, forward strand.
GACGGGCCGGCCGCAGCGGCTGCGGCCGGCCCGGACGGTTCGCCGTAGGCGCAAGGGTCGGCAGCGCCGGGTGGCCCCGGTGCGGGCCACGATGGCGTCGACCGCCCCTCCCCTGCTGTCGACCGCCCCTCCCCGCCCCGGCCGCCGATGACGGGTGCAAACCCTTCGGCGCCGATTCGACGTCGAATCGGTGATCTCGACCACGCAGCGCCACCTGTTCACCCACGGCGGCCAGTGCTGACCTGCCGCGTCCAGCACCGCACGACGGGTGGCCACACCTTGTGTCTGGTGACCGATTCCGAATCGCCACACCGAATCGAGCGCGACGGGTTTCGAGACCCCCGGTTTCGAGAACCCCCGCTCGGCCCGGTCGGCGCACCTGACCCGGCCGGCGTTGGCGCACCCAGCCGCCGTGAGCGTCCCGGCACCAGCAGGGCGGGCCGGGTTCGCAACGGCCTCGAGCGATGGCCGCCGGCTCGTCAGCCGTTCATGTTCGGCGCCTTGGCGTAGGGCAGGTCGGCCAGCGGTGCCATCGCCCGGGACAGCCCGTCGACGGTCCAGCGGTCGTCCTGCTCCACGCCGTCGCCCATCTCCCAGCTGCGGAAGATCTTCACCATGCCGCCCTGTACGTAGAACGTGGCCCCCGAGAACGGGCAGTCAGCGGTGCCGAGGTAGGCCACCAGGGGCTGATGTTGGCCGGGTCCCACAGGTCGAACTTGGCGGCGTCCTCGGGGGCGGCGATCACGTCGCCCAGCCCGGGGTGGCCAGCGTGAGCCGGGTGCGGGCGGCGGGGGCGATGGCGTTGGAGCGCACGCCGTAGCGGGACAGCTCCTTGGCGCAGATCTGGCTGAACGTGGCGATGCCCGACTTCGCCGCGCCGTAGTTGGTCTGCCCCGGGTTGGAGAACAGCCCCGACGTGGAGGACGTGTGGATCACCGAGGCGTTGACCGTCTTGCCCGCCTTGGACTGCTCACGCCAGTAGGCGGCGGCCCAGCGGGTGGGGGCGAAGTGGCCCTTGAGGTGGACCTCGACCACCGCGTCCCACTCGGCCTCGGTCATGTTCACCAGCACCCGGTCGCGCAGGATGCCGGCGTTGTTGACCAGCACGTGCAGATCCCCGAAGGTCTCCACGGCCTGGTTGATGAGGTTCTGCGCGCCCTCCCAGCTGGCCACGTTGTCGCCGTTGACCACGGCCTCGCCGCCCATGGCCTTGATCTCCTCGGCCACCTGCTGGGCGGGGGTGAGATCCCCGCCGGTGCCGTCGGCGTTGCCGCCGAGGTCGTTCACCACGACCTTGGCGCCCTCGGCGGCGTAGAGGAGGGCGTGCTCGCGGCCGATGCCGCGGCCTGCCCCGGTGATGATGGCGACGCGTCCTTCAAGTGCTCCCATGGCGCCCGAATCTAGGCATGGTGAGCACCCCGCCGCCCTCCCGCGGCGCCCGCCCGCTAGTTGCTGCGGGTGATCACGCTGATGGTCGAGCCCTTGCGGCGCTGGATCCCCTCTTCGGGATCGGTGCCGATGGCGGGGCCGGTGGGGGAACCGATCACCCCGCTGACCCGCCAGCCGAGCGATTCGAGGTAGGCCGACGCCTCCGCCCCGGTCATGCCCGACACCGACGGCACCGTGAGCAGCGGCAGCCCGCTCGACACCACGATCTTGACCGTCCCGCCCTTGGGCACCTGGCCGCCGGCCGGCGGATCGGTGGCGATGACCCTGCCCTCCTCGACGGTCTCGCTCGGCTCCTCGGTGACCTCGGCCAGCAACCCGGCGGTCTGCAACTCCGCCTGGATGGCTTCGATGGGCTTGTCGGAGGTGGTGTAGTCGAGCAGCGTCCGCGGTTCGGGCCCCTTGGAGACGAACACGCTGATCGTGCTGAACCGCTCGACCTGGCGGCCCTGGTCCTGCACCCGCACGATCGTGCCCAATTCGACGGTCTCGTCGAACACCTCGCGGCGGTCCATCAGCAGCTTGGCGGTGCTGAAGGCGGCCTGCACCTGCGCATCGCCCACCGGCCGGCCGACCATACCAACAGGTACGGTGACCAGCGGTTCGCCCAGCGAGCTGGTCAGCGACAGCTCGCCCCCGACGGGCAGGCGGCCGCCGGCCGGAGGGTCCTGGGCGAGGATCTCGCCCGGTTCGCTGCCTTCGCGGCGCTCCTCGTCGATGACCAGTTCCCACTCGTAGCCGGTCCGGTTCAGCTCGGTCTGCACGTCGTCGATGTCCCGCCCCACGTAGTCCGCCACCTCGTAGGTGGTGGGCCCGAGCACCCGATCACCGGTCAGGCGCACGGCCAGGCCGGCCAGCACCGCCACCGCCGCCAGCAGGAGCACGATCAGGGCGACGGTGCGCAGGCGAAGGCGCCGGCGGTGGCCCCGGCGCTTCGAGCGGCGGCCCCGACGCGGTTCGCCGACGCTTCCCGGATCGGCGTCCTCGCCCACGGCGACGGTGTCGCCGGCGTGCTCGTCGTCGTCGATGCGGATGACCGGCGGTGGATCGGGCACGACGACCGGCGGAGCGTCGCCGCGGTCCTGCTCGCCGGCCACCGCGGCACCGGCCGGCGGCGGACCGGCCGCGGGCGGGCCGGCCGCGGGCGCGCCGGCGGCGAAGTGGGTGGTGGGCTGACGGTCGGCCATCGGTTCGCGCACCGGGGTCCGGGTCAGCGGCAGCGCCTCGGGGGCGGGCAACGTCTCCGCCGCCTCGATCAAGGCCACCCCGAACTTGGCGGCGGTGCACCGCTCCGCGGGATCGGCCCGACCGGCCGCCTCGATCAGCGGGGCGAGCGGGCCGAACACGTCGCCATCAACGGTGATGTCGCGCCCCAGCCGGGCGCGCAGCGTGCCGATGGCGGTGTCGGCGGCGTGCGGCACCTCACCGGTGACGGCCTCCACCAGCACCAGCGCCAGCGAGTAGATGTCGCTGCGGCTGTCGAGGGGCAGCCCGGCCGCCTGCTCGGGCGAGACGTACCGGGCGGTACCCAGCACCACACCCTCGGGCTCGGTCCAGGATGCTTCGGCCAGGGCGCGGGCCAGGCCGAAATCGGCGATGCGCAGGCGCCGGTCGTCGCCGAAGAGCAGGTTGGCCGGTTTGATGTCGCGGTGCACGAAGCCGCGCTGGTGGGCGTAGTGCAGGCCGCGGCAGCACTCGAGACCGACGAGCAGCGCCTGCGACAGCGAGAGCTGTCGGCTGCCGCGCTCGCCGGTGCCGCTGTCGAGGATGGCCCGCAGGCTGCCCCCGGCGAGGTACTCCGTCACCAGGAACGGCACCGGATCGGCACCAGGGGCGTCATCGCGGCCCCAATCGTGCACGACCATCACGTTCGGGTGGTTGAGCGCGGCGGCCGCCTGGGCCTCCGCCTGGAAGCGCTTGAGGAACGTCGGGTCCCCGGCGAGGCCCGGGTGCAGCACCTTGACCGCCACCCGGCGCCGCAGCTGCACGTCGTCGGCCACGTACACCTGGGCGGACGCGCCCAACCCGACCGGTGCCACCAGCCGGTAGCGACCGGCCAGGACACGACCGGCGAGGTCGGCGCCGCTGGTGCGGCGCGGCATCCCGCTGAGGTCCGGAAGGGCCACGCTGCAACGGTAATCCGCCATCCCGTGCTACCGGCGGACCCCCCTCGGCCGCGGAACGGCCCGGGCGCGACGCGACCTTCGACAGCGCCGCTCCGGGCGGTGCGGTGCCATCGGGCGCCCGTTCTGACCTAAGCGGAGCGGATCCGCCACACTGGTCCGGTGGCGTTCCTCCGCAAGCTCGCGTTCCCCGGTCTGATCCTGTTGGGCCTCAGCTTCTTCGCCGTCGCCGGCTACTTCGGCCGCACCAGCGACGGCTCGGTCAACGCCGGCGACGGGCTGGAGGCGGTGCAACCGGTGGACAAGGCCGAGGCCCAGGCCCGCCAGATCGCCGTCGTGGCCGACCTCGCCCCCGGCTACGTCGGCGTGCTGAGCATCAACGACATCGTGATCCCCGACAACCAGCTGGAGCCCGACGACGGGCTCAACCGGCTGACGTTCCGGCCCGGCACGGGCAAGGCGGTGACGGCGCTCAACGCCCGCCAGAACTGCGCGTCGGTCAGCTACTGGCGGGTGGAGCTGGGTCCCTCCAGCGCAGGGCCGGCCTACCGCTGGTGCTTCAACGTGATCTGACCCGGCAACCCGGCGACGCCGTAGAGCTGCCCCACGAAGCTCGCACCGAGCCAGGCCTCGTAGCGCGGCGGCGTCCAGCGGCAGCCCTCGACGAGGTTGAGGTACACCTCGTGGCCGTTGAGCGTCCAGACGATGTCGATGGCCGTCTCCTCGTCGAGGCCTGCGGGTAGCGGGGTCCTTTCCGCCGCGGCGCGCACCACGCCGGCGGCACCCAGGCGGCGGCGCTGGCGGGACACGGTCCACAGCTCCGACAGCTCGGGCTCCAGGGACGCGGCGACATCGAGCGTGCGGAACAACCTCGCCGTGCGACCTTGGATCAAGCGGACGGCACCGGCATAGGCCAGCAGCGTCGACGGGCCGTCGGCGGCCTCCCAGACGGGCCGCATCCAGCTGCGGTCGTTGACCGGCACCGGTTCGTCGTCGCCGGCGAGCGACACGTCGATCGCCGCCGCCAGGATGGCCCGCTTCGTCTTGAACGACGCGTAGAGGGTCTGCACCGCCACACCGGCGGACCCGGCGATGTCGACCATGGTCGTCGCCGGGTAGCCGGCCTCGACGAACCGCTCGATCGCAGCCCGCAGGATCCGTTGGCGCGTGGCGCGCGCCCGTTCGGCCCGACGCGGGAACCGCTCGCTGTCACCCATGGAGGATTGACCGTAGTCCGACTCCATGTTTAGAGTCCGACTCTAAACAACTCGGCACCAACCAGCCGGGTGGTCGCCACAGGGGGACGGACAGCAGCCATGGGCAACACAGCGATGAGCACCACCGAGGTCGACGACCGGCGGCGCTGGTTCGTCGGTTCGCTGAACCGGATCGTCATGACCGCCGACGACACCGCCGGGTCGTTCGGGCTCATGGAGCAATGGGCGCCCAGGGGCTTCTCGCCGCCGCTCCACGTCCACCACCGGGAGGACTCGGCCATCGTGGTCCTCGGGGGAACGCTGGTGGTCCAGCGGGGCGACGAGCAGGTGGGCGCTGCGCCCGGGGCGTGCGTGTTCCTCCCCCGGGACGTCCCCCACACGTTCGTGGTGACCAGCGACGAGGCGCACTTCTTCGAACTGGTCACGCCGGGTGGCATCGAGCAGTACCACATCGACGCCTCCGATCCGGCGCCCAGTGCGACCCTTCCCCCGCCCGGGCCACCCGACCTCGAACGGCTCGTCCGGTCGCTCGTCCCCTACGGTGCGGAGATCCTCGGCCCGCCCATGCCGGCACCGCAGGCCCCGCAGCCGACCTCCCCGGCCGCCTGAGCTCGCCCGGGCCGGTTCAGAGGGTGAAGCGCATCTCGTCCACCAGCAGACCGGGCAGGCGGGCCGAGCCGGTGGAGCGGGCGCCGTAGGAGCTGGTGTCGAGCTGCACCTCGGCCACGTCGGTCAGATCGACCAGGTGCTCACCGAGCAGGCGGAACAACGTGTCGTCGAAGCGGAGCACGTTCACCGGGGCGACGATCTCCCCGTTCTCCACCCAGAACGTGGCGAAGCGGGTCATGCCGGTGGTCCGGCACGCCGCCCGGTCGGAGAAGTTGAGGTACCACAGGTTGCCCACGAACAGCCCCCGGTCGAGGTCCTGCAGCACCCGGTCGCGGGGCAGGCCGCCGGGCGCGATGGCGATCGAGGCCGGCGCCTCCCAGGCCGATGCGCCGTTGGTGGGCACGCCGTACTCCTGCGCCGAGCGGGGCGACACCAGCGCATCGCCCAGGTGCCCACCGTCGATGAGCACCACCTCGTCGGGTTTGGCGAAGCCGTTGGCCCCGAAGTTGGGGGCCACGCCGCCCGCCGTGTCCTCGGCGATGCGCACCGACGGGGCGAAGGTGGCGCCCTCGGTGATCATGCGCAACAGCGGGGTCTGGCGGGTGCGCTGCGCCTTGAGGCCGAACCCGCCCCACGACAGCATGTCGGTCAGCTCGACCACGGCGGCCGGGGCGAGGTACGTCCGATAGCGACCGGGCGGCAGCTCCATCGCCGGGCGGCGCAGCACGTCGAGCTGTCGGGCCGACCACGCCACCTTGGCGGCGAACTCGTCGTCGGACCAGGCGAAGCCGGCGTAGGCGTTCTTCGCCGCCTTGTCGGCCTGCAGGTAGAAGGACCAGTCGAGTCCGAAGGTCGACACCTCGTACCAGTTCCGCTGACCCAGCGAGCTGGCGAAGCCGGCGTAGGTGGTGCCGGCCGAGTACAGCCCCACGAGGTCACGGCCCTGTCCGGCCCGCCGGATGTCCGCCACCGCGTCCGCCGGGTCGGGCAGCTCGCTGGGCAGCACCCTGGTGCTGTCGGCCGGCTCGGTGTTGTAGAGCAGGAACGGGTCCTCGGCCAGCAGCGGGCGCAGCTCCCGCAGCTCCGCCAGGGCGGCGGTCAGCCGGGCGCGGTCCACGTCGCGATCGCCGCTGAGCTGCACGGAGGCCTGGGCGTGGCGACGGCCCTCGACCAGGTCGAGCTCCATCGAACGCTGGTGCACCGAGCCCGCCTGGCGCACGGCACCGTTGTTGAACCGCACGAAGTCGGCGTCCTCGCCGTCGAAGGCGCCGAGCAGCACCTCCTCGCCGTGCAGTGTGGACGAGGCCCACGAGAACAGCTCGTCGGCGTAGTCGCGCGCACCGCTCGAGCCGTGGGAGCCGGCCGCTGCGGTGGTGGAAGGCTCGTGCACCATCACTCGCCCCCGAAGACCTCGACGTCGCGGAACAGGCAGGCCGGGGCGGCGTGGCCCACCCAGATCACCTGGTTCGGTTCACCCTTGCCGCAGTTCGGGGTGCCCATCACCTGCCAGGTGTCACGGTTGCCCACCCCGATCAGGCTGCGCCAGAACGTGGCCGACACGCCCCGGTAGCCAGGGTTGCGCACGACGGTGGTCAGCCGGCCGTCCTCGATGAGCCGGCCGTACTCGCAGCCGAACTGGAACTTGTTGCGGCTGTCATCGATCGACCACGAGTTGTTGGTCTCCAGGTACACCCCGCGCTCCACCTGCGCCACCAACTCGTCGAAGGTGGCGTCGCCCGGCTCGACGTTGAGGTTGGCCATGCGATCGATGGCGGGCCGGTTCCAGGCCGACGCCCGGCTGTTGGCCACGCCGGCCACGCCGGCGCGGGTCTGGGAGATGGTGCCGCCCAGGCCGCGCTCGAGGATGCCGTTGCGGATCAGGTGCTGCCGCTCGGCCGGGGTGCCGTCGTCGTCGAAGGCGTAGGACGCCATCTGGCCCTCGACGGTCGGGTCGAAGGTGACGTTCAGCAGGTCCGAACCATACCGATAGGTACCGAAGTCGCTCAGGGACACGAAGCTCGTGCCGGCGAAGTTGCGCTCGTCGCCGAGGATCCGGTCGAGCTCGAGCGGGTGACCGATCGACTCGTGGATCTGCAGGATCATCTGATCCGGTGCCAAGAGCAGGTCCCGGCGCCCCTCCGGGCAGGTGGGCGCGTCGAGCAGCTCGAGGGCCTGACGGGCGACGCGGTCGGCGGCGTCGGCGAACCCGAAGCGGTCGAGCACCTCGATGCCGCCCTGCCCGCAGTAGGCCCCGCCGCCGTAGGTGCGGGTCTGGGTGTTGGCCCCCTCGTTGGCGGTGGCCCGCAGCGCGGGGAACACGGTGCGGAACGACTGGGCGATGGAACCGCCGCCGTTGGTCACCGTGACGCTGTCGAGGTCCATCAGGTGCAACGAGGCCTCGCTGTCCACGATCCGCTCGTCGATGCGCAGCCGCGCCTCGTTGCCGCGCAGCAGCTCGATGCGGTCGGCGAAGGAGAGCTCCTCGAACGGGCGCACCACGGTGGAGCGGTAGCTGCCGCGGCGGTGCCCGAGCGGGGCTTCGGCCAGCACAGCGAGGCCCCGGGTGCGAGCCAACCACGCCCGGGCGGCGGCCACCGCGGCGGCCAGGCCGGCGTGGGACAGGTCGCTGGTGGCGGCGTACCCGGTGCCGCCGTCGTGCCACAGCGTCACCATCACGCCCACCTCGTCGCGGCGATGGGGCGGTTGCACCACCGCATCGCGCACCGAGAGCGACTGCGCCCGTTCCCGATGGAACCGGGCGGACGCGAAGTCGACATCGGTGGGCAGCAGGGCGGCGAGTCGCTCGGCGACAGCGTCGAGCTCCGTCGGTTCGTCGAGCACGGCCATCGCCCGAACCTAGCGACCGCTCGGCCTACTCGCCGCCGGGATCGTCGTTCGCCGTGGCCGACGCCGGCACCTCGCCGGTGGCCAGCAGCTCGAGGAACTGGGCCTCGTCGAGCACGGGGATGCCCAGATCGGTGGCCTTGGTGAGTTTCGAGGCGCCCGGGTCGGCGCCGACCACCACCGCGGTCGTCTTCTTGGACACCGAGCCGGGGGACTTGCCGCCGCGGGCGACGATGGCCGCCTCGGCCTCCTCGCGGGTGAACCCGGCCAGTGTGCCGGTCACCACGATCGAACGACCGGCCAGCACCGGGCGCTCGCTCGACACCTCGGGCGCCCGGGGCTCGAGGCCGGCGGCCCGCAGGCGGGCCAGCAGGTCCTGGGCGGTGGGCCGGGCGAACCAGGTGTGCACGGTGGCAGCGATGATCGGGCCGACCCCGTCGACCGCGGCCAGCTCCTCCTGACGGGCGCCGGCGATGGCCTCGATGGAGCCGAAGCGGCCGGCCAGCGCCCCGGCGGCGGCCGGGCCGAGGTGGCGGACGCCCAACGCCACCAGCAGGTTGGCCAGCGGGCGGGTCTTCGACTCCTCGATGGCGCGCAGCAGGTTGCCCACCGACACCTCGCCCCACCCCTCGAAGCCGAGCAGGTCCTCGGCCCGCAGCGCGTACAGGTCGGCCGGGTCGCGCACCAGGCCGGCGTCGATGAGCAGCTACACGGTGCGCTCGCCGAGACCCTCGATGTCCATGGCGCCGCGGGAGGCGAAGTGGATGAGCCGCTGCGCCCGCTGGAACGGGCACTCGGCCTCCACGCAGAACGTGTCGCTCTCCCCCTCGGCCCGCACCAGCGGGGTGCGCAGCGGGCACGGGCAGACCCGGGGGAACACCCACGGTGCCGCCTCCGCCGGCCGCAGCGATGCCACCGCACCGACCACCTCGGGGATGACGTCGCCCGCCCGGCGCACGATGACCGTGTCGCCGGGGCGCACGTCCTTGACCGCCACCTGATCCTCGTTGTGCAGCGTGGCCGTCTCCACCGTCACCCCGCCCACGAACACCGGCTCCAACCGGGCGAAGGGGGTGGCCCGACCGGTCCGGCCGATCGACACCTCGATGTCACGCAGGATCGTGGTGCGCTCCTCCGGCGGGAACTTGAAGGCGATGGCCCAGCGCGGCGCCCGCGCCGTGCTGCCCAGGCGGGCCCGCAGGGCGAGGTCGTCCACCTTCACCACGACGCCGTCGATGTCGTAGTCGAGGTCGTGGCGGTGCTCGGCCCAGTGGTGGCAGCGTTCGAGCGCCTGCTCGAGTGAGGCCAGCACCTGGACCTGGGGGTTGATGGGGAACCCGAAGCCCTCGAGATACCGGAGGGTCTGTTCGTGGCCCGCCAGCTCGGGACCGCCCTCGATCTCCGCCAGCTGGTAGGTCCAGAACCGCAGTCGCCGCTGCGCGGTGATCTGCGGGTCCTTCTGGCGCAGCGACCCGGCGGCGGTGTTGCGGGGGTTGACGTAGGGCTTCTGGCCGGCGGCCAGCAGCTGCTCGTTGGTGGCCTCGAAGGCGCTGATCGGCAGGTACACCTCGCCGCGGACCTCGAGGCGGCGCGGGGCGTCGGGCCCGAGCTCGGTGGGGATGTCGGCCAGCGTGCGCAGGTTGGCGGTGACGTCCTCGCCGATGCGGCCGTCCCCCCGGGTGGCCCCGGTGACGAGCGTGCCGTCGACGAAGCTCAGCGCCACCGCCACCCCGTCGATCTTCAGCTCGCAGCAGTAGGACACCGCGTCGGGGGCGACGTCGCCGAGGCGTTCGATGGCGCGCACCAGCCGCTCGCCCCAGGCCTGCAGCTCGGCGCCGTCCATGGCGTTGTCGAGCGACATCATCGGCACCCGGTGCACGACCGGGGTGAACGCCGCCGAGGCCGGCGCCCCCACCGTGCGGGTGGGCGAGTCGGCCGCCACCGGTACCGCGTCGGCGTGGGTGGCCTCCAGCTCGGCCAGCTCGCGCACGAGGAGGTCGTAGTCGGCGTCGGGCAGCTCCGGCGCGTCGAGCTGGTGGTAGAGCCGGTTGTGGTGGGCGATCAGCGCCCGCAGCTCGACGATCCGCTCGACCGGGTCACCCGTGGCTTCGACGCTCGACACGGCGGCGAATCTAGTGAGGGGTGGCCGGCCGTCGGCCTCGCCGTGCCCGCGGCGGTGGCCGGGTGCCGGTGCGGTGGCTCAGGCGCCGACCGACAGCCGCAGGCCGGTGGCCTGGTCGTAGAGGCGCCGGGCCAGGTCGTCGACCAGGCCGAGGACCACCTCGGCCTGTTCCACCGAGTGCCGGCCGAGCCCGCCCGAGGGGGTGACGAGGGCCTGCAGGCGCAGGCGGCTCACGTCACAGCCGCCCTGCACCAGCTCGCACCAGACGCTGGAGAGCTGCCGCCACAGCAGCCCGGCCGACGACCCGACGGGACCCTCGGTGGGCACCGCCCCCCAGGCCAGGCGGCCGCCGTTGTCGAGGAACTCGGCGATCGACGACGACGCCGCCACCAGCGACGCCTGGGTGCGCACCGGCACGGCGAGCACCGCCGGCCCGGTCTGCAGCACCAGCGGCCAGTCGACGGTGTTGGTCATGCCGCCGCGGGGGCTGCAGCGCAGCGCGGTGATGGCGCCGGATTCCAGCGTGGCCAGCACGGTGGAAACCAGATCGAGGGCGTCCTCGACGTGGATCGGGAAGTCGGGTTCGAGGCAGGCCAGCAGGCTGGGTTCATCCACGAAGACCACCGGCGCCACGCCCGGCGCCCGCACCGCGAGCAGGTCGAGCAGCGCTCGGGCCCGCGAGCGCATGACGGTGCCGCTCAGCGCGAAGGCGACCTCGGCGGGCACGCCGGCCGAGGTGAGCGCCACGCCCAGGGTGACCGGTCCGGTCAGCTGGAACTTGGCCGGGCCCTGCCGATCGGCGATGGCGGCCAGGAACGTGCGCAGCGTCAGGAACGGCGCCCCACCGAAGTCGGGGTCGGAGAACGGGGCCTCCGGGTCGAGGTCGCGGTGGACGATGTCGAGCGAGCCGTCGGGCTGGACCGACACGCCGTCGATCCCCCAGGCCGCCTGCGGCAGCCGCCGCTCGAGCGGGGACCGGTTGGGCAGCTGCGGGGTGGCGGGAGCTGCGGATGGCAGCGCAGCACGAACTCGACCGCCGCGGCGGGGTCGTCGTGGGGAAGGGTGCCGATCGAGGTGGTGAGCCCGACCGGAAGATCCGAGACCTTCGGTGCGCCCAACTCTCCTCCTCCCGCTCGACTGGCCATCAGGCTAGGCCACGGGGTGGACCTTAGGAAAAGGCAGGGCGATCGCTGCGCCCGAGCCCGTCGAGGCGGTGGGCGGCGCGCTCGGGGCGACTGGCCGCCGTCCCCTGCGATCCGCAACGCTGGAGCCCGAGTGACCGATCGACGACCCGCCGCCTCCTCACCCGCCGCCTCCTCCCCCGCCGGCCCGGGAGGCGACGCGCCCGGGGACCGCTCGGCATCGCGGCGGCTGCCGGACCTCGGCCCCTGGCCGTTGCGGGCGCTGTGGCTGCTCCTGCCGCTCACCGTCGGGGGTGCGCTCGACGCCCTCCTCGACGGCCGGTCCGGATCCCTCGTGGCGACGGCGGCGGTGCTGGCCTGGGCGGCGTGGGCGGCAAGCCTGCTGGCCACCTTGGTGGCCCACCCGGTGTCGCTCACCGTCCTGCGGGTGGCCGGGCCGGCGGTGGCGGTGTCGGGCGTGGGCGCCGCCGCCATCGGGCGACCGTCGTTGCCGGTGGCGGTGGCATCGGTGGCGGTCGGGCTGGCGGCCGGGGCGCTCGCCGTGTCGGCGGGCACGGCCGACCGCTGCGTGGACGGTGTCTCCTACGGGTCGGAGCGGCGGCTGGCGCTGCGCATCCCCACGCCGCTGCTGGCGGGTCCGCTCCCGCTGGCCTGGCTGGCCATCGTGGTGGGCGGCGCGGCGGGGCCGCTGCTGCTCGGCGCCCAGCGCTGGGTACCGGGCGGTGTGGCGCTGGTGGTGGGCTGGCCGGCCGCCGCGTTCGCCGCTCGGTCGCTGCACGGGTTGTCGCGCCGGTTCATCGTGTTGGTGCCGGCCGGTTTCGTCCTGCACGACCGCGCCGCCCTGCTCGACCCGGTGCTCTTCAGCCGCCACGCCATGGCCCACATCGGCCCGGCGCTGGCCGACACCGACGCCACCGATCTCACGTTGGGCGCCGCCGGGCTCGTGATCGAGGTGCGGCTGGTGCAACCGCTCGACGTGCCCCGCCGCCGGGGTCGCCGGGACGCGTCGATGGACACCGTCGATGCCGTGTTGTTCAGCCCCGCCCGCCCGGGCCGGCTGTTGCAGCTCGCCGCCGATCACGACCTGCCCATCGGCTGAGCGCTAGCGAAGCCGCGCGACCGAGCGAGCTCGCGAGCCGGGCGCCGATGGGGTCTGGGGGCGCAGCCCCCAGCGACAAAGACGGCTGAGCGGTGCTTGTTGGCGGCTTCGCCGCCCCGGATGGGGCCCCAACCCCATCCTCCTCCCGAGCACGGGGCCTACCCCATGCCGGGCCGTACCTGCTGGCGGCTCCCGCCGCTCCCAGATGGGGCCCCAACCCCATCCTCCTCCCGAGCACGGGGCCCCTACCCCATGCCGGGCCGTACCTGCTGGCGGCTCCGCCGCCCCAGATGGGGCCCCAACCCCATCCTCCTCCCGAGCACGGGGCCCCTACCCCCATGCCGGGCCGTACCTGCTGGCGGCTCCGCCGCTCCCGGATGGGGCCCCTACCCCATGCCGGGCCGTGGGCGAAGCCGGGCGACCGAGCAAGCTCGCAGGCCGGGCGCCGATGGCGGGTCAGCCGTTGGCAGCGATGGCGCCGCCGAGCACCTCGTCGGGGGCGGCGGGGTCGTAGCAGACCACCGATTGGCCGGGCGCAACCCGCCGCTGCGGGCGCTCCCAGTGCAGCACCCCGTCGACGACGGTGCCGGGCCGGGGGTCGCCGTGGGCCGAGCACTGCGCCAGCACCGGACCCTCCAACGGGCCGGCGGGGGCCCAGTGCTCCAGCGCCACGGTCGGGCTGGCGAGCGCCTGGCGAGGTCCGACCGTCACCGTGGCCCGCGCGGCGTCCACCTGCAGCACGTAGTGCGGCGCCCGCCCCCCGGCCAGGCCCAGCCCTCGACGCTGGCCCACCGTCAGCAGCTCGAGGGCGTCGACGTGGCCCACGGTGGCACCGTCGGCGTCGAGCACCGTGGCCGGCCGCAGCGGGATCCGCTCGCCCAGGAACGCAGCTCGGGCCCGACCGGGCGGTCCGGCGATGAAGCACACGTCCTGGCTGTCGGGCTTGGCCGCGGTGCGCAAGCCGCGATCGGCGGCGATGCGCCGCACCTCGTCCTTGGTCATCGACCCGACGGGCAGCAGGGTGGTGGCGAGCGCGGCCTCGTCCATCGTGTAGAGCACGTAGGACTGGTCCTTGGCCCGGTCCACGCCGCGCGCCACGCGGTGCGAGCCATCGGGGCGGGCGACGATGCGAGCGTGGTGGCCGGTGGCCACGGCATCGAAGCCGAGGGCGATCGCCCGCTCGTGCAATAGCTCGAACTTGATGTGGCGGTTGCACTCGATGCACGGGTTGGGGGTGGACGCGGCGCGGTGGGCGTCGAGGTAGGGCTGGACCACGTGGCGGTCGAACTCGGCCGCGTAGTTGAACACGTGGTGGTCGATGCCGAGCTGATCGGCGACCCGGCGGGCGTCGTCCACATCGGCCACCGAGCAGCAGCCCCGGTCGGTGGCACCTCCCCACAGCTTCAGGGTCACACCCACGACCTCGTGGCCGGCGTCGAGGCACAGCACCGCGGCCACCGAGGAGTCCACCCCGCCCGACATCGCCACCAGCACCCGCACGGCGGCTACGCGACCTTCCGGGCTCGGCGCAGGCGGCCCACGGCGTCGACGATCACGTCGACGGCGCGGTCGACGTCGTCGTCGGTGGTGGTGCGGCCCAGCGTGAAGCGCACCGCCCCGGCGCCGAGCTCCGGGGCGACGCCCATGGCAGCCAGCACGTGGGACAGCTGGATGGCCCCGCTGGCACAGCTCGAAGCGGCCGATGCGCACACCCCGCCGGCGTCGAGCAGGAAGAGCAGTTCCTCGCTCACCACCCCGCCGAAGCAGAGGTGCGCGTTGCCGGGCACCCGCAGGGTGCGGTCCGCCACCGTCTCGTGCACATCCTCGAGCCGGGCGAGCAGGGCATCGACGAAGCGGTCGCGGCGAGCGGCGACCCGGCGGTTGGTGGCCTCCCGTTCGCCGGCCAGACGGCGGGCGGCGGCGGCCATGGCCAGGATCCCGGCCACGTTCTGGGTGCCGCTGCGCCGGTCGCGCTCCTGGCCGCCGCCGAGCAGCAGCGGGCGCAACGGCACACCGGGCCGCACCACCAGCAGCCCCACGCCCTGCGGGCCGCCGAACTTGTGGGCGCTGATGGACAGCAGGTCGGCCGGGGCGGCGATGGTGCGCAGGTCGAGCCAAGGGAAGGCGGCCACCGCGTCGGTGTGCACGAACGCCCGCCCGTCGGTGCGGCGGCGCACCGCTTCGATGACGGCCGTCAGGTCACTGATCACCCCGACCTCGTTGTTCACCGTCATGATGGACACCAGGCCGGCGTCGGCGGGCAGCTCGGCCTCGATCCGCTCGGGCGTCACCCGCCCATCGCGATCGACGGGCAGGATGGTCCCCCCGAGGCGCTGCACCGGTTCCAGCACGGCGTGGTGCTCCACGGCCGAGGCAGCCACGGCCGCACCGGTGGCTGCGGCGACGCCGCGCACCGCGAGGTTGTCCGCCTCGGTGCCGCCGGCGGTGAAGACCAGATCACCGGGACCGCAGCCGAGGAGGGCGGCCAGCTCGTCGCGGGCGTCGTCGAGGGCGCGACGGGCGGCCCGCGCCACGTGGTGGGAGCCCGAAGGGTTGCCGCGCAGGCCGCGCACCCACGCCACCATCGCCTCGATGGCCTCGTCGCCCATCGGGGTGGTGGCGGCGTGGTCGAGGTAGATCGGCGCCGGTGCGGTCATCGCTGCCCGACGCTACCGGGACGCTCCACGGTGGCGGAGCTGGTAGGCGGACGCCACGCACAGCAGGAAGTGCTCCGCCGACAGGGCCATGCCGGCGCCATGGCCACCGACCGATACCAGCGTGGGGGCGGGGCCTGCAGCCGGGCCACCATGGCGTCGGCGCAGCGTTCGGTGAGGGCCCGGCGGGCGACGGGATCGAGCTCGTGCACCCGTAGCAGCACCGAGCGGATCAGTCGGTAGCCCGCCGGGTCGAGGCCGCTGACGTCGAGGCGGTCCCGGTAGGCCAGCAGTGGCGGGGGCGGGTCGAAGGCGATGGCCCGCAGCCGTCGGTCATCACCGCGGCGCTCCCGGACCACCACGGTGCCGGCGGCGAGGTCACCCAGGCGGCGCCGGCGGCTGGAGAGCACCATGGCCGCGGTCCACGGCACCAGCAGCGGCGAGGCATCGACCAACAGCAGGGCGCCACGCACCGCGGCCTGGCGGAAACCGATGGGTCCACCACGCAGGGAGACCACTCGCAGGCCCAGTGCCGCCTTTCCAAGTGTTTTACCGTTCCACAACGTTTCCTGAGCGACCGGGTAGGCGAGCACCACTACCCCACCGACGACCGCACCACCAACCGCGAACGGTGTTGAACCGAGCGTGGCCAAGACGGCCACCAGAACCGCGGAAAGGATGTTGAACAGCGCATACAGCGCGGCGAGGTCGATCAGGCCCGCAGCAAGACGCGCCGTGATCCCCGCCGGATGCATCGCCAAAACAACACCCTCCGCGGTCACTATGGGACGCTGCCGGTTGGCGGTCTCGGTGGGGGTGGCCGCGGGCGCGAATGCCCTGGTCCGACGGGCAGATGTCGACCCCGTGACGGGCGCCGGAGGTCCGCCGGGTTCACGCAACATGGCTGTACCGTAACGTCGACCTGACGGAAACCAATCCCGCGCAAAGCGGGCATTGTCACCTTTCGACTTCGGCTTGGGCGGGCCGGGGTGGAACGACGTCGTCACCGGAACCGACAACCCGTGGACATCGACCGTTACCTCGCCGACAACCAACCTGCATGGGCCGAGTTCGACCGCCTCGCCGAGACGGTCCGCAGGCATCCCGCGCGCCTCGGCGACGACGAGCTCGAGCGGTTCCTGCACCTGCACCTGCGCACCTCCGCCGACCTCTCCCACGCCCGCGTGGCGCAGCCCGAACCGGCGCTGGTGGACCGCCTCTCCCACTCGGTGGCGGCGGGCCGCACGGTGCTCGAGGGCCGCAAGGCGGTCTCGCTGCGGACCGTGGGGCGCTTCTTCACCGTCCGCTTCCCGACGGCGGTGTGGCGGCTACGCCGACTGGTGGCCGTGTCGGCCGCGCTGACGTTCGTCCCCGCCGTCGCCACCGGCCTGTGGATCGAGCGCTCCCCCGCCGCCCTCGAGGCCCTGGCGCCACCCGCGCTGCGCGATGCGTATGTGAATGAGGATTTCGAGGAGTACTACTCCGACCGTCCGGCATCACAATTCGCCACAGAGGTGACGGTCAACAACATCAGGGTTTCCGTCATGGCCTTCGCGGGCGGCATGCTGCTGGGCCTGGGCACCGCCGCGATCCTCATTTTCAACGGGATGAACGTCGGTTTTGCGGCGGGACTGTTCGCAGCGGCCGACCAGTCGGCGAGGTTCTACGGCCTGCTGCTCCCGCACGGACTTCTTGAATTGACAGCAGTCGTCATTGCAGGCGCAACCGGGTTGTCACTTGGTTGGGCCATGATCGCACCCGGTGATAGAACCCGCAGCGAGTCCCTCATCGCTGCGGCACAACAATCTCTAACGGTGATTTTAGGTTTGATCGCGGCGTTCGTCGTGGCCGGCATCATTGAAGGTTTCGTGACCGGCAGTACGCTTTCGACCGCATTGCGTGTCGGCCTGGGAGGGGCGGTCGAGCTAGGTTTCTTGAGTTATTTGTATGTCTTTGGGCGCCGCGGTGCCCTGGCGGCCGCGGAGGGCGGGCTGCCGGGCGATCGAACGGCCGAACCAGATCCGAGTGGGGAAGACACATGGTGAACGACGACTTCGTAGACGGTGGCCGCAGCAGTACCGCGGTCACCGAGCAGGCGCAGGCCAAGCGCCGCCGGCCACCGCTCGTCACCAGAGAGCAGGTCGTCGACGTCGCCTACGGCCTCGTGATCTCCGACGGGCCCGACGGCCTGTCGATGCGCAAGCTGGCCGGCGCCCTCCACGTGTCGCTCCCCACCGTGTACACCGCCATCCGCAGCCGTGAGTTCCTCGTGGCCCAGCTGCAGAACCGCCTCGTGGCCGACATCGCCGCCAAGCTCGCCGCCGACGACCTCGCCGCCGGTCCCCCGGCGCCCTCGGCGTCGGACTCCGCCGCCCGGCTCGGCGCCCTCACCGGCGCCTTCCTCGACTGGGCCCGGGCCAACCAGCAGCTCGCCGAGTTCCTGCTGTCCGAGGAGTTCTCCACCGAGGTCGCCCAGCGGGTCACCCACCCCGACCGGGACTCCTCGGAGGGCGTCTCCTACATGGTGGGACTGTTCCGGGAGATGGCCCGCAACGGGGCGCTCCCCAAGGTCGATCCGGTGACGGCGGTCATCTTCGCCGTCGCCCAGATCCGAGCGGTGCTGACGCTCATGCGAGAGCCCGCGCTGGCCGAGGTCCCGTTGCAGCAGTGGCACGACCTCGCCTCGGCCACCCTGCTGACCGGGCTGCAGACGCTCGGCAGCTGACCGGCACACCCCGGCCGGCGGTGATCAGAGCCGCTGCTCGGTCTTGATGGCGAGGTAGGTGTCCACCAGTCGGAGCGCCAACCGGCGCGGCGGCTCATCGAGGACGAGCGCGCCCTGCCGGCGCAGCGCATCGGCGATGTCGGCGCGCTGGGACAGCTGGCGGGTGGCGGCCGCCTTGCGGAACACCTCCTCGGGTCCGTCCGCCGGGCCGTCGGCCCTGCGAGAGCACCGGATCGGCGGTCGCCGCCCACACACGAGATGGCGGCGACCGAGCAGCCGGAGGGCCGGCGTCAGCCGCTCCACCGTCACCGCCTCGGCCAGATCGGTGAGGATCACCACCAGCGAGCGGCGCCGGTAGCGGGCGTCGAGCCGCAGCGCGGCGGCGAGGTGGTCGGTCTCCACCAGACGCGGCTGCAGGTCCACCATGGCGTCGACCAGCAGCGGCGCCCGGTCGGGCCGGTCGAGCGGTGGCACGGTGGCCCGCGGCTCGCTGTCGTGGGCCAGGAACGACACCCGGTCGGGCGACCCGCCACCACGGCCAGCGCCATGATGGCGTCGAGGGCGTGCTCGGGCCGGGCCCGCCCTCCACCACCGGTGCCATCGTCCGACCGCAGTCGAGCAGCACCAGGATCTGCTGGTTGCGCTCGGGCGGTAGGTCCACACCACCGGGGTGCCCCGACCAGGCGGTGGCCGTCCAGTCGATGCGACGGTACTCGTCGTCCACGGCGGGTACTCGCGCAGTTGGTCGAAATCGGTGCCGCCGCCGCAGCCTTGGTGGTGCGCAGGCCGATCTCGATGAGCCGGTTGCGATCCATGCGCAATCGGCATCGGCCCGCGACGGGAAGGCGAGGATGACCCGCAGCGCCCCGGCACGGTCAGCGTCGCTGCCGGGCGGCGGCGAGGCCAGCGGCCCGGTGGTGCGCAGCACCAGGCTCGGCCACGTTGAAGCGCCCGCGCCGCGCCGGCCGGGCCGGCGCCGGTGGGTGACGGTGCTGTGGGCGGGCACCGCAACGTCGCCCGGCGGTCAGCACAGCGCCACGACGGCGGCAGTATCGTCGGCCAGCCGGCACCAATACCGCCCAGTTTGTCGGGTTGTGCACCCGCCAGGCCAACCGTACCGGTTGGTCTACTGACACCGACGGCGGCGGGATCCTGGTGCATTCGAGCCGCTTCGGGGCCACGGCCAGCACGGCGTCGAGCACCAGCAAGGGCGAAGCAGGGCCAGCTGCAGGACGGCGAGCGTGGGCAGGGGACCGAGCCCCACGGCGGCGGGGACGGCGGCCAGCGCGGCCAGCAGCGCGGCCCGCCGGGTCGGCAGCACGGCGGTCATCGAGACGGTCATCGCGGCGAGGGCACCGACGCCAGCACCCGATCGAGCACCGTGTCGGTGGTGACGCCCTCCACCGCCAGGCTCCGGCCGCACGCTGACCCGGTGGCGCAGCGCCGGCTTGTAAGCGGTCTTCCTCGTCGGGGGTCACGTAGCTGCGCCCGCTCAACCACGCCCACGCCTTGGCTGCGGCCAGCAACGCCACCATGGCCGGGGCGGCGCGCCGAAACAGGTGGCGGGGGTGTCGCAGGTGGCCCGGGTCAGCGCCACGACGTACTGCAGCACCACCGGCTCGACCACGACGGCGGCGGCAGCCCGCAAGGCGGCGGCGAGCCGATCGGGGAGTGAGCACGGTGCGGACGCCGGCGGCCCCGAGTGGCGGGGGTCAAGGCCACGGTGGTGCCGCTGCCTTGGCTCGTACTCGTCGGCCTCGCTGGGGTAGTCGACGCTCGGCAAGACGGAAGCGGTCGGCGGTACGGGCCTCCGGCAGCGGGTACGTGCCCTCGTACTCGATCGGGTTCTGGGTGGCGACCACCAGGAACGGCTCGGGCAGGAGCCGGGCCTCGCCGTCGATGGAGACCTGGCGCTCCTCCATGGCCTCCAGCAGGGCCGACTGGGTCTTGGGCGGGGTGCGGTTGATCTCGTCGGCCAGCAGGTTGGTGAACACGGGCCCAGGCCGGAAGCGCAGGCCGCCCGACGGATCGAGCACCAGCTGCCCGGTGAGGTCGGCCGGCATGAGGTCGGGGGTGAACTGCACCCGGCTGAAGCGCAGGTCGAGCGCGGTGGCCAGCGTCTTGACCAGGAGGGTCTTGGCCACGCCGGGCACGCCCTCGAGCAGCACGTGCCCACCGACCAGCAGCGCGGCGAGCAACCCCGACACGATGCCGTCCTGGCCCACCACCACCTTGCCGATCTCGGCCCGCAGGGCGGCGAGCTCGGCCGGCGTTGCGGCCTCCGCGGCCCCACCCGGCCCCCGCCCCGGCCGGCAGGCGGTGCGGCGGCAGGTGGCGGCGGTGCACCCGGCAGGTGGGAGGCAGGCCCGGGGCCGGGGGCGGCCGGAGGGGACGGAGCGGTTCAGGATGATCCATGGCTGACCTCATGGCGGGCCGGTCGGCATCGGTGGCCACCTGGAGCAGGCTCCTCGGTGGTGAGCTGGTTCGTCATCCCTGGATGCGGCATACCGGCCGGCATCCTCGGGGCGGCCGGCAGCGGCGCTGCAGCCGGTGGCCAACTGCTCGATCTCCGGTGTCGGGCAGAGTTGGAAGCGGTGCAACAGGTCGCGACAGGCGCCGCCAGCGCAGCCAGCGGGCGGCAGGTGGCGGCGCCCGCCACGCTGGTAGAGGCTGGGCCACCGACTCGGTGAAGCAGTGGCCGGCGAGCTCCGGCGTCCATGCCCCGGTTTGCCGGCTGGCGCAACTGCTTGGCCAGCCCGAACGCCACCGCCAGCTGCACCACCAACCGCCCGACCCGTCGGGCAGATCGACCAACGTCTGATCGCCGGTGCTGAACGGCGCCGGGCGCACGAGGTGCACCGTCCGGTCCCCGGCGAACAGCCGGGTGGCCAGCGCGGCGTTGTCCTCGCCGGCCAGGTACTGGTTGGTGAACGGCCAGGGTCCACCGATCTCGATGCGTTCGCCGCGCCCCGCAACCGGCGCAGCACCGCCGCCGCACGGTCGTCGCCGAAGCAGCCGAGGTCCCCGGCGCCGGGCGCGAAGCGGACGGTGAAACCCCGCACCACCGCCAGCTCGTCCCAGCCGAGCGGACAGGGCCCGGCGTCGGCCGTCGCACCGGGCTGGAGGACCTCGACGACGGGCGCAGGGGCGACGCGACCGTCACCGGCCGCGATGCGGGCCCCGGCCACCGCGCCTCGTCGAGGCGCTCGAGGCTCTCGTCGTCCAGCCCGCCCTCGAGCACCAGCAACACGTCACCGGCGCCGAAGCGCTCGTCGCCCAGGCCGACGAGCCGTTCGACCGGCGGGCCGAACGCGTCGATCAGCTCGGTCAGCGCCGCGACCATCCAGGCTCCGGTGATCAGGATCGAGCGGCGGTCCCGCCGGCGCGGTCGCTGCGCGACGCCAAGGCCACCACCACGACGATGGCCACGGCGGCGAGCAGGGCGAGCAGCGGCCCGCAGGCCTTCGCGGACCTCCTGCGCCGGCGCCCGGGTCCGGGTCGCCGTCCAGGCGTTCGGCGAGCGAGCGAAGGCTTCTCCGTCGGCATCGGGGTCGTCGCCATCAGGGTCAGCGCCGTGCAGGCCGCCCTTGCCATGCCTCCAGCAGCGCTGACCCGGCCGCGTCGGCGCCGTCGGCCACCGCCACCACCGCGTGCGCGGGTGGCGGCCAGGCGGCCAGGGTCGGGGGTCATCGCCGCCGTACCACACGTCTTCGAACGTGCCGGTCAGCCCGTCGAACGGATCGGCGGCGTCGACCAAGGTTGGTGCGCAGCTGCCGCGCGGCTCCCGGAGGAGGTCCCCGCCCGCGTCGAGAGCCAGCCAGGCCCGGCCAGTCGGCGCACCGTGGCGGTAGCGGGCCACCACCGCCTCCGCCGCCAAGCCCTCGGCCTCAAGCCGGTCGGCCTCGTCGAGCCCGGCGGGCGACGCCGGCGGGGAGTCGACCTCGGCCTCGACCTCGTCGTCGTCGTGCCGACGCCGCCGGGGCGAGCCGTCCTGCCACAGCGTCCAGTACCAGGCGGTACAGGAGGTAGGCGACGAGCACCAGCAGCACGATGAGGACCGCCATCGCCACCGGCGACAACCGGCCGGGCGGGCCGGCGGGCCCCACCGGCTGAGGGGTGGGATCGCGGAAGTCGAGCAGCTCGCCGAGCCAGCGCAGGAACCGGCGCAGCAGCGACTCCGGCCGGGGCTGGTACTCGGCCCGGGCGAGGATCTCCCGGGCGGTGGCGCGGGCCAGCTCCGGATCGACGGGCGGCGGATCGACGGGTTCCACGGTGCCCTCAGCGCCCGTGGCCGGCGGACGCCGCCGGCGGGGAGACCGATGGGTATGGCGCCGGCACCGATGGGTACGCCGCCGGCACGGGTGGGTACGGCACCGGGCGGCGGCCCTCGCCCGGCGGCCCGGTCTCCTCCCAGGCGTCGACGGCGCGCCACAGGTCGAAGCCCTCCCGCCGCACCCGCTCGTCGAGGTAGAACGCCGCCGCCGTCCACGCCGCCGGCGGGGTCACGAGCAGCCCGACCGCCAGCTGGCCCAGGTTCGCCAGCGGTCGCTGCCACGCGTCGGGTGCGGCGGTGACGAGGATCGCCGGCACCGTGGCCAGCACGAACACCACGAACCAACCGGTGAGTTGCTGCAGGCTCAACACGCCCAGCGCCCGGCCGAACCCGCGCCAGCCCAGCCGCCACGCCCGCCGCAGCGAGGTGCCCACCCCGCCGCCCTCGAGCGCGATCACCGCCGACAGCGGGATCATCACCGCGGTGATGGCCACGTAGGGCACGAAGAACACCAGCGCCGAGACGAACCGCAACGGGGCGAGCGCCGCCCACGCCCCGATGACGACGAGCCAGGGCTTCGCGCCCGCCGCGTACACCGCCCGCCAGGTGATGGGCACGCCGGCCGCCTGGAGGGCGACCGCCCGGGCCAGCGGCACGCCGACCAGGGCGGTGGCCAGCGAGAAGCCCAGCATCGACACGACCCCGGCCCACCACGAGCCGTCGGTCACCAGCCCCGGCGTGGGGTCGCCCTGGCCGATCAGGGCGACCACCGCGGTCACCGGGACGAGGAACAGCGCGGCCGTACCGAGCAGCAGGGCGGGGTGGGCCCGCAGGGCGGCATACCCCTCGTCCACCAGCTCCACCACGCTGCGGGCGCGCAACCGGGAGGCGATCGGCGCAGGCAGCGGGCGCTGCGGTGCCGGCGACGCGGGCATGGGGGCGGCGATCCTCCTTCGGGGCGTTCCGGCTGGGGTGGGCGGCTGGGGCGTTGCGGCTGGGGCGGGCCGGCTGGGGCGTTCCGGCTGGGGCGGGCCGGTTGGGCAGGCGGGGGCTGGACGGGCGGCAGGGTGGGCAGTCGGTGCGCCACCCTCCAGCGGGATCGGCACCCGACCGTCACGTTCGGCGACGGCGCCAGATCATTCAAGCACGACACGTGCCGAACCGGGCGCCGTTCGGCGGAGCGGACGATCACCCGATGAAGGCGGTTAGCGTGGGCCGCCGATGGACGGGTTCGAAGCCAGCACCTACGGCGATGCGTTCGCGGACACCTACGACCGCTGGTACGGCGACCTGCCGGGGCTCGAGGACACCGTCGCCGCCGCCGAGCGGTTGGCCGGCGGCCGCCCGGTGTTGGAGCTGGGTTGCGGCACCGGGCGCCTGTGCCTGCCGCTCGCCCGGCGCGGGGTGGTGGTGCACGGCCTCGACAGCAGCGACGCCATGCTCGAACGCCTGCGGGAGAAGGACCCGAGCGGCCAGGTGATCACCCACCGCGCCGACATGGCCGACTTCACGCTCGACGGCGCGCCCCGGTTCGGGCTGGCGTTCCTGGCGTTCAACAGCCTGTTCAACCTACCGAGCGCCGAGGCGCAGGCGGGCTGCTTCGCCTCGGCGGCCCGGCACCTGCTGCCCGGCGGCCGCTTCGCCCTCGAGTGCGTGGTGCCGGGCGATCCGCCGTCACGCCCGAAGGACGCCATCGACCTGCACTCCATCGGCGTGGACCGGGTCGTGCTGCGGGTGTCCCGGCAGGATCCGTCGAACCAGACGGTCACCGGCCAGCACGTCGAGATCACCGAGACCGGCATCCGCCTGCGCCCGTGGTTCCTGCGCTACGCCACCGTCGAGGAGCTCGACACCATGGCCGCCACCGCCGGCTTCCAGCTGGAGGACCGCTGGGCGGACTGGGCGGCCACGCCGTTCGGGCCCGATGCCATCGCCCACGTTTCGGTGTACCGGCTGGCCCCGACTGGTTAGCCTGCCCTCGGCGCCCCGTCGGTGGCTCGGCGACCGGCGTGCTGCCGGCGCGGGGCAACGGCCGGCCGCCGGAGGACTGCGGCGGGGAACGACGTTCGAGGAGGTCGGTCGTTGACCGAGCTGCGCTTCAACCCGCTGTTGGCCCGGTGGGTCACCGTGGCCGGCGAGCGGGCCTCACGCCCGTCGGACTTCGTGCCCCGCCAGCTCCCGGTGGAGGCGGAGCCGCTGCGGCCGTGCCCGTTCTGCCCGGGCAACGAGGAGGCCACACCGCCGGCGCTGGAGAGCTACGGCCCAAAGGGCAGCTGGCAGGTGCGGGTGGTGCCCAACCTGTACCCGGCGTTCCACGGGTCCGGGCCGTTGCGGGCCACCGGGCGCGGACCGCTGCACCGTCACGCACCCGCCACCGGCATCCACGAGGTGCTCGTGCTCAGCCCGCACCACCGCATGAGCTGGGCCGATCTCTCCAACGCCCAGGCCGGTCTGGTCATGGCCGCCATCCGCGACCGGATCGAGGACCACGCCACCCAGAACGGCGTCGAGTACACCCAGGTGATCGTGAACCACGGTCGTGAGGCCGGCGCCTCCATCGAGCACCCGCACGGCCAGCTGCTCGGCATCCCGTTCGTGCCGGGCGAGCTGGAGGCGGAGCTGCAGAACTTCGCGGCCCACGCCGACGAGCAGGGCCGGGGCCTGCTGCAGGCCGTGCTGGAGGAGGAGCTGCAGCTCGCCGAGCGGGTGGTGGTCCAAGACGACCGGGTGGTGGCCATCAGCCCGTACTGGAGCGGCTCACCCTACGAGCTGCTGCTCATCCCCCGCCGGCCGGCCACGCACCTCGACCGGGCCGCCCCCAGCGACCTGGCCGCCGTCGGGCGCATGCTGCGCGACGTGCTCAGCCGCCTCCGGGCGCTGCTCGGCGACATCGCCTACAACCTGGTGTTCCACACCGCCCCGCACCGCCGCGACGCCGAGTTCTGCTGGCACGTGCACGTGCTGCCCAAGACGGCCACCGCCGCAGGCTTCGAGCAGGGCACCGGCGTGCGCATCAACGTGGTGCCACCCGAGCGCGCCACCCAACAGCTGCGCGACATCGCGGAGTGAGCGACGCGGGCGGGGACCGGCGCCTATCGTGACGCCGCCATGCACATCGCCGCCCGCACCGCCCATCTGAAGGAATCGGTCATCAGGGAGATGACCCGGGTCGCGCTCGGCTGCGGTGCGATCAACCTCTCCCAGGGTTTCCCCGACTACGACCCGCCGCCCGAGGTCCTCGAGGCGGCCACCGCGGCCATCCACGACGGGTTGAACCAGTACTCGATGTCGTGGGGTCTGCCGGTGCTGCGCCAACGCCTGGCCGAGCGCTACCGGGCCATGCTCGGACGAGACGTCGACCCCGACCGCCACGTGGTGGTCACCTGCGGGGTGACCGAGGCCATCGCCTGTGCGTTCTTCGCCGTGCTCGACCGCGGCGACGAGGTGATCGTGCTCGAACCCGCGCACGAGACCTACGGCCCGGCCGCCTACCTGGCCGACGCCGCCATCGTGCCGGTCGTGCTGGAGGCGCCCGGTTTCCGCCTCGATGCCGCCGCCGTCGAGGCCGCGGTCACGCCACGCACCCGCGCCATCCTCGTCAACACGCCGCACAACCCGACCGGGCGGGTGTTCGACGCCGGCGAGCTGCACGCGCTGGCCGAGGTGGCACTGCGCCACGACCTGGTGGTGGTCACCGACGAGATCTACGACGAGATCCTCTACGACGGCCGCACCCACCTCGCCCCCGGTTCGCTGGAGGCGCTGCGGGACCGCACGATCACCATCGGCGGGTTGGGCAAGACCTTCGCCATGACCGGCTGGCGCCTCGGCTTCGCCATCTCCCCCGACGCGCTGGCCCTGCCGGTGCGCAGCGCCCACGACTTCCTCACGATCTGCGCCCCCACCCCCCTGCAGGCCGCGGGCGCCGCCGCCCTGGCGCTGCCGCCGTCGTACTTCGAGCAGATGCGGGTCGAGTACCACGAGCGACGCCGCCTGTTCTGCGACGCACTGGATGACGTCGGGTTGACCACCAGCCGGCCCGAGGGCGCGTACTACGTGATGACCGACCATCGGGCGTTGCGCGACGATCTCGACGACCTGGCCTTCGCCCACTGGCTGACCACCGAGGTGGGCGTGGCCTGCGTGCCCGGCCGGGTCTTCTACGCCGATGGCACCCGGGGTGTGCACCAGGTGCGCTTCGCCTACGCCAAGAAGCCGGAGACGCTGATCGAGGCCGCCGCCCGGCTGCGGACGGTGCGCGCCACCCGCTGAGCGCTGCGCCGGCTCGACCCCTCAGGCCCCCGGCCCGCCCGGACCGAGCGCGCCGCTCGACCCGTCCATACCGTTTGGTACGGCCCAGTCGGGCAGGCGGTGCACGCGCAGGCGCCGGGCCACCACCTCGTTGGCGTACCCGGCCCAGGCCACCGGGTGGTCCACGGCGAGCGGCACGTCGAGCGGTCCCGCCGGCAGCGCCTCGACGATGGCACCGGCGGCGCGCGCCACCCACAGGCCGGCCAGGTCGTAGGGGTGGGCGGCCATGGTGCCGGGCGCCAGGTGCGGGCGGGGTCGAACACCGCGGCATCGGCGCCGGAGGCGAGGCCCATCAGCTGCCCGGCGCTGCACGGCACCAGGTCGTCGAACGTCGTCAGGCCGGCCAGGTGCTCGTCGGCCCAGCGACCGATCACCTCGCCGTGCCCGGGAGCGAAGCGCACCACCGTGACGAAGCTGTGCTCGAGCCGGTCACCGGGGCGGGGCCGCAGCCGGACCGGTCGCACCGTGCCGTCGCGGAGGTCCTCGTCGACGGCGTGCAGCCGGCCGTGGCGGTCCGCCCACGCCACCAGGCCCACCGCCGCCCGCCGGGTGGGCACCTCCACGACCACCGACAACTCGAGCTGCTCCAGCGTGCCCGCCTCTCGACCGGCGCCGATCAACACCCACGCCGAGCGCTTGTCCACCAGCAGCGGCCGGGTGCCGTCGAGCGGGTCGCACAGGTAACGCCACGGTCCCCCCGGGCCCGCGCCCGGCGCCGCGGCGCCCACCGGCAGCGGCTCGTCGAAGCCCTCCATCACCCAGGTGCCCGGCCAGCGGGCGCCGATGCCGTCGGGCCGGGCCAGCTCGTCGACGATGAGCCGATCGGCCACGGCGTCCACCCCGAAGATGTGGTCGCCGCCCTCGGCCCGCACCACATCGGCGAGCGAACCGGCCGCCGCGCCCTCGCCCGGGGCTGCGGCCAGCTCCGCTCTGACGGTGTCGCGCACCCGGCGGCCGAGCGCCACCAACGCCGCCGCCAGCTCGGCCAGATCCGTCAGCTCCCGGGAACCGGCCTGCTCGTGGGGACCGGCCTGCTCGTGGGGCACGGCGCCGCTCAGAACGGCGGGGCGGCGGACGCCACGGCGATGCCGCCGACCACCGACACCACGGCGATGGCGGCCAGCAGGGCCCAGCCGACCACGGCCGGGGGCTCACGGCGGGACTTGGGCAGGCCGAACAGCCCGAACCCGACGAGCACCCCGCCGATCAAACCGCCGAGGTGGCCGCCGATGGAGATCCCCGGCACGGCGAACGTGAACACCAGGTTGATGGCCAGCACCATGCCGATGCGGGTCTGGCCGAGGGGGATGCCCCGGCTGAGCTGGAACGCCAGCAGCAGGCCGAACATGCCGAACACCGCACCCGAGGCGCCGACGGTGAACGCGTTGGGCGACACCACCAGCGCCCCGAAGGAGCCGGCCAGCAGGCAGCTCAGGTAGGCGGCGGCGAAGCGGAACGGGCCCAGCACACGCTCCATGACCGAGCCCACCGACCACAGGGCGAACATGTTGAACGCCAGGTGCAACGTGCCGGCGTGCAGGAACCCGCCGGTGATCAGCCGCCACCACTGGCCCTCGGCCACGCCGATGTCGCGGAAGCGGCCCACGA
The DNA here is from genome assembly GCA_041394365.1 of Acidimicrobiales bacterium. Lineage (GTDB taxonomy): Bacteria > Actinomycetota > Acidimicrobiia > Acidimicrobiales > CAIXPF01 > CAIXPF01. The sequence goes on from JAWKIM010000034.1 coordinate 41,044, forward strand.
GCTCGGCGTTGAACCCGGCGGGACGGGACAGCTCCAACACGAACACGACCACGTTGATGGCGATCAAGGCGATGGTGGCCACCGGCTGCTGCAGCTGCCCGCCGGAGGACCACCGCGCCGCCGGCTTGATGGCGCGCTGGCCGCCGGCACCCGCACAGTTGGGGCACTGGAACCCGACCGATGCCTGGATCATGCAATCAGGGCAGATCGGCCGCTCACATCGTTGGCAGGCCACCCCGGCCTCCCGGTCGGCGTGGCGATAGCAGCGCACCTGGGGAATGGTCATCTCCCCAACGAAGCTACTGCGCCGGGCGCGCCTTCCCCAGGAAGCAGACCCCGAGCGGCGGCAACGTGATCAGCGCCGAGAACGGCTGGCTCTGCCAGGCGACGGGCTCCACCACCACGGCCGGGTTGGAGAGGCCGCTGCCGCCGAAGCGGGCCTCGTCGGTGCAGAGCAGCTCCTGCCACGGCCCGTCCTCGCCGAGGCCCACCCGGTACCCCTCCCGCGGCACGGGCGTGAGGTTGGCCACACACACCACCGTGTCGTCGTCGGCCACCCGGTTGAAGGCCAGGATCGACGCCGCCCGGTCGGACGCGTCCAACCAGCGGAAGCCCTCCGGGCTGAAGTCCCGGGCGTACAGCGCCGGGTGGCGGGCCTGGAGCGCGTTGAGCTCCTTGAGCAGCTGCTGGATGCCCAGGTGCGACGGGTACTCGAGCAGGTGCCAGTCGAGGCTGCGACTCTCGCTCCACTCCTGGTACTGGGCGAGCTCCGCGCCCATGAACAGCAGCTGCTTGCCCGGATGCGCCCACATCCACGCGTACAGGGCCCGCAGGTTGGCGAAGCGCTGCCAGTCATCGCCCGGCATCTTCGACAGCAGCGCGCCCTTGCCGTGCACCACCTCGTCGTGGCTCAACGGCGAGATGAAGTTCTCGTGCCACACGTAGATGAAGCCGAAGGTGAGCTTGTCGTGCTCGTAGCTGCGGTACAGCGGGTCCTTGGTGAAGTACTCGAGCGTGTCGTGCATCCACCCCATGTTCCACTTGTGGGTGAAGCCGAGGCCGCCCGACTCCGGGGGCCGGGAGACGCCACCCCAGGCCGTCGACTCCTCGGCGATGGTCAGCACGCCGGGGTGCGCGGTCAGCACCGTGCGGTTCATCTCCTGCAGGAAGTCGATCGCCTCGAGGTTCTCGCGGCCACCGAGGCGGTTCGGCACCCACTCCCCGGGCCGCGTGAGTAGTCGAGGTAGAGCATCGACGCCACCGCGTCGACACGCAGGCCGTCGATGTGGAACTCCTCGAGCCAGTACAGGGCGTTGGCGATGAGGAAGTTGCGCACCTCGTTGCGCCCGAAGTTGAACACCAGCGTCCCCCAGTCGAGTGCGCCCTGACGGGGATCGTCGTGCTCGTAGAGGGCGGTGCCGTCGAAGCGGGCGAGGGCGAAGTCGTCGCGGGGAAGTGCGCCGGCACCCAGTCGACGATCACGCCGATGCCGTTGGTGCAGCACGTCCACCAGGTAGCGGAAGTCGTCGGGCGAACCGAAGCGCGAGGTGGGCGCGTAGTAGCCCGACACCTGGTAGCCCCAGGAACCGCCGAAGGGGTGCTCGGCCACCGGGAGGAACTCCACGTGGGTGAAGCCGAGCTCGGCCACGTAGTCGGCCAGCTCGTCGGCGAGCTCGCGGTAGGTGAGGCTGCGGTTGCCCTCGAGGGGGTTGCGGCGCCAGGAACCGAGGTGGACCTCGTAGATCGACAGCCGACCGTCGAGCGGGCGGCCGGCCCGATCGGCCAGCCACCCACCGTCGGCCCACTGGTGACGGCTGGGCGCGTCGACCACCGGCACGTTGGCGGGCGGCACCTCCGACTGGCGGGCCATCGGGTCGGCCTTGAGCACGAGGCGGCCGTCGGCGCCCACCACCTCGAACTTGTACCGGGCGCCCGGTTCGACGAGGGGGACGAACACCTCCCACACCCCGCCGATGTTGCGCATGGGGGTGGACCCGGCCATCCCAACCGTTCCAGTCGCCCACCACGCGGACGCTGCGGGCGTTGGGGGCCCACACCGAGAAGGCGGTGCCCCACACGCCCTCGTGGCAGAGGTAGCGGGCGCCGAGCGCCTCCCACAGGCGCAGGTGCCGGCCCTCGCCGATGAGGTGGCGGTCGAGCTCACCGACCGTGGGGGTGAACCGGTAGGCGTCGCCCACGCTCTGGCGCTCACCGCTGCGGAACTGCCATTCCAGGCGGTATCCGGATTCGGGCCGCTCACCGATCTCCAGCTCGAACATACCGTCGGGATGGGTGGGCACCATCGGCAGGATCGCACCACCGGCGACGACCGAGGCCCGCTCGGCGAGGGGGTGGCGGGCCCGGATCACCCAGCCAGCACCGGTGCGGTGCAAGCCCAGCACCCGGTGCGGGTCGCCGTGGCGACCGGCGAGGATCGCTTCGAGCTCATCGGGGTCGACGGTCGATCGTGCGAGGGCCATCGCGCATCCACGCTAGTGAGCGGGGCCGGGCCAAAAGGCGCGGGTGACGTTGATCACAGTGCTTGTTGCGGCTGTTCTTGCTGCCCGGCTCCCTGTCGGTCGCCGGGTGTCGGCGGCTCGCTAGCGCTCGCGACGCCGACCTGACGCCCTTCCAGTCCGTGAACAGCACCGCTCCCCAGGTCTCCCTGCGGCGCCAGCGCCAACCGTCATCCGGTGACGTCCCGCAGCAAGGCGGCCTGGGTGGGCATGATCCCGGCGCTGCCTCTCGACTCGGTGCGTGAGGTCGTGGCGGCGAGGATCAGCTCACGATGCGGCGGACGGCGGTGAGGGGGACGTGCTCCCAGGTCGGGCGGGACGCCCTCGTAGCCGACCTCGTAGATGGCCTTGTCCAGGCTCGAACACGGCCAGGAGGGCGTCGACCGCCTCCGGCGCCTCGGGCAGCAGGCCGGCCACCTCCGATACCGATCGGTATCCCTGCCAGAACCGCTGCCGGGCTTCGCGCTCCCACACCGGCGGCAGCCCGCCGACCGCGGCGGCATACCCGAACGAACGCAGCATGCCGGCCACGTCCCGCAACGGCGACGACGGCGCCACCCGTTCGGCGAGCGGTCGCGCCGGCTCGCCCTCGAAGTCGAGCACATACCAGTCGCCCCGCCAGTGCAGCACCTGACCCAGGTGCAGGTCGCCGTGGATCCGCATGGCGGCGCCCAGGTCGGCGGCATCGGCGAACGCGCCGTACCGCTCGGCCACCGCAGCATCGAGCCCGTCGGGCAACGGCACCCGCGCCGCCTGGTTGCGCATCGCCTCCACCCACGGCCCCGGCGTGGCCGGCGACGAGCCGAAGCACGCCGCCAGCGCCACGTGCATCCGGGCCGTCACCACACCGAGGTCCCGCACCTCGTCCATGAAGTACGGGTCGTCGAGCGCCATCTGCCAGCCGCTCGACGAGCGGGCGAGGTACCGGGTGGCCACCGCCAGATCCCGGCCGTCGCGCTCGGCATGGCCCATCGGCTCGGCCACCGACCGGAAACCGGCGGCCCACAACGACTCGGTCACCTCCACATCGGGGTTGCGCTCACCGGGCTCGCCCAGCCGGCGGAACACCTTGACGATCACCGCGCCGTCGACCACCAGCGACGTGTTCGACTGCTCACCGCCCAGCTCGGCCACCGTCCCCACCGGCAGCGAGGGCAGCAGCCAGCGCAGCACCTCCGGCCGGGCCAGCGCATCCTCACCGGTACGGTCGTCGACCACCAGCTGGTAGGTCGCCTGCTCGCCGTCGGTGAAGCGCACGCCGAGCAGCACCCAGCGCAGGTGCAACCCCTCGTCGACCACCTCGTCGGCCAGCACCTCGGCGGCGGCCACGCTGCGGTCGTTGGCGCCGTACCAACGGCGGGTGAGCGCATCGGCCAGGAGCGAGCCCGCCTCCGGGGCGCTCACGAGCCCGGGGCCTCGTCGATGAGGGAGAACCAGTAGAAGCCGTACGGCGGGAGCGTCACGAAGTACGGCAGCTCCCCGATCGCCGGGAAGCGCACCTTGCCGAGCATCTCCACCGGGATCTTGCCGTTCAACGCCGACAGGTCCAGCTCACAGGGCTGGGCCACCTTCGAGAGGTTGTTGACGCACAGCACGATGTCGTCGAAGCCGTCGGCGTCGAGGTCCGCCCCGGCCTGACCGGGCGGTTGACCCTCGAGCGTGGCCCGACGCAGGTAGGCGAACACCGATGGGTTCGACACCTCCAGCACGTCGAACGAGCCCACGCCGAACACCGGCATCTCCCGGCGGACCTCGAGCATGCGCCGGATCCAGTGCAGGAACGACGACGGATCGCGCACCTGGGACTCCACGTTCACCCGCTGGTAGCCGTACACCGGGTCCATGAGCGCCGGCAGGTACAGCTGCGCGAAGTCGGCGGTGGAGAAGCCACCATTGCGGTCCGGCGTCCACTGCATCGGGGTGCGCACGCCGTCGCGGTCACCGAGGTAGATGTTGTCACCCATGCCGATCTCATCCCCGTAGTAGAGGACCGGCGAACCCGGCAGCGACAGCAGCATGGCGTGGAACAGCTCGGCGAGCCGGCGATCGTTGTCGAGCAGCGGGAACAACCGCCGGCTGATGCCCACGTTGCGCTTCATGCGCGGGTCCTTGGCGTACTCCGAGTACATGTAGTCGCGTTCCTCGTCGGTGACCATCTCGAGGGTCAGCTCGTCGTGGTTGCGCAGGAAGATCCCCCACTGGTAGCCCGGCGGGATGGTCGGGGTCTGCGCCAGGATCTCCGTGATCGGGTACCGGCTCTCCCGTCGGGCGGCCATGGACATGCGCGGCATCAACGGGAAGTGGAAGCACATGTGGCACTCGTCGTCGTTGCCGAAGTAGTCGACCACGTCGGAGGGCCATTGGTTGGCCTCGGCCAGCAGCACCTTGCCGGGGAACTGCTTGTCCACCTCGGCGCGCACCCGCCGCAGGTACTCGTGGGTCTCGGGGAGGTTCTCGCAGTTCGTGCCCTGGCGTTCGTACAGGTACGGCACGGCATCGAGCCGGAACCCGTCGAGACCGATGTCGAGCCAGTACTTCACCACGTCGACCATGGCATCGGCGACGGCCGGGTTGTCGTAGTTGAGGTCGGGCTGGTGGTGGAAGAAGCGGTGCCAGTAGTACTGCTCCCGCTGCGGGTCGTAGGTCCAGTTGGACACCTCGGTGTCCACGAAGATGATCCGCGCATCCCGGTAGAGCTGGTCGGTGTCGTTCCACACGTACCAGTCGTGCTTGGGGTTGGTGCGGTCCTGTCGGGATTCGAGGAACCACGGGTGCTGGTCGCTGGTGTGGTTCATCACCATGTCGGCGATGAGACGGATGCCGCGGCGGTGCGCCTCCTCCACCAGCATGACCGCGTCGGCGAGGTCGCCGTACTGGGGCAGGATCGTGAAGAAGTCGGCGATGTCGTAGCCACCGTCGCGCAGCGGCGACTGGTAGAACGGCAGCAGCCACAGGCAATCGACCCCGAGCCATTCGAGGTAGTCGAGCTTCTCGATCAGCCCACGGAGGTCGCCCGTGCCGTCGCCGGTGCCGTCCTTGAAGCCGCGCACGAGCACCTCGTAGAACACGGCGCGCTGGAACCACCGGTTGTCGGCGGGATCGATACGAAAGTTGGTCGTCATGTTTTCGTTCCGGTAGAGGAGCGGTGCCGCGATCGCGTCAGCGGCGGCAGGTGGAGGGATGGGACCGGGCCGGAACTTCACCCGTCAAGACGGGCCGAGTGACGGTCGATACCAGCTTCGTGCGAACCCGACGCGTCTTCCGGTGGACCCTCGCGCTCTGTGCTGCCTGTGGGTTCGGCACGCTCGGTTCTCCGGTGGGTTCGTCGCTCACGGTTGTTCGAGAGGTTATCGACGACGCGCGGGCGGGCGACTGCACCGGCCTCGGCGATCTCAGCGGCGATCAGCGTCCCGACGTGCTCAACGGCGCGGGACTGGCCGGACAGCCCGTCCCGCTGCGGACCTACGACGGGGCCACGCCGGCCCAACGGCTCCTGGCCGAGCCGCCCGCCGGGTATGCCTTCGTCGGTGCCTGCCCCCTCGGCGACCTCGATGGC
>JAWKIM010000035.1:0-30510 GCA_041394365.1 Acidimicrobiales bacterium
GTGCGACAGCACCCCGGTCAGCTCCCCATCCCGCGCGGCACGGCGTCCGGCTCGGTCCCCACCCGGCTCCCGCCGGTCAGACCGACGGGTACAGGTTCAGGCAGCCGGCCATGCCGCCGTCCACGGCGATGACCTCGCCGGTGACGTACCGCGCGGCATCGGAGGCCAGGAACGCAACGACGTCGGCCACGTCGTCGGCCTTGGACAGCCGGCGCAGCGGCACCAACCCCAGCACCGAGTCGATCACGCCCGGCTGGGCCAGCGACGCCTGCCACATGGCCGTCTCCACCACCCCGGGGGCCACCGCGTTGACCCGGATCCCCTGTGGGCCGTGCTCCATGGCCAGCGCCCGGGTGACGGCGTCGACCGCGCCCTTGGTGGCCGCGTAGGCCGTCCGCCACGGCGCGCCCCGTGCCCCCACCACCGAGGACACGTTGACCACGCTGCCCCCTCCGCGGGCCACCATCGGGGGGATCAACCGGGCGGTCAACAGCAGCAGGTTGCGCACGTTCACTCGGTACATCAGGTCGATGTCGGCTCCGGTGAGCTCGCCCGAACCGAGGCGGCGGGCCACGCCGGCGTTGTTCACCAGCACGTCGACCGCTCCGACGGCGTCGAGGACCTCGGCCGCGAGCCGTTCGGCGCCGTCGTCGGTGGCCAGGTCGGCCCGGATGACGAGCGGTGCGTTGCGCAGGCCGGCCGCCACCTCCTCGCAGTCGGACCGGGTCCGGGCGGTGAGCACCACCCGGGCGCCCTGGGCGTCGAGCGAACGGACGATGGCCGCGCCGATGCCCCGGCTGGCGCCGGTCACCAGCGCGGTGCGGCCGGTGAGGTCGAAGGGGCTGCGGGCCCGCTGTTCGGTGCTGCCGGGCGTGGGCGGCACCGCCAGGTGGTCGGTGCCGGGGGCGGGCGGCGGCGCAGGGGCCGGGGCGGCGTCGGCCATGGCCATGGTGACGGCGTTGCCGCTCACGGCCGGTGCGGCCGGTGCGGGCGGCGGCGTCGCCACCGCGTCCCGGTCGCGCCGGGCCGCCTTCTCCCGCTTGCGCGCCGCGCGATCGGGTTCGTCACGGCGGCTGCGCTTGTCGCGCTTGCCCGCCTTGTCGCGGTCGTGCTGCTTGTCGCGCTCGCGCTTGTGCTTGTCGCCCATGACCCGATCGCCCGTTCCGCTCAGCTCAACCGGCCGCCCGCACGGCGCGGGCCACCTCACCCCAGCGGCCGGAGGTCTCCGGGAAGCGCTCCATCTGCGGCTGGGCGAAGTACATGATCAGCCGGTCGGCCACCCCGCGGTAGCGATCGACCAGCTTGTCGGCCAGCTCGTCCCAGGTGGCGGTCACGGCGTAGTGCTCGAGCATCTCGTCGCTGATCAGATCGGACATGCCCTGCAGGTCGCCCGCCTTGAGCCGGTCGTTCAGCCGGGCGGACACGCCGTCGAAGCCGAGCATCTCGAACTGGAACGCGTAGTTCTTGGTCGAGCCGTAGAACGCGATCTGGCTGCGGGCCCGGTCGCGCCACGGGGCGCGCTCCTCCTCGGTGTCGCCGACGATGGTGAACACCGGGATGGCGAGCTTCACGTCGTCCACCGATCGATCGGCGGTGGCGGCGCCCTCGGCCACCTTGGGCAGCACCACGGCGTTGAGGTAGTCGGCGGAGTGGAAGGGGTGGATGTGGATGCCGTCGCACACCTCGCCGGCCATGCGCAGCATCCACGGGCCCACCGCCGAGATGAAGATGGGGATGTCGGGGTGGGCGATGCGGCCGGGGGACCACTGGCTGTTGAACAGCGTGAACGTGTAGTACTCGCCCTCGAAGTGCAGCTTCTCCAGGCCCTGGAACGCCCGGAAGATGGCCCGTAGCGCCAGCACGTACTCCCGCATCCGGGGCCCGGGCGGATCGAAGGCGGCCGAGTAGCGGCGTTCGATGTGGGCCCGCACCTGGCTGCCGAGGCCCAAGGTGAAGCGCCCGTCCGACGCCTCGGCCAGCTCCCAGGCGATGCCGGCGGTGGTCATCGGGCTGCGGGGGAAGGCCAGCGCCACCGCGGTGGTGTAGTCGAGCTCGGGCACGGCGAGGGCGGCGGCCCCGCAGGACAGGTAGGCGGTCCGGCCGCCCTCGGCGAAGGCGATGCCGCTCATCCCTCCGTCGCGCACCTGCCGGGCGAGCTCGGCCGCGTCCGCCATCCGCGTGCCCATGGCGATCAGATCGACCTTCAATGCGGTACCCCTTCGGTGTGTCGGGCGCCTCCGCTCCCGATCGGTGCGCCATGCTGCCACGGACACCTGCGGTTCACAGTCGGAACATCAACGTGAAACGGAGCCGACCTACGGTGCGCGCCCATGAGTGGACTCGGGGGATTGAACAAGACGGCCAACGGTGTGGTGATCGGCCTGGTGCAGCTGCAGCTGCCGGTGGTGGAGACGCCGGCCCAGCTCGCCGCCCAGACGCAGCGGGTGTGCGAGCTGGTGGGCAAGGCCCGCCGCAACAACGCAGCCACCGACCTGGTGGTGTTCCCGGAGTACGCGCTGCACGGGTTGTCGATGTCGACCGCCGATGAGCTGATGGTGGACCTCGACGGGCCCGAGGTGGCGGCCATGCGGGCGGCCTGCGCCGAGCACCGCATCTGGGGGTGCTTCTCGATCATGGAGCGCAACCCGGCCGGCAACCCGTACAACAGCGGCATCATCGTGGACGACTGCGGCGGCCTCGCCCTGTACTACCGCAAGCTGCACCCGTGGGTGCCGGTGGAGCCGTGGGCCCCGGGCAACCTGGGCGTGCCGGTGTGCGACGGCCCCAACGGCAGCCGCCTGGCGCTGATCATCTGCCACGACGGCATGTTCCCCGAGATGGCCCGGGAGGCGATGTACAAGGGTGCCGACGTGGTGCTGCGCACGGCCGGGTACACGGCGCCGATCCGCCACGCCTGGCAGATCACCAACCAGGCCAACGCCTTCTGCAACCTCGTGTACACCGCGTCGGTGTGCCTGTGCGGCTCCGACGGCACGTTCGACTCGATGGGTGAGGCGATGATCGTGGGCTACGACGGGGTGCCGCTGGTGACCGGCGGCAACCGGCCCGACGAGATCATCACCGGCGAGGTGCGCCTCGACCTGGTGCGCGAGGCCCGGCGCACCTGGGGCGTGGAGAACAACCCCTACCAGTTCGGCCACCGGGGCTACGTGGCGGTCAAGGGGGGCGCAACGGACTGCCCGTACACGTACATGACGGACCTGGTGGCCGGCAGCTACCGCCTGCCGTGGGAGGACGAGGTGGTCCACGTGGACGGCACCGCCTGCGGCTTCGACCCACCCACCGCGCTCTACGAGGCCTGAGCGACCTCGCTCAGCGTATCGGCAACTCACGAAGCCGGATCCGGTCAGGACCCAACGACGCGATCGCGCCGGCGGTACGAAGCGCCCTCGCAACCGTCGGCGACAGGTTGGCGTCGACGAGGAACCTCACGCCGGTCGGGCGATGGGTATGTCGCGCTCGTTCACCCGCGCCGCACCGTACTCGAGCGCGGCGGTGATGTCGTCGTCCTCAAGGTAGGGGTAGTCGGCGAGGATCTCGGCGCGCGTCCGGCCCGAAGCCAGTTGCCCGAGCACCATGGCCACCGTCACGCGCAGGTCCCGAATGCAGGGCAGACCGCCCATCTTCTCAGGGTCGACGGTGATGCGATGCAGGTGCACCAGTCCAGGATACCGCCGCGTTCACGGTCCACGGGCCGCGGCGGGGTCAGGCGATGGCGTCGGCGATGACGAGGTCGGCCACCCGGTCGGCGTCGTAGCCGAGGATGCCGTTGAGCACCTCCTCGTTGTGCTGGCCCATGGTCGGGCCGGCCCACGCCGGCCCGCCGGGCGAGCGCGACAGCAGGAAGTGCGGGCCCTCCACCCACGTCGAGCCGTGCATCGGGTGCGCCACCTTGCGGAAGTGCCGGCGGTGGGCGAGCTGCGGGTCGGCCGCGCACTCCTCGGCGTTCTGCACCTGGTGGGCGGCGATGCCGGCGGCCACCAGCCGCTCCTGCAGCTGCTCGGCCTGCTGCGGCGCCGTCCACGCCGCGACCGCCACGTCGTCGAGCGCGTCCGGCCCCACCCCCACCAGGCCGGCCAGGACATCCCGCGCGGTACGGTCGCAGGCGATGGCGATCCAGCGGTTGTCGCCCGCACAGGGGTACACGCCGTGCGGGGAGAGCACGTCGTCGTCGTTGCCCCGGCGGGTGACCACGACGCCGTCGCGGCTGTAGGCCAGCAGGGCCGGGCTGAGGAAGTGCAACGCCGCCTCCGCCTGGGAGAAGTCGAGGTACTGGCCCTCGCCCGTGCGGCGGCGGTGCTCCAGGGCGGCCAGCAGCACCGACAGGCTCAACCGGGGCGAGGTGTAGTCCGTGTAGGCCAGGAACGCCCCGCCGGCGGGCGGTCGGCCCAGCCGGTCAGGTCGTAGAACCCGGCCACCGCGCCGGCCAGGTTGCCGAAGCCGGCGAAGTCGCGGTCGGGGCCGGTCTGGCCCATCAGGCAGGTCGACAGCATGATGATCGACGGGTTGAGCTCGGCCAACTGCTCGTAGCCGAGGTCCCAGTTGCGCATCGCCTTGGGCGTGAAGGACTCCACGACCACGTCGGCCCAGCGCACCAGGTCACGGATGACGTCACGGCCCTCCGGGGTCGACAGGTTCAACGTGACCGACAGCTTGCCGGCGTTGGGGTTGTGCCACTGGGCGGTGTCCTCGATGCCGCCGGGCGTGCCGGCCAGGAACGGTCCGGCGTTGCGGATGATGTCGGGCCGCCGCTCCGACTCGACCCGCACGATCGTGGCGCCCCAGTCGGCCAGCACCCGGGTGGACATCGGCCCGGCGATGGCCCAGGTCAGGTCGAGCACCTTGACGCCTTCCAACGGGCGACGGGTGGTCTCCGTACCGTGTGGTATGGTCTGCGCTGAAGGGGTCGCGGAGGCCAGCTCCTCGACGGTGGTGCTGCCCGGCGTCGGCGGGGCGCCGAGCCGCCGCAGCGGCGTGCGCGACGCCTTGGCGAACGGTCCCGGCACCCGCACCCCGTCGACGAGGTCCCAGTAGTCGCGCGCCGCGAGCTGCTCGGATTCGACCACGTCGGCGGTGGTGGCCACTGCGGCCAACAGCAAGCGCCGCTCCTTGGCCCCCGCCACCAGCTCGGCCTTGGTCTTGGTGGCGGTCAACGCCCCCACCGCCGCCACCGCCTCGGCCAGCACACCGGGCTCCAGCCGGCCGGAGAACAGCAGGTTGAAGAAGTCCACCCAGTCGAGGTCGCGCAGCTCGGCGCTGCAGTGGCCCTCCTCGTGCACCCAGTCCATCAACCGCTGGGTGAACGGGCCGATCATCTGGCCGAACAGGAACGTGATCGACACGTGGCCGTCGCTCGCCGGGTACACGAACTGCACCCGGTAGGGGCCGATGAGGATGCCGCCGGCGCAGCGCTGGTAGAGCGGGGCACCCACCAGCGAGGCCAGCATCGACATCTGCGTGCACTGCAGCATCGCCTGCTGGCAGGACACCGACACGTGCTGGCCCCGGCCGCTCACCGTGCGCTCGTGCAGGGCGATGAGCGCCCCGTTGACCGCCTCGGCCGCCCCCTGCAGCCACGACTGCGGCACCGAGATGCGCACCGGCGGCCGATCCTGGTCGCCGGTGAGGGACAGCTGGCCGCCGGCGGCGGCGATGGTGAGATCGGTGGCCGGCCAGCCGGCCTTGGGCCCGTCGTCGCCATAGGCGGTGATCGACACGGTGACGAGGTGCGGGTTGGCCTCCCGCAGCGCGTCGAGCGCGGCCCGATCGATGCCGAGGGGGCGAGGGCGCCGCAGTCGAGGATGACGTCGGCGCCGGCGGCGAGGCGGGCCAGCGCGTCCGGTCCGTCGATCACCACCGAGCGCTTGCCTCGGTTGTAGGCCAGGTGCCAGCGCTCGTCGCGGCGGCCGGCCGAGCCCCCCGGTGGCTCGACGAGCACCACGTCGGCGCCGAGCTGGGCGAGGATCAGGCCGGCGAAGTTGCCACGGTCGTCGGTCAGGTCGAGCACACGCACAGGGGACAGCACGGCCCCGTTTCTATCGCGGGCGCGCCGCGCGCCACCGCGTGCTGGACTGGAGCGCGTGCCGACGCGAACCGCCGCAGAACGGGCCGAGCGGGCGAGAGCCCTCGGTCCCACCGACCTCGTGCTGTCCAGCCTCACCGTGCCCCGGGCCACCGTGGCCGAGCGGGTGGCCGCCGCCGCCGAGGCGGGCTACGCCGGGATCGCGCTGCACCTGGCCAACTGGAAGCGGCTGCAGCGCGAGGGCTGGACCACCGAACGAGTGGCCGACATCCTCGACCGCCACGACCAGCTGTTGGTGGAGATCGAGTTCCTGCAGTCCTGGGCGGGTCCGCCCTCGATGCGCGAACGAGCCGCTGAGGAGGAACGGCTGGCCTTCGAGCTGGCCGCCGGCCTGGGCGCGCGCCACGTGCAGCTGGGCGGCCCGTACCACGCCGATGTCGACGCCGCCGCCGAGGCGTTCGCCGGCGTCTGCGACCGCGCCGCCGAGCACGGGCTGCTCGTGTCGCTCGAGTACCTGCCGGAGATGACCAACATCGGCTCGGCCGCTGAGGCGTTGGTCATCGTCGAGCGCGCCGGGCGGCCCAACGGCGGCATCTGCGTGGACAGCTGGCACCACGAGCGCGGCCCCGACACGTTGGCCACACTGGCGCACATCGACGGCGCCCGGGTCACCTCGGTGCAGCTCGACGACGGCCGCATCCCGCGGACCGAGCCCGACTACCTGACCGACACCTCCACCAACCGGCTGCCGCCCGGTGAGGGCGACTTCGATCTCGTCGGGTTGCTCCACACCCTGCGGGCGATGGGGGTGCAGGCGCCGCTCGGGCTCGAGGTGATCTCCCCGGCGGTGGCCGCCGCCCACCCCTCCGCGGTGGCCCGGCGGGTGGCCGACGGCATGCGGGCGGTGCTGGCCCGGGCCGACGGCTCGGCGGCGACGGCGTAGTCTCCGCGGCCATGGCAGTCGTCGACTACGAACGGCAGGGCTTCGTCGCCCTGATCACCCTCAACCGGCCCGAGGCCCGCAACGCCCTCAACCCCGAGGTCGTGTGCCGCCTGGCCGACATCTGGCAGGAGGTGGCGGCCGACGACGCCGTGCGCGTCGCGGTCATCACCGGCACCGGCACGGTGTTCTCCGCCGGCGCCGACCTCGGCCGGTTGATCACGCTGACCACCCGGGCCCGCCAGCCCGAGGACGACTACGACCGGCGGGTCCTGGCCGAGAAGGGCCTGGCCGACCGGGCCATCCTGCGCAGCAGCGACCTCGACAAGCCGATCATCGCCGCCATCAACGGCACCGCGGTGGCCGGCGGGTGCGAGCTGGTGCAGGGCACCGACATCCGCGTCGCCGCCGACACCGCCCGCTTCGGTGTGCAGGAGGTGCAGCGTGCCCTGTTCCCCGGCGGCGGTTCATCGGTGCGCCTGCCGGTGCAGCTGCCCTACGCGGTGGCCATGGAGTGGCTGCTGACCGGCGAGCTGGTGTCCGCCGCCCGCGCCTACGAGCTGGGCTTCGTCAACCGGGTGGTACCGGTCGAGCAGGTGGTGCCCGAGGCGATGACCATCGCCGAGCGCATCGCCGCCAACGGACCCATCGCCGTGCGGGCCATCAAAGCGTCGGCCAAGGCGTGCCTGGGCCTGCCCGAGCGCGAGGCGATGGACGTGGAGGCGCGCCACGCCGCGCCGGTGTTCCGCAGCCGCGATGCCATCGAGGGCCCCAAGGCGTTCATGGAGAAGCGGCCGCCGGTGTACGAGGGCCGCTGAGGGTCTCGCACCGCTCGGACGCAGTGGGTCTGTACGGAAACCGCCAAAGCGGGTGGAGCACCGGCGCGGCGACCAGGTCGTTCGCGGTGCGAGCCGGGCCGGTCGTGGTCGTTTCCGTACAGACCTCGAGCCGACCGGGGCTCAGGGCAGGCCGAGCGCCCGGGCTCCGCCGGTGATCCCGGCGGCGATCAGCACCACCACCACCATCGGCGCCTTGCGCCACACCGCCAGCGACGCAGCGGCGACGCCGAGGACGCGGGAGTCCAGCACGATCTGATCCCGGGACGAGAACGTCTGCACCGCGAACACGGCGGCCACCACCGAGATCGGTACCAGCGCCATCAGCTTGGTCAGCGGTGAGTCGGGCTTCACCCGCCCGCCGAGCGCGAACATGCCCAGCGCCCGGGTGATCAGGTTGCCCACGGTGAACACCAGCAGGCCGAGCCAGCTCATCGTGGCCCTCCGCCGCCGACGCCGGGCTGCGGGCGTCGGCGCAGCGGACCGGGTCGCACCCGGGCCCCGACCAGCGCAGCCAGCGCAGCCACCAGGAACGGGATACCGGCCGGGGCGATGGGCACCAGCACCACCGCCACCACACCGCCCAGTATGGCGGCCACCGCGCTGTCCCGGCTGCGCAGCGCCGCCGCCACCGTGCCCAACAGCACGGCCGGGAAGACGGCGTCGAGGCCGATGGCCTTGGTGTCACCGATGACGTTGCCCAGGGCCACGCCGATGGCCGAGCCCACCACCCAGCCCACCGCCATCGACAGCGCCACCTGCCAGTAGAGCTTTCGGGCGACGGCCGGATCGCGGGCGGTGATGGCGGCGGCCACCGCCGGTTCCCCGGAGATCTGCATGGCGGCGATGCGCTCCCACACCGACATCGGCCAGCGGTTGGCGATGCTCATGGCCAGCAGCCCGAAGCGGGAGCTGACCAACAACGCCGACACCATCGCCGCGGCGGTGGACCCGCCCGACAGGATGACGGCGGCATAGGCCAGCTCGCCGCTGCCGGAGAACGCGGTCACCGTGGCCACCATCACCACGGCCGACGGCGTGCCGATGTCGATCATGACCGCGCTGACGGTGACGCCGACCGCGAGGGAAGCGGCCCCCAGCGCCAGGATGTCGGCCGTTCGCAGCCCGCTGCTGGTGTCGCTCACGAAGCGGGGACGCTAACCCAATCCGGCGAGCAGCGTCCGCCCGGGTCCGCGAACATGAACGTCGTGACCGCACCCACGCCGTACCTCGAGGGCTTCCGGGTCCTCGATTTCACCCAGTACCTCGCCGGACCGTCCTGCACCCGCCTGCTGGCCGAGATGGGCGCCGACGTCATCAAGGTGGAGATGGCCCCGCTCGGCGATCCCATCCGGGCCAACTCGCCGCGCCGCAACCGGCGCTCGGGTTACTTCGTGCAGCAGAACCGGGGCAAGCGCAGCATCTGCGTGGATTTCAAGTCTCCCGAGTCGGTGCAGATCGTGAAGGATCTGATCCCGCACATCGACGTGGTGGTGGAGAACTACAGCGCCGGGGTGATGGCCCGGCGCGGTCTCGGCTACGACGCGCTGTCGGCCATCAACCCGCGCCTGATCATGGCGTCGATCTCCGGGTTCGGGCAGACCGGCCCGCTGTCGCACAAGACCAGCTTCGACCTGATCGCCCAGGGCTTCGCCGGCCTGATGCACGTCACCGGCGAGGCGGACGGGCCCCCGCAGTTCGTCGGCGTCGGCATCGCCGACTGCACCGCCGGCTTCACCGCCTTCGCCGCCATCGGCTACGCCCTGCTGCGCCGCACCATGACCGGGGAGGGCTCCCACATCGATGTGTCGATGGTGGACGCGCTGTTCCACATGCACGAGATGAACGTGCACGCGCCCTCCATGACCGGCGGCGAATGGCAGCCCCGCCGGGCGGGTGCCCACCACCCGGCGGTGTGCCCGGGCGGGGCCTACAAGGGTCCGGAGGGCTACATCATGATCCTCTGCACCCAGGTGCAGATGCCCAACCTGTGGGCCGCCATCGGCCGCGAAGACCTGGCCACCGACCCCCGGTTCGTCAACAACGCCACCCGCCTCGATCACGTCGACGAGTTCGTCGCCGTGGTCGAGGGGTGGATGGCCGGCTTCGACACCGATGACGAGGTGATCGCCGCGCTGGAGGCCCACCGGGTGCCGTGCGGCCCGGTGCTCGATCCGGGCCAGGCCACGAACCACCCGTACTTCCAGCAGCGTCGGATGGTGCGCGAGATCACCGACCCGCTGGCCGGCTCGTTCGACGTGCCCGGCTTCCCCATCCGCTTCTCCGACGCCCCGCCCGAACCC
Source organism: Acidimicrobiales bacterium (assembly GCA_041394365.1). Taxonomy (GTDB): domain Bacteria; phylum Actinomycetota; class Acidimicrobiia; order Acidimicrobiales; family CAIXPF01; genus CAIXPF01. The sequence goes on from JAWKIM010000035.1 coordinate 10,123, forward strand.
GATCTGGTCACCCCGAACCTGGGCGAGCACAACAGCGAGGTGCTGCGTGACCTGTGCGGCTACGACGAGCAGCGCATCGCGCAGCTCGAGGCCGCCGGCGTGCTGGCGTCCAAGGATCGCTGAGGCCCGCGGTACCATCGGCCCCATCATGAGCGAGCAAACGAACGTCGACGTCGTCGTGGTGGGGGCCGGTTTCGCCGGGCTCTACATGATCCACCGCATGGTCCGCACGGGCCGCAGCGTGCTGTGCTTCGAGGGCGGCACCGACGTGGGCGGCACGTGGTACTGGAACCGCTACCCGGGCTGCCGCTGCGATGTGGAGTCCCTGGAGTACTCCTACGACTTCGACCCCGACCTGCAGCAGGAGTGGTCCTGGACCGAGAAGTACGCCACCCAGCCGGAGATCCTGCGCTACGCCCAGCACGTGGCCGACCGCTTCGACCTCCGCCGCCACATCCGCTTCTCCACCCGGGTGTCCAGCGCCCACTTCGAGGAGGCCACCGGCCGCTGGACGGTGCGGGCCGATGACGGCACCACCACCAGCGCCCGCTTCGTGGTGATGGCCACCGGGTGCCTGTCGAGCGCCAACATGCCCGAGATCGAGGGCCGTGACAGCTTCCAGGGGACCTCGCCCATACCGGTCGGTACCCCAAGGAGGGCATCGACTTCACCGGCAAGCGGGTGGGGATCATCGGCACCGGCTCCTCGGGCATCCAGGCCATCCCGGTCATCGCTCGCACGGCCGGCCACCTGACCGTGTTCCAACGGACGGCGCAGTTCACCATCCCCGCCCGCAACGGCCCGCTCGATCCGGCCGAGCAGGCGGAGGTCAAGGCCAACTACGCCGACATCGTGGCCGCCAACAAGCGCATGTTCGGCGCGTTCGGTTCCCGCCACCGCCGCCCGGTCCGGGTGGCGTTGGAGACCGACCCCGAGGAGTTCCGCCGCGAGATGGAGCTGCTGTGGGAGCGCGGCGGCTCGCTGTTCCTGTCCACGTTCCGTGACCTGATGCGCGACCCGGCGGCCAACCAGCTCGCCGCCGACTTCGTGCGGGAGAAGATCCGCCAGACCGTGCGGGACCCCGAGACCGCCCGCAAGCTGACGCCCGACGGGCTCATCGGCTGCAAGCGGCTGGTGATCGACACCGACTACTTCGAGACCTACAACCGGCCCAACGTGTCGCTGGTGGACGTGTCGGCGAAGGGCACGCCGATCACCCGCATCACCCCCACCGGCGTGCAGTGCGGTGACGAGCACCACGAGCTCGACGTGCTCATCTTCGCCACCGGGTTCGACGCCATGACCGGCTCCCTGCTGCGGGTCGACATCCGCGGCCGGGGCGGCGCCGGCCTGGCCGACGTGTGGGAGGCCGGCCCGGTCACCTACCTGGGCCTGGGTGTGCACGGCTTCCCCAACCTGTTCACCGTCACCGGGCCGGGCAGCCCGTCGGTGCTGGCCAACATGATCGTGGGCACCGAGCAGCACGTGGAGTGGATCAGCGACTGCATCGACCACCTCGACGCCCACGGCCTCGACACCATCGAGGCCGAGCCCGAGTCGGTGCAGCGCTGGGTGGCCCACGTGAACGCGGTGGCCGACCAGACGATCTTCCCGTCGTGCAACTCGTGGTACGTCGGCGCCAACATCCCCGGCAAGCCGCGGGTGTTCATGCCGCTGCTGGGCTTCCCCGCCTACGTGGACCGCTGCAACGAGGTGGCGGCCAACGGCTACGAGGGGTTCAAGCTCGAGAAGGTCGGCGCCGGCCGCACCGGCTGAGCCGGGCCGACACCCGGCTGTGCCCGTCTCAGGCGGCGGGCAGCGGGGTGGCGAGGTGGCGTTCGATGAGGGCGGCCAGCACCAGCGGCTGGTCGCCCTGGATGGAGTGGCCCGCCCCGTGCACCTCCACCACCTCGGCGTCGGGCCGGTGGCGCCGCAGCTCGGCCACATCGGCGTCGTCCACGACCGTGCCGGTGTCCATGCCGCGGGCCAACAGGTAGGGCTGGGTGGTGGCGGCCACGTCGGCCCACAGCGTGGCCCGGGCCACCTCGGTGCGCTCCCGGCGGCGCTCGCGGTCGTAGTTCCACGCCCACGAGCCGTCCGCCAGGCGGTGGGCGTTGTGCAGGATGCCCCGACGCAGCGACGACTCGGACCGCGTCGGGTTGAAGCGCATGGTGCGCTCCAGGATCTCGGCGAAGGACGGGAACGTCTGGGGGCCGTTGACGAAGTCGGTGATGTGCTTGGCCTTCTCGGCGGTGGTGCCCGGGGTGACGTCGACGATGAGCAGGCGCCGCACCAGCTGCGGGTGGCGGGCGGCCAGCGCGTTGGCGGTCATGCCACCGAGGGACATGCCCACCACCAACGCCGCGCCCGGCGCCTCGGCGGCCACCGCCACGGCCACGTCGTCGGCCAGCTGGTGCGGGTGGTAGGCCTGCTCGGGGTGCCAGCTCGAGTGGCCATGGCCCGGTAGGTCCACGCACAACGCCGGCCGGCCCACGGCCAGGTTCACCGTGTCCCACGTGTGGGCGTTCTGGGCGCCGCCGTGGATGAAGACGATCTCCGGTGGCGCGCTGCCCCAGCGCAGGGCGCTGAGCGTGCGCCCGTCGGGCAGCGGCACGCCGATCCGGGCCACCGCCGGCCGGCCCGGGTCGGCCAGGCCCCACTCGGTGGCGTTCTCGTGGAAGTAGGCGAGCTCGTCGTAGACGAAGTCGGCGGCGGTCGGATCGGGCGAGGCCATGGCCGCCAGTCTCGCGGGGATCGGGAGCGGGCGCTGGCGGGGCGTGCCAAGATCACCGACATGGCCGAGATGTTGCAGGGCTACCGGGTGCTCGATCTTCCCAATACCTCGCCGGTGCGGGCATCACCCGGCTGCTGGCCGAGCTGGGCCCGGAGATCATCAAGGTGGAGCTCGCCCCCACGGTGACCCGAGCCGGTTCATCCCTGGATCGAGGACGGCCGCAGCAGCGTGTTCATCCAGAACAACCGGGGCAAGCGCAGCCTGGCGCTCGACTGGGACACACCGGAGGGTATGGACATCCTGCGCGAGCTGGTGCCGCACTGCGACGTGGTGGTGGAGAACTTCGCGGTGGGCGTGCTCGAGCGGCGCAACCTGCACTACGAGGCGCTGCGCGCGCTGCGGCCCGACGTCATCATGGTGTCGGTGTCGGCCTACGGGCAGACCAGCCCATGGGCCCGGCGCCCCGGCTTCGACGGCATCATCCAGGCCACCGCCGGCCTGATGGCGCTCAACGGCGATCCCGAGGGTGCGCCCATGCCGCTCGGGTTCGCCATCGCCGACAACTCCACCGCGGTGCACGGCTTCGCCGCCCTCGGCTACGCGCTGCTGCACCGCGAGCGCACCGGTGAGGGCCAGCACGTGGACATCGCCATGGCCGACGTGCTGTTCGGTATGCAGGACCAGATGGCCCAGTACGAGCTGTCGGGCCGCACCTGGCGGCCGACGCGCTACACCCGTCACCACCCCCAGTACTGCCCGGTCGGGGTGTACGAGCTGCCGCAGGGCTACGGCTACGTGTTGGTGCTGGAGCGGCAGTGGGCCAACCTGTGCACCGCCATGGGCCGGCCGGATCTGATCGACGACCCGCGCTTCGCCACCGGGCCGGACCGGGCCCGCAACCAGGGCGAGCTGGTGCCGCTGGTGCAGGCCTGGCTGCTGTCCTTCCCCGACAACGAGGCGCTGCTGGCCCACTGCCTGGCGCACCGGGTGCCCATCGGCGAGGTGGCCGACCCCTTGGATGCGTCGACCAACCCGCACTACGTGGCCCGGGACATGGTGCGCCGCGTGCCCGACCCGGTGCTGGGCGAGGTGACGATGGCCGGCTACCAGTTCAAGTTCTCCGCCCAGCCGGCCCTGCCGGAGCTGTACGCACCGGTGCTCGGCGAGCACAACCGCGAGGTGCTGGCCGGGGTGCTGGGCTACGACGAGGCCCGCATCGATGCGCTGCAAGAACAGGGCGTGCTCATCCGGGGCGATCGCTGAGGGCGGAGCCGCTAGGTTGTGGCCGACATCGTCCTTGGGGAGGAACCGTGCCGACACCGCCGTCCGAAGAGCAGATCCTGAGCTGGTTCGATGACCTGTCCAACTGGGGTCGTTGGGGTGAGGACGACCGCCTCGGCACGCTGAACCACCTGACCCCGGCCAAGACGGCGTCCGCCGCCCAGCTGGTGCGCGACGGCATCTCGGTGTCCTGCAGCTATGACATCCGCACCGGCCGCCAGCCGGGCGCCACCGTCGAATCGCAGCGCTACATGCTCTCCACCGGCCTCGGGTTGGAGGAGGAGGGCCGCCAGGGCCTGCTGGGACGGGCGCCGGCGGCGCCCAGGAGTACATCGGCATGGTGTTCCACGGCTTCGACGTGACCCACCTCGACTCGCTGGCCCACATCTTCTGGGACGGCAAGATGTACAACGGCCAGCCGGCCTCGCTCGTGTCCGACCGCCAGGGCGCGCTCAAGCACGACGTGCTGGCGCTGTCGAACGGCGTGGTCACCCGGGGCGTCCTGCTCGACATCGCCCGCCTGCGCGGCGTGGACGTGCTCGACCCCGATGACCAGGTGTACCCGGAGGACCTCGAGGCGGCGGAGGAAGCGGCCGGCGTTCGCCTCGAGCCGGGCGACGTGCTGCTCATGCGCACCGGCGAGAGCGGCGCCCGCCTCGCCCAGAAGCGCGACTACAACCCCAACAAGCCCCGCTCCGGGTACCAGGCGGCCTGCCTGCCGTGGCTGCACGAGCGCGGCATCGCCATGATCGGCTCCGACGTGGCCCAGGACGTCAGCCCCGCCGGCTACCGCACGGTGACCATGCCCATCCACATGGTGGGCATCGTGGCCATGGGCCTGTGGCTGATCGACAACTGCCAGCTGGAGGACCTGGCCGCCACCTGCAACCGGCTCAACCGATGGGAGTTCCAGTTCGTGCTGGCCCCCATCCGCTTCCAGGGGTGACCGGTAGCCCGGCCAACCCGCTGGCGGTGTTCTGATCATGCCGGGCCCTGACATCCGGGTTGGTATGGTCCGGCGTGGCGGGCAGGGGTGCACCGCCCGTGGTGACGGTGTGGACGGGGTTGCTGATCGTGGGCGGCGGCCCCGGTGCCCTCGCCGCCGCCGAGATCGCCAGCGGTCGGCGGCTGCCGAGCCTGCTGGTGGGCCACGAGGCCGGCAAGGGCCCCAACGCCGAGTGGCCGGTGCCGCTCGATGACGCCGCCGTGGAGGCGCTGACCCCCAACGGCGTGCTCGACGTGCTCCGTCCCTACCTGGCGGTGGCCGAGCCGCCCACGCTGTCCCCGCACGTGTTCGAGGACATCCTCAAGCCACCACTGCGTGGCCGACATGAACGTGACCGTGTACGACCAGCTGGAGGTCGTCGAGCGCGAGCCCACCGGCCACGGTCTGCGGGGTGTGCTGACCGACGGCCGGGCCCGCTGGCAGGTGGAGGCCGAGGCGCTCATCGACACCACCGACTACCCGCCCGAGCTGTCGGACGCGGTCAACCGGGCCGCGGCGGACGTGCGCGCCGTGCTGCAACGGATGCAGGAGGCGTAGATGGCACCAACCGGTCGGACGCTGCGGACGCTGGTCGACGGGCTCAGCTTCCCGGAGGGCCCCCGCTGGCACGACGGCCGGTTGTGGTTCTCCGACTTCTACACCCACCGGGTGCTGGCCGCCGACCTCGACGGCAACCTCGAGACGATCTGCGAGGTGCCCAACCAGCCGTCGGGGTTGGGGTGGGACCCACAGGGCCGCCTGTTGATCGTGTCGATGCTCGATCGGCGCCTGCTGCGGCTCGAGGCCGATGGCGCGCTGGCCACCGTGGCCGACCTGTCGGGGTTGGTGACGGGGCCGTGCAACGACATGGTGGTCGACGCCGCCGGCCGGCCTACATCGGCAACTTCGGCTTCGACCGCCACCGGGGCGAGGCCGAGCGGACCACGGTGCTGGTCCGGGTCGATCCCGACGGGACCTGCACCGTGGTCGATGACGACGTGTTCTTCCCGAACGGCTCGGTGATCACCGACGACGGTGCCACCCTGGTGGTGGGCGAGACGTGGCGGCAGCAGCTCACCGCCTGGACGATCGCCGCCGACGGCTCGCTGCGCGACAAGCGGGTGTGGGCCGAGACCGCTCCGCACTGGCCCGACGGGATCTGCCTCGACGCCGAGGGCGCCATCTGGGTGGCCGACCCGCGGGGCAACGTGACCGTGCGGGTGCGCGAAGGCGGCCAGATCGCCGATGTGGTCTCCTCCGGTGAGCGGGGCTCGTTCGCCGCCATGCTGGGCGGTCCCCAGGGCCGCACCCTGTTCGTGCTGACCAACACCGGCTCGGGGCCCGACGCCGCCGCCCGGCGCGACGGGCGCATCGAGGTGGTCGAGGTGGACGTGCCCGGGCGGGGCGGCCGTGAGCACCATACCGCCCGGTGTGGATGCGGCGCCGCCGGCCGACGACGGTGACGGCCTGGCCGGCAAGGTGGCCATCGTGACCGGCGGCGGGGCGCGCGGCGAGGGGATCGGCAACGGGCGGGCGGCGGCGGTGCTGCTGGCCCGCTCCGGGGCCCGGGTGCTGGTGGTCGACCGAGACCTCGCCGCAGCCGAGGCGACAGCCGCGCCCATCGCCGGCGAGGGCGGCGACGCCCGGGCGTTCGCCGCCGACGTGACGGTGACGGCCGACTGCGAGGCCATGGTGGCCCGGGCCGTGTCGTTGTGGGGCCGGCTCGACGTGTTGGACAACAACGTGGGCATCGGCAGCCGGGGCAGCGTGCTGGATGAGGACCCGCTGCGCTGGGCCCGGGTGATGGAGGTCAACGTCACGTCGATGGTGCTCGCCTGCCGGGCGGCCATCCCGGCCATGCTGGCCGGCGGCGTCGGCGGGTCGATCGTTAACGTGTCGTCCATCTCGGCGTTGCGGCCCCGCGGGCTGACCGCCTACTCCACGTCCAAGGGCGCGGTGATCGCGCTGACCAAGGCGATGGCGGTGGACCATGGACCCGACGGCATCCGGGTCAACTGCGTGGCCCCCGGCCCGGTGTACACCCCGATGGTGGCCGGCGATGGCATGAGCGAGGCCGCTCGTGCCCAGCGGGCGGGGGCTTCGGTGCTCGGGGTGGAAGGTACCGGCTGGGATGTCGGTCAGGCCGTGCGCTTCCTGGCGTCGGACCGGGCCCGGTGGATCACCGGCCAGGTGCTGGTGGTCGACGGTGGGGCCACGCTGAAGGGCCCCGAGCGCGATCCCGGCACCGGTCACTGACCCGCCCCGTTGCAGCCGCCCATACGCCAAGGTAGGGCACGCTCGCGTGCACGTTGTGCACCAACATCGGATGTGGAACCGCGAAGCCCCGCCCGCCGGTTCGGGCTAGCGCGCCGGCGCCCCCAGCAGGTCCCGGGCGGTGGGCGTGTCGGCCACGGTACGGCCCAACTGGTTGGCCAGGGCCACCACCTCGCCCACCAGCTCCGCGTTGGCGGGCTGCGCCGGCCGTCCGGGGCCGGGCGAGAAGTCCTCCCAGCCGACGCGCACGTGGCCGCCGGCGGCGATGGCGGCCGCGGCCACCCCGGAGGCCAGCACGTCGCCGCCGATGGCGCCCACCATCCACCGCAGTGGCGCGTCACCCAGCAGGCGCAGGTACACGTCGAGCGACCACGGTGTGTTGGGCAGACCGAACAGCATGTTCGGCCCGCCCAGGTACAGCTGCACTTTTGTCTTGGCCGGTAGCGTGCCGGCCTCCAGGTGGCCCAGCAGCACCCGCAGGTGGCCGGGTTCGAACACCGACGTGCACCGGCAGGTCGCGCTCGGCGCACCAGGCGAACATCCAGGCCACGTCGGCGGGGGCGTTGATGTAGGGCAGGGCGGTGGAGGCCACCTGCCCGTCGCGGCGCCGGCCGACGAGGTTCAACGAGCCCGGGTCGGCCACGCCCATACCGAGCAGTCCGGCGTCGTGCAGCTCGACGATGTGGGCGTAGCGGTCCTCGATGCGCCGGCCGTCCCCGCCGCCCGACATCGTCGGGTAGCAGATGGCGCCGGGGTGGGCGGCGGTGATCGCCTCGTAGGCGGCGAGGTACGGCTCGGAGGCATGGCGGCCGGTGGCGTTGTCGAGCACGTCGTCGTCGGTGTGGTTGTGGATGACGGTGGCCCCGGCGGCCAGGCAGGCCAGCGCGTCGGTGGCGATCTCCTCCGGGGTTGCCGGCACCACCGGGTTGCGGGCGCCGGTGCCGCGGCGCTTCCAGGTGGCCGGCCAGGCCCCGTTGACCGCCGCTTCGATGATGAGTGCCTCGCTGCCCATGGGCGAGAGTCTCCCACCCTGGGCCAGACTGCGCTGGTGCGCTTCGGATTCACCATGCCCAACAACCTCGGCCTCGAGGACCCCGCCGACGTCGTCGACGTGGCCGTGCTCGCCGAACGACTCGGCTTCGACTCGGTGTGGGTTGCCCACCACGTGTTCAACATCGGCTACGTGCGCGAGCGCCTGGGCGACCGGCCGTACTACGACGCGCTGACCATCCTCACCTGGGCGGCGGCGCACACCGAACGGGTGGAGCTGGGCACCAGCGTGCTGGTCCTGCCCTACCTGCACCCGGCCACCCTGGCCAAGCAGCTGGCCACGCTCGACCGCCTGAGCCGCGGCCGCCTGGTGGTGGGCGTCGGCGTGGGCAGCCTGCCCGAGGAGAACGCCGCCCTCGGTGTGGACTACGCGCGGCGGGGTCCGTTGACCGACGAGTTCCTGGCGGTGATGGCCGAGCTGTGGACCGCCGAGGACCCGAGCTTCGACGGCGAGTTCTACCACTTCGGTGAGCTCAAGGCGTCGCCCCGGCCGTTCCAGCAGCCGCACCCGCCGATCGTGGTGGGCGGCAACCGCCCGCCCGCGCTGCGCCGGGCGGCCCGCTGGCAGGGCTGGCACCCGATGCGCCTGCCGCCGGAGTCCATGGCCTCGCGCCTGCCGGTGATCGACGAGGCGCTCGCAACCACCGGCCGCAGCCGGGCGGACGGGTTCCGAGTGCACGCCTGCCTCGACGTCGACCTGTGGCCGACGCCGCGGGACCGCCCACCGCGGGCCCCGATGTCGGGCACCGCCGAGCAGCTGATCGACATGGTCGGGCGCTACGCCGAGGTGGGCGTGACCGATCTCGTGCTGAGCGGTATGTCGTCGGATCCGGCGATCATCCCCGACCTGATCGAACGTTTCGCCACCGAGGTGATGGCCAAGGTCAGCTGAGCTCGCGCAGCGCCGGCAGCAGGCGGGAGGCGGTGGCGAAGAACTCGTCCACCTGGGCGTCGTCACCGGGCAGGCAGCCGAGGATCAGGTGCGTCACCCCGGCGGCGACGTACTCGGCGCAACGACCGAGGAGGGCGTCGTCGTCGCCCACCAGGTAGCGGGCCCGCACCCCCTCCGCGGTCAGCCCCGACAGCTTCAGCTCGCGCAGACCGCGCTGCACCCCGGCCTCGACGTCGGAGGCCGGGATCGTCGTCACCAGGCAGCCGACGGCGAACCCGCCGAGGGAGCGGCCGGCCTCGGCGGCGAAGCCGGCCAGCTTCGTCCGGCGGCGGGTGAGCTCCTCGGGGCTGACCAGGTAGGGCACGTACCCGTCGCCCACCCGCACCGCCCGGCGCAGCGCGGCATCGGAGCGGCCACCGATCCACACCGGCGGCACCGGTGACGGTGGTGGTTCCAGGACGAACCCGTCGAAGGAGGCCCAGCGGCTGTGGTGCACCAGCGGTTCGCCGGACCACAGCCTGGCCACCACGTCGAGGGCGTCGTCGGTGTAGCGGCCCCGCTCCCGCGGGTCGGCGCCGGTGGCGGCGAACTCGGCCGGGAACTCGCCGCCCACCCCGAAGCCGGCGATGACCCGGCCCGGTGCCACGCCGCAGACGGTGGCGATGCCCTTGGCGACGATGGCGGCCGGCCGGTAGGGCACGACCAGCAGGTTGAGCCCCACGGTGATGTGCTCGGTGGCCCCGGCCAGCACGCCGAGGGTGGCCAGACCGTCCTGCAGGTGGCCCACATGGTCCCCGCACCAGACCGAGTCGAACCCGGCCTGCTCGGCCCGGCGGGCGAAGCGCTTCGGTCCGCCGGCATCGCCCTGGTACTGGACGCCGACGTGGATCACGCCGGGGTGACCGCCATCGGCACCGTGCGGCGGCCCGACGCCTGCAGCCCCGCCACGAACCCGATCGAGACCACGTTGGCCAGTGCGGCGATCAGGAACGCCAGACCGTAGCTGTCAGTGGAATCGTGGATCCACGCCGCCATGAACGGCCCGATGGCACCGAGCGAGCCGGCGCCGGCGAACACCGCGCCCACGATGGCACCGGCGTGCGCCCGGCCGAACCGGTCGCCGGCCAGGGCCGGGAACAGCACCGTCGAACCGCCGTAGCCCATGCCGAACAACGCCGCGGCCGGCAGCAGCACCGGCAGCCAGGCGGTGGCGGCGAACGCCAGGAACGCCACCACCTGCATGACGAGCGTGAGGGTCAGCGTGCTGAGCCGTCCGAAGCGGTCCGACACGTTGCCCGACAAGCCACGGCCGAAGAGCCCACCCACGCCGATCAGCGAGACCAGCAACGCGCCCACGGCGGAGGACGAACCGGCGTCCTTGGCGTAGGGCGACAGGTGCACCAGCGGGATGAACACCACCAGCCAGGTGCACAGGAACAACCCGACGATCAACCAGAAGTCGACCGTGCGGGCGGCGGCGGGCAGGTCCAGGCTGACCGGGTCCCGAGCCGGGATGACGGTGACGGTGGTGCCCTCGGGCAGCGGCTTGGCACCGCGCAGCTCGTCGGCCATGGTCAGGCCCTTGGCCTCGGGGTCGCGGTACATCAGGCGGGACCCGGCCAGCAGCATGGCGGCGGCCACCCCGGCGCCCACCACGTACAGGGTCCGCCAGCCGAAGCGGTCCACCAGGCCGCCCATCACCAGCGGCACGAGGACGGCGGCGAAGCTCGACCCGCTGGTGGAGATCGACAGCGCCCGGCCCCGCTTGTGCAGGAACCAGCGCACGACGGTGGCGTTGCACGGCACGAACGCCGCGCTCATGCCGATGCCCGCCACGAAGCCCAACGCCAGCACCAACTGCAGCGCGGTCTGGGCCATGGCGGTCAGCACGTAGCCCACGCCGAGGAAGATCGCCCCGAGCACGAGCACGAAGCGGGGGCCCTTGCGGTCGGTCAGCCAGCCCGATGCCGCCGACAGCGCCGAGTACACGAACACGTAGACCGCGAACGCCAGCGTGCCCTGGGTGCGGGTGATGTCCAGATCAACCTGGATGAACGGCAGGAAGACGCCGAAGCAGTACTGCACGCCATAGGCCAGGGTCAGCACGGCGAACGCGGTCCACGCCACCACCCAGCCGTAGTACCGGCCTGCAGTCGTGGCCTCCGTGGGCTGCGGCTGGGGCTCCATGCGGGCGCACCGTAGCGCGCCTCACAACGGCGTGCCGTCGGGCCCCAGGTAGTCGAGCGACAGGTGGCCCTCCGCGTCCAGGGCGGCGTACTCGTCCTCGGAGAGGCCGAGCAGGCCGCGGAACACCTCCTCGTTGGCGTCGCCGAGCCGATTGAACGGCCCCCACGCCAGCGGCGGGCCGTCCCAACGCCACAGGTGGTCGGGCATCTCGGTGGGCGGGACCTCGGGCGAGCGGTTGACCCGGAAGAAGCGGCGGGCCCGCAGGTGCGCATCGGCGAGGTTGGCGGCCTGGTCCTGCACCGGCGCAGCGGGGATGCCGGCGGCCTGCAAACGGGCGAAGAGGTCCCCGGCGTCGGCGGTGGCGGTCCACGCCGACAGGTGGGCGTCGAGCTCGTCGTGGTGGGCGCGCCGGCCGGCGGCGTGCTCGAAGCGGGCGTCGGCGGCCCACGGCGGCTCCCCCAACACGGTGCGCAGGGCCCGCCAGTCGGCGTCGTCGCGCACGGTGAGCACCAGCCAGCGGTCCTCGCCGAGGCACCGGTAGCACCCCTGGGGCGCGTAGGTCACGTGCCGGTTGCCCGGCGGCGGCGGGTTCTCGCCCCGCCACCCGGCTTCGATCAGCAGCTCACCGGCGTGCTGCAGGATCACCTCGATCTGCGGCACCTCGACGAGCAGGCCCACGCCGGTGCGGTCCCGTTCCCGCAACGCCGCCATGGTGGCCAGCGCGGCGTGGGTGCCGGCGGCGGGGTCCATCGGGTAGGTGGCGGACTTCTCGGACGGGTCGCCGTCGCGGTAGCCCGACAGCGAGGCCGTGCCACCGATGGCCTCCATGTGCATGCCGAAGCCCACGAAGTCGCGGTACGGGCCGTGCAGGCCCATCGAGGGCATGCGCACCATGACCAGGCGCGGTTGCGGGCGTGCAGCACCTCCCAGCCGAGGCCGAGCTTGTCGGCCACGCCGACCGACGCGTTCTCGATGAGCACGTCGGCGTGCTCCACCAACCGCAGGAACACCTCGTGGCCCGACGCCCGGCGCACGTCGAGCGTGCAGCTCTTCTTCGAGCGCGAGTGGGCCACGTAGTTGCCGGAGCGGTTCCACGGTCGCCGGCCGGGGTCCATGTCGGGGTAGCAGCCGGTGTACTGGCCGATGCCCGGCAGCGCCTCGGGGGCGGGCCGGGCGAAGCTGCCCGGGTGATGGTGGGGAAGAACCACGGGTTGTCCACCCGGATGATCTCGGCGCCGAGGTCGCCCAACAGCATGGTGGCGTAGGGCCCCGACCACACCTCGGTGAGATCGAGCACGCGGACGCCCTGCAACGGGAGCGCATCGGTCGGCACGGGGTCGCGGCCGACGCCGGGGTCGCGGTCGGCGACGGGGTCTCGGTCTCCGACGGCGCGGCCGCGCTGGCAGACCGATCGGTATGGAAGCGGATCGGCGGGCGGGGCACCCGGTCGCCGTCGCGTTCCACGAAGAAGCCCCGGGCGCTGAAGTGGGGGTCCGCGAAGAGGTCGGCGGGCCCGTTGAGCGGCGCCAGCGGCAGGCGGTGCACGGCGGCGTCGGCCATGGCCTGCTGGCGGGTGCGGTCGGCCAGGAACACGTACAAACCGGCCTCGAGGAGGCCGGGGATGTCGGGGTCGGACGCCCAGTCCGGTGCGGCGCAGCGCTCGGTGAGCTCGGGGTCGTCGAGCACGGCCAGCAGCCGGGGCAACCAGCCGGCCACGATGACGGTGGCGATGTAGCCGTCGAGGCAGGGGAAGTAGCCCGACGGCAGCAGGGCGGGCGCACCCCGGGGCGAGCGGGTCACCTCCCGGCCCGTCCACTGCTTCCACAGCAGGTGGTTGATCTGGCGGTCGATCGAGCCCATCACCGTGTCGAGCCCGGCGATGTCCACGTGGGCGCCCACGCCGCTGCGCTCGGCCCGGCGCAGCGCCCCGAGGGTGGCCACCGCCCCGACGGCGCCCCACTGGTACTGGATCTGGTTGCCGGCCAGCTTCAACGGCTCCCGCTCGGCCACCCCGGTCTGGATCATCGGGCCGCCGAGGGCGTAGAGGGTGATGTCCTCGGCGACGTGGTCGCGGTAGGGGCCGTCCAGCCCGAACGGGGTGAGGGTGGCCACCACCAGCGCCGGGTTGGCCGCCCGCAGTTCGTCGAGCCTCGGCAGCAGCCGGCCGTCGTCGACGATCACGTCGGCACCCGCCAGCAGTCCGTCGAGGCGTTCGGGCGGCGCCAGCACCTTCGCCCCGTTGAGGTGGAGGAACAGGGCCGAACGCTCGGGATCGGCGTGCTCGGTGGGGAACGGACCGTGATGGCGGGAGCGGTCGCCACCGGGTGGCTCCACCTTGGTCACCTCGGCGCCGAGGTCGCCGAGCAGCTTGGCGGTGTACGGCCCGGCCACGCCGCTGGCCGTCTCCACCAGGCGGATGCCGCGCAGCGGCTCACGTTCGTGCACGGCGCCACGGTAGAGCCATCGGGGGATCGCCCGCTGCGGGGCGGTGGAGGAGGGCCGGGCGGTCCCGATTCCGTACCGTCTGGTATGGAGCGGGGGTGGGGCTGCTACGTTGCCGTCATGAGCGATGCGCCGTCCAGCGACTTCGTCCGCACCCGGGTCGTCGACCACGTCGGCTGGCTGTCCTTCGACCGGCCGCCGGTCAACGCCTTCGAATGGACGATGGTGCGCCAGGTGAGCGAGGCCCTCGATCGCTTCGCCGCCGATGACGAGGTGCGGGTCATCGTGCTGGCCAGCGCGGTGCCGCGGTACTTCAGCGCCGGCGCCGATCTGGAGACGTTCCGGGGCATCGGGGCCGAGGGCATGGACCGCTGGTGCGCGCTGGTGCACCACCTCGTCGGGCAGTTCCGGTCATCGGCCAAGCCGCTGCTGGCCGCCATCTCGGGGGTGGCGGTGGGCGGTGGGCTGGAGATGGCGCTGCACTGCGACCTGCGCTTCGCCGCCGCCGACGCCCGGCTGGGCCAGCCCGAGGTCAACATCAACTTCATCCCGCCGGTGGGCGCCACCCAGGCGCTGGTCCGGCTCATCGGCCGCCCGGCGGCGCTGCGCTACCTCTACGACGGCGCGCTGCTCGACGCCGCCACCGCCCGGCGCATCGGCCTGGTCGACGAGGTGGTCGAAGCGGACCGGCTGGACGAGACGGTGCAGGCCTACGCCGCGTCGCTGGCCGCCAGACCACCGGAAGCGCTGGCCGCCATCCGCCGAACGATCACCGAGGGCGGCGGGTTGTGCTTCGAGGACGGCCTCGCCCTCGAACGGCGCCTGGCCACCTGGCTGGCCGGCACGGCCAACTTCGACGAGGGGGTGGCGGCGTTCCTGGCCAAGCGGCCGGCGGACTGGCGGTACCCCGGCGAGGCACCGCCCGCCTGAACCGGCGGCCCGGCTCAGGGGGCGACGAAGCCCTTGAAGGAACGATCCAGGTAGTCGATGAAGCGGGGCGACACGCCCTCGGCGGCGAGGTGCGCCCGGGGCACCGGCGTGGCCACGGGCACGAACTCGGCGTCCTCGGCGGTCAGCCGGGGGAAGTCGTGGTGGATGATCGCCGCCCGGCCGAGCAGGGCGATGTCGACCCCGAGCTCGATCACCCGGCGGGCGTCGGCCGGGGTGCGCAGCTTGCCGGCCACCCCGAGGCGGACGTCGCCGCGCTCGATGGCGGTGAAGTGGTCGATCAAGAGGCGGTCCCCGTCGGGGTCGGCCACCGGCTTCTTGAAGCAATCCCACAGCGAGACGTCGAGGAACTCGATCAGCGAGCCGCCCAGCAGTTCGCTGGAGAGCTCGACGATCTCCTCCAGCCGCATGCCGAAGCGCTCCGGCGACAGCCGCACCCCCACGATGAAGTCCGGTCCGCACCGGTGGCGGATACCTTCCAGGATGGCGAACAGGAAGCGGGCGCGGTTCTCCAGCGGACCGCCGTAGGGGTCCTCGCGCCGGTTGAGCTCGCTCGAGAGGAACTCGCAGATCAGGTAGCCGTGGGCGCCGTGCAGCTCCACGCCGTGGAACCCGGCCTGCTCGGCCCGTACGGCCGCGGCCACGAACGCCTCGATGGCCCCTTCCACCTCGGCCGCGGTCATGGCCCGGGCTCCCGTCTCGGGATCCTCGGAGGGGCACACCGGCGTGGTGCCGATCAGGTCGGCCGGCGCCCGGTTGCCGGCATGGTGCAGCTGGGCGATCGACACCGAGCCCGTTGCGTTGATGGCCGCGGCCAGCCGGCTGAGGCCCTCGAGGAGGTCGTCGGAGAAGATGCCGATCTGGCCGGGGAAGCCCCGCCCGTTGGCCTGCACGTGGGCGGCAGCGGTCATGGTGGAGCCGAACCCGCCGACGGCGCGCAACACCAACCAGTCGTGCTCCTCCTGCGAGCAGCGGCCGTCGTCGTGGCTCTGGGTGTTGGTCAGCGGGGCCAACATGAACCGGTTGGCCATGGCGGGGCCCCGCCGGAACGTGACCTGATCGAACAGCGAGGGCGCGGGACCGGACGGCATGGCGGTACCCTGCCACGCCTGGGGCGCGGCGACCAACCTGCGCGCCGCCGCGGTCAGCTCGATCCGGGCCGGCCGTCGGTGCGGTAGACCGGGTCGTCCGGGTAACGGCCGCCTTCGGTGATGCGGCCGGCCCACCGCCGTCGCTCCAGCAGCGTGTCGACGTCGCGCAGGGCGAGACGGTGGGCGATGCGCCAGGCGCCGTCGCGGCGTTCGAAGCGGTCGACGTAGCGTCCGGCGAACACCTCGATGGTGCCGTCGCCGCCGGTGCTGGTGCCGGTGCCGGTGTCGGCGTTGCGCCGCCGGTTGATGCCCAGCACGGTGGACTCGACGTGGGCGGTGTCCACGTCGACCCACTCGATGATCACGTTGTGCACGCTGTGGTGCGACGCGTGCCAGAACGTGCGACCGCCCTGCACGGCCCACTCGGCGAACTCGTGGGCGTTGCCGCGGAACGTGCCGTGATCGTCGGTGGCGTCTGGGTGGTACACCGAGCGCAGGGTGTCGATGTCGCAACGGTCGACACCGCGGCAGTACAGCGCCAGCACCTCGGTGATCTCGGCCCGGTCGGCCAGGCGGGCCAGCCGGCCCGTGGGTTCGGGCTCCGTCGTGCTCACGCGCCCACCAGGCTGCCGAGGCCGAACACCTCGGCGGCGTTGTCGTGCACGGCCCGGTTGCGCTGTTCCTCGGTGAGGTGCGACGTCTGGGCGGCGAGGACGTCCTGGCTGCGCGGCCAGGTGGAGTCGGTGTGGGGGAAGTCGCTGGCCCACATCAGGCAGGTCGAGTTCACCATCGACGGCAGTTCGTAGGCGGTGCGGTCGTCCTGGAACGTGAAGTGCACGTTGGACAGCACGTACTCGCTCGGTTGGCGGGAGATGGTGCGCTGCATCGAGCGGCCCCAACGCTCGGCGGCGTGATCGGAGCGGTACATCCAGTGCGGCACCCAACCGGCGTCGCCCTCGGCCACCACCATCTGCAGCTGCGGATGGCGTTCGAACACCCCGCCGAACACGAACAGGCCGAGGATGTCCTGCACCCCGCGGATCAGGTTCATGAACGCGTTGGCCGAATGGCCCCGCGGCGAGGTGAGCGCGGTGGCGGCGTCGTAGTCCCGCGAGGTGAGGATGTGGAAGCAGATCGGCAGCTGGAGGTCCACCGCGCACTCCCACAGCGCGTCGTAGTCGGGGTGGTCGTAGTCCTCGTGCTGCGGGTTGCCGGTGACCATCATGCCCACCATGCCCGCCTCCTTGGCGGCCACGAAGTCCTCGATGGCCTCATCCACCGAGGACACCGCCGTCTGGGCCAACCCGAACAGGCGGGTGGGCTGAGCCGCGCAGAAGCCGGCCAGCCAGCGGTTGTAGGCCTGCATGCAGGCCCGCTTGTAGTCGTAGTCGGGGTGGCTGCACAGCACCATGCCCACCGAGGCGAAGATGATCTCGGCGCCGACCCCGTCCACGTCCTGGGCGGCGATGCGCTCGTCGGGGTCCCACGCCGCCCGGGTGATCTCGCTGAAGTTGGAGCGCTTGTGCTCCTTCACCTGCTCGGGCGTCATGCCGGCGGCCGCCAGCATGCCGACCGGTATGGGGTTGGTCAGCCCGTTGATGGTGTAGGCGGCGGCGCCCTTGGCATTGACGTCGCAGCGCGGGGCGATGTCGCGGTAGCGCGGCTCGATGTGGTCCACGTAGCAGTTGGGCGGCTC
The DNA here is from genome assembly GCA_041394365.1 of Acidimicrobiales bacterium. Taxonomy (GTDB): domain Bacteria; phylum Actinomycetota; class Acidimicrobiia; order Acidimicrobiales; family CAIXPF01; genus CAIXPF01. Next base: position 27,703 of record JAWKIM010000035.1, read on the forward strand.
GACGATGTGCGAGTCGGCCGAGATCGGCAGCTTCAGCATGGTTCCCCCTGGGTCGTTCCCCGGCGCGCATGCTACGCCCGCGGGTGTAGGTTCCGCGCATGAGCACCGTGGACTACATGAAGCAGGCGCTGCGGTTCATCAACCGCGGCTTCGCCGAGGCCGATGCCGGCCTGACCGATGAGCAGCTGCACTTCGTGCCCGAGGGCCAGTCGCACTCGATCGCCTGGTGCATGTGGCACGCGGCCCGCATCGAGGACTTCTTCTTCCAGCGGGTGTACGGCGGCGGTCAGGAGGAGTGGCGCACCGGGGCTGGGCCGAGCAGTGCGGGCTGCCGGAGAAGGGCTTCGGCACCGGGCAGTCCACCGAGGACGCCCACGCCGTGCACATCGCCGACCGTGAGGCGTTCAAGCGGTACCAGACCAAGGTGCACGACCTGGCCATGGCCTACCTGGACACGTTGAGCGACGCCGATCTCGACCGCGAGACCAAGCTGGGGGACCAGGTCGAGTCGCTCGGCCATTCGATCAACCTGCACCTGACCGTGCACCTCAACGGCCATCGGGGCAGGTGAACCTGCTGCGCGGCATGATGGGGTTCCCGCCGGTGCTGTCGAACCAGGGGGGCTGACGGTGAGCAGCACGGTCATCTTCGATCTCGATGCCGCCGCCTGGGCGCCCATGCTGCCGGGCGTGCAGGCGAAGACCGTGTGGGCGGACGAGCCGTCGAACCGGCGGGCGCTGCTCATCCGCTTCGAGCCGGGTGCGGCGTTGACCCGCCACGTGCACGACGGCGACGAGGTGCTCTACGTGCTCGAAGGATCGGTGGCCGACGATCACGGCACCGTCACCGCCGGCAACGTGGGGTACCGGCCGCCGGGCTGCACCCACACCGTGCGCAGCGAGAGCGGCGCGCTCAGCTTCGCGGTGATCAGCGGTGGCGTCGCACCGGTGGCCGACGGGGTGAGCGGCGGGCCCCGTCCAGGTGCACACCGTGGCCGAGGTGGCCGAGGTGGGAGGCGCTGCCCGGGGTGTTCCTGCGCACGGTGTGGGCCGACGAGCCGACCGAGCGCAAGGCGATCGTGGTGCGCTTCACCCCCGGTTCGGCGTTGCAGCCGCACCGGCACGTGGGCGACGAGCCGATCTACGTGCTCGAAGGGGCGGTGGCGGACGGGCCGGCACCGTGACCGCCGGCAACGCTGCCTTCCGGCCGGACGGGTGCGAGCACCTCGTGCTCAGCGAGACCGGCGCCGCCGTGTTCGCGGTGGTGCGGCGGGGCCTCGCTGGGCTGAGCGAAGTCGGTCGGCCGGCGAGGGCGGCTGGAGCAGCGGCCGGGCTGACCGGGCTGACCGGGCGGGCTGACCTGGCCGGGGCCGCGATCAGCCCAGCTCGGCGCGCACCCGGGGCAGCACCTGCGCGGCCGAGCAGGTCCAGGCACGCCATCGTGTCGGCCTGGTGCTGCCCGGCCAGGCGACCCGCATGGCGAGGTGGGTGATGCCCACCGCACGGTGCTGGTGCACGAGCCCGGCGGCGACGTCGTCGGGATCGCCGATCACGAAGCGGTCGCGGGCCAGCTCGGCGAAGGAGGCCTCGTCGTCGGCGGCACCGGCGTCGCTGGCCGCCTCGCCGGCGCTGCCGGTGAGGCCCCACGAGGCGTAGGCGGCGTACTTGCGCAGCAGGTGGGGGCGGGCGAGCTCGAACGCCTGGTCGCGCCGGCGGTGGCAGAACACCTCGAGCATGCGGCCGGTCTCGGTGGCGGGTGGGAGACCGGCCTCGGCCCGGCCGGCGGCGAACACCTCGAGTTGGCGACGGACGCCGGCGCTGTCGTCGTTGGGGGTGGCCATGAAGGCGTCGCCAAGGCGGCCGGCCCGGCGGATGGCGCGATCGCTGGTGGCGCCGAGCCAGATGGGCGGGCCGCCGGGGCGGCGGGGGCCGGGGGCGACGGTGGCCTTCTCGAGCCTGAAGTAGGAACCCTCGTGGTCGACCTCGCGCTCGGTCCACAGGCGGCGGATGACCTCGATGCCCTCCACCATGCGCGCCAGCCGTTGCTCGAAGGGGACGCCGAAGGCGGCGAACTCCTCGGGCCGGTAGCCCTGGCCGACGGTGAGGATGAAGCGACCCCCGCAGGCCTGGTCGATGAGGGCGACCTGTTCGGCGATGTCCACCGGGCGGTGCAGCGGCAGCAGCACGAGGTTGGTGCCGATCGCCATCGTGCCGCTGTGGGCGGCGAGGTGGGCCAGCAGGGTGAGCTGGGGGAAGAAGTGGTAGCCCGGCGTGAGGTGGTGCTCGCCCGCCCAGATGCTGTCGAACCCGGTGGCGGCGGCGAGCTTGACCTGCTCGACCAGGCCGGCCAGGCAGACGCCGGCATCCTCGGTGTCGGGGTACTGGGAGTTCAGGTAGATGCCGAGCTGCAATCCGGTCATCGGCGCAGCATACGGTCGGTGCGGGGGAGGGGCGCGACCGGGTGGGCGGCGGCTCGGGCCGTGGGTTGCGTGCGATGGAGGTCGCGTGGCGTCCATCCCGGCGCCGGATCGCTTGCTCATGATGCTCCAGTCGCCGACCAGGTGTCTTCCTGGTGTGTCGAATCGGACCGTCCTGCTGCCCTCCGCCGAATCGATATCGAATCGGTGCGTCGAATCGATATCGAATCGGCGTCGAGTGGAGGGATGTATGCGGGAAGATGGCGCGTGAGGTCGGCCGGCCGACACTGAGCGAGAACAGCCACACGACGCACCATCGGGCACGACGCGATCGGTTGCGGATGGGCGGGCGTCGGGTTCGTCGTTTCGTCACTGGTTCGGGTGTGACGAAA
>JAWKIM010000036.1:0-20998 GCA_041394365.1 Acidimicrobiales bacterium
CCGAACAACACCGCCGTCGAGGCCTTCGTCCTGCACGACGCCAAGACCGGCAAGCTGTTCACCAGACCGGTCGGTACGGACGGCAACGAGGACACGCTGCTGGGGGCGGTCTCGCCCAAGACCACCACGCCCACCACGTCCGCCTTCACGCCCGGCACGGCCACGGTCACCAGCGCGGCCACCACCGCCTCCACCGATGCGGTGACCACCTCGTCCACCGATCCGGAGCCGCCGGGGACCACCGGGGCGACCACCACCCAACGGCCCACCACCACCCAGCGCCCCACCACCACCAGCCGCGGCTCGGTGACCACCACCACCGAGGCGCCCACCACCACCGAGGCGCCGACCACCACGTCGAGCTCCACGACGTCGAGCTCCACCACGAGCAGCTCGACCACCAGCTCGAGCACGACCGCACCGCCGGTGCTCAAGACGAAGGTGCCGCGCACCACCGGGCTGCAGTCGGCCACCGCGCTGGCCGTGCTCAAGCGGGCCAACCTGGTGGGCGAGATCCAGCGGACCCCGGTGGCCGGCGTGGCCGCCGACGTCGTGCTCAAGTCCGATCCGCCCGAGGGCACCGAAGTGGACCAGGGCAGCGTGGTGGTCCTGGTCGTGTCGCAGGACCCGACCGTGGGGCCCAACGGACGCACCGCCTGAGGACGGCAGGCGAGTAGCCTGCCACGTTCGGTATGGAACGTTTCGGCCTGGTCGGCCTCCCCAACGCGGGCAAGAGCTCGCTGTACAACGCCCTCACCGGCGGCGGTGCGCTGGCCGCCCCGTACGCCTTCGCCACCAAGGACCCCAACGTGGGCGTGGCCAAGGTGCCCGATGAGCGGCTCGACCGCCTGGCGGCGATGTCCCACAGCCGCAACGTGGTGCACGCCGCCGTGCAGGTGGTGGACATCGGCGGCCTGGTCGAGGGGGCGTCGAAGGGCGAGGGGCTGGGCAACAAGTTCCTGGCCAACATCCGCGAGGTCGACGCCATCGTGTTCGTCCTGCGGGCCTTCGCCGACGACGACGTGCCCGGTGACCCCGACCCGCTGGAGCACCTGCGGGTGGTGGAGCTCGAACTGGCCCTGGCCGACCTCGAGACGGTGGAGAAGCGGCTCAACCAGGCCACCCGCCAGGCCAAGATGGACAAGACGCTGGGCCCCGAGCTGGAGGCCCTCAACGCCGCCAACGAGGCGCTGTCAGCCGGTACCCCGCTCTACCGGGCCGGGCTCAAGGACGAGTGGCGCGAGCTGCTGCAGCCGCACTTCCTGCTGACCAACCGACCGGTGCTGGCCGTGGTCAACGTGGGCGAGGACGATCTCGACGGCATCGAGGCGGCCGAGCAGCGGGTCCGCGGCGAGCTCACCTCGGCCGGCGACAACGTCGAGGTGATCGGCATGTGCGTGCAGCTCGAAGCCGAGGCCGCCGCCATCGAGGACCCCGCCGAGCGGGCCGAGGATGCTGGAGGGCTTCGGGTTGGGCGAGGGTGCGCTGTTCCGCATGGTCCGCTCGGCGTACCACCTGCTGGGGCTGCGCACCTTCCTCACCACCGGTGAGAAGGAGAGCCGGGCGTGGACGTTCCGGCTGGGCTCGAAGGCACCGGAGTGCGCCGGGCGCATCCACAGCGACATCCAGCGCGGCTTCATCCGGGCCGAGGTCATCCAGTGGGACGAGCTGCTCGCCCTCGGCAGCTGGCAGAAGGCCAAAGAGGTGGGCAAGCTGCGCATCGAGGGCAAGGACTACGTCTTCCAGGACGGCGACGTCACCGAGTTCCGCTTCAACGTCTAGCGGAGGCGGCCCGAGCCCATTGTGGCTCGTTCCCGGCATCGAGAGTCTGCGGACACCCCCCAGCCCGACCACCGCGGGCACGGTCACCGACGTCGTCGCCGAACAGCGGCGGTGATCGCCTACTTCGACACCTCGTCGGTGATCCCCCTGCTGGTCGGTGAGCCCTCGTCGCCGAGATCGATCACGTCGAGCTGACCGCCGAGCTGTCCCGGCACGCGGGTCACCTCGCGGCGACCCACCGGTTGCGGGGCTACGACGCGGTGCACCTCGCCGCAGCCATCGCTGCGTTCGACGAGCTCGTGCTCGTCACCGGTGACCGCGCCCTCGGGGCAGCCGCGCACGTGGAAGGCCTTGCCGTGGCCGACACGGCGTGACAGCGGGATGAACGGGACGTCCGCAGCGAGAGACGAGGATCACCAGGCGCCATCGGCGCGCAGCTGCTCGATCTCCTCCCAGCTGAAGCCGGCCTCGAGCAGCACCTCCTCGGTGTGCTGGCCCAGCTCCGGTGCCACCACCCCGGCCACGGTGGGCGTGTCGCTCAACCGGATCGGGTTGCCCACCACCAGGCAGCGACCCCGCTCGGGGTGGTCCACCTCCACCAGGTAGCCGTTGACCACCGCCCCGGGTCGGCGGCCACCTCGGCGTAGTCGCGCACCGGGGCGAAGCGCTGACCGGCGGCCGAGAGCCGCTCGCACCACTCGGCGGTGGTGCGGGTGGGAAGATCTCGTCCACCAGCCGGCACAGCTCGGCGAGGTCCTCCGGGGCGTAGAGCAACGTCAGGAACCGGGGGTCGTCGGCCAGGTCCGGCCGGTCGATGGCGTGGGCGAACGCGGGCCACAGCTGGCGGGGCACGCCCACCAGCTGGATCCAGCCATCAGCGGTGGGCACCATGCGCAGCAGGCCCTTGATGATCGGGTGGCCCCGGTTGGCCCGTCCGGGCACCTGACCGTGCAGCAGGTAGTGGGTGAGCTCGGAGCACTGCGCCCAGATCTGCCCGCCCAGCAGCGACACCTCCACCCGCTGCCCAGGCCCGAGCGGCGCTCCCGGTGCAACAGCGCGGCGAGGATGCCGCTCACCATGTTCTGGCAGCCGATGTGGTCGGCGATGACCGCTCCACGCGGTGGGCGGCTCCCCGTCGGACCCGGTGGTGGACATCAGCCCACCGGCGGCCTGGCCGAGCGTGTCCGCACCCTCCCGGGTGGCGTCGGGCAGCGGGCCGAACGTGGACCCGCCGGCGTAGACCAACGCCGGGTTGACGGCCGACAGCTCCTCGTAGGACAGCCCCCAGCTCTCCATGGTGCCGGGCACGAAGTTGTGGATGAGCACGTCGGCCCGCTCCACCAGCCGCCGCAGCGCCCGCTTCCCGCCGGCGGTGCGCAGATCGAGCGTGACCGAGCGCTTGCCCCGGTTGCACCCCTCGAAGAACCCGCTGGCGCCCTGGGCCGGGTCGCTGCGGATGTAGCGGCCGAGATCGCCGAAGCCGGGCAGCTCCACCTTGATGACCGTGGCCCCCAGATCGTGCAGCATGGCCGCGGCCTGCGGGCCCTGCACGAGGATGGCCAGATCCAACACGGTGATGCCGTCGAGTGCGCCCACGGCCGACAGCCTCGCACGCCGAGCGACACCGCTGCCGCCACCGCCGACGTCGGTATGCCCGAACCGGGACGAGCGGCCGACCTAACCTCGGGCCCGACGATGGTGCAGCACTCCCCTCCTCCTCCTCCACCGCCGTGGCCCCCGATCGCACGGAGGCCGGCCCCACGATGACGCGCAACCTCCGGCGGGCGGTGCAGCTGCTGATCCTGGCGCTCGTCATCCACCTGTTCGTGATCCCCCAGATCGGCGGCGCCCGGCGGGCGCTGTCGCTGGTGCAGTCGCTCAACCCGCTGCTGCTCCTGCTCGCCCTCGCCCTCGAGGCCGCCGCGCTGCTGGCCTACGGCCGGCTGATGCAGGTGCTGCTGCCACCGAGCCACCGCCCGGACCTGCGGGTGTGCACGGCGGTGGTCGTGGCCTCGTGCGGCATCAACCACGTGCTCCCCGGCGGTGCCGCCACCACCGCCGCGGTCAACGCCCGCCTGCTCGACCGGGTGGGCGTGCCGGGACCGGACATCGCCTTCGTGCTCGCCACCCAGGGGCTGGGCTCGGCCGTGCTGCTCAACGCCATCCTGTGGGTGTCGCTGGTGGTGTCGATCCCCACCCGGGGGTTCGACCCGCTCTACGGCACCGCCGCCGCGGTGGGGGCGGTGCTGCTGGTCCTCGTCGCCCTGCTCGTCATCGGGCTGCTGCACGGCACCCACATCCTCGAGGCCATCGTCGAGCGCATCTTCTCCTGGATCCCCTTCGCCGACTCGCGTCGCACCGTCAACGCGCTGCACCACTTCGCCGACCAACTCGGCGTGCTGGCCGATGACCGCTCCCGCCTGCGTCAGGCGGTGCTGTGGGGCACGATGAACTGGCTGCTCGACGCCACGGTGCTGGGGGTGGTGCTCTTCGCCTTCGGCCACCGGCCCAGCCTCGACGGGCTGATGGTGGCCTACGGCCTGGCCAACGTGATGGCGGTGCTGCCGTTCACCCCGGGCGGGCTCGGCATCGTGGAAGCGGTGCTGATCCCCACGCTCGTCGGCTTCGGCACCCCGGCGGCGGTGGCGGCGGTGGGCGTCATCGGCTACCGGTTGATCAACTTCTGGCTGCCCATACCGGTGGGTGCGCTGTGCTACGTGTGGGTGCAGCGCCGGGCCCGGCTCGACGGCACGTTCGCCGGTTGGCGGCGGGATCTCAACGTGCTCGCCGGTGAGGATCGCCGCCACTCCGAACCGAGCGGCAGCCAGACCGGTTGAGGTCCCCGGGTCACCGGGCTCGGCTCAGCGATCGAGCAACGGTCCCACCGCGGCGCGCACCGCGGCCTGCACGGCGGTCACGTCACCGCTGCCGTCGTGGCCCCCGGCCCCGATGATGACCACGCCCTCGACCCGCTCGGCGGCGGTCAGGTAGCGCTGCCGAGCCGCGTCGAGCAGGGCCGCCGATCGTTCGTAGACGTCGGGTTGCTCGGCCCGGTCCCCGGCCCGGGCGCGGGCTTGCGACAGCGCCGGCGCCACGTCGAGCACCACGGTCAACGCCGGCACCGGCAGGGCCAGGCGGGCGTGCTCCAGCTCGATGATCCAGGCGAAGAGGCGGTCGGCGTCCTCGGCGGTGGTCCGGCTCGACTGGTAGACGGCGTTGGACAGCGTGTAGCGGTTCAGCAGCACCACGTCGGCATCGGCGTCGAGGTGGGCGAACGCATCCCAGCGGTCGAGGGCGTACCACAGCGACATCGACTCGGGGTCGAGCGTGGCCGCCGAGACGGCGCCGTGGCCATCGAGCAACGCCCGGATCTTGCGCCCGAAGAAGGAGTCGTAGCGCGGAACGACAGCGTGGCCACCTGCCGGCCGCGCTCGCGCAGCCACGACGCGAGCAGCTCGGTCTGGGTGGTCTTGCCGGCGCGGTCGATGCCCTCGATGGCGATGAGCAGCACGCCCGGCAGGCTAACGAAGCGCCTGGGTGGTGGCGGTGATGGGGATGCGCCGCGCGTGCCGTCCACGTTCATGGCCGCCACCATCGAGCGGTCGATCTCCCCGAAGCGGTGGGCGGAGGCGACGTGCTGCTCCCGGCCGCGGTGCCGGTCGGGGAAGACCGCCGCGCCGTAGCGGTGGTAGGCGTCCTCGATAGGGCGCCAGCCGGCGGGGCCGGGCGGGACCAGGGCACCGCCCGCAGCACGGCGAGCCGTCCCCGGGTGGTGATCGGTCGCGTCCGCCAGCGCATCACCGGCGAAGGAGCTGTCCACCGCGCGGTTGATACGGCCCCTCCACGTCCATCGCATGACGCCGCCGCTACGGTGTTGCGCCATGCAACTGAACGGCGAGTACGAACCGTCCCCCACCGGCTGGGTCCGCGAGCAGGTCGAGCTCTACGAGCGCACGGGCGGCCAGGAGGGCGCGACGCTCCGAGACACCGGCCTGCCGATCATCATCGTGCACACCAAGGGCCGCAACAGCGGCAAGGTCCGCAAGATCCCGCTGATGAAGGTGGAACATGCCGGCGAGTACGCCCTGGTCGGCTCGATGGGCGGCGCCCCCAAGAACCCCGTGTGGGTCTACAACCTCGAGGCCGATCCCGACAACGTGCTGATCCAGGACGGGCCCGAACCGTTCGCGGTGTCGATCCGCAAGATCGACGGCGACGAGCGGGCGCAGTGGTGGGAGCGCGCCGTGGCCGCCTTCCCGCCGTACGCCGAGTACCAGGAGCGCACCAGCCGGGTCATCCCCGTCTACATCGCCACGCCCCGCTGATCCCGCGGCACCCGTGCGTTCGTGGGAACGGACGGACGCACGGGGCCCCGTGGCTGCCGCTACCCCGGCCTCGGCAGCAGGGGCCGGCGAAACGGCGCTCGCTGGAGCCGCCCGCCTTCGCCCACGGCCCGGCATGGGGTAGGGGCCCCATGCTCGGGAGGAGGATGGGGTTGGGGCCCCATCCGGGGCGGCGAAGCCGCCAGCAAGAACCGCTCAGCCGATGACCAGGCTGTAGATGTCCCGGCCGCCGGCGGGCAGGGGGTACGCCTGCCAGTGCTCGCCGCCGTCGACGGTGGCCCACACGTCGCCGCGGCGGGTGGCGCACCACACCTCGTCGGCCGACGTCGCGCTCAGCGCCACCTGCATCATGGTGGACTCGGGCGTGAACGCCGCCCGGTCGTAGCGCCACCACGTGGCCCCCAGGTCGTCGCTGCGCCACAGTGAACCGGCCTTGCCCAACGACTCATCGGACAGCACCGCGTACAGCACCCGGGCGTCGTGGGGGCTGACCCGCACGTCACGGCAGTAGGTCAACGGCGAGAAGTTGCCCACCTCGCAGCTGCTCCAGGTGGCGCCGGCGTCGTCGGTGCGGAACACGCCCATGCGCAGACCGATGAACGCGGTGGTGGGCGCCGCGCTCGACAGGGCGATCTTGTGGATGTCGAGCATGCCCTCGGCGTCGGTGTCGGAGAACAGCCTGCTCTTCCAGCGTTCCTCGGCGGCGAGGGCCTCGAGGCCGTCGGTGGTGTCGGTCCACGTCTGCCCGCCGTCGGTGCTGTGCATCATGCCACCCACCTCGACACCGGCCCAGAGGTCTGCGGGGTCCAGCGGGTTGACCGCGAGGGAGATGAGCCGGGTGGGGAAGCCCATGTCCAGCCGCTCGCGGATGGCGGCGGACTTCAGCAGCTCCCACTCGGCGCCGCCGTCGGTGCTGCGGTAGACCGCCGCCGGACCGGTGCCCACGTAGAGCGTGCGGGCGTCGGTCGGGTCGAACGCCAGGGTCCATACGGTGTGGTATGGACCGGGGAGGTCGACGGCGTGCCACGTGTCGCCGCCGTCGTCGGAACGGTAGGGGCCCTCGTCGCAACCGCACCAGACCCGGTTCGGGTCGGTCGGGTCGACGGCCACCGCCCGCACCTGGGCATCGGCGGGCAGGCCGCCGTCGAGCCGTTCCCAGGCGTCGGGCCCGGCGCCGGCGGCCAGGCGGAACAGCCCGCCCTTGTGCTCGGCCGGTGCGTCGAACGCGAACCGGGAGGCAGCGGCGAAGACGCGGCCGTGGCGGCGGTGATCGGTCATGTGGAGGCCCCTTCCCTCAGAGCGATCAGCGTAGACCGGGCGGTATCCCAGCCGCGCCGGACCACGATCACACGACGCGCCTCAGCCGCGCAGCGCCTCGGCCAGGGGTTCGAGCAGACGGACCTCGTAGGGCCCGCGCATGGAGAAGATGACCAGGTCCACCCCGGCCTCGGCGAAGGCGGCCGCCTGCTCGGCCAGCTGCGCCGGGGCGGTGTCGGGCGTCCACATCACGTGCACGGAGCGTCGGATCGTCGAGGGGTCGCGGCCGAGCTCGGCGCAGTGGCCGAGCAGGGTCTCGTTGGCCCGCTGCCACTGAGCCACGCTCGACGCCCCCACCATGTCCCACTGGTCGGCGATGCGGGCCACCGACCGCAGCGTGCGGGTGGGGCCGCTGCCGCCGATGACGATGGGCAACTTGGCCTGCACCGGCTTGGGCTCACAGCGGGCGCCGCTGAGCGTGTAGTACGCCCCGGCGAAGTCGGTGGTCTCCCGATCGAGGAGCGAACGGATCACCGTGAGGCCCTCGTCGAAGCGGTCGAAGCGCTCCTTCAACGTACCGAGCGGTATGCCGTAGGCATCGGACTCGACGAGGTACCAGCCGGCGCCCAGGCCCAGGTGGAAGCGGCCGCCGGAGATGTGGTCGACCGTGGCGGCCATGTTGGCGGTGAGCGCCGGGTGCCGGTAGTGCATCCCGTTGACCATGCAACCCATCCGCAGGCGCCGGGTGGCCTGGGCCATGGCGGCCAGGAACGTCCAGCTCTCCAGGTGGGGGCCCTCGATGGGCGGGGTCAACGGGTAGAAGTGGTCCATCGTCCAGGCCGACTCGAAGATGTCGATCTCGTCCGCGGCCTGCCACACGGCGAGGAACTCGGCCCAGGTGCCGTGCTGGGGCGGCGTCTTGATTGCGTAGTCGACCATGGGCCGAACGTAGCCGCCGGGGCGGCGGAGCTGAAAGGGTGTGCCGGAGCGAAGAACCCGCGCGGCCACCTCACAGGGGGGCCGGCCCGAGCGTTGGCCAGGTGTGCAGATGCGACCGTTCGAAGCCGTGGTGGACGAGGAGGGGCCCGTCGTGTGGCGGGTGTGCCGGTCGATGCTCGGCCCGGCCGACGCCGAGGACGCCTGGTCGGAGACGTTCCTGGCCGCCCTCGGCGCCTACCCGGGCCTGCCGCCGGGCAGCAACGTGCGGGGCTGGCTGGTGACCATCGCCTACCGCAAGGCGGTCGACGGGTTGCGCGCCCGCAACCGCCGTGCCGAGCCGTGGGCCGAGCCCCCCGAACGCGCCGCGGCGTCCCCGCCGGGCCGCCACGAACACGCCGAGCTGCTCGACGCGCTGGCCGGCCTGCCGCCCAAGCAGCAGGCCTGCGTGGTGCTGCGCCACCTCGGCGACCTGCCCTACGACGAGATCGCCACCCAGCTCGGCATCTCGCCCGCCGCCGCCCGCCGCAACACCGCCGACGGGATCGCCGCCCTACGTCGCAACCCGATGCTGCAGCCGAACGCCGACCTGGAGGTCACCCCCCGATGAACCCCGACGACACCCTGACCGCCCCGAACCCCCTGACCGGCCTGTCCGCCTCGGTGCAGCGGGATCCCTTCGAGGCCGAGCGGGCGGCGCGGCTGCACCGCCGGCTGAGCGATGCCGCCGCCGGGCACGGCCTGCTCGACGTGGCCTACCGGGTGGTCGACTCGCCCGTCGGCGCCCTGCTGCTGGCGGCCACGCCGGTGGGGCTGGTGCGCGTGGCGTTCGCCGTGGAGGACCACGAGCGGGTGCTCGACGCGCTGGCGGTGGACATCGGTCCCCGCATCCTCGCCGCCGCCGACCGGCTGGAGGACGCCGCCCGCCAGCTCGACGAGTACTTCGCCGGCCGGCGGGACCGCTTCGAGCTGGCGGTCGACCTGCGCCTGGCCCACGGCTTCCGGCGCGCCGTGCTCGAGGCGCTGCCCACGATCACCTACGGGCGCACCGCCAGCTATGCCGCCGTGGCCGCCGCCGCCGGCCATCCCCGGGCCGTGCGGGCGGTGGGCACCGCCTGTGCCCGCAACCCGCTGCCGGTGGTGGTGCCCTGCCACCGCGTCGTGCGCAGCGACGGCAGCATCGGCCAGTACCTCGGCGGCGTCGAGGCCAAGCGGGCGCTGCTCGAGCTGGAGCGCGCCGCGTGAGCAACGGGGAACCGGTGAGCAACGGGGAACCGGTGGCCCCCGGCGGCCACGACGAGATCGCCGCCCGGGTGGCGGCGTGGGACTGGGCCGCCATCGCCGCCGAGCTCGACGAGCTCGGCGGCGCCCGGACCCCGGTGGCGCTCGACCCGCGCACCTGCACCGAGCTGGCCGACGCCTTCGACGACGACGGTCGCTACCGCTCCACCGTCGACCTGGCCCGCCACCGCTTCGGCGCCGGCCGGTACCGCTACTTCGCCAACCCGCTGCCCGAGCCGGTCCAGGCGCTGCGCGAAGCATGCTGGCCGTTCCTGCTGCCGATCGCCCGGAGCTGGGCGGAACGGCTGCGGCGGCCGGCGCCATGGCCGGACACGCTCGAGGCCTGGCTCGGGCGCTGCCACGAGGCCGGCCAGCGACGACCGACGCCGCTGGTGCTGCGCTACGGGCCGGGTGACTGGAACGCGCTGCACCGCGACCTCTACGGCGAGCTGGTGTTCCCCCTACAGGTGGTGGTGGGCCTCGACCGACCGGGCGTGGACTTCGACGGGGGCGAGCTGGTGCTGGTGGAACAGCGGCCCGGGCGCAGTCCCGCTCCACTGTGTTCAGCCTGCCGCAGGGATCGGCGGTGATCATCACCACCGCCGACCGGCCGCTGCGCACCGCCCGGGGTTGGAGCGCAGCCCCGGTGCGCCACGGGGTGAGCGTGGTGCGCCGGGGCCGGCGTCGAACCCTCGGGATCATCTTCCACGACGCCACCTGACCGCGGCGTGACGGGTCAGTCCGCCTGGGCGGTCAACACGTCGCGGGCGGACACGATGCCGACCAGGCGCTGGTCGTCGCGCACGAGCACGTGGCGCACGCCCTGGTCGGTCATCAGCGCGCTGAGCGAGCCCATGGTGGTGGCCGGCGTGCAGTAGACCACGTCGGTCCGGGTCACGTCGGCCGCGTTGAGCTGATCGAGATCGCGGCCCAGGCCCAGGGCCCGGACCACGTCGCGCCGGAGATGACGCCCTGCACCGCCTCGCAGGTGCCCACCACCAGCGCGCCGGCCTCGATGGCCATCAGCTTGCGGGCCACCTCGCGCAGCGACGCATCGGGCGAGACGGTGGCCACCACCCCGGCCAGGTAGCGCTGCACGGGCGCCTGCATGCCGCCCTTGTTGACCGGTTCGGTCGCTTCGACGTTGGCCATGGGTGCCTCCCCCTTCCCCGCCGCCCCGGCGCGGCTCTGCGACTGCCGACGGTCGTCGCGATGGGTGCCAGCCAACCAGACGAACCGGCCGTCCACGACGGCCCTTGGTCGGGACCGGACAGGGTCAACGTTCCCTGCGCGCCCGGCCGGCGTCGTTGCGTTGACCCGTTCGTGGGTAGGACCACCGACCCGCTCAGCCGATGCCGCCCGAGCGCCGATACCGGTGCCATGCGCAGCACGGATGCTCAGCGATCCCCGGCGACCGCGGCGTGCCCGAAGAGGGCGGCACGACCGGTGCGGGGCGGCGTGCAGGCGTCGGGCGCAGGTGGAACGGCGGATCACGCACGGAGCTGCGGCTCCCCTCGGCGGTACCCACACGCCCGCGACGGTGGCAGAGCACCGACGCGCGCACGCCGTTCTCGCACCTGAGAACCCTGGGCGGGCGCGCCCGCGCCCACCTCGCCACGACATCGCACGACCCACCGCCCGGCCACGCCGGCGGCGGGCCCACCGTCGAGCGGCACCGACTCGGCGGCACCACCGTCCCGTTCCCAACCGACGTCCTCGAAAGATCCCGGTGCTCACCTTCCTGCTCCAACTGCGCGATTCCATCGAGAACCACCGCATCTACCTGTTCACGTTCTTCACGTTGCTGACCTGGACGGTGTGGTTGTGGAAGCTGCTGCTGTCCAACCGCTACCGCCCCTTCACCGGCGAGCACGAGACGACCACCTCGGTGGTGATCCCCGTGGTCGACGAGCCCGAGGAGCTGTTCCGGGACGTGCTGCGACGCATCACCGAACAGCGGCCGACGGAGATCCACGTCGTCATCAACGGCCCCCGCAACGAACCGCTCGAACGCATCTGCGACGAGTTCGAGGGTGTGCACTGGCAGTGGACGACCACCGCCGGCAAGCGCAACGCGGTGAAGCTCGGCGTGGAGGCATCGTCCAGCGACGTGGTGGTGCTGGTGGATTCCGACACGATCTGGATGCCCGGCTGCCTGACCGAACTGGTCAAGCCCTTCGCCGACGCGAAGGTGGGCGGGGTGACGACCCACCAGCGGATCCTGCACCCCGAGCGCCACGTCCTCACCCGCTGGGCCGACTGGATGGAGTCGGTGCGCAACGAGTACTCGATGCCGGCGATGAGCGTGTTGGGCACCGTCGGCTGCCTGCCCGGCCGCACCATCGCCTTCCGGCGCACCGTGCTCGAGGACGCCATGGACAACTTCATGAACGCCAAGTTCCTGGGTGTCTTCCTCGAGGTGTCCGATGATCGAACGTTGACCAACGAGACGCTCAAGCAGGGATACCGCACGGTCTACCAATCGACGTCGATGGTCTACACCGACGCGCCGACCAACTGGAAGAAGATGGCCAAGCAGCAGTTCCGCTGGGCCCGCGGCAGCCAGTACAACACGTTGCGCATGCTGCCGTGGATGGTGCGCCGCACCAAGCCGCTGGCCTTCTTCTACCTCACCGACATCGCCCTGCCGTTCCTGCTGCTCGGCGCGTTCACCGGCTGGGTGTCGCGCTCGTTGCGCAACACCGAGGTCGATCTCTACAGCGGCATCGTGGCCGACCACGGCGTGCTGAAGGGATCGCTGATGGCCTCGCTGATCACGCTGACGATGACGTTCGGCTCCTCGGCCCTGCGCCAGTCCCGCCACCTGCGCAAGCACCCGGGCGACCTGCTGCGGATCCCCACGTTCCTGATGATCAACACGCTGATGCTCATGCCGGTGCGGTTGCTCGGCTTCGTGCGCATGGCCCACAACGCCGGCTGGGGCACCCGGGCCGGCGGCTTCTCCGGTGAGCGCAACCGAAACTGGCTCGCCACCATCCCCTACATGCTGGCGATCACGATGATCGTCGGCGGGCTCGTGGTGCAGCAGTGAGCACACCCGAACTTCCCGAACCCTCCCCCGTCCCGTCCCCGAAGCCCCGCCGGACCACCGCCGACCAAGGACAGCACGTGTCTGCCTCCCACGAGATGCCCATCGTCCCCGATCTGCCCACCCCGCCCCCGCCGTCGCGCCTCAAGCGGATCTTCGGCATCGGCGGCCCGGCGTTCAACGCCGGCCTCGTCGTCGTGCTCGGCTCGCTGTCGGCGCTGATCGTGGCGTCGCCGTCGATGGGCGGCGGTGAGGAACGGGCGCTGACCGAGCTCGACGTCAACTGGGCGGGCGTGACCGGCGGGGCGCTGTTCGACCCCGCCCTCGCCCCGGGCCTCGACGGTCTGGTTGGCGCGGTGCCCCGCGGCGGCGCCGTCGATCGCGCCCAGACCGGCATACGGGCCGGTCTGCTCGACATCGTCACCCAGGCCACCGCCACCACCTCGAAGCCGGCCACCACCACCACGAGCGCCCCGCCGCAGACCACGCTGCCCCCCACCACCACCTCGACCCCGGCCGACACCGGGGCCACGTCGAACGGCGGCGGTGCGGGCGGCGCCACCGGCGGGCGCAGCGCCGGCGGGGGCGGCGGCGTCAACGGCCTGACCGGCTTCGGCGGCGGCGATGCGGTGGCCTGCAGCGACTTCGGCGACTGGGCCAGCGCCCAGGCGTACTTCGACCTGGACCCGGCCGGCAACGGCGCCATGGACGGCGACGGCGACGGCCGCGCCTGCGAAGGCCTGCCCGGCACCCCGTCGGACGGCCCGCCGGCCACCACCCCGGCGGCGCCGAAGGTGTGGTTCTGCTCGGACTTCCCCACCCAGCCCGAGGCGCAGCTCGCCTTCGACGGCGACCCCATCGGCTTCGCCCAGCTCGACGGCGACGGCGACGGTCGCGCCTGCGAAGGTCTGCCGGGCACGCCGTCGGAGACGCCGGTGGACGATTTCGTCGTGCCGTCCAAGGCCGAGCTGCTGTGGCCCACGATCGACCTGTACGGCCTGCACACCACCGAGGCACCGTGGTGGTTCGGCGAGGTGGACCAGATCAACGCCACCACCCACAAGGCACCGAGCGCCATCCTGTTCTTCCAGAAGTGGAACCAGGTGTTCCCGGCCAACGCCGTGGCGCTGTCCTGGGAGCGCCACGCGCTGCCCATCATCACCTGGGAACCGGTCATCCCCAACAGCGGGGTGGGCCAGCCCAAGCTCGACGACCTCAGCAACGGCACCTGGGACGTCTACATCGACCAGTGGGCCAACGCCGCCCGGGACACCGGCGTGCCCCTGGTCATCCGCTTCGCCCCGGAGATGAACGGCGACTGGTACACGTGGTCGGAGAACCAGTACGGCAACGGCCCCGGTGACTTCATCGCCGCCTGGCGCCACGTGCACGACCGGTTCACCGCCGCCGGTGCCGACAACGTCATCTGGCTGTGGAGCCCCAACCGGGTCAACTTCGCCCCCACCCCGCTGAGCGCGGTGTACCCCGGTGACGCCTACGTGGACTGGGTCGGCTTCTCCGGCTACTACCGCGGCACCACCGGCTCGCCCGACTTCAACACCACGTTCGGCCAGACGCTCAGCGCCCTGCGGGCGGTGACCGCCAAGCCCATCTTCATCTCGGAGACCGGGGCCGACTCGGGCAACTCGGCCAACGACGTGATCTGGACCCAGAACTTCTTCAACGGCCTGGCCGCCCAACCCGACGTCATCGGGTTCTCCTGGTTCAACGAACCGAAGACCAACAACGACTGGCGCCTGCAGCGCGACGCCGCCGTGTTCGCCGCCTTCGCCGCCGGCGTCAGCGCCGAGCAGTACCAGGGCGGCCGCCTGTAGCCATGGGCGGACTGCCCAGCTGAGCAAGTTTGCCCATCGGGCGACGGACCCCTTCAGATCGTGTTCCGGTAGAACGGAGCCATCGATCTGGAGGGGTCCGTTCATGTTGAGCACGCGCCGTGATCTGCTCAAGGCATCAGCGGCGACGTCGCTGCTCGCCGGCGTCGGAGCCGGCATCGCCGGCGGCGCGGTCGCCGGCGGCGGTCGCCGGCGCCGCCCAGAGCGGACCGACCCGTATGGTCGCGCCACCGTTCCTGTTCGGCCTGCACGTCCCCGACGGCGAGCTGCCCGGCGCCCTGACCGCCGCGGAGACCCTGGTCTCCCGCCGGGCCGACGTGGTGCTCGTGTTCGGCATCGTCGGCTCGCCGAGCATCGCCCGCATCGAGCAGCTGCAGGCCGATGGCTACGAGGTGGCGTTGTGCCTCGAATGGTGGGACGGCGCCAAGAAGGTGCAGGACCCCCGCTTCACCCTCGCCTCGATCGCGGCCGGCGCCCACGACGCCGCCGCGGCCCGGTGGTGGCAGCTCCTCGCCACCCTCGAGCGGCCGGTGCACCTCCGCGTCCTGCACGAGGGCAACGGCGACTGGTACCCGTGGGGCGTCAACAACGGCATCAACGCCGTGTCGGACTACGTGCCCGCCTACCGGCGCATCGCCGAGCACGCCCGGTCGATCGCCGGCGATCGGGTCCGCATGCAGTGGTGCATCAACCGGATGTCCTTCGGCCGGCAGCCGGTGCCGTTCGCCGCCATCTACCCCGGCGCCGACTGGGTGGACGAGCTCGTGGTCAACGGGTACAACCGCCCCGAACACCGTAGATCGACGAGCTTCGAGGGCCTGTTCCGGCCGGCGTTCACCGAGCTGAAGTCCTATGACGCCGCCAAACCGTTCTGGATCGGTGAGACGGCGTCCACGGAGAAGCGCGGCGACAAGGCCGCCTGGATCGACGGCCTGTTCCGCACCCTGCGCACGACGATGGCGGTGGACGTGCTCACCTGGTTCCACCAACGGATCGTGCGTCCCAACGACGTGCGCGACTGGCCCTTCGACACGACCCCGGACTCCTTGGACGCGTTCCGGCGCGGCGTGTCGGTCAGCCGGGGTGTCACGCTCGGCTGAGCCGGCAGGCCCCCGGACCGCACCCGCCCGGAAGCAGCCTCGGCGGGAGTAGAAATGATTCCTATTCCTGTTGTAGGTTGCGCGGATGCGAACGCGTCGCCGACTGCTGGCCAGCTCACTCACCTCCCTCGCCCTGCTCACCGCCGCGTGCGGCGACGACGGATCCACCGCGGTCGGCGAGCCGGCACCGGTCACGACCGCTCCCCCGGCCTCCTCCAAGGCGACCGTCGAACATGCCGATGTCGGCGAGCACGGCGACGAGCACGCGCACAGCGATGAGCACGACGAGCACGACCACGGGGCGATGTCGTCGGACGGTGTGTCGACCGAGGACCTACCCCCCGGTGCCGAAGAGGTCGACGAAGCGGCGCTGCGGCTGCTGGTCGCCGATGGCAGCGCACCGACGGTCCAGGTGCTCGACCTGGCCGACGGCCTCGTGCTCGACACGATCACGCTGTCGGGACCGGCCACGCTGACCCGGGAGGGGGCCGGTCGCTATGCGATCGCCGCGCAGCGAGGCGCCGACCGGGTGGACCTCATCGACGGCGGCAGCGTGGAACGGCCCCATGGCGACCACTCGCACTTCTACGCCGGGGAGCCGTCACTGACCGGGGCCGGCTTCGCGGCAGCCGATCCGACCCACGTGGTCCCCAACCACGGGCTGGTCGCCGTGTTCGATGACGGCGACGGCACCGTCCGCCTGCTCGATGCGGCTGGGGTCACCACCGGCGAGGTGATCGAGGCCACCATCGCGTCGGGACCGGCCCATCACGGCGTGGCCGTGCCCGCCGGCGAGGTCGTCATCGTCAGTCGTGCCGCCGGCGAGCTGCCCGATGGGGTGCGGGTGCTCCGCCGCGACGGCACCGAGGTGGCCACCTTCGGCGACTGCCCGCAGCTGCACGGCGAGGTGGCGACCCATGACGCCATCGCCTTCGGTTGCGCCGACGGCGTGCTGGTCCTCGAGGGCGAGGGCGAGACGTGGACGGCCCGCAAGATCGCCAACCCGCCCGGCCTTGCGGCGGACCAGCGCGTGGGGACGCTCCACGGCGAGCACGACCTGCCCTACGCGGTGGGCAACCTCGGCGCAGGCGCCCTCGCCCGAGTCGACCTGGCCGGCGGCACCATCGCCGCCCTGCCGCTGCCGCTGCCCATGGCCGCCTTCGCCTTCCACGGATCGAGCGGGCACGCGCTGGTGATCACCGCCGACGGCCAGGCGCATCGCGTCGACGTGGCCACCGGTGCCGTGGTGGCCAGCGTGGCCGCGGTCTCGCCCGTGGCCCTGGAGGCGGGACATGGCGGCGCGCCACGCCCCAGCATCGCCATCGCGGGCAACCGGGCCTACGTCTCGGATCCCGCCGGCGGCGTGGTGGTCGAGTTGGGCATCGCCGACGGTGAGCTGCGGGTGGCGAGGAGGTTGGCGGTGGACGGCGCCCCCGCCTCTCTCTTGGTCCTCGGGCATCGCGCCCATCTGTGACACCCCGAGCGGGAGCGCTGCGCCGCTGCCGGCTGTGGTGGGCGACGGCGCTGGTGCTGCTGGCCGCGCTGGGCCCGGCCGCTTGTGGCACCGGCCGGCGCAGCGCAGCCACCGCCGACGGCACCACCATCCCCGTTGTGTCGGCTCCGACGGGCGTCGAGGCGGTGACGGTCACCGCCACCACCAACATCCTGGCCGACGTGGTCCGATCGATCGGCGGAGCCGACATCGACGTGGTCGACGTGATGGCCCGCGGCGCCGATCCCCACAGCTTCGGGCTCTCGGCCGCCGACCTCCAGCGCGTCGCCGAGTCCGAGCTGATCGTCACCAACGGCCTTGGGCTCGAGGCCGGCCTCGTCGATGCCCTGCGCGCCGCGGCCGACCGCGGGACCACCGTCTTGGAGGTGGCGCCGCTGCTCGACCCGCTTCCGGTGGCTGGCGAGGCCGGTGGTGCGCTCGATCCCCATGTCTGGACCGACCCGCGTCGCATGGCCACCGGGGCGGAGCGGATCGGCGCCGCGATCGCCGCGGAGGCCCGGCGCTCGGGCGACGGCCAGCAGGCCACCCGCATCGAGCAGGGTGCCGCCCGGTACGCAGCCGTCTTGCGCGCCCTCGACGCCGAGCTCGCCGAGAAGGTGGCCGCGCTGGCGCCGGCGCAGCGGCGCCTGGTGACCAACCACCATGCGCTGGGCTACTTCGCCGAGCGCTATGGCTTCGAGGTGCTCGGTGCGGTCATCCCCAGCGCCTCCACCCTGGCGTCGCCGAGCGCGGCCGACCTCGCCGACATCCTCGCGGTGATCCGAGCTGCCGGGGTGCCGGCCATCTTCGCCGACTCGAGCCACCCGACCCGCCTGGCCGAGGTGCTCGCCGAGGAGGCCGGCACCGAGGTCGCCGTCGTGTCGCTGCACACCGAGTCCCTCGGAGCGCAGGATGGCCCCGCCGGGACCTACGTCGATGCCATGCGCACCAACACCGAGGCCATCGTCGCCGCGCTCGGCGGCCGTGGTTGAACCGGGCCGGGCCGGCGCGGGTGCCCGGCGCCGGTCAGGAGGGTGGGCGCCAGCCGTCGACGTCGTACCCGTCGAGGCAGTCCTGCACCAGCTGCCGATACCGGGCTGCGTCCCCGCGGGCGATCGACCAGTTGAGGGCGTCGATGCGCTGCTGCTCCTGGTTGCCGGCGTAGTTGCGCTCGTAGAGGGCGTGGCGGCCGGCGAACTCGCTGTAGAGCGCATCCCAGCAGAGCTTGAGCAGCTTGATGCGGTCGTGGGCGTCGAGCCCGGTGCCCCGGAAGTAGCGGTCGATGGTGGGCCGAAGCTCGGGGTTGGTGAGGTCCTTCGGGCTCGACACGGTGTAGATCGGCGAGCCGGCCAGGTACAGCTCGAACAGCGAGCGCACCTTGTCCCAGGCGTTCGTGGCGTAGAGCCGGGTGGCGGCCGCCGTCTGCAGGCGGGGCAGGGCCGTACCACCGATGCCGCGCTCGGGTTCGCTGACCATGGCGATGGTCAGCGACCACAGCAGCTCGCGCATGGCCACCAGCTCGCCGATGGCGGCCTGCACCGCCCGGAACTCATGGGTGCCCGACGCCTCGGTGCAGGCCATCAGCAGCCCGGCGGCGAACTCGAGCTTGATCGACAGCCGGGTGGCCGACTGCAGGTTGTACCGGTTGAAGAAGCCGGACTCGGCGTAGAAGCCCTTGGCCCGGGCGACGTCGCGGTAGACGAACACGTTCTCCCAGGGCACGAAGGCGTCGTCGAACACCACCACGGCATCGTTCTCGTCGAAGCGGGCGGCCAGCGGCGCCTCGAAGGGGTGTCGGGCGGCGGCCTCGTAGGAGGGCCGGCACAGCAGCTTGAGACCGGGGGTGGCCATGTCGATCATGAACACCAGCGCCATGTCCTCGTCGCGATCCGGTTGCATGCGGGCCGCGACGCCGCTGTTGACGGCCACGAACGTGGCGTGGGTGAGCACGGAACCGGTGGCCACCATCTTCGCCCCGCTGACGTAGATGCCGTTGTCGTCGGAGCGGGTGACCGACACGAACACGTCGTCCACCTCGGCGCGCGGCCGATGCCGGTCCACCGGCGGGTCGATGAGCACGTGGTTGAGGTAGAGCACCTGCGAGGCGCAGCGCTTGTACCAGGCGAGGGCGTTGCCGCCGTAGTCGCCGTAGTAGTCGTGGCCGGCGGCGAGCTGCGCCATGAACGCCGCCTTGTACTCGGGGGTACGGCCCATCCAACCGAACGTCATGCGCTGCCACACGGCGATGGCGTCGCGGCTGGCCCGCAGGTCCTCGGCGGAGTAGGCGGGGGCGAAGAAGCGGTGGGTGCGATGACCGAAGCGGTCGACGGTGGTCAGCTCGGGGGAGACGGCGGGATCGTGCAGGGCGTCGTAGAGCGAGGCGATGACCCGGGCGCTGGTGCGGAAGGCGGGGTGGTTGACCACGTCGGTCACCCGCTCGCCGTCGTACCAGACCTCCCGACCGTCGTCCAGGCTCTCCAGGAACGCCGTACCGGTCAGCATGGCGTTCGTCTCCGGCGGCGGCTTGGTCACGATGGGCTCTCCGTAGCGGTCGGTGTCCAGGTCACGGGCAGCGCCAGCGGCCCGCGGCAGGACACGTTGGGGGCATACCGATAGGTGTGGCCGGCTTCGGCGGCGGCCGGCGCGCTGATGACCACCCGGTGGCCGATGCGCTCGCCCGGGTGCGCGTCGGCGAGCGGGGCGAACGTGGGGCCGGGATCTGGAGGTGACGGCGTGGGCATGGTTGGGGCGGCCTCCTGCGGACCCGACAACGGCGCCGCGCACTCTAGGCCGCCCCGGGTGGCGGTGGTATCCCGGGGCGGCCCGCCACCCGAGGGGGTGGGCGGCTCGGCCGGCGGCACGATCCTGTGTAGAAACGCGGGCCATGAACGATCTCGTCCCCACCGGGCCCGATGCCGGGCACCGCATCGAGCTGCGCAGCGACAACGCCGCGGGCGCCGCGCCGGAGCTGCTGGCCGCCGTGGCCGCGGCCAACACCGGTTCGGCACTCGCCTACGGGGCCGACGCCTGGACCCGGCGGCTGGAGGAGAAGGTGGCGGCCGTGTTCGAGCGCGAGCCCGGACGTGACGCCGTGCGGGTGTTCCCGGTGGTCAGCGGCACCGCCGCCAACGCACTGGGCCTGTCGGCGCTGTGCCCGCCGTGGGGTGCGGTGCTGTGCCACGAGAGCGCCCACATCCTGCGCTCGGAGTGCGGTGCCAGCTCGCTGCTGGGCGGCGGGCTCCAGCTGCGGGGTCTGCCCGGGCCCGGCTCGAAGCTGACCGTCGAGTCCTTGGCGCAGGCCTTCGCCGCCACCAACTGGGGCGACAACCACCACGCCCAGCCGTCGGTGCTCTCGCTCACCTCACCCACCGACCTCGGCGCGGTCTACACCGTGGCGGAGGTGTCGGCGCTGGCGGCCACCGCCCGCGACCGGGGTCTGCGGGTGCACCTCGACGGGGCCCGGTTGGCCAACGCCGTGGTGGCGCTCGGGTGCACGCCGGCCGAGCTCACCTGGCGGGCTGGTGTCGACCTGGTGTCGCTGGGCGCGCTGAAGAACGGCGGGATCAGCTGCGACGCGATCGTCTGCTTCGACGAAGCCGCCGCCGCAGAGCTGCACTACCGGACCAAGCGCGCCGGCCACGTGGCGTCGAAGATGCGCTTCCAGTCGGCGCAGCTCGACGCGTACCTGAGCGACGGGTTGTGGCTGCAGCTGGCGGCACGGGCCAACGCGGCCATGGCCCGCCTCACCGCCGGCCTCGACCGGCTCGGGGTGGCGGTGCTCGTGCGCCCGGCGGTGAACATGGTGTTCGTGCGCCTCGACGAGCGCGTGGCCGGGGCGCTCGACGCGGCGGGCGTCGACTTCTACCGCATGGGGGCGGGCACGGTGCGCTTCGTCACCAGCTGGC
>JAWKIM010000037.1:0-20066 GCA_041394365.1 Acidimicrobiales bacterium
CTTTGGGAGGTGGACCCACATGGCGGTCGATCTGCGAGAGCTACCGATGGTGAAGGAGGCTCGCGCCGAGGGGCGCGAGGAAGGCCGCGCTGAGGGGCGGGCCGAGGGGCGCGAAGAAGGCCGCGCCGAGGGCCGGCTCGAAGGCCGAGCGGAACTCGCTTGTCGCATCCTCGAGCTCCGACTCGGCCCGCTGGGGGCGGCCCGTTCGGCCGCAATTGCAGCCCTCGAGCCTGCGCAGCTCGACGCGCTGGCCGATGTCCTGCTGTCGCTCCCGGATCTCGACGCCCTCGATGCCCGGTTGCCGGCCGGCTGACGCCGGTACCCGCAGCCACACGACACGCCGCCGATCGGGCAGGGGCGGCGGCGCCGTCAGTCCTGTTTGCCGTCGCCCCCGGCGGGCGTCTCCTCCGCCCCGAGGTCGTCGCTCAGGTGGCGTAGGGCACCGAGCTCCCCGCCACCCTTGCGATCCGCCAGCGTGGACAGCAGGGTGAGCAGCACGCTGCCGGCGATGAGGTACCACCGGTAGTCGCGCACGAAGCCGAGCACGGCGTCGATCGGCCCCTGGAAGACGTTGCCCAACAACCGGATCAGGATCAGCCGGGCGATGGTGCCGGTGATGTTGAGCGCGGCGAACACCCGGGCCGGCATCGCCGCTGCACCCGCCAGCACGCTGACCGGGTTGTTCGGGGCCACGAACACGACCACGTGGCGGGCCTTGGCGAAGCCGCGTTCCAGATAGCGGAGCGACAGGCCCAGCGACGGCATCCGCCGCTCCATCCACTCGATGGCCCGCGCCCCGTACCACAGCCCCAGCAGGTAGAAGAGGGGGTCCGGCAGCACCAGGCGCACGAAGCCGACCCCGTAGTACGACAGCGGGTCCAGCTGGTTGGAGGTCAGCGCCAGGTAGCGGTTCTGGGCGCTCAGTGAGATCAGCAGCAACGGGTGGGTGTCCACCAGCGACGGCCACACGAAGTACGCGATGTTGGACGCCACCACCATGGCGATGAGCGGTGCGACGACGAGGCTGAGCACTCGGCGGCTCGGCGGGTGGCGGGAGCTGAGCTGGTCCATCGGGCGGTGACCGTCGGAGGCGGGGCACGGGGCGCGCCGATTCGCACTCGCAACGGGTTCTTGGGGCACTGTAGAGCCCCGGCGCCGACTACCGACGCGCGCCGCCAGGTTCAGCTGCGAACGCATTGCACGCGAGATCGATCCCGACGAAGAGGAGGTCCCCATGGATGGCCTGATGATGGATGTGCCGCTCACGCTCACGCACCTCTTCGAACGGGCGGAGCGCTACCACCACCGCAAGCCGATCATCACCAACACCCGCAACGGGCTGGTCCGCACCACCTACGGCGAGTGGGCCGATCGCACCCGCCGGCTGGCCACCGTGTTCGACCGGCTGGGCCTGTCGGCCGATGCCCGGGTGGGCACGTTCGGGTGGAACACCGCCAACCATCTGTCGCTGTACTTCGCCGCCCCCTGCTCCGGCCGGGTGTGCCACACGCTGAACATCCGGCTGTTTCCCGAGCAGATCACCTACATCGTCAACCACGCCGCCGATGAGGCCATCTTCGTGGACGCCTCGCTGGTGGCGAGCCTCGCCCCGCTGGTCGCCACGTTCACCACCGTCAAGCACCTGGTGGTGATGGCCGACGGCGCCGACGCCGACTTCGGTGACCTCGGCCCGGACGGCCCGCAGGTCCACGATCTCGACGCGTTGCTCGCCGACGCCGAGCCGCTGGCGGCCTGGCCGGTGCTCGACGAGAACCGGGCCGCGTCGATGTGCTACACGTCCGGCACCACCGGCAACCCGAAGGGCGCGGTGTACTCGCACCGGTCCACCTACCTGCACACGATGGCGTTGATGCAGACCGACTCGGCCGGCGTCTGCGAGCGCGACGTCATCATGCCGGTCGTCCCCATGTTCCACGTGAACGCCTGGGGACTTGCCCACGGCGCGGTGTGCACCGGTGCCACGCTGGTCATGCCCGGCCCCGACCTGTCCGCCCCCACGCTGGCCGACCTGCTCGTCGAGCAGCGGGTCACCGTGGCCGCCGGCGTGCCAACCATCTGGATGGGCGTGCTGCCGCTGCTCGAGGGCCGGGACACCTCGCACCTGCGCACCATCCCCTGTGGCGGCTCGGCCGTGCCCAAGGCGCTGTCGGAGGGCTACCGCAAGGTGACCGGCAAGCCGTTGCTGCAGGCCTGGGGCATGACCGAGACCTCGCCGATCGCCGCGGTCTGCCACCTGTCGACCGACTTCGACGGCGTCAGCGAGGAGGAGGCGGCCGAGCGGCGCACGTTCGTGGGGCGCGTCGTGCCCGGCATGGAGATGCGCGTGGTCGACCCCGACACGCTCGAGGAACGCCCCTGGGACGGCGAGACGTCCGGTGAGCTGCAGGTGCGCGGCCCGTGGGTCATCCGCAGCTACCACGACGACGAGCGCTCCCCGGAGAGCTTCACCACCGATGGCTGGCTCAAGACCGGCGACGTCGCCGTGGTCGACGAGTACGGCTACGTGAAGCTCGTGGACCGCTCCAAGGACGTGATCAAGTCGGGCGGCGAAGTGGATCAGCTCGGTCGACGTGGAGAACGAGCTGATGGCCAACCCCAAAGGTGGCCGAGGCCGCGGTCATCGGCATCAACCACCCGCGCTGGCAGGAGCGCCCGCTGGCCTGTGTCGTGCTCAAGCCGGGCGAGACCGCCACCCGGGAGGAGATCCTGGCGTTCCTCGAGGGTCGCATCGCCAAGTGGTGGCTGCCCGACGACGTCGTGTTCATCGAGGAGGTCCCCAAGACCTCCACCGGCAAGTTCTCCAAGAAGGACCTGCGCACCCGCTTCGTCGACTACGAGCTGCCCTCCTGAGTGGCCCCCGCCGAGCCGACCACCACCCCAGCCGACGATCCGATGCACCCCGCCGATCTGCTCGACCGCGCCTTCGCCCACAACGGCTCCATCGCCTGCGTCGGCCTCGACCCGCGGCCTGAGCTCATCCCGCCGGCGTTGCGCCGGGCCGCCCTCGAACGCCGCGGTGACGGCGCCGACGCGTTCGCCGACGCCGTCATCGACTACAACCTCGGCCTCCTCGATGCGGTGGCCGGCCGTTGTGCGGCGGTGAAACCGCAGCTCGCCTGTTACGAGGCCTACGGCGCAGCGGGCTGGCGGGCGCTCGAGCACACGGTGATCGCCGCCCACGAGCGGGGCATCGCCGTGGTGCTCGACGGCAAGCGCAACGACATCGGCTCGACCGCCGCCCACTATGCCCAGATGGCCTTCGGCGGGCCGCCCGGCCTCGGCGGCGCGCCCGTCGGTGGGCTGCGGGCCGGTTGGCTGACCATCAACGGCTACCTCGGCACCGACGGGGTCACCCCGTTCCTGGCCGAGCCCGACGCCATCGACCACGGCGTGTTCGTGCTGGTGCGCACGTCGAACCCGTCCGCCGGTGACCTGCAGGACCGGCCCAGCGGCGAGGGCACCGTCTTCGAGCGCATGGCGGCGCTGGTGGCCGGCTGGGGGGCGGGTCGCACCGGCGCCTGCGGCCTGAGCGACGTGGGCGCGGTGGTGGGCGCCACCTGGCCCGAGCAGGCCCGCACGTTGCGCACCGCCATGCCCCACACCCTGTTCCTGGTGCCGGGCTACGGCGCCCAGGGCGGCACCGCGCTCGACGCCGTGGCCGGGCGCCGGCCGGCGGCGGAGGGCCATTGCGGGCTGCTGGTCAACCCTCCCGCCAGATCCTCGGCGCCTGGCAGGCCGACGGCACCGAGGATTGGGCGGGTGCCGCCCGCTTCCTCGACGCCATGAACGACGAGCTCGCCGCCGCCCTCGACGCAACCGCGGTCTGACCGCGAGCACGCCCGCCGTCCGCCGCCCGCCCCGCGCCCGCCTCCCGGACGCCCCTCATGCCAGCCCGGACGCCCGCCCGCCGTCGGCGCGTGTCATTCGCCCGCTTTTCGGTGCGGCGACCGATGATGGGTGCGTGCAGCTCCGCGGTCGCTCCAACCGGGTCTTCGCCGTCCTGCTCACCGCCGTCGCCGTCCAGGGGGCCTTGTTCGCCTGGTTGACCACCCGGGTGTGGCGCGAGCGGGGGCCGATCGCGCTCGACGCCCGCATCGACGGCTGGTTCTCGTGGCTGCCGGTGGGCGCGGGACGGGCGATCCCTGCCTCGGTGCTCGAGCGCATCGTCGTGCTCGGTTCGCCGCCGGCGGTCGGCGTGGCCGCCATCGCCCTGGTGGCCTGGACGCTGCGCCGGGGGGACGAGCGTTTGATCAAGCTGGCGGTGCTCGGACCCCTGCTCGGGGCCGGTGGCGCGGCGCTGGTGGCCAAACCGCTGATCGGCCGCCAACTGGAGGACACGTTCGGGGTCCCGTCGGGCCACACCGCTGGCGTCGCCTCGGTGGCGTTCACGACCGTGGTGGTGCTGGCCGTCGCCCGCCGCCCCGGTGACGGGCCCGACCGGCCCGGTGACCAAGGCGGCCGGCCCGACGCAGCGGTCGAACCGGCCGACGTCGCCGCCGCCCGCCGGCGCTCACTCGTGCTGCGCGGCCTCGTCGCCGCGGTGGCGCTGGCGGCGGCGCCGGTCATGGCGGTGACGGTGGTGCGCGGCGGCTGGCACGTGGCCACCGATGCGGTCGGGGCGCTGCTCTTCAGCGGCGCGGTGGTGGCCGCGGTGGCTGCGGTGTGCCTGCGCCTGGTGCCCGCCGAGCGCCCGGTCATCGCCCGGGTGGCCTATCGCCGGCTGTCGTTGGTGGCCGCCGGGGGTGCCCTCGGCTTGTTCGGGGCGGTCCGGCTGCCGTTCCTCGAGCTGTCGCCGGGATCGCTGATCGCGTTGAACGAGGCGATGGTCGTCGATGACGACGTGACCGCCGCCTCGGGCCCGCTGCACGGCACCTACAGCGGGCTGACCGTGCGGAGCACGCCGCTCACGTTCGGGCGCTGGGCGTGGCACGAGCTGACCGGCTCACCGAACCCCGTGGTGCCCCGCGACCTGTTGATCCCCAAGGGCGAGGACGGCGACACGTTCCGCGCCGAGCAACGGGCGGTGTTCGCCGACGCATCGCAGGTCGCGGTGGCCGTGGCGGAGCAGGCGCTCGGTGAGGACGTGGCCATCACCGGCGACGGCGCCCTGGTGACCGGCTTGCTGCCCGACGGCCCTGCGGCCGCCGCGCTGCGCCCCGGTGACGTGATCACCGCCATCGACGACCGGGCCGTCACGACCGAGACCGATCTGCGCGAGGCGCTGGCCGTGGCCACCGACGGCGTGACCCCGGCGGCCGACGCCACTGTGGCGGTCACGGTGACCGTGCGCGATCTGGAGGGCGCGGTGCGCCGCGAGCAGATCGACCTGCGGGTGCTGGAGGCCACCGGCCGCTTCGGGCTCGGCATCGGCGTGACCACCAGCAACCTCCGCTTCGAGCTGTCCACCGAGGTCGAGGTGGACGGCGGCGACGTGGGCGGGCCCTCCGCCGGGCTGCTCACCGCCCTCGCCGTGTACGACGCCCTGTCCCCGGAGGATGTCGCCGCCGGGCGTCACGTGACGGGCACGGGCACGCTCGCCATCGACGGCCAGGTCGGTGAGATCGGCGGCATCGAGGAGAAGGTCCGCGCCGCCATCGAGGCGGGTGCCGACGTGTTCTTCGCCCCCGCCAGCCAGGCCGACGATGCCCGGGCCGTGGCCAGGGGCCGCATCGACATCATCGCCGTCGAGACCTTCGACGAGGCCCTCACCGCGCTGCGCACCGCCTGAGAGCACCCGCCCCCGCGCACAGCCCCGCCGGCGGTCAGCGCACGACGATGGTGGCGGCGGGCGGGCCGCCGTCCGCCGGTTGCCACACCAGGGTCTCGCCGGTGGCGGCCAGGCGCAGGTCGCCGCAGGCGTCGACCGCGGCGCCCGGGCCCCACACCTCGAGCAGCCAGCGCGGGCTGAGCGCCACCCGGCACCAGCTGGCGGTGCCGTCGAGCAGGCCGGCCGCCGCCGGTGGTTCGTCCCACCCGCCGACCCGGCAGTCGAAGCGCACCAGCGCCGCCGGGCGCACCACCGCCGACCAACCGGCCAGGCTGCAAACGAACGCGGAGCGGGCCCTGACCTGCACCGCCCGATCGACGGCGGCCGCCGTGCGCGCCTCGAGCCCACCGGCCCGGCCGGCCCGGACCACGGCCAGCGCTGCCCGGTCGACCCAGCGCTGCGGGAAGGCGAGCAGGAACCGCCCCATCGCCTCCGCCCGCCGGGGTGGCAGCCCGCGCAGGAAGTCCTGCACGCCCTCGGCCCGGAGCCGGTTCACCGCGATCTGCAGGTGGTGGCGGTACACCGGGTCGTCGAGGTCGAGGTCGGCCCAGTCGCTGAGGAAGCCACCGTCGGCCACCGCCGCCCGCCAGCGCAGCACGGCGCCGACGCAGGCCGGCAGCTCCCCGCCCAGCGCGGCGAGGGCCTCCTCGCCGGCGAGGTCGGGATGGGCGTCGGCCCGTAGGCGTCCGGCGTGCCAGTGCAGGTGGTGGACGCTGCCGCCACAGGCGACCGGCAGCGATGCGTCGGGCACCGCGTCGGCCCAGCCCACGGTGGTCAGCCTCAGGTGGCGGGGTCGTCGCCGCCGTCGGGTGCGGCCGCGCCTCGACCGGCGCCGAGCAGGCCGAGCTCGCCGAAGCGGCCCGAGGTCAGCGTGCCCGCGCCCGGTACACGTCGAGCTTGGCCCGTGAGTCGGCGATGTCGAGGTTGCGCATGGTGAGCTGCCCGATCCGGTCGAGCGGTCCGAAGGCGGCGTCCTCCACCTGCTTCCATCGACAGCCGTTCCGGCTGGTAGGTCAGGTGCGGGCCGGTGGTGTCGAGGATGGTGTAGTCATCGCCCCGGCGCAGGCGGAGCGTGACCTCACCGGTGACGGCGGCGCCCACCCAGCGCTGCAGCGGCTCGCGCAGCATCAGCGACTGCGGGTCGAACCAGCGCCCCTCGTAGAGCATGCGGCCGAGGCGCCGGCCCATCGTGCGGTAGTTGTCGACGGTGCCCTCGTTGTGGATGGCGGTGACCAGCCGCTCGTAGCAGATGTGCAGCAGCGCCATGCCGGGGGCCTCGTAGATGCCGCGGCTCTTGGCCTCGATGATGCGGTTCTCGATCTGGTCGCTCATGCCCAGGCCGTGGCGTCCGCCGATGGTGTTGGCCTCCAGCACCAGCGCCACCGAGTCGGCGAACGTGGCGCCGTTGATGGCCACGGGCCAGCCCTCCTCGAAGCGCACCGACACCACCTCCGGCTCGATGGCGACGGACGGATCCCAGTGGCGCACGCCCATGATCGGCTCGATGAGGTCCATCGATTCCTCGAGGTACTCGAGCTTCTTGGCCTCGTGGGTGGCGCCCCAGATGTTGGCGTCGGTGGAGTACGCCTTCTCGGCCGACGCCCGGTACGGGAAGCCGTGCTCGGTCAACCACGCGCTCATCTCGGCGCGGCCACCGAGCTCGGACACGAACGCCGGGTCCAGCCAGGGCTTGTAGATCCGCAGCGCCTCGTTGACCAGCAGCCCGTAGCGGTAGAACCGCTCGATGTCGTTGCCCTTGTAGGTGGAGCCGTCGCCCCAGATGTCCACGCCGTCGCTCTGCATCGACTGCACCAGCAACGTGCCGGTGACCGCCCGGCCCAACGGGGTGGTGTTGAAGTACGTCTTGCCGCCGGTGCTGATGTGGAACGCCCCGCACTGCAGCGCCACCAGGCCCTCCTGCACGAGCAGCTCGCGGCAGTCCACCAGGCGGGCGAGCTCGGCGCCGTAGGCGGTGGCCCGATCGGGCACCGAGGCGAGGTCGTCCTCGTCGGGCTGGCCCAGATCGGCGGTGTAGGCGCACGGATGGCCCCGTGGTGGCGCATCCAGGCCACGGCCGCGCTGGTGTCGAGGCCGCCGGAGAACACGATGCCGACCCGTTCTCCGACCGGGAGCGACTGCAGGACGTTGGACATGGCCGGGCAAGCTAGCCCGGCGTTCTGCCACGGCGAAGTCGACGGGTAGCGTGAGCTGCCGTGCCCCGTGCGCAGATCAGGCCCAGGCTACCGGTTCGCCCTGCAGCCGTCGTGGTTGGTGCGCCACGCCCTGGCGTTGGTGGCGCTGGCGGTGATGATCACCGCGTTTCTGGCAGCCTCCCGGTTGTCGGACAAGAGGCCCGCAACCGCCTCTACGACGAGCGGGCCGCCCAGCCGGTGGAAGCGGTCGACGCGGTGGTGCCGCTCGACGCCACCGCCGAGCGGGTGGAGGAGGTGCGCTTCCGGCTGCTGGCCGCCACCGGCACCTACCGGCCCGACGAGGAGGTCTTCGTGCGCTCCCGCAGCCTCGACGGTCAGCCGGGCGCCTGGGTGCTCACCCCGTTGGCGCTGCAGGGCCGGCCTGGCGAGGCGGTGGTGGTCAACCGGGGCTGGATCCCCTCGGCCGACACCACCCGGAGCCGCCCGCCGGGGCCGAGGCCCCGGCCGGGACGGTGACGGTGACCGGCCTGGCCCTGGCCACCGAGATGCGAGGTGCGCTCGGCGCCACCGATGCCTCCGGCACCGAGCTGCGGGTGTTGGCCCGGGCGGACCTCGACCGTCTGGGCGAGCAGGTCGACGAGGCGCTGCTGCCCGTCTACCTGCAGCTGCAGAGGCCAGCAGCCGGCGAGCACCGCCGCTGCCGAGGCCGGTGCCGCCGCCCGCCCACGACGAGGGACCGCACCGCAGCTACGCCGGCCAGTGGGCGATCTTCGCGGCGATCTGGGTCGTCGGCTACCCGATGCTGGTGCGCCGTTCGGCCATCCGTCGCGCCCTCGACGAACGCGACGCGGCAGCCGCGCCGCCGCCGGACGCCGGTGGCGCGGCCCCGCCGGCAGGATCGCCCGAGAGCGACGCTGAGCGTGATCAGTCGATGCTTTCCTTCCGATCCGAGGGTGGGTAACGTCGGTCACATGCCTGTGCCCTCCGCTGCCTCCCTGCTCGTCCTGCACGGCCTGCGCCTGGCCGGGTTCAAACCGGCGGACAAGGTGGCGGAGCTGGTCGGCCTGCCGGTGCAGGACGTCGAGGCCGAGCTGGGCCGTCTCGGCGAGCAGGGCCTGGCCAACTACCGCGAGGGCCGCCTCAGCGGCTGGTCGCTCACCCCCGACGGCCGGGCCGAGGGCGAGCGCCGGTTGAAGGCCGAGCTCGACGAGGCCGGCTGCCGCACCGTGGTGCAGGCCTGCTACGAGCAGTTCCTGACCCTGAACGGCCAGATGCTGGCGGTGTGCACCGACTGGCAGATGAAGGACCCGCAGACGCTCAACGACCACGGCGACGCCGACTACGACGCCAAGGTCATCGCCAAGCTGGCCGAGATCGATGTCGAGGTGCAGCCGATCTGCACCCGGCTGGCGGAGCAGCTCGACCGGTTCGGCGGGTACGGCGCCCGGCTGGCGTCGGCGCTGGCCAAGGTGCAGGGCGGTGAGTCCGATTGGTTCACCAAGCCGATGATCCCCAGCTACCACACGGTGTGGTTCGAGCTCCACGAGGATCTGCTCGCCACGCTCAACATCGACCGGGCCAGCGAGGGTTCGCACTGATCGATCTGTACCGGGTGCAGTGACGGCTGCCCGTTCAAGGCGGGCTCCCCGATGCACGATCGACCTCCTGCGTCACGCCAGGAGGTCACGTTGCGTCAACGCCATCGATCCCGCTCCCGGGTCGGGACCAAGCTCACCGTCATCGTCGTCGCCGGGCTCGCCGCCCTCGTCGCCGTCGCCGCCGTGGGTGCGGTGCGCGTGCGCCAGACCCGCATCGAGCTGAAGCAGGACGCCACCCGTCAGCACGTGGAGACGGCGGTGGGCACCGTGGCCGCCTTCCACGCCCGGGTGCTGGCCGGCGAGCTCGACGAGCCAACGGCGCAGGCCCAGGCGTTGGACACGCTGCGCGGGCTCCGCTACGACGGCGACCAGTACTTCTGGGTGAACGACCTGGCGCCGACGATGCTCATGCACCCGACCAAGCCCGAGCTCGACGGCACCGACCTGGCCGCCACCACCGACCCGACCGGCAAGCACCTTTTCCTCGACATGGTCGACGTGGTCGAGCGCGACGGCGCCGGTTTCGTCGAGTACCAGTGGCCCAAGCCGGGAGCCGAGGACCCGCAGCCCAAGCTGTCCTACGTGGCCGGCTTCGAGCCCTGGGGATGGGTGGTCGGCACCGGGATCTACGTCGATGACCTGGACCGGGCGTTCCGGACCGACCTGGCGGTCACGTTCGGGCTGTTGGCGCTGCTCGCCGGCGGGCTCGGGCTGCTGTCGTGGCGGATCGGTCGCAGTATCGCCGGGCCCCTGGCCGCCACCGCGATCGCCCTCGACCGGGTGGCCGGCGGCGATCTGACCCCGCGGTTCGCCCCGGCCGGCACCGACGAGGTCGACCGCATCCACGAGGCCATCAACCAGACGCTGGCCCGCACCGGGACGACGGTGGCGGCCATCGCCGATGACGCCGCCACCCTCAGCGACGTGTCGGCCCGCCTCGATGCCACCAACCAGCGCACGGTGGCGGTGGCCGAGCGCACCGCCGCAGAGGCCCGGGCCGCCGCCGGCGCCGCCGATGAGGTGTTCCGGGCCATCCAGGAGGTGGCGGTGGCGGCCGACGAGCTGACCGGGGCCACCGGTTCGATCGCCGGGGCGGCGGCGGAGGCCGCCGGCGTGGCCGCCCGGGCGGCGGACATGACCGTGCGCACCGACGGCGCCGTCGCCTCCCTCGGCGGCAGCTCCCGGGAGATCGGCGACGTGGTCGAGGTGATCACCGCCATCGCCGCCCAGACCCAGTTGCTCGCCCTCAACGCCACCATCGAGGCGGCCCGCGCCGGCGAGGCCGGCAAGGGTTTCGCGGTGGTGGCCGAGGAGGTCAAGGCGCTGGCCCAGCAGACCACCCAGGCCACCGAGCAGGTGGCGCCGCGGGTCAACGCCATCCAACAGGACGCCGAACGGGCGGTGGCCGCCATCGGTGAGATCCGCACCATCATCGGCTCGGTCAACGACATCGCCGCCAACATCGCCGCCGCGGTGGAGGAGCAGACGCTCACCACCGGCCAGATCGGGGAGCGGGTGGCGGCCATCGCCGAGGGCGCCGCCCGGATCGCGGACACGGTCGGCACCCTCGCCGACGCCGCCGCGGCCACGTCGGTCGAGGTCGGCAACGCCCGGGAGGCCGCCGTCAGCGTGGTCACGTGCGCCGAGGACCTCAACGGCCTGGTGCGCCAGTTCCGCTACGAATGAGCAGGAGCGGGCCCGTCGGGTCCGTTCGTGCCCGGAGAATCCCTGCGGGCGGGTCGGAGGGGTGACGGCTAGGCTCGCTCCGATCGTTGTCCCTCCACCCCGGGAGCATCTGCGATGGCTCGCTTCGGCGCCGTTCTCACCGCCATGGTCACCCCGTTCGACGAGCACGGCGCCGTCGACTACGACGAGGCGGCGGCGCTCGCGCGGTGGCTGGTGGACAACGGCAACCAGGGCCTGGTGATCGCCGGCACCACCGGTGAGAGCCCCACGCTGTCCCACGCCGAGCAGGGCAAGCTGTTCGAGGTGGTCCGCCAGGCGGTCAGCGTGCCCGTCATCGCCGGGGTGGGCTCCAACAACACCGCCGAGTCGCTCGATCTCGTCGAGCGGGCGGTGAAGGCGGGGGTCGACGGGCTGCTCCTGGTCACGCCGTACTACAACCGGCCGTCACAGGCCGGCCTCTACCGGCACTTCGAGACGGTGGCCAAGGCCAGCTCGCTGCCGGTGATGCTCTACGACATCCCGGTGCGCACCGGCCGGAAGATCGAGACGGCCACGCTGCTCGAGCTCGCCCACAACGTGCCCACGATCGTGGCGCTGAAGGATGCGGCCGGGAACCCGGCGGAGACGGCCACGTTCATCGCCCAGGCCCCGGCCGATTTCGAGGTGTACTCCGGCGACGACTCGCTGACGCTGCCGCTGCTGGCGGTGGGCGCCGTGGGTGTGGTGGGCGTGGCCACGCACTGGTGTGCGGCCGACATGGTCGAGATGATCGAGTCCTTCACCAAGGGCGATGTCGAGCGGGCCCGGGCGGTCAACGCCCGCATGATCCCCTCGTTCGACTACGAGACCGGTCTGGTGGCTCCCAACCCGGTGCCCACCAAGGCACTGCTGCGGGCCATCGGCCGCCCGGTGGGGGAGTGCCGCATGCCGATGGGCCCCACGCCCGACGGCTGGGAGGAGAAGGGCCGCCAGATCCTGGCCGAGCTCGAGGCTGCCCGCTCGGCCTGACCGGCCGGCGGTCGGGGCGGGCCCGCCGGCCGCCCATGGCGGTGCGCGCGGCGTTCGACCGGTGCACCCTGTCCAGGCGGCAGACCGGCTACGGTCGGTGAACCATGTCCAGTCCGGTCACCATCACGTTCCTCGGCGGCCTCGGCGAGATCGGGCGGAACTGCTGCGCCATCGAGGTGGACGGCGATCTCGTCCTCGTCGACTTCGGCCTCATGTTCCCCGGGCCCGACATGCCCGGCATCGATCTCGTCCTGCCCGATTTCTCCTATGTCGTGGCCAACAAGGAGCGGCTCCGCGCCGTGCTCCTCACCCATGGCCACGAGGATCACGTCGGCGGGTTGCCCTTCCTGTTGCGCGAGGTCTCGGTGCCGCTCTACGGCTCGCGGCTGACGCTCGGGCTGGCCCGCAACCGCATCGAGGAGGCGGGCCTGCTCGGCCGCACCTCGTTCAACGTCGTGGAGGACGGCGGCACCGTCACGATCGGCTCGATGACGGTCGAGTTCATCCCCGTCACCCACTCGGTGCCCACCGGCAACGCCATCGCCTTCCACACCCCGCAGGGCATCGTGATGCACTCGGGGGACTTCAAGATCGACAACACCCCCGTCGACGGCCGCCGCTCGGACCTCGCCCGCATCGGCCACCTCAGCCACACCGTGGGCATCCGCCTGCTGCTGGCCGATTCCACCAACGCCGACGAGTCGGGCTGGTCGAAGTCGGAGTCCGAGGTCGGTCGGGTCCTCTACGACCTGTTCCACGAGCACCAGGACCGCCGGTTGGTCGTGGCCTGCTTCTCGTCGCACATCCATCGCATCCAGCAGATCGCCGATGCCGCCATCGAGCAGGGCCGCATGGTGGCGTCGCTCGGCATCTCGATGAAGCGCAACATCCGCATGGCCCGGGAGATGGGCCTGCTCGACATCCCCGCCTCGAAGCTGATCGACATCGAGGAGATCGATCGCTTCGACCCCGAGGACATCTGTGTGATCTGCACCGGTAGCCAGGGTGAGCCGATGTCGGCGCTGGCGTTGATGGCCGCCAACCAGAACCGCTGGCTGAAGCTCGGGGCCGACGACACGGTGATCCTGTCGTCCACGCCGATCCCGGGCAACGAGCACAACGTGTCCAAGGTGATCAACGGACTCACCCGGCTCGGTGCCGAGGTGGTGCACACCGGGGTCGCCGACGTGCACGCCACCGGTCACGCCCAGGCCGAGGAGCTGCGCCTCTACCACTCGCTCGTCCAGCCGGAGTGGTTCACGCCGGTGCACGGCGAGTACCGCCAGCTGGTGGCCCACGGCCGCATCGCCGAGGAGATCGGCATCGACCCGGCGCACGTGGTCGTGTGCGAGGACGGCGACCAGATCGTGCTCGACGACGACGGAGTGCACCGCGGGGACCGGGTGAGCGCCAACTACGTGTTCGTCGACGGCATCGTCGGCGACGTGGGCCGCGGCGTGCTGCGCGACCGGCGGGTGCTGGCCGAGGAGGGCGTGGTGGTGGTCATCGCCGCGGTCGACGTGCACAACGCCACGGTGATCACCAAGCCGGAGATCATCACCCGGGGCTGGGTGTACGCACCCGAGGCCGAGGATCTGCTCGACGAGGGCGCCGAGGTGGTGCGGGCCGAGCTGATCGAGGCGTTGCAGCAAGGTGCCACCGACGTGGAGACGCTGCAGCAGCGGATCCGCCGCAGCGCCGGTCGGTTCGTGAACGAGCGCACGCGTCGCAAGCCGATGATCGTGCCCGTCGTCATGGAGCTCTGACCGGATCGAGCCCGCGCCGACCGCGCCGCTGGAGGAACCGCGTTCTGCGGCCGGTGTCCGCCGGGTCCATCTGTGGCTGGTGGTGCTGCTGTTAGCGTTGTTGCTGCTGTGGCTACGAGAACTGCGCCCAAGTCGACGTCGGGTCGCGCCCGTTCGACGACCCGATCCGCACCGTCGCGCGCCCGCTCCAGCAGCGCCGATCGCTCCGGCGCCAAGCGGCGTCACGCCAAGAAGTCACCGATGGGTCTGTGGTGGCGCCGGGTGCTGGCCAACGGGCAGGTGTGGGGTGCGCTGCTGGTGCTGGCCGGGCTGATCTCCGGCCTCGGGATCTACCTGCAGGCCGCCGGACCGGCGGGTTTCGCCGCCGAGACCGGCCTCGGCGTGTTGCTCGGCCTGCTCCGTTACATCGCGCCGCCGCTGATGATGGCGGCCGGCGGCCTGCTGCTGCGGGGCCCGCGCCCCCACGCCCACGCCGCCGGTCGGGTGCATCCCGCAGCGGTGGCGGTGGTCCTGGTGGTGACGGTGGCGGCGTTGCTGCACGTGTTCCGCGGCACCGGCGCCGGCGCCGAGGCGAAGACGTTGCTCGATCGTCTCGAGGGTGCCGGCGGCTTGCTCGGGATGGGGGTGGCCCGGCCGCTGGTGGCCGCCACCGGCCGGCCCGCAGCCGCCGTCCTGTTGGGCGTGGCCGCTGTGGCCCTGATGATGGTGCTCGCCCGCGTCACCCCCGCCGGGGTGGCCCGCATCGCCGCCCGGGGTGGGCGACGCTGACCCCTGACGTGGGCCAGCGGTTCGGATCGCTGTTCCGGGCGGTCGAGGATCCCGAGTTGCAGGCGGCCATCGAGCGCGACGCCGACGCAGGCGACGGTGGTGAACGCCCCCGCCGTCGCCGCAAGGTCGAGGTCCAGGTCCCCGGCGCCGACGAGGCGGGCGACAAGGCCGCCGATGAGGCGGCCAGTGAGGCCGCAGGCGAGGCCGGAGGGCGTTGCACGCCGGCGCCCCGACCCAGGAGCGGGTCATCCCCATCACCGGTGGTGCCTTCTCGGCGCCGCCCGAGCCCGCCTTCGACCCCGACAGCGCCGGCGAGGATGCGGCCGATGACGACGCCGAGGGCGCCGGTGTCATCGACGAGGCCGCCGGTGGCGTGGGCGGCTCCGTCGTGCCCAAGGTGTGGAAGCTCCCGCCCGCCAACGTGCTGGGCCGCAGCGGCGCCCAGGAGGTGGATCGCTACGCCGTCGAGCGGGCCGGTCGCACGCTCGAACACGCCCTCGCCGAGCACGGCGTCGAGACCAGACTGGTCGGTATGGTGGTCGGTCCCACCGTCACCCGCTACGAGCTCGAGCTCGGGCCGGGCGTCAAGGTGGCCCGGGTGACCAGCCTGCACCGCGACATCGCCTACGCCATGGCCACGCCGATGTGCGCATCCTCGCCCCCATCCCCGGCCGCCAGGCGATCAGGGTGGAGGTGCCCAACGCCGACCGACAGCTCGTCACCATCGGCGACATCCTCGGTTCGGAGGAGGCCCGCCGGGCCGATCACCCACTCGAGGTGGCCATCGGCCGCGACATCGCCGGCCGCTCGGTGCTGGCCAACCTGGCCAAGATGCCGCATGTGCTCATCGCCGGTGCCACCGGCGCCGGCAAATCGAGCTGCATCAACTGCCTGATCACCTCGATCCTGATGCGCTCCACCCCCGACCAGGTGCGGATGATCCTGATCGACCCCAAGCGGGTGGAGCTCGGCCAGTACAACCGGTTGCCCCACCTGCTCACCCAGGTGGTGACCAACCCGAAGAAGGCGGCCAACGCCCTCAACTGGGCGGTGCGGGAGATGGAGCGCCGCTACGACCTGCTCTCCGAGGTCGGGGTGCGCGACATCACCGGCTACAACGCCGCCTACGACCGCGGCGATCTGCAGGGCGAGCGCTCCGAGACGCTGGCCAAGTCGCTCGGGTTCAACAACCCCGCGCGGACGTGACCTTCCCCCGCCTGCCGTACGTGCTGATCGTGGTGGACGAGCTGAACGACCTGGATGATGGTGGCCGCCCGCGACGTGGAGGACGCCATCTGCCGCATCGCCCAGATGGCCCGTGCCGTCGGCATCCACCTGGTGGTCGCCACCCAGCGGCCGTCGGTCAACGTGATCACCGGCGTCATCAAGGCCAACATCCCCGCTCGCCTGGCCTTCGCGGTGTCCTCCCTGGCCGACAGCCGGGTGATCCTCGACCAGGCCGGGGCGGAACGCCTCGTCGGCCGGGGCGACATGCTCATCCTCGACGGCGGCTCCTCCACCGCCCAGCGCCTGCAGGGCGTGGGTCACCGAGGAGGAGGTCCGCGCCGTGGCCGCCTACTGGCGTCGCCAGTCACCGGAGACGAACTACGTCCAGGGGTCGAGGGCAGCGACGAGGGCGATCAGCTCGACCTGTTCAGCGGCGGCGGTGCCGGCGGGAGCGGTGACGAGGACGACGACGAGCTGTTCCGTCAGGCCCGCGAGCTGGTGGTGCGCAGCCAGTTCGGCTCGACGTCCATGCTGCAGCGCAAGCTGCGGGTCGGTTTCGCCCGCGCCGGGCGGCTGATGGACCTGCTGGAACAGGCCGGGGTGGTCGGTCCCTCCACGGGCTCGAAGGCCCGCGAGGTGCTCATGAGTCCTGAGGAGCTCGACGAGCAGGGCGTTCAGGCGGGCTGACCAGCGGCGGCCTGCCCGCCTGGGCGATGGCGCTGCGACGCTCCTGGATCCACGTCACCACGCCGACCACGACCAGGATGAGCGGGAGCGAGGCCCCCGCCACGGCGAGCTGCCAGCCGTTGCGCACCCCGAGGCCGGCGGCGGCGATGCAGGTCGAGCCCACCGCCATCACCACCAGCAGGAACCGGGTGGGCCGGCGCAGGTCGGTCAGCGAGCGCCACCAGGTCTGCAGCAGGTGCCGCCACGAGCCGGCGCGGACCGTGCCGTAGCGGATGGATCGGGCGCGACGCTCGTAACGGTCGCGCCGGTCACGCAGGTCCTTTGCCCGCTGCGGATCAAGCCCCCGGAACACCCACACGACGGTAGCGGCCGCCGAAGGCGTTCCGGCAGGGCACTAGGCGGTCTGTTGTGGTCCAACCGTCCCGGCCTTGGAGCGCCAGCGAGCCGCCGAAGCCCCCGACGACCGACAGGGGGCCGGGCGACAAGCTCAGCGGGCCGCCAACGCGGCGGGCAGGGCGATGAGCCAGCCGACCACGAGCGCCCACTGTGCGCCGAAGGCGCCGCCGGCGATCAGCTCGGCGGTGAGTGGGATCGGGCGGCCATCGGTCACGAGTGAGAACGCCGCCGTGGTCAGACCTCCGACGATGCCGGCGGCCACCGCGATCGCACCCCAGGCGCTGAGGGCTCGGGCGAGCACGCCACCGCCGTGTCGCGACAGGGCGACGGCCACGGCGATGCCGACCGCGAGCACGAGCATCCCCAGCCGCACGAAGTTGAACAGCCAGTGCACGAGCTCGTCGTCGAACTGGAGCCGCTGCAGGAGGACGCCGCCGTTGGCGTCGGTCCAGAACCCGTGGGTCAGCACGTCGGAGAACCCGTCGCCGCGCCCTGAGATCGGGGTGGCGCTCCAGTGGGCGAAGAACAGGCTGAAGATCGGCGCCCGCAGTTGGGGCTGGCGGATGTCGCTCAACGCTCCCAGCACCCACTGGTTGGCGACGACGGCGGTGAACAGTCCGGTGAGCAGCGCCGCCAACACGCCGGCGCGGCCGCTGCGGCTGCGCGCGGCATCCGGTCGGGCGGCGGCGATGACCGGGCCGGTTGCGGCGCCGGCCGTCGCTGGTGCCCAGCCCGCCGGCGGGGGGCCGAAGCTCGGCACAGCCGGGTTCGGCGGGACCGGCTGGGACTGAACCGGTTGGGACGGCGGGACGAACGGCGCCTGCGGCGCGGCGAACGGCGGTTGCGGTGGGGCGGCGGGCGTCGGCGCCGGGGCGGCCGGGGGCGGGAACGACGATGGGCCGATCTGGGTGGCATCACCCGGCCCCCCGAAGGATGGACCGCCGTACGGTGCCGGGTTGGGATCGGGTGGCTGCGTCATGTCGCTCCCTTTTCTGCTTCCGAGCAGTGTGAAGGTTGCGCGGCGCTGCTGCACAGCGCGACCGGGTCGGCGACGGGCACTGCGCCCGCGCCGCTCACGTTGCGTGGTGGAAGGACGGCGGACCAGGCCACGCCGCCCACCCACCGCAAGCAGGGTTTGGAGCGGGCCGGTGGCTCAGCCGGCGAGGAGCTCCCGCACCCGTTCCTTGGGCCGGCCGATGATGGCCGTGTCGTCGGTGACCACCAGCGGCCGTTGCAGCAGCATCTTGTGGGCCAGCAACACGTCGACGACCTGTTCGGCGGTGGCCACGTCGTCGTCGGTGAGCCCGAGCTTCTTGAACTGGGCGTCACGTCGCACCAGATCGGCCACCGGGTCCTGCAGCTTGGCGATGATCGCCTCGAGCGCGGCCCGGTCGGGCGGGGTCTTCTGGTAGAGCACGATCTCGGCGTCGACGCCCAGTTCCTCGGCAATGCGCACGGCATTGTTCGAGGAGTTTCAATTGCTGTTGTGGTAGATCCGCACGGCCATGGCCGCCGACGCTAGCGCCTACGCCGCGGCGCCGGCCGCCGCCCCCGCACCCGGGCGTCGAGGGTGAGCCGGTCGCGACGGTGACACCGCGGTGCGGCGGGCTCCGACATGGCTCCGAGGCGGTCGGTGCGGCGCGGTAGCGTGGCCGACGTGCCGCGCTCCTACTGGGTCGAGACCCTCGGTTGTCCCAAGAACCAGGTGGACTCGGACAAGTTGGAGGGCACCCTGGCGGCCGATGGGCTGGCGCCGGCCACCGAGCCCGAGCACGCCGACGTGATCGTGGTGAACACCTGCGCGTTCATCGAGGAGGCGCGGCAGGAGTCGATCAACACCATCCTGGCGCTCGCCGACGGGCGCCGGCCCGGCGCCCGCCTGGTGGTGACCGGGGTGCAGGCCGAGCGCTACGG
This sequence comes from Acidimicrobiales bacterium, assembly GCA_041394365.1. Lineage (GTDB taxonomy): Bacteria > Actinomycetota > Acidimicrobiia > Acidimicrobiales > CAIXPF01 > CAIXPF01. The sequence goes on from JAWKIM010000037.1 coordinate 18,992, forward strand.
CGATGAGCTGGTCGAGGCGATGCCCGAGATCGATCTGGTCGCGCCCTTCGGCGCGGACCTGCACGGTCGGGCCGGACCGCTCGCCGGCCCGTCCGCTGCGGGCGCGGCACCGGTGGCGGTGCAGATCGGCCGCAAGCCGTCGGCGGTCGCCGCTCCGGCGTTCGATCTGCTGAACCTGCCCCGGCCGGCCGCCCGCCGCCCCTGGGCCTACGTGAAGGTGGCGGAGGGCTGCGACCGCAACTGCGGGTTCTGCGCCATCCCGTCGTTCCGGGGCAAGCAGCGGTCGCGCTCGATCGAGGACATCGTGGCCGAGGTGGACGGCCTCGGCGTGCGCGAGGTCGTGTTGGTGGCCCAGGACCTGGCGTCGTTCGGTCGCGACCAGGGTCGCGGTGCGCGCGCCCTCGTCCCGCTGCTGCACCGGCTGGCCGGACGGGTGCCGTGGATCCGGCTGCTGTACCTCTACCCGTCGGACCTGACCGACGAGCTGGTCGATGCCATCTGCGCCACCGAGGTGCCCTACTTCGACCTGTCGCTGCAGCACGTGTCGGCCCCGCTGTTGCGCCGCATGCGCCGCTGGGGCGACGGCGCCCGCTTCCTGGCCCGCATCGAATCGATCCGCGCCCGCCGGCCCGATGCCGCCTTCCGCACGAACTTCATCGTCGGCTACCCGGGGGAGACCGAGCAGGACCACGAGGCGCTGCTCGACTTCGTGGAGGCCGCCCGGCTCGACTGGTGCGGGTTCTTCGCCTACTCGCCGGAGGAGGGCACCTACGCCACCACGCTCGACGGGGAGGTGCCCGCCGCGCTGCGCGACGAACGGTTGGGCGAGCTGCGCGAGCTGCAGGACGCCATCACCGCTGAACGGCGCGACGCCCTGATCGGCGCCGAGGTGCGGGTCCTCGTCGACGAGGCGGGCATCGGGCGGACGTTCCGGGAGGCCCCGGAGATCGACGGCATCGTCGAGTTGCCCCCCGACCTACCGGTCGGTTCGTTCGCTACGGTCCGGGTCGTGGATGCGTTGGGCCCCGACCTCGTCGCCGAGACGGTGACGCCGTGACCTCTCGCACCTATGACG
>JAWKIM010000038.1:0-17575 GCA_041394365.1 Acidimicrobiales bacterium
CCAGGCGGTCAAGAACGCCCAGGACGGGATCAGCTTCGTCCAGACCGCTGAAGGCGCACTCGACGAAGTGCACGCCATCCTCCAGCGCATGAACGAGCTGGCCGTGTCCGCGGCCAACACCGCCACCAGCGACGGCACCGCCGAGCAGGCGGAGGTCGAGGAGCTGCTCAAGCAGATCGACTCGATCGGCAGCTCCACCAAGTTCGCCGGCAAGGCCGTGTTCAGCTCCGCTTCGGTCACCTTCCAGGTGGGCGCGCTGAGCAGCGACACGATCTCGGTGACCACGTCGACGCTGAGCTCCGCCAGCATGGGAGCGTCCGGCGCTTCCACCAACCTGTCGACGATCAACCTGGAGTCGGGAGCGTCGGCGGCGATCGGTTCGATCCGCGATGCGATCGACGACATCAACAGCCTGCGGGCCAACCTCGGCGCCCAGCAGAACCGTCTCGAGCACACGATCACCAACCTGAACGTGACCACCGAGAACCTGCAGGCGTCGGAGTCCCGGATCCGGGACCTCGACATCGCCTCGGAGATGGTGAGCTTCACCCGCCACCAGATCATGGTCCAGGCCGGCACCGCCATGTTGGCCCAAGCCAACTCGGTCCCTCAGTCGGTTCTCCAGCTACTGCGATAACAGGTCCGTCAATCCTTGACGTCCTGAGCTGAGAGAACCTTCCGGGCATGGGTGAGGCGGAACCCTGAGCCGCCTCACCCAGCCCGGCGGGCCCCCACCTGGGGGGTGGAGTTCAGCAGCGGAATGGACGAAAGAGGACGGGCAGCACTCCGTCGGAGGAAGGATCGGACATGCCGAACAGCATCGGTGGCCTGGCGTCAGGTCTCAACACCGCAGACATCATCAACGCGATCCTCACCGGCGAGCAGGCGACGAGGACGCGGCTCGTGTCGCGCCAGTCGACCTACCAGACGCAGCTCAACGCCTGGCAGGACCTCAACAACCGGCTGGGCTCGTTGCGCTCGGCCGCCGAGGCCCTGTCCACCCCGGCCAAGGCGGCGGCCGCCACCGCCACCTCCTCGGACACCGACCTGGTGTCGGTGACCGCCGGCACCGGGGCCGTCGAGTCGACCTTCTCGTTCAAGGTCCAGCAGCTCGCCGCCTCGCACCAGGTGATGGCCAACGGCTTCACCGACACCACCGATCTGGTGGGGGCGGGCAAGGCCCAGGTCTCGGCCGGGCTGGCCGGCATCGGCATGGCGCTCGACAACTACACCGGGCTGTCCGCCGGCAAGTACGAGGTGCAGATCAAGTCGATCTCCGGTGGCTCGGCGACCGTTGTGTTCAACGGCAAGGAGCAGTCGGTGTCCTCCAGCGGCACGGTCACGCTCACCGATGCCGCCGGCAACAGCGCCGACTTCACCATCGGCACGCTCGCCACGGGCACGGCCACCATCGGCGTGGTCGACGCCACCGCCACCACGTCGCTGTCGGGACTGGCCGGCGCCATCAACAACCTCGGCGTCGGGGTCTCCGCCGCCGCGGTCAACAAGAAGGACGGCACCGCCACCCCCACGAGCTTCGTGCTGTCGGCCCGGGACCCGGGCACCGAGCACGCGGTCACGATGGACTTCAGCAACCTCTCCGGTGTGTCGGGCAAGACGTTCTCCACGCTGCGCGCCGCCGCCGACGCCCGCATCGTGCTGGCCGACGGCACCACGACGATCACCCGGTCCTCGAACCGGCTGACCGATGTGATCCCCGGCGTGACGATCGACCTGAAGGCGGCCGACCCCTCCAAAGAGGTCACCGTCACCGTCGACAACGACGACGAGAAGGTCGTCCAGCAGGCCAAGACGCTGGTCGAGTCCCTGAACTCGGTGCTCAGCGCCGTCAAGCGCAGCACCAGCTACGACTCGGCCACCAAGACGGCCGCCACGCTGACCGGCGACTCGCGCATGCGCCGGGTCCAGGACGCCCTGCTCGAGGCCATGCGTTACAGCGATAGCGGCCAGGACAAGGAGGTCCTCGCCCAGATCGGCATCTCGCTCGGCTCCAACGGCCTGTTCTCGCTGGACGAGACCAAGTTCCGATCTGCGCTGAGCAACGACCACACCGGCACCATCCGCCTGCTCGCCGGCGACGGCGACACCCGGACGGGCGCGTTCGGCGGCCTGACCACCACGGTCAAAGCGCTCACCGCCTCCGGAGGGACCGTGCACGGTGCCCTCGATGCCACCCGCACCAACATCTCCTCGCTCGACGACCGCATCGCCGCCGAGGACCAGCGCCTGGCGCTGGTGGAGAACCGGGTGCGCCGCCAGTACACCAACCTCGAATCGACCATGGCGCAGCTGTCGAGCCAGGCCGCCGGCCTGTCCAACGCCCTCGGCTGATCCCCCGCTCGTCCCCGTCCGCCGCCCTGCACCGAAGAGCCCAACCTCCGCCCCCCAACCCTGCGGGTGAACACCATGTCCCAAGCTGCCATCAACCAGTACGTCAAGAGCCGCACCGCCACCGCCACCCCGGCGCAACTGGTGGCGATGCTGTTCGACGGGCTCATCGCGGCGCTGCGCCGCGGCGCGGACGCCCAGGCCAGCGGCCGCCGTACCGACGCCTCCGAACAACTGGTGAAGGCGCAGCGCATCGTCACCGAACTGCGCTGCTCGCTCAACTTCGACGCCGGTCAGCTCGCCACCGACCTGGACCGGATCTACGAGTTCATCTGGCGGCAGCTGGTGACCGCCAACATGAACAACGATCCGCTGCTGGTCATGCGCTGCGTGGAGCTGATCATGCCGTTGCGTGAGGCGTGGGGTCAGGCCTGCCTGGGTTCCCCGGCACCGGCGAGGCTGTCAGCATGATCCAGCGCAGTTGGGAAGCGTCCCTCGATGCGCTCGAGGCCCGTCTCGCCCGTCAGGAGGCGGCGCTGGCCCAAGGTGGCATCGACGGCGGGTTCGAGGCCCTGGCGCTGCCCAGCGCACCGCTGAGCGAGCGCGACCGGGTCAGGGCGCACCTGGCCCTCGACCGGGTGCGCAAGCTCGAGACCGAGCTCCGCCGCCGCCACGACGCCCTCGCCACCCCCGTCCGCACCTCGCCCTACTCGTGACATTGGCGGCTTCGCCGCTCCCGGATGGGGCCCCAACCCGTGCTTGCTGGCGGCTTCGCCGCTCCCGGATGGGGCCCCAACCCGTGCTTGCTGGCGGCTTCGCCGCTCCCGGATGGGGCCCCAACCCCATCCTCCTCCCGAGCATGGGGCCCCTACCCCATGCCGGGCCGTGACGCTGGCGGCAGGGTGGGCCCGATGACCAAGCCAGCTTCGCGGGACGTCACCGGATAGCGGTCTGCGCCGGCGCCGCATGGAGACCTGGGGAGCGGTGCTGCTCAACACCCGGGAGGGCGCCAGGTCGGCGTCGCGAGCGCTAGCGAGCCGCCGACACTCGCCGAGCGACAGCGAGGCGAGCAACAAAGAACAGGGAGCCGAGCAACAAGAATCCGACGTTCCTTCCACCAGGTTGGTGCTTCCCCTAAGGGGGACGATGGTCCTAGTCGATGCTTGGGCCATGCAGATCTTCACCGATCGCACCCAGGCCGCCCTCGAGGTGGCGCTGCTGGGCGAAGGCCAGCGTCAGCGGGTCACGTCCTACAACATCGCCAACGTCAACACCCCCGGCTTCGTCCCTCAGAAGGTCGAGTTCGAGGGTCGCTGGCGTGCGCTCGATGCCAAGGGATCGGCTCGCGTGGCGATCACGCAGGCCAACGGCGAACCGTGGATGAGCCTCAACGAGAACAAGGTGTCGTTGGAGGAGGAGACCACCACGCTGGTCCGCTCCGGCCTGCACTATGAGGCGGTCGTCAACGCGGTCAACGCCAAGTTCGGTCTGCTCGGCACGGCGATCGGGGTGCGCTGATGGGCATGTTCGCCGCCCTCGACTCCAGTGCCAGCGGCACCAAGGTGAGCCGCATCTGGCTCGACGCCATCGCCGACAACGTGGCCAACGTGAACACGGTGCGCCCCTTCGACGAGGAGCCCTTCCGGGCCCGTCTGGTCGTGGCCCAGTCCTACGAGAACGGCGATGACCGTGGCGCCCAGGTGGCCGGCATCGTCAACTCCGCCGAGGAGGCGGCGTTGGTGTGGGACCCCGACAACCCCTACGCCGATCAGGACGGGCCGACCGCCGGCATGGTGCGCCGCCCCGTGGTGGACCTGGCCGCCGAGATGACCAACATGCTGATCGCCCAGCGCAGCTACCAGGCCAACCTCTCGGTGATGGACCGGGTGCGCGATGCCTACAAGTCCGCCCTCTCGATCGGAGTGAAGTGATGGCCATCTCCGGGATCAGCCCGATCTCGTCGTTCTCCGCGGTGAACGGCATCACCGGTGTCGGCTCGGTCGGCACCTTCGACCTCAACGGCGGGCCGGCCAAGACCTCCAAGGCCACGTCGATCAACTTCGGCGACGCCCTGGCCAAGGTGCAGAGCCAGATCGACGACGCCGACAACCTCAGCCGTCAGCTCGCCACCGGTGAGCTCACCGACATCAGCCAGTACACCGTGGCCGCCTCGAAGGCGCAGCTCGGTGTGCAGCTGACGGTGGCGCTGCGCAACCAGTTGCTCAGCGCCTTCCAGGAAGTCATGCGCATGCAGCTCTGATCCGGCAGCCGGTGAAAGCCGGCGCTGGATCACCGCTCATCCTCTCCGTTCCTGTCCACCCCCCTTCCAGGCGGTTCGCGCACACCCATGGCACTCGACCTCAACGCCGCTCGCGACCGGGCCTCCCGCACGGTCCGCAGCTTCAGCCCGCAGCAGCTGCTCATCCTGGGCGGGCTGGCCATCGTCTCGATCATGGGCCTCGTCGCCCTGTTGCGTTGGGTCTCCCAACCGTCCTACGGCGTCCTCGTCGCCGGCGCGGACGGTGCCGAGGTGTCCGAGGTGACCACCGCGCTGGGCGAGGCCGGCGTCACCTACCAGCTGGGCTCCAACGGCACCAGCGTGCTGGTGACCAACGATCAGATGGCCGCCGCCCGCCTGGCCCTCAGCGACGCCGGGGTCAGCCTGACCGGCAAGGCCGCCGGCTACGAGCTGCTCGACCAGCAGGGCCTGACCACCTCGGAGTTCCAGCAGCGGGTCGACCTGCAACGGGCGCTCGAGGGTGAGCTGACCAACATGCTGCTCCAGATGGACGCCATCGACTCCGCCAAGGTGCAGCTGTCGCTGCCGGAGAAGGCGCTGTTCGCCGACGATCAGCAGGAGGCCAGGGCCTCGGTGCTGGTGGGCACGAACGCCCGGATGGACAGCTCGACGGTGCGGGCCATCATGCAGACCGTGGCCTCGGGGGTGCCCGACCTCGATCCGGCCAACGTGACGGTGACCGACACCAGCGGCCAGATCCTCTCCGTCGACGGCATGACCAACGGCGACGACCCGCTGGCCATGGCCCGCAAGTACGAGGCTGCCACCGCCGCCCAGGCGCAGACGATGCTCGATGCCATCCTCGGCCCGGGCAAGTCGGTGGTGCGCGTCAAGGCCACCATGGACTTCAACCAGGTCGAGTCCAAGTCGACCACCTATGAGGGCGACCCGATCACCGTCGGGGCCCAGACCTCGGAGGAGACCTTCACCGGGCCCGGTGCGACCATACCGGCCGGTGTGATCGGGGTGACCGGGACCACGCTGGCCACCGGTGAGATCGTCACCACCCAGGACTACAACAAGACCGATGTGGTCGAGTCGAGGGCGATCAACTCCACCGAGAAGGTCACACGGGAGAACCCGGGCAAGGTCGTCGGCCTGTCGGTGGCGGTGGCGGTGGACCAGGCCGCCCTCGATGCCCTCGGCACCGACGTGGCCACGCTCGAACCACTGGTGATCGCAGCGACCGGTGCGGACCCGCTGCCGATCGCCGACGGGGTCGGGCGGACATCGTCGAGGTGGTCCCGCAGGTGTTCGACACCGCCGCCGCCGACGCCGCCACCGCCGCCACCGAGGCCGCCGCCTCGGCCCAGTCGATGGACAAGATCCTCGGCTACGCCAAGACCGCCGGCGCCATCGTGGTGCTGCTGCTGGCCGTGCTGTTCCTGCGCAAGGGCCTCAAGTCCCGCAAGGAAGAGGTGGACGAGGTCGACGCCGCCGTGCTCGCCCGCAGCGCCGAGCCCTTCGGCGTGCTCGCCACCGCCGAGCACCGCGCCACCATCGCCGCCCCGGCCGCCGACGCCCTGGCCGTACCGGGCCGTACGGGCTTGGGCCAGGCCGCCCTGGGCGCCGCGCCCACCGATGACGAGCAGGCCAGAGCGGCCGGTGAACGCCGGGCGCTCGACCCGGCCTCGGAGGTGCTCGACCTCATCGACCGTGAACCCGACGACGTGGCCGCGCTGCTGCGCAGCTGGGTGGCTGACCGGCGCTCATGAGTGCGAACGCGAACGCCAACAAACTGAACGGCGCCAAGCCGGGCGGCGAGGCGGGCAACGAGCAACGTCGCAAGGTGGCCTCGGTGCTGGTGGCGCTCGGGCCGGAGCGGGCCGCCAAGCTGCTCAAGGGCATGCCGCCCGAGCTGGTGGAGGACCTGGCCCAGGAGACGGCGTCGATCGAGACGCTGTCGCCGTCGGAGGTGAAGTCGGTGCTCACCGACTTCGCCCAGGAGCTCGTCGCCCGCCGGCTGATGGCCGAGGGCGGCCTGCCGTACACCATCGATCTGCTCACCCGGACCCTCGGGGCGGAGCGAGCGGCCGAGCTGGCCGACCGGCTCGACCCCGAGCGCAACCGCCGCTTCGGCTACCTGGCCGACGCCGCCCCCGAGCTGGCCGCCATGGTGCTGGCCGCCGAGCCGTCGTCGCTGATCGCCCTGGCGCTGGCCCACCTCGAGCCGGTCCAGGCGGCCAAGATCCTCAAGGCGTTGCCCTCGGACAAGCAGGCCGACGTGGCCGTGCGCCTGGCCGGCCTGGAACACGTCCACGCCGACGTGGTGGGGGAGCTGGACGACGACTTCCGCACCCGCCTGGTGCCGTTGCTCAACCAGCCGATCTCCGCCTTCGAAGGCGTGGACCTGCTCGTCGAGGTGCTGCACTCCTCGAGCCAGGCCACCGAGAAGGCGGTGCTCGACCGCATCCGCGAGCGCGACAAGGACCTGGCCGACAAGGTCCGGGACGCGCTGTTCACGTTCGCCGACATCAAGCGCCTCGACGACCGCGGCGTGCAGGAGGTCCTCAAGGTGGTCGACACCCGCGACCTCGCCGTCGCCCTCAAGGAAGCCGAGGACGACGTCGCCGAGCGGATCTTCCGCAACCTCTCCGAGCGGGCCCGGGAGAACCTGCAGGACGAGATCGAGTTCCTGCGCGGCATCCGCAAGCGGGACATCATCGAGGCCCAGAAGCGCATCATCGAGGTCATCCGGTCCCTCGAATCGTCCGGTTCGCTGACCATCGAGCGGGAGTCCGGCGATGACGAGTGACCTTCGCCCGGCCGGCCGGGTGGTCAAGGCGTCCGCAGTGCGGCTGCGCCGCGTCGACCCGCACACCGTGCCCACCGACCAGCGCATCGCCGAGGCCGAGGCCGCCGCCTACCGCGCCGGCTACGAGGAGGGCTACCACAACGGGGCCGTCGAGGCCGGCCGGGAGCTGGCCGCCGCCGTCGCCTCCCTCCAGCAATCGGTGCTCGCCGCCGTCGAACAGCATCGGCGGGAGGCCGCCCAGGCCCGGGCCGCCGACGCCGAGCGGCTGGTCGAGCTGGCCCTGGCCGTGGCCGAGTGGGCGGTGCGGCGCGAGCTGTCCTCCGTGCCGGCTGCGTTCTTCGCCCGGCTCGGCGAGTTGCTGGCCGAGCGGGACCGCCACCAGGTGGTGGAGGTCTTCACCGCGCCGGAGCTGCTCGAGGCCACCCGCACGTGGCTGGCCGAGGCCGAACCGCTTCACGGCGCCGGCATCAGGGTGTCGGCCGCCGAGGACCTCGAGGCCGGCGAGGCCCGGGTGCTGCTCGACGACACCACCGTGTTCGCCACGTTCACCGATGCCTTCGAGCGGGCCCGCGAGGCGCTCGACCGCGCTCACGATACCGATCAGCACGGCCAGCCGGATCACCCTGACGGGCCCGAGGACCTCGACGACGACGAGGTGGTCGAGGTGCTCTACGACGCCTCGGCCCTGCTGGGCGAGGTGACGCCATGAGCACGATGACCGCGTTGCGCACCGAACTGGGCCGCACCACACCGTTCCGCCGGGCCGGCCGTCTGAGCCGCCTGTCCGGGTTGGAAGTGTGCGCCAAGGGCGTCAAGGGAGCCATCGGCGACCTGTTCTGGGTGCACGCCGCCTCCGGCACCGCCGAGCCGGTGCCGGCCGAGGTGATCGCCATCGCCGACGGCGAGGTCCGGCTCCTGCCGCTCGGTGCCCTCGACGGCATGGCGGTGGGGGACTGGGTCGAGCCGGCGGGCACCCGCCTGCAGCTCGAGGTCACCCCCGAGCTCGCCGGCCGGGTGCTCGACGCCCTCGGCCGCCCCATCGACGGCAAGGGCCCGCTGGGCGGACGCCGCTCCCGCGTGGAGCTCGACCGGGCCGTGCCCAACCCGATGCAGCGCCAGCGCATCACCGAGCCGCTGTCGCTCGGCGTGCGGGTCATCGACACGCTGCTGCCCTGCGGGCGCGGCCAGCGCATCGGCATCTTCGCCGGATCGGGGGTGGGCAAGTCCACCCTGCTGGGCATGCTCGCCCGCGGCGCCAACGCCGATGCGGTGGTGGTCGGCCTCGTCGGGGAGCGCGGCCGTGAGGTGCGCGAGTTCCTCGAGGACGACCTCGGACCCGAGGGTGCCGCCCGCGCCACCGTGGTGGTCGCCACCTCCGACGAGCCGGCGTTGCTGCGCCTGCGGGCGGCGGTCACCGCCACCCGCATCGCCGAGTGGTACGCCGACCAGGGCCTCGACGTGCTGCTGCTGATGGACAGCCTCACCCGCTTCGCCATGGCCCAGCGCGAGGTCGGCCTGGCCGCCGGCGAGCCGCCCACCGTCCGGGGCTACACGCCGTCGGTGTTCAACGCCCTGCCGAAGCTCCTCGAGCGCACCGGGCCGCAACCGCGGGGCACGATCACCGCGCTGTACACGGTGCTGGTGGAGGGCGATGACCTCACCGAACCGATCACCGACCACGCCCGCTCCATCCTCGACGGCCACATCGTGCTGTCCCGCCGGCTGGCCTCGGCCGGGCACTTCCCCACGGTGGACGCGCTGGAGAGCGTGAGCCGGCTCGCCTCGAAGATCTGCACCGACGAGCAGCTGGCGCTGGCCTACCGCCTGCGCCGCCTGCTGGCCGGGCTGGAGGAGAGCCGTGACCTCATCGAGATCGGGGCCTACGTGCCGGGGACCAACCCGGTGACCGACGAGGCGCTGCGCCGCAAGGACCTGATCACCGGGTTCCTGCAGCAGCCCCGCAACCAGGTCTGCCCCGCCGACGAGGCGTGGCAGCTGCTCGAGCAGGTGCTGCGATGACGAACCGGTCGAAGCGGGTGAAGACCCTCCTGCGGGTGGCCCAGGTCCGCAAGAAGCAGGCCCAGGCCGGGCTGGCCCGCGCCGAGGTCGAGCGGCAGACGGCCGTCGAGCGCCAGCACGAGGCCAGCGGCCGGCTGGCCGAGGCCAGCACCCTACCGTCCGGTACGGTGTCGTCGCTGGCCCAGCACCGCCAGCGCACCGACCTGCGCATCGACGCCGTGCTCGATGCCAAGGCGGTGGTGGCGGCCACGTCGGAAGAGGTGGAGGCGGCCCGCATCCGCTGGCAGGCGGCGGCCCGCAACGAGAAGTCGATGGAAGAGCTCGATCGGCGGGAGCGGGCCGTGCTCGCCATCCGGGCTGCTCGGGTGGCGGAGAAGGCGACCGATGACGCGCTGCGCTCCCGGCGCCGCGCCCCCCGCACAGGAGGACAGCCGACATGAGTGACGGCCTCGCCGCGGTCATGAGCCGCATCGCCGTGATCCGCTCCGCCATGGGTGGTGGCGCCGGTGGGGTGCTCGGCGTGCCCGCATCGAAACCGCCGAGCGACAGCTCGTTCGAGCGGTTCCTCGACGCCGCCTCGAACGGCGCCGCCGAGCGGACCGGTGCCGCCAACGGTTCGGTTTCCACCGACCCGCTCGAACGCATCGGCCTGCGCTCGACGACCCGCTCGAGCGACGCCTCCGGCCCGGCGTCCGCCGACTGGCCCGAGGGTCTGCCCGAAGAGGCGGAGGCGTTCCGCGACGAGTTCATCGCCGCCTCCCAGGCCACCGGCGTGCCGCTGCGCGTGCTGCTGGCGGTGGCGTGGGCGGAGTCCGCCTTCGACCCCGGCGCCGAGTCGGGCGTGGGGGCCCAGGGCATGATGCAGCTGATGCCCGGCACGGCCGCCGGCCTCGGCGTCGATCCCTCGGACCCGGCCCAGAACATCATGGGCGGGGCGCGGTACCTCGCCGCCCAGTACCAGAACTTCGGTTCGTGGGAGCTGGCCTTCGCCGCCTACAACGCCGGCCCCGGCGCCGTGCAGCAGTACGGCGGGGTACCCCCCTACCGCGAGACCGAGAACTACATCGCCGTCATCGGCACGTACCTCGACCGCCTCGGTGGTGTCGGTGGTCCCGCGGCCGCGGCCGCGGCGTCGGCGCTCAGCACCCAGCAGGCCGCCGGCACGCCGGCACCCGCCATCGGCGAGGGCGGCGGGACGGGGCCGGTCGCCGGCACGGCGCAACCTGCGCTCGGAGCCGGGCAGCCCGCCATCAGCGCGGCGCAACCGACCATGGTGGACCCCGCCACCCTCGACGCCTCGTCGGCGCTGGCCCCGCTCGACCTGCGCCCGGCCGCGCTCGGCGGGCTCGGCGACGGCACGGCGCCGCTGTCGGGAGCGGCGGCCGGCGACGCCGCCGCCCGCGCCGCACGGCTCAGCGCAGGGCTGGCCACCCCGACCGGGGCGGCGGATGCCACCTTCACCGCCAACGCCGCCACCCTGCCCGACCGTCTGGCCGCCCTCGTGCAGCGGGGCCACGGCGACGGCGGCTCGCTGCACCGGGTGACGGTGCGCCTCGACCCGCCCGATCTCGGCTCGGTGCAGGTCATCTTCGAGTTGCGGGGCGACCAGGTGCACCTGGTGGTACGGCCCGAACGCGCCGAAGGTGGCCAGCTCCTGCAGTCGCAGCGCGACCGCATCGCCACCGCCCTGGCCAACAGCGGCTTCGAACTGTCCGGCTTCGACGTCAGCAGCGGGCGGGGTGACGCCGGCGCCGACGCCGGTCGCCAGCCTGCCGGCAGCCGGGCCTACCGGAGCCTCGAGCTCGAACCTGCCACCGACGTCCGGCTCGCGGTCGACCGCGAGCTGCGGCTCTGACCCGGAGGACCGCCGTGCCGCTCATCGATCCCACCGTCGCCGCCCGCTCGGCGTCGGCCGCCACCACCAACAACGCCGCCGCCGCCCTGGGGGCCAGCGCGTCCAGCGGCGCCAGCGGGCAGCTCGACAACCTCGGCGGCGAGGCGTTCATGAAGCTGCTCGTCGCCCAGATGCGCTACCAGAACCCGATGCAGCCCACCGACAGCAACGACTACCTGTCGCAGATCAGCCAGTACGCCATGGTCGAGCAGATGCAGAAGGTCAACCAGGGCCAGCAGGAGATCAGCGCCTACCAGCGTTCGATGATCGCCACGTCGTTCATCGGCAAGGAAGTGGCGGGCATCGGGGAGGCCGGCGTGCCCGTGTCCGGCGAGGTGCTCGGTGTCGTGTACCAGGCCGGCCGTCCGGTCCTGGTCACCACCGACGGCGAGCTCGCCGTCGACAAGGTCGACGAGGCCCGCCTGCCCATCAGCGGCGGCAGCGCACAGCAGAGCTCCAACGATGCCCCGGCACCGACAGGGGCCACACCGACCGGTACGCCCGGCACACCGACCAGCACGTCCAGCACACCGACCGACGCCGCGGGTTCCTCTGCGGCGCCAAAGTAAGGAGAGACCGCCCATGATGCGTTCGATGTTCGCCGGAGTCACCGGGCTCCGGTCACATCAGCTCATGCTCGATGTGGTCAGCAACAACATCGCCAACGTGAACACGACGGGCTTCAAGGCCAGTCGCGTGCTGTTCGCCGACACCCTCAGCCAGACGCTGCGCAACGCGGCCGGCGGTGCGTTCGAGACCACCAGCGTCAACCCGCTCCAGGTCGGCCTCGGGGTGACGGTGAAGTCCACCGCCGCCACGTTCACCACCGGTTCGCTGCAGCTGACCGACCGGCCGCTCGACACCGCCCTCAGCGGTGACGGCTTCTTCGTGGTCGATGTGGCCGGCGATCAGCTCTACACCCGGGCTGGGAGCTTCGCCCTCGACTCCAACATGAAGATGGTCGACGGCGCCGGCGGCCTGGTGCAGGGCTGGATGTTCGAGCCCGACGGTTCGATCTCCACCACCGGCCGGCTCACCGACATCTCGCTGGCGACCTACTCGCAGATGCCGGCCACGGCCACCGAGACGGTGTCGATCAAGGGCGCGCTGTCGGCCGGCACGGCGGTGGGCGACACGGTGGAGACGTTGACCAAGGTGATCGACGGCCTCGGCACCGAGAACCAGGTGCAGCTGCGCTTCACCAAGACCACGTCCACAGACTGGACCGTCGAGCTGTTCGACAGCACCGGCACCAGCCTCGGCTCGGCCAACCTGACCTTCAGCGCCAGCGACGGCTCGTTGGTGACGCCCACCACGCCGCCGAGCTTCACGCTGACGCCGCCGGTCTCCGGTGCCCAGACGTTCTCGTTCGCGCTCGACATGGGCACCGGCACCAACGGCCTGCACCAGTACGGCAACAGCTCCAGCCTGGCCCTCGAGCAGGACGGCAAGGAGGCGGGCGAGCTGCGCGACTTCGGCATCTCCGAGCAGGGCGTCATCACCGGCCGCTACTCCAACGGCAAGATGAAGGACATCGCCCAGATCGCGGTGGCGCACTTCAACAACAACGAGGGCCTGCTCAAGCAGGGCGAGACCCACTACCGCAGCTCGTCGGTGTCCGGTGGTGCGCAGGTCGGCGTGGCCGGCGAGAACGCCACCGGCGCCATCAAGGCCGGCGTGCTCGAGATGTCCAACGTGGACCTCGCCCGGGAGTTCACCGACATGATCCTCGCCCAGCGCGGCTTCCAGGCCAGCTCCCGGGTGATCACCACGTCCGACGACATGATCCAGGAGCTCGTCAACCTCAAGCGATGAGCCCGGGGTCTGACCCGTCATCGATGTAGACCACCCCGCCGGCAGCGAGGACCGCACCATGATCGCCATCACCCGCCTCGACGGCTCGACCCTCGTGGTCAACGCCGATCTCATCGAGACCATCGAACGCGCCGGCGACACGGTGGTCACCCTCGTGTCGGGCAACCGCTTTGTCGTGCGGGAGGGCGTCGAGGAGCTCATCGCCAAGGTGGTGGGCTTCCGGTCGATGGTGCTGCAGGAGGCGGAGCGGCTGTCGCACCCCGCGGTGGTCGACCGCAGCGGTGCCGGGCCGTCGGGACCGGAGGAGCCGGGCAAGGTCATCCCGCTGGCGTCACCCAGACGCGGCGACACCGACTGAGGGGTTGCGCCGTCGCCCGACCGGAGGGTCGCGGTGGCGGTGCATCCCCCGCTCGGGCGAATTGGCGCAAGCGCAACCCGGGCCGCGTCGATACGCAAGCGAGGGCTCGCCCCCCTGACCGGTGACGGTCGAGGTGCCGGCCGGCAGCAACGGCGGTGGAGACCGTCGAGCAGGAGTCGAAGGAGAGACGGTGGAGAAGGGTTCACTGATCGGGCTGCCCGTGGCGATCGTGGGGGTGTTCGTCGGTGCCATCATCAAAGGTGCCGACCCGGTGGCGCTGTTCACCAACGTGCCGGCCCTGCTCATCGTGATCGTGGGCAGCATCGGCGCCACGTTGCTGGCCACGCCGATGAAGGAAGCGAAGTTCGGGACGTTCGGCAAGGTCATGAAGGGCGCCGAGTTCCCGGCGGAGGACACCATCACCAAGCTGGTGGCCATGACCAACACCGCCCGCACCGGCGGCCTGCTGGCGCTCGAGTCGGAGACGAAGTCCATCGAGGACCCGTTCTTCCGCAAGGCGGTGCAGCTGGCGGTCGACGGCACCGACCCGGCCATCCTCAAGCGGGTGCTCAAGACCGAGATCGCCGCCAAGAAGGAACGCCACAAGGGTCCACAGGCGTTCTGGACCAACCTGGGTGTGTTCGCCCCGACCTTCGGCATCATCGGCGCCGTGTTCGGCCTGATGGCCACCATGAGCCACCTCGACGATCCCGCCCTCATCGGCCACGGCATCGCCGGCGCGTTCGTGGCCACGTTCTGGGGGGTGTTCCTGGCCAACGGCATCTACCTGCCGGCGGCCAACAAGCTCAAGCGGATGACCGCGGACGAGGCGGCCTACATGGAGATGATCGTGGCCGGCGTGCTCGAGCTGCAGGCCGGGACGTCGCCCCGCGTGATGGAGGGGCTGCTGCAGTCCTACATCAAGGTCGCCGAGGACAAGAAGGCGGCCTGATCCGATGAGCGGTGACGGACACGGGGGCGGCGGTGGCGGTGGCCACGGCGACCACGACGAGGAACACGAAGAACACGAGGAACACGTCAACCACGAGGCCTGGGTGATCCCCTACGCCGACCTGTTGACGCTGCTGATGGCCATGTTCATCGCCCTGTTCGCCATCTCCAACGTCGACGCCCAGAAGTTCAAGAAGCTGGCCGAGGGCTTCAGCGATGCGCTGCAGGCCGGCGGCGGCAACAGCCAGACCGTGATCGACCTCGGCGGCAGCGGGGACAAGCTGTTCAGCGAGCCGCTCCAGCAGATCATCGACCAGTCCGGTTCGGCGATGGTCAAGGCGGCCGCCGCCGAGGCGAACCCCGCCGGCGAGGAAGCGGCCGAGATCACCATCGAGACCGTCGGTTCCAAGGTGGCGGCGGCCGAGGCCGCCGCCCAGGACGAGCTGCAGGCCATGCAGGATGCGATCTCCCAGGCGGCCGCCGCCGCCGGGTTCACCGGCAACCTGCAGACCACGATCGACAGCCGCGGGCTGGTGATCACGGTGGTGACCGACGAGGTGGTGTTCGGGTCCGGTTCGGCCGAGTTCGGCGACGGTGGCCGCAACATCCTCGGTGTGGTCGGTCAGGCGCTGGCCGCCTCCGACAACCCGATCCGGGTGGAGGGCCACACCGACGACGTGCCGATCAACACCGCCCAGTACCCCTCCAACTGGGAGCTGTCCACGGCCCGGGCCGGTGCCGTGGTCCGCTTCTTCCAGTCCGCCAACGGCGGCGCCATCCCGGCCGGGCAGATCACCGCTGCCGGCTTCGCCGACACCAAACCGATCGCCGGCAACGACACCGCCGAGGGCCGGGCCCGCAACCGCCGGGTCGAGGTGATCGTGGAGTCCGACGCCGGCGAGCAGCGATCGCTCATCCTCGACGAGGTCGTGCAGGCCTCCGATCGACTCAACCGCAACGACGCAGCCCAATCCTGACGGAGCACGACCATGGCCAAGAAGAAGAAGAAGGACGAGGCGGCCGAGGGCGAGGCCGGTGCCGACGAAGCCCCCAAGGCGAAGAGCGGCAAGGCCAAGACGATGCTGTTCGGCGCCCTGCTCGTGGTTGGCGGCGCGATGGGCCAGAAGTTCTTCCTGTCCGCCCCGCCGGCACAGGTCATCATCGCCCCTCCCGTCGACGGCGGCGTGGAGACGGCGTCGGCCGCGCACGGCGTCGACTGCTCGGCGGTGGGAACCGGCGCCTCCGGTGGCGAGGCGGCGCCCCACGCCCGGCGCACGAGTGGGGGTGAGGCGGCGACCGGTGGCACCGCGGACCTGTCGTCGATGACGATCAACCTGGCCGACGGGCACTACCTCAAGGTGGGCATCACCCTCGAGCTCGGTGAGACCATCATCTCCGAGGAGTTCTCCGCCCAGACCGCCAAGGCGGCCGACGTGGTGTTGAACTACTTCTCCACCAAGGCCATGGACGACCTCACCAACGACAAGCACGCGGCGATCAAGGTGGAGCTCACCTGCCTCATCGACGAGGCCTACGCCGCCACCGCCCATGCCGAGGAGGGCGAGGATCCACCGCAAACGGTGATCGGCGTGCTCTTCCGCGAGTTCCTCACCAGCTGATCCGACCCTGCCCGCCCGCCGCCCGCCGCCAAAAGCCCCTGCCCAGGCCACCTTCGCGGGACGTCACCGGATGACGGCCGGCGCTGGCGCCGCACGGAGACCTGGGGAGCGGTGCTGTTCCCGGGGTGCAAGGGCGTCAGGTCGGCGTCGCGAGCGCTAGCGAGCCGCCGACACCCGGCGACCGACAGGGAGCCGGGCAGCAAGAACAGCGCAACAAGCACTGTGATCAACGTCACCCGCGCCTTTTGGCCCGGCCCCGCTCACTAGCGTGGATGCGCGATGGCCCTCGCACGATCGACCGTCGACCCCGATGAGCTCGAAGCGATCCTCGCCGGTCGCCACGGCGACCCGCACCGGGTGCTGGGCTTGCACCGCACCGGTGCTGGCTGGGTGATCCGGGCCCGCCACCCCCTCGCCGAGCGGGCCTCGGTCGTCGCCGGTGGTGCGATCCTGCCGATGGTGCCCACCCATCCCGACGGTATGTTCGAGCTGGAGATCGGTGAGCGGCCCGAATCCGGATACCGCCTGGAATGGCAGTTCCGCAGCGGTGAGCGCCAGAGCGTGGGCGACGCCTACCGGTTCACCCCCACGGTCGGCGAGCTCGACCGCCACCTCATCGGCGAGGGCCGGCACCTGCGACTGTGGGAGGCGCTCGGCGCCCGCTACCTCTGCCACGAGGGCGTGTGGGGCACCGCCTTCTCGGTGTGGGCCCCCAACGCCCGCAGCGTCCGCGTGGTGGGCGACTGGAACGGTTGGGATGGCCGGGTCCACCCCATGCGCAACATCGGCGGGGTGTGGGAGGTGTTCGTCCCCCTCGTCGAACCGGGCGCCCGGTACAAGTTCGAGGTGGTGGGCGCCGACGGCCGCCTGGTGCTCAAGGCCGACCCGATGGCCCGCCAGTCGGAGGTGCCGCCCGCCAACGCGTCGGTGGTCGACGCGCCCAGCCGTCACCAGTGGGCCGACGGTGGGTGGCTGGCCGATCGGGCCGGCCGCCCGCTCGACGGTCGGCTGTCGATCTACGAGGTCCACCTCGGTTCCTGGCGCCGCAACCCCCTCGAGGGCAACCGCAGCCTCACCTACCGCGAGCTCGCCGACGAGCTGGCCGACTACGTGGCCGAGCTCGGCTTCACCCACGTGGAGTTCCTCCCGGTGGCCGAGCACCCCTTCGGCGGTTCCTGGGGCTACCAGGTGTCGGGCTACTACGCGCCCACCTCGCGCTTCGGTTCGCCCGACGACTTCCGCTACCTGGTGGACGTGCTGCACCAACGCGGCATCGGCGTGATCGTCGACTGGGTGCCGGCGCACTTCCCCCGCGACGACTTCGCCCTCGCCCGCTTCGACGGCACCGCCCTCTACGAGCACGACGATCCCCGTCAGGGCGCGCACCCCGACTGGGGGACGCTGGTGTTCAACTTCGGGCGCAACGAGGTGCGCAACTTCCTCATCGCCAACGCCCTGTACTGGCTCGAGGAGTTCCACATCGACGGCCTGCGTGTCGACGCGGTGGCGTCGATGC
>JAWKIM010000039.1:0-16879 GCA_041394365.1 Acidimicrobiales bacterium
CGGCAGCAGCGACAGGACCGTGTCGTCGCCGCCCTGTTCGAGGTAGCTGCTGACGCTGTGCGCCCCGACGATCAGGTTGCGGTGGCTGACCACCACACCTTTCGGTCGGCCCGTGCTGCCGGACGTGTAGAAGATCGCCGCCATGTCCGAGTCGACCGCGGATCGGGGCAGCGTCGAGGCCGCTCCGCAGAGCGCTTCGAACGACGACGCTGGCGGGTCGTCGCCGTCAACCTCGACGCTGCCCGTTCCGACGAGCACCACGCGGCGGCGTGCGGTGCCCGTCGTGATCTCGCCTCGCAACGGCGCGTAGCGCTCGGCCGTGGTGACCAGGAGCGCGACGTCGCAGTCGCCGAGGATGTGGCCGACCTGGTGCGGCCGCAGGAGCGGGTTGGCCGGTACGACGACGGCGCCGGCCGCCGACGCACCGAAGATCGCCACCACCGTCTCGATGCGCTTGTCCAGCAGGACCGCGACGCGGTCACCCCGCTGCACGCCCACCGACACCAGCCCGCGGGCGAACGCCTCGACCCGGTCCCACAGCTCGCCGTAGCACAGCGTCTCGGACCGGAACGTGAGCGCCCTGGCCTGCGGCGTGCGCACCGCCGTGCTGCGCAGCAGGTCGTGCAGGGCGACAGGCGGACGGGTGCCGCCGCGCTGCACCGTCTCGACCGTCATCCTGCGATCGCCTTCTCAAGTGCTTCCACGACCCGCTCCTGCTGGGCGGCGGTGATGCCGGGGAACAACGGCAACGACAGGATCTCACCGGCGGCGACCTCCGCCACCGGGAAGTCACCCGGGCCGTGGCCGAGGTGCCGGAACGCCGGCTGGAGGTGGATCGGGACCGGGTAGTGGATGCCGGCGCCGATGCCCTGGGCGTGCAGGCGGTCGAGCACGCCGTCGCGGTCGTCCACCCGCACGACGTAGAGGTGCCACACGTGCTCGTTGCCATCGAGCGTCTCCGGGGTGCGGACCGAACCGACCGAGCCCAGCAGCGCCGTGTAACGATCGGCCGCCGCCCGCCGTTCGGCGTTCCAGCGGTCGAGGTGGGCCAGCTTGGCCGACAGCACGACGGCCTGCAGGCTGTCGAGCCGGGAGTTGCAGCCCACCAGTTCGTGGCGGTAGCGCACCTCGCTGCCGTGGTCGGCCAGCAGCCGCACCGTCCGGGCGACGTCGCCGGAGCCGGTCAGCACCGCACCGGCATCGCCGTAGGCACCGAGGTTCTTGCCGGGATAGAAGCTCGTGCCGGCCGCGTCGCCGAAGGCGCCCGCGCTGGTGCCGAACCGCTTCGCGCCCTGGGCCTGGGCCGCGTCCTCGACGATGCGCAGGCCCCGGGTGCGGGCGAGATCACCGAGCGCCTCCATCGGCGCCAGCTGGCCGTAGAGGTGCACCGGCATCAGCGCCGCGGTGCCTGGCCCGGCCGCAGCGCGGCGGCGTCGGGATCGAGCAGCAGGTACCGATCGTCGACGTCGGCGAGCACCGGGGTGGCGCCGGCAGACCACGGCCTCGGCGGTGGCGATGAACGTGTTGGCCGGGACGATCACCTCGTCGCCCGGTCCGATGCCGACCGCCCGAAGCGCCGAAGCAAGGGCATCGGTGCCGTTGGCCACGCCGATGCGGCGCGAGACGCCGAGCCAGGCCGTAGTCGCGCTCGAGCGCGGCCACGGCAGGGCCTTTCACGAACGACGCCGAGGTGAGGATCTCCTCGAAGCCGGCGCGGACCGCGTCCTCGATGGGGGCGTGCTGGGCCCGCAGGTCGACCAAGGGGATCTCGATCACCGTCGCACACCTCCCGCCAGCAGCGCCGGCCCTTCCGTCTCCACGTCGCGCAGCCGCCGTGCCGGCTGACCGCACCAGACCTCACCGGCCGGCAGTCGTGCAGCACGAGCGATCCCATACCGACCAGTGCGCCGGCCCCGATGTTGCAACCCTCACGGATGCAGGCACCGGCCCCGATGCCAAGGCGCCCCGACCGATGCGGACCCCGCCGACCAGCAGGGCGCCGGCCCCGATGTCACGAAATCCTCGATCACGTCGTCATGGGTCATCACCACGCCGGGCATCACCAGCACGTGGTCGCCGATGGTCACGTCGGCGGTGGCCACCACGTTGGCACCGAGGACGCAGCCGACACCGATGGTGACCGATCGCGTGACCATCGCCCGGGGGTGGACCAGCGTGGCGTAACGGTCCGGCGGCAGCCCCAGACGGTGCACGATGGCCGGCCAGCGCGGAAAGAGCCGAAGTTGCGGGGGCTGCCCGTGCACACGACGAAGTGGACGTCGTGCCGGTTCGTGCCCGCTTCGTCGATGAGCCCGAGCACCGGCGCACCGCCGATGTCCCGGCCCTGTAGCTGTGCGCTGTCGTCGAGGTAGCCGACCAGCCGTACCGGTAGGTCCGGCTCGGTGCGCAACCCGCGCCGTCTCGCGGGCGAACCCGCCGGCTCCGATCAACACGATAAAGCGCGGCAGCGCCGTCACCGGCGCTTCCGCGGCGCTCCCCCGTGACGGCGCTGCACGATGTCGGCGATGTGCTCCTGCTCGCCCGGGGTGAGCTCGTGGTGCACCGGCAGGATGAGCGAGTCGCGCGTCACCCGCTCGGTCACCGGCAGCGGCAACCCGTTGGCCTCCGCGTAGGCGGGCTCCAGGTGGGCGGCCATGATCCCCCGCCGGGCGGACACGCCCTTGGCCGCGAGCCGCTCGAGCACCTCGTCGCGCGACACCAGGCGGTCCTCGAGGCAGCAGCACCCAGAACGATTGGTAGTTGCGGCCGTGAGCCGGGTCCGTGGCCCGGTGCACACACCGGGCACGTCAGCGAGCAGCTGCTGGTAGCCGCTCCGCCTGCCTTCGGCGGCGCTCCTCGACCAGCATCGGAGCCGGCCCAACTGGACCAGGCCCACCGCGGCCTGCAGGTCGGTCATGCGGAAGTTGAAGCCCACCTCGAGGTAGCGCTCCTGCACCGGCGTGGTGCTCCAGGTGGCGCTCAGCGGCGCTGACGCTCATGCCGTGCTCCCGCAGACGGCGGGCCCGGGCCGCGCCGTCGGCGGAGGTCATCGTCAGCATCCCACCCTCGCCGGTGGTGATGACCTTGCGAGGTGGAAGGAGAAGGCGGCGAGGGCACCCGCCGCCCACCGGCCGGCCCCGGTAAGGTGGAGCCGATGGCGCAGGCCGCATCCTCGACGACCCGGATGCCCTTCGGGCGGCACAGGGCGTCGACGGCGTCGACGTCGGCCGGCGTACCGGCCTGGTGCACCAGGATCACCGCCGCCGTCCGCGGCGTGATGGCACGTTCGATCGTCGCCGCCGAGGTTGAGGGTGTCCACCTCGACATCGGCGAACACCGGCGTGGCGCCGACATAGCGCACGGCGTTGGCCGTGGCGATGAACGAGAGCGACGGGACCACGACCTCGTCGCCGGCGCCCACGCCGGCCAACAGCAGCGCCAGGTGCAGCGCGGTCGTGCAGGACGAGACGGCTACGGCGTGCTCCGCACCGACCGTCTCGGCGAAGCGCCGTTCGAACTCGGCCACGCGCGGGCCCTGCGCCACCCACCCCGAGGCGATGACCTCGGCCAGGGCCGCGGTCTCCTCGGCGCCGAGCACCGGACGGGCGACCGGGATCACGGGGCCACCGCCGATCCGCCGCCCTGCTCCTGCCACCACGCGACCAGGGCCCGCAGACCGTCGACCAGCTCGATGTGGGCCTCGAAGCCCAGCTTGGCGCGCGCCGCGGTGGTGTCGGCCAGCCGCCGCCGCACCTTGTTCACCGAGCGCTCGGGCCCGAAGACCGGGCGGAGCGTCGACCCCATGGCCACCAGCAGCTGGTCGGCCAGATCGAGCAGGCTGGTCTCCACGCCGCTCGCCACGTTGAAGACCTCGTCGGTCACGTCGGCTTCGGCCGCCAACACGTTGGCGCGGGCGACGTCGTGGCAGTGGACGAAGTCCATGGTCTGCTCACCGTCACCGAGGATCAGCGGCGGCTCGCCCCGGGCGATGCGCTCCATCCAACGGACGAGCACCTCGGTGTAGGCGCCGTGGACGTCCATCCGCTGCCCGTACACGTTGAAGTACCGCAGCGCCACGTAGTCCAGGCCGTACATCGAGTGGAAGCTGCGCAGCATCGCTTCGTCGAACGCCTTCGCCGCACCGTAGAACGTGTCGTTCGCATAGGGATGGTGCGATTCCTGGGTGGGGAAGACCTCGGCCAACCCGTAGATCGACGCCGACGACGCGGCCACCACCTTGCGCACCTTCGCCTGCACGGCGGCTTCGAAGACGTTGAACGAACCGTCGACGAGCACTTCCAACGCCAGCCGCGGATCCTCGGCGCACTGCGTGATCCGGATGGCCGCCTGGTGGAAGACGATGTCGATGCCGTCCATGGCCGAGGCGAGCAGCCCGCGGTCGCGGATATCGCCTTCGATCAGGCGCACCTTGCCGCTGGCCGACGCCTCGGCGAGGTTCTCGCGCCGGCCCCGCACGAAGTTGTCGATCACCACGATCTCGGCGACGTCGCGGGCGAGCAGCAGGTCGGCGATCGTGGAGCCGATCATGCCACCGCCGCCGGTGATGAGGACCCTGGCCCCGTTCATCGCTCACCCCGCAGCGGCACGACGGCCCCATGGAACTCGAGGCTGCGCGAGGCGGACTCGAGGATGTCGAGCACCCGGAGCCCCGAGGCGCCCGAGGTCAACGGTGGGCGATGCTCCCGGATCGACGCGGCGAACTCGCACAGCGCCGAGGCGAGGGCCTCCTGTTCTCTCAGCGCCGGGGCGATCATGTCGCCCGAGCGGTACGAGATCATCGCTTCGCGGCGCTCCTCCTCGGCCGCATGGCGGGCATCGGTGAGATCGACGCCACGGTCGTAGAGGCAGACCCGCTGCGAGGGGTTGAGGTCGTCCCACACCAGCGTCTTCTTGGACCCGCCGACGATCATCGTGCGCACCTTGGTCGGGCTCAACCAGTTCACGTGGGCGTGGGCGATGGCGTTGCCCTGCAGCGGCAGGGTGAGGTAGCCGACGCAGGCCCGCCCGGCGCCGATGGGATCGGCGCCGTGCGCGGCGACCGCCACCGGCATGCGGTCCTCGGGCAACACGAAATCGAAGATCGCCAGGTCGTGGGGGGCGAGGTCCCACAGCACATCGATGTCCCGTTGGACGAGCCCGAGGTTGATGCGGACGGAGTCCACATAGAGGATGTCGCCGAGCTCGCCCGAGCACACGGCCTCGCGGATGCGTTGGACCGCCGGCGTGTAGCAGTAGGTGTGATCGCAGAAGAGGATCCGGTCGTGGCGATCGGCCAACTCGACGAGCTCGCGACCCTCGCGATAGCTCATAGCCAAGGGCTTCTCGACGAGTACGTGCTTGCCGGCCTCCAACGCCGCGCCGGCGATGGCGCGATGGGTGCTGGCCGGTGTGGCGACCGCGATGGCGTCGATCGTCTCGTCCTCGAGGACATCGGCGAGCGATGTCGTCGATCGCACGTTGGGGTTGCCGTCGAGCACACGCTCAGCCCGCTCGACGTCTTTGTCGCAAACCCAGAGCAGTTCGAAATCAGGGGAACTTCGAAAGTTCCGCACGAGGTTGGGACCCCAATAACCGGCCCCGACCACCGCCACGTTCAGCCGCCGCACTTCGTCCTCCACCATCTGCAACGGCGAACGAAAGCGCGAGGTCAGAAGCGATGCAGACACGCTTCGCGATGCACAAAGAAGACGACCATCGCCGTCCGGATTTTGAGCGCGCGAAGGAACGTCCGCAGTTCCGTCTTGCCCTTGAGTGTCCGCCGTGAAATACCCGAGCCCCGCCACGATCTCGGAATCCGCCAGTGGCTTCCGTTCATCGCAACTCGGGGAGGCACCTTGGATGCCTGCGAGGACGATACCACCATGGCGAAGCGGTGCCGGTGGCGGCGAAACATCGAGAAGGCGCCGCCACAACGATCCGGGCTCCGCGCCTTCGTCATCTCTTTACGGGCTACGTTGCCGGTTGCTACCACACCGCCATCCCGCACCCGATGAGTGCAAACTGCGTGCGCTCTCTGCGGTTAGAACCACCCATGGCGGTGCGTTGAGCGGGATCCGTGCCGCAATGGCCATGCATCGAATGGTTTCCGGTTGTAGCCGCCAGCCACAACCGCATCCCAGACAGCAGGGCCAATCCTCAACGCGCGTCCGGTGGCAACGTGTTCACGATATCGGCAAGTAGGAGGCCCGCACGTCGAGTTTGCGGGTGGCAACGGCACACAGCGTGGTTCTGCCGGGCCGCCGCTGCGACCAGCCGTCGACGCCGCAGGCGACTCCCTTGCGACAAGCCGCCGTCACCGTGACAAGCAGCGCCAAGTGTCGCGCCGATGGGACGCCGACCGTTCACGATGGGGAAGGACGGGTTTGCCAACCGCCGGATGGCGGGCTGCGGTCGGCGTTGTCGGGCGGCAGCGCGCGCCGAGGCGCACCGGGACCGGCTGCCGAGGCTCAGCGCGGCGGCTCGGCCGGCGGTCGCTGGCGGTCGACGGCGGTGCGCCGGCTGCGCAGGGCCCACAGCAACAGACCGTCGAGCAAGGGTTCACCCTGGCGTCGCGCCCGCAGGATCGGATGCCGCCGCGCCCCGGCCACGGCCCGACCGGTGGCGAAGAGCGCCCGGCGGCCCGTCCGGCGCCGCACCACGGGCAGCACCGCGCGCGGGCGCAGCTCGATCTCCGCCCCCAGCGCCAACCGCATGGCACCCACGACGGCCGCGCCCTGCGACCATGCCGCGCGGTCTGCCGCCACCGACGCCCGCTCGACCCCGGCGCCGACGAGGGCGACGTCGCGGCCAGGAGCGGCCAGCTCGTCTCCACCGTCGTGGCCATTGCGGCCCTCCGCCTCGCCGACCCCGTCGAGCGGGTCCGCCAGGTCGCCGGACGCCACGCCGCGTCGCGCCGGCTGCATCGGTGCGGCCTCGGCACCAACGGTCGACTCGTCCGCCGAGGGTGCGTGCAGGATGCGAGACGGCTCGGCAGCGAGCGCGGCCACATCGCGGCGCGCCCGGCGGCGATCGAGCCCCAGGACCATCATCGACCCGACGCCCACCCCCACCACCACAGCCGTCAGCACCGCGCGGACCGCAGCCGCGTGCGAGGTCGTGGCGGCGGTGTCCGAGGTGATGTCCCGCGAGGTGATCCGCTGCCCCTCGGCGACGGACTCGGCGGTCTGCACCTCGTCGAGGCGCTGCCGGGCGAGCTCCACCAGGTGGTCCCGCTGCTCGATGACCTTCGCCTCGTCCCCACCGGTGACCAGCACGGCGATGACCGGACCCTGTCCGGGGACAACCGCAGCGGTGTAGTCGGCGCCGAGGCCGAGCCGCTCGAGCTCCACCTGGGTGTCCAGGCCAGACACGTCCGCAGCCAACAGCGCGGCGGTGAGCGTGAGGCCATCGGGCAGGCCGAGGTAGGGGTTGCCGTCGGCCTCGGGTTGCAGCCGCTCGGTGGGCGGCAGCAACAGCACGCGGCCCGTGGCCTCGTAGCCGGGACGGCTGAACGCGGCGGCCGCACCCACACCGGCCCCGGTCACACCGACCGCAAGCAGGACGGCCCACCACTGCCGTTTGACGACGCCGCCGACGTCTGACATCAACATGCGTGCAGACCCCCCGCCCTTGGTGGCCAACGCTCATCCGGCGGCCGAACCCGACGCCCGGCCGAACGGGACATCGCCACGGTAACACCGTTCACACCCCTCGGGCGCGCGGGACGGTTCGCCGCTGCGCCACCCGCGCTCAGCGGTGCGGTACCGGCAGTCGGGCCACGAGGGCCCGCACGTCGCCCTCGTCATCGAGCAACGGCGCTTCGGGCCGGTAGCCCAGCGGGCCGAGCAGCGGCAGCAGCGCGTCGAGCTGGTCGCCGCCGAGCTCGAGCAGCAGCAGGCCGCCGGGACGCAGCAGGGCCCGGGCGTCGTGCAGCACGCGGCGCAGCAGACCGGTGCCGTCGTGTCCCCCGTCGTAGGCGTCGAGCGGCTCGAAGGCGAGCGCATCGCGGTGCAACAGGCCGAGCATGCCGGTCGGTACGTAGGGGACCACGCCGACGAGCACATCGGCGACCCGCCAGCTCACCGGACAGACCGCTCAGCAGGTCCGCCTGTCGGGCGTCGACGCCGTTGGCCCGGGCGTTGGCCACCGCCTCGACGCTGCGGTCGGTGGCCACCACGGTGGCCCGCGGCCGCCGGACCCGCAGCACCGCGGCCAGCGCACCGCAGCCGGTGCACACGTCGACCGCCACCCCGCACGCCGGGAGGTGCGCAGCGGCGGCCTCGGCCAGCGCCTCGCTCTGAGGCCGGGGTACGTACACGCCGGTATGGACCTCGAGCCGAAGCCCGCAGAACGTGGTGCGCCGACGATCCAGGCCAACGGCTCACCGTGCAGGCGCCGGGCCAGCATCGATGCCAACCGGTCGGGACCGCCGGCCGAGGCGGCGAGCAGCTCGTCAGCTTCCCGCTCGGCGGCGACGAACCCGGCGGCCGCCAACCGACCGCCACCGAGCGTGCGGTCATCGACCGGGCCGCCACCGACCAAGCCGCGAAGGGACCGTCGTCGGGCCCCGGCTGCGAGCTGCGGTTCGCCTCGGGTCGCACGCCGCCAGCGTAGGGCCGGGTCCGTTGCGACCCGCCGGGATCAGGCCGCCGAGCTGTCGACGGCCGCTCGGGCCGACTGCCGTAGACCGCGAGCCAGCCGGCGAGCTCGTCCAGCAGGCGCTGCTGCAACGACGACGAGCAGCAGGCGGCGGTGATCGACGCCGCCGCCGACGCCGCCAGATCGGTGGCGTCCCACCCGAGGCCACGATGGGCATAGCGGTACTCGTCGAGCAGGCCGGCGCCGAACAGCAAGGGGTCGTCGGCGTTGAGGCACACCCGCACGCCCGCGGCCCGCAGCCGATCGACCAGGTGCACCACCGCCGCGCTCCCGGTGCGAAGCCGCCCAGGCCGCCTCGTACACCCCCAGCGCCAGGTTCGACGTGGGGCACACCTCGAGCGTCACGCCCCGGCTGCGCAGCAGCTCGAGCACCGCCGGCTCTTCCAGGGCCCGCACGCCGTGACCGATGCGCTCGGCGCCGAGCAGGTCAACCGCCTCGCGCACGCTGGCCGGGCCGCACAGCTCACCGGCGTGCGGCACCGAGACGAGCCCGGCGTCGCGGGCCACGTCGAAGGCGGCGACGAACGCGCCGGTGGGCGCCGCCCGTTCGTCGTTGGCCAACCCGAAGCCGACCACCTCGGTGCCGGCGTGGGCCTCGGCCAGCCGTGCCAGCTCGAGGGCGTCGGCGGCCGGGCGGGAGCGGTTGGCGCACACCACCCAGGCCACCTCCACGCCGTGGCGGGCGCCGGCCTGCCGACCGGCATCGAGCAGCAGCTGCATGACCGCATCCGGGGTGCCGATGCGACCGCGGTAGTTGCCGGGATCGGCGGTGATCTCCACCCAGCGGGCGCCGTCGCGGGCCTGGTCCTCGACCAGCTCGTCGACCAACCGGCAGAGGTCGGCTGCGTTGCGCACCGACGCCGACGCCGCTTCGTACAGCGAGTGGAAGCGGGCCCAGCCGCCGCTGCCGAGATCGAGCGACGGCAGGGCGCGACCATCGCGCTCGCACCACTCGGCCAAGGTCGTGCGCCGCATGGAACCCACCAGGTGCAGGTGGAGGTGCGCCTTGGGCAACCGGCGCAGGGCCTCGTCGTCGAGGGGCGGGCAGGCCGCCCGCACCGGACCGAACCGACCGACGTGGACTCGTGCCATGGCTGCCTCCCCTTGGTTGTGCTCGCTGCCGTGGTGCCGTCCAGCGAACGCCGGCGGAAGGCGTTCGTCGTCGGTGCTTTCCCCCATCGCCGGGGCTGACGGGACGGGAGTTCCGATCCAGATCGACCGCGGAGCCGGGGCGCCCGCATGGGCCGATCGGCCGACCTGGCCTGATCGGCCGGGCAGCGGCCGAGGGGCGCTACGTTCGCCGCCGATGAGCACGTTGTCCGAGCGCCTCGCCGTGACCCCGGCCGGTCCCCCCGACGTCTTCGCCGGTGCCGCGGCCCCGGGGGAGCGCCTCTACGGCGGGCTGGTGGTGGCCCAGGCGCTGCACGCCGCCATGCGCACCGCCCCCGATGCCCACACCGCCCATTCGGTGCACGCGTCATTCCTCAGCACCGGGCGCGCCGGCAGGCCGGTGCACTACCACGTCGAACGCACCCGGGACGGTTCCTCCTACTCGACCCGGCGGGTGGTGGCCACCCAGGCCGAGCGCACCGTGCTCGTGCTGCACGCCGGCTTCCAGCGACCCGAGCACGGCGAGGACTACCAGCCCCCGGCGGCGCTCGACGGGCTCGCTCCCCCCGACACGCTGGCGCCGGGCCGCTACGACGACGACGTGTTCGCCTGTCGTGACCTCGAGCCGACCGGTGCGGTGCCCCACCACCGGCTGATGTGGGGTCGCCTCCGTGACGGCGCACCGCTCGACGAGCGATGGACCAAGCTGGCCCTCGCCTACCACCTCGACCACGGACCCACCCGTGCCGCCCGCGAACCGCACGCCGAGCACCCGGGGGTCGAGGGCCGCATGTCGGTCTCACTCGACCACACCGTCTGGTTCCTGCGCCACGACCCGCTCGATGACTGGGTGCTGTCCACGTTCACCCCGATCTCCACCGGCGGCGGGCGCGGGCTGGTGCAGGGCACCGTGCACAACCGGGCGGGGCTCCTGCTGGCCGCCGTCACCCAGGAGGTGGTGCTCCGGCTCTGATCCGGGCACCGGCGCCGAACGGACCGCGCGCCACCGCCGAGCGCCGGACGGGCCGAGCGGCCGCACCCGCGGTTCAGCCGGTGGCGAGGGAGCGGTCCACCCACTGCTGCAAGGCGGCGGCGGGCAGGGCGCCGACCTGGCGGGCCACCTCGCGCCCGTTGCGCAGCACCAACAACGTGGGGATGCCCTGCACGCCGTAGCGCTGCGACACGGCCGGCACCTCGTCGACGTTGACCTTGACCACCTTCAGCCGACCGGCGCGCTGGCGCGCAGGTCCTCGATCAAAGGGCTCACCTGCCGGCACGGCCCACACCACGGCGCCCACAGGTCGACGAGCACCGGTGTGGTGCCCCGGTGACCAAGCCGAACTGCTCCACGCTGTGCGCCGCCACCGACCAGGGCAGCGACGCCTGGCAGGACGCGCAGCGGCGTGCCCTTGGCGCCGGGCACGCGGTTGCGCTTACCGCACGCCGGGCAGGCGACCACCGTGGCGGCTGCGTTCGGATCGGTGGACGTGGCCATGGGTGCTCCCCTCGTCGATACCCCTCCCCGTATCGGAGCCTACCGGGTGGTCGGCGCGTGCCGGAGTGGACAGGCCACGGCAAGCGGAGTGGACACGCGACGGCAAGGGGTCCACCTGGACCAGCGCACGACTATGGTGACCAGGCTCGCGCTATCCGAGTGGAGGGAACCGATCCGATGCCGCATCGCCGCTTGCTCACCACGCTGGGCGTTCTGCTCGGCGCGTTCGTCGGCATGCTCGCGCCCGTGACCGCCGGCGCGCAGGCCGCACCGGCCGCACCGGCCGCACCGGCCGCACCGGCCTCTCCCATGACGGAGGCGATCAGCTGGACGACGTGCGACCCGACGCTGCTGCTCCCTGCGCAGTGCGCCACGCTGCCCGTGCCGTTGCACCACGACGAGCCGTCGGGCCGCACGATCCCCTTCGCCCTGTACCGGGTGGCGGCCACGGGCGCACTGAGCGAGCACCGGGGCGCGTTGTTCGTCAACCCCGGCGGACCGGGCGGGACCGGGCTCGACTTCCTGCTGTACCTCGCCCAGGTCGTCGATCCGGCCGTGTTGCGGGTCTACGACCTGATCGCCTTCGATCCCCGCGGTGTGGGGGCCAGCGACGGCCTGCGCTGCGGTGTCGGGGTGGCGTTCCCGTACTCCCTCGGCGACGACCCGGTGGCCGAGGCCCTCGCCACCGGCGCGGCGCTGGGGGCCGACTGCGTGGCCGAGGACCCCGAGTTGGTGGCGGCCATGGGAACGGCCAACGTGGCGCGCGACCTCGACCTCGCCCGTGACGCGCTCGGGCTGCCGCGGCTCGACTTCCTCGGGTACTCCTACGGCACCCGCATCGGTGCGGTGTACGCCGCGCTGTTCCCCGATCGGGTGGGGCGCTTCGTGCTCGACGGGGCCGTCGATCCCGCCCAGAGCTATCGCACGGCGATGATCGACCAGATGGCCGGCTTCGAGGACAGCCTGCACCGCTTCTTCGACGCCTGCGACGCCGAGCCCACCTGTGCGTTCCGCGGCGACGGCCCCGGCGGGACGCAGGCCCGCTTCGCCGCCCTGTTGGCGCGGGCGGCCACCGAGGGCTTGGCCGTCGCCGGTCCGGTGGACGACGGTGACGGCTTGGACGACGGTGACCGTGTGGACGAGGGCGAGCTCGTGGGCGGGTTCGCCGGCTACCTCTACGGCGGCCACCAGCTCTTCCCCTACCTGGCGCAGGTGTTCGCGGCCGCCGAGGCGGGCGACGCAGCGCAGCTCGCCGCCGATGCCGCCGGGGCGGCGTCGGGTCCGCTCGGCCAGTACTTCGCCGTGGTGTGCGCCGATGCCGACGCCCGTTACGGCCGGCCCGAGGCGAACTTCGCCACGTGGTCACTGCGCGACCGGGCCGAGGTGTTCGGACCCGCCGTGCTCGAGATCCTGTTCTGTGGTGCGTTCCCGGAGGCGGTCGAGCCGGCGCCGGCCCTCGATGGCGAGGGCTTGCCGCCTGCACTGATCCTGGGCAACACCCACGACCCCGCCACCCCCTATGCGGCGGCGGTGTCGCTGCGCGACCACTGGCCGGCCGCCGCCCTGCTCACCTACGAGGGCGACGGGCACACCATCGCCTTCAGCGGCAACCGCTGTGTGGACACCGCCGTGGTCGCCTTCCTGGTCGACGGCGAACCGGTGGCGGACGGCAAGCGCTGCCGGCCGGACCCGGTGCTGGGCATCCAGCCGGTGGCCCTCGCCGACGGCACGCTGCTGCTCGCCGCGGTGGACCCGGCCGGACCGTCCGCCGGGATCGTCGAAGCGGGCGACGTGCTCGTCTCGGTGCAGGGGGGTCCGCCCACGTTCGACGCGCTGGTCGACGCGCTGGCCGCCGGTGGCGACATCGCCGTGACCGTGCAACGGGCCGGGACGAGGCTCGACGTCGTGTTGCGCCCGGGCCCACCGGCGTACTGGCGGCCCTGACCCGGCCCGCCGCCCCGCCCCCGCCGCCTCCATACGGGGTGGTATGGCGGGGCCGTGTCGGGGCGATTCGCCGTCGATTCGCTCCGACACGGCAGGGCGAAACCACCGAACCGCGGGGACGGTCGCCGGCCGACACCGGCCCTCAGTCGAGCCCGTGCTCCACCGCGTAGCGGACCAGATCGGCCCGGCGGGACAGCTGCAGCTTGCCCAGGATGTTGCGGACATGGTTCTCGGCCGTCTTGGGCGAGATCCCGAGGTTCCGCCCGATCTCGCCGTAGGTCTGCCCCCGGGCCACGAGCTGCAGCACCCCGCGCTCCCGCTCGGTCAGCGGGTTGGCGCCCGCCCCGCGCGCCAGCCGGCGGAACTCGCCCAGCACCAGCGCCGCCAGCGACGGGCTGAACACCGGCTCCCCGGCCGCCGCCCGGGCCAACGCCTCGCGCAGCTCGGGGGTGGGCATCGTCTTGAGCAGGTACCCGGCCGCGCCGCCGGCCACCGCGTCGAGCAGGTCCCGCTCGGCCTCGCTCACGGTGAGGATCACGATGGGGCACAGCGTTGCGCACGCCTTCACCACCGCCAGCCCACCGCCACGGGGCATGTGCAGATCGCACACGACCAGGTCGGGTCGGTGCGCGGCGATGACGTCGATGGCGCCCTCGGCATCATCGGCCTCGCCCACCACCTCGAAGCGGTCGCCCAGCTCCGCCCGTAGCCCCGAACGGACCACGGCGTGGTCATCGGCGAGCACGGTGCGGATCGGTCCGCCGTTCAGGGCACCCACAGCTTGACCTCCGTCCCGCGGCCCGGCGCGCTGTCGAGCTCGACCCGCCCGCCGACCTCGGCGATGCGGCGGTTGATCGACTGCTCGATGCCCACGCCGCCGGCGCGCCGCGCCGGGTCGAACCCGCAGCCGTCGTCGTGGACGCTGACGAACAGCGCGCCGTCGTCGTCGACCTCGGCGAAGACCACCACCTTGGCGGCGCCGGCGTGCTTGGCCGCGTTCGTCACCGCCTCGCGCACCGCCCCGCCCACTGCGGCGATCACCGCGGCCGGCGGCGCTGCGCCATCGGCCACCACCGAGACGGTCACCGGCAGGTCGTGGCGCAGGCCCACGTCCTGCGCCGCCCGCCGCAGTGCGGCCTCGAGATCGGTGTCGTCGTCACCGCCGCCGAACAACCACAGGCGCAGCTCGCGGTCGGTGCGTCGGGCGAGGGCGGCGACGTCGGGCAGGGTGGTCGCGCTGCGGCGGGCGACCACGGCAAGGGTCTGCAGCACCCCGTCGTGCAGGGTGGCGGCCACCTTCGTCGCGCGCCCGCCGGGCGGCGAGGACCGTCTCCACCTCACGCAGGCGCCGCCATCCACCCCAGCGTGGCGCCGGCGATGCCGTAGGCGACGATCGTGCCGCCGATCGAGGTGAGCTCGCTGCGTCCGAAGCTGGCGTCGTTGGCCCAGGCGCCGGCGGCGCAGCCGAGCGCTACCACGATGCCACCGAGCGCTCCGGCCCGGGCCCACCGCCACCGCCGCCGTCACCGCCGACAGGAACGGCCAGTTGCCGGCCAGGTTCTGGGCGGCGCCGAAGGCGTGGCCGCGCTCGTACACGGAGCCCATCGGCCACCAGCAGCGTGAAGGCGAGGCCCAGGTCGGCCACCGCCCACGCCGGGCGCAACAGCGCCGGGTGCTGGCGGCGCAACAGCATCGTCGACGCCACGGTGAAGCTCAGCGCCGCCGCCAGGGTCGACGCGGCCCACCACGGCCGGGACAGCTTCGTCGCGCTGCACCCAGCACAGCAGCACCAGCCAGGCCCACACCACCCAACGGGCGGCGGCGAAGGCGCGCAGCACGGTGTGCTCGGTGGGCAGCATCCGGGCGGCCGATACCGGCAGGGTGTCGGCGCGGCGGGCACCGCCCCTGACCTCCCCGGTGCCTCCCGGCCCGCCGCTAGCGTGCCGCCATGGATCGAGGCCGCCGCATCGCCCAGCAGTTCCTGCACACCCATGAGCCTGCCCGCCGACTGGCGGGTGCTCGGCGACCGCATCGAGGCCACGTTCGTGGCCGCCTCCTTCAGCGACGGCGCCCGGTTCCTGCCCCGGATCGGCGAGCCTGGCCGACGAGCTGACCACCACCCCGACGTGGACCTGCGCTACCCCCGGCGCAGTGCACATCAGCTTGGTCACCCACGCCCGCGGCGGGCTCACCGAGCTCGATGCCCGGCTGGCCGCGGCCCTGTCGACCGCCGCCGCCGAGGCCGGTTCTGCGCAGCGAGCCGACGGTGGCGATCCGGGTTGCGCTCGTCCACCACGCCGACGCCGCCGCCGTTCTGGGTGGCGTTGCTGGCCTACCGCGAGCTGCGGCCGGCCGACGGTGACGGACCTGTGCGCCTGGTCGACGCCCGGCGGATCAGCCCGCCACTCCGCTTCGGACCCGACCGCGCCGAGGACCGGCCCCCGGGGCTCGCCATCCGGCTCGATGTGGCCGCCGACGTGGCCGCCGAACGGGTTGCTGCCGCCGTCGAGGCCGGCGGGTGCGTGGTCGAACAGCGCCCCGAGGAGGGCACGTGGCTGCTGGCCGACCCCACCGGCGTGCTCGTCGAGCTGCTCGTGCCCCCCGCCTGACCTCACCGCCGGCGGCGACCAGATCTGGGACAGAGCGAGTTCCCCGATCGGGGGATGCAGCGTTGGCACCCGTTCGCCGATGGATCGGCGGACCACGGGAGGAAACCATGCTGCGACGTCACCAGCGCAAGTTCGCGCTCGCCACGCTCGGGATCTCGGTGCTGATGGTCAGCGCCTGTTCCGACGGCGGTGAGCGCACGTCGACCACCGCCACCACCACCGCCACCACCGAAGCCCCGACCACCACCGTCAAGCCGCTCAAGAAGCTCGACGTCGCCGTGGTCACGCCCTCGGCGGAGAACGACCTCGCCTTCACCCAGTCGATGGTGGACGCGCTGAAGCTGGTGGCCACCGAGCGGGGCGCCGATGGCATGTCGCTGCAGGTGACGCCGCAGATGTTCGACGTGGAGAAGGCCCGGGCCGAGGTCGAGCGCTACGCGGCGGAGGGCGTGGACGTGATCTTCGCCCACGGCAGCCAGTACGGCGACATCGTCAAGGAGACCGCCACCGCCTACCCGGAGATCACCTTCGCCTGGGGCACCGCTTCGGACACGTTCGGCCTGCCCAACGTGTACGCCTACACCGTCGCCGCCGACCAGGGCGGCTATGTGCTGGGCGTGCTGGCGGCCGAGCTCACCGAGTCCGGCAGCATCGGCGTCGTGGGCCCGGTCGAGGTGGGCGACGCCAAGCTCTACACCGACGGGTTCGTCAAGGGCGTGACCGAGACCAAGCCCGAGGTGAAGACCGGGGTCACCTACATCGGGTCGTTCTCCGATGTCGTCAAGGCCGGCGAGGCGGCCAAGGAGTTCACCGCCGGCGGGGCCGACGTGCTCACCGGCTCGAGCCAGGCCATGTCCGGCGCGGTGCCGGTGGCGGTGAGCGCCGGTGCCGCCTGGTTCGGCAACCAGGCCAGCTACACCGCCCTGGCCCCCGACGCGGTGGTGGCCTCGCAGGTGTACCACTTCGAGGACACCGTGCGGCAGGTGCTGCAGAACACCGAGCGCGGCGTCGCCGGCGGCCAGACGTTCACCCTCACGCTGGCCAACGACGGCCTGGTGATCGA
>JAWKIM010000040.1:0-15137 GCA_041394365.1 Acidimicrobiales bacterium
TGCGCATCGCCCGCAGCGGGGACGACGACGGCGGGCTCAGCATCGGCTTCGTGGCCCAACCCGATGCCCGCGACGAGGTGGCCGAGGCCCACGGGCTGCGCTACTGCGTGGAGCAGGAGATCGCTCCCGCACTCGGTTCGGCGGTGTTGGACGTGGGCGACGGCGGTGAGCCGCCGTTCGTGCTCCGCCGCAACGGCAACGAGGCCGACGGCACGGCCGGCTGACCCCGCCCTGACCCGCGACCCTCGACGCCGGCTCCCCCATCGGGAGCCGGCGTCGGCGCGTCATCCCGGCGGAGCCGGCGGGTCGCTCGCTTCGGACCGATCACGGTCCTCCGTGGGTCCGGATCCGTCCCCTGCGCTCGTGCCGTCGGGGCCGTTGGTGCGCAGCTCGTCGATCGTGTTGGCCGCCACCGCCAGCACCGGCACCGCGAACACCGTGCCCACCAGCCCGAACAGCGCGCCGCCGGCGGCGATGCCGAGCAACACGGCGAGGGGGTGCAGCTGCAGGGCCCGCCCGTAGATCACCGGTGCCAGCAGGTCGTTGTCGAGCTGCTGCACCGCCAGCGCCACCGCGGCCACGATCACCGCGGCGGGGAACCCGGCCGTCGCCAGGGTGACCAGCACGGCGATGATCCCGGCGGTGATGGCCCCGATGATGGGCAGGAAGGCGAGCACGAACGTGAGCACCGCCACCGGCGCCGCCAACGATGCGCCCACCAGCACCATGGTCACGCCCACGATCGCCCCCTCCACCACGCCGAGCAGGGCCGCGCCCCGCAGGTAGCCGCCCAGCGCCTGCCAGGCCCGCCGGCCGAGCGCGCCGGTCCGATCGGCGTGGCGGCCGGTCAGCCGGCGCGCCAGCGCGCTGAGGCGCGGGCCGTCCTTCAACAGGAAGAACACCACGATGAGCAGCAGCAGGATGCCGATCAGCACCTCGCCGGCGAACACGGCCTGATCGGTCAGGCGGGCCTGGTCGGAGGTGATGAACCGCTCGAGCGAGTCCCGGGCGTCGGCCCGCCAGCCCTGCACGTCGGACCGGGTGACGTCGAAGGGGCTGTCCTCCACCAGCCAGGTCTCGACGTCGTCGACCGCCGTGCCCAGCGTGGTGTCGAGCTGGTCGGTCTGGTTGACGATGGTGGCGGTGGCGATGCCGATCACGCCCGCCATCAGCGCCAGGAAGCCCACCAGGGTGACGGCGGCGGCCAGGGCCGACGGCACCCGCCAGGCGGTGAGCCGTCGTTGGACCGGCATGAGCGCGTCACGAGCACGGCGATGGCCACCGGCACGGCCACCACCAACAACCGGCCCAGCAGCCACAGCGCCGCCCACACGGCGAGGCCGATGATCAGCAGCCGCCAGGCGTACGCCGCCGACCGGGCGACGAGCGGATGGACCTCGACGTCGGGCCGGGCGGGCCGGCGGGTGGGCCGCGGTGCGCCGCTCATCGGTCGCCCGCCACGTAGCGACGCGGCGCCCGGCCGGCGGGCTGGCGCACCGGCCGGGGCTCCTCGAGCCCGGGGATGTCCAGCACGGTGGGGGAACGGGTCACCGTGATGGGCCGACCGTGGTGGGCGCAGTCGAGCGCGTCGCCGGCCAGCAACCGGTAGCTGGCCCGGACCGGGTCGACGGTCACCTGCAAGCGCCGGCCGCGCCGGTTGAGGTGGAAGCGGAGGCGGGACAACCCCGGGGGGAGGCGGGGGGAGAACGTCAGCCGGCCGCCGTGGTCCCGCATGCCGCCGAACCCGGCCACCGCCACCGACCAGGCGCCGGCCAGCGCGGCGATGTGCAGGCCGTCGGCGGTGTTGTCGTGGATGTCGGCGAGGTCGGTGAAGGCGGTCTCGGCCCAGTAGTCGAGGGCGAGCTGCAGGTGGCCCACCTCGGCGGCGATGATGGCCTGGGGCGCGGCCGACAACGACGAGTCGCGCACCGTGCGGGCCTCGTAGTAGGCGAAGTTCCGGGCCTTGGCGGCTGCGTCGAAGGCGTCGCCGCAGAGGTACATGGCCAGCACGAGATCGGCCTGCTTGACCACCTGCTTGCGGTAGATCTCGAAGTACGGCGCGTGCAGCAACAGCGGGTAGTGCTCGGCCGGGGTGCCCTCGAAGTCCCATTCGGCGTGCTGGGTGAACCCATCGGACTGCGGGTGCACGCCGAGTTGCTCGTCGTAGGGGATCGCCATCGACGTCGCGGCCACGCACCACTGGTCGATCTCGGTCTCCTCCACCCCCAGGCGCCGGGCCGCCTCGGGGAAGCGGCGGCAGGCGGCGGCCGCCTCCAGCAGGTTCCGGCGGGCCATCAGGTTCGTGTACAGGTTGTCGTCGACCACCGCGGTGTACTCGTCGGGGCCGGTCACGCCGTCGATGCGGAACGTCTCGCCGTCGAAGTGCCCGAGTGAGGCCCACAACCGGGCGGTCTCGGTCAGCAGCTCGGTGCCGCAGCCGGCGGCGAAGTCGTCGTCGCCGGTGACCGCCACGTAGCGGCTCACCGCGTCGGCGATGTCGGCGCCCACGTGGAACGACGCCGTGCCCGCCGGCCAGTAGCCCGAGCACTCCCGGCCGTCGATCGTGCGCCACGGGAACGCCGCGCCGCGCTGGCCCAGCTCGGTGGCCCGGCGGCGGGCCTGGTCGATCGTGCCGTGCCGCCAGCGCAGCGCGTCGCGGGCCGCTTCGGGCGCCGTGTAGGTCAGCACCGGCAGCACATACGTCTCGGTATCCCAGAAGGCGTGCCCGTCGTAACCCGGGCCGGTCAGGCCCTTGGCGGGGATGGGCCGCTGCTCGTTGCGGGCCCCGGCCTGCAGCACGTGGAACAGTCCGAAGCGCACGGCCTGCTGCAGGTGCACGTCGCCGCCGACCTCCACGTCGGCACCCTCCCAGAACCGCTCGAGGAACTCCCGCTGCTCCGCGGCGAGAGCCTCCCAGCCGGCCAGGGCGGCGGTGGCCAGCGCCCCCTCCACCTGGTCGCGCAGCGCCGGGGCCGAACGCTGGCTCGACCAGCCGTAGGCCAGGAACTTCACCAACCGCAGGCCACGGCCGGCGGGCAGGCGGGCGGCCACCGTGTAGCGGGCGAGATCGCCCCCGGCCTCGATCGTGCAATCGGCGGCGTCGGGCACGAACAGGTCGTGGTCCATGCCCGCCGCCACCCGCAGTCCGCTGGCCGCGGTGCGGTGCACCAGCACGGCCCGGTCGTCGTGGTGCACGGCCAGCTCGCCGCGCAGCACCGTGCCCAGCGCGGCGGCCGCTCGCGGGTCCCCGTTGGGCCCCGACACGACCGGCTCGTTGGCCAGCAGGTCGGACTGCACGGCCACGTACACCGGGCGATCGAGCGGGGTGAGCTCGTAGCTGATGGCGGCGATGGTGCGACGGGTGAGCGACACGAACCGTTGCGAGCGCAGCTCGACCGTGGCCGCGCCGGGGGTGCGCCACACCGTTCGCCGCTGCAGACAACCATGGCGCAGGTCGAGCAGCCGCTCGTGCTCGAGCACCGTGCCGTAGCGCAGGTCGAGGGGGGCGTCGCCCACGATGGCCCGGATGAGCTTGCCGTCGGTGACGTTGACCACCGTCTGGCCGGATTCGGGGTAGCCGTAGGCCAACTCGGCGTGCGGCAGGGGGCGCTCCTCGTAGAACCCGTTGAGGTACGTGCCGGGATCGTGGCGGGGCTCGCCCTCATCGAGCGTGCCCCGCAGGCCGATGTGGCCGTT
Organism: Acidimicrobiales bacterium; assembly: GCA_041394365.1. GTDB lineage: Bacteria > Actinomycetota > Acidimicrobiia > Acidimicrobiales > CAIXPF01 > CAIXPF01. The sequence goes on from JAWKIM010000040.1 coordinate 3,697, forward strand.
GCCCAACGCCAGGATCGCCTCGGTGGCGCCCAGCCGGTCGAGCTCCCGCTCGTCGGTGCGGATGGCCCAGGGATCGTCACCCCACCAGCGGCCGTCGCCGGCTGCCTCGCCGCCCGGGTTCACGCCGGCCCCAACAGCTCGGCGAGATCGCGCACCACCACGTCGGCACCGCAGCGTCGAAGCTCGGCGGCGTGGCCATCGGCATCGAGGTCGGCGGGGGCGTCGGTGTCCGTGGGGGCGTCGGCGTCGACGGGGGTGTCTGCGTGTGGGTTGCCCACCCGGTCGACGCCCACGACCCAACCGAACCCGCCGGACCGGGCCGCCCGCACGCCCGAACGGGCATCTTCGAACACGGCGGCGTCCGCCGGGGCCACGTCGAGCAGGCGGGCGGCGCTCAGGAACGTGTCCGGAGCGGGCTTGCCGGCCAGGCGCTCCTCGGCGGCCACCACGCCGTCGACCCGCACCGCCAGCAGCTCGTCGAGCCCGGCGGCGCGCAGCACCTGACCGGCGTTGGCCGACGTGAGTCACCACCGCCAGGCGCAGACCGCGTCCTGCTGCTCGGACATACCGCACGGAACTCCTCGTACACGACACCGTCGCGCTCGAGCGCAGCGAGGAAGCGCTGCTGCTTGCGGCGGCCCAGCTGTGCACGCTGCGGACGTCGGCCCGTCGGCGTCGCCGCCTCGGGCAGCTCGATGCCCCGGCTGGCCAGGAACCCACGCCGTCCAGCCGGGCCCGCCCGTCGACGTAGCGCGCCGGTAGTCGTCGTCGCTGAAGGGCCAGCCGGCCTGCCCGGCGGCTGCGTCGTGGCGGTCACGGAGGTACTCACCGAAGGTCTCTCGCCACGCCGTGAGGTGGACCTCGGCGGTCTGGCCAGCACCCCGTCGAGATCGAACAGACAGGCGCGCGCAGTGGTCCGGGGAGTCCGAGCACTTCTGCACCCCACCCGGCCCCCGCCGTTCCTACCCACCGCCCGCCTGGTGCAAGGGCTGACGGGCCGCGGTCGGTCGCCGGTGCCCCGCCGGGGCGGGGTGCACCGGCGACCGGGGCTCGAAGCCGCAGCGACGCCCACCGGCCGGTGCAGCAGCTCCTCAGCCCGGCGGCGATCTCGGCTCGATGGGCACGCTCGACAGCATGACGTTGACCGCAGTGATCGAGGTGTGGATCTGGCCGCGGCAGGGCAGGTGCCGCACCGCCACGCCGGCGGCCTCCAGCGCGGCGGCGTAGGCGTCGCCCTCGTCGCGCAGCGGGTCGAACTGGGCGGTGACCACCACGGCCGGCGGCAGGCCGGACAGGTCCTCGGCCCGCAGCGGGGACACCCGGGGGTCGGTGCGGTCGGCCTCGTCCACGTAGTGGTCCCAGAACCAGTGCATCAACGGCGCGGTGAGGAAGAACCCCTCCGCGTTCTCGCGGTAGGACGGCCGGGTGAGGTCGCTGTCGGTCACGGGGGTGATGAGCAACTGGGCGGCCACGGCCGGCCCGCCGGCGTCGCGGGCCAGGCGGCTGACCACCGCGGCCAGGTTGCCGCCCGCGCTCCAGCCGGCCACGGCCAGACGGTCCGGTATGGCACCGAGCTCGGAGGCGTGACCCGCCGCCCAGACCAGTGCGGCGAAGGCGTCGTCCACCGCGGCGGGGAAGCGGGCCTCGGGCGCGTGGCGGTAGTCCACCGACAGCACCACCGCGTCGCTCTGCAGGCACAGGTCCCGGCAGTAGGCATCGTCGGAGGTGGCGCTGCCCAGCACCCACCCACCGCCGTGGTAGTAGACCACCAGCGGGTGCGGGCCCGCCGTGGGCGGCCGGTACAGGCGGTAGTCGAGCGGGCTGCCGTCGGCGCCGGGCAGCGTACCGTCCGCCACCTCGCCGACCTCGGGCCCCGGGGGCGACTGGGCGCCGCTCTGCTCGACGAACGCCCGGGCATCGGCCACCGGCAGCGACTCGATGGCGGGCAGGTCCATCGACGCCATCATGTCGAGCATCATCTTCACGTCGGGCTGCAGCCGGCGCACGAGGCCGTCGTTGGTCTGCGCCCCCGCCGGCCCGCGACGTTCGAAGCCGAGGTAGCCGCGCTCGATCACCTCGTCGCAGGCGGCGCGGTACTCGCCCACGCCGCCGATGTAGGGCAGGAACACGCGGGGCTTGCCCGGCACGTTCGCCCCCATGTACCAGCTGTTGGCCCGGGGGAACAGCGTGATGTCGGCGCAGTCGTTCACGTGCTGGACCCAGCCGTCCTCGGCCGTCGCAGTGGGCTCGATGCGCTCGAAGCCGTCGCGGCGCAGGTCGCTCAGGCAGCGGGTGATCCACTCCACGTGCTGCTCGATCGACACGACCATGTTGGACAGCACCGACGGGCTGCCCGGCCCGGTGATGGCGAAGAAGTTGGGGAAGCCCTGCACGGTCAGCCCCAGGTAGGTGCGCGGGCCGTCGGCCCACTTGTCCTTGAGCTGCAGGCCGTCACGGCCCCGGATGTCGACGTTGACGATGGCGCCGGTCATGGCGTCGAAGCCGGTGGCGAACACGATGGCGTCGAAGGCGAAGGACTCGTCGGTGGTGTCGATGCCGGTCTCGGTGATGCGCACGATCGGGGTCTTGCGCAGGTTGACCAGGCGCACGTTGGGCCGGTTGTAGGTCTCGTAGTAGCCGGTGTCCAGGCACGGTCGTTTGGTGCCGAACGGATGGTCGTCGGGGCAGAGGGCCTCGGCCACCTCCGGATCCCGCACGATCGAGCGGATCTGGTCGCGGATGAAGTCCGCCGCCGTGTCGTTGGCCTCCCGGGAGGTCATCAGGTCGGTGTAGGCGGTGAGGATCGAGCCCAGCTCGCCCGCCTCCCAGGCCGTGCGATACCGCTCGGTGCGCTCCTCGTCTGCCACGTCGAGCGCCGACTGCGTGGGCACCGGGCGGGGTGAGCCACCCGAGCTCAGGCGGGCCTCGGCCCGGTACTCGGGGTAGCGGGCCTTGATCTCGGCCACCGTGGCCGGGTCGATCACGCCGTTGCGGGCGGGCAGCGAGAAGTTCGGGGTGCGCTGGAACACGGTCAGCTGCGCCGCCTGCGAGGCGATGAGGGGGATCGACTGGATGCCGGAGGAGCCGGTGCCGATGACCGCCACCCGCAGCCCGCTGAGGTCCACCCCTTCATGAGGCCAGTGGCCGGTGTGGTAGGTGGCGCCGGCGAAGCGGTCGATCCCGTCGATCTCGGGGTGCTTGGAGGAGGACAGGCAGCCGCTGGCCATCACGTAGTACGTGGCCGACAACGAGGCACCGGTGCTGGTGCGCAGCCGCCAGCACGTCGCCTGCTCATCCCAGTTGGCGGCGGTCACCCGGGTGTCGAAGGTGATGTCGCGGCGCAGGTCGTAGCGGTCGGCCACGTGGTTGGCGTAGCGCAGGATCTCCGGCTGGGTGGCGAACTTCTCGGACCACTCCCACTCCTGCTCGAGCTGCGGGTCCCACGAGTAGGAGTAGTCGATGCTGCGCACGTCGCAGCGGGCGCCGGGATAGCGGTTCCAGTACCACGTGCCGCCCACCCCGGAGCCGGTCTCGAACACCCGCACCCGTAGGCCCTGGCCGCGCAGCCGGTGCAGCAGGTACATCCCGGCGAAGCCGGCGCCGACCACCACCACGTCGAAGGTGTCCTCGCCGGTCTGCCCGCCGGCGGCCGATCCGTCGTCGCCGTGCTCGCGTTCGGTCATCGTGGCAACCCCCTGGCCGCTCCACGGCGCCCGTGGGTGGGCGCCTTCCCCGGGCGTCAGGTCTACCACGGGGCCTGTGACGGACACGACGCGGGCCGTGAAATGCGCGGGCCCCCGGCGGTGTTGCAGCTGGTTGCATGAACGCTGTCGTCGCTGTCGATGTGCTGGGCGTGCAGGTGGCCGGCGAGGGCCAGACCCCGTTGGTGCTGCTGCGCGAGCTGGCCGAACCGCACCGCATCGTGCCCGTCGCCGTCGGCGGGAACGAGGCGGTGGCCATCGCCCTGGGGCTGCAACGGGTGGAGACCCGCGGCCCATGACCCACGATCTCTTCGTCGACGTGCTGGCCAGCACCCACACCACCGTCGATCGGGTCACCATCACCGAGGTGCGCGAGGGCACGTTCATCGCCGAGGTGGCGCTGGGCGGGTCGCAGGGCCCAAGCTGGTCGACTGCCGACCATCCGATGCCATCGCCCTGGCCGTGCGCCTCGACGTGCCGGTGTTCGTGGCCGAGGCGGTGGTGGACGAGGCCGGCGTCGAGCTCGAGCTCGAGCCGGTCGACGGGGACGACGCCGACGGGGAGGACGCCGAGGAGCTCCTCGGCGAGTTCCGCTCCTTCCTCGACCGCGTCGACCCCGAGGACTTCGCCGACAGCTGACGCGCCCGGTCAGAACGCGTCGGCCTCCGGCGGCGCCTGGTGGCTGGGGCCCACGTGGGCCTCGAGCCAGCGGTTGAGGGGCTCGGCCGCGTCCCACGTCTCACGGATGCGGGCGATGGCCTTGGCGGTGTGGATCCACGCCGGTGTGCCGAAGTCCTTCGAGGCGATGGCGCCCTTCCAGCGCAGCCACTCGATGCGGGGGTGGTCCACGGCGATGCCCTTGGGCGCCCGCTTCAGCGGCGGTTCCGCCCCGGGACCCACCGCGACCTTGGCCTGCTGCGCCTGCTGCACCGCGTCGACGAACGCCGGTCCGGTGTGGTCGTCGGCGAGCGCGGTGCGGAAGCGCTCGAGCTGGTCCTTGGCCAGCTGGTACATGCCCGTGCCCACGAAGAGGCCCTTGGCGGAGACGGCCACGTAGTTGATGGCGCCGCCTTCGCGTTCGTGCACCGCACCGCACTGCGTCTTGTACAGCGTCTTGTCCTTGGAGAAGCGCACGTCGCGGTTGGGGCGGAACACGTGCACCGGCTGGAAGCGGTCCCCGAGCGCCTCGCCCAGGGCGAGCATGGCGCCGCGGACGTGCTCGTCGTAGAACGGCTTGTGGGCCAACCAGTAGGTGCGGCTGTTGTCCGCCTCCAGACCTTCGTAGAACGTCAGGATCTCGGGAGCGAAGCCGGTGAACGCCACCGCGTCAGCATGGCACGCGGCCGAACCCGGGCGGCGTCCGCGCGTGCTTCCGGACAGGGCGGGCTCAGCGCTTGCGTTGGATGGGCCGCATGGTGGGTGCGGCGTCGCTGTCCTTGATGAACATGGCGGCCACGAAGCCGAGGGCGGCGAGCACCACCGAACCGAGGAAGGCGTCGTGGTAGGCGTCCACCAGGCGGGGCACCGCCTCGGCGCCGGTGAGCGAGCCGACGAGCGCGTCGCGCCGTTCGATGAGGATGGTGGCCAGCACGGCCACGCCGACGGCGGCACCGGCCTGGCGTTGCGCCTGGAACAGGGCCGACGCCCGACCGGTGGACTCCGGCCGGATGCGGGCGAACGCCGCCGCCTGCAGCGGGATGAAGCCGAAACCGATGGTGAGGCCGCGCCCGAACATCAGCGCCCGGATGGTCCACTCGCTGGTGTGCAGGCCCACCCGCACGAACGCGAGGGTGATGATGGCGTTGGCGGCCATGCCGAACATGACCAGCCGGCGGGGCCCGATGCGGGGGTAGAGGTACCCGCCGATGAAGCGGGCGGTGACGAACATGCCCAGCGCCTGCGGGAACGTGGTCAGGCCCGACTGGAACGGCGTCAGCTGGCGGGGGCCCTGGAGGAACTGCGGGAGCAGGAACAGCAGGCCCAACATGGCGCCGAAGCTGGCGAAGGACACGAGGTTGGGGGTGCGGAAGGAGCGGTCGGCCAGCAGGCGCAGGTCCAGCAGCGGCGACTGCTTGGTCAACTCGACCTTGATGAGGGCCACCACCATGGCCACGGCCAGGCCGAGCGAGGTGAGCACGATCCCATCGGTCCAGCCGCGGACGGGGCCCTCGGCCAGGCCGTAGAGCAGTGCGGCGAGCCCCACCCCGGACAGCAGGAAGCCGGCCAGGTCGAAGCGGCCCGCGGCCGGCTCGGTGTGCTCACGCAGGTAGAGCGCGGCGAAGGCGATGCCGACCACGCCGATGGGCAGGTTGACGTAGAAGATCCAGCGCCACGACGCCTTCTCCACCAGGAACCCGCCCAGGATGGGGCCGAGCGCCGGCGCCAGGACGGTGACCATGGCCAGCAAGGACGAGGCCTTCGGGCGTTCGATGGGCGGGAACGCCCGGTAGAGCATGGCCGTGCCGACCGGGGTGAGCATGCCGCCGCCCACGCCTTGCAGCACCCGGAACACGATCAGGGACTCGATGCTCCAGGCGGCGCCGCACAGCGCGGAGGCGGCGGTGAACGTGAACAGGGCGAAGATGAAGATGCGCTTGGTGCCGTAGCGGTCGCCCAGCCAGCCCGAGGCCGGGATCCACAGCGCCAGGCTCAGCAGGTAGCCGGTGACGACCCACTCGATGGTGTTGGTGTCGGCGCTGAACTCGCGGCCGAGCGTGGGCAGGGCGACGTTGACGATGGTCGTGTCGAGGATGTCCATGAACAGGCCGAGCACGAAGGCGATGGCGACGACGTACTTGTAGGCGACCACCTTGCCGAGCAGGGTGGTGGTGGGAGCCTCGTCGTCGATGACCTGGTCCATGTTCGCTCGCTTTCCGTCCCGAGCGGTCGCCCCGGGACGTCGGGACCTTACCCCCGGCCGGCGATGTGCGGGCCAGCCGGTGTGCCGGCCGGCTCGGCGGCGTCGGCGTCGGTCGGCGGCGGGGGCGTGGCGGGCGTGGCGCGTGCCGCGTCCGCCAGGGGAGCGGTGGCGAAGATGGCCCGCTCGTCGGCGAACGCCTTGAACTCCAGGGCGTTGCCGCTCGGGTCGAGCAGGAAGCAGGTGTGCTGCTCGCCCGGTCCGCCGGCGAAGCGCACGTAGGGCTCGATCACCCAGGCGGTGCCGGCGGCGCGCAGGCGGGCCACGAGCTGCTCCCCACCGGGGGATGTCGAGCAACAGGCCGAAGTGGCGCACCGGCACCTCGTGCCCGTCCACCGCCGAGGTGGCCCGGTGGCCGGTCTCGTCGGGGGAGAGGTGGGCGACGATCTGGTGGCCGTAGAGGTCGAAGTCGACCCAGTGGTCGCTCGAACGACCTTCCGGGCAGCCGAGCACCCCGCCGTAGAAGGCGCGTGCGGCGGCGAGATCGTGCACGGGGAAGGCGAGGTGGAAGCGCGGCCTGCTCATGGCGCCAGTCTGGCCGGGACGGGCGGGTGCGGTGGTACCGTGCGCCGCCGTGCCGCAGGACCCCGCCGAGCCGTCGCGCCCCACCGCGGGCGCCGCGCGCCGCCACCGGCTCATCGGGCCGCTGGTGGCCGGGGCGCTGGTGGTGCTGGTGAGCTACAGCGGGCCGATGCTGATCATCATCGAGGCGGCCCGCAACGCCGGGCTCAGCGACGCCCAGGCCGGCAGCTGGATCTTCACCGTGTCGGTCGGTTCGGGGGTGGCCGGGCTGGTGTTGAGCGCCACCCTGCGCCAGCCGGTGGTGGTGGCGTTCTCCACCGCCGGTGCGGTGCTGCTGTCCACCACGTTGGGCCAGTACCGCTACAGCGACGCCATCGGCGCTACCTCGTGGTATCGCTCGCCTGCGTGGCCATCGGGCTGTCCTCGACGTTCGGGCGGTTGATGTCCCGCGTGCCGGGGCCGATCGTTTCGGCCATGTTGGCGGGGGTGCTGTTCCGCTTCGGCACCGGGTACTTCTCGGCGCTGCCCGGCTCGCCGGAACGGGTCAGGGTGACCCTGCTGGTGGCGGCGATGGGGGTGACGTACTTCGCCACCCGGCTCCGCGGGTCGCGGTTGAGCATCGTGTGGACGGCGCTGGCCGGGGTGGTGGCCACGTTCGCCCTGCGGCTGACCACCGGGCGGGGCGTGGCGCTGGAGCTGGTCCAGCCGGTGGCGACGCGGCCCACCGCCCACGCCGGTGCGCTGGTGGGCCTGGCCCTGCCGTTGCTGGCCATCGCGCTGTCGTCGCAGTTCGCCCCCGGCTACGGCGTGCTGCGCTGAGGCCGGGTACGAGCCGCGCATGAACCCGGTGCTGGCCGTGACCGGCGGGGTGGAGGCGCTGCTGGCGCCGTTCGGGTGCCCCGGGTTGAACCTGGCGGCGATCACCGCCGGCCTGGCGGCGAGGGCCGACGCCCACCCCGATGCCGGCCGGCGCTGGGTGGCCGGTGCGTGGGCGGTGTGCTCTATGTGGTGGTGGGCGTGTTCGGGGCCAGCGCGCTGTCGCTGTTCGCGGCGATGCCCCGGGAGTTCGTGGCCGCGGTGACCGGCCTGGGCTTGTTCGGCACGATCGTCGGCTCGGTGTCCGCGGCGTTCGCCGACCCGGCGCAGCGCGACGCCGCCGGGGTCACGCTGCTGTGCTGCGGCGGCGGGTTCAACCTGTTCCACGTGGCCGCCCCGTTCTGGGCGCTGGTGGCAGGCCTGGCGGTGGCCGCCGCCGGCCGGCGGCCGCGCACGGTGGGCCGCCGGGCCCGGGTGCGTCAACGGTGGTGGGCCGCATCGGCCGCTCCGTCGCCGTCGGCCGCGTCGGCCGTGCCGGCCGTGCGTCCGGCCGTGTCGCCTCGTCGCCTCGTCGCCGTCGTCGCTCGTCGCCGGGTTCGTCGAGCAGGACCCCGTCGACGTAGCACACCGACCGGGTGGCCACCGCCGGCACCCGACGGCCGGGGGTGATGATGCCGGTGAGTTCAGCGGGTCGGCGGCCGAGATGGTGATGCGCTGAGCGGCGGTGCCGCGGCGCCCGCTCGCCGCCCGGACCGCAGCGAGGGCGTCGGCCGCTTCGGGCAGGGCGTACTGCTCGCCACCGAAGCCGCTGACGAAGCGGCCGCCGCGGATGGTGCCGCGCGCCTCCAGCCGGCGCAGCGCCCATTGGAGCTCCCGCCACGGCAGGGCGAGCGGCTCCCGCACGGCGAGGTCTCGGAACACCACCCCCATCGGCACAGCAGCTGCTCGGCCACCGCTTCGGCCAGTTCGTCGGGCTCGAGGTCGGCCGGCGGCCGGGGCAGCAGCGCCCACCGTCCCTCACCGGGAAGGCGCGCCCGGCCACCGCGCCCCGTCGGAGCCGCCCGCGGGTCGGTCGCGAGACGGCCGTCGCCGGCAGGTGCGGCCGCCCGCCGGTGCGACGGCTGGCGAAGAGCGAGCGCAGCGCCCAGAAGCTGTCGGCACTCAGCACCCCGCGGGCCACGCCGTCCCACAGCGCCGCCTCCACCGTGTCCGGGGCTGCGCCCACCTCGACGGCCAGCTCGCGCAGGAACCGGGCACCGCCGCCCCGCAGTGCCTCGACCACCGACGCCAATACCGTACCGTCTGGTATGGTCGGTGCCGATCCGGGCGGCCGGGCCGCGGCCAACAGCCAGGGCAGATCGGCCCGCGTGCACAACGTGATGGCGGTGGTGCGAGACGCCCGCCGGGGGCCGCGCTCGGCCTGGTCGGCACCGTCCCGGCCCGCAGACGTGGTAGGGGTGGCCTCCGCGGCCGTGGCCAGGCGACCCCAGGTGACGAGGCCGGCATGGCCCAGCCGATCGAGCTGGTCGGGGTGGTAGCGCCCGATGCGGTCGGCCAGGATGGCACCTTCCCAGGCGGCGGCCGGGGCGTGCCAGCCCTGCAGCTGCTCCACCGCCGCGGCCACCGCGTCCTCGCCGTGCAGCCGGTGCTCGGGGTCGACGTGCTGCCAGCGGAACAGGAACTGCATGAACTGGGCGGCGGTGGCCGGCTCCACCGCTTTGCGCCGCGAGCGCTGGCTGGCCACGTGGATGCGGGCCAGCACCCGCCGCGCACACCACTCGTGCGGGCCGTCGGCCTCCTCGCGGCGGGCGGCGGCCGAGCGGAAGTGGCCCCGGATGGCGAAGCCCTCGGCCTCGAGCGCGGCGACGGCCACCGCCACCTGCGACGCGGTCAGCCCGCAGCCGGCCGCCAGCTCGGCCTCGGTCATCGGGCCGCTGTGGTCGAGCCTGCCGCGCACCAGGCGGGTCGCCACGTCGTGGGCGTCCACGTCGCCGCCGCCAGCAAGGCCCGGCGGCAGCTCGCCGACCGAGCCGGGGTGCAGGACGGCGAGCAGGGCCAGCGCCTCGGTGGCGCACCAGCGCAGCGCACCGGCGACGGGCACGGCCCGGGCCCGACCGGCGTCGCGGAGTTGGTCGAACCAGCGCTGCCACCCGGGTCGCGGCGTGCAGCACACCAGGGCCATCAGCACGTCGTGCAGCTCGTCGGGGCTGCGCGGGTCGGGCGCCACCTCCGCCTCCACCCGGGCGATGGCGGTCGGCTCCAGGCGGCCGAGCTCGTCGGGTGACACCGGCAGGCCACGGCGCAGCTTGACCTGCCGCGTCCGCCGGTCTGCGGCCTCGCCGTCATCGAGGAACGTGTACGGCTTGCCCACCAGGATCTCGTGGCTCATCGGCGACGGCTCGACCGTGTCCCGGCAGTGCACCTGCACCGACCCGTCCTCGATGGCGGCGAGCAGGGCGCGCAACCCGGCAACGTCCATCGCCTCGGTGAGCGTGTCCTGCATGGTCTGGGCGACGAGGGGGTGGTCGGGGATCTCCAACGGGCCGCTGACGTTCTCCTGGCAGGCGGCGGCCTGGGGGAACACGGTGGCCATCACGTCATCGGCTTCCATGCGCTGGATGGCCGGCGGGTGCTTGCGCCCACCCTTCCAGCGCAGCACCACCAGCGCCCGGTTCAGGTTCCAGCGCCAGCGGGCCACGAACATCGGCGACGGCGGCACCAGCACCGCCTGGCGCAGCACGCTCTCCACGGTGTCCGCCCGGAGGAAGCGCGGCACCGACGCCAGATCGAAGCTGTGCTGCGGACCCAGCGACAGCACCAGCGCATCATCGGAGGCGGCCGCCTGCAGCTCGAAGTCGAACGTGACGCAGAAGCGCTTGCGCAGCGCCAGACCGAACGCCCGGTTCACCCGGGCGCCGTAGGGGCAGTGCACCACGAGCTGCATGCCGCCGGACTCGTCGAAGAACCGCTCGATGACCAGCTCGCGGCGGGTGGGCACCAGCCCGAGCACCGCCCGCGTGGCGGCCAGGTAGGCCACCAGCTGCACCGCCGCCTCCTCCGGTAGCGCGGCTTTGCCCACCAGCCAGCGCCGGGCGCCGTCGGCATCGCCGGCGGCGAGGTAGCCGTCCACCACGGCGCGCAGCTCGGACACCTCCTCGGACAGCTCCCGCGTGCGGCCCGGTGCCTCGCCCCGCCAGAACGGCACCGTCGGCTCCGCGCCCTCGGCGTCGACCACGCGCACCACGCCGGGTTCGATGCGGCGGATGCGCCAGGTGTGGGTGCCCAACAGGAACACGTCGCCGGCGGTGGACTCGGTGGCCCATTCCTCGTTGACCGTGCCCACCAGCAGCTCGTCGGGATCGGCGACAACCCGGTAGTCGGCCAGTTCGGGGATGGCGCCGCCGGAGGTGACCGCGGCCAGGCGGGCCCCGCGCCGGCCGCTCACCTCGCCGTTGATGCGATCGAGGTGCACGTGATCACCCTTC
>JAWKIM010000041.1:0-14158 GCA_041394365.1 Acidimicrobiales bacterium
AGGCCCACGTTGGGGAAGAGGATCTCGGCGTCGGTGCCGTCGAGGGCGAGCTCCTCGGCCCGGTGCTCGGGCTTGCGGCCGGACTCGTAACGGAACTTCTCGTGGCCCTGCAGCGGCTCCACCCAGTTGAGCTTGGTGGGCCGGAAGCCCTCGGTCTTCTGGAACTGCTCACCGCTGCGCTTGGTCACCACGCTGGGCAGGCGGTCGTGGAGCTCCTCGGGCAGGCGGGCCTTGAAGATGTTGCGCGGCTCCTGGACGTGGCCATCGGCGGACACCATGAAGTACTTGTCGGCCGCGTCGGGCCGGGCCGAACGCTCCCACCCGTCGTTGCCCGGTGTCTCGGTCCGCCAGACGTTGAAGGCGTCGGGTGCGGGGATGGCAGTGGTCATGGAGCGCTCCTGGCGGCCGGCCGGCCCATCGGTTTCTGCGCAAGCTTAGAAACGGCCGGGCCGCTGTGCCACCCCGCAGAGCCCGCCTCGGCCGACCGCAGCGATGTGAGCCCAACCGCAGGCCCACACCATACCGTATGGTACGGATCGGCATCCGAGCGGCGGGTGCCCTCACCCGCAACCCGCCGTCGCCCGGTGGTCACCGGGGGGCGGTGGCCTCCACGCTGGTGCCGGCCATGATCAGGCGATGGGTGCCGCCCGACAGCCATGCCGAGTAGTACCCGCTCGACGGACCGACGCCGGCCAGCGGGGTGCCGGTGACCAGATCGAACTGTGCGGGGCGGTCCATCCCCCGGGCGGAGAGCCGTAGCTCGTAGCCCACACCGTCGGCGGACCGGCACCCCGCCCCGGCGCACGAGGCGGCGGCGATCAGGTGCTGCTCCACGTCGGGCCGGAACGTCCGCCACGGTGTGTCGTACTGCGCCAGGCTGATGCGGCAGCCCTCGGCTCCGGGCGCCATGGCGGACCAGCGCACGATCACGTTGTTGCCGCTGAGCACCCGTAGCCCGGCCAGGCGATCGGTGATCGGGCCGGCGTCGACCTGCACGGTGACGCCGCGCAGCAGATCGGGAGCGGCCGGGCACGGCGGTGTCGGGTCGAGGCCCCGCCATCGCAGCGCGTCGCCGGCTCCGACCGGCGCGCCGTCGGTGCCGTAGGCCGTCACCGCGGTGATCTCGATCACCACGTCGACGCGATCGATGGCCACCCGGCTCGGGCCGCACACCATCGATGCGCCCGGCTCGAGCGCCGACTGCGGACAGGGGATCGCGCCCAGCTCGTTGTCGGCCACGGCGATGTCGTGCAGCCGGTCGGGCCCTGTGTTGGTCACCACCGCGGTCAGACTGAGCGCCGTGCCCAGTGGGTGGGCGTTTGGCACCTCCGGCGCTCCGGGATCGACGCCGTCGAGGTACTGCTGCAACGCCACCGACGAGGTCGGCGGGCCGACGGTGATCGCCACCGTGCGCCGCACCAGGAAGCGCGACCAGAAGTCGGTGGCGGAGACCGAGACCTCGTACTGGCGGTTGGACTGATCGAACGGCCCCATCTCGCAGCGCAACGCGATGGTCGCACCCGGCCGCAGCGGGCCTTCCTCCCACAGCGAGCACGCCGGCATGTCGATGCGGAAGAGCCCGACGCCGGTCGTGGCCGTGTTGGTGATGGTGACGTCGAAGGTGGCCTTCCCGAAGTAGGGCACCGTGGCCCGGTCCGGTGAGATCGTCACCGCCAGCGGCCCCTCCCCCGGCTGGGCGGCGTCGACCACCGGCACCGGCTGGCCCACGGTGACATCCGGGCCGTCCGCCCCCGCCGGGCTCGCGGCGCACACGGCCAGCGCCGGCAGGCACGTCAGCAGGCACGCGAGCGCCCGCACCATCAGCGGCGCGAACCTGCGGTCGCGCCTCCCCTTCGAGATCGAACCATGCCGGCGTCGTTCCACGAGCCGCGCCATCGTCCTGTTCGACCGCAGGGTTGAGCCGAAGGCAACCGGCAGCGGGCGGCGGCGTAGTGTCGGCGTGATGCGTGTTGGGGACAGCGCACGAGCACGCCCGAGGTACGGACGGCGCGTTGCCCGTGCGGTGGTCGTGGCCACGGCGATGCTGGTGGTGGCGTTCGCACCGGCGCCCATCGGACCATTGCCGAAACCGCTCCCGGCCATGGCGCCGGCAGCTCACCTCGGCGGTGGTGAGCCCGTCGAACAACTCCTCCTCGGCGCCAGCGTGCAGGGCCGGCCGATCGTCGCCCGGCAACGGCGCGGGGCCGCACCGGCCCGCCACATCGCCGTGATCGGGGTCATCCACGGCGACGAGCCGGCGGGCCGAGCCGTGACCGACGCCCTCGAGGCCGTCGCCGTGCCCGACAACCTCACGCTCACCGTCATCTCCACCGTCAACCCCGATGGCGAGGCGGCCGGCACCCGCACCAACGCCCACGGCGTCGACCTGAACCGCAACTTCCCTCACGACTGGCGGCCCTTGGGCACCGGTCCGTACACATCAGTCGCCGAGAACCCCGGGCCCGCCCCGTTGTCGGAACCGGAATCACAGGCGCTGCAGCGCTGGTTGTGGGCGGCCCGACCGGATCTCGTGATCTGGTACCACCAGCCCTGGGGCGCCGTGGTCTGCGACGGCGCATCCGGCCCGACGTGCCCGGCTCTCGCCGCCGCCGTGGACCTGCCGGTCATCGCCGCCCCCCGACCCGGGTCGGCCGCGCAGTGGGCGGCGGCCAACGGCATGCACAGCGCCGTGGTCGAACTGGCCGAGGGCCCGGCCGATGCGGCCACCGCCGCCCGCCACGTCGCCGCCATCACCGGCCTGTACGCCGCGGTCGCGCCCCGGCCGCCGTTGGCGGTCGCAGACTTGTCGGACGGCCTCGGACCACCGGGCCGGCTGCGGGTGCTCGACGCACCGCTCCGCCTGGTCGACACCCGCCTCAGCGGCGACCCGCTGCCCGCTGGGCAACGACGGCGGGTGGCACTACCCGGTTGGCTGGCCGTGCAGGGGGCCACCGCGCTCTCGCTGACCCTCGTGGCCGTCGAACCAACGGGCATCGGGTACCTGGCGGTGGGCACCGACGCAACCGGGGCCAGCTCATCAGCGCTCAACTTCCAGGGCGACAGCCCTGCCACCAGCCAGCACTTGGCCGTGGCCGTGCACACCGGCCCGGAAGGGGTCACCGGTTTCGAGCTCGGCGCCAACGGGGCCACCACCCACCTCATCGTCGATGTGGACGGCGTGTGGCTGGGCCACCCGGCGAGCGGCCTGGGGTTGCACCCCGACGGCCCGCGGCGCGTGCTCGACACCCGCGACGAAGCGGTGGCGCTGGCCGGGTCCCGTCGGGTGGTCATCACCGGCCTCCCGCCCGAGGCCGAGGCGGTGGAGTTGCACATGACCGCCATCGGCTCGGGCTGGGTCGCCGCCTGGCCCGGCGACCGGGACTGGTCGGGCACCTCGTCGTTGAACCCGTGCACCACGGCATCAGCGACGGCTCGATGACCGTCCGGCTCGACGCCGCCGACTCGGTGTGGCTGCACTCGCCCGTCAGCGCCCACGTCGTGGTCGACGTGCTCGCCTGGTATGGCCCCGGGGGCTGGCCTACCGGGCCATGGCGGCGCCGGCAGGTGTTCGACTCCCGGTTGCGCAGCGGCGCCCGGCACGCCGCCCCCATCGGTTGGAACGAACGCTGGGCGCTCACCCTCCCGAACGTACCGGCTGGTACGGCCGCAGCCGCGTTCAACGTGACCTCGGTAGGCGGCGGGGACGGGTGGTCGGTGCTGTGGGCCGCCGGGGCCATGCCCTGGGCGTCGGTGGCGCAGCACGTGCCCGGCACCGGCGCGGCGGCCGCCCAGTCGCCGGTCCCGGTGCTGGCGGGGTCCGCCGGGGGTGCCTCGGCGGAGGCGTTCAGCAGCGCGGTCGGCCGCCACGCGGTCATCGACGTGTTCGGTCTCTACACCGCGTGACCGCACGTCCGGCCCGCGGGCAACCGCGTCGGAATGGTCACCCATCGACCATTTGGACGCCGGAATGGCGACGATGGTCAACCCATGACTAACTTCCTCGAGATGCGTCTCAGGAAGCTCCTCATCGCGGTCGCCGCCCTCACGATCGCCGTCACGGCCTGCGGTGGTGACGACGTCTCCTCATCATCGACCAGTGCGCCGGTGGCCTCCGCCCGGCGAGGCCAAGCCACCCGGCGCCGTCACCGTGTTCGCCGCCGCCTCGCTGACCGGCGCGTTCAACGAGATGGGTGAGGCGTTCAAGGCCGCCAACCCCGAGGCCTCCGTGACCTTCAACTTCGCCGCCTCCTCGGCGCTGGTCACCCAGATCAAGCAAGGGCGCCCCCGTCGACGTGTACGCCTCGGCCGACGAGGTCAACATGAAGAAGCTCACCGACGCCGGCAACAACGGTGCCGCACCGGTCATCTTCGCCCGCAACAAGCTGCAGATCATCGTGGCCAAGGGCAACCCCAAGGGCATCGAGTCGGTCAAGGACCTGATCGACCCCGGCCTGCTGGTGGTCAATGCCGCGCCCGAGGTGCCCATCGGCGCCTACGCTCAGCAGGTGTTCGACAAGGCGGGCATCACCGTCACCCCGGTCAGCCTCGAGGCCAACGTGAAGGCGGTGGTCACCAAGGTCACCGCCGGCGAGGCCGATGCGGGCATCGTGTACACCACCGACGTCACCGCGGCCGGCGACCGGGCCGAGGGCGTGGACATCCCCGACGAGCTCAACGTCATCGCCACCTACCCGATCGCGCGCACCAAGGAGGCGCCCAACCCGGCGGCCGCCGAGGCGTTCATCGAGTTCGTGACCGGCGACGAGGGCCAGGCGATCCTGGCCGAGTACGGGTTCGCCCCCAAGTGAGCCGTCGGCGGGCCGTGCGAAGCACCCGGCGGGTACGTCGGAGCACCCGGCTGCCGTGGCCGGCCATGCTGGCCGCCCTGCTCGCCATCGCCTTCTTCGCCCTGCCGCTGGTCGGCCTGATCGTGCGGGCCCCGTGGACCGACGCGCTCGACATCCTGAGCGAGCCCACGGTGCGCACCGCGCTGCGGCTCTCGCTGCAGTGCTCGCTCTACTCGACGGCGCTGTCGCTCGTGTTCGGCGTGCCCCTGGCCTGGCTGCTCGCCCGGGTGCCGTTCCCCGGCCGGGGGGCGGTCCGGGCGTTGTGCACGCTGTCGATGGTGTTGCCGCCGGTGGTGGGCGGCGTCGCCCTGTTCGCCTCGCTGGGCCGGCGCGGCTTCCTCGGCCAGTGGCTCGACCGCTGGTTCGAGCTCCGCCTGCCGTTCACCACCACCGGTGTGGTGGTGGCCCAGACGTTCGTGGCCATGCCGTTCCTGGTCATCACCGTCGAGGCCGCGCTGCGCCAGCACGACCACCGCATCGAGGAGGCGGCGGCCACGCTGGGGGCCAGCGGCTGGTACACGTTCCGCCGGGTGACGCTGCCCGCCATCCGCCCGGCGCTGGTGGCCGGCGCCGTGCTGGCGTGGTCGCGGGCGCTGGGTGAGTTCGGCGCCACCATCACGTTCGCCGGCAACTTCCCCGGCCGCACCCAGACGTTGCCGCTGGCCACCTACCTCTCGCTCGAGACCAACCCCGACGACGCGCTCATCCTGTCGTTGTTGCTGATCTCGGTCTCCTTCGCCGTGCTGTTCGGCCTGCGGGACCGCTGGCTCGGCGGCGAGGTGGCCAGCACCGAGACCCGGACGTGACACGGCAACGATGAGCCTCGACCTCGCCGCCCGGCTCCGGCTCGGCAGCCTCGACCTCGACGTGTCACTGCGCGTCGAAGCAGGCGAGACGGTGGCGCTCCTCGGACCCAACGGAGCCGGCAAGACCACGCTGCTGCGCATCTGCGCCGGCCTGCAACCGCTCGACGGCGGTTCGCTCACCCTCGAGGGGGCCGTGCTCGACGATCCCGCCGCCGACCGGTTCCTGCCGCCGCAGCAGCGCCCCATCGCCGTGGTGTTCCAGGACTACCTGCTGTTCCCCAACCTCAGCGCGCTGGAGAACGTGGCCTTCGGGTTGCGGGCCCGTGGCGTGGGCAAGGACGCCGCCCGGGCGCAGGCCAGGGCGTGGCTCGAACGCCTGGAGCTCGGCGAGCTGGCCCGCCGCCGGGTCACCCAGCTGTCGGGCGGTCAGCGCCAACGGGTGGCACTGGCCCGGGCGCTGGTCACCGACCCGGCCCTGCTGCTGCTGGACGAGCCCCTCGCCGCCCTCGACGCCGGCACCCGCAACAGCGTGCGCCGGGAGCTGCGCCAGCACCTCGCCGGGGTGCGGGGGGTGCGGTTGCTGGTCACCCACGACCCGCTCGACGCCCATGCCCTGGCCGACCGGGTCATCGTGGTCGAGGAGGGCCGCATCACCCAGCAGGGCACGCTGGCCGAGATCACCGCCCACCCCCGTTCCCGGTACGTGGCCGAGCTGGTGGGTGTGAACCTGCTCGACGGGCAGGTGGGCGACGGGGTGCTGACGGTCGCCGCCGGCGGTCGGCTGGTGGTGGCCGACGATCGGCACCTGCGCGGCCAGGCCTTCGCCGCGCTGCGCCCCCAGGCGATCGCGCTGCACACCCATCGACCGGAGGGCAGCCCCCGCAACGTGTGGTCGGCCACCATCGGCGAGCTCGACCGCCACGCCGACCGGGTGCGGGTCCGGTTGGACGGCCCGCTGCCGGTGACCGCCGAGATCACCGCCGCTGCCCTCGCCGAGCTGGGGCTGCACCCCGGCGACACCGTCTGGGCGTCGGTCAAAGCCACCGACATCACCACCTACGAGGCCTGAGCACCGGCGGCCGCCGCGGCGGTCAGGGTCCTTCGGGGCGTTGCCCGGCCCGCCAACGGGCGAGCGCGGCGTCGGCGGCGGCGTGCACCCCTGCCGCCTCCTGCTCGAAGCGGCCGAACAGCACGACCTCGTTGGCGCCGCTGCCCAGCCCGCGCTGGATCTCTTCCGACACGCCGAAGTCCTCGGCCAGCGTCTGGTCGAACAGGTCGAGGTTGGTCTGCAGGTGGTCGCGCTCGGTGTCGCCGTCCTCCGGTCGCCAGTCGGCGGCGATGAACTGCACGCACACCGTGCGATCGATGGCCAGCGGCCACACCTGCAACCAGGAGAAGTAGTCCTGGGTCCAGAACGTCTGCAGGTTGGGGAACAGGTGGTAGGTGATGAGCGCGTGGTCGCGAAGGCGCCACGACGCCGGCGGTCGATCGGCGAGCCGGCGGATCGAGGTGCGGGGGTCGATGCGGCGGCCGTTCGCACCCATGGCGTCGTACAGGCTGCGGTTGGGCTCGAACATCGGCCCGATGTTCGAGCCGTGCAGCACCGGGACGTGGTACATCTCCAGGAAGTTGTCGAGCAGCACCTTCCAGTTGCAGGCCACCTCCCAGCTGCGCAACGTCAGCACATACCGCTCGGGATGGTGCTCGGCCACCTCGGCGTCGATGGCGCCGAGGAGGTGGTCGAGGTCGATGGCGGCGCCGCCGGCCCGGGGGCGCACGAAGATCAGCCCGTGCCGGTGCGCCAACGGCAGCGCCACCAGCCCCAGCCCGTCGCGGTCGAGGCCGTCGAAGCCCTCCGGCTGGGGCAGGCCCCGCAGCCGGCCCTCGAGGTCGTAGGTCCAACCGTGGAAGCGGCAGGTGAGCCGCCGCGCCGTCCCGCACGGTTCGGCGGCGGCGCGGGCGCCCCGGTGGCGGCACACGTTGAGGAACGCCCGCAGCTCGCCGTCGGCACCCCGGGTGACGACGATGGGCACGCCGCTGTGGTCGTGGGTGAAGAAGCTGCCGGGCTCGGGCAACTGGGCGGTGTGGCCCACCACCACCGGATGGTCCCGGAACAGCGCCTGCTGCTCCTCGGCGAAGCGGACCGGATCGAGGTACTCACCGGTATGGCGCCGGGTGACAGCCGGCGCCAGGTCACGGGTGTCGGTGGCGATGTGGTCGAGCACCCGTTGCACGAGGCCCCGTTCGGCGTCAGCGTCCATGGTCGGCGCCGTCAGCCCTCGGAACGGCGGACGTCGATCTCGGCGATGGCGCCGACGTGCAGATCGGTCAGCCATCGGGGCGGGCCGGCCACCTCCAGCCGCTCCAGCGTGCGAGCCCGGGCCAGCGCATCGAAGATGGCCCGCAGCTCCCAGCGGGCCAGGTTGGCGCCGAGACAGAAGTGCGGCCCGTGGCCGAAGCCCACGTGGTCGTTGGGATCGCGGGTGATGTCGAGGCGGTCCGGGTCGGCGAAGGCGGCCTCATCGCGGTTGGCGGAGGGGTACCACAGCACCACCATCTCGCCGGCGCGGATCACCTGACCGCCCACCTCGCGGTCCTGCGTGGCGGTGCGCACGAACTGGATGACCGGCGACGTGAAGCGCACCACCTCGTCCACCGCGGTGGGCACCACCCGTTCCGGTTCCGCCTGCAGCAGGGCGATCTGATCAGGGCGGTCCAGCAGGGCGAGGATGCCGCGGCTGGTGGCGTTGCGGGTGGTCTCGTTGCCACCGGAGATCAGCAGCTTCAGGTAGCCGTGCAGCTCCTGGTGGTCGAGCGGGTCACCGTCGATGGTGGCGTGCACCAGGGCGGTGGCCAGGTCGTCGGCCGGCCGGGCCCGCTTGTCGGCGATGACGGCGTCGATGTAGCTGTGGAACTCGCCGTGGAGTCGCTTGCGCATGGCCCGGCGGTCCTCCCCCGGTTGCGCCCAGCGCATCGTGTCGACATCGAACATGGCGTCGGTCCAGCGGTGGATGTCGGCCCAGTCGCCGTCGGGCAGGCCGAGCAACGAGCAGATGGTGGCCAGTGGCAGCTTCACCGCCAGCTCGCCCACGAGATCGACGGTGCCGCGCTGGTCGAGGGCCCGCTCGAAGTCGGCCACGATGGCGGTGGCGTGGCGCTCGAGGGTGGCGGCCATGGCCCGGCACCTGGCCGGGGTGAAGCTGCGGGCGGTGAGCAGCCGCAGCTTCGTGTGGTCGGGGGCGTCGAGGTAGATCATGTCGTCGGCGGCGTCGGCGTCCCAGCCGTGCAGCTCGGCCTTGCGCTCGCGGGCGGTGCGGGCCCGACGGTTGTAATCCTGCGAGGCGTAGCGCAGCTGGGGGCCGCTGTTGACGAAGTGGGAGCTGTCGGCGCTGACCGCCTTGACGTCGGCGTGCCGGGTGATCATCCAGGCCGGATCGATGCCGTCGCGCTCGTACCAGTAGACCGGGGCATGCCGGCGCAGCCGCGCCCAGTCGGCCCACGGGTACCCGTCGTGCTGCCAGTGCTCGATGCGGTGGAGGTCGATCTCATCGAGGGCGGCGACCTCGGCGCTCGTGGCAACACTGGACATGGGCGGACCTCGCGGTTCGGCGGTTCGATGGTTCGACGACGGGACGCCGCCATCCTAATCCAGATTCGAATCTCCGGCCACGACGACGGGCTGCGCTACCCGGCGAGCTCGTAGGCGTCGAGCTTCGGCGATGCCATCTCGTCGCAGAAGCGGTCGAACGTGAACGTCCAGGTGGCCGGGATGCCGTCCTTGTCGAGGTACCAGCTGTTGCACCCGGTGGTCCACACCGTGCCCACCGCCGCCTCCCGGCGCTCGGCCTCGAGGTTGCGCGTGGCCTCCCAGCTCGGGCTCACGTGGGCGCAGCGCCCGGCCCGCACCTGCTCGAGCAGCTGCAGGATGTAGCCCACCTGCATCTCGGCCACCTCGATCAACGAGAAGTTGCCCACCGGCCCGTTCGGCCCGTTCAACATGAAGAAGTTGGGGAACCCGGGCACCGCCACCGACAGGTAGGCGATGGGCCCGTCCCGCCACACGTCGTCGAGGTCCACCCCGTCGCGACCGGTGACCACGGTGGGCCGCACGAAGCGGTCCACCCGGAACCCGGTGGCCAGCACCAGCACGTCGAGCTCGTGCAGCACCCCATCCGCGGTGCGCACCCCCTTGGGTTCGATGCGCTCGATGGGCGAGGTGACCAGCGACGCGTTCGGGTGCTGGATCTTCTCGTAGAAGTCCGGCGATGCCACCAGCCGCTTGCATGCCGCGCGGTACGTCGGGCGGAGCTGCTCGCGCAGCACCGGATCGGTGACGTGCTGTTCGAGGTTGGCCCGGCACTGATCCTCGATGGCGCGCATCTTCGGCGAATCGGCATCGATCACGGCCGCGGCGAACGCCTCGCGGAACGAGCGCGACAGGTAGTCGTGCAAGCCCTTCACCTTCGACGGATCGCCACGGAACGCGGCGCGCTCCTCCTCGCTGAAGGCCGGGTTGTCCACCTGGATGACCCACTGGGCGGTGCGCTGGAACAACGAGAAGTGCGCCACCCGGTCCACCAGCGCGGAGGTGATCTGCACCGCCGTCGACCCGGTGCCGATCACCCCGACCCGTCGGCCGTCGAGCGGCACCGAGTGGTCCCAACGGGCGCTGTGGAAGCACGCCCCCTCGAAGCGGTCCATCCCCTCGAAGGTGGGGATGTTGGGATGGTGCAACACCCCGGTGGCGGCGATGACGACATCCACCACATCGGCGGTCCCCCGCTCGGTGCGCAGGTGCCAGCGGCCGTCGATGAACTCGCAGCGCACCACCTCCTCGCCGAAGCGGACCCGCTCGCGCACCCCGTGCCGGTCGGCCACGCCCTCGAAGTAGGCCTGGATCTCCGGACCGGGCGAGAAGCGGTGCGACCACTCGGGGTTGAGCTCGAAGCTGTAGCTGTAGGCATGGGAGGGCACGTCGCAGGCGATGCCCGGATAGGTGTTCTCCCGCCAGGTGCCGCCCACCCGATCCGCCTTCTCGTAGACGACGATGTCGTCGTAGCCGGCCTCTCGCAGCTTGATGGTGGCGAGGATCCCCGCCATGCCGGCCCCGATGATGGCGAAGCGCATCGTCATGTGTGGTGGTCCCCCGATGTCCGTCCGACCCTGCGTGACGCCGCGGAAGGTAGCACGCCCCCCGAGCCCCGCCCCAGGGCCGAACGGCCTCGCCGTCAGCGCGGCGGTGGGCCCTCGAGCTCGCCTCGCGGGCTCGAGGCGGCGCCGTCATGGAGGGGGTGGCCGGGACCCCGCCGGGCCCGCACCTCCTTCACCTCGATGCGCTCACCGCATTGATCACACACCACGGCGGCGGCCATGTCGTGGTGGCAGCGGGTGTGGTGCAGCACCAGCGGCGTGCCCTCCGGACCGGTCAGCCACTTGTCGGCCCAGGCAGCCATGGCGGCGAGGATGGGGAACACGTCCCGGCCCTTCTCGGTGAGCCGGTACTCGAACCGCGGCGGGCGCTCCTGGTAGGGCACCTTGGCCAGCAGGCCCTCCTCAACCAGACGGTTGAGGTGCTGGGTGAGGATGTTGCGGCCGATGCCCAGCGCGGTGCGGAACTCGTCGAAACGACGGGCACCGAGGCATGCCTGACGGATGATCAGCAGGTTCCAGCCATCCCCGAGCACGTCGGCGCTGCGGGCGATGGTGCACGGCCAGGCCGAGGTGTCGGTGCGGCTCACCCCGCCATCCTAGGCCGTCGGTCGCAGTTGGTTGCGTCACGGAACCCGACGGCCTAGGGTCAGTTCCGTGACGGAACCCACGATGGCGCACCCCACCAGCCGCTCGAGCCCGGCCCGCTCCCCCGACGCCGTCCCGTGGGCCACGTTCGCCGTGTGCGGCGCCGCCTCCTACCTGGCCACGCTCGACCTGTCGATCGTCAACGTCGCCTTCGCCGAGATCGCCCGGTCCTTCCCCGCCGCTGACCGGGGCGCGATCTCGTGGGTGATCACCGCCTACTCGATCCTGTTCGGCTCACTGCTGGTCGCCTCGGGGCGCATGGCCGACCGGCTCGGTCGCAAACCGTTGCTCCAGGCCGGCACCGCGCTGTTCGCCGTCGGTTCGATCATCTGCGCGGCGGCGCCGGGGCTCGGGGTGCTCATCGCCGGGCGAGCGGTCCAGGGCCTGGGTGGCGCCCTGCTCACCCCGGCGTCGCTCGGCCTGCTGCTGGCCGCCTTCCCGCCGGAACGGCGCAGCCAGGCCATTGCGTGGAACGGCGCCGTCGCCGCCCTGGGCGTGGCCTCGGGCCCCACGCTGGGCGCCTTCTTCGTGGCCACCCTGGGCTGGCGGTCCGCCTTCTGGATCAACGTGCCGCTGTGCGCGGCGATCGTGGTGGCCGCCCACCGTTCCATCCGGGACCGCCGCGCCCCGGCCGGCCCACGACCCGACGTGCTCGCCGCCCCCGTCCTCACCGCTGCCCTGGCCGCGCTGGTGTGGGCGATCAGCCGGGCCGAGACCCACGGCTGGACCGACCGGACCGTGCTCGGGCTGGCCGCCCTGGCCATCGCGCTCGGCGCGATCGTGGTCCTGCGCACCAGCCGCCACCGCCTGCCGCTGCTGCCGCCGACGTTGTTCCGGCAGCGGTCCTTCAGCACCGCCAACCTGGCCACCGTGGTGTTCGGCGCCGGCTTCTCGGCCAACATCTTGAACAACGTGCTGTTCCTCCGCACCGTGTGGCGCTACGGGGTGATCGGCGCCGGCCTGCTCTCGGTGCTCGCCCCGGTGGTGGTGGCCGTGTTCTCGGTGGCCGCCGGCCGCGTGATGCGCCGCACCGGCTTCCGGGTGCTGCTCATCGGCGGCCCGCTCGGCTTCGCCGCGGTGACCGTGGCGCAGTGGGCCGTGCTCGAAGAGGCGCGAGCCCCGTGGACGCTCTGGCTGCCGCTCATGTTCCTGCTCGGCATCTCCATCGCCGCCTCGTTCCCGGTGCTGGCCGCCGCCGCCGTGCAGACGCTGCCACCCGAGCACTTCGCGCTCGGCGGGGCGATCAACACGACCTCCCGCCAGATCGGCGCCGCCATTGGCGTCGCGCTCGTCGTGACCGTGCAGGGCAGCGCCGGTGGGATCGACGGCTACCGGGCCGGTTGGCTGCTGGTGGCCGCCTGTGGTGTGCTCGCCGCCGCCATCTCCGTGCCCCGCGCCCGACCGACCCGGAGCACCGCATGAACCCAACGCCCGACACCGCATCGACCCAGCCGGCCCCGATCTGGCCCGAGGCGCACGTGGCACCCGTCGGCCCCGGCCGCTTCACCGGCACGATCGGCGAGCACTGGAACGCCCTGCAGGGTGTCAACGGCGGGATGGTGGCCGCCCATGCGGTGCGCGCCGCCGAGGCGGTGCTGGCCGACCTCGGCGTGGCCTCCGACGTGCACCTCCGAGCGGCAACGTTCGGCTACGTCAGCGGCACGGTGGCCGGCGAGCTCGACATCGAGGTGGAGGTGGTCCGCCAGGGTCGCTCGCTGGTGACCAGCCACGTGCGCACCGTCCAGGACGGGCGCACCACCATGGTCGGCCGCCTGCACCACTCCGCCCCATGGGAGGGCGCGCGCTACAGCGACGCGCCGCCGATGCCCGCCAGACCGGACGGTACCGTACCGCTGACGGGCAACGAGCGGGCCCGACACTTCGATCGGGTGGACACGCAACTGCATCCCACCACCGTGCCCTTCGGCGGCGGGGACCGGGCCGAGTGGCTGGCCTGGAGCCGGCCCGGCCACGGCGGCCACTTCGACAGCGCCTGGTTGACGATGTTCGGGGACTACCTCCCGCCCGCCGTGTTCGCCCGCAGCACCGAACCGAGCCGGCCGTGACCATCGAGTACGGATCGACGCCGTACAGATCGGTACGGTCAGCGCTCTGACCAGGAGCGATGGCTCCGCATCACCACGTTCGGTGGGCCCAATGTCGGGCTGGGATCACGCAGGGTGGGGAGTACGTTCACGGCAACCGACCACCGAATTGGGGGAATGCCGTGGAACTGTCATCGCCGACGCTGGCCATCGGGCTCATCCGGACGCTGAACCAGGTGCAGGCCGAGCATGAGGGCCTCGGGCCGGAGATCGACCGGCTCGTGCAGGCGCTGCACACCGCCAAGCAGCGCCATCCCGTGCGCCCGACCGCGACCGGCCCGGTGGCCACCGGCGTGGCCGACCTCGCCGCCGCGGCGGTCGGGGCCACGACCACGCGGCCCGATGCCGGGGTGGCGCACGCCATGGTCGCCAAGCGGGCCCGGCGCCGCTCGTTCCTGGCCGCCGCCCGCCGGCCGCTGGTCCAGGCCACCAACCTCGACGGCCGCCGCTGATCGAGGCGGGCCGGAGCCGATCAGCGGTGGGCGAGAAACGTCCAGCCGATGTCGCCGGTGCGGACCTCGGCCCGGCTGAAGCCCGCCGCCCGCAAACGCTCGGGCAACGTGTCGGGGTCGACAGGGTTGTAGGTGTCGCCCACGTGGTGGGC
>JAWKIM010000042.1:0-14145 GCA_041394365.1 Acidimicrobiales bacterium
GGCGATCTGCTGGTCTCGCCCGGCCACGGCGTGGGCGTACACCCGCAGCGTCATCGACGCGTCGGCGTGACCCAACCGGGCCGCGACCGCTCGGATGTCGTGACCACCGGCGATCGCTTGGGTGGCCGAGAAGTGGCGCAGGTCGTGCAGGCGCCAGCGCACGTCGATGCCCGACAGCTTGCGGGCCCGCGTCCACCACCAACCGATCCGATCCGGGGCAGGCGGCCGGTCCTCGATGCTGAACATCCACGGCGAGACCACCTGGCGCTCGAGCCGCAGCTCCGCGATCAACCGGTGCGTCCGCTCATCGAGCGACACGACCCGGCGGTTGGCCGTCTTCGTGGGCGACACGACGTAGCACGCCGGGTTGTCGGCGCCGACGATCCGATCGACGACGACCTGCTGCGCCACCACCAACGAACCGTCTGCCACACTGTCCCACCGCAGCGCCGCGAGCTCAGCCCGTCGCAACCCACCCACCGCCGCCAACCGCAGAGCCAGGTGCGCAGCCGGGTCGATCGCCAGCGCCGCGGCCAGGACCACCTGGACCTCCTCGGGCGACATGACCCCTCGGGGCTGCACCTTCGCCGACCGCGGCGCGGCCGATGCGAACGGGTTGTGCGTGATCCACTCCCACCGCACCGCCTGCTGGAAGACCGACCGCAGGAACGAGTGGTTGTTCCGGATCGTCGGCTCACCGATGCCCGCGCGACGCATGCGCAGGTGCCACGCATCGATGTCGGACACCGACAGCCGGACCACCGCGATCGACGCGATCGGGTCGGCCTTGAGGATCCGCACCCGGCTGGCGTAGGAGGACCGGGTCTGGATCGACCAGGTCGGCGAGCGGTGCATCACGTACGCGTCGATCAGCTCCTCGACGGTTCGACGGCCGGCCGCCGGCGTGGGCCGCAGGGTGAGCTGTGCGGCCAGGCGTTGCGCGTCGCGCTTGGTCCCGCGGAGGGTGCGGGACACCTGCACCTTCTTGCCCGTGGCGTCGCGGCCGGCGAACACCCGGACCTCCCAGTACCCCGGCCGCTTCTCCCGCACCGTCGCCATGGCCGCAGCGTAGTCCGCAAGCGGTAGGGACAGAGTAGGGACAACCCGAAATTGGGACGGAAGACCGGTCGACAAGACCAGACCGCACCAGACGGACAGCCACGCCAGAAGTGCCGCCTGAGCTGGTACTTCGCTACTCGATGCGCAGGCCGGAGATGGCGCGGGCGATGACCAGCTGCTGGATCTGCTCGGTGCCTTCGAAGATGTCGTAGATCTTGGCGTCGCGGTGCCAGCGCTCGACGGGATACTCCCTGGTATAGCCGTAGCCGCCGAGGATCTGGATCGCCCGCTCGGTGGACCACACCGCCACCCGGCCGGCCTTCAGCTTGGACATCGAACCCTCGCCCCGGTGCAGGCCGCCGTTGCGGGCCTGCCACGCCGCCCGCCACACCAGCAGCCGGGCGGCGTCGATCTCCATGGCCATGTCGGCCAAGGTGAAGGCGATCGACTGGTTCTCGATGATGGCCCGCCCGAGACGCTTGCGCTGCTGGGCGTAGTCCAGGGCGCTGTAGGCCGCCTCGGGCGATGCCGAGCGCCTGCGCCCCCACCGACGGCCGGGTCGATTCGAACGTGGCCATCGCCGGCTGGCGCGCCCCGGTGTGGCCCGCCTCCCGCGCCCGGGCCAACTTCTCGTCGAGCTTGTCCTTGCCGCCGAGCAGGCAGCGGCCGGGCACCCGGACATCGTCGAGCACGACCTCGGCGGTGTGGCTGGCCCGAATGCCGTGCTTGCGGTACTTCTGGCCCTGGCTCAGCCCGGCCGTACCGGGCGGTATGACGAAGCTGGCCTGGTCGCGGCCTTTCAGAGCCGGGTCGACCGCCGCCACCACCACGTGCACGTCGGCAATCCCACCGTTGGTGATCCAGGCCTTGGTGCCGTTGAGCACCCACTCATCGGTGGCCTCGTCGTACACCGCCCGGGTGCGCAGCGAGGACACATCGGAGCCGGCATCGGGCTCGGACACGCAGAACGCGCCCAGCATCACCTTGTCGGCATCGCCGTAGCACTGCGGCAACCACTCCCCGATCTGCTCGGGAGTGCCGTTGCCGAAGATGCCCGCCGCCGCCAGCGAGGAGCCGAAGATGGCCAGACCGATGCCGGCGTCGCCCCAGAACAGCTCCTCGAGCGCCACCGGGAACGTGAGGCCGGTCGGATCGGCGAAGGCGTTGGCCACGAAGTCGAGCGAGTACAGCCCGATCTTGGCGGCCTCCTGCACCACCGGCCAGGGGAACTCCTCGCGCTCGTCCCACTCGGGGGCGGCTGGGCGCACCACGTCCTCGGCGAAGTCGTGGATCCACTTCTGCAGCTGCAGCTGATCCTCGTTCAGGCTCAGGGAGAACTCGGGCACGGCGATCACCTCGGCGGAGCGGGAGGGCGGGGCGGACGGCAAGGAACGGGTGGGATCTAGAAGTTACCGATGAGTAACTTACATCGTAGCGAGCTGTCAAGGGCTCGCGGACCTGTCGGCATGGATGGCTCGAACCTGAACGAAACGTCGGTCGGCTCCGACCGCCACCAGAGCTGATGCGGGGGCCGACTTCAGCGAGGTGAGACGAGATCCATCGACGAGCACCCTGCGTCAGGGGGCGACCTCCCCCACCCCGCATCACGTTGCTCCGGTGACGGAACTCCGGCGGTCTCCGCAGCGCCACGGCCACCCAGCCGGCCGGCCGGCCTTCACCGCGTGCCCCCCGTTGTGGATCCACCACAAACCATGCCCGGACCGTTTCGTCACCGGAGAATCCCGATGGTCCCACCCGGCCACCCCACGCTGTTTCGTCACCGGAGAAACCCGATCGCCCCACCCGGCCACCCCACGCTGTTTCGTCACCGGAGAAACCTGATGGTCCCACCCGGCCACCCGTGGAGAAGACCGGGCCCGGGACCCGTCGGGCGCCGCAACGTCGACGACACCGCCCACCGCCGGGCTGCGGCCGCCGAGGTTCCGACCCGAGCGCCATGCCTGCGTGATGGCCCGGCTCGGGGATGGTCGACTGCCCGTCGCGACGCCGAACCCCGATCCGCCCACGATCACGCCGGCACGGATCAGCGTTCAGCTGAACGCTGATCGCCCGATCGGCGGCGGGTGCCGGAGCTCAGTGGCCCGAGGCACGGGCGGCGGCCGGCACGGGGGCGCGGTCCTCCACCGGCAGCGTCAGCAACGCCAGCGCGCCCACCACCGCCAACGCCGCCCCGGCCACGTAGGGAGCCGGCACCGCCAGGGCGAACAGCGCAGTAGCCGACAGCGGCCCCAGGATGCGGCTGGCCGCCCCCACCGCCTGCTGCACGCCGAAGACCTGCCCCCGACGCTCCTCCGGCGTCACCGTCGACACGATCGTGGCCATCGACGGGTTCAACAGACCCTGACCCACGGTCAGCGCCACCAGCGCAGGCACGAGTCCGGCCCAGCCCAGCGCCGGCACCAGCAACAGGAACCCGGCCGTGGTCACCAGCACCGACGAGCGAGCGGTGCGGGTGGCGCCCAACCGCCCGATCACCTTCTTCACCAACACCGCCTGCACCACCGACAGCACGACCCCCACCCCGGCGAAGACCAGGCCGGCGGACCGTTCGTTCAGCCCGACGCGGTCCTCACCGAGCAACACGAACGTCGCCTCGAACCCCGAGAAGCCGATCCCCACCAACAACACCGCCAGCAGCGACCGGCCGAGCAACCCGCTCGGCGCCAGCAACCGCCACGCCGAGCCCGCCGGCAGCAACGCCGGCCCCGCATCCTGCACGGCGGGCCGGCCGGCGGCCGCCGCCACCGGCGGCAGCTTGGGCAACCGCCACCAGGCGGTGGCCGCGTTCACGCCGGCCAAGGCCGCGGCCAGGAAGAACGGCAGGCGGTGACCGCCGAGTGCAGCCAGCGACCCCAACGCCGGACCGGCCACGAACCCCAGGGCGATGCCGGCGCCCAGCAGCCCGAACAGGCGCGGCCGCTGCGGGGGCGGTGCCAGGTCGGCCGCGGCGGCGTGGGCGATGGACAAGCTGCCGCCGGAGAACCCGTCGAACGCCCGGGCCACGATGATCAGCGCCACCGACGACGCCAGGCCCGTGAACAGGTGGCCCACCGCGCTCCCGATCAGCGAGATGACCAGCACCGGCCGGCGACCGTAGCGGTCCGAGAGCCGGCCGAGCACCGGCGCGCCCACCAGCTGGGCGGCCGAGTACGCCGAGAGCACCACGCCCACCGCCACCGCCGAGCCCCCCAGCTCGTTCTTCACGTACAGCGGCAGCAACAGCAGGGCGATGCCGAAACCGAGCAGATCGATCACCACCGTCAACCAGAGGCTGGCGAAACCTCTCGGCAGCGGCTCCCGGTCCTTGCGCACGGGCGCCGACCCTACCGTCCGCCGGCCTGCGGACGCCGATCAGCCCTTGCGTCGCAGCAGCGGACCCTGCGGTGAGTCCTCCACCAGCCAGCCGAGCTCGCCCAGCTGCGCCTGGATCCGGTCGGCCGCGGCGAAGTCCTTCGCCTGGCGCGCCTCCGCCCGCTGCTCAGCCAGGACCAACACCTCGGGCGGCGGCCCCGACGGCTCATCCTCCAGCAGCACCAGACCGACCGCCGAGCACATCGTGCGCACCGCGGCGGCCAGCGCGGCGGCGGTGGCATCGTCCTCGGCGTCGAGCGCGGTGTTGGCCGCCCGCACCGCCCGGAACAGCTGGTCGAGGGCGCCGGGGGTGTTCAGGTCGTCGTCCATCGCCGCTCGGAACGCGGCCACGGTGGCCTCGTCGGGGGCGGCGTCGTCCAGGCCGAGCCCGGCCACCCGGCGGGCGAAGGCGTCGAGCCGATCGAGCGAGCGCTCGGCATCGGCGATGGTGGCCTCGGTCACCTCGATGGGCGAGCGGTAGTGGGCCCGCAGCACCAGCATCCGGTAGGCGCGCCCGTCGTGGCGGTCGAGCAGGTCGAGCAGGTTCGTGAAGTTGCCCAGCGACTTGGACATCTTCTCGCCGTCGATCTCGACGAAGCCGTTGTGGGCCCAGTGGTTGGCGAAGCGCCGGCCGAGCGCCACCGCCTGGGCCCGTTCGTTCTCGTGGTGGGGGAAGGCCAGGTCCTGCCCGCCGCCGTGCAGGTCGAAGCCCTCGCCGAGCAGGTCGAGGGACATCACCACGCACTCGGTGTGCCAACCGGGCCGGCCGTCGCCCCACGGCGCCGCCCACGTTGGCTCGCCCGGCTTGGCCTTCTTCCACAGGGCGAAATCGATCGGGTTGCGCTTCTCGTCGCTGCCCTCGACCCGGGCGCCGGCCTGCAACGACTCGATGCTCTGTCGGGCCAGCAGGCCGTACCCGTCGACGGTCGAGCAATCGAGGTACACCCCGTCGGAGGTCTCGTACGCCTTGCCGGCGGCGAGCAGCTCCCCGATGAGGGCCACCATCTGTTCGACGTACTCGGTGGCGTGCGGGGCGGCGGTGGGCCGCTTCACGCCGATGCCGTCCATCGCCTGGTACCAGATGCTCTCGCAGCGGGTGGTGATGTCCTGCCACGGCCGCTGCTCGCGCTGGGCGCGCTCGATGATCTTGTCGTCGATGTCGGTGATGTTGGACACGTAGCGCACCTCGAAGCCCGACCACTCGAGGTGCCGCCGCAGCACGTCGAACACCAGCGAGAACCGGCCGTGGCCGAGGTGCGGTGGGCCGTACACGGTGGGCCCACACACGTACATCGACACCTTGCCGGGCTCGCGGGTCTCGAAGGGGACGGTCTTCCCCTGGGCGGTGTCGAACAGGTGCAGCACGGCCGGTCAGGCTAGCGGCGGCGGCGCTCCCGGTCGGCACGCGTTCCGGCGCCCGGAGCCAGGCCGGAGGAGGTCGGACGGCGCCGGAACCGGGCCGCCACGCGGAGAGATCGCTCCGCCCCATCCGGGGGATCGCCCCGGGCGGCACTACAGCAACCGCAGGGCCGGCCCGATACGACGAGCATGCCCGGACGAACGCCGTCCCGCCGGATCCCGGTCAGCCTCGCCGTCGCCGCCGTCGTCATCGCGCTCTACAGCATCGCCGGCCTGCTCGCCGCGTTCGTGCCCGGTCTCGACGGCGCCGGTCGCACGCTGGCCGTCGGGGTGATGGCCGGCTGCCTCGCCGGCGCCGCCGCCTGGATCGCCGGCCCCCGCCTGGTGACGCCCCCACCGCCGCTGCTTCCCGCGCCGCCGGTGGCCGTCACCCAGCCGGAGACCCAGCGCCTGCTGCAGCGGCTCGCCTTCGACCGCCAGCTGCACCGGGCCCTCGACGACGCCGCCGACGAGGACGCCGTGCACCAGGTGGCCGGCCGCGCCCTCGAGCAGATGCGCCCGGCGGCCCGCGGCGAAGTGCTGCTGCTCGCCGGCCGCAACGATGCGCTGGTGCAGGTGGTCGAGGCCGGGCCCGACGGCGAGGGCCCCGGCTGCCCCGTGGCCAAGGGCGGCGAGTGCGCGGCGCTTCGCCTGGGGCGCACCATGCGCTTCGGCTCGCGCGACGACCTCGACGCCTGCCCCCACCTCGTCGACCGCGACAGCCGCCCGGAGGCCGCGGTGTGCGTGCCGCTGCGGGTGCTCGGCCGCCCGGCCGGCGTGCTGCACCGGCTCACCGAGACCGGCGAGGCACCCGGCGAGCTGGAGGTCAGCTACGCCGAGGGCCTGGCGGCGGCGGTGTCGTCGCGGCTGACCATGCTGCGGGCCGCCGCCGGCGAGGACCCGGCGCAGCTCGGCGCCGCGTCCGGCGAGGGCGCCGCAGGCCGGACCCGGGCCCGTGTCCTGCCGTTGTCGACGGTGCAGCGTTCGATGAGCGAGCTGTCGCGCACCCTGCGCGGCTTCGCCGTGGCCCAGCTCGACATCGACCACCTCGACGACTACGCCCGCCGCAACGGCCACGCCGACGCCGCCCTGGCCCTCGATCTGCTGGCCGAGGCCACCGCCCGCTGCGTGCGCCCCGACGACCTGGTCGGGGTGGGCAACGCCGGCGAGCTGATCGCCGTGTTCCCCGACACGGGCCTCGACGACGCCCGGCGGGTGCTGGGCCGGGTGCGCGAGGAGGTCGTGGTGGCCTGCCAGGAACACGAGCTCGAACCGTTCTCGGTGGCCGGCGGGGTGGTCGAGTCGAGCCACGCGCAACAGCTCGGGGAGCTCTTCGAGCAGCTCGACGCGGCCCTCACCGTCTCCCGGCACCACCACCGCCCGACCGCCGCCGGCACCGAAGGGCGCCCCGGCGGGCCCGATACCGGCAGCTGACCGTCGCATGGCGCGCGGCTCCCGGCTGATCGCCCCGGTCGTGACGCAGTTCGCCAACCCGCCCGTACGATGCTCAAGGGCCGGAGGGATCTCTCCGAACTGATTGCGTGGCCCCCACGTCGAAGCTGACGTGGCACGACCCGGTGCGGTCCCGGCCACCATCACCCATCGGCAAGGAGCGACGGCCTTGGAGCAGCAGAGCATCATCGTGCAGAGCAACGAGCTCGCCGCTCCCATCCCCGACCCCGACCGACCCACGCCGGGCGATCTCAACCCCGAGCTGCTCGGCACCAGCGTGTGGACCGACGACGCCGTCGCCCGGGCCCAGATCCCCGTCTTCGACGTCCCGCTGGTGACGGTGGGCGGCTGCATCGGCAGCTTCGTGCTGGTCGACCTGCTGCGCATCTGCGGTGTGCCCACCAACCAGATCCGCACGCTCACCAACCTCGACGTGCCCTGGCAGACCTACGAGTACCTCACCCGGGTCTCGCAGATCCCGCGCACGGAACGGTTGCGCTCCGACGCCACCGGCATGCCCGACAACATCTGGGGCTTCCCCTCCTATGCGCTGCGCGAGGCGGCCAAGGAGAAGACGATCGCGCCGCTGTTCAACGTGCTGGTCGAACCGATCTTCACCGACTACTGGACGCCGCGGGCCGGGACCGCCTTCGAGGGCATGGAGAAGGAGGCCCGCCGCATCGGGTTCGCCGAGACGCTGGCCAAGGGCCAGGTCCGTCTGGTCCGGCGTCGCCACGGCGGCGGGTACTACACGATCCTCACGCCGCCGCCCGGCGCCACGCCCACCCGGCGCATCGCCTACCGCAGCCGCTTCGTGCACATCGCGGTGGGCTACCCCGGCCTGCGCTTCCTGCCCGACCTGCAGGACTACCGTCAGCGCTACCAGGACTGGACCCACGTGGTGAACGCCTACGAGCCCCACGAGCAGGTCTACGAGGAGCTCAAGCGCCGGCCCTGCGTGGTGATGGTGCGCGGCGGCGGCATCGTCGCCAGCCGGGTGCTGCAGCGCCTCATGGAGGATCGCTGGAACCACCGGGCGCCGACCACGGTCGTGCACCTGTTCCGCACGTTCATCAGCGGCACCCAGGACCGCGGCGGCCCGTTCTGGCGGCGCAAGGGCGGCAACGGCTGGGCGTACCAGGGGTTCAACTGGCCCAAGGGGGCGTGGGGCGGCCAGCTCAAGGAGTCCTTCGAGAAGCTCGAGGGTGACGAGCGGGCCAACCTCTACAAGAAGCTGGGCGGCACCCACACCCCCAAGCGCAAGCTGTGGCAGCAGCAGATGGCCCGGGCCCGCGCCGAGGGCTGGTACCACACCGTGCACGGCACCGTGGAGCAGGTGGGTCGCAACGAGCACCGCCAGGTGGTGAGCCGCATCAAGCTGGCCAACGGCTCCATGCAGGACATCGTGGCCGACTTCGTCATCGACGCCACCGGCCTCGAGGGCGACCTGCGCGACCACCGCATCATGGCCGACCTGCTCGACCACTCCGGCGCCGGGCGCAACCCGATGGGCCGCCTCGACGTCGAGCGGACCTTCGAGGTGCGCGGCACCCGCTGCGAGCCGGGCGGGCGGATCTACGCTTCCGGTTCGATGACCCTCGGGGGCTACTACGCCGGCGTCGACTCGTTCCTGGGGTTGCAGTACGCCGCCCTGCAGATCGTCGACGATCTCGCCGCCCAGGGCTTCTGCGCCCGGCTCGGGATGTCACGCTCGATGGGCCAGTGGTGGCGCTGGGCCCGCAACCGGCCGGTGTGAGCAGCGAGCACGAGCAAGGAGAGCCATCGTGACCCCCACGTTCATCGGGCGCATCCAGACCCGACTGTTCCTGCTGCTGGTGATCGGCCTGCCCTGGACGATCATCGCCACCCCGCTGCTGCCCCGCCACCTCGGCGTGGGCACGTTGGGCGGGCTGTACGCCACCACCTTCACCGCCCTGATCCTGATGGGCGTGCTCGGCGTCGTCATCTGGGAGCCGCTCTACCACCTCGGCCAGCAGTTCCGCTGGGAGAAGGATTGGCCCACGTTGTTCGGGCTGATCACCGTCATCCCCGAGGCGATCCTGCTGTGGGCGGTGCTGCCCGCCTACGAGACCAGCCCGGCGTCGGGGTGGACGTTCCTGTTCCACATCTTCAGCACCTGGGTGCTGATCTGGTTGTTCGCCATCGGACCGATCAAGATCTTCCTCGTCCGCTACCGCTTCCGCGGTGGCCGGGTCCTCTAGGAGCCTCTGCTGCGATGACCGCCGCCGGACCCCCGTCCCCCCCGCCGCTCACCGGCATCGCCGACTACCGGTTGCTCGCCCGCGCCGACGACGGCTCCAACAGCGTGCTGTACCGCGCCGAGCCACCGGCCCGCCTCGACCTACCGGCCGGTACGGCGGTGGTGGTCAAGCTGCTCGAGGGCACCGGCGAGCGGGCGTTCTCCCGCCTCAGCCGGCTGCTGCAGACCTTCGCCGCGGTGCAGTGCCCGCAGTTGGTGCCGCTGCTCGACGCCGGCCAGCACGACGACATCTTCTTCTACACCACGCCCGACTGGCCCGATGGCACGCTGGCCCGACCCGCCGCCGGCCTGCCCGCCGCCCGGGCGGTGGCCGCGGTGGCCGACGCCGCCCGCGCCGCCCACGCGCTGCACGAGGCCGGCATCGCCCACCGCGACATCTCCCCCAGCGCGGTGCTGCTGCACGCCGGCGGGGCCTGGCTGGGCGGCCTCGACCTGGCCCGCGCCGCCATGGGCGGGGGTTCGGTGACCTCGATGGCGTCGCTGCATTCGGTGGGGTATGTCGACCCGGCCTGCATCCGCGGCGACGCGCCGTCGCGCGCCACCGACATCTACTCGCTCGGCGCCGTGCTGCACCACGCCCTCACCGGCGTGGGCGTGCACCCCGAGCTCCCCGAGGACGACCCGGTGCTGGCGGTGCGCCGGGTGCTGCGCGACGCCCCGCACCTGTCGCCGCAGCTCGACGAGGCGACGGCCTCGCTGGTGGCGGCCTGCCTCGACCCCGATCCGTTGCGCCGTCCGCCCACCGCGGCCGAACTGGCGCTGCTGCTCGACGATCTCGCCGGGCGCTACGCCGCGGCCCAAGGTGGTGCGTGATGCTGCTCGACGACTGCCGGTTGGTCCCCCTGCAACCAGTCGGCGCGGGCCGCATCGCCCGCTTCGACGGCGTGGTGTGCCTCGTCGGCGATGACCCGACCCGCGTCGCCACCGCGGCGCTGTTCGAGGCCTGCCGCACCCACCGGGGCGACGGCGCCAGCCTGATCCAGAAGGTGGCCGGCATCCTCACCCGTGCCGCCGGCGCCACGCTGCCGCCGTTCGCCATCGTCGCCCAGGACGGCGACGCCCTGCTGCTGGCCGTGCACGGCTCGGTCACCGTGCTCGCCGAGCAACCGGGCGGGCCGCTGCGCCTCGGTGGCGGCGAGGTGGGGACGTGGGCCACGTCCCGCGTGCTCGACGCCGCCTACCTGTCCGCGGTCACCGCCCCGGCGTCGCTGGGCGCGGTGCCGGCGCTGGTGGACCTGCACCGCGGCATCGCCGTGGCCGACAGCTTCGTGGTGCTCGCCGCCGGGGTCTCCCCCGGTGACGTGGCCGGCAGCGCCGGCGCGGCCGGTGATGCGGCCCGCGCGCAGCCCGGCCCGGCGTCGAACGCCGCCCCGCCGCAGGACGATGAGGACGACGAGTCCTTCCCGATGCCCGGCCTCGCCGTACCGACCGGTACCGGAGTCGCGGCCGCACCCGCCGCACCCGCCGCACCCGCCGAGGAGGCGACCACCCGGCAGCCCGCACCGGGCGACGGCGGGCGACCGGCCCCGGCGGCGCCCCTGCCGGTGGCCGGGCTCGACGCCAGCGAGGAGCTGCCGGCCTGGCTCAACCCGCCGCCGATCGAGCCCCCGGCCGCAGCGCCGCCGGTCACCCCGCCGCCGTCCATGCCGTCGCCTGCGCCAGCACCCGCACCACCCCGGATCGAGGCACCGGCTCCCCCGCCCACGCCCGGACCGCCCGCAGCACCCGCAGCCGCACCATCGCCGGCACCGGCGAGCCCCCCGCCCCGTCTGCCCGACGCCGCCGCCAACGTGCCGCTCGGGTTCGCCTCGCTGCCCGACGGTGCGTTCAAGATCGTCGAACTGCGCCCGGTGACCGGGGTGCAGGCGGCGGCGCCGTTGCCGACCGCCCAGCAGAGCGCGGTGTCGGGCGCCGCGCCCTTCGACCCCACCGGCGCCACCGAGGCGGTGGTCGTGCGCGGGGTGCACTGCGGGCGCGGGCACTTCAACGACCCGCGGGCCCGGTACTGCGCGGTGTGCGGGCTGGCGATGTTCCAGAACAGCATGGTGCTGGTCGAAGGGTCCAGACCGCCGCTGGGTGTGCTGCTGTTGAGCAACGGTGAGAGCTACCCGCTGACCCGCAGCATGGTCGTCGGCCGTGAGCCGACGGGCCACGCCGAGGTGGTGGCGGGCCGGGCCGATCCGCTCATCCCGGCCAGCAAGGGCCCCAGCCTGTCGCGGGTCCACGCGTCGATCCGCCTCGACGGCTGGGACGTGCACCTCGTCGACGAGGGTTCGACCAACGGCACGTTCGTGTGGGACGAGCCGCGGCGGCAGTGGATCCGCCTCGCCGCGCAGCAGCCCTACGTGCTGCGGCCCGGCGACCAGCTGGCCCTGGGCGAGCTCACCGCCACGTTCGAGACGTCGCTGCAGCAGTAGCCGGCCACCGTCACGCGGGTGGCGGGCACCGCCCACACCGTCTGGACCGTGCGGTATGGCGACGGTTCGGACGCTCCATACGGGGTGGTATGGCAGAAACCCGTCGGGGCGATTCGCCGTCGATTCGCCCCGAGTGGGTTCGGCGAAACCGGGCACGTGAACGCCGAGCGCACCGGGAACGCCACGACCGGCGATCAGGTGGCGGGAGCGGGTACCTCGGAGCCGGCCGGCACCGCCGCCGTGTACCGGTCGATCAGGGGACCGGTCATGGCCGTGGTGATCAACGCCATGAGCACCGCGCCCACCTGCATCGGCGCCGAGATGACCCCTTGGTTGACGGCCAGCAACGCCACCACCAACACCAGCAGCCCCCGGCAGTTCATCAGGATGCCGATGACGTTGCCCTCCGCCCACGACAGCCCGCCCAGCCGGGCGAAGAGCAGCCCCGCCCCCCACTTGGACACCACGCCCACGACGATGAACGCCGCCAGGCCGACGACGACCTCGGTCGAGAGCTTGGTGAAGTCGGTCTGCAGACCGGAGAAGGCCAGGAACACCGGCAGCAGGATGGTGATGGTGAGCTCCTGCAGGCGGGTGGCCAGCTGCGGCTCGAGCTGTGCCCGACCGGGCATGATCACGCCGGCCACGAAGCCGCCCACGATCACGTTGATGCCGATGCGGTCAGCGGCGTAGCCGGAAGCGATCACCGTGGCCACACAGACGGCGAAGACCGTACCGTTCAGTCTGTCGGTCCCGCCGAGCGCGCCCACCAGCCGGGCCAGCGCCGGCCGCACCACCACGAACATGGCGGCCAGGAACAGCGCCGCGCCGACGAAGCGCAGCACCTGCCCACCGGCGGAGGCCTCGGCCGCCACCCCCCGGGCCACCCCCACCGCCAGGAACATGAACAGGGTGACCAGCCCGGCGGCGGCGATGCCGACCGCCCCCATGTCGCTACGGTCGAGGCCCTTCTCCTGCAGGATGCGGGCCGCCACCGGGAAGGCGGTGACCGACAGCATCGAACCGATCATCAGCGCGAACGCCGCCCTCGACGGCGCGGCGTCGGTGCCGAAGCCGGCCACGAACGGCCCGTCGTAGAGCACCGGCAGCAACGCGAACCCGGCCGCCAGCGGCACCACCACCACCCCGACGGCCACGCTCACCACCCCGGCCACCCGGCCCCGCAGCTGGCCGAGGTCGAGCTGCAGGCCGACCAGGAACATGAACAGCATCAACGCCAGCTGCCCGATGACGCCGAGCACCGGCCGGGCCTGCGGCGGGAACAGGCAGCTCGAGATCGACGCCACCGCACCGCTCGGCGCCAACGCCCGGTCGCACGCCAGCACCGCGGGCGCACCGTCCCACACCAACGTCGAGGGACCCAGCAGCGAGGGCCCGAGCAGCACGCCGGCCACGATCTCGCCCACCACCCGGGGCTGTCCCAACCGCACCGCCGCCGCCCCGCACAACCGGGCGGCGACGATGATGAGGGTGATCCCCAGGAACACGAAGGCGGCCACCTGGTCGGCCGGCAGGCCGCTGGGGGCGGCAGCCGGCGCCGCCTGAGCCACGACTGCCACCATCGCCTGCCACCTGCCCCTTCGATCGACGTCGCCCGCGCATCGACGCGGGCGACGTTCCCCTTGAGGCTAGAGCGTTGCGCCGTCCCCGCGTCGCGCCCGGACCCGACCGTTTGATGCAATTCGCCCTTCGTGCAACTCGGCTGCGGTCCAACCGAGATCGCCATGGCGAACGATGCCGTAGCGGACGATTGCGTCATCGATCACCGGCCGGGCCTGCGGGAGGTCGAGCCAGATCCGCATCAGCAGCCTGACCTGGTCCTCCTCGGTCACCGGCTGGTGGGCGGCGCGGCCGTGCAGCACCGTGTAGTTGTTGGCGAACTGGATGTCTCCAGGCTCGAAGCGGAACGCGAAGCGGTGCTGCGCAGCGATCTGATCGAACAGGTCGAGCGCAGCGCGCTGCTCGGGCGTGTTGTGCTCACCTTTTCGTCGCATCGCCGCCGCCATCCAGTAGCGGTTGTAGCGACAGGACACCACGCCGTCGGCCACCGAGAACACCGGCACCTTGTAGCCCGAGGTCGGCGTCTCCCCGGGCGCATGCTCGTCCATGCGGTCCCATTCGAAGCCCTCGAACAGCACCGGCAGG
>JAWKIM010000043.1:0-11185 GCA_041394365.1 Acidimicrobiales bacterium
CTGGTGCCAGGACGTCGCGCCGCAGATGATCGAGCGCGGCGGCGGCCGCATCATCAACGTCACCAGCTCCGCCGCCAACTGGACCGTGCCCGGCGGCAGCGCCTACATCGCCTCCAAGGCCGGGGTCTCCGCCTTCACCCGGGTGCTCGACGCCGAGCTGCGACCGAAGGGCGTGCTCACGTTCGCCATCGCCCCGCGCCTGCGCAGCGACATGACCGACGAGATCCAGACCTCCCCGGCCATCCCCGAGGCCTTCAGGGCCGCCGCCACCAAGACCACCCAAGAGGAGCTCGACGGGCGCCGCGAGCGCACCGCAGCGCTGATCCGCCGCATCATCGCCGGTGAGCTCGACGCGCACGCCGGCCAGGACCTGGAGACCGAGTCGCCCCCGGCGTGATCGCAAGCCACCCGCTAGGTTGACCCGCCGGGATCGAGGGAGGACGCGATGCCGACGTCCGCGGGGGACGCAACCGACGCAAGCGACGCAACCGACGGGGCCGGCGAGCCCGCACCGCACGACTGGCCCAGCGCGCTCGCCCGCCTCCAGGCACTGCGCCACGCCGGCCGGCAGATGGGCGGTCCCGAGGCCATCGAGCGCCTCCACGCCCGGGGCAAGCTCACGCCGCGCGAACGCATCGACCTCCTCCTCGACCACGGCACGTTCCGCGAGCTCGGCGAGTTGGTCACCGGCACGATCGACGTGCCCGGTCGCCCACCTCGCGATGCCCCCGCCGACGGCGTGGTGGCCGGCTGGGGCCTGGTCGACGGTCGCCGCATCATCGTCATCGCCGACGACGGCACCATCACCGCCGGCGCCCGCGGCCCCGGCGGCAACCGCAAGGCCCGCTACCTGCGCGACCTCGCCGCCGACCACGGCTACCCCCTCGTGTCCTTGCTCGAGTCCTCCGCCAACCGCTTCGGCTCGATGATGGGCGCCCAGTTCGCCGGCCCCGGCGACGAGGCCACCGACGGCATCGCGCCACCGGCCGCCGAGTGGCCCCAAGCCGGGCGCTCCCCCCGCGTCTCCGCCGTGCTGGGCACCGCGCTGGGCGCCGCCTCCTTCCAGACGATGGACGCCGAGTTCTCCACCCTCGCCGACGGCACCGCCGCCATGGCCCTCGCCGGCCCCCCGGTCGTGCTCGGCGGCATCGGCGTCACCGCCACCACCCAGGACCTCGGCTCCGGCGAGCTGCACGCCACCATCACCGGCTTCATCGACTGCATCACCCCCACCGAGCACGACAGCATCGCCGCCGTCCGCCGGTTCCTCGGCTACTTCCCCTCCAGCTCCCGGGAGCTCCCACCCCGCCGTCTCGGCGCCGATCCGGCCGACCGCCCCGCCCCCGAGCTGTGCGACCTCGTCCCCCTCGACCACCGCAAGCCCTACGACATGGGTCAGGTGATCCGGGCCATCGTCGACGACGGCGAGTTCCTCGAGCTGCGCGCCCGCTACGCCCGCAACATCATCATCGGTTACGCGCGCATCGACGGCTGGACGGTCGGCATCGTCGCCAACCAGCCCCGCCACCTCGGCGGCATCGTCGACGCCAAGGCCGTCACCAAGGCCGTCCGCTTCGCCCAGATCTGCAACGCGTACAACATCCCCCTCGTCTTCCTCCAGGACCAGCCCGGCTTCGTGGTCGGCCCGCAGTCGGAACGGGAAGGCGCGCTGCGTCAGGTGGTCCGCCTCCAGAACACCGCCTATTCGGCCACCACCCCGATGATCACCGTGCTCGTCCGCAAGGCCTACGGCTACTCCACCTGGCTGCTCGGCGGCCGTGCGGTGGGCGCCACCCACGTCATGGCCTGGCCATCGGCCTCCATCAGCCTCGCCGCCCCCGAGATCGGCGTGGCCACCCTGCTGCGCAGCGAGCTCGAGCGCGGCGAGCTGTCCGAGGAACGCCAGCAGGAGCTCTACCGCTCCTACCGCTCGCTCTCCCAGGGCCGCTGGGCCGCCTACGACTTCCGCATCGACGACGTCATCGAGCCGCAGCACACCCGCCGAGCCCTGGCCGGCGCCCTGGCCATGGCCGATCATCGCCGGGTGCGGGCGCTCGGCCTTCGCCGGAGGTTCGACACCGCATGAGCCCGTCGAGCCCACCGCGCCCATCCAGCCCGTCGATCCCGCCGGGCGTCGCCGCCTTCCTGCAGCACGTGCTCGATGGCCCCACCCTCCGCGACATACCAGATGGTACGGTCGGCCTGGGCTGGGTCGGCGGCGTGCCCGTCACCGTTGCCACCGACCTCACTGCCGCCGTGCCGGCGCTGGCCACGGCCGCCCGCCGGGCCACGCCGCTGCTGATCGTCACCGCCCCCGGCGAGGGTCCCACCGCCGCGCCGCCGCTCGCCGTCGGCCACCGCCCAGCGCCGTGGGTCCCGGTGGTGGCCGTCGGTCGTTCGCCGTGGGCGGTGGTGGGCGCCGACCTGTCGATCCTGCTCGACGCCGACGGCCCCGCCGACCATACCGATCAGGATCCCGCCATGGCGGCCGGTCTCGTCCGCCGGTTCCTCGGCCTGCTCCGCCCGGCTGCCGCCAGCCCGACTGCCGCCAGCCCGGCCGGTGCCAGCCCGGCCGGTGCCGCGCCCGCAAGGTCTGCGTCCCTCACCGAGCTGGTGCCGTTCGTACCCGACGCCCCCTACGACATCGCCGCCGTGCTCGACGCCATCGTCGACGCCCCCGGGATGCTCCCGCTGGGCGAGCGCGGCGCGGTGCTGGGCGGCCTGGCCCGCCTCGGCGGCCGCACCGTCGTGGTCGTCGCCTCCGACGCGGCGCACGCCGGCGGCCGCCTCGATCCGTCCGCCCTGCGCACCGTTGCCCGGCTCACCGAGCTGGCCGCCTCGGCCGACCTGCCCATCGTCTCGCTGGTGGACAGCGCCGGCCTGTTGCCCGCGGCCGCCGCCCTCGACGACGTCACCACACTGCTCGGTACGCTCGGGTCGGTCTGGGCCTCGCCCGCAACGCAGGTCACCGTCGTGCTGGGCCGGGCCCACGGCGCCGCCGCCACCGTGCTCGGTGCGGTGGGCGCCCGGGCCGACATCGTGGTCGCCTGGCCCCGGCCACCTTCGCCGGCCCCGACCCCGCCGGCCCCGACCCGCCGGGCCCGACCCCGCCGGCCCGACCCCGCCGGCAGCACCGCCGACCCCGTCGACCCCGTCGAGCGGGCATCGGCGTGGGCCGCCGCCCGTGATGGCGCCCTGCTCGACATCATCGCCCCCGACGAGACGAGGGCCCGCCTGATCGAGGCGCTCGACGTGCTGCGCGGCGCCGTCGCCTTCGCCGCCCC
Source organism: Acidimicrobiales bacterium (assembly GCA_041394365.1). Classification (GTDB taxonomy): domain Bacteria; phylum Actinomycetota; class Acidimicrobiia; order Acidimicrobiales; family CAIXPF01; genus CAIXPF01. The sequence continues at coordinate 3,285 of JAWKIM010000043.1, forward strand.
GAGGAGGTCCGACCGTGGCTGACGAGCAACCGGCACCACCGCCGGCCACCCACGCGGCTCCCCGCCGGGTGGTGCTGCGGCTCGAGGAGCGCTGGGAGGACCTGCTCGGCACGCTCCAACGCGATCGGGCAGCCGCCCACCACGGCGCAGGCGGCGAGCGGATCAGGGCGGCGCTGGCCGAGCTGTGCGACGGAGGGTTCACCGAGGTCGGCCTCATCGCCCGCGGCGACCTGCGCAGCTACCGGGCCGATGACGCCCCTGCGACCGGCGACGATGCCGACGCCGCCATCGTCACCGACGGGGTGGTGGCCGGCTGGGGCCATCGCCGGGGCCGGCTGCTGTTCTGCAGCGCCGACCACCTCGATCGCACGGCGGCACTGCGCACGCCGGCGGCGTCGGCCAAGGCCCGGCGCCTGCGCGAGCACGCCTGGGCCAGCGCCGCCCCGCTGGTCTCGATCCGCGGCGCCGACGGTGCCCCCGCCGACGGTGGCGTGGGAGCGGCCTTCGTGACCGCCGGCATCGGGATCGACCTCGCCCACGAGCACGAGGCGGCGCGGCTGCCGCCGCGCCTGACCATCGTGACCGGTCCGTTGCGGGCGGGCGCCGCGCTCGAGGCGGCCGCCGCCGACGTCGTGATCCTGGCCGGGCCCCAGGCCTCGCTGGCCCTCGGCGCCTCACCGGCGATGGGTGGGCCGGAGGCGCTGGCCGCCGGCGCGGCCGATGCGGTGACCGAAACCCTGGAGCAGGCGGTGGCGCTGCTCGGCGACTGGCTCGATCTGCTGCCGGCCAACCCGTGGGACGGCGCCCCCGAACCGCCCGGCCCCGACGCGGCCGCGCCGGCAGCCGCCGCAGTGGCGGCACCGGCGAGGGCCGCCACCCTGGTGGACGGCGGCACCTGGCTCGAGCTTCGCCCCGGGCACGCCGCCGCGGCGCACCGGCCTCGCCCGCATCGGCGGCACGGTCAGCGGTGTGGCTGTGCTCGATGAGACCGCCGGCCTGGGGACCCCGGCCGCCTACCGCAAGGTCGATCGCCTGCTGCGCTGGTGCGAGGCCCTGCGCCTGCCCCTGGTGGTCATCCACGGCGCGCTGGCACCGGTCGCCCGCCCCGATGCGGCCCTGCTGGCCGCCCACATGACGCTGCAACGCCGTTGGGCGGCGGCCACCACCACCACGGTGGCGGTGCCGCTCGACCCCGGCCGGCCCGGGCTGGCCGCGCTGCTCGGACGCCCCGCCACCGTGGCGGTTCCCGCCGGCGCCGCATCGGGCACGCGCCCCGACGGTCTCGCCCGCATCCTGGCCGGGCTGCCACCGTCGCGCCCGGTGCCGTGGGAGCCGCCCTACGCCACCGTCGACCGGGAACGGAACCTGTTCAGCAAGTACTGACCCCGGACGGCGCAGCCCACCTCAGGGGGCCAGCACCACCGGGGTCCACACCAGGATGTCGTTGCCCACCTGGCCCTCGGCGTCAACCGTGGCCCCGCGCACCTCGAAGCGCAGCAGACGCCCGCCCTTGACCGCCAGCTGCTCGGTCACGGTGTGGCGGAAGGCGAGCAGGTCGCCCTCGAAGGCGGGGCCCACGTGATCGCACCCGTCCCACGCCACCACGCTGGCGATGCCCGGCAGCACCCGGCTGAGCGACGCCTGGGCCAGGCCCTGCACGTGGCCGCCGTACACCAGGCGCTTCTTGTAGATCGAGGCGGTGCCGTCGCGGTGCACGAACGCCTGGTTGAACGTCATGCGGGCCAGTGACGGGGCCAGATCCACGTGGTCGCGCATGGCGTCGGCGCGGGTCTCGCCCACCGCCCACTCGGTGCGGGGCAGCACCGACAGGTCCCAGTCGGGCACCAGCGCGGCCACCTCGGCCAGCGGCACCGGGTCAGACGGGCCGGGGATGGTGTCTGCGTGACCGGGGGAGCCGTGGCGGGCGGCCACCAGCGCGCACCGCTCGTAGCGCACCACCGGACCGTCGTCGCCCACGGTCTCGATGCCCAACCACACCTTGCCGCGGTGCTGGCCATCCTTGGGCTTGCCGTCGGACAGGCCCAGCACGGTGGCGGTGGTGCGCAGCGTCTCGCCCACCGACACGGTGCGTAGGATCCGCACCGAGCGGTAGTAGAGGTTGGCCACCGCCCGGCGGGTGGCGTTGGTGGTCTGACCGATCGAGTACTGCATGGCCAGCGACGGGTAGACCATGCCGGCGTCACGCCCGGTCAACCGCGCCGCCAGCCCCCGGTCGGCGGCGGGCAGGTGCTGGTCCCCGGTGATCATGCGGTAGGCCACGTTGTCCGCCTCGGTCACCGTCACCGGCGGCAGCGACGGGATCGTCATGCCCTTGGTGAACTCGTCGTAGTACGGACCGTCGTTGTCTGCGCCCTGGGTCATGGCCGCGAGTGTAAGCAACGCCCCCCGCGCCCCCGAATTCGGCCATGCTCTGGGCGGGGCAACGCCCGCACACGAAAGGGGGCCGGACATGGAGCTGGCAGGGGACGCACCGCTCGCCGGGCTGAAGGTCGTCGAGATCTCGATGTACGCGCAGGGACCGCTCGCCGGCCTGGTGCTGGCCAACCTCGGGGCCGAGGTGGTCAAGATCGAGCCGGTCGGTTCGCAGGACCCCTTCCGCACCTACGCCGGCATGTACGGCATCCAGCTCGACCAGGCCGGCGCCGACTGGATCTTCGCCCTCATGAACCGGGGCAAGCGCTGCATCGCCCTCGACGTGGCCTCCGAAGCCGGCCGGCCGCTGTTCCACCGGCTGATCGAGCAGGCCGATGTGTTCGTCACCAACCTGCGCGCCACCGCCATCGACCGCATGGGCGCCGACGCCGAGACGCTGCTGGCGGTCAACCCCCGCCTGGTCTACGCCCGCGGCGCCGGCTTCGGCTTCGCCGGCGACATCGCCAACGACCCCTGTCAGGACACCGTGGGCATGGCCTACTCCGGGTTCATGGACGCCGTGTCCACCACCGAGGAACCGCACTACCCGCCCGGCGCGCTCAGCGACATCGCCACCGGCACCAACCTGGCCTCTGCCATACTCGCCGGTCTGGTGAAGCGCTCGATCACCGGTACGGGCTCGGTGGTGGGCACCTCGCAGGTGCAGACGATGATGTGGCTGCAGACCTTCGGCATCGGCTTCGCCGCCAACCTCGGCCAGCGCATGGCCCGCTTCGATCTGCGCAAGGCGGCCAGCCCGCTGCTCAGCGTCTACCAGACGGCCGACGGGTGGATCTCCATCGGCGCGGTGCTCGACGAGCAGTGGCGGAACGTGGCCCACACCATGGGCCTTGCCCACCTGCTCGACGACCCGCGTCGCCACGCTCACCGACGTCATCAACAACAACGCCGAGCTGGTGCCCCTCCTCATCGCCCGCTTCCTGGAGGAACCCACCGAGCACTGGTGGCAGCTGTTCCGCACGGCCGGCATCTGGGTGTCGCCGGTGCGCCGCTACGACGAGCTGGCCACCGACGAGCACATCATCGCCAACGGCTACGTGGCGCAGTACCCCGACGGCTCGGTCGGCATCCCGGTGCCGTACGACGTCGACGGGTTCAACGGCACCTGTTCGGTGGCGTCGGGCTAGGGGAGGACACCGACGCGGTGCTGGGCGAGCTCGGCGTGACCGAGGAGCAGCTGATCGAGCTGCGGGTGAGCCGTGCCATCTGGTGAGCGCGGCCACACCTCGTGAGCGCTGCCATCTGGTGAGCGAGCGGCCTTCCAGGCGGTAGGGTGCGCGGCCACAGCAGTCGACGGGGGAGCGCACCATGCAGATCGGTATCACCGGGACCTTCGGCGGGTCGCCGAAGCGGGACATCGGCTTCGTCAAGGAGTTCGCCATGGCGGCGGAGGAGGTGGGCTTCGACTGCCTCTACGCACCGGAACACGTCGTGTTCTTCGCCGCCTACGACTCGAAGTACCCCTACACGCCGACGGCAACCTGTCGTTCCCGCCCAACATCGGCCTGTACGACCCGCTGTTCGTGTGCGCCGTCGCCTCGATGGTCACCACCCGGCTGCGCACCGCCACCAGCGTGCTCATCCTGCCGGAGCGGCCGGCGCTGCTGACCGCCAAGGAGGTGATGACCCTCGACCACATCAGCGGGGGCCGCTTCGACCTCGGCGTAGGCATCGGCTGGTCCGACGAGGAGTACGCCGCCCTCGGCATCCCCTGGGAGCGGCGGGGCAAGCGGGCCGACGAGTACATCGAGGCCATCCGAGCCGCCTGGGCCAACGACATCGCCGCCTACCACGGTGAGTTCGTCAACTTCGACAACGCCGTGCTGCGACCGGCGCCGACGAAGGGCAGCGTGCCCATCATCGTGGGCGGAGACTCGCCGGCGGCCATGCGCCGGGCCGCCCGCCACGGCGACGGCTGGTACGGCTGGTGGGCGGGGGTTGAGCTGGAGGCCCACCTCGACAAGCTGCGGGCCATCATGGCCGCCGAGGGCTGCGAGCAGGGGCCGAACTGGAGCCTGCGGGTGGGCCTGCCCATCGGCCACGAGACCCCGACCAGGTGGCGGCCATGGCGGCGCAGGCCAAGGCGCTGGGCGTGGACGAGTTCGTGGTGGGCGCCGGCATCCCCTCGCGGACTTCGACCAGCACCTGCGCCGCTGGGCCGAGGCGGTCGCCACGGCGCGCTGAGCTGCTCCGCGGGCCGGCTCCACACCGCACGGTATGGAACCGGCCCGGTCGGGCTCAGTTCAGCGGCGAGAAGTCGGTGGGGCTGAGGAAGCGGTTCTCGAGGTGGTGCAGCAGCGGTCCGTCCTTCTCGCTCTCCGCCCGCACCTCCAGCCACTCGGGATCGCTGGCGAACGCGGTCCACGCCCGCTCGCGATGGGCCATGTCCTCGAAGGCGACGATGTACCACAACTCGTCGTTGCGGCCGCCCACGCTGTTCGTCCAGTAGCCGACGTTGCGGATGCCGTGCTTGGCGAACAGCTCCACGGTGTGGTTGCGGAAGCGGGCGAGCAGCTCGGGCAGGCGGGTGGGCATGGCGGTGTAGATGCGCAGTTCGTAGAGCACGGTGCGGGATCGTAGGCGTGCCCGCCCGGGGTCGCGGCGTCGCACGCACCGTCGCCCGCCAGGCGGTAGGGTGCGCCGCCATGGACGTGCTCGTCATCGGGGGGACGGGGCCGAGCGGGCCCCTCATCGTCAACGGCCTGTTCGAACGGGGCCACCGCGTCAGCGTGCTGCACACCGGCCGCCATGAGGTGGACACGCTGCCGCCGATGAGCTCGGTGCCGCACATCCACTGCGACCCCTTCGACGAGGCGTCGTTCCGCGACGGTCTGGGCGATCGCAACTTCGACGTGGTGTTCGCCATGTACGGGCGGCTGCGCATGATCGTCGACGTGCTCGTTGGCCGCACCCCGCGGCTGTTCTCCATCGGCGGGATCCCCGTCTACCTCGGCTTCGCCCACGCCGTGGACGCCAGACCGACCGGTATGCGGGTGCTCAGCCGGGAGGACCACGCCGCCGTCGGCGAGGAGGGCACCGACAAGATCCGCAAGATCTGGCAGTCCGAGCAGCTGGTGTTCGACCGCCACCCCGAGGCCACCCACTTCCGCTATCCGTACATCTACGGCCCCAACCAGGTGGTGCCGCGCGAATGGCCGATCGTGCGCCGGGCGCTCGACCGGCGGCCGCACCTGATCCTGCCCGACGGCGGGCTCACCCTGTTCAGCCACATGTTCGTGGAGAACGCGGCCCATGCCGTGCTGCTGGCGGTGGACCACATCGACCGCTCCGCCGGCCGCTCCTACAACGTCACCGACGACTACCAGCTCACCGTGGCCCAGGTGGCGGAGCTGGTCATGGAGGAGACGGGCCACCGCATGGAGCTGATCTCCATGCCCGATGCGGCCGCCCGCCCGGCGCGCTCGATCATCCAGAACGACAGCGACCACCACCGGGTGGTCGACGCCTCGCGGATCCGCAGCGAGCTGGGCTACCAGGATCTGGTCGACCCCATCGAGGCGCACCGGCGCACGATCCGCTGGCAGTTGGAGCACCTGGCCCGGAACTCGGCCGAGGTGGACCGGGTGCTGGAGGACCCCTACGACTACGCCGCCGAGGACGAGCTGGTGGCCCTGCAACGCCGCTTCATGGCCGACGCCGCCGCCGTGCGCTTCAGCTCGGAGCCGGGGTTCACGTCGGGCTACTACGGCCCGGTGCCGAACCCGGCCGGCGCCCGTCGCAGCATGCGGGGCTGAGCCCCGTCGACCGTACCGAACGGTATTGTCGGCTCAGGCCTCGGGCGTCATGGGCACCCGGTAGATGCGTCCGGTGGTGCGCAGCGCCTCCACGCTCCACGGCGCACCGACGCCGGTGGTGAGCCACTCGAGGATGGCCCACAGATCCGCATCGGCGGTGGCCTCGTCGAGCGGCTCGAGCCCGGGCACCAGTGCGGCCAGCTCCACCCCGCACGGGAACGGGCGGCCGGAGCGGCCCAGGAACGTCAGCTCGTAGGGCCGGCCGTCGACCTCCAGCAGCCCTGCCGGGCCGAAGGGGTCGGCGTCGAGGCCGAACGCAACGGCCAGGAAGCGGGCGTACTCCGGGTAGTGGTCGAGTGCCGGTTCGACCAGCAACGGGACCGCCCGGTGGCCGGCCGGCCGGGCGGTGGCGATGCGCACGCCGGCGGCGCTCATGACCGCACCTGCCCGGCGAAGGCGGCCAGGATCGTGCCGATCTCGGCGCCGGAGTCCTCCTGCAGGAAGTGGCGGCCGGTCACCAGGTGCGGGCCCTCGGCGTGGGGCCACCACCGCCGCCACGTGTCGAGGAACGGGTCGATGGCGAACACGTCGTCCTGCTCGCCCCAGATCAACGTGGCCGGCAGGCGCAAGGGCCGCACGCCCTCCTCCAGCCACGCGAAGTACTCGCTGGTGGTGTCGGTGGGTTCGCCGATGGGGATGGCCCGGGGCCACAGCCAGGTGAGGCGACGGTCGTCGGCGTCGGGCACCACCGCTTCGTAGGCGGCCAGGCCGTCGGCCTGGTAGCGCTCGCGGTCCACCACCGACAGGTAGATGCCCCGGCCGGGCATGCCGCCGTGGCGGCCCAGCACATAGGGCCCGACCAGCGGGGCGTGCATCACCCGCCACGGTGAGATGCGCCGGTGGAACTCGGCGGAGGGCGAGCGCCACGCCCACGTGGACATGATCGCCACCGCCGCCACCCGCTCTGCACGGGTGAGCACCATGCCCAGCCCGGTGGGGCCGCCCCAGTCGTGGCACGCCACCACCAGGCCGCGCAGGTCGAGCCGGTCCACCAGCGCCACCAGGTTGGCGGCGTGCTGCTCGATCGAGTGGGCGGCGGCCACGTGCGGGTGCTCGGAGAGGCCCAGACCGATCTGGTCGGGCACGATGACCCGGAACCCGGCCTGCAGCAACGGCGGGATGGTGTCGCGCCACAGGTAACCCCAGGTGGGGTTGCCGTGCAGCAGCAGCACCGGCGGGGCGTCGGGCGGGCCCTCGTCGACGTAGTGCATGCGCCGGCCGTTGACCGTGGTGAAGCGCGACGTGTACGGGTACCGGGCGGCCACGTGTGGCCCGAGGTCGGCGATGGTGCGTGCCACCCCCGGCATCGTAGGAGCCGCGACCACGCCGGTCGACCTACCCAGCGGTACGGGCGATCACGTCGCGGGCCACCTCGCTCCAGCGGCCGAGCGTGGTCTGGTCGCGGCGCCAGTCGGCGAAGGCGAAGTACAGAACGAGGCGATCGGCCAGGCCCTGGTAGCGGCCGACGAGCTTGTCCGACAGCTCGTCCCAGCTCGACACCACCGCGAAGTGCTCCAGCATCTCGTCGGTGACCAGGGCGGTGGCGGCGCCGGTGTCGCCGCGCTTGATGGCCTCGTTGAGGCGGGGCGATACATCCTCGAAGCCGTGCTGGGCCAGCACCGGCACGTAGTT
>JAWKIM010000044.1:0-10130 GCA_041394365.1 Acidimicrobiales bacterium
CGGAAGGCACGAGCGAGCGACACCGGCCCGGCGGCTCGTCGAGCGGCCACCGACACCGCGACCGCCGGCCACCGGCCGTCCGGTGCGGCGGCGTGGAGCTGCATCCCGGCCGGTACGGAGGAGCGCGACCTGCCGACCGGTACGGAGGTGAGCGACCTGCCGGCCGGTACGGACGAACGCCCGGCGCCGGCGCGTGGGGCTCGGGAGGTGGGGTGCGTCGCCGTCGTCCGCGATGCGGCCGGACCGAACGGGACCGCCCGCAGCACCGAGGCCAGACCGAGGTGCGACGGCGCTGCCACCGCGTAGGTGAGCGGGGAGGGCGCGGCCACCGCTCGGGCCCCGGCCGAGGCTCGTAGCCGGCGGGCCAGGCCGCCGGGTCCCGCGGCGCGCAGCAAGGCACCCGCCGGTGTACCGCTCGGTAGGCCCACAGCGGCGTCGGACCCTACCGCGCTCCGGGACCCGTCCACACCGGCCGACGGCAGCGGTACCCCCCGAGGCTGGGCGTTCGAGGTGGCGAACCGTTCGAGCGCCGCGACGCGTGCGGCGTGGGGGTTGCTCGGGGCCGGCTTGGACCGATCACCGGAGCTCGCCGGCGACCCCGACGTCCACTCGGGCACGATCGCGGCAGGCCCGTGCGGGTGCACAGCCGATGCCCGTTGCACCGGCCGGGTCCGCCCCGCCGGCTGCGCCGGAGTGGTCGGTGCCACCGGTCGGCGGGGGGCGGTTCGCGCTGCCGGCCGTTGGCCCGGATGCGGCGTGGGCCGGTCGACGAGGGCGGCAGCGGCCGCGAGGTGACGGCCGATGGCCCCGCCGGCGAGCGGTGCGGATCCGACCGTGTGCGTCGGGCGCAAGCCGCCCCGGGACGCCACGGAGTCCCCGCGGCCGGTCCCGACGTTCCCGCCCGTCGCGACCCTCCCGGCGTTCCCGCCAGCTCGGACCGTCCCGGCGGACATGATCATCCCGGCGGACATGATCATCCCCGCGGGGCCGGCGATGCGACCGGCTGCGGGCCGCATGCGGGCGAGCGCCAGCACCCCGCCGGCTGCTGCCCGGGCGCGCGCCCACCGCGCGGCGACCGCCAGCACGGCGGGCCCTGCGGCCGCCGCCCCGTGACGATCGACGGGCACGGATCGACGGGCAGCCGCCGGGGTGACGGCGACTGGTGGCGACCCGGTCTGGGCCTTGGACAGCGAAGCCGGGGCGCTCCACGGCGAAGCCGGGGGCGCGGTCGTGACGGCGGCCGTGCTCGTCTCCGGTGCGGGGCGCACCGGTCGGGCGGATCGGGGCGTGGTCGTCAGCGAGGGGGAGACCGAGAACGGACTCGAGCTTGAGCTCGGCCTCGGGCTCGGGCTCGGCCCCGAGCTCGGCGCGAGGAGCGCTGCCGACGCCCGCCCCGCACCGACACGGGCGAGCAGCCCGGCCAGACCGGTGACACCGGCAGCTCCGGCCGGTCCGACGGTCGGGCCGGCCGAGGACGACAGGTGGGCGCTGCCCGGTCGAGCCATCCCTGCGATCTGCCGGCGGGCCCGGGCCCGAGGGGCCTTCGGCAGCGCGGCGAGCGCCCGGTAGCGGGAGAGCACCGGCACCGCGGCTGCGTCGCCACCGGCCAGACCGCGCGGTACGGCAGCAGCGCCGGAGCGAGCCGGCCGGGTGCCGGTCGGTGACGGATCCGTCGCCGCCGGGTCCCCGTCCTCGTGGTTCTGGCGCTGGCGGCGGTGCATGGCCGCGTCGACCGGGGACACCTGCGGCATCGACCGGGCCGGGGCACCGGGCTGCCGGCTGACGGGGGAGTGGCCGGCGGACCCTTGCCGGGATGGGGCACCGTCGGCAGCGACGTTCGAACCGGGAGTGGCGAGGCGGGCGCGGCCAACGGTGGGGTCGGAGCCCTCGGCCACCGCGCCGTGGAGCGGAACCGGGGCGGCGGGCGCGACGAGGCCGACCTGCGACCCCCCCGCTCGTGACCGGGAGCGTGGCGGACGCGAGGCTTGCGACCGCTCCGCCGTACCATCCCGGTTGGTATGGGCCGCAGCTCGGCCAGCACCGGCCGCCGGCGCCGGGGAGCGGTCGTCGCGGCGACGGGCCGGGTCCCCAGACCCAACGGCACGTGCGAGCGCGGCGGCGCCCGAGCGCGGCGTACGGGGGCTCATCACGGAGCGACCCCGGCCATCGGCGGCGTGGGCGGTGGCCCCGGCCTTTACTCGAAGCGCCGGTCGGGGGACGTCCAGCGCCGCCGGCACCGAGCGGGCGAGCGCGACCGCAGCCGCCGACCGCGCGACGGTGCCGGGACCCGTCAGCAGCGAACTGACGGGGCCGGACCATCCGTGCTGGGTCGAGCCGTCGCCCGTCGGGGCAGACGCGGCCGCCGGGGCCGATCCCTCGAGCAGCCCCAGCCGGCGGCGAGCCTGCAGCACCGCGCCGGCGACGGACGATCCGGGCGCGGCCTGGTGCGAGGCCGCCATGGCGTCGAGCGAGGACCGACCGGACTGCAGGTGTGCCGGGGCCGCGGCGAGCTGCATCGACGCCATCGGCAGCCCGGCACCAGCTCCGGCCGGTCGGCGACCCCGACGGGCTGCCGACGCGGCGGCGCAACGGCACGGCCGCGCCGCTCGCCGCCGCCGGCCGCCAGCCCGCGCCTGGGTCGACCCGGCGAGCGGTTGCTCGAACTGCCCGGCCGGAGCGAGCGCCCGGCGAAGGGCGGCCACCACCCGGGGCCAGTGCGCCTGGCCCGGCGCCACCGACGCGGTGGCGATCGTCGAGCTCGCCCCGGCGACAACGCCGAACGACGAACGCGGGGCGCCGAGGCGCGCCTGCGTGGTCCCCGTGGCCGGCGCTCGGCCGGGCCGGTCCGGATCGACGGTTGGCGGTGCAGCAGGCACGGCGGCGAACTGCCCGCCATCGGCTGATGCGCCCGGCGCAGCCGCCGACGACAGGTTCGTCATCGCCGAGCGAGCCGCCCTCGCGACCCCGGCCACGGGCTCACCGAGCGACCCGCCGTCGCCGCGCAACGTCCGTTTAGAGTTCACGCTCGGTGGTTTCGCCGGGTTGCGTCGGGGCGATTCGACGTCGATCTCGCCCCGACACGGCCTGCACCCCGTCACCGGGAGCGCGGACATGCCGGACGGTATGGCCGTCGAACCTGCCGGCGGCGTCGTGAGGGGGCCGGCGGGGTGACCCGGCCAGGCAACCGGCCATCGGCAGCGCGCCGGGCCAAGCGGATCACCGGCGGTACCCTGCCCGCGGCTCGCGGCGAGCCCGGCTGCAGGCCCGGGCGTCGTCCATCCGTCTGGCGCTGGACCCGCGGCCGCTGGGCGCCACGACCCGCACCGGCCGGCGCCCGGCCCGATGGGCGCGGGTCTCCGGCTGCGGGCCTCCCGGAGGGCCGCTGGGCGTTCGCCGTCGCTGCGGTCGCCCCGGCCACCGCCCGCAGCGGGGGAGCCAGACGGCCGGGGCCGCGGTGCCCGAGGGCGCCCGCCGGACGGCGGCGAGAACGGCGCGGTGAACGTGACCGGCTTGTTGGCACCGCCGTCGTAGGCGGCGTTGGGCACCACCCGCAGCGGAGCGGGGGCCGCACGGCGACCCACCGAGCCGGCGGCGGTCGCCTCCCCGGCTGCGGTCATCGAACGCCGGTGCAACGTGCTGGGCAGACCCCGGCCCACCGACGCCGCCGTCACCGAGCGGCGCGTCGCCGGCGGTGCCGTCGCGGCGCGAGCCGCCCGGGCGGCCAGCAGACGGTCGAGGTCGCGGTCGCCCGTCAGCACCGGCTCGGGCGCCACCTGGGCGGCGCGGCCGCCACCCGGCCAGTACTCCACCGGCGGGCGCGTCAACAGCCCCGCCGTGCCACCGTCGCGGTAGCGCGCCAGCAGCGGCGATCGATGCAGGAGCGAACCACCCAAGGTGGCGGCGAAACGGCCCACGCCACGGGCCAGCGGGCTGACCGCCACCAGTGGCCGCACGGGCGACTCCACCGATGCGGCCGGCGCCGGCCCGTCGAACGCCGCCGGGCGAGGGCGAGCGCCGGCCGCCTCGGCGTCAGGGCGTGCGGGCGACGAAGCCATGGTGTGCGATCTCCAGTTCCTCGGTGGCGATCCCATCGTCGCCGGCGGCGAAGTCCGGGCCCGACCAGCGCACCGGGAAGGCGCCGTCGAGCTCCCAGCTCCGCAGGCGCTCACCGTCGGCGCTGACCAACGTCACCGCCGCGCTGGAGCGCACCAACTTGTTCCCCTGGCCGCCGAAGCCGTCGCCCGAGCACTTCTGGATCCAGTTGAGCAGCGTGTCATCGTTGGTCACACCGCGTTTGAACGTGAGGTTGGGCCACTTCATCCGGCCCGGCAGCTTGTGCACGAAGCCGTTCTCGCCGCCCTCCTCCAAGGTCATGACGTCGATCTCCAGTTTGAGCCCGGAGACCTCCAGGAACTCGCCGATGGTGAGACCGTCGACCTCGAAGATGAAGATGCCCTTGCGGGCGCCGATCACGCTGTACTCGTCAGGCAAGGTCCCGCAGTCCTTCCCACGCGCGGCGGTTCAACGCCGCGACCTGTTCCACGAGGCGAACCCGGTCGGCGTGCTCGAGGTCGAGCAACGTGTCGAGATCCCAATGGAGATGGAACGCCAGATACGACAGTTCATCCCAGAGCGCGTCGACCGGGTATTGCCTCATCGGTTCTGGCTCCGGACCTCCTCGATCCGGTGCCGCAACGACGCCGTCACCGGACCGGTGCCGGCGTCGTCGAAGGGGGCCGCGGAGCCGGACGGCATCACCACGGTCGGACCGGACGGCGACGAGGCGGCCATGCCCACCGGCGACGCCGTCGCCGCCGCGAACACGTTGCCCGTCACCGGCGCCGCTTCACCCAGCTCCACCACGTCGAGCACCTCGGCGTCGACGTCGATCTCCTCGACTACCTCGAAGTCGTCGAGCTCGTCGAGCTCGTCGCCGGCCGCCTCGGCGGCCAGCACCGCGTCCTGGAGCACCCGCAGCTCGGCCGGATCACCGAAGTTGATGATACCGTACACATCCTGCAGGAACGCCAGGTCGGCGGCGAAGAGGCCCTCGACCACCGACGTGGACACGTCGGCCAGGGTGCCGAGCTCGGTGATGACCCGGGCCAGCACCACGATGGTGAGGTACGGATCCTCGGCGCCGCTGATACGGGGATCCCGCAGCGGCTCGATCTCGTCCCGGGCGGTCGCCAGGCGCATGGTGCCCTGCCGGTGCAGGGTGCCCGCCTGGTCGACGTAGCCCTTGGGCAGGGTGAAGCTGTACTCGGTCCGCAGCCCCATCCTCAGCTCTTCCGCTCGAGCCACTCGTGCACGATGGTCAGCTCCTCGATCATCACGTCATCGGTGGACGCATCGAGATCCGACGCCGACCACTTCGACGGCCACCCGGCCTCGAAGTTCCAGCGATCCACCTCGGCGCCGGCGTGGTCGTAGACCACCACCGACCCGCTGCGACGGGCATCTTTGACCTTGCCCTCGACGATCTGGTGGAACCAGTCGGTGAGGGCCTTGTCGGCCGAGTAGCCGCGCTTGAGCACGATGTCGTTGAAGCTCAGGTGACCGGGCACCTTCTTGGTGCGCTGACGACCCTTGTCGTCAACCACCTTGACCTCGGTGACCGCCACTTCGGCACCGAGTCCGGAGCAGCCGGTGAAGAAACCGACCTGGACCCCGTCGAGCTCGAGGGCGAACATCGACCCCTGGAACTCGGGATGGATGTCATTGCTTGAGGGCATGACGCCTACCTTCTCCTTGTCTCACTGGTGGTGGACGGGCGCTCAGGCGCCGCTGAGGTCCTTGAACTGGCTGATGCGGAAGATGACGAACTCGGCGGGCTTCACCGGGGCGATGCCGACCTCGACCACCAACTTGCCCTGGTCGATGGAGTCCGGCGGGTTGGTCTCGGCGTCGCACTTCACGAAGAACGCCTGATCGGGGTGGCACCGAACAGCGCGCCATCGCCACAGGCCACGCAGGAACGAGGAGATGGTCCGCTTCACGCCTTCCCAGAGCTTCTGGTCGTTCGGCTCGAACACCACCCACTGCGTACCGTCGAGGATGGTCTTCTCCACCATGTTGAACAGCCGGCGCACGTTGACGTACTTCCAGTCGGAGTCCGACGAGAGCGTGCGGGCGCCCCACACCCGGATGCCCGGGTGCCGAACGGGCGGATGCAGTTGATGCCGATCGGGTTCAGGTGGCCCTGCTCGGCCTTGGTGATGGGCAGCTCGACGTCGAGCGCGCCGCGCACGATCTCGTTGGCCGGGGCCTTCCACACGCCGCGGGTGTCGTCGTTGCGGGCCCAGATGCCGGCCATGTGACCGCTCGGCGGGATGAGGATCTCGGTGTCGGCGCTGCCGGTGGCGGCCGGGTTCTCCACCTTGATCCACGGGTAGTACATGGCGGCGAAGGCCGAGTCGTACATGGCGACGTCGGAACGCCACTCCTTGATCTGCTGGACCGACATCCCCGGAGGGGCGTCGAGGATGGCGATGCGGTTGGCCTGGGCCTCGCAGTGGTTGATCAGCGAGGTCTGCACCGCCTTCCACATGTTCAGGTCGACCGAGCCGTCCTCCTTGCGGGCGGCGTTGATCAGGTCGGGCACCATCACCATGGTGACGTCGTCGGCGATGACCAGACCGTTGATGCCGGTGCGGGCGGTCTCGGAGCCGGCGAACTCCTTGGTCGGCACCACCACGGGGGTGGGGTCGGCCGGGATGGCGGGGTAGGCGCCCTCCTTGAGGGTGAACAGCGCCGCGTTCAGCTCGTCGGTGAGCTCGGCGGTCTGCGTCAGGGTGATCTTCTCCGACGCGGCGTTCACCACGGTGGCGACGTTTCGATCGCCGGAACCGAGGGTGACACCCTCGTGGCGCTCGGCCTCGGCACCGTTCTCGACCACGATCAGGTCGAACGACGGCGGCGTGTCATCGTCGGCATCCTCGTCGGCCTCGGCGGCGACGACCTGCACCACGATCTTGGCGTTCGGCTCCTTGGTGGCGATCTCCACCGGCATGCCGATCGCCCGGTCGGGGGCGGGCAGGGCCAGCGTGGCCGGCTCCTCCGACGGGGTGGTGTGCGGGATGCGCACGATGTAGCAGCTGCCGCCGCCGTTGTTGAACCAGCCGTACACGCTGTGCGGCAGCATGGCGCCCGGCAGGAAACCGCCGAACAACTGCTCGTACTGGGTCCAGCTGGTCACCAGGCGGGGCTTGCGCCCCTCCGGATCGTTCGGATCATCGGTCGGTGCCGACGCGGTGAAGCCGACGAACGCGGCGATGGCGGTGGCGCCGGCGGAGAGGGTCGCGGACCCGGAGGGCACCTCCTCCACGTACACGCCTGGGGTCAAGTAAGTCGCTGCCACGGATGCTCCCCTGTGAGTGTGAGTTGGCTTCCGAGACATCGGCAGGACCTTCGTCCTACTTGATCCTGAGGATGCCGCCTCGGGTCCCGAACGCCGCTATCGCTTGGGCCGGGCCGTGGTCGGGTCAGGCCGCCTGCACCTTCGTCTGGCCGGGCACGGAGAACGCGATGGTCCCGCCCCAGTTGCACAGGCACTTGCAGGCGTCGGTCAACGCCGGCATGTTGGCCAGGAGCACCTTGCTGGAGCCCGGCGCCCACGGCGCGGCCACCACCGGCATGCACGGCATCGGGGTGAGCGCCCCCAGCGCAGCGGCGGTGGCGGCGGCCACGGTGGGGTTGGCCAGGCTCGAGCACATCCCGAACGACGGGATGTTGAGCATCGGGACGTTGTCCATGATGTTCGACGCCGGTTTGTTGTCGCCGAGCACCTTGTTCTTCGGCAGCGCGGCGTAGGTTGCCGGCGCCGCGCCGAACGTGCAGGTCATCATGGCGCCGTGGGTGATCAGCATGCCCATGGCACACACATCGACCAGCTTGGGGATGACCTTGACCCCTCGATGCGGGAGGGCGATCGCCGCCGGGCCGGCGCAGCGGTCCCGGTCGTACCTAGTCGGCTGGTCGGGATGTGCGGTACGTCAGCGGGCCAGGCCCTTGGCGCTGGTGGTCATCGGCTCGTCGGTCGACACGATGAAGCAGACCACCTGGCGGTCCTCGCCGTCCTGCCAGCTGGGGAAGGACGGGAACAGGTAGCTGAAGCGCATCGACGACTCCTCGTAGGCGATGCCCACGTAGTCCTCGAAGTTGTCCAGGCAGGCGCCGTCGGCGAAGGCCTGCAGCTCGGCCTCGCCGGGGTACACGTCCGACGCGGTGTACGTGGCGGTGGCGTACACCTCGTGGGTGTGCTCCTCGGTGCAGGGCACCGCCCGCAACTGCTCCACGTCGGCGGTGTCGAGCGCATCGGGGGGCACCACGCAGTCACCCACCGACAGCGCGAACACCGATTCGTCACCGGCGGCCACGATGGCGCCGGCGTCGTCGCGCTCGGGGCCGGCGTCGTCGGAGCACGCCGACGCCAGGCCCACCAGCACGACGCCCGACAGCGCGACGGCAACCGGGCGGCGACGGCGGCAGGACGACATCGGGGCGCAGTGTACCGACCACCTCAACGATGTTGGCGCACCCCCACGCGCCGCCGTGACGGTGCTCGCAGCAGCGAGGAGCGATCCGAGGACCACGGCGCATAGGGCGCCATGAGCCGCCCGCTGAGCCCGATGACGGTCGCGTCGTAGTTCACCCGCCAACCGGCGAAGTCACGCCAGGCCGCGGCCCGATCGGCCCGCACCGGCAGCCCGAGCCGTGCCAACTCATCGACCACCTCGTCGAATTCGTTGCGGGTCACGGCGATGGGGTCGCCGGGCTGCGGATCGGCCGGGTAGGCCACGCCCAGCAGGTCGCTCACGCTGCGCAGGGCCAACGTACCGGACCGTATGCAGAGCCCGCCCTCGGACCGGAAGGGGAGGTCGAGCACCGCCATGCGCATCGCCGCCGTGTCGAGGATGGCACCGGCCGCCGTGATCCAGCTGCGGTCGGGGTGTGGCGAGCGGAGGTAGCTGAGCGGCGCCAGCGACGTGTGCGTCTCCTGCAGCACCACGAACCAGCGCTCCCACTCGGCGAAGTAGGCATCCAGCTCACCCAGGTACCCCGCGGCCTGGGCACGGCGCAGCATGGCCAGGGCCGAGGGCGGGGTGTCGGAGCGGATGCTCAACTGGCTGACCATCACCTCGCGCGCCGAGAACGTGCCGTAGATCGTGGGCACGTAGGCGATGAGCAGGGCGACCACCAACAGCCCGCACGCGGCCTCGCTGAAGGCGAGCACGGCCGTGAGCGTGCCCGGCGGTCGCTCGAAACCGAGGGTCCACAGGTTCGACCCCGAGGTGCGCAGTGCGGCGACGAAGCCGTCGTGCTCGCACACGGCCATCAACGGCGTGTACGCCAACCACAGCAGCGTCAACCACAGGGCGGGCATCGAGACCAGGGTCACCGGCGCGTAGAGCGCCATCACGCGGTCGCGCTGGTGATAGGTGCGAAGGGGTCGGGCGAGCAGGCGGAACACGGCGAACAAGGCGGTGAACAACGCCCGGGCGAGCGGGGTGAGGCTGGCCCGGGGCAGCACGAAGGTGCGCAGCACCGAGTCGAGCACGGCGACGATGGCCACCGCTCCGGCGATGGCGGCCGGCGCCTCCAGCACGGCGCTCACGGCCACCGGGGCGGGCGCCGGACCACTCCGGGCGAGCGCTGGTCGCGGCTCAACCGGCGACGGCGCTGTGGCCGGCGCGCTGCAGCGCCGCCCGGATGGCCCCGGCGGCGGCGTCGAGCTCACCCGGGTCCACGGTGGCGGCGGCGTTGGCGAAGTCCAGGCCGCCCATGTCGTCGATGGGGATCACGTGCAGGTGGGTGTGGGGCACCTCGAAGCCGGCGATGATCAGGCCGACCCGGCGCGGGTTGAACGCCTGCTGCTGGGCCACCCCGATGATCTGGGCCACGGTGGTGAGGTGGGCGGCGGTGGCCGGGTCGAGGTCCAGCCAGTGGTCGACCTCGGCGCGGGGCACGACCAGTGTGTGGCCGCGGCGGATCGGGTTGATCGACAGGAAGGCGACGCACCGCTCGTCCCGCCACACGAACCGGCCGGGCAGCTCACCATCGATGATGCGGGTGAAGATGGTTGCCATGGGTCGCACGCTAGTTCCGCCGTGCCCGACGCCCCCGCATCC
>JAWKIM010000045.1:0-6404 GCA_041394365.1 Acidimicrobiales bacterium
ATGGCGTCGAGCACTTCCTCACGGGACGAGTCGGCACAGATCGACGCCAGGCCGATCAGCACGCTGGGCGTCCCCCCGATCCGCTCCAGCGTGCAGAACGAATAGCCGGTGAGCACGCCTGCGTCGTCGCGCGCCATGGTGACCAGCACCCACGCCTCGGCCTGTTTCGACAGCGTCCCGATCTCGAACGCCCGGCCTGATCCCCCACACAGCTCGGCCATCTCTGCCAAGTCGGCATCGCTCAGCGCAGTGCAGTCCTTGGTCACGACAAGGGTCGCCATCGTCGCTACAGCCCCCAACATCGGCATTGGACAACGCCTACTAGTTCAGCCGTTGGCCCCCGCCTGATGCAAGCTGCCCGGTGGTCGCCCTGCACCACCCCTCGAGCGGGCCGCCCCGTCAGACGGCCACGCAATCCTCGCCGAGCAGCGCCCGCAGCTCGCCCACCAGCCCGTTCGAGGTGTCGACGCTGTACTGGTCGGGCAACCGCACGGTGCGCTCGGCCAGCTGGATCAGCACCGGCGCGTCGCCCGGGTGGTCCACCAAGGTGGTCTTGAGCTCGCCCAGCAGGCGCTGGTCGAGCCGGTTGGGTGACATGCGCAGCCGCAACGGTGGTGTCTCGGTGAACCCGGACAGATCGAGCACCTCCACCGAACCGACGATCAGCTTGGGCAGGTCGTCGCGCTTGTCCACCCGGGCGTCCAGCAGCACCACCTGGTCGTTGGTCTGCTCGCCGAGCAGGTGCCCGAACAGCTGCATCGTCTTGGGGAAGACCATGCACTCGACCGAGTCGGTCAGGTCCTCCAGGGTGAACACGGCCATCAGCTCACCCTTCTTCGTCCACTTGCGCACCAGGTTGGTGACCACGCCGCCGATGACCACCCGGGTGCCGTCGTCGCGATCGGCCAGGTCACCGAGTGAACAGTCCATCTTGCGGGCCAGGATCTTCTCGTAGCCCATCAACGGGTGATCGGACACGTAGAGGCCGAGCATCTCCTTTTCGAAGGCGAGCTTGGGCCGCTTGGCGAACTCCAGATCGGGGATGGGCACGCGCTCGTCGAACACGGGCCCGCCCCCGTCATCGAGTGCGCCGAACAGCGTCTGCACGCCCATCTCGTGCTCGCGGCGGCGGGCGATGGTCTGATCGATGATCTGTTCGTACACCGCCAGCAGGCCCTGCCGCGGGTGGCCGAGCGAGTCGAACCCGCCGGCCTTGATCAACGATTCAACCGTGCGTTTGTTGAGCACCTTCTCGTCGACGCGCTGGGCGAAGTCGTAGAAATCGCCGAAGGGTCCGTTGGCCTCGCGCTCGATGACGATGAGCTCGACGAGGCTCTCGCCCACGTTCCGCACCGCCGACAGACCGAACAGGATGTTGCCCTCGCCGTCGGGGGCGAAGTCGCTCTCGGAACGGTTCACATCCGGCACGCGGACCTTGATGCCGAGCGTGCGGCACTCGTTCAGGTACACCGCCGCCTTGTCGAGGTTCGTCTTGACCGACGTCAGCAGGCACGACAGGTACTCGACGGGGTAGTTCGCCTTGAGGTAGGCGGTCTGGTAGGCGACGTACCCGTACCCGTAGGAGTGGCTCTTGTTGAACGCGTAATCGGCGAACGGCTCGATGATGTCGAACCAGGCGGTGCCGAGGTCACGCCCGTAGCCGGTGTTCTCACAGCCCTCGACGAACTTCTCGCGCTCCTTGGCGATGAGCTCGCGGATCTTCTTGCCGCAGGCCTTGCGCAGGTTGTCGGCCTCGGCCAGCGAGTAGCCGGCGAATCGCTGCGCGATCCGCATCATCGATTCCTGATAGATCATCAGGCCGTAGGTGTCGCCCAGGATCTCCTCGGCGTCGGGGTGCAGGTACTCCGTCGATTTCCGGTTGTTCTTCCGGTCGGCGTAGTCGTTGTGCATGTTGGCCGCCATCGGGCCCGGGCGGTAGAGCGCCACGAGCGCGGCCACGTCCTCGAAGCGGGTGGGCTGCATCGAGCGGATCAACGCCCGCATGGGCCCGGACTCCAGCTGGAACACGCCGATGGTGTCGCCGCGGGCCAGCAGCTGGTAGGTGGGCGCATCCTCCAGATCGACGTTGTCGATGTCCACGTCGACGCCGTGCACGCGCTTGATCATCGCCAGCGCATCGCTGATGACGTCGAGGTTGCGCAACCCGAGGAAGTCCATCTTCAGCAGGCCCAGCTCCTCGACGCCGTGCATCTCGTACTGGGTGACGACCGGCGCGTCCTCTGGGTTGGAGCCGGATTCGGGCTTGCGCTGGATGGGCAGGTACTCGGTGAGCGCGTCGCGGGTGATCACCACCGCGGCGGCGTGGATGCCGTCCTGGCGGCGCAGGCCCTCGAGGCCGCGGGCCACGTCGACCACCCGCTTCACGTCGGGGTCGGTCTCGTACATCTGCCGCAGCTCGGCGGCCATCTTGTAGCCGTCCTCGTACTTCGGGTGGGGCTCGAGGCAGGCGTACAGCGGCGTGTCGCGGCCCATGATCAGCGGCGGCATCGACTTGGCCACCCGGTCGCCCATGGCATACGGGTAGCCGAGCACCCGGGAGGCGTCGCGCACCGCCGCCCGTGCCTTGATCTGGGAGAACGTCACGATCTGGGCCACGTGGTCGCGTCCGTAGCGCTCCGCCGCGCAGCGGATCATCTCGTCCCGGTAGCGGGAGTCGAAGTCCATGTCGATGTCCGGCATGGAGATGCGCGACGGGTTGAGGAAGCGCTCGAAGAGCAGGTCGTAGCGGATCGGGTCGAGATCGGTGATGCGCAGGCAGTAGGCGACGGCGCACCCGGCCGCCGAACCACGGCCGGGACCCACCCGGATGCCGCTGCGCCGGGCGTGGTCGATCAGGTCCCACACGATGAGGAAGTACGAGCTGAAGCCCATGTCGGCGATGACCTTGAGCTCGAAGGCCAACCGTTCGACCACCGCGTCGTCGAGCTGGTGGCCCCAGCGCGCCCGCGCCCCTTCGAAGGTGAGGTGGTGCAGGTAGTCGGTGTCGGTCTCGAAGCCCTCGGGTATCGGGAAGCGGGGCAGCTGGGACTCACCGAACGCGATCTCGACGTTGGCCCGCTCGGCGATCCACAGCGTGTTGTCGCAGGCCACCTCGACCTCGCGGAACAGGTAGCGCATCTCCTCGGCGGTCTTGAGGTAGTGCTGGTCGCCGTGGAACTTGAAGCGATCGGTGTCGGCCATGAGCGCACCGGTCTGCACGCACAGCAGCGCGTCGTGGGCCTCGCTGTCGTGCTGGTGGGTGTAGTGGCTGTCGTTGGTGGCCAGCAGCGGGGCGCCGATCTTGCGGGCGATCTCCAGCAGCTGCGGGTTGGTCTCCTTCTGGGCGGGGATGCCGTGGTCCTGGATCTCCACGAAGAGGTTGTTGCGCCCGAAGATGTCCTGCAGCCGGCCGGCCCGTTCCAGCGCCAGCTGCTGGTCGCCGGCCAGCAGGGCCTGCAGCACGTGGCCACCGAGGCAGCCGGTGGTGGCGATGAGGCCCTCGCTGTGGTTGGCCAGCACCTCCCAGTCGACGCGCGGCTTGTAGTAGTAGCCCTCCATGAACGCCCGCGAGGCGATCTGGATGAGGTTCTTGTAGCCGGTGTTGTTCTCGGCCAGCAGCGTCAGGTGGTAGTAGAGCTTCTTGCCGCCGTCGGCGTCGCCGCCGGAGTCGTCCATCTTGGAGCTGCGCCGCACCGGGCGCTCGGAGCGGTGCTCGTGGGCGAGGTAGGCCTCGGTGCCGATGATCGGCTTGATGCCGGTCTTGCGGGCCGCCTTGTAGAAGTCGAGCACCCCGTACATGTTCCCGTGGTCGGTGATGCCGACCGCCGGTTGCCCGTCGTCCTTGGCCTTGGCCACCACCGCTTCCACCCGGGCCGCGCCATCGAGCATCGAGTACTCGGTGTGCACGTGCAGGTGCGTGAACGACTTGGCCATGGGGGGCGCCCTCTCCCTGTTTCCCGACTCCGCTCGGTGCACCGCCGCCCCGGCCGGCTCCGACCCCGGGAAGCCCCGGAGCGGTCGTGCACAGGCTTTCCACAGCCCTCCTCCACAGCCTGTGGAGAATGACAGCGATGTGATTCGAATCTAGCGGACGGCGGCTCGGGGTGGCGGGCCGGGCGCGCCCTTGCTGCGCCCTCGTGCGTGCCGGGCCGGTCCGACGCGCCCGCTCGGGGCGGGGGCGCTCAGCGCCGGGGGCTCAGAGGTAGGTGCCGGGACGGTGGTCGCCGGCGCCGGGGGCGCCCATGGGGCCGCCGGGACCGGGCATGCCGCCGGGCAGCTGGCGCATCTGCTCGAGCTGCTGGCGGGCCATCATCTGCTGGGCGAACATCGTGGCCTGGATGCCCTGGAAGAGCCCCTCGAGCCAGCCGACGAGCTGGGCCTGCGCCACCCGGAGCTCGGCCGGTGACGGCGCCTCCTCCTCGGTGAACGGCGTTGTGAGGCGGGCCAGCTCCTCCTGCAGATCCGGCGACAGCGTGGAGGCGAGCTCGTGGACGGACATCTCGTAGATGTCGCGCATGCGATCGCGCGAGCGCTCGTCGAGCTCGGCGTTGCGCACTTCCTCCAGCAGCTGGCGGATCATCGAACCGATGCGCATGATCTTCGCCGGTTGCTCGATCACCTCCGTGGGTGCGTCGCGCTCGGCACCCTCCGGAGCGGCTCCGGACTCGATGATCTCCGGTCGTTCGGCGTCAGCGGTCACGGGGCCACGTTAGCCAGCCCGTTGCGTTCAGCGCGCCAGACCGACCAGCAGCGGCACCAGCATCTCCGCCGCGGTGAGCGAACCGTGCCGCCCGATCAACCGGAACGGCCCGGTGTCCGCCGGGTCGTGGAAGGCGACGGTGCCCTTGGCCACCAGGCACACGTCGCCCAGGCGCACGGCGAGCTCCTCGCTGACCTTCGGCCCGAACCACTGCTCGTCGAGCACCTCGTCGCGGGTGCGGACCCAGGCGTGGGCGTCGTGGTGGAGCCGGGCCGATTCGTACAGCGCACCGGCGCGCCCCGGCCGGGCGTGCAGCCAACGGAAGCGGCCCTCCCCCGACTGCACCGACGTGTTGGCCAGCACCTGCTTGTGGGGCTCGATCACGTTGTCGCCCGTCTCCACCTGGCCGTGGTCGGCCACGATGACCAGCGGTGCCCGCCGGCAGCTCCTCGAGCAGCCAGGCCACCAGGTGGTCGGCGGTGTGCAGCTCGGCCCGGTAGTAGTCACCCAGGCCGTACTCGTGGGCCACCTTGTCGATGCCCTCGTAGTAGGCGTAGACGAACGGTTCACCGGCCCGGACGAGCTCGACCACCTGGGCCACCAGCGTGCTCAGCACCCGGTAGCCGTGGAAGCGGGCGCCGGCGAGGTGCGCCTGGGTGAACCCGGTGGTGGAGAACTCCGCCCGGGTGACGATGGCGGGCCGCTGCCCGCAGAACGCCTCGTGGGGTTGCACCACCGACGGCGGGTGGGCGTTGCGGGCGTCGCCGCGCTCAGAGGTCCACCGCAGCATGTTGACCACGTCGTCGTCGAGGCGGACCCGGTAGCCCACCACGCCGTGCTCGCCGGGTGGTAGGCCGGTGGCGATCGAGGTGAGGGCGGCGGCGGTGGTGGACGGCGCCACGGTGGTGATCGGGCCGCCGGCCAGCGAGCGCAGCGTGGGCAGCCGGTCGCCGTGCTCCTGCAGCTGGCACCAGCCGAGCCCGTCGAGCACCAGCAGCACGACCTGGTCGGCGCGGTGCGCCTCGGCGGGCAACCACGACGGCGGCTGCGGCCATTCGAGCAGGGCGGGGACCAGGTTGGTGATGCAGGCCCCGTCGTAGTCGGGGCGTACGTACTGCTCGTCCTGGTCGTCTCGCTGCGCCTCGGCCGTCACCACGTCTCCAGCTTGCCCGCTCGTCGTCGTCGTGCACCAACGCTACCGGCGTTGACCGGCCTCGCTGCCGTCGCCGGCCCGGCGGTGCGGCGGCAGTCGTGACGGCAGGCGGCGGCGGGTGGCGGCCGAGCACGCCGTGCGACCCTACGATGGCGGCATGAAGGTCTCGACGCGCGGTGACTACGCCAGCCGGGCCTTGCTGTCGCTGGCGTTGCACGCCGACGACGGCCGCCCGAACTCGGTGCGCGACATCGCCGATCGCACCGGCCTGCCACAGCCCTACCTCGAGCAGATCCTGCTCGCCCTCAAGGGTGCCGGCCTGGTGCGGTCCAAGCGGGGCGTCGGCGGCGGCTACATCCTGGCCCGCCCGCCGGCCGAGATCTCGCTGGCGGAGATCGTGGGGGCGGTCGACGGCCCCATCGCCGCCGGTGACTTCGGGGAGCCGCACGCCAACGGGGCGTGCGACCACGAGGGCCAGTGCGTGCTGCTCGCCATCTGGGGGGACATGGGCGCCCGCATGCGCGAGCTGCTCAACTCGATCTCGCTGGCCGA
>JAWKIM010000046.1:0-5967 GCA_041394365.1 Acidimicrobiales bacterium
CTCGTGCTCGATGGCCCTGCGCTCGGCAGCGACGACACGCGCGTGGTGCGGACCATCGCCGACCAGCTGGCGGTGGCGCTGGCGGCCCGACACCTCGGCGAGGAGGCCCGCCGCGCCCGGTTGCTGGCCGATGTCGACGCCGTGCGCACCTCGCTCCTGCGGGCCGTCTCCCACGACCTGCGCACGCCGCTGGCGTCGATCAAGGCGTACGCCAGCGGCCTACGACAGACCGATGTGGCCTGGACCGACGAGGACCGGGCCGAGGCGATCACCGCCATCGACGAGGCCGCCGATCGCCTCGACGAGCTCGTGGGCAACCTGCTCGACGCCAGTCGCCTGCAGGCCGGGGCCCTGGCCGTCACCCTGCAGAGCGTCACCATCTCCGACCTCATCGGCCCGGCGCTGCGCAGCACACCCACCGATGGCGTGGTCCTCGACATCGACGAGGACCTCCCGGCGTTGCGCACCGATCCGGTCCTCGTCGAGCGGGCCCTGGCCAACCTCATCGCCAACGCAACCCGCCACCAGCCGCCCGGCCGGCCGATCCGCATCGACGCCCGCGCCGACGCCGCCACCGTGACGATCCGGATCGTCGATCACGGACCCGGCATCCCGGTGCACCAGCGGGAGCGGCTCGTGCAACCCTTCCAACGGCTCGACGACGCGCCGGGGGGCCAGGGCACCGGCCTGGGCCTCGCCATCACCCACGGGTTCCTCGACGCCGTCGGCGGTTCGCTCGCCTTCGACGACACCCCCGGCGGCGGGCTCACCGCCGCCGTCACGCTCCCCAGGGAGGTGCCATGAGCAGGGATGCGCCATGAACAGGGATGTGTCATGAGCAGGGATGTGCCATGAGCAGGTCTGTGTCATGAGCAGGTCTGTGCCATGAGCACGATCCTGGTCGTCGAGGACGAGACACCGCTGCGGCGGGCGCTGACCGTCAACCTCGCCGCCCGTGGCTACGACGTCATCGATGCGCCCGACGGGGAGACGGCCCTGCAGCGGGCGGCCTCGGAGAACCCCGATCTGGTGCTGCTGGACCTGGGGCTGCCCGGCATCGACGGCCTCGAGGTCATCGCCGGCCTGCGCGGCTGGACCAGCGTGCCGATCATCGTGCTCACCGTCCGAGATGACCAACGCAGCAAGGTCATCGCCCTCGATGCGGGCGCCGACGACTACGTCACCAAACCGTTCGGTATGGACGAGCTGCTGGCCCGGGTCCGGGTGGCGCTGCGCCGCGCCCGGCCCGGAGAGGACCATCGGACGGTCACCACCGGGCACTGGACGCTCGATCTCGCCGATCGCCGGGCCACCGACGCCGGCGGCGGGGTGATCCGGCTGACCCCCACCGAGTGGGCGCTCGTGGACCACCTCGTGCGCCACCCCGAGCGCCTCGTCACCCAGCGGCAGCTGATCACCGCGGTGTGGGGACCCACCTACGATCCCGACCCGAACCTGCTGCGCGTCCACCTCACGCACATCCGCAAGAAGCTCGAACCCGACGCGGCCCGTCCGCGCTACTTCATCACCGAGCCCGGCCTCGGCTACCGCTTCGTCCCCTGACCGCGAGCCCGACCCCTGCCGGTGGGCGGGGGTCAGGCGGCGGGAGCGGGCACCGGCCGGCGCAGCCGCGCCGGGCGGTCGAGGGCGGCGCTGGTGCCGAGCAACGCGGTCATCACCACCCCGGCGGTGAGCCACGCCGGCCCCGATCCGGCCCAGGCGTACAGCGGGGCGGCGGTCATGGCCCCGGCGGCCGCGGCCGCCGAGCCCGCCGCCGCGCCCACGCCCTGGGCCGACGCCGCGTCGCGGCGGGGGGCGGCCTCGGCCAGCGCCGCCTGGGTGCCGGGCGACTGCACCGCTTCGAACAGGCCGTGCGGGATGACCAGCAGCACGATCAGCGGCACCGAGGTGAGATAGCCGTAGGACGCCATCAGCGGCACGGTGGCCAGCGCCGACAGCACCGAGGTCAGCGCGCTCCATACCGATCCGACGGGCACCGGCCCGTTTCGCCACCACCACCGGCGGCGGGCGAAACCGGTGGCGGCTGGGGTGACCACCATCACCGTCGGGCCGCCGAGCCGGTCGAGATGGGTGGCCCACAGCGGCTCGAACACCCCGATGGAGTAGCGGAACGACACGATCACGAGCACCGCCGCCACCACCCGCCGGTCGGTGATCGAGCCGGCGCATCACCTGGCAGCTCCTCCCGGGTGCGGGGGCCATCGGCGGCGGTGGCCTCGACGAGGAGGGCGCGGGCGATCGGCACCAGCGGCGGCCACCGCCAGGCGAGCACCAGGAACGGCAGCCGCACGTCGGCCAGCACGGTGAGCGCCCCGGCCACCGGCAGGCGAGAACACGAACCCGGCCAGGTAGGCGGCGTAGAACGCCCAGCTGCTCGCCCTGGTTGCCGCTCGACGCCATGAGGATCGCCCGCCGCGCCGGCGCTGAGCATGCCCACCCCGCGCCGAGCAGCGCCCGGGTCGCCCTGGCCAGACTGCCACAACTCGGTGGCGGCGGCGGGCGGCAACCCCAACGCCGCGGACGCCGATCTGCAGCACCAGCCAGGCGTGGCCCCGATCGGCGTAGCCACCGGGCTCGTTGACCAGGGCGGCGGCGGTACTTTGGCCCCCCGGCTTGATCCACCCCGAGGCTGGGTGGGCAGGCCGTAGCACGCTCTCCTGCAGTTCGGCCAGCAGGGCGAACACCGAGCTTGACGCCGGCCATGGTGACGGCTGCGACCAGGTAGGGCCTTTCACCGCGTCAGTCTCGCGTCTGCGGCCCGGCGCCCGCGGGTCGAGGGCGGTAAGGTTGGCGGCCGGCCGGGAAGGGGACCACCACATGACCGCAACGTCCATCGACGCGCTGGCGCTCATCGGAGCGGAACAGGCGGCGCACCACCGCCGGCAGGGTTGGTGGCGGGATCGCACCTACCTCGACGACTACGACGACGCCGTGCGGGCCCGGCCCGACAAGGTGGCCATCGTCTGCCACCGCGCCGACGCCCCCGATCACGTCGAGACGCTGAGCTACCGCCAGCTCGACCGCTTCGTCCGCCGGTTCGCGGCGGCGCTGGTCGAGCTCGGGGTGCAGCCGGGTCAGGTGGTGTCGGTGCAGCTGCCCAACACGTGGACCTTCGCCGCGCTGGCGCTGGCCTGCGGGCGCATCGGCGCCATCGTCAACCCGCTGGTGCCGATCTTCCGGGAGCGCGAGCTGGGCTTCATCCTGGGGCGCACCGAGTCGCCGGTGGTCATCGTGCCGGGCACGTTCCGCGGTTACGACCACGCCGCCATGCTGGACCGCGTCCTCGCCGACCTACCGGACGGTACGCGGGGCTTCGCGGTGGGTGCCGGCGCGCCGACGGGCCGGGTGCAGCCCTTCGAGGACCACTTCGTGGCCCGCCGCTGGGAGACCGAGGTGGACCCCGCCCGCCTGTGGGAGCAACGCATCGGGCCCGACGACCTCGCCGAGCTGCAGTTCACCTCCGGCACCACCGGCGAGCCCAAGGGGGTGATGCACACCCCCAACACGATCGAGGCCGGCACCCGGGCGTTCTCCGAGACGGTGGGCCTCACCGCGGAGGACAGCATCATCATGCCGTCGACGCTGGCCCACCAGACCGGGTTCCTGGTGGGCATCATCCTGCCGCTGGCCATGGGCATGAAGGTGGTGTACCAGGACGTGTGGGACGCCGAGACGTTCTGCCGGCTGGTCGACGACGAGGCCATCTCCTTCAGCGCCGGTGCCACCCCGTTCCTGACCGACATCGTGGCCGCCTGCCAACGCCGGGGGCGGCGCCTGGCATCGATGCGCTCCTACCTGTGCGCCGGGGCGCCCATCCCCTCGCCGCTGGTGCAGGCCACGCTCGACGACGCCGCCGACGTGCTCATCGCCCTGTGGGGCATGACCGAGAACGGCGGCGTGACCCTGACCCGTCCCGGTGACCCGGTGGAGCTGGTGGCGGATTCCGACGGCGTCCCGGTGCCGTGGATGCAGGTCCGCATCGTCGACGACGCCGGCGTCGAGGTGCCGGTGGACGGCGTGGGCCGGCTGCTGGTGCGCGGCGCCAGCCAGACCATCGGGTACTTCAAGCGGCCCGACCTCTACGAGGCCCAATTGTCGCCGGCCGACGACGGCGGCGCACCGTGGTTCGACACCGGCGACCTGGCCCGCCGACGGCCCGACGGTGGCATCCGCATCGCCGGGCGCACCAAGGACCTGGTGATCCGCGGCGGCGAGAACGTGCCGGTGGTCGAGGTGGAGGCCGTGCTGTTCGGCCACCCGAAGGTGCGCGAGGTGGCGGTGATCGGCTACCCCGACGATCGGCTCGGCGAGCGCGCCTGCGCCGTGGTGG
This sequence comes from Acidimicrobiales bacterium, assembly GCA_041394365.1. Lineage (GTDB taxonomy): Bacteria > Actinomycetota > Acidimicrobiia > Acidimicrobiales > CAIXPF01 > CAIXPF01. The sequence goes on from JAWKIM010000046.1 coordinate 4,352, forward strand.
TGGCCGATCCCGACGCCGGTCCGGTGGAGTTGGGTGAGCTCACCGCCTGGCTGGACCGCGCCGGCATGGCCAAGCAGTTCTGGCCCGAGCGGCTGGAACTGGTCGACGCCATGCCCAAGACACCGTCGGGCAAGATCCAGAAGTTCGCCCTGCGCGAGCGGTTCTCGTGAGCGGGGTCACGCCCTCACCGCCGCCCTCACCGCCGCCCTCGCCGGAGCGGGTGCAGGAGGCGGTGGACCACCTGGCCGCCCACGGCTGGTACATCTGGGAGCGGGCGCTGGACGACGCGCTGTGCGACGACGTGCTGGCCGAGATCGACCGGCTGGAGCACGGCGGGGTGCCCCGCAGCCTCGACAACGATTTCCACGGGCACCGCACGATCCGCTTCTACGACGTGCTCAACCAGGGCGACGTGTGGCAGCGGCTGCCCGTCCACCCGGCCATCCTGCCGGTGGTGCGGGCGGTGCTGGGCGAGGACTGCCTGTTGAACACCTACGGCACGTCGATCATCGGCCCGGGCGAACCGGCGCAGCGGATCCACGTGGACGACGGGCCGTTCATCGCGGCACGCCACTCGGTGCTGCGGGGCCGGCCCCACCTCGGTCCCGGGCAGTGGCGCCAGCCGATCGTGTGCAACACCATGATCGCCCTGTGCGACTTCACCGAGCGCAACGGCGCCACCCGCTTCGTCGACGCCAGCCATACCCTGCCGTATCCCGCCCGCCACGACGTGGCCGCCGCCTACGAGGCCCGCACCGGGCGGCCCATGGAACCGCGCGCAGCGGTGATGCCGAAGGGCAGCGTGCTGTTCTTCGAGGGTTCGTGCTACCACGGCGGCGGCGCCAACGAAGACAATACCCGTCGGTATGCGGTGACGGTGGACTACTGCGCCGGCTACCTGCGCACCCAGGAGAACTTCCTGTTCTCCCTGGATCGGCAGCGGCTGGCGGGCTTCGACGAGGAGCTGCAGGCGCTGGTGGGCCTGCGGATGAGCGAGGCGGGCCTGGGTCACGTGTACACCCATGACCCCGACCCGCTCCAGGCTCGCATCGCCATGGCGTCGACGCCGCTGTTCGTCGGCTGACCGGTCTCGTCGCGCCCGCTGGACGCGGCGTTGGACCGGCGGCCGGTCAGGCCGAGGAGCCGCCGTCCACCGGCACGTGGGCGCCGGTCAGGTAGGAGCTCTCGTCGGAGGCCAGGAACAGCGCCGCCCGGGCGATCTCCACCGGCTCGCCCAGCCGTCGCATCGGCGTGTTCTTGATCATGGCGTCGGTCACCCGCTGGTCGTTGACGCCCAACATCGGCGTCTGGATCACGCCGGGGTGGATGGAGTTGACCCGGATCTTGTAGCGGGCCAGCTCCAGGGCCGCCCCCGCGGTCATGCCCGTCACCGCATACTTCGAGGCGCTGTAGGCGATCATGTTCTTGATGCCGCGTATGCCGGCCACCGACGAGATGTTGACGATCGACCCGCCGCCGGCGGCGGTCATGGGGGCGATGGCGGCCCGGATGCCCAGGAACACGCCCACCTGGTTGACGGCGACGATCTTCTCGTAGTCGGCCACCGTGTGCTCGGCGATCGGGGCGGTGTGGGCGATGCCGGCGTTGTTGACCAG
>JAWKIM010000047.1:0-5791 GCA_041394365.1 Acidimicrobiales bacterium
GCCTCGCTCATCGCCGCGCACAGGAACATGTTGTGCCACGGGTGCACGTACACCCCCCGCTCCAGCATCGCCTCGCCGAAGGCGAAGCCGACGCGCAGGTCGGGGTCGTCCTCGAAGAGCACCTGCGGCATCTGGACCGGGCCGGTCTGGCGCAACGAGAAGCCCTGCTCGGCCGCCGCCGCCGCCCACCCCGCCCGCAGCCGTTCGCCGAGTCGGACGGTGTGCTCGAGGTAGTCGGTCTCCCGCAGGATGCGCAGCGTCTCCACCCCGGCGGCCATGGGCACCGCTGCGAACCAGAACGATCCGGTCGCGTAGATGCCGGCCGCACCCTTGCGGCACCGGTCGGAGCCGAGCAGCGCCGAGATCGGATGGCCGTTGGCGAAGGACTTGCCCCAGGCGCTGAGGTCGGGGCGCACACCGACCAGCTCCCAACTGCAGTCGCGGGTGAGCCGGAACCCCGCCCGCACGTCGTCGACGATGAGCAGGGCGCCGGTGTGGTCGCACAGCTCCCGGGCCCGCCGTGCGTAGGCGGGATCGGGCAGGGCCTGGTCCTCGAAGGCGTCGTGCTTGAACGGCGAGGCGAACACCGCGGCCAGATCGTCCCCGGCCGCGGCCACCGCCGCTTCCAAGCTGGCCACGTCGTTGTAGGTGCACGTGCCGATGAAGGCCTTCTCCTCGGCCACCACACCAACCGGTATGGGCGTGCACCACGGCGCAGAGCCGTGGTAGGCGTGCTCGGCCACCACGATGCGGCGTCGGCCCGTCTGGGCACGGGCCACCGTCATGGCCATGGTGGTGGCGTCGGTGCCGTTCTTGCAGAACATGGCCCAATCGGCGTGGCTGACCATCGAGGTCATCGCCTCGGCCAGCTCCACCATCACCGGCGAGGGACCGGTCATGGCGTCACCGCGGGCCCGCTGCGCCGCCGCCGCGGCCTCGACGCGCTCGTCGCCGTAGCCCAGCAGGTTCGGTCCGTAGGCACACATCAGGTCGAGGTAGCGGTTGCCGTCGACGTCCCAGAGCTCGGCACCCTTCGCCCGCTCGAAGAACTGCGGGTACGACGGCGGCAGCAACCGGGTCGATTCGTGGCCGTACATACCGCCTGGTATCACCCGCTGTGCCCGCTCCCGCCAGGCCGCGTCGTTCGCACCGCTCGCCATCCGTGCCCCCGTGTCCGTCCGTGCCGGCGCGCCCGCAGCCGGCTGTCGCCCTGTTGTGCCGTAGCCGTCGACGCGGGCTCGATGCCCGTCGACGGCGCGACCGTCGATCCATCGTCGTGCATCGGCGGGCGAGCCACAAGGGCCCGTGGCCGGTCGATGCTCCGCCCCCGAGCGGTGCCGTCGACGTCATCAGGGGCCCTTCCGCCACCTCCTGCGCGCCAGGCGATACGCTAAGCGTTCAGACGGCCGCACTTCGCGGTCGGGGCGGACGGAAGGTGCGATGCGCAAGCTGGCGAACGCAGCAATCGGGATGGCGCTGGTGGCGGTGGCCGGCTGCGGCGGCACGGCGGCGACCCCACCGGCCCGGGTGGCGGTCACCCACTTCACCGTGCCCGCCTCGCCCACCACGACCGCCGCCGTGGGCGCCGGGGCGGCGTCGCCCGACGTGCTCGCCCGTTCCTCGATGGCCGCCACGGTGACCGGTCGACCGGTGCGCATCATGCCGGTGGGCGACTCGCTCACCCAGGGGACCGACCCGGAGGATCCCTCCAAGGCCCAGACCTACCGCGGCTACCTCGAGGCGCGGCTGCGGGCCGCCGGGTACGACGTGGACTTCGTGGGGTCGGACCGGACGCTGCCGATCGCCGGGTCGGACCCCGACAGCGAGGGCCACGGCGGGTTCACCATCGGCCCCGACGGCTCCAACCTGTGCGCCACGTGCCCGCCGGCCAACGTCAGCGACAACATCGGCGGGTGGGTGGAGCGGAACCAGCCCGACGTCATCCTGCTGCTGATCGGCATCAACGACCTGTTCCCCATCGAGACCCGGACCAACGGCGCCCTACGACCGGTGGTGCCCGAGGACGCACCGGCCAAGCTGGTCGCACTGGTGGACCGGATGGAGGCGGTGGCCCCGAACGCCGAGATCCTGGTGGCCTCCTACCCGCCGTTGCCGTTCGCCCGCAGCGCCGGGCCGGACACCATGGCGCGGTTCACCGCCCTCAACGATGCGGCCCGGCTGGCCGGCTCGCGTGGCGGTCGGGTCCACTACGTGCCGTTGTTCGAGGCGCTCTCCCCCTCGTGGACGCTCGTCGACACCGTGTCCGACGGTGTGCACCCCTCGATCCTGGGCGGCGACAAGATGGCCTCGGTGTTCGAGGCGGTGCTGACCCCGCTGCTCGCCGACCCCAGCTGACCCGCGCCGCCGGCCGCCGCTCCGCAAAGGTTCGGCGAGTCCGCCCACCGAGGGCCGGCCCCCGAGCGCCGATCACCCTCGGCGCCGAGAAGAGCAGCGACTTCAGGCCGGATCAGTATCGTCACACAACGCTGCTGGTGGGAACGGCGGGCATTGCGCCCGACCGTCCAGAAGTCGCAGCTTTGTGGTCCGGCGACCAGCACCCCTCGCAGCGAATCGCGCCGAATCGCCACGGATGATCAGGTGGCACGCCGTCACCGGCGCGCCCGGTGCTACGACGCGAAGTCGATGCCGGGGTAGCCGGCGTGGGCCTCCTCGGTGATCTTCTGCACGAACTTCGGTGCGCCGCCGTTGTAGACGAAGTACCGGATGGTGCCCTCTTCGTGGCCCTCCACGTTGGAGTTGTAACCGGTGAACCAGCTCTTGGCCTTGCGCATGAGCATCGACGAGTACATCTTCTTGACGTGCTCGGTCCACTTCTCCTGGGCCTCGGCAGTGGGCTCCACGCGGGTGTAGCCCTGCTCCCAGATGTGCTCGAGTAGCTCGGTGATCCAGTTCACGCCGGTCTCGATGCCGCGCGGGAAGTTGGTCGACGCCGAGCCGCTCTGCGGGCCGGCCAGCATGATCATGTTCGGGAACTCGTGCACCATCAGCCCGTAGAACGTGCTGGGGCCTTCCTTCCAGCGATCGGCCAGCTTCACGCCGTTCACGCCGGTGATGTCGATGCGGTCGTAGCCGCCGGTGATGGCATCGAACCCGGTGGCGTACACGATGACGTCGAACTCGAACTCGCGATCGCTCGTCTTGATCCCGGTCTCGGTGATGCGCTCGAGCGGGGTCTCGCTGATGTCGACGAGCTCCACGTTGTCCTGGTTGTAGACCTCGAAGTAGTTGGTCTCCATCGGCACCCGCTGCACGCCGAAGCCGTGGTCGCGGGGGATCAGCTTCTCGGCCACCTTCGGGTCCTTCACCCGCTGGCGGATGCGGTCGGCGATGTACTCGGAGAACTCGGCGTTGGCCTGCTCGTCGACGAAGATCTCCACGAAGTTGCGCAGCCAGATGGCGAAGCCCGGCATGTCGTAGAGCTTGTCCCACAGCGCCACGCGCTCCTCGCGGGACACGTTGTAGAAGCCGCGGCGGTCGGGCTCGTGCTCGAAGCCGCCCGGCGTGCGGGCGCACGTCTCGAAGATCTCGTCGTAGCGCCGCCGGATGTCGGCCATCTCCTCCTCGGAGATCGGCCCGTTGTTGAGCGGCGCCGCCCAGTTCGGCCGCCGCTGGTACACCACGAGCTCGGCCGCCTGCTTGGCCACCTCGGGGATGAGCTGGATGGCCGTCGCCCCGGTGCCGATCACCGCCACCCGCTTGCCGGTCAGGTCCACGGGCTCCGCCGGCCAGTCGAAGGTGTGGAACGACGGCCCCTCGAAGCTGTCCATCCCCTCGATCTTCGGGTAGGTCGGCACGGAGAGCACGCCGATGGCGGTCAGCACGAACCGCGTGGTGACCTCCGAACCATCGCGCAGGCGCAACCGCCAGAAGCACCCGTCCTCGTCGAAGACCATGGCGTCCACGAACACGCCGAAGCGGATGTGGGGGCGGAGGCCGAACTTGTCGGCCACGAAGTTGAGGTAGCGCAGCGTCTCCGGCTGCGGTGAGAACCGCTCCACCCAGTGCCACTCCTCCAGCAGCTCCCGGCTCCACGAGTACCCGTAGGTGTAGCTCTCGGAGTCGAAGCGCGAGCCCGGGTAGCGGTTCTTGTACCAGGTGCCCCCGAGGTCGTCCTCGCCCTCGAGCACGATGGCGTCCACGCCCAGATCGATCAGCCGCTTGATCTGGTAGAGCCCGGCCACTCCCGCCCCGATGACGACCACCTCGTGGTCGAGCCCGGCCTTGTCGGTGCTGCCCGGTGCCGTCGCGTCGGCGACGTCGGTCATGTCTTCCCCCTTGGTCTTCCCCGGTTGGATCGGCCGGAGCGTAGGGCCGGCGGTGCCGCCGGCGACGTTGCCGGAAGTCGCATCCGACCGGGCCTTTGGACCCCGGAACCGGCTTCGCCGGGGCGGCACGGGCCGTCCCGACCGAGCCCGCCCCGTGGTGGACCGCGGGGCTGCCGGTCGTAACCTGATCGGTCCCCGCTCCCTTACCCGCGTTCGCCGGTTGCGCCGCCCGACGGGACCGGTCACGCTCAGGGCCGACCGGAGACGCCCGCTCCGGTGGCCGGAGGCCTCGGGCGGCCGCTCGCACGCAGGCTGCTCGCGGCCCCGGCCGGCGGACGTACCGACGAGCATGGTTCGGCCGTGCGGGGGCGGCTCCCAACAGGAGCCGTAGGAAGCTCCTTCGGTGGCGATAGGAGAAATCGCGGCCCGTCAAGGGTCCATCGCCACAAGACGGGTACCTCACCGGTCGGACTTTCGGTAGGTTCCGAAGCGGTGAGACGGGCAGCACGCCTGCCGTCCCACCGTCTCCACAGGCCCGCACGAGAGGAGCACCCTGATGTCGGATCGTGGTAGCGAGAGCGAGAACCCAGCCATCCCCGCCCCCACGCCCAAGGCGACGAGGCCCCGCAACAACCGGGACTGGTGGCCGAACCAGCTGGACCTCACGGTCCTGCGCCAGCACGAGCGCCGCGACGACCCGCTCGGTGACGACTTCCGCTATGCGGACGCCTTCGCCGGCCTCGATGTCGAGGCCCTCAAGCGAGACATCTTCGAGGTGATGACCACCTCGCAGGACTGGTGGCCGGCCGACTACGGCCACTACGGCCCATTGTTCATCCGCATGTCTTGGCATGCCGCCGGCACGTACCGCATCGAGGACGGCCGCGGTGGCGGCGGGGCCGGCGCCCAGCGCTTCGCACCGCTCAACAGCTGGCCGGACAACGCCAACCTCGACAAGGCCCGCCGCCTGCTGTGGCCGATCAAGCAGAAGTACGGCCAGGCGCTGTCGTGGGCCGACCTGCTGGTCTTCGCCGGCGACTGCGCACTCGAGTCGATGGGGTTCCAGACGTTCGGCTTCGGCTTCGGCCGGCCCGACGTGTGGGAGCCCGAGGAGGTCTACTGGGGCCCCGAGGACACCTGGCTCGGCGACGAGCGCTACAGCGGGGCCCGGGATCTCGAGAACCCGCTCGGCGCCGTCCAGATGGGCCTCATCTACGTCAACCCCGAAGGACCGAACGGCAACCCCGACCCGATGGCCGCCGCCCACGACATCCGGGAGACGTTCCGGCGCATGGCCATGAACGACGAGGAGACCGCGGCGCTGATCATCGGCGGGCACACGTTCGGCAAGTGCCACGGCGCGGTCGGCCCCGAGTACGTCGGGCCCGAGCCGGAGGGCTGCCCGGTGCACGCCCAGGGTCTGGGCTGGCACAACACGTTCGGCAGCGGCCACGGCGTGCACACGCTGACCAGCGGCCTGGAAGGCGCCTGGACCAACAACCCCA
>JAWKIM010000048.1:0-5194 GCA_041394365.1 Acidimicrobiales bacterium
CGTGGCCCACCACTGGGCGCAGGACGTGGCCACCGCCGGCGGTGTGGGCCGTGACCCGGCGAGCGGCAGATGGTGGGTGGTGGCCGAGCGGGACGACCCGCTCAGCACGTTCGAACGGGCCGCCCAGCTGGCCGACCGGTTGCCCCTTCCCTGAACGAACCGGGGCGCTGGGCTCATCGACCGGTTGGGGGAAGGCGAACGACCCACGACGCTTCCCTTCGTGGCTCTTCGATGGATCTCCGTGTCCGGCGTGCTGTCGATCCTGGCGGGAGCGGCGCTGGCCGGTCCGGGTGCCACGGCGCCGGCCGGCGCGCAGACCGGCGTGGGAAGCGACGGCGCCCGGGTCACCGTCACCGGCTACCGGGCCGGCGGATCGGTCCACACCGCGGTGTAGTCGTCCTCATCGACGGGTTCGGCGCTGGTGTGCCGCGAGCTCATCGACAGCACCGCCGGTGGTATCGACTTCGACGCCGCCGTGTCGTGGCCCCCCGTGGACCGCGGCCGGGTGGCGGTGCGGCGATTCTGGATCAGCTGCACCCTGCCCGACGGCACACCGGTGGGCCTCGCCGGCGACGGCATGGGCTACCTCTACGAGGAGCAGATCGTCGATCTCGACGCCGTGGTGCGCACCCTGGCGGAGCGCTACCTGGCCGAGCGGCTGGCGCCTGTCGTGGCGGTGCAGACCTCACCACCCCAGGGCCTGGTCGGCGTGGAGCAGTGGTTCTGGCTCACCGGCGTCGAGCCGGGCGCGGTCCGGGAGGTGCACGACGTGTTCGGCCGCCGGGTGGAGCTGATCATCGAGCCCGCCGCCGTGCAGTGGACCTTCGGCGACGGCGCCGCGGTCACGGTGGCGGGGTCCGCCGGGCTGGGCGGGGTGTCCGGCAGCGTGCCGGCCGAGCCGGTCACCCACCGCTATCGCGACCGCTCGACGGTCGGGGATCCGGCCGGGACCTACCCGGTGGTCGCCGCGGTCGAGCTGTCCGTGCGCTACACGCTCGACGGTGCGGGACCGTTCGAGGTGCAGCCACCGCTGCGCGCCGACGCGGCGTCGGCTCTGGTCGTGCGAGAAGCGCAAGCGGTGCTGCACCGCGGCTGAGACCGCGGTGCAGCACCGGCAAGGAGCCGGATACCGGTCAGTACGGACCGGTCAGTACGGGGCGGGCTGCTTGAGGCAGCTGTCGATGGCGGTGAACAGGTCGTTCTGCTGGCCGAGCGTGAGGTTCGGGTCGTACGGCCAGCTCGGGTAGCACTCGGGCCGGGCCACCTCGCTGGCCACGTCGAACTCGGTGATGTCACCGGCCTGCAGGTAGGGCAGGGCGCAGGCGTGGGCGATGGCGGTGGCCGTGGCCCAGGTGGCCGGGTCCTCGGCCAGGTAGACCTCGAACTCCAGGTCCCCGCAGGCCGCGTAGTACTCGTCGTAGCCGCTGTCCACCGGATCGATCAGCGACGTGCCGGTGGTGCCGAAGTCGTCGTCGAAACCGCTGTCGTCGAAGTCGTCGAAGCCGCTGTCGTCGAAGTCGTCGAAGTCGTCGAACGAGCCGAAGTCGTCGGTGTTGAGATCGACCGAGCCGAACGGGAACGAGCTGCCGAACGGGCTGCCGCCGCCGGCGAGGTCGCCGCCGAGCTCGGCGCTGTCGTCGATCAGGTCGCGCAGCAGGTCCTCGTCGAGGGCCCGCATCAGCTGCAGCATGCCGTGGCCCATCGTGCCCATCGGGCTGACGTACCAGGCGCCGTCCACCTGGCGCACCTGGAACCCGGAGCGCTCCTCGGCCAGACGGTCGAGCAGGGTGGTGTAGCTGGCGGGCAGCGCCACCCCGAGCTCGTTGAGCTGGTCCAGCTGGTCCTCGGCGCACTGCTCCTGGCGGTCGCCCTCGATCTCGAAGGTGACGCAGGAGCCGTCGAGCGTGATCGAGCCCCCGCTGCCCTCGATGTCGAAGTCCACCTCGAAGCCACCCATGGTGACGATGCGGGTGTCGCCGGAGCCCTCGACCTCCAGGCCGGTGGGTCGCACCTCGACCGAGAAGTCGTAGGCCGAGCGCAGGTCGTCGATGGCGTCCTCGGCGTCGCCGAGGAACAGCGGGGCGTAGTCGTGCAGCGCGGCCATCTCGTCGGGCGGGGCCAGCTCGATCATGCGGCGCACGTCGAGCTCGCCCATCGCCCCGAAGAGGTCCTCGACCGCGCCCTCGGGGGAGTCGGCGCCGCGGGCGGCCACGCCGTTGCCGAACGGCGGCGCCGGCAGGCCGGCCTGGTCGCGGGCCGCCTCCGCCACCGAGTACCACAGGCTGACGTGCCAGCCGTCGCCGTCGCGCACGGTGGTCAACGTGAGGTCGTCAGCTTCCTCGCCGGTGGAGGAGTCGCGCTCGTCGGGGACCTCGCCGCCGAAGACCACGTCGACCAGCACCGAGCCCAACGGCAGCTGCTGCAGGTCATAGGAGCCGTCGACGGTGGCGCCGGCCACGGTCACGTTGGCCACGGTGTCGGCCAACTCGCGGCTCGACAGGCGGTAGCCGGTGACGTTGATGTCGAGCCCGGTGATGCCGTCGAGGGCGGCGCCATCGGCCAACACGCCGATGCGCTTGAGCTCGGCCAGGCTGTCCTGGGCGAGCGGCACGAACGTCTCGCGCTCGCCCCGGGGCAGCGCGTTCATCATGCCGAGCATGTCCTCGTTGTTGAGGGCGGTGAAGAACTGCTCGACGGCCGCCTCGGGCGTCTCGGCCCCGCCTCCGGCCCCGCCACCCAACTGGGTGACGGCGAACAGGCCACCACCGACCAACGCCAGCGCGCCGATCCCGGCGGCGGCGATGCGACCCTTGCGAGAGCCCTTCTGCACGACCTGCTCGAGGTTGCCGAGCGGCACCGGACCGTAGCCGGCGGGTGCGCCGTAGCCGGCCGGCGCGCCGTAGGGGGCGGGTGCGCCGTAGGGGCGGGTGCGCCGTAGCCCGGCGGCGCCTGCTGCGGGGCCTGGGTGGCGCCGAACCCTCCGGCCGGCGGCGCGGCCGCCCCCGGCGGCGGACCATACGGGCCGGGCACCGCACCGGCACCGGGCGGGGCGGTCCAGGCCGGTGCCCCACCCGCCGGCGGTGCGCCCGCTCCCGCCACCGGAGGCTGGGCGGCCATCGGTGGGGTGGGCGCGTGCCCGGCCGGGGTGGGCGCGTGCATCGTGGGCGGCGCGGGGGCGACGGGAGCCGGCGGCTGGCCACCGGCCGGGGCGGGCGTGGACGCGGCCCAGCCGGGCGGCCCCTCGAAGGGGCCGCTGCCGGAACCGGGGTACGGCGGCGCAGGAACGTCGGTCATGCACCGAGCGTGACCATTGATTCACGTATCGGCTATGGATCTGGGGTCATCGCCCGCATTGATGGCCGCCGGAACGGATCATCCGGCCCATCAAGGCCCTGAGCCCGACGTCCGGGAAGGAGCGCTCAGCGGGCGGGGCGCACGGCCGGCTCGTCGGCGGCTGCTGGTCCAGGATTCCCGGTCACCAGCGTGACCAGCGCCAACACCAGCGCCGCCGGCGCCACCGCCAGCATGGCCCACACCCCCACCAACGCCCCGACCGGGCTGCGCAGCACGGCCACCGCACCCCCCAAACCGATGAGGGCCGCCACCATCGCCACCACCGCAGCGGGGCGCACCCGCCCGAAGCCGACCAGCAGCAGCGCGGTGGCCGCCGCCGCCGGCAGCAGCACCCACAGGACCCGGCCGGCGACGGCCGGTCCGCTGTCGAGCACCCCGAGCGTGGCCAGATCGCGCAGCAGGCGGTATGAGGAACGGCGCGCCTCACCGGTGCGGACCCATGGCAGGAACGCGCTGGCCACGACGAGGCCGAGCGACGTCACCGTCATCCAGGCGAGGGGAAGCCGACGCACGATCGGATCATCGTCGCGCATCGGGCGGGGCTGGAGGCGGCGAGCGCCCGGGCGACAGCGTCACCGTGGGCACCGGTCCGCCTTGGCCGAGGGGCCGCCGGGCCGCTACGCAGAACCCCATGACCGCTGCGCCGCCTGCCCGCCCCTCTGCGCTCACCGTCGCCGCGGCCCCCGACGAGGACGGCATCATCGACGCCATGGGCGGCCGCCGCGCCGCCTGCACCGCGGCCCAGCTGGTCAACCGGCTGGCGCCCACCGCCGTCGTGTACGAGGCGGTCTGGCGCAAGCGATCGTTGGGGCTGCTGTCGGGCCGGCCCTTCCCCATCGACGAGGAGCTGGCGGAGCTCAGCGCGGCGACGGCGCCTGGACCGGACCTGCTGGCGGTGGACGTGGCCTGCTCCGAGGGCCTGTACGGCCGCCACCTGGCCCACGCCGGGGCCGAGGTCCACCTGCTCGACCACAGCCGGCCGTTCCTGCGCAAAGCGCTGCGGCGGTGCCGCGAGGAGGGCGTGGCCGACCGGGTGGTCGCCGTGCGGGCGCTGGCCCAGCACCTGCCCTACGCCGACGGGACCGTCGACATCGTGGTCATGGGCGGCTCGCTGAACGAGATCGGCGACCAGCGCGCCGCGCTGGCCGAGATGGCTCGCGTGCTGCGGCCCGGCGGTCGGCTGTTCCTCCTGAGCCTGGTGGCGGCCGGCCGGGCCGGCGGCCAGGGGCTGGGCACCCGGCTGGGCCAGCTCCTCGCCCGGCCCAGCGGGATCACGTTCCCCACCCAGGCCCAGACGGTGGCGATGCTCGGCCCCACCATGCAGCTGGTGGGCGAACGGCTCGACGGGGTGGTGTTGCGCCTCAGCGCGGTGAAACGGCCGACACGAACGACAGCAGCGCCTCGTTGACCTCCCGGGGGCGCTCCTGCTGGGTCCAGTGCCCGCACCCGTCGAGGTTGATCGAGCGGTGCAGGCGGGGCAGCGTGCGGTCGAAGGCGGCGATCGCCTTCGACCCCCACAGCGTCGGGCCGTCCTTGCTGCCCCCGATGAACAACGCCGGCACGGTGATGGGCCGGTGTGCGTGCACGGCGAGGTCCTCGAAGTCCCGGTCGACGTTGCGGTACCGGTTGAGCCCGCCGCTGAAGCCGCTGTACTCGAACTCGCGGGCGTAGAACGCCAGGTCCTCGGCCGTGAGCCACTCGAGCGGGCCGTCGGGCACGGCGAAGCGGTCGCGCATCCGGCCGCCCCGGGCGATGGTGGCCATCGACCCGGTGCCGGGCACCATCGGTGGCGCCGACCCCGACCCCGACCCCGACGCCGAGAAGTAGAAGCCGAGCAGCC
>JAWKIM010000049.1:0-5092 GCA_041394365.1 Acidimicrobiales bacterium
GAAGTCGTTGTTGAGGGCGAGGCCGACCATCTCGGCGATCGTCTCGCCCGCCTTGTCCTGGGCCTCCCGGGTGGAGGCACCGAGGTGCGGGGTGACCACGACCTGGGCCAGCTCGAACAACGGTGAGTCGGTGGTGGGCTCGGCGGCGAACACGTCCAGGGCGGCCCCCGCCACCTGGCCCGAGCGGATGGCGTCGGCCAGGGCGGCCTCATCGATCAGGCCACCGCGCGCCACGTTGATGATCCGCACGCCCTGCTTGGTCTTGGCCAGCCGATCGGCGTTGAGCAGGCCCACGGTCTCGGGGGTCTTGGCCACGTGCAGGGTGATGAAGTCGGACTGGGCCAGCAGGTCGTCGAGCTCCACCACATCGATGGAGAGCTGGCGGGCCCGCTCGGCGGAGACGTAGGGGTCGTGGGCGATGATCCGCATGCCGAACCCGGCGGCGCGCTGGGCCACCAGGCGGCCGATGCGGCCGAGCCCGATCACGCCGAGGGTCTTGTCGGCCAGCTCCACGCCCTCCCACTTGGAGCGCTCCCAGCGCCCGGCCACCAGCGCGGCGTGGGCCTGGGGCACGTTGCGGGCCTGGGACAGCAGCAGGGCCATGGTGTGCTCGGCGGCGGAGAGGATGTTCGACTCCGGCGCGTTGACCACCATCACGCCGAGGTGGGTGGCGGCGTCGACGTCCACGTTGTCGAGCCCGATGCCGGCCCGGCCCACCACCACCAGCTCGTCGGCGGCGGCCAGCAGCTCGGCGGTGACCTGGGTGGCGGAACGGATGATCAGCGCGTTGGCCCCCTTGATCAGCTCCAGGAGCTGCTCGGGCGAGGGGGCGAGCTGCACGTCCACGTGGTGGCCGGCGTCGCGCAGCCGGTCCAGGCCGGTGTCGGCGATCTCCTCGGTGACCAGGATCCGAGCCATGGCAGCGACGTCCTTCACAACTGGCGGAATCGGTTCGTGGCGCGCGTCACGCCGCGGCGCCCGGGCGATCTCTCGGCGCAGGCACGGCGTCCCAGCGTAGGGTCGCGGCCGTGGTGAACCCAACCGTGATCGTGGGGGCCGGCCTGGCCGGCCTGGTCGCCGCCCGGCGCCTGCAGGACGCCGGCGTGCCGGTGGTCGTGCTGGAGGCGGGGCCGGCGCCCGGGGGCCGGCTGGCCACCAGGCAGCACGAACGACGGGTGCTCGACCACGGCGCCCAGTTCTTCACGGTGCGGTCCGACACGTTCGGCGAGTTCGTGCGGCGCGCGGCGAGGCAGGGCTGGCCTACGAGTGGTGCCGGGGCTTCAGCGAGGTCGACGACGGCTACCGCTGCGCGGTGCGCGGGGGTATGGCGGCGCTGGGCTCGTGGCTGGCCGACGGGCTCGACGTGCGCACGGCCGCAACGGTCGAGGCCATCCGGCCGCAGGACGGCGAGGCGCACGGTTCGCCGTCGAGGGCTGGTCGGCGGTGGGTCGGTGACCGCCCGCTCGGTGTTGCTGACCCCACCGGTCCCGTTGTCCGGGCTTCCCTGCTGGCGGCCGGCGGCATCGCCGGGCCCGCCCTGGCCCGCACCATCACCTACCACCGGGTGCTGGCGCTGCTGGTGTGCCTCGACCGGCCCTCCGGGGTGGCGGCGCCCGGTGGGCACCAGTCCGAGGAGGCCGTTCAGCTCATCGGCGACAACCACCAGAAGGGCATCTCCGGAGGAGGTGACGGTGACGTTCCACACCAACCGCCTCTCCGCGCAGCACTGGGACGATCCCGACGACGAGCTCACCGCCCCGGCTGCTCGGCTGGGCGGGCCATGGCTGGCGGGAGCCACGCCGCTGGCGGTGGAGCGCGATTGCGCTGGGCGCATTCCGGCCCGCTGCAGCCCTGGCCGGAGGCGGTGGCCACGGTGCGGGAGGGCCTGCTGCTGGCCGGCGACGCCTTCGCCGGGCCCAAGGTGGAGGGGGCCTACCTGTCGGGGTGGGCCGCCGGCGCCGCCCTGCTCGAGCTGGCCTGACCACCGGCGCTTCGACCCCGCGAGCTCCGGCCGGCAGGCGCCCGGCACCCCCCGCGCCTTGCGGGGGCCGGCGCGCGCAGCCGGCCGGCACCCCGCCAGCACCGTGCTTCGACGGCGATTCGACGTCGATTCGGCGGTGTCGACCGGGCCGGGTGCGCTGCTCACCGATGGTGGGCGGCACCGACGACGAGGGCTCGCGGCAGCACTGCTGGTGCCCGGATCTTGTGTCTGGCGACCAATTCCGAATCAACGCCGAATCGAGCGCGAGGGTTTCGAGTGCCCCACCGCACCGGACGGTCGAACGAGCTCCCAGCGGACCGGAGGCGCGTGGACGGGGCGGCGCGTGGATGGGGCGGCGCCGGGGCTGCGGACGGCCCGCACCAAGTAGGGTCCGGGCCATGAGCGACAAGGTCTCCGTCAGCATCGAGGGTGCCGTCCGCACGGTCACGTTGACCCGTCCGGAGAAGGGCAACGCCATGGACGCGGAGATGCTCCGCGCCCTCGAGGACGCCTTCGACCCGAACCCCGGCCCCGGTGAGGCCGAGCGCGTGGCGGTGATCCGGGCCCAGGGCCGCGTGTTCTGCTCGGGGCTCGACCTGCGCGGCAGCCTGGGCAAGGACCAGAACGTCGAGACCCTCTTCCACCGGGTCGAGACGTGGCCGCTGCCCGTCGTGGCCGTGGTGCAGGGCGCCGCCATCGCCGGGGGCAACGAGCTCGCCCTGCACTGCGACATCGTGGTGGCCTCCGCCGAGGCCCGGTTCGGCATGTCCCTCGCCCAGGTGGGCCTGGCCCCATCGTGGTTCCTGACCAAGAAGCTGCTCGAGGTCGGCGGCCCGGTGGCCACCCGGGAGATCCTGCTGCTGGGTGACCCCATCCCCGCTCCCCGCATGGCCGATCTCGGGCTGATCGCCCGCTGCGTCCCCGCCGACGAGCTCGAGGCGACCGCGGCCAAGATCGTCGACCGCCTGGTCCGCAACGCCCCGCTCAGCCTCAAGGCGATGAAGGCCACCATCAACCGGGAGATGCAGTTCCGCGACGGCATCGAGCACGCCGACACCGATCAGCTGGTGCGGGCGGCGCTCAAGAGCAACGACGCCAAGGAAGGCGTACGGGCCCGCATGGAGCGCCGCGACGCCACGTTCACCGGCGCCTGAACGACCGCACACGCGAGACGGGGACCCGCACCCGCGGGTCCCCGTCGTCGCGCCTGATCGAACGCAGCGGCCGGCTCAGGTGCTGGGCATGTGCAGCATCTGGCGGGCCACCACGTGGCGCTGCACCTGCTGGGTGCCCTCACCGATGTCGAGGATCTTGACGTCCCGGTACAGCTTCTCGAGCATCTTGTCGTTGCGCACGCCGGCCTCGCCCAGGATGTCGAGCGCGGTGGCCACCGCCTCGAGCACCACCGGCGGCGAGTACATCTTGGCGAAGCTGGCCTCCAGCACGTTCGACTGGCCGGTCTTGGCCAGCCACACGGCGTTGAGGTACATGAGCCGGGCCGTGTGCAGGCCCCGGCGGATGCGGGCCAGCCGCTCGAGCGCCCGCTGCCGGCGCCGACCCTGGGCCGGTACTCGTTGCGCACGAAGTCGAGCGCATAGTCGTGGGCGGCGCGACCCATGCCCACGCCGTGGGCGGTGTGCAACGGCCGGGTCATGTTGAACGTGGCCATCGACGCCTTGAACCCCTTGCGGGCCTCGTAGAACGCCTCCCCACCGAGCAGGTTGTCGCCCGACAACCGGCAGTCCTCCAGCACGAAGCTGGCGGTCTCGTAGCCGCGCGAGCCCATCTTGTGCTCGATCTTGATGATCTCGAAGCCGGGGGTGCCGCGCTCCACCACGAACGCCCGATGCCCGCCGCGGCCCAGCTCCGGGTCGATCGTGGCCCACCCCACCACCCAGTCGGCCCGGGCGGAGTTGGAGCAGAACATCTTCTGCCCGTTCAGCACCCACTCGCCGCCGTTGTCGTCGCTGACCTTGCGGGCGCGGGTCTTGATGCGGGCCACGTCGGAACCGGCCTCGGGCTCGGTCATGGCCAGGGCGCCCCAGCGCGCCTTCGAGTGGTCCTCGAAGATCGACAGGAACCGCTGGCGTTGCTCGGGCGTGCCCGTGTTGCGCAACGCCGGACCACCCAGGCCCGGTCCGGGTAGCGACAGCGCCACCCCACGGTCCCAGTAGGCGCACTCCTCGCCGATGAGGAAGTTGCGCACCGGCTTCCAGTCGAGCGCGTTGGGGCTCTCATCGGCGCCGATCATCTTCGACACCAGCCCGCCCTGGCGGGTGCAGATCAGGTAGAACTCGTGGTCGACCGGCGGCGGCATGGCGGTGCGGTCCGCCTCCAGGCCCATCGGCCGGATGTGGGTCCGCCCCAGGGCGCGGACCTCTTCGAGCATCTCCTGGGTGCGCTTGTCGAGTTCGATCATCGTTGCTCCAGGCTGGCGAGGAGGGCGTCGGGGACATCGAGCACGGAGGCGGCCACGTCGAACTCGGCGGCGTCGAGCCCGCCGGCGGCCATGGCCAGGTGGCGGGCCTCCCGGAAGCGCTTCTCGGCGAGGTGGTCCACGATGAACCCGTGCCCGCCGAGCAGCTGGATGCCCACGTTGGTGGCGTTGAAGGCGGCCTCGCGCACCTCGAGCCACGCCTGGGTGGCCCAGAACCCGGCGTCGGGCTCGCCCCGGTCGAACGAACCGGCGGCGTCGCGCACCACCAGCCGGGCGGCGTGCACCCGGGCGGCGGTGTGGGCCAGGTCGAAGGCGTTGGCCTGGTGGTGGGCCACCGGCTTGCCGAACACCACCCGGTCGCTGGTGTACTCGATCGTCTCGTCGAGCGCGGCCTGGGCGATGCCCACGGCCACCGCCGCGCCCCACAGGCGGGCCCGGCCCCGCACCGCGAGCGCGTCGCGGGCCGGCAACACCCAACGGCCCCGCAGCGTGGTGGCGCTCCACGGCACCGCCACCCCGCCCGATGCCTGGAAGGCCAGCGACACGATCGGCTCGGCGGCGCCGGTGACCTCGTGCAGGCGAAGCTCGTCGCCCTCCATGGCCCAGATCCAGCGCAGCGCCGGCCAGCCGGGCGCCCAGTCGAGGCCGTTGGAGCCGACGTCGGGATCGATGAC
>JAWKIM010000050.1:0-4644 GCA_041394365.1 Acidimicrobiales bacterium
TCGCCGAAGCGACGGAACAGGTCTTCGATGATGAGCGGCGCCAGACCCAGCGACGGCTCATCGAGCAGGAGCAGCCTGGGCCGGCTCATCATCGCCCGGGCGACGGCGAGCATCTGCTGCTCGCCACCGGACAGCGAGCCGGCGATCTGGCTGCGGCGTTCCCGCAGACGGGGGAACACGTCCATCCAACGGTCGATGTCGGCCTGCACCTCTTTGTCCTTGCGGACGTAGGCCCCGACCATCAGGTTGTCGGTCACCGACAGCTCCGGGAAGGTGCCACGGCCCTGCGGGACGTGGGCCACCCCGCGGCGCACGATGTCGGCGGTGTCCTTGCCCACGATCTCGTCGCCCTCGAGGGTGATCGAGCCGTTGGTGTCCACCATCGAGCACACCGCTCGCAGGGTGGTGGTCTTGCCGGCGCCGTTGGCACCGAGGATCACGACCACCTCGCCCTCGTTGACCTCGAAGCTGAGATCCCGCAGCACCTGGATGGCGCCGTAGCGGGCGTTGACGTTGGTGGCCTTCAGGAATGCGCTCATGCGGCCTGCCCCCCCAGGTAGGCCTCGATGACGGCCGGGTTGTTGCGGACTTGCTCCGGGTCGCCGTCGGCGATCTTCTGGCCGAAGTTCAGCACGACGATGTGCTCGGAGATGCCCATCACCATCTTCATGTGGTGCTCGACCAGCAGCACGGTGAGCCCGTGGCGGTCGCGCAGCATGCGGATGGTCTCGGCCAGCTCGTCCACCTCTGCGTGGGTGAGACCGGAGGCCGGCTCGTCGAGCAGCAGCAGCCGCGGCTTGCCGATGAGCGCCCGAGCGATCTCGATGCGCTTCAGCGTGCCGAACGGCAGACCGGCCGCGGGGTGGAACGCGTACTGCTGGAGATCGAGCTCCTCCAGTGCCGCGTACGCCCGAGCCCGCAGGTCCTTCTCCTCCTTGCGGGTGCCGATGCGCAAGGCGGCGGTGAAGAACGTCTGCTTGGTGTTGGAGTGGTCGCCCACCATCACGTTCTCGAGAACGGTCAGGCCGGGCCACAGGGCCAAGTTCTGGAAGGTTCGGTAGATGCCGACCTTGCTCATGTTGTGTGCCGGCAGGCTCAGCAGATCCTTGCCGTCGTAGGTGATCGATCCTTCGGTCGCGTCATAGATACGGCTGACGACGTTGAACATCGTCGTCTTGCCGGCGCCGTTGGGGCCGATCAGGCCACAGATCTGGCCTTCTTCGATGTCGAATGTGAGCCCGTCCAGGGCCACGATCCCACCGAAGCGCACCGTGATGTCACGCACTTCGAGTAGAGCCACGTGGTCTGGTTCCCCCTTCTTTCCGAGTTGTCCAGCAACCGCCGCAAGTATGCCTGCTCGCTGGGTTTGTGACCAATGCCACAGGAGCGCAGAGGACCGCCACGGTATTCGCACTACCGACACGCTGTCAACGCGGCGTGACGCCAGACTCATCAAAGTTCGGGACACGGCCAAGGGGCCCATCTCCCCAGCCGAGGGGTCGCCGGCTGAGCGGTCCGGTCCACGGTGCCGCTGACCTGCGACTTCCTGCCGGCGCCGGCGGAGGCGGCACACTGGGGGGATGCAGAACGCAGTGATCGTGGACGTCGTACGGACCCCTGGCGGCAAGCGCAACGGCAAGCTCTCCGGCTGGCACCCGGCCGATCTCGCGGCCGAAGTGCTCCGCGCTCTCCAGGAGCGGACCAACCTCGATCCGGCGCTCGTGGAGGACGTGATCATGGGTTGCGTCATGCAGGTCGGCGCCCAGTCGCTCAACGTGGGCCGCAACGCCGTGCTGGCCGCCGGCTGGCCGGAGTCGGTGCCCTCCACCACGATCGACCGCCAGTGCGGCTCCTCCCAGCAGGCGGTGCACTTCGCCGCCCAGGGCGTCATGGCCGGCGCCTACGACGTGGTGGTCGCCGCCGGGGTCGAGGTGATGTCGCTCGTGCCCATGGGCGCCTCGATCAGCCAGGGCGTGGGCCTGCCCTTCGGCGGCTTGGTGGACGAGCGCTACGCCGAGCGTGGCGGGCTGATCCCGCAGGGGTTGTCGGCCGAGCTCGTCGCCGACCACTGGGACCTCAGCCGCGAGCAGCTCGACGCGTTCGGGCTGCGCTCCCAGCAGCTGGCCGCCAAGGCCACCGCCGAGGGCCGCTTCGACCGAGAGCTGATCCCGGTGGCGGAGAAGCGCCTCGACCGCGAGTCGGGCCACGTGATCGTCACCGGCGAGATGGTCACCGCCGACGAGGGCATCCGCGACACCACCGCGGAGGCGCTGGCCGCGTTGAAGCCGGCGTTCAAGCCCGACGGCAAGGTCACCGCCGGCAACAGCTCCCAGATCACCGACGGTGCCTCGGCGGCGCTGATCATGACCGAGGAGAAGGCGGCTGAGCTCGGGTTGCGCCCCCGTGCCCGTTTCGTCAGCTTCTCCGTCGCCGGGGTCGACCCGGTCTTCATGCTCACCGGCCCGATCCCCGCCAGCCAGAAGGCCCTGCAGAAGGCCGGCCTGACCATCGACGACATCGACCTGGTGGAGATCAACGAGGCGTTCGCGTCGGTGGTGCTGGCCTGGGAGAAGGAGCTCAAGCCCGACATGGCCAAGGTGAACGTCAACGGTGGCGCCATCGCCCTCGGCCACCCGCTCGGCTGCAGCGGCACGAAGCTGCTGGCCACCCTGCTGTGCGAGCTCGAGCGCACCGGCGGCCGCTACGGGCTGCAGACGATGTGCGAGGGTGGCGGCATGGCCAACGCCACCATGATCGAACGGCTCTGAGCCGGGCGCCGCCGGCGGTCAGCCCCGCCGGCGGCGGCCACCACGCCCGCGTCGGCCAGTCGCGGTGTGCGCCATCACCTCGCCCAGCGGCAGGCCGGTGCGGTCGCACAGATCGAGCAGGTCGTGCGCCGTCGCAGTAGGCCAGCACGTTCATCATCGAGCGCACGTGGTCCGCGGAGCCCTTGAAGCTGGCCGTCGGGTAGAGGCCGCGGGGGCCGAGCTGGGGCTCCCCGGCAACACCGCGCACCAACGCACGTTCGCCTCCAGCACCTCCAGGCAGCGGCGCAGCACGTCGAACCCGCCCTGCAGGCCGGCCGGTGTCACCAGCGACAGGTCGTCGAGCGACGTGTGGTACTCGGGGTAGGTGGCGTACTTGGAGCGCATCACCGAGCACACCGGGAGGTCGGCGCCGGGTGAGCACCACTGCCGCTCGTCGCTGCCCCGATCGAGGTAGCTGTAGCGCTCGAACCCGTCGGGCAGCTCGCCGAGGACCCGCAGCGAGATGCGGTCGGCCAGCGTCGAGCCCAACCGGGACGGGACGTAGGAGTGGGTCCGCTCGTCACCCACGCAGGTCACCACCCAGCCCGCCCGCACCCGGGTCCGCAGGTGGTCCAGGTGCCGCGCCAGGTAGGTGATGGCGCCGATGGTCTCGGGCAGGAAGAGCAGCCGGTAGGTGTAGCGCCGGCGCGGCAGCGAGCGCAGCCACCGGCCCAACGCCGTCACCACCAGCGGGCCGGAGAGCTCGTTGTTCGCCATCGACGGGTGGCACACGTAGGTCGACAGCAGCACCTCGTCGGGCTGCTCACCTTCGATGACCAGCTCCCCGTAGGTCAGCGAGCCGGGGCCCAGCTCGCTGTCGATGACCACGTGGAACGGCCCCGGTCCCAGCCCGTCGCGCTGTCGTTGGGTGAGGCAGAAGCCCCAGCGGCGGGCGTAGTAGGAGGTCACGTAGGGGATGGCGTCGGGCTGATCGGGCAGCGAGTAGAGGTGCGGTTCGAGCTCATCGCGGGTGAGCACGGCGTCGAGCGGGGTCGAGTAGCCGACGAGGTGCAGGTTGTGACGACGGAAGTCGACCAGCCGGTCGCCCCGCTCGTCGGCGATCCACGCGTCGCGCACCGTCCATTCGTCGGGCACCGTCCAGTCGAGCACCTTCGTGCCGGAGGGCACCTCCACCTGTTGCAGGCCTGGGAGCCGTTCGGCGAGCAGGTCGAGCGTGCGGCGCACGCCGGGCCCGGTCAGGCTGCGGCAGATCGGCCACAGCTCCTGCGCCCAGTCGTGCAGCTCCCGGCCCACGGCGGTGTCGGCCGGCGGCGCCACGAGCGGTCCGGGACGATCGGCCGGGGCGGTCATGACGCCATCTCGGACGGTGCCTCGGGCTCGAAGTCACGGTGCTCGAAGCGACGACCGAGCCGGTCCAGCAGCGGTTCGACCCACCCCCGGGCCTCGGTGTCGAGCAAGGCGAGCGGGTCGGCACTCAGAGCCCCCACCCAGTGGGTCCGCAGGGCGCGGGCGGAGGCCCAGCTCACCCCCAGCTCCGGGCGCAGCGGTTGCAGGATCCCGTGGGTGGCGAGGTCAGCAGCGAGTCGCGGCCAGTCGTAGTCGAGGTGCCGTCCCCAGGGCCGGACGTGGTAGCGCAGCGACGTGCGGTGCTGCCGACCCGCCGCCCACGTCACACCGTCGAAGTGCTTGTCGTAGCGGTAGAGCGGGCCCCCGGCGCTTCGCTCGGCGTGGTGGATCATCGTGGTGGACGACAGCGGCGCGCCGTACCAGACGATCACGCCGTCGGCCTCGGCCAGGGCGGCGAACGCCGAGCGGTCACCGAAGGGGTCGAGCTCACCGTCACCGGGCGCCGCACCCGGGAACGGGGCACCGGTCC
>JAWKIM010000051.1:0-4241 GCA_041394365.1 Acidimicrobiales bacterium
GCCCGGGCGACCGTGTCGTAGAGGCGGAGCCACCGATCGAGTCGAGGGTCGTGGGGGGCGTGCATCATCGTGCCGTAGTCGGCGTCGCGCACCGCCAGCAGCCCGCCGGGGCGGAGCACCCGCCACATCTCGCGCAGGGCGTCGAGTGGCCGGGCGACGTGCTGCAGCACCTGGTGGGCGTAGGCGACGTCGAAGGTGGCGTCGTCGAAGGGCAGGGCGTAGCAGTCGGCCTGCTCGAAGCGGACGTTGGCCACGGCGCGCTCGGCCGCCAGGGCCCGCGCCTGTTCGAGCACGCCGGCGGCGGCGTCGATGCCGACCACTTCGCCGGGATCGATGAGGCCGGCCAGGTCGACGGTGATGGAGCCGGGGCCGCAGCCCACGTCGAGCAGGCGCTGGCCGGTGCGCAGTTGGGGCAGCAGGAAGGCGGCGGAGTTCTGGGCGGTGCGGGCGGAGTGGGCGGCCACCACGGCGGCGTGGTGGCCGTGGGTGTACCGCTCGGACGTCGTCATGGTGTCTGACGGTATCGGGCGGGCTGCAGGGTCGACAGCGCATCTCTGGCGGCGTGGTAGCCGGCCATGCCGTGCACACCGGCGCCGGGCGCGGCCGACGCGGAGCACAGGAACGCGCCCGGCCACAGCCGGTAAGGGTGGCGGGCGAGGCGCGGGCGGGCCAGCAGCTGCAGGCCGTCGTGGGCGCCGCCGGTGATGTCACCGCCCACGAAGCTGGGGTTGTAGGCCTCGAGGGCGGCGGTGTCGGTGCGGTGGCGGGCGAGGACCCGATCCCCGAAGCCGGGTGCGAACCGCTCGATCTGCGCCTCGATGGTGTCGGTCATGTCGATCGTGGAGCCGGCGGGGACGTGGCAGTAGGCCCACAGCGCGGCGGCGCCGTGCGGGACCCGGCCGGGGTCGGCCAGGTCCTGCTGGGCCACCAGCACGAAGGGCCGGTCCGGGTGGCGGCCGGCGGCGACGGCGGCCTCGGCGGCGGCGATCTCGTCGAGCGATCCACCCACGTGCACGGTGGTGGCCTGCCGGCAGCGCTCGTCGCTCCACGGCACCGGACCGTCGAGGGCGTAGTCGACCTTGAAGATGCCGGGGCCGTGGCGGAAGCGTCGGAGCCGCAGTGCGGCGCGGGTGGGCAGCGGCGATCGGGGCCCGGCCCGGTCCGCCAGGGCCACCACCTGGGACAGGGCGAGGTCGAACAGCACGATGCGGCTGCGGGGCAGCTCGCCGAGCGAGTTGACAGGCCGGCCGAGCTCGACGCGGCCGCCGTGGGCCTGCAGGGCGCGGACCAGCGCATCGATCAGCGCCTGCGATCCGCCGGCCACCACCGGCCACCCGCCGAGGTGGGCGGCGCCGTTGAGGGTGGCGGCGAACGCGCTGGTGAACGGGTGGGTGAGCGGCAGGATGGCGTGGGCGGCGGAGCCGGCCCACAGGGCGGCCGCCTCGTCGGTGCGGAACCAGCGGCGGCCGACGGTGGTGGCCGGCGGCAGGGCGGCGGCGCCGAAACGGGCCATGGCGATGGGATGGCGCAGCGCCCCGGCGCGCAGCAGCGGCCCGAGGGTGGCATCGGCGATGGTGGCCCAGTGCTCGACGACGGGCCCGAGCAGGCGGCGATAGCGGGGACCATCGACGCCGAGCCCGTCGGCGGTGTCGTCCACCGAGCCCGCCAGCACGGCGGCGCGGCCGCCGTCGAGCGGGTGGGCCAGGGCGATGGGGGCGCGTCGCCATTCGAGGCCATGGGCGGCCAGGTCGAGCTCGGCGAAGGCGGGGGAGAGCGGGCCGAAGGCGTGGATGGCGGCGCAGTGGTCGTGCAGGTAGCCGGGCATCGTCAGCTCGGCCGAGGACCGGCAGCCGCCGCCGGGGGTGGCCGCACCCTCGAGCACGAGCACGTCGAGGCCGGCGCGGGCCAGCACCGTCGCGGCGACCAGGCCGTTCGGTCCGGCGCCGACGACGACGGCGTCGATGACCGTGTCGGCGGTCATGGGCGGTGCGGGCGGACGATCACGGGGCGATCCCGGTGCTGGCGCCGAGGGCGTGGACCCACAGCGCAGCGCCGACGATCCCGGCGTTGTTGCCGAAGGCGGCGGGCAGCAGCTCGGCCCGGCTGTGCAGCAGGTGGAACCAGCGGTCGGCCCGGTTGGAGACACCGCCGCCGATGATGATGAGGTCGGGCCACAGCGCCTTCTCGACGAGGGCCAGGTACTCGTCGACGAGGCGGGCGTACTGCTTCCAGCTGAGGTTCTTCTCGTCGCGGATGCGGGCGGCGGCGCGCTGCTCGGCGTCCTTGCCGCGCAGTTGGAGGTGGCCGAGCTCGGTGTTCGGTACCAAGACGCCGTCGTGGATGAGCGCCGAGCCGATGCCGGTGCCCAGGGTGAGGACCAGCACCACGCCGAGGCGACCGGCGCCGGCGCCGAACCGGGCCTCGGCGAGGCCGGCGGCGTCGGCATCGTTCATGACGGTGACGGGGCGGCCGGTGCGCTCGCTGAACAGGCCGGCGGCGTCGAGATCGATCCAGGCGTCGTCGACGTTGGCGGCCGTGCGGGTGCGGCCGGCCTTGACCACGCCCGGGAACGTGCAACCCACCGGGCCGGTCCAGTCGAAGTGGTCGCACAGCGCAGCGACGACGCCGGCGACGGCCTCGGGCGCCGACGGTTGGGGGTGGGGATGCGGTGCCGTTCGGCCAGGAGACGGCCGGTGGCGGGGTCGACCGGGGCCGCCTTGATCCCCGAGCCGCCGATGTCGATGCCGAGCACCACCATGGCCGGCACGCTATCCCGATGACCGTGGCTTGACCGGCGGGCGCCGAGTCCTCGGGCAGCCGTCGGTCGAAGGGGATCCATGTCCGTCCGCGGTTCCCGCGATGACTGGACTGCAGATCACTGGTCGAGCCACCACACCCAGGCGTCGGTGGCACCATCAGGATTCTCCGGTGACGAAAAGAGGTGTGGCCGACCGGTCACCTGCAGTCCCCGACGGGTCGCTGACGAGCGCGTGGCCCGTGGCAAGTGCGTGGCTCGCGGCAAGTGCTTGTCGATCACGGCCTCCCGTTTCGACACCGGAGAACGCCGACGCTCCAACGCACCGGTCAGCCCCCGTTTCGACACCGTAGAAACGTGATGGTTGGTACCGGCAAAGCCCGCCGGTCGGTGGCGAGAGCGGGTCGCGGCATGGTCCCGGGCTGGGATCCGGGCCGATCGTGACGGCACCGGGGGCTGGACCCGGGCGCATCCGAGGGCGGGATCGACGCGGCCGAATCGGTCGGTTCGGCTTCACTGTCACACCTCCTGCGTACGGTGTTCGCCATGGAGCTCGCCCCGAACCACTACGCCTGCGAACGGTGCGGCGACACGTTCCAACGTCGCCATCGCGTCGGTCGCCGGCCGCACTACTGCAGCCGGACCTGCCGCCAACGCGCCTACGAGGCCCGCCGCCGCGGTGCGGAACACCACCGCCTGCCCACCCCGGAGCTGGCCTTCATGCTGCCCGCACCTGACCGTCCCGACCAGGTCCCCGGTCCCCACTGCTACGAGCCTGGTCGCGGCGGTCGTCGGATCCACGCCCTCCGCCCCGATGGTCCCCCCGACCGTCGGGATCGCCGCCCCACGCTCTGCGGCGCCACCGCCCGTGCCCTGAGGGTGACCCGGTCGTTCAGCGGCGGCCAGTTCAGCGTGCCGCTCTGCCGCACCTGCACCAGCATCGCCCACCGGTACCCGCTGGCACGGCCCGTCCAGCCCAGCACCGAGCTGGCGCGGGTGCGACATCTGCTGCACAACACCCGCCGGCGCATCGACCGGGGCGACCCCGTCGCCCGGGACCTGCTCGTCGAACGCCTCTACCTCCTCACCGGGTGAGCGGCTCGTGCCACCCGTGACCGGGCAGCAGCCGGGCAGCCTGCTCCGGCCCCCACGTCCCCCGGGTGTAGCGGTGCACCGGTGCCGCCTGCAGATCCAGGATGTCGGCCACGATCCGCCACTGCTCCTCGACCGTGTCCTCCCGGGCGAACCGTGCGGTATGGCCGTCGAGAGCGTCGTCGAGCAACCGCTCGTAGGCCTCCTGGCGCCGCCCGAGCGCCTCGGCGAAGTCCACGTCGAGGTGCACGTCCCGGCTGGCCATGCGCGCCCCCGGGTTCTTCGCCTGCATCTGGATGGTCACGCCGTCGTTGTGGCCCAGCCGGAAGCGGATGACGTTGGGGTGCGGGGTGTGGTGGCGGTCGGCGAACAGCAGCCGGGGCGGGTTCTGGAA
>JAWKIM010000052.1:0-4235 GCA_041394365.1 Acidimicrobiales bacterium
TCTACCCCGAGGAGGGCGTGATCGGCGGCGTGACCTACCAGGCGGTGGCGGCGGAGGCGAACAACCCCAACGCCGCCCGGGTCTACCAGGCGTGGAGCCTCAGCAAGGCCGGCCAGGACGCCATGGCGGTGGCCGCCGGCACTCGCGGCATACGGGAGGGTACGGTGCCGCCCGAGGTCGAGGGCACGCCGCTCAAGGACGCCAGCGAGTTCGAGATCCACTGGGCCGACCTCGAGAAGCTGGCCGCCGAGCGCGACGCGTTGGTCAGCGGCTGGAACGCCGCGGTGGGCTACACCGGCTGAGTGCGGCGCACCCGGTCAGAACCGGGTGCGCAGCTCGCCGCCCAGCCAGCGCTGGTAGCCACCGAGCTCGACCGGGCTGGGCAGGGGCACCGGGTGCGGTACCACGATGCGGGCCTCGGGCACGGCGGCGAGCACAGACCGCAGCTGCCCGGCGACATCGTCGGTGGTGCCGGAGAACGAGAAGCTTTGGGCCACATCGTCATCGAGGAAGTCCACCAGCCCGCCGGCGGCCACCAGGTCGTCGGCGTGGTGGAAATCCGGCCAGATCCGTTGCTTCAGCTCCTCCACTGCGGTGCCGCGCCACTCGAGCCCGGCCTGGCTGAACAGGGCGGGGGAGTACTCGTAGAAGCCGGCCGCCATCGCCCTGGTGATGGCGGCCACCTCCGCCGGCTCCTGCGTGCGGACCGTGTGCACGATGATGCCGATGCCGATATCGGCCGGGTCGCGCCCGGCCTCCACCGCGCCGGCGTGCACCTGTTCCACGGCGATGCGGAGGTTGGCCGGGTGGGTGCCGACCCGGAGGAAGACACCGTCGGCCGCCCGGCCGGCCATGCGCAGCGTGCGCGGACCGCCGGCGGCAACCCACACGGGCACCGGCCGGGCGTGGCGCAACCAGGCCGGGGCGGCGGCGCCCACCTCCAGCCGGCCGCCCCGCAGCAGGCCGCGGGCGCCCTCGACGGCCTCGGCCAGCTCGGCGATGGTGGCCGGGCGCCGGCCGAGCCAGCGCACCGCCGTGTCCCCGATGCCGTACACCAGCATCGCCCGCCCGCCGGACACCTCGTCGACGGTGGCGATCGAGCCGGCCGCCACCGCCGCCGGGCGCAGCACCGGTGTCTCCAGCAGCGTGGCCAGCCCGATCCGGTCGGTTCGCAGGGCGGCGGCCGCCAGGAGCACGTAGGGATCGGGCACCGCCAGCGGGTTCACCGGCAGGAAGGCGTGGTCGATGCCGAGCGACTCCGCTTCGACCACGCCGGCGGCGAAGCTCGACGCGCTGCGCCAGTCCCACCGGTTCAACCCGATCTCGAAGGCCATGGACGGCTCCCTTCGTGCGGCGCCCAGTATCGCACCGTTGCGGAGCCGGTGAAGCCCGGTGCGCCGTTCAGCCGCAGGCGGCCGCGGTGGCGTCCCAGGCGCAGTTGGGCGTCTGGGCGGCGAGCTGCAGCAGGCTGTCCTGCTCCCAGGTCTGCTCCGCCGAGCTCCACGTCGAGATGTCGGAGCCTTCGAGCATGAACGCATCGGCGTTGCCGTTCATCTGCACCTTGAGCCCTCCGAGCAGCATCGGGTGGGTCATGTCGATGGTGCGCATGGCGAGGATCAGGTTGGCACGGTTCAGGCCACCGTCGAGCTCGCCGGCGATCCGCAGCGCCTGGGCCAGGATCCAGCTGTAGTACAGGCCGAGGTTGAACGACGGGCCGATCTGGTAGCCGGCGTCGCTGATCCACGTGCGGGCCTCGGCGATGAACGCATCGCCGTCGTAGGCGGCGATGGTGGCATCCTTCAGGCCGCCACCGATGGCCCACCAGCCGTCGGGCTGGTCACCGAGCTTGGTCACCGGCGTGGTGGCCTTGCAGGCGGAGCTGAGGAACTTGTAGGGCACCGCCTCCTTCATGCCGTTCTCGGCGGCGCCGGCGATGATCTGCGAGCACGACGAGCCGGTGGTCATGGCGATGAACACGTCGGGCTCCTCGGCCGCCAGCGTGGTCATCTCGTCGGTGAGCACCGCAGCGGTCGGCTCGAACGTCTCCGACACGTACTCGATGGCATCCCGGTTGGGTGACGTGGCCAGGTAGGCCTCGAGCGCGGCGTGGTAGGACGCGCCGAAGTCGTTGTTCATGCGCAACGCCGCCACCTTGACGGTGTCCTGCGATCCCGCACCTCGGAGCTCCTCGAGGTGCTCCTCGATGAACGTGCCCCACATCACTGCCTCGGTGGCGTAGGAGATCGAGCTGGTGGTGGTCCACGGGTGGTTCACCGGATCGCCCATGGCGGGGTGGCCGCTGGCGGGCAGCAGGTGGGGCACGCAGCGCTCGTTGAGCTTGTCGTAGGTGCGCAGGCTCGCCGGTGAGCCCATCGTCTCCACCGCGAACACCTTCTCGGCGTCGATCAGCTCGTCGACCAGCGGGATGGTGCGCGCCGGGTCGTAGCCGTCGTCCTTGAGCACCATGCGGACCTTGCGCGTCTTGCCGGTGGAGTCGGTGAAGCCGCCCTGCGCGTTCTCGTGCTCGAAGAGGGCCACGTGCCCGTTGGCGATGTTGCCGGCCTCGGCGTTCGCCCCCGACAGCGCGGCGGGGTAGCCGATGGTGATCTCGGTGTCGGTGAGGCCTTCGGTGTTGCTCCATCCGGCCGGGCAGCTGGAGAGATCGATGGTGAACCCTTCAGGGCCGGTGAGCGTGCTCTGGTCCGCGGAGACGCCCCAGCCGTTGGTCTTGATCCGTTCGACCACCGCGGCGCGCTCGGTCTCCCACAGCTGGTCCCATTCGGCCATGGTGGCGGGCAGCGCCTCGGTCTCGGCCTCGACGGCGGTGACCGACGTGGCCGACGCGTTGGTGGCCGTTCCGGCCGTGCCACCGGCGTCCGTGCCACCGGAGGCGCCGTCGCCACCGTCGTCGGAGCCGCAGCCCGCCAGGCCGACCGCCGCGGCCGTCAGCAGCAGCGCGAGCGCGCGCGATCGATGTGTTGGACGCACTGGTGTCCCCCTTCGTCCCGCCGTGGCGGGTGTTCGTCTCCCCGGCCGGCGAACCTAACAGGGCGGCACAGAAGGCGTCACATCTCCTTCACCCATTGTCATACGGGTCGGTATGGAAGCAAAGTGGAGAGATCGTTGGGAACGCTGTTCAGCGTGGTGTGCCCGGCGGCGGACAGCACGGGCGTGACCTCCGCCCGGGACGAGCCGCCGAGCCGGAACCCGGCCACCAGCACGATGCGCGGGCCGAGCACGTTCCGTCGGCCGCCGGGCGACTCAGGCGGCGGGCTCGCTGCAGTTGAACATCCACCGGATGCCGTAGCGGTCCTGGCACGTACCCCACTGCGCGCCCCAGAACATGTCCATGAGGCCCATCACGTCGGAGCCGCCCTCCGACAGCGCCGCGAACAGGCGCTCGGTCTCGGCCCGCGTGTCGGGCTCGAGGCTGATGGTCACGTTGTTGCCCGGGGTGAGCGTGTGGCCCATCGAGGCCACCATGTCGGTGGCCTGCAGCACATGGCCGGCGAGGATGGTTATCTCCATGTGCATCACCAGCCGCTGCTCGGCGTCGGTGAGCGCCGGAGCGCCCGGCATCGGGGGTGTGTCGGCCATGCGCATGATCGGCTCGGTGATCTCGGTGCCGAACACCGAAGCGTAGAAGCGCATCGCCTCCTCGGTGTCGCCCATGAAGTTGAGATAGGTGCTGACTCGCGCCATCGCTGCTGGCTCCTTCGTCGTGGTGGGGGACGTGTTCGTCGGAGGGTGGACGTTGCGGCCGGTCCGGACTCATCGCCGGCACACCCGGGGTGCAGAGGTATCGGCATCGCCGGCATCGGGTACCGAGGGGCGATGCCGAGCAACGTGATCGTCGCCGGGGCGGGCATGGCCGGCTACGCCGCCGCCCGCGCCCTCGAGCGGTTCGGCGGCGACGAGCTCACCATCACCGTGGTGAACCCGACCAACGCCGTGGTGTACCCCCCGGTGCTGCCGGAGGTGGCCGGCGGCAGTGTGGCCCCACGCCAGGCGGTGTCGCCGTTGCGGGCCGGGCTGCGCCGCAGCCGGCTGGTGGTGGGCGAGCTGTGCGGGCTCGACCGGACGCAGCGGGTGGCCGCGGTCAAGCTGGCCGACGGCACCCGGCGCGAGCTGCCGTGGGATCACGCCGTGCTGGGCTTCGGGTCGATCACCCGCCTGCTGCCCATCGACGGCCTCACCGACGCGGCGCGCGGCTTCACCACCCTCGCCGAGGCCCG
>JAWKIM010000053.1:0-3352 GCA_041394365.1 Acidimicrobiales bacterium
GGCGTCCTACGCACGCCCCCGCGGCTCGTTCGCCTACGCCCTGCACGACGCGGTGCCGGCCGGCGAGGCCGAGATCCGCCGCCACCTGGCGGTGCGCGACCACAACGGGCAGCGCATCGGCACCGTAGGCGAGGTGGTGCTCGAAGGTCCCTCGGGTACGAGCGCCGAGCTCGTGCTGCACGACACGCGCCACGGTGAGGTGCACATCCCGTTGTCGGTGATCGCCGGCGTCGACGACGGGGTCATCCACCTCTCGGTCGAGCGCACCGAGCTGGCGCAGCGCGGCGCGAGCGGACGGTGACCGTGCTCGCGGGTATGGCGAGCGCGGCGCGGCCCGGCCCGCCGCGCCGGCCGGCTCCGCTGCGGTGAACGCAGGCGGCGAGTCCGCCACCGAGCCGCATCGTGCGAGACTGATCGATGTGCGCGTGTTGGTGGTGGAGGACGAGATCCGCCAGGCCGCGGCCCTCAAGCGCGGCCTGGAGGCGGAGGGCTTCACCGTCGACGTGGCCACCAACGGGCCCGACGGGCTGTGGCTGGCCACCGAGATGGCCTACGACGCCATCGTGTTGGACGTGATGCTCCCCGGCATGAACGGGTACAAGGTGTGTGCCGAGCTGCGCTCGCGGTCGGTGTGGACACCGGTGCTCGTGCTCACCGCCAAGGACTGTGAGCTGGACGAGGCGGAGGCCCTCGACACCGGTGCGGACGACTTCCTCTCCAAGCCGTTCTCCTACATCGTGCTGGTGGCGCGGTTGCGGGCGCTCATCCGTCGCGGTGCGCCCGAACGGCCGGCCAACCTGCGGGTGGGCGCGCTCACGCTCGACGTCTCCGCTCATCGCTGCGACCTGGCGGGCGAACCGGTGGAGCTCACCCCACGCGAGTACTCGGTGCTCGAGTACCTGATGCGCCACCACGACGAGGTCGTGCCCAAGGCGGACATCCTCGACCACGTGTGGGACCGCAACTTCGACGGCAGCGACAACGTCGTCGAGGTGCACGTCTCGGCCTTGCGGCGCAAGCTCGGTGGTGACGTCGTCGAGACGATCCGGGGCGCCGGCTACCGCATGAGCGCCCGTGACCACTAACCCGGACCGTTCAGTAGGCAGTCCTGGGTGGTGAGGTTCGCCGGGTCGACGGTCGTGGCCGGCGGCGATGCCTGGCTCGTGCGTGGTGGTGCGCGTCGAAGCTGAGAGAGCGGCGGTGTCGTCGATGTCGCGGCTCGTGTGCTGCTTTGGCTGCCGCGGTGCCGGGGCTGTTGTTCAGCAGCGGGCTGGTCGGTGCTGTAGCCGGTCGAACGCGGCGATGAGCGCGTCGGTCCAGGGCCAGTCATCGGCGAGGCGCAGTTTGGTCTGGCGTCCGGTGCGCACGATCATTCCGGCGGCGTGGAGCAGGCAGTAGCGGAGCCGTTTCGGCTCGGCGATGGCGAGGTCGCCGTCGAGGTAGAGGTGCTGGGTCCAGGAGATGAGGTCCTGGGCGAGCATCACGACCGTGACCCAGGCTTGGTTGATGGCCATCGACGCCGACGGCAGGTTCGCCATGCCGGTGTCCTTGGCATCGCAGATCCGGCGTTCGACCCGGCCCCGACCCCGGTAGAGCGCTTCCAGAAACGGGACATCGTCGTCGGCGAGGTTGGTGACACAGACCTGGAAGCGGTGCCCGTCGATGTCGGTGAAGGTGAGCTGCGCGCCGACATGAGCGTGCTCACGGCGAGCGATCATCCGCGTGCCTTCGGGCCAACCCGAAAGATCGATGTGCCCGGTGATCTCGATGACTTGGGCCCAATCCCGTTCCTCGGAGCCATCGGCCGAGATCGCCGTCTGCCAAGCGGACTGTGGTGTTTCGATCAGGAGCTGGGCGATGTCGGCGGTGAGGCGGTGCCCGACGATGAACCGCACGCCCCGCTCGACGCAGGCGTCGAGGAACGCGTGCGAGCAGCCCGCGGTGTCGACCCGGGCGATCACCTCGCTCTCGTGCGGATCAACGGGCAGCTGGAACAGCGCGTCGTCGAGGACGGTGATGTGATCGGCCGCGGTGCCCGACCCGGCGTTGCCCGGCCGCAACAACCCAGCCAGCGGCTCGCCGGTGGCGTCGAGGTAGGCCATCAGCGGGTGGTGCCCGAAGCCCTTCTTGTATGTCGGTGCGGCGCCTTCTTTCTCCGAATGCGCGCCGATCAGGGTGGCGTCAAGGTCGATCACGTAGAACCCCGGGTCCATGCCGCGAGCCCACGCCTTCGCTCGGGCATGGGCCCGGGCCGCAGCGATCCGTTCCAGCGTCTCGTCGTCGATGGCCTCCAAGGTCCGCCACGCCGTCGGGTTCGACGCCACGCCGTCGAACAGTTCCGGCTGGTTACCCAGCACGGCCAAATCCGAGATCCGGGTGCCGCCGTCGGCGACCATCACCGCCAGATCCCGCAGAACCTCACCACGATCATGGCCCCGCCGGCGTTGCTTCGTCGGCGCCAACGCGACCGACAAGCCGACCGTGAGACCGATGTCGTCAGCCACGTCCGACAGGAGGCGGGCGCCGGCGTGGTTCACCAGACCGCGCCCGCCACCGGTCACCTTCAGCCGCTTCCGACCGCGTCCACGATTCACCTGCGAAGTGCCCTTCTGTCTCGGGTTCTGTTGGCTTCAAGCACCTACAGAATCCCTTGCCAGAAGGGCCACTTCGCGGATCGCGCCCTACACCACCGGCGCACCTACTGAACAGGCCGGGCTAGGCGCCCACCGCCCACCTCAGCGCCGGACCAGCAACTCCGTGCTCTCGGCGGCGAAGTCGGCGAAGCGGCGCAGCAGCTCGTGCGGGTGCTGCGGCTCGGCGATGGCGAAGCCCTGGGCCGTGCCGATGCCGGCCTCGGCCAGCGCCCGCAGGGCGGTCACGTCCCAGGCGCCGACCACACCGATGCACAGCCCGAAGTGGGCGGCCACGGTGGTCAACCCGTGCAGCAGCACATACCC
This sequence comes from Acidimicrobiales bacterium, assembly GCA_041394365.1. Classification (GTDB taxonomy): domain Bacteria; phylum Actinomycetota; class Acidimicrobiia; order Acidimicrobiales; family CAIXPF01; genus CAIXPF01. The sequence goes on from JAWKIM010000053.1 coordinate 2,958, forward strand.
GTTGGTGTGGTGCGCGATCGACTCGGTGAGCGAGGCACCCACCTTCACCCCGGTCACCGCGCCCACCTCGAGCGCGTCGAGGCAGGCGGCGCTGCCGGTGAAGTGGTCGATCACCACGTTGATGCCCATGCGGCGGAACGTGGCCAGGGCGTGGGCGAACAGCAGCGGATCGAGGGCCAGCGTGGCCTCGCTCGTCTCGATGGTCAGCATCGACGCCGGCAGGCCGGCGGCGGCGAGGGCGTCGTTGACCTCGTGGATGGTCGACGGTTGACGAAGCGACTGGGCGCCGACGTTGATGGTCACCGGCACCGGCATGCCCTGGCGGAACAACGCCGAGGCGAACTGCACGCTGCTCTGCAACACCACGCTGAACAGCTCGGCCTCGACCCCACCCT
>JAWKIM010000054.1:0-2517 GCA_041394365.1 Acidimicrobiales bacterium
GACCCGGTCGGCGAGCTCGCCGTAGGTCAACCGCAGCGGCTCGGCCACCCCGGCGCGGTAGCTGACGAGCGCCACGGCGTCGGGCTGCTCGGCGGCGATCTGCACGAAGTCGTCGAGGAAGGTGCCCTCGGTGCGCCAGGCACCGGTGGCGTGGAAATCCCAAGTGGCGGCCATGGCGGCACCCTAAACGAGCACCGCGCCCCGAAGCTCAGCGCAGGCGCACGGGGATGGAGCGGGGGCCGCGCACCTGGCCGTTGGCCCAGGTGGTCACACCGCGAGCGCCTTCGTCGAGGTGGTAGTCGGGGAAGGCGGTGATCCACTCCTGGAGTGCCACCAGCATCTCCATGCGGGCGAGGTTGGAGCCGAGGCAGCGGTGCACGCCCAACCCGAAGGCGGCGTGGCGGTTGATCGCCCGGTCGAGCACGAACTCGTCGGCCCGCTCGAAGGCGGCCGGGTCGCGGTTGGCGGCGGGGAACGTGAGCAGCACCTGGTCGCCCTTGTGCACCGGGCAGCCGGCCACCTCGGTGTCGGCGATGACCTGGCGGGCCATCGTCACCGGCGAGTAGAAGCGCAGTACCTCCTCCATGGCCATCACCCACAGCGGATCATCGAGCGGGGCGGCGGCCAGGCGGCGGCGCTGGTCGGCGTGCTGGGCGAAGTGCCACAGGCCCGAACCGATCCCGCTCCAGGTGGTGTCGATGCCGGCCAGGATCAGCAGGATCAGGTAGCCCACCTGCTCCTCGTTGGTCAGCGACCGCCCGTCGACCTCGGCGGTGCCCACCAGCGTGGCCAGATCGTCGCGGGGGTCCTGCGCCCGCTCGGCCAGCAACGCATCGAAGTAGGCGGCCATCTCCGCCTGCAGCTGCAGCTTGGCGGCGTTGTCGCGCGGGGCCTCCTGGAAGTTGCGGTGCACCCAGTCCCGGAAGACCTCGGCGTCGGACTCGGGCACGCCGATCATCTCGGCGATCACGTGCACCGGGATGTGCTGGGCGTACTGCTTGGCCGCATCGGCTTCGTCGCAGCCGTCGAGCTGGGCGATGAGCGAACGGCAGTACTCGCGGGTGGGCTCCTCCATGGCGGCGATGCGCCCGGCGTTGAACGGGGGCAGCAGCAGCCGGCGGTAGGGCTGGTGCTCGGGCGGGTCGAGCGTGATGGGCGGCGCCTTGCGGATCGGTGAGTCGGGCAGGCTGACCGACACCCGGAACGACGAGAAGTGCTCGGTGTCGTGGGCCACCTGCGACACCGTGTCGTGGTGCAGCGGCATCCACGCCCGGCCGTAGCGCTCGGTGAAGGCCATCGGGCAGCCCGACTCGCGCAGCTCCTGCCAGATCTCGGGGGCGCGGCGGCCCCAGTCGTCGTCGAGCCAGTCCCAGTCGGCGGCCCAGTCCCGCACGGGGCCGTGGCGGTTCGGTGCTGCGCTGTCGTAGGCCATCGTCGGTGCTCCTGCGCTCGCGTCGCCTCGGGCGTGCGACGCCGGTCACACACTACCGACCGGGGGGAGCGGCGAAGCCGCAGCAAGCAGCGCTCAGCCGTGTTTGTTGCTGGGGGCTGCGCCCCCAGGCCCCATCGGCGGGCGGCTCGCTGGCGCTCGCGCGCCCGCATCGACGGCGCGAGGGTGCTCGGCGTCGGAGATGGGGTTCAGGCGGGGAAGGCGTCGAGGAACTGCAACGCGCCGTCGATGAACTTGAAGTCCTTGACGATGCTGAAGTGGTCGGCCTTGCGGACCCCGAGGAACGTGGCGTTGGGCAACGCCTCCACCAGCGGGTCGGCGGGACCGGCGAAGTCCTGGTCGCCCAGCACCACCAGCACCGGGTTCGTCACCTTGGCCAGACCTTCCTTGGTCACCGGCAGCGCCCGCTTGCGCCGCATCAGGGCGGCGAGGGCAGCGCGGTCGATCTCCGGCGACTCGGCCAGCTGGGCGAAGTACCCGGAGGTACGGTCCTCCGGGTCGGGCTCCCCGGCCACACCCCGGGCGATGGCCTTGGCCCGCTCGTCGTCCTGTTCGAACAGGTTCGCACCAACCCCCGCCACCACGATCTTGCGGAACCGGGACGGGTCCTCGATGGCGAGCGCCAGCGTGGTGCGGGCGCCGAGCGAGAAGCCGATGATGTCCACCGGTTCGTCGGGCAGCTGCTCGGCGACGGCCGCCTCGAGCCGTTCGTAGGCCTCCGGGTCGTGCGGCTTGGGCGCATCGCCGTGACCGAGCAGGTCGATGGCCAGCACCTCGCGGCCGGCCTCGCGCAGCAGGTCGATCCAGCCGTTCTCGCCCCAGGTGCGGGCCGCGGACGTGGCCAGGCCGTGCAGCAACACCACCGGCGGGCCGCTCATGATGGGTTCCGATCGCAGCGCATGGGCGGGGAACCTAACGCACCGGGCGGCGGGCTGCGCCGGTTCCTTGGCGAGCGCCGGCGTGCTGACGCGCCCAACGCCGGTGGCGGACGCGCCGAGCGGCGGCGTCCGGGCCGAAAGACCGCACGCCGCCGCTCACCGTTCCGACGTGGGTGCCGCCACGATCTC
>JAWKIM010000055.1:0-2474 GCA_041394365.1 Acidimicrobiales bacterium
GCGGGGCGGGGCGGTCGTCGATGAAGAAGTGGATCACGGCGGCGAAGACCCCCAGGCCCACCGCGATCCACCACACCGCCACGTAGGAGCCGGTGCTGTCGGCCAGCTTGCCGCCATACCACACGCCGATGAACGCCCCGATCTGGTGGGCCAGGAACACGATGCCGAACAGCGACCCGGCGTTGGCCACCCCGAACTGACCCACGACGATGCCCGAGGTGAGCGGCACAGTGGACAGCCACAGCACGCCCATCACCGCCCCGAAGGCCAGCGCGGTGGCGGTGGTGTGCGGCAGCAGCACCAACCCCACGATGGCCACGGCCCGCAGGCCGTAGATCAGCGACAGCAACCGCTGCTTGGGGAAGCGGGCGGCGAGCGAACCGGCGGCGAAGGCACCGGCGATGTTGAACAGGCCGATCAGCGCCACCGCCCGGGCGCCGGTGGCCTTGGACAGGCCCACATCGCCCAGGTAGGCGGGCAGGTGGGTGCCGATGAACGTGACGTGGAAGCCGCACACGAAGAACCCGGCGCACAGCAGCACGTAGGACGGGTGGCGCAGGGCCCGGCGCAACGCCATACCGAGCGGTTCGGCGGCGGCCGCTTCGGCCGCGGCGGCGGTGCCCGCAGCCGGGGTGCGCAGGCGCAGCACCGGGGCCAGAGCGATGGCCACCAGCGCCACCGAACCGAGGGCGGCCAGGGCGCTGCGCCAGCCGAAGGCGTCCTCCAGTTGGCCGGCGAGCGGCACGAGGATGAACTGGCCCAGCGAGCCGGCCGCGGTGGCGATGCCCATGGCCCAGGTGCGCCGCTCCGGCGGGGCGATGCGACCGACCGCCGCCAGCACCACCGAGAACGATGCCGCCGCCATGGCCACGCCCACCAGCAGCCCGCCGCTGAGGTACAGCTCGGTGGTGGTCGACGCCCGGCTCATGCCCAACACGCCCAGCGCGTACAGGCCGCCGCCCACGGCCAGCACCCGGGGCGCCCCGAAGCGGTCGGCGATGGCGCCCGCCACCGGCTGGCCGAGCCCCCACACCAGGTTCTGGATGGCGATGGCCAGCGCGAAGCCGGCCCGGTCGGTGCTCAGCGCCTCGGTGACCGGGGTGAAGAGCGAACGTGGAAACGCACGCCCAGCGAGACGGCGGTGATGGCGCTGGCGGCGACCAGCACCCACAGCAGCGGCCGTCGGTCGGTGGGGGCCGTGGGCTGGGAGGTGGCGGCGGTGGTCATGGGGTGCCGGTCGCCGATCAGTCCGGGAACCGGATGCGGGTGGCGTCGCCCTGGCTGACGATGTGCACGCCGGTGGGGGTGTTGAAGTGCGTGCCCAGCACCAGCACGTCGGTGTCGCAGTGGTCCTGCACGAACTTGGTGCGGGTGGCGGCGGCCTTGGCCTTGTCGGCGTCGGCGGACTGCTGCCAGTGCGGTTCGGCGATCTGCACCGGGTGGATCATCATGTCGCCGGTGATCACCGCCCGCCGCCCGGCGCTGGCCACCCGCACGCTGCAGTGCCCGGGGGTGTGGCCGGGGGTGGGCAGCAGGCTGACCACGTCGTCGATCTCCCATTCCCCGTCGACCCACTGCACCTGGTCGGCCTCGACGATGGGCAGCAGGTTCTGGCGCAGCACCGCCTGCTCGTGGGCGCCGGGGTGGTCCTTGATCCCGTCCCACTCGGCCTTGTTGAACAGGTAGCGGGCGTTGGGGAACGTGGGCACCCAGCGACCATCCTGCAGGCGGGTGTTCCAGCCGGTGTGATCGATGTGCATGTGCGTGCAGAACACGTAGTCGATCGACTCCGGCGAGCAGCCGGCGGCGGCGAGGTCCTCCAGGTAGGTGCCCCGCCGGTCGTTCCACTGGGGGAAGCCGGCATCCTGCTTGTGGTTGCCCAGGCAGGTGTCCACCAGCACGGTGTGGTGCCCGGTGCGGATGATCAGGCTGTGGATGCTGAGCAGCATCGAGCGCGCCTCGTCGAGGAAGTGCGGCTGCAGCCAGTCGAGGTGCGGGTCGAAGTCCTCGCGGCTCTTGCCGACGTAGAGCACCTTCGGGCTCATCGGCTCGATCACGTCGACCACCTTGACGACGGAGACGTCGCCCACGCCGAACACCTGTGCCGCTGCGCCCTGAACGGTCATCGCACTCCCCCGAGCCACGCCCGACCCGGTGCCGGACGACGCCACCGTAGCCCAGCGGCTCCGATCCGCATCGGCTGCGGAGCCGGACCACCGGCGCTGGGTTAGCGTGCGGCGATGGACCTGGCCCAGCTCGACCACGCCGAACGGTGCCGCCTGCTCGACGAGGAGACCGCCCGCGTCTCCGCCTGGTTGCACGGGCTCGGGCCGGCCGCCCTGGACCGGCCGGCACACGGCGACTGGCCGGCGCGGGAGGTGATCGCCCACCTGGTGACGGTGGCGGACTTCTACGCCGGCAACATCGAGCGCGGCGTCACCGGCGACCACGAGGCGCCACCGGGGCGGCCGGCG
>JAWKIM010000056.1:0-2356 GCA_041394365.1 Acidimicrobiales bacterium
CAGCACCCGCGATGCGCTCGCCTACATCCCCGCCCAGATCGCCGGCGGTTGCGTGGGCGCTGTCGCCGCCAACGTGATGTTCGAGCTCGACCCCGTCAACATCTCCGGGCACGCCCGCTCCTCGGGGGCGCTGTGGTTCAGCGAGGTGATCGCCACCATGGGCCTGCTGTTGGTGATCCTGGGCGTGGTGCGCTCGGGCAAGGGCCATACCGCGCCGTTCGCGGTGGGCGGCTACATCGCCGCCGCCTACTGGTTCACGTCCTCCACGTCGTTCGCCAACCCGGCGGTCACCATCGCCCGCACGCTGTCGGACACGTTCGCCGGCATCAAACCGTCCTCGGTGCCGGCGTACCTCGTCGCCCAGGTCGTCGGCGCCGTCATCGCCGTTGCCCTCGGCCGGTTCCTGCACCCCACCCTCGACGCCGACGAGGTCGTCGTCCCCCACGAACCCAGCACCTGAGGAGCCACCATGGCCACGCTCGCCGAGATGACCATCGAGCAGCAGCACCTGCTGCGCACCGCCGCCGCCAACCTCCGCCAGGAGTTCGACGGCACGTTCGGCCAGAAGACCATCGAGGAGTTCCTGGCCAGCAGCTACGAGCAGTTCGCCACCGGGGTGAAGGCGCTGAACTTCGTGCCGTTGCTCGCCGAGCGCTTCGCCCGCCAGCGCCTGCGCGCCCTTGCCCGCATCGAAGGCCGCGCCAACGACGGCGTCCCCGTGGTGCTGTTCCTGTGCGTGCACAACGCCGGACGGTCCCAGATGGCGCTCGGCTGGTTCAACCACCTCGCCGGCGACCGGGCCATCGCCTGGTCGGGCGGCAGCGAGCCGGGCGCGGCGGTCAACCCCTCCGCCATCGCCGCCATGGCCGAGATCGGCATCGACATCCGCCAGGAGTTCCCCAAGCCGTGGACCCAGGAGATCGTGCAGGCCGCCGACGTGGTCATCACGATGGGTTGCGGCGATGCCTGCCCCATCTTCCCCGGCAAGCGTTACGAGGACTGGCAGCTCGACGACCCCGCCGGCATGGACGTGGCCGACGTCCGTCCCATCCGAGACGAGATCGGCGAGCGCGTCCGCGAGCTCCTCGCCGGCCTCGGCGTCACCGGCACCGCCTGAGACTTCTTACCCGTACGCCTGTGATGGGTTCTGTCGGCATGGGTACGATGGCCCGCCGGACCGGCCGGGCCGGACCCCACGTCGGCGGCAACGGCAGAGGAGCAACAGGCGGACATGCAACGCACGGGCGGCACGGGGGTTGCGGACCCCGATGGCGGAGCGCCCTCGCTGGCGATGGAGAGCGTGGCGTGCTGCCTGTGCGGCGGCCGGCAGGCCGAGCCCGTCGGCATCGGTGAGGACTTCGAGTACCGGGTATCGGACCAGACGTTCGTCGCCGTCCGGTGCTCCCAGTGCAGCCTGGTCTACCTCGACCCGCGCCCCGCGCTCAGCGAGCTGGCCGCCATCTACCCGGACACCTACCACGCGTTCGACTTCAACGAGGACGGTTTCGGGCTGGTGCACCGGGTGCGCAGCCGCCTCGAGGCCCACCGCCTGCTGCGCGTCGGCGGAGACCTCCCGGCGGGTGCCCGCGTCCTCGATGTCGGCTGCGGGGACGGCTTCCACCTCGACCTGTTGCGCCGGTTCGGCGAGCCCGGCTGGGAACTGATCGGGCTCGACACCGACCAGCGGGCCGCCGCCGCCGCCCGACGTCGTGGGCTCGAGGTCCACGAGTGCACCGTCGAGGACCCGCCCATCGAGCCCGCTTCGGTGGACCTGGCACTGTGCATCCAGACCATCGAGCACGTGGACGATCCGGTGGCCGTGCTGCGCGCCATCGCCCGGCTGTTGCGCCCCGGCGGCCGGCTCTACCTGATCACCGACAACACCGGTTCACCGGATTTCGCGCTGACCCGGGGCCGGCACTGGGGCGGCTACCACTTCCCGCGCCACTGGAACCTGTTCGACCAGCGCTCGATGCGGCTGCTGGCCGAGCGGGCCGGGCTGGAGATCGAGCACCTGGGCACCACGGCGAGCCCCGTCAACTGGACGTACTCCGTGCGCAACTGGCTCGACGACTGGGGTGCCCCACGGCGGCTGGTCGAGTGCTTCTCCCTGCGCACGGCACCCTCCCTGGCCGCCTTCACCGTACTGGACAGCATGTTGACGGCGTTGGGCCGCGGCGCCCTGCTCCGGGTCGTGTTGCGGAGGCCGCGATGAGCGCCCGTCCGCCGATCGTCATCATCGGGGCCGGCATCGCGGGGCTCGTCGCCGCCCACGAGCTGCAGCGACACGGGGTGGACGCCGACGTGTACGAGGCGGGCGGCGCGGTGGCCGGCATGGCCGCCAGCCACGTGGACC
>JAWKIM010000057.1:0-2015 GCA_041394365.1 Acidimicrobiales bacterium
CCGCCCGGTCGGCCCCGAGGGCGAGCCGGACGGGCCCCACCATCGCCCCGGCCACGCCGAGGCGGCTCTGCGGCTCGAACAGCGAGGCGGCCACCTGGCGGTACGTGTCGAGGAACCGACGCAGGTCACCGGTGGCACGAGGCACCCGCTCACGTTACCCCCCGGGATCGCGGGGGCCGGGACCTCCCGGCGGCGCGCCATCGCTCGACACCCGACCATGCGGATCGGTCGGTCCGCCGGCGCGGTCGGTGGCCGCCGCCCCGGCCTCCGGCGCCCTACCATGCCCGGCGATGGGAGCCAACGCCGTGGCCCGGCGGGTCGGTGGGCCGGCCATGCCGCTGCTGGTGCTGGCGGGGCTCAACCTCACCGACGAGTTCGACCGGATCGCCTTCACCGCCCTCTCGCCGGAGATCCGCGACGCGTTCCACCTCGGCGACAACGCCATCTTCGCCCTCAACGTCGTGCCCGGGGTGATGATCCTGCTGGCGGCGGGGCCGATCGGTCGGCTGGCCGACCGGTTCTCCCGGGTGCACGTCAGCATCGGCGCCGCGCTCATGTGGGGCGTGTGCGCGGTGCTCACCGCGCTCGTGCCGAACGTGGGCCTGCTGCTGGCGGTGCGCACCATCGCCGGGATCGGCCGCACCGCCAACGAGATCGTGCACCCCAGCCTGCTCAGCGACCTCTACGCCGAGGCCGCCCACCCGAAGGTGTTCCAGCTGCACCGGCTGGCCAACCCCCTGGCCCAGGGCTCGGGGGTGGTGGCCGGCTTCCTCGGCGCGGAGCTGGGCTGGACCTGGGCGTTCTACGTGCTGGCGGTGCCCACGTTCGTGCTGGTGCTGCTGCTGCGCCGCATCCCCGATCCCGGCCGGCGCGGCGTCGACCCGGGGGCGGGCGGCGCCCCTGTGGGCGTGCGCGCCGCGTACGGCGCCCTCAGGGCGGTGCCCAGCCTGCGCCGCTTCTGGGCGGTGGCGTTCTTCCTCTCCCTGGCCGCGGTCGGGATGTGGGCGCTGGCCTCGCTCTACTTCGAACAGGTGTGGGGCTACGACGCCAAGGGCCGTGGCCTCGTGCAGTTCTTCATCGGCATCGGCTGGACGGCCGGGGTGTGGTTGGGCGGGCAGGTCACCCAACGGCGCCTCGAGGAGGGTTCGCCCGCCGCGCTCGCCGCCGTGTGCGGCAACGCCTTCGGGCTGTTCGCCATCGGCGGGGTGGCGCTGGCGGTGGCTCCCGGTTCCGTCCCGGCGGTCGTGGCGTTGACCGTGCTGGCCATCGGCAACGGGGTGTGGCAATCGCCGTACTTCTCCGCCGTGGGTCGCCTGGCGCCACCGGGCCTGTCGGGTCAGGCGTTCGCCTCCACGGTGATCGTGTACGCGGTCGGCGGGGTGTGCTCGCTGGCCATCGGGGCGGTGGGCGACGCCACCAACTACCGCGTCGGTTTCGCCCTCATCGGCGCCGCCGGCGCGGTGGCGGCGCTGCTGGCCCGTAGCGTCGGGCCGCTGATCGAGGCCGACCTCGCCCCCACCGGTCGCTGACCGCCGCCGATCGCTGACCGCCGCCGGTCGTGGCGCTCGGGCACCGGTGCCCGGCGGCTGCCGCGACCTCCGACGTTGACGTCCCGTGCGGGTGGGCGAGGTCGCTCGTTGACCAACCGCTTCGCGTCGGGCCGGGGTGGCCGCAGCCGCTAGCGTCGCCACCATGACGGATCCCGCCTCGTCGCCACCGCCGGGCTGGTACCCGGATCCGTTCGAGCCGGGCTCGACGCGCTGGTGGGACGGCAGCCAATGGGGCCAGCAGCGCACGCCGATCCTCGTGTGCACCACCAACGAGCTGGCCGGCCATCGCGTCGATCGGGTCCTCGGCGTGTGCGTTGGCCTGGTGGCCAACTCGATGGGCTTCGGCAAATCCTTCGCCGCCGGCGTGCAATCGATGTCGCGGGGCGAGGTCCCGCAGTGGACCGAGGCGCTCGAGGCCGGCCGGCGGGTGGCGCTGGAGCGCTTGGAGGAGCACGCCCGCCAGCT
>JAWKIM010000058.1:0-1975 GCA_041394365.1 Acidimicrobiales bacterium
AGGGACCCGGGCGTGGGTGAGTTCGGCCTGCACAACGCCCTGTTCCCCATCGGTGACACGTTCCTCGAGATCGTGTCACCCACCGCGGCGGGCACCACCGCCGGCCGCCTCCTGGAGCGCCGCGGCGGCGACGGTGGCTACATGGTCCTGGTGCAGACCGACGATCTCGACGATGCCCGCCGTCGCATCGAGGCCTCGGGCGCCCGCATCGTCTACACCGCCAAGGGCGAGGCCATCACCGGGCTGCACCTGCACCCCCGGGACCTCGGCGGCGCCATCGTGTCGATCGACCAGGCCACCCCGGCCGAGGACTGGGAGTGGGCGGGCCCGCAGTGGCGCCGGCACGTGCGCACCGACACGGTCACCGAGATCGATGCCGTGGAGATCCAGGCCGCCGACCCGGCCGCGATGGCCGCCCGCTGGGCCGAGGTGCTCGGTGGCAGCCTCGACGAGGCCGGCACCACGCTGGCCTTCGACCGGGGTGCGGTGCGCTTCGTGCCCATCGCCGACGACCGCGGCGAGGGCGTGGCCGGGGTGGTGGTGCGCGCCGCCGATCCGGCCCGGCGCGGGCACGTCGCCAGCGCCTGCGGCACCCGGTTCACGTTCGCCTGACGGCGGGCCGGGCTCAGCGCTGGGGCCACACCGCCGGCGCCACGGCGGGCCAGGCCAGCACCACGAGTGCGGCCACCATGGCCAGTGCCAGCAACGACACCAGCCACACCGCGGTGCGGGCCGAGCGCCACGCCGGTTGGGGCTCGTCACCGGCCACGATGCGTTCGCGCACGTGCAGCACCACCACGCTGCCCATGGCCAGGAGCGAGAGCGCGGCCAGCGCCAACCCGAGGGCCAGGTAGGCCGACGGCCCGCCGTGGCGTCCGAGCACCAGCACGGCGGCGAGGTTGGCCGCCACCACCACGGCGGGGCCGCCCAGCCGGCGGGCGGGCAGGGTGCCGAGGCGGCGACGGCGCTGGATGTGTCGGGCCGGCCGGCGCGGCAGACGACCGGCCAGGCCGGCCAACGTCCCGGCCAGCCGGTACGGCCACGTGGTGGCCGCGTCGAGCAGCAGCTCCCAGCTCGCCACCCGGGGGGTGGTGCGGCGCAGCGGTCCGCCGAGGTGCAGCACCGTCGCCACCAGGACCAGGGGGAGGAACGTGACCCCCCACCGGATGGCGAGCACGGGCAGGGTGGTGCCCACCAACGGCCGGCCGGTCACCGCCACCCACGGGACGGCCAGCCCCAGCAGCAACCACGCCGCCGAGGTCATCGCCGGTTGCAGCAGCCGGAGCGATCGCCACGGACGGCGCAGGGCGGAGGCCGACAGCGCCAGCAGGGCGGCGGTGCGCCCATGGCGGTAGGCGGCGGCGGTGAGCTCGTCGAACCCGGCGGCGCCGGCGCCCCGGGTGCGGGCCTCGGCGGCCACCTCGACCCGGCCGCCGCCGGCGCCCAGCTGCAGCGCGGTGGCGAGGTCGTCACGAGGGCCCGGTCCGAGCGGTGCGCCGCGGAGCGCCGCGGTGCGCACCGCGTAGGTGGCGTGCTCACCGTTGCCGGCGGCGGGACCGTCGAGGGCGTCCTGGGCGGCGCCGCCCAACCAGGCCCGGTGGTCGAGCTGGGCTCGGGCCCCCCACGCCGCCAGGCGGGGGCCCTCGTCGTCGAGGTCCACCGCCCGCACCATCGCCACCTGCGGATCGGCGAACGGGGCCAGCAGCGCGTCGAGGAAGCCGGCCTCGGGGCGGCGTCCGGCATCGACGTGCACGATGACATCGGCGAGCCGCCGGCCGAACGAGTCGTGGAGCGCGGCCAGCGCCCCCTCGCGCTCACCGGCCCGGCCGGGCCAGTGCCGCTGCTGGTAGGCGGCGACCCCCTTGCGGGTGGAGACGTGCACACCCCGCTGGTAGCACCAGGCGAGCAGGCGGGGATCGGCCTCGTCGTCGCAGACGGCGACGTGCACGGTCCGGCCCGTGGGGTGCGCGGCCCC
>JAWKIM010000059.1:0-1742 GCA_041394365.1 Acidimicrobiales bacterium
GCCATCGCCACGACGCCGCGCTGGCCCGCGCCGACGCCGCCGAGGCGGCCGCCGCCGCGGTCGAAGCCCGCCTGCGCGACATCCTCGAGGGCGCTCCCGACGCGCTCGTGGTCTTCACCCCGCGCGGTGAGGTGGCCGTGGCCAACGAGGCCGCCACCGAGCTGCTCGCCGGTCGGCACGGCAACGCCCTGGTCCTCGAGGCGATCAAGGCGCTGCGCACCGGGCTGCAGCAGGCGGGCACCGCCAGCGCCACCCGCACCATGGATCTGGCCGGCCCCCCACGGCGCAGCGTGCAGCTCACCGCCCGGCTGCTGCCCGACGGCGACGTGATGGTGGTGACCGAGGACGTGACCGAGCGCCGCCGCATCGACGAGGTCCGCCGGGACTTCGTGGCCAACATCAGCCACGAGTTGAAGACGCCCATCGGGGCCATGGCGCTGCTGGCGGAGACCATGAGCGAGGAGGACGAGCCCGCGCTGCTGGCCCGGCTGTCGCAGCGTCTGCACCGCGAGGCGCTGCGGGTGTCCTCGACCATCGACGATCTGTTGCTGCTGTCGCGCATCGAGGCCGACAGCGAACCGGTGCGCGACCCGGTGGACCTGCGCGACGTCGTGCTCGCCGCCGCCGAACGGGTGCGGCCGGTGGCGCAGGCCCGCTCGATCGAGGTCAGGTTGCTCGACGACGCCGACGATGCCGCACCGTCGCTGCGCGGCGATCGGCGCCAGCTGGAATCGGCGGTGTACAACCTGCTCGAGAACGCGGTGAAGTACTCCGACGAGGGAGGCGAGGTGACGGTGCGCACCACGCGCAATGGAGCGTCGGCCGGCGTGGAGGTGGCCGACCGCGGCATCGGGATCCCGGCGAAGGACCTGGAGCGGGTGTTCGAACGCTTCTATCGGGTGGATCGGGCCCGGAGCCGCACGACCGGGGGCACCGGGCTGGGCCTGGCCATCGTGCGCCACGTGGCCAACAACCATGGCGGGACCGTGCAGGTGGCCTCCCGCGAGGGCGAGGGCTCGACGTTCCGCCTGCAGCTACCGGTGCGGCCCGACGGCGCCGGCGGGTCGGACCGGTGAGCCCGCCGGTGGTGTTCGTGGTCGAGGACGAGGAGTCCTTCGTCGACGCCCTGACCATCGGGCTGGCCCGCGAGGGCTTCCGGGTGGAGGTGGCCACCGACGGCCAGGAGGCGCTCGACCGCTTCGACGCCGTGCGGCCCGACATCGTGCTGCTCGACGTGATGCTGCCGCGGCGCTCGGGCATCGACGTGTGCCGGGAGCTGCGGCGCCGCTCGAAGGTGCCGATCATCATGGTCACCGCCAAGGGCGCCGAGATCGACACCGTCGTCGGCCTCGAGGTGGGCGCCGACGACTACGTGACCAAGCCCTACCGGCTCCGGGAGCTGGTGGCCCGCATGCGGGCGGTGATGCGCCGCAGCCCCGAGGCGGAGCCCGAGCGCGTCCGCGACGGAGGCGGCGCCACGGGCGAGCGGCTCGACGGAGGTGACGTCAGCGTCGACCTCGACAGCCATGAGGTGGTCATCCGCGGGGTGCCGGTGCGCCTGCCGCTCAAGGAGTTCGAGCTGCTGTCGCTGCTGGTGGACAACGCCGGCCGGGTGCTGCCCCGCGAGACCCTGATCGACCGGGTGTGGGGCATGGACTACGTGGGCGACACCAAGACGCTCGACGTGCACATCAAACGGTTGCGGGCGAAGGTCGAGAGCGACCCCGCCAACCCCACCCGCA
>JAWKIM010000060.1:0-1654 GCA_041394365.1 Acidimicrobiales bacterium
GGGACGTCCGACTGCTGATCGGGGGGCGCATAACCAACGTGGGAGAGACGCTGAGACTCGGTCGGCATCGGCATCGTGGCGACCGAGGTATGACCTGAACCTGTGGATCGGCCATCCGCTCGAGGGCGCGGCGTACCTTCCTCGTTGAACCAAACGAGTGAACGCCGGGGGTGCAACCCCGGCGAGGAAGGCACGCCGATGTTGAGAGTAGTGACTGATGACGATGCCCGCGCGGAGATGCGGTGGGCGCTGGATGAGATCGTGTTGGAGGGTGCCCGCCGCATGTTGGCGGCGGCGCTCGAAGCGGAGGTCGACGCGTACATCGCCGGGCTGGCGGACCAGCTCGACGAGCGCGGCCACCGTCTGGTGGTGCGCAACGGCCACGCCGAGCCTCGGACGATCACGACCGCTGCGGGCCGCACGAAGGTGCGCGCCCCGCGGGTCGATGACCGCCGGGTCGACCCCGAGACTGGTGAACGGTGCCGGTTCCGCTCGGCGATCTTGCCGCCGTGGGCGCGCAAGAGCCCGAAGGTGACCGAGGTGTTGCCGTTGATGTACCTGCACGGCATGTCCAGCGGTGACTTCGCGCCGGCGCTGGAAGGGTTCTTCGGGTCCGCTGCGGGGCTCTCCGCGTCGGTGATCACCCGGCTCACCACCCAGTGGCAGGCCGAGCAGCGAGCCTTCGCCGAACGCCGCCTCGACGACCGCGACTACGTGTACGTCTGGGCTGACGGGATCCACTTCAACGTGCGGCTCGAAGAGGACCGCCTGTGCTGTCTGGTGATCGTCGGGGTCCGTGCAGACGGCACCAAGGAGCTCGTCGCCGTCGCGGACGGCTACCGCGAGTCCACGGATAGCTGGGCTGATCTGCTGCGGGACCTCAAGCGCCGCGGGATGCGGGCCCCGGTGCTCGCCGTCGGCGACGGGGCGCTGGGGTTCTGGGGGGCGCTGCGCGAGGTGTTCCCCGAGACCCAGGGCCAGAGGTGCTGGGTGCACAAGGTCGCCAACGTGCTGTCCGCGTTGCCCAAGTCGGCCCAGCGCAGCGCCCGCAAGATGTTGGCCGAGATCCGCGACGCCGAGGACCGTGACCACGCCACCCGGGCCGCTGACGCGTTCGCTAAGGAGTTCGGAGCGAAGTGGCCCAAGGCGGTCGCCAAGATCACCGACGACCTCGAGCCGCTGCTCGCGTTCTACGACTTCCCCGCTGAGCACTGGATCCACCTCAAGACCACCAACCCGATCGAGTCCACGTTCGCGACCGTGCGGCTGCGCACCAAGGTCACCAAGGGCCCCGGCTCGAGAGCCGCCGGCCTGGCCATGGCCTTCAAGCTGCTCGAAGCCGCTCAGGACCGGTGGCGGGCCGTGAACGGACCGCACCTCGTCGCTCTCGTCCGGGCCGGCGCACGCTTCGAGAAGGGGGTGATCGTCGAACGCGAACCGAAAGATCAGGAAGCCGCCGCGTGATCAGCGGGACCGGCCGATCCACAGGTCTTGACGATTCCTCGTGGCGACCGACGGGTGCGTGCTACAACGCTCGATGCGCCGGATGCTGGACGCGTGTTGTACTGCTGAACCTGTCGTCCGTCCCCGCTTGGGCGTTCTTTACGTCGACCACGTGGGGCCACGTCCAGCGAAGCCGGCGATCCGCCGAAGA
>JAWKIM010000061.1:0-1644 GCA_041394365.1 Acidimicrobiales bacterium
GGTCGATCACGTGGCGCAGCCCCCACTCACCCACCAACAGCGCCACATCCCGTTCGCTCAACTGGTGCACCGCATCAGAGCGCAGCAACACGCACGAACGCGTCCGACCGCCGTCGGGCAGGGCGAACCCGCCGAGGTCACGGACGTTGACGGCACCATCGAGCTCAACCCACGCCGGCATCTGCATGGTGCGCAGTCTCGCGCGTGTCCCCGACGCAGCCCGGCGAGCGGACGACGTGGCCAGGACAGCTACGGCCGTCAGCGGCAAGAATCCGCACCCATGTTGCAGTTCGAGAAGTCTCCCGGCGGTATCGCCACCATCACGCTCAACAACCCGGCCAAGCTCAACGCGTTCGACAACGTGATGTTGGCCGACTGGGCCGCCGCCCTGCAGGAGAGCCAGGCCGATGATGCGGTGGCCGTGGTCATCGTCACCGGCGCCGGACGCGCCTTCTGCTCCGGCGGTGACCTGGGCACCATGGGCGAGGTCGACGGCAACGCCGCCCTCTACATCGGCGACTACCTGCGCAACCACGTCCACCCCGTCGCTCGCGCCGTCGACGCGCTGCAGAAGCCCTACCTCGGCGCCATCAACGGTGTGGCCACCGGCGCCGGCATGGACATGGCTCTGATGACCGACATCCGCTACGCCGCCCGCAGCGCCCGCTTCGCCGAGAGCTACATCAAGGTCGGCCTGGTCCCCGGCGATGGCGGCGCTTTCCTGCTGCCCCGGCTGGTGGGGTTGACCAAGGCGCTCGAGCTGCTCTGGACCGGCGACTTCGTCAACGCCGAAGAAGCCGAACGCCTCGGCATCGTGTCGAAGGTGTGCGACGACGACGCCCTCATGGCCGACATCACCGCCCTGGCCGAGCGCCTGGCCGCCGGCCCCCGCATCGCCATCCGCCTCATGAAGCAGGTCGTGTACAAGTCGCTGCGCCAAGACTTCCTCGGCGCCCTCGACTTCGTCACCGGGCCCATGGGCGTGGCCTTCAACACCGCCGACCACCGGGAGGCCGTCAAGGCGTTCTCCGAGAAGCGCACCCCCAACTTCACCGGTCGCTGACCGTCGGGAACCGCCCGGCCGCGGCCACCACGAGCGGCCGGGCACCGTCAGCGCGGCACCGTCCGAGCGGCGCCGTCAGCGCGGCACCGGCAAGACGCTCAGTGCCGTTCGGCCAGCAGCACCCCGTCGCGTTCCAGCGCGGCGATGCGCGCCGGGTCGAACCCGAGCTCGGTCAGCACCTCGGCGTTGTGCTGACCGAGCAACGGCGCCGGTGGGTCGACCTCGCGCGCCGGCAGCGACGACAGGTGCATCGGCAGCCCGGTGACGGCGATGCGTCCGAGCAGCTCATCGTCGACATCTCGCACGATGCCGCGCTCACGGAACCACGGGTGCTGGTCGAACTCCGCCGGGTCGAGCACCGGCGCGGCCGGCACCCGGTGCGCGGCCAGGTGCTCCAGCAACGCCTCATCGGAATCGAACGTCTGCATCCACGCCTCGACCGCGCCGTTGATCGCATCGGCATCGGCCACCCGTTCCACCGACGTGGGGTACCGCTCCAGCAGATCGGGCCGATCCATCGCCTCACACAGCCGCGCCCACTGTGGGTCCAGCACCTGCACCACCACCCAGCCCTGCGGCCC
>JAWKIM010000062.1:0-1619 GCA_041394365.1 Acidimicrobiales bacterium
TGGCCAGCACCACGCCGTCGAACCCGACGGGCTCGCCCCGATCGAGCACGACGCGACGGCCGGTCAGATCGAGGGCAACGGCGCGCACGCCGAGGCGCCAGTCGATGGCCAGCTCGTCGCTGGTGGCCACGCCGTGCAGGGCCACCTTGGCCTCGTCACCGTCGGCCAGGAACGCCTTGGACAGCGGGGGTCGGTCGTAGGGCCGGTCCGGCTCGCCGCCGATGACGGTCAGCGCGCCGTCGAACCCTTCCCGGCGGAGCGTCGTGGCGGCGTTCCACCCGGCCAGCGACGCACCGACGACGGCGATGCGCCGCATCGGGGACCTCAGCTCTCGACGATCGAGATCGCCTGCTTGGGGCAGCGGGCGACGGCCTGCTCGACCTTGTCGCGCGCCCCGTCGGGCGGCGTCTCGTCGAGCACGTAGAGCAGGTCGTCATCGCGCACCTCGAACACCTCGGGGATGATCCCCATGCACACCGCGTTCGATTCGCACAGGTCCATGTCGACCACTACTCGCCACGCCATCGGTGCCTCCCCGGCCGGTTCTCGTCGGCGGGTGATGCTAACGGTTCCGGGCGACCGGCACCGCCCGCCCAAATGTCCGCGCCATTTGCGGAGCGGCGGGGTGGCGGCGCGTACGATGACGGGGTGACCACCCACCCGGTGAACCGTTGGACGTTGCTCGGTCGGGCGCTGCGCCGGCGGTGCCCCCAGTGCGGCAGCAAGGGCTTCTTCGCCAGCTGGTTCAAGCTGAACGACCACTGCCCCACCTGCGGCATCGCCTGTGACCGCGAGGACGGCCACTTCGTGGGCGCGGTCGGCTTCAACACCATCTTCAGCTTCGGCGTGCTGCTGATCACGCTGCTGGTGGGCACGTGGATCACCTACCCGCACATCCCCGTGCTGGCGATGCTCGGCGCCACCTTCGCTGTGGCCATCGTCGTGCCGCTGCTGTTCTGGCCGTTCTCGCAGACGCTGTGGATGGCGTTCGACCTGGGTTGGCGCCCGGCGCGGGAGGGCGAGCTCGACCCGCGCTACGTCGACACGCTGCCCACCGCCTGAGCGGCGGGCCGGTCAGAAGAACGGGCTGACGAACACCGGCGGCGGCGCCGGCACGGCGCTGGCGGGGGCCGGCACCGGGCGCAACCCCAACCGGGCCATGGCCACCACCCCCAGCGCCGGGCCGGGAACCAGCAGCAGGACCGCCCAGCCCCAGCTGCTGGCGTCGCGCACCACCGGCACCAGGAAGATGGTGAACACGGTGAGCACGAAGCCCATGGCCAGCTGCAGGGTCAGCGCCGTGCCCACGTAGCGCGGGTCGGCGTGCTCGGTGACGATCGTCGAGAACTGCGCCGAGTCGGCCACCACCCAGAACCCCCACAGCAGGCCGAGCACGACCACCACCGCCACCGGGCCGTTGCGGGCGAACCCGATCACCGCCGCCACCGGGGCCGACAGGGCCATGGCCAACGCCGCTGCCGCGGTGCGGGTGCTGCGATCGGAGATCACGCCACCCACCACGCAGCCGGCCGCGCCGATGCCGATCACGGCGAAGGTCACCAGCGCGGCCAACGACGGTCGCCCGGGGAGCACGTCGGCGGAGAACGCCCCGAACCACG
>JAWKIM010000063.1:0-1566 GCA_041394365.1 Acidimicrobiales bacterium
AGCACGTCCTTGGTGGTGAGGCGGGCCCAGGCGGCGCTGCCGAACGCGGCCAGGTACAGCCCCTGCAGGCCGACGTTGCGGGCGATGTCGCCCCAGCGGATGTCGGTGCGCAGCAGGTCGGCGTAGCTCGTCCAGTAGTTGGTGAGCAGGAACGGGTGGATGGCGTCGAGCTGGGGCAGGGCGTTGAGCACGCCGATGGCGATGAACAGCGCCAGCGTGGCCGCCATCGCCCCCACCGGCACGTCGGTCATGGTGGACACGAACAGCCCGAGGGCGGCGATGCCAAACAACGACACCGCCACCAGCAGCGCGGCCAGGCCGATGCGCGCCATGCCGACCGGTAGGGACAAGGTGTCGCCGGACAGGGTGGTCACCCGGTCGAGGGGGAACAGGGCGACCCCGGCCAGCAGTCCGGCCGCCGCCACCGTGGCGGTGGCGGCCAGGCAGAACGCCACCACGGCCACCGCCTTGGTGGCGAGCAGGCGGCCGCGGCCCGCCGGCCGTACCAGGAGGTATCGCAGGGTGCCGAGACCGGCCTCGCCGGCGATGGCGTCCCCGGCCACCACGGTCACGGCCATCGGCAGGAAGAACGGCAGGGTCACGGTGAGCCCGGCCAGCACGGCGAACACGCCGTTGTGGGTCACCTGGGAGAGGAACTGCGGTCCCTCGCCGCCACCGGGCCCACCGGTGACGCGCACGACGACGCTGATCAGCACCGGCACCACCGCCAGCGCGGCCAGCATGGCCTGGGTGCGGCGCCGCCGGAACAGCGTGGCCAGCTCATTGCGCAACATCGAAACCCTCCCCGGTGAGCGCCACGAACGTGTCCTCCAGGCTCGGGCGCTCGATGCTGAAGTGGCGCACGGCCACGCCGGCCGCCACCAGCCGCCGCACCAGCTCCTCGGGCGGCGCGCCCGCGGTCGCACCGTCGAGGGCGGCGGTCACCGAGCCGGCCTCGGCCCTGGCCGCCAGGCCCGCGGCGGCCAGCACGGCGACGGCGCTGTCGGCGTCGCCCGGTGTGGTGTCGAGGCGCACGACCGTGCGGGTGCCGGCCTGCAGCTCGGCCAGGGCGCCCTGCACCAGCAGCGCGCCTTTGTTCATCACCGCCACGTGGGTGCACAGCTGCTCGATCTCGCTGAGCAGGTGGCTCGACACGAACACGGTGGTGCCCTCGGCGGCGAGCTCGCGCACGAGGTGGCGGATCTCCCGGGTGCCCTGGGGGTCCATGCCGTTGGTGGGTTCGTCGAGGATGAGCAGGCGCCGGGGCCGCAGCAGGGCGTTGGCCAGGCCGAGCCGTTGGCGCATGCCGAGCGAGTAGGCCTTGAACCGCTTGTCGGCGGCGTTGGTGAGGCCCACCCGGGCGAGGGCCTGCTCGATGCGGTCGGCTCGGTCGCGGCGGCGGCCGTCGGGCCCGCAGGCGTCGAAGCGCTCGAGGTTCTGGCGGCCGGTGAGCCACGGGTAGCAGGCCGGCCCGTCGATGAGCGCCCCGACGGCGGGCAGCACCTCGTCGGCGGCGTCGGGCATGGGCCGGCCGAGGAGCTCCACGTGCCCGGCGTCGGCGGAGAG
>JAWKIM010000064.1:0-1561 GCA_041394365.1 Acidimicrobiales bacterium
AACTGGTCATCGCCCGCGCCTGACCGCGCCCGCCCCGGCCCGCGCCCAACCCGCCCCACCACACAAACGGGTTGACCTCAAGGCCGCTCGAGGTTCTACGGTCGGCGTCATGAGCGAGCTCGACCTGTGGTCGGCGTTGGAGAGCGCCATGCAGCCCGATGGGCCCCGGCGGCCGAGGCGGCCGGACACCCTCCGGCGCATCCGGGATTTCGCCCGGCCCCACCGCCGCACCATCGCCGCCTTCCTGGCGCTGTCCACCACCTCGGCCGTGCTCGGTGTGGCCGGACCGGTGCTGGCCGGGCGTGCCGTGGATGCCATCGTCGCCGGCCGGGCGACCTCGGTCGTCATCGGCATCGCCGCGCTGTTCGCTGCCGTCGCCGTGCTCGACACCGGCATCGGCCTGCTCGAACGGCTCCAATCGTCCCGCCTGGGCGAGGACCTGATCCTCGACCTGCGCCGGGCCGTGTACGGCCACGTGCAGCGCATGCCCGTCGCGTTCTTCACCCGCACCCACACCGGCGCGCTCGTCTCGCGGCTGAACAACGACGTGATCGGCGCCCAGCGGGCGTTCACCTCGGCGCTGTCGGGGGTGGTCACCAACGGGATCGCCCTGGCCCTCACCGTGGCCGTCATGGCCCGGCTGTCGTGGTTGATCACCGCCGTGGCGCTGGTGCTGCTGCCGTTGTTCGTGATCCCCGCCCGGCGGGTCGGCCGGACCTTCGGCGCGCTCGAGCGCGAGGCCACCGAGCACAACGCGGCGATGACCTCGCAGATGACCGAGCGCTTCTCCGCCCCCGGCGCCACGCTGGTCAAGCTGTTCGGCCGCCCGGCCCAGGAGCTGGGCGAGTTCGTCGGGCGAGCTCGACGCGTCCGCGACATCGGGGTGCGCTCGGCGATGGCCATGGAGGTGTTCTTCCGGGCCCTGACGCTCGTGTCGGGCTTGGCCCAGGCGCTCATCTACGGGCTCGGCGGCTACCTCGCCCTCACCGGCCGGCTCGATGCCGGCACCGTGGTCACGCTGGCGTTGCTGCTGAACCGGCTGTACGGCCCGCTCACCGCGCTGGCCTCCGCCCGTTTGGACGTGGTCGCTGCGCTGGTGAGCTTCGAGCGGGTCTTCGAGGTGCTCGACCTCGAACCGCTGGTGGCCGAGACGGCCCGACCGACCGCCATACCGGACGGTCCGGTGGCGGTGGAGCTGGACGAGGTGCGCTTCACCTACCCCGCCGCCGACAAGGTGTCGCTGGCGTCGCTGGAGGAGGTGGCCCGGCTCGACGAGCGCGTCCCCGAGCAGGTGCTGCACGGCGTGTCGCTGCGCATCGAGGCCGGCACGATGGTGGCGCTGGTCGGTTCTTCCGGCGCTGGCAAGTCGACGCTGGCGTCGTTGGTGCCGCGCCTGTACGACGTGGACGCCGGCGCGGTGCGCATCGGCGGGGTCGACGTGCGCGACGTGTCCTTCGAGGACCTGCGCGCCACCGTCGGCGTGGTCACCCAGGACGGCCACCTCTTCCACGACACGATCGGTGCCAACCTCCGCTACGCCCGGCCCGATGCCACCGAGGAC
>JAWKIM010000065.1:0-1541 GCA_041394365.1 Acidimicrobiales bacterium
CCGGCCCGGGTGATGCTGGCCATCCACGAGCGGGTGGCCCGCACGATCACACCGTTCCAGTTCCCGCCCGACTCGCCGAACCTGCACATGCTGATGGCCGTGGCCGACCCCGCCCAGCGCGAGCGTTACCTGGAGCCCTATGCGCAGGGCCGGGCGAAGTCGGCGATGGCCATCTCCGAGCCCGACGCCGGCAGCGACCCGGCGGCCATGCGCACCCGGGCGGTGCGCGACGGCGACGACTGGGTGATCAACGGGCGCAAGATCTGGGTGTCGCGGGTGCCGTCGTCGGACTTCACCATCCTGATGGCGGTGACCGACCCGACGCTCGGGGCGCGGGGCGGCATCACCGCGTTCCTGGTGGACCGCGACACGCCCGGCTTCGAGGTCGAACGGGAGATCCCCATGCTCGGTGGGCTGCGGACCTACGAGCTGCGCCTCGACGACCTCCGCCTGCCCGATGCCCAGCGGTTGGGCGAGGTGGGGGAGGGCTTCGCCCCCATGCAGAAGCGTCTGACGGTGCGGCGCCTGGAGATCGGGGCGAGATCGGTGGGCATGGCGTCGCGGGCGCTGGCCATGATGTGCGCCCACGTGCAGCAGCGGGAGGTGTTCGGCCAGAAGCTGGCCGACCGCCAGTCGGTCCAGTGGTGGATCGCCGATGCCGCCACCAAGATCCACCTGACCCGGCTGATGGTGCAGGATTCCGCCCGCAAGGCGGACCGGGGCGAGGACATCCGCACCGAGGCGTCGATGCTGAAGGTGTTCGCCACCGAGATGGCGGCCGAGGTGGTCGACCATGCGATGCAGGCGTTCGGGGCGCTGGGGATGACCAGGGAGATGCCCTTCGGCGTGCTGTCCCAGCGGTTGCGGATGTCGCGCATCTACGAAGGGCCGACCGAGGTGCACCGCATGGTGATCGCCCGGCGCACCATCGGCGAGTACGCCCGCCTGGCCTGACCCCCCGGCCCCGGGCCTCGTTCCGCCAAGGAACGCGGCCCCCACCCACTCGGAGCGAATCGCCGCCGAATCGCTGCGGCCCCACCCCGGCGCCGAATCGCCGCCGAATCGGCGCGAGCGGGGTCCCATTTGCGCCGATTCCGCGCCGAATCGCTGCGAGCGACGGCGACATACCTACCGGTATGATGGACGGAGACGGCAGGGGCCGGCGGAGGACCGGGCGATGGCCGCCGAGAACCGGTCGGAACGAAACCTGCGACTTCTGGTCACGCTCGCGCTCGGCTCAGCATCCTGACCAGCATGGTTGCGTGACACCATGCACCGGTCGCGTCCAGAACGCGCAACGCTGTCGAGCAGCACGCCATCGGCGTTGCCGGTACCGGCATGACCGGCGGGGCATCGGGGACCAGCGACCACGGCGCGTCGCGCCCGACTGCGCCAGGACACCGCCTGGCGCAGCGACTCGCCCTGCGTGGTCCCTGCCCTGCCACGAGAGAGGCCTGAGCACGGCCGGCCCGAGACGAAAGACGCCCGTGACCGGCCGGCCCGCAGCCGCAGCCGCAGCCCCAGCCACAGCCACAGCCACA
>JAWKIM010000066.1:0-1533 GCA_041394365.1 Acidimicrobiales bacterium
TGGCCGGAGCCGCAGAAGCGGTTGAGCGTCACGCCCGGCACCGAGATGGGCCAGCCGGCGTCGAGCACGGCCATGCGGCCGATGTCATGGGCGTGGTCGCCCACGTTCGAGCCGTTGCCGCAGACGAAGTCCTCCACGTCGCGCGGGTCGAACCCGGCGCGCTCCTGCAGCGCGTTGAGCACCTGGGCCAGGATCCGCTGCGGATGCAGGTGCGACAGGCTGCCCTTGCCCTTCTTGCCGACGCCGCGCGGAGAGCGCACCGCGTCGATGATCCATGCCTCGCGTTCGCCTGTGCCGGCCATGCGTCCAACCCCTGTCGTGTGCTGCTGGTGACTGCCCCTCACCGTAGTGGCAGGAAGCGGGACAACTCCGCAGTGACGTAACCGGCCGCCTCCTCCGGCAGGAAGTGCCCGGCCGCCACCGCGTGCACCTCCAGGTTCGAGAACAGGCGGGGGAACTGCTCGACGAAGGGGTTGCCGCTCGGTGCCGCCACCCGCTCGTTCGTACCCACCGTGCCGCGCCGCGGTGGCCGGGAGTACAGCCACTGCACCGGGATCGCCGAGCGGGTGGCCCGGTCCTCCGGTCCGAAGTCGTAGTAGTGGGCGTGGCCGGGGTGGGCGGTGAGCCCGGCCGGGTGCAGCCACAGCTCGGCCACCTCGCGCTCGCTCAACGCCACCGGCGCCTCCACCTCGGTGCCGTCGGGTCCGGTGGCGGTGTCGATGCGGTGGAAGGGCAGCGCGTAGCGGTAGTAGCTGATGGCGGCGGCGTGGCTGTCGGGATCGGCGAAGGCGGCCCGGTAGTGGTCGAGCGCCTCATCGTCGATGCCGCCGAGCGGGCCGCGCTCGCCGCCCCCGATGTTCCACGGGGAGGCGGGCGGGCCGGGCAGGGCGGCGCCGTCGCGGCCGCCCAGGATCACGTCGATGAAGGCGCGGTGGTGACGGGCGAAGAACTCCTCGGCCAGCCCTTCGGCCTTGAACCAGTAGCCGTGGTGGCTGCGCGGGTGCCACACCGTGCACAGCGTGTCGAGCAGCGAGAGGCTGCGCACCCGCTGCGGGTGGTCGGCCAGCACCTTGAAGCCGATGATGCCGCCCCAGTCGTGGGTGACCAGGTGGGCGGACTCGAGCCCGACGGCGTCCAGGAAGCGCACCACGTCACGGGCCAGCAGGCCCCGGCTGATGCGCACCCGCGGCTTGTCGGTGCGCCCGAAGCCCCGGTTGTCGGGGGCGAAGCAGGCGTAGCCCCGCTCGGCCAGCGCGGCGAGCTGGTGGCGCCACTGGTGCGACGTCTGCGGGAACCCGTGCAGGAAGACGACCGGCTCGCCCACCCCGGCCTGCAGGTGGTGGATGCGCAGACCCGGGGTGTCGACGAAGTTGGAGCTGATGCGGGTGGCCACCGGGTCATGCTTGCACCTGCTCACCGCGCTCGCCCACGGTCTCGCCCGTGCGGGCGCCGGCGCTCAGGACCGGGCGGGACCGCCGTCGGCGTCGAGCAGGGCCGCCAGCTTCTTGGGGGCGACCAGGCGGTAGGCGTCGC
>JAWKIM010000067.1:0-1528 GCA_041394365.1 Acidimicrobiales bacterium
GGCCGCAAAGCGCACGAGTTGGTGGAACGCGGCGTCGGCTTCGTGCCCCAGACGCGCAACGTGTTCCCCAGCCTCACGGTCACCGAGAACCTGGAGATGGGCTGCTTCCTCAAGCCGAGCCTCTTCCGGGAGCGCCTCGACTACGTGTTCGATCTGTTCCCCCGGCTGGCCGAGCGGGCGTCGTTCCGATCCGGCTCGCTGTCGGGCGGCGAACGGCAGATGGTGGCCATGGGCCGGGCGCTGATGCTCAAGCCCACCGTGCTGCTGCTCGACGAGCCGTCCGCCGGGCTCTCCCCCGCGCTGCAGGATCAGGTGTTCCTCCAGTGCCGCGCCATCAACCGCACCGGTGTGGCCATCCTCATGGTCGAACAGAACGCCCGCCGGTGCCTGCAGGTGGCCGACCGCGGGTACGTGCTCGATCAGGGCCGCGACGCCTACAACGGGCCGGGGCGGGCGCTGCTGGAGGACCCGAAGGTCATCGAGCTCTATCTCGGTACGTTGGCCCGCGCCCGCTGACGCCGAACGCAACGAGGCCCCGATCCGCTGCCGGACCGGGGCCTCGCCCGTCTCACTGCGTGGCCGGCCGACCCGGAGGTCGACCGGCCGGTTGGTCAGCTCCCGGCGTCGAAGTTCTCGCCGAGGGCGTTGCCCATGTTGCCGTCACAGCCGTAGACGGCGATGTCCTTCGGGCCGACGCCGGCCTCGACCATGGTGGCGAGGATCTTCGAGGTCTCCTCGAAGCCGATGATCACGACGGCGTCGGGGCTCTCACCGGCGATCTCGTTGACCTCGGCGTTGAACCGGTCGGCCTTCTCGTCGTAGGTCTTCGTCACCACGACGGTGCTGCCGGCGCCCTCGAGGGCCGCGGTCAACGCCTCGGTGAGACCCACGCCGTAGGAGTCGTTGCGGTTGATCACGGCCACGTTCTTGTGGCCGTCACCGGCCACCAACTCGCCGATGATCTGGCCCTGCAGGAGGTCCGACGGGGCGGTACGGAAGTACAGGCCCTTGTCGGCGTAGGTGGTGAAGTCGGGCGAGGTGTTCGCCGGGGAGAACTGGACCACGCCGGCTCCGGTGATCTTGTCGATCACCTTGAGCGACACGCCGGAGGAGGCGGCGCCGATGATGGCGTCGACGTTCTCGGCGAGCAGGCGGTCGGTGGTCTGGTTCACGGTGTCGGTGGTGGCGTCACCGGAGTCGCCCTTGATGCCGACCACCGGCTTGCCGAGCACACCGCCGGCCTCGTTGATGTCGGCGATGGCCAGGTCGAACCCGGCGAACTCGGGCGGGCCGAGGAACGCCAGGCTGCCCGTCTGGGGCAGGATCGAGCCGATCTTCAGCTCGCCGTCACCGGTCCGGGTGCCCTCGACGGCCACGTCGGGGATGTCGGCCGAAGCCGGCGCGGTGACCTGCTCGTAGGTGGTGAGCGAGTCGTCGAGACGGTTGTCCGAACCGAACTGGAGCACGCCGTAGCTGGCCTGCATCGGCTCACCGGCGCCGTTGAACTCGAGCGGCCCGGACAGGCCGT